>CAZQGG010000001.1:0-513525 GCA_964592875.1 uncultured Methanoregula sp.
CGCTGATATTTTTGAGGTTGTGCTGGCGGGCACCTTTGATGATGATATCTTTCATGGCTGTGTGCTCAGTGAATCATCGTTGTTATTTAAAGGAGTTCACTTTGGGGCATGAAAGTGAAAAGAGAAAAAGGGGAAAAATTTTTTGTTTGTTTTATTTATTTTTCCCTTTTGGTAATCCCGAAACTACAGAATAGGCAACGCGGCCAGCAAGAGTTAATGAGAGCAGGGTCTCCCTCCCGGAACGTTCGAGGTGGACTAAGTTTGCCTTATTCAAAACATCGATAGCCTGACTGAGTGTCTGGCCAGAGAGATCCTTGTGATTATTCGGGTTTTTTTTGATCGTTTGGCGGAGTGAGCTTTGGCTGATATCACCGGTTGAGTTTTTTAATTCGGTAAGAATTCTCTGAAATAATTTATTGCTTTGAAGTTTATCTAAAGGCATTCTTGGGGCGGGAAGTTCTAATGGTTCTGGCATCTTGTCCGGAAGATAATATCCAATACCTGAGGTCCAGAGAGACCCGATGAATGCCATGATTGCAATATCCTTCCTCCCCGATGTGACATTGAAATATAAGTCAGCCTGATCAGCCGGATATTTTTTCCGCAAGCCAATGATTGACTCCATCAACTGGGGAATATTCTCGTTCTCATTCACAATGATTTCAACAGGTATTCTGATCTCCTCACAACCCGCTAGCATTTTTGCAATACTTTTTTTCACATCAACTGGCTGATTGCGCTCTGTGAGGATAATGAACTTTGATACTTTGTAGTGCGGGAATATTTTTTGGTACACTTTATCAATACTCTCTCCCGCTGCCAGAATATGGATATTCAACATATTTTCTTTACTATCAATATTTTTTTACTTAAAGTCTTCTGTTTCATCTTTATTCATGTCAACTGCACAAGCGCAACTGGATCGTGCTTCCGTAGGGACCCTTGATAAAAAACAAGAAGTCAAATCGGTTAACTGGCATTTCACTTCAAGGTGTAATTACCGATGTACATTCTGTTGCAAGCAAAACCTCGAAGGGGATCTTTCATCGCTGGATGAAGCCGGTATTGTTCTCGACCATCTAAGACGGTTGGGCATGGACAAGATCAATTTTGTTGGCGGGGAACCCTTCTGCCATCCCATGGTCACTGACTTGATCGTCATGGCGAAAGTGAAGGGTTTTACGACCAGTGTCACAACAAACGGTTCTCTCCTTACTAAAGAAAAATTGGAAAAAATATGCAAGTATCTTGACTGGGTTGGTATTTCGATTGACTCATTCTCGGAAAAAGTAGAAAAACAACTTGGACGGGGAAATGGAAACCATGTAGACATGGTAATGAGAACCGCGAGACTGATTCAGAAATTTGGTATAAAATTAAAAATCAATACGACGGTCACCCGGATAAATCGGTATGAGGATATGCGACCGTTAATCAGCCAGATCTCTCCAGACAGATGGAAGGTCTTTCAGTTCCTCCATATCCCAGGGCAAAATGATGCTGCCGTGGAAACACTTGCAATCTCAAATAGCGAATTTAATCAGTATAAAAATAGAAATTCAGGCATCACACTGAAGAATGGAACATCCCCGGTCTTTGAGTTTTCTGATGAGATGATGGATTCATATTTTATGATTTCTCCCTCTGGAAAGGTTATCCTCAATAACAAATATCCTGTTGAAGAGGTCTCACTTGCAGACATCACGAGAGACTCACTCGCAGCAATCATAAATGTGGATGCATACCTTTCAAGAGGAGCGATCTATGACTGGAAACAATAAAAAAACCCTCAATATTTTTTTAATGGGTGAATCGACAGGACATATTTCATACGCAATAACCGAACTTGGGGTACGAGACATTGTTATCGTGTCTTCAAAATCTACATACGAACAAAATAAGGGCTTTTTGGATCAGTTAGAACAGAATGGTGTAAAAATTCATGAAAAAATTACAGTCGATCCATTTGCTGCAGATTCCGTTGTACTCATCAGCACGAGAATCCTCGAAGTCTATCAAAAATATCACCAGGAAGGATTTGAGATCCGGTGTGGCTTAACTGGTGGAACGAATCTCATGGCAATAGCAATGGGTCTTGCTGCCCTTGTCACAGGTGCGAGGTGCCATTATGTTGTGTTTAACAATAATGAGAATCGCCTGGTGAATATCAGCAGTTTTGCAGATATTAAAAAAAGAATTGATTTCGATAACCTGAATGTTTTGTTTCAAGAGGGATCGACCAATGTTCGTTGATACGCGCCGAAGATTGTTTTTTCATAATATCGAAGATGGCATCTCTCCCCAAAAAGCCGAAGCGATCATGCAAAGTGCCAGATACAATCTTGGAATTTATGAAGAATTCATCTCAAACACCATAGAGGCGAAAGATGCAAAAGTGCTCTTTTCACAATGGAAAATTGTAGAAGAATCCGAGATTATTGCTGAATATAAGCGAGAGATCAAGGAAAATCCAAACGCAATTGTTCTCAAACTCATCGATGATGAAAAAAAGAAACCGGAAGACAACGAGAAAATCCATAAAGAATTTCATGAATCCGATTTCTTTGTCGACAGCCCTAATGGAAAAAAGGGAAAATGGATCAAAGTTTTTGGAAGCGATCATAATTCGAACACCCTTTGTGTCGCATCAAAACCAAGTGATAATTTCATCTCCCTGCCGCCAAATACCGGCAACAATAAACGACAACTCGATGCTATCCGGGCATTGTTCAATTCTCCCCGCCCTGAATACAGACCTCTTATACATTTACTCGAATCAAAGGATCGTTCGGGATATTGGCCTGAAGTGCTGAGCGAAGATATTTCTGAAGATGACTGGTATTTACTTCGACGAGAAAGTCCCAATGCAGAATTACGGGAGGGGACCGAAGAACAGCGAGAATTTGTTAAGAAATCTCTTGGAACACAGGATTTTATGTTCCTTGAAGGTCCAGCGGGCTCCGGAAAAACAACTGCAATTTGTGAGATCATCCTGCAGGAGATCAAAAAAGGTCACAGGATTTTACTCTGTTCGCAAACTCATGTCGCTGTAGATAACCCCTTGAAAAGAATCAAGGACCGCTCGGAGGTTATTGCGGTAAGAATCGGAGATAATGTCAGAAAAATTGATGAAGATGTCCGGGACTTTCACATTGACGTGAGAAGGAAAAAAGAGAAGGACGATTTAATAAAATTTCTTGAGACTAAAAATAAGATTGAGATTCTACAATCCAGACAATATCTCCTTGAATCATTACGGTCCGATAAGGGTGATGAAGTAATCACAGATATCATTCTGGATTCAGCCAACCTGGTTTGCGGAACTACGATGGGGATTTTGAAACATCCCTATATCAAGAATATGCGATCAAACCCGAGTCCGATTTTTGATGTACTGATCATTGATGAGGCCAGTAAATCGACATTTCAGGAATGGTTGGTTCCTGCACTTTATGCAAAGAAATGGCTCATCATCGGGGATTGCAAACAGTTGTCTCCCTTTGTCGATGACGACGACATTACCTCTAACATCATTCCCTATTTCACAAATCCGAGTGTCGATTACCCCATCTGCTCCAATCTCTACCGGTGCAAATATCACGATGCACCGATTCTGATAAAAAATGAGATTCCAGAGGTTGTTGGAAAATATCTTGCACAGGCCGAAAAACTGGGACTCACTATATGCAACCTGGACGAAATTTCCCATAGTCTGGACATGGATTTTTTAATCTCTGATGTTTTCGTTGGAAGTAAATCCAGTATTTCAAAGTGGATATCGTACCTCCCGAACGATATCAGGATCTTCAGTGATTTTATTCCCCCAAAAGAATTCATTTCACGTCAGAATTACTGTAAAAAAGATAGTAAACGCAACAAAGATATCCGGGAGGAGAGGCAGTCACCTCCTGAAGAGATCTCGTGGCGACTGGATCGGTCATATCAACTGCGTAGTTTTAAAGAAGAATCCTCCCCGGAATATCAAAAGAGAAATAATTATGAGAAATCCATCGACCTCTTGCTGCCAAGATGGGATGAGAATGCCTATAATTCCCTGAAAAACTGCCTTCCCTCGCTGAAGATGTTTGCCCTTCCCTCAGTGATCGAATTATTCCAGGAAGGATTTCTGGAAAATACGCACATAAAGGAATCGGTTCTTTCAAGCGGTTTTTACAAAAAAGACTGGGATCGACGACATGTTCTGTTAAAATACCAGCACAGGATGGATCCAAAAATTGCTGAATTTCCTTCAAAAGCATTTTACCACAATGAAGCACTTATCACACCGAAATATCTGGAACACAAGCGAAGAGCAGAATTCCCCTTTGACCTCTATAAGAGTCCTGCAATCTGGTTCCATTATAATGATCACACCCAAGATGCCAATGAGAAAAAGTACGGTTACAATGAGAGAGAGATCGAGATCATCATGGATGAACTCGAACGTTTTCTTGAAAAAGCCAAGGGTCAGAAACCCCCAAAAGACGAGAAATTTTGGGAAGTTGCGGTCCTCACCTTTTATTTAAAGCAAGAATCAGGGTTACGAAGGCGATTACAAAAAAGGTTTGCATCTTGGAAAAATTTTGATTTCTATTCCGAAGACAAGAATGTCCATATCAAATTGTGTACCGTTGACCGGTTCCAGGGCCACGAGGCAAATCTGGTGTTCCTTTCCTTTGTGAAAAATGTGGGCTCCGTTGGATTTCTAGATAATCCGAACCGTCTGAATGTTGCACTCACAAGAGCGAAGAATCAGCTTGTCATAGTGGGAGATCGCCGGTATTTCAAAAATCCAAAAAGATCTACATTGCTCAATCAGCTTGCAGAATATTACGACGACAAAACGGGTTACCCCGAATTAAAAGCGAGGCGACAAAAATGAAAATTCAAATAGAGAAGGAGATCTCCGCCGAAGTATTCATGCTCCTGATGGAGATTGGTAAAGCAACCGAGAGAAAAGATATCATTTCGGTTGTGAGGCTTGCAGCTGAAAAAGGTGGAGAATTGTCGCCGCATATGTTATGCAGGGAGCTTCTCAATAACCGTCCGGAAAATGTCGGGAGGACCGTTCTGAACCGGTGCTGTAACGAACGACTTATGAAATGGTCTGATGATGACCAATTCACTCAGCTCACTCCAACCGGAGAATATGCCGCAGAAACCGGTATCCATTATCAGGCAATGAGAAATATCTATGAAATCACGTATTATGATAAAGGACTCGTCCCTTGTCTTCTCGATTATAAAGACACTGGCCAGAATGATTTCAATTCAAAGGAGAATAAAAATTCTTCATTCCGACCCTATGACGTGAATAATGATGTGAAGAATAACCTGACAGAACCAATCAGTTTCAAGCTCCCTGGAAAAAATGAAGAGATCAAAGTGTTTTCCATTGAAACAAAAGGGGGACGATCAGATACCAGAAAGAAACTAAAAATATCCTATACTCTTTCTGATGATGGCACGAATGAACTGATGTTCTCCGGTGAAATTAAAGGAAAACTATCCACTCTTGAATACTCTTTCCCTGAGGGTTTCAAATCAATTCTTAAAAGGATTAAACGGTATAAGGACTGGGATTCGAAGAGTGAGAATCTTAAAGTCAATTTCTCTGATCTGACCACCGATTATGAGAAACGCAACTTCTTACAGAAGATTTCTGAAAAAATGGTTGATGTTGATTACTTCTGCAAAGAAGCGCTCGATAGTGTAACGATAATCGGAATACCTGTGTTTCCGAAGACTCTTGAAGATGCCCAGGAATGGTTCATGTGGCTCCTCAAGAATGAACTCAACGATTATCTTGAGGAAGACCAGTATCAGGAATATTCCGAAAAAATCCGCCAGAAGTTTGAGCCCTTTGAAGAAGATCTTGATATCCCCGATTCCCAAGAACTCGCAGAACTTATTCGACAGGAATCCGTCGGGAAGATACCGGATAAATATTGGTATCTTGTGACTCCTGTAGACCTGAGAAAAATGGAGGTGTGATTGATGTCTGATACCCTTATAACCAGAGAATTTGTCGAAGATCATCGTAATGATATCCTCCCTCCCTGTTGGATTGAGAGAGAACATTCGTCACAGATGCGCGGGAATTATCGTGATGTTTTGTTTACACCGGGGGAACTCAAAAAACAAGCTCTTGGTCTTCTTGATAATGGACAGGAAATGGCATGCATCTGTTCCTTCCTGATACACGATGCCGATATCGAAAAAGCCATAGTTAACGCTGCCAGTCGGGGAGTCCATGTATATATCCTCCTTTCATCCGAAGCAAAGAAAGACAAAACAATATTTGAGGATGATGATTTTTCCAAAAAAACCCTTGAGGAATTTGATGATACCATACGAAAACTCTCACCAGTAGTAAAGATCCGGTCCTCTGCACATTTCCATTCAAAATTTATTGTGATCGATCCTCATGGGAAAAATCCCCAAGGGATGGTCCTCACATCAAATCTCACAACTGATGCCCTTGACAAAAACCCGGAAATAGGTGTTACTCTTTCAGCGACAGAGACGAGGGAGTTGTATCATCATTTCAGATATGGTTTCTTAGTGGAAGCGGATAAAGAAGTCGATGATTCGGGCCGTCATAAAGTGGTTATTCAAAAGGACATGGTTGATTTCGATCTCTATGATCAAAGTGAATCATTGAGCTACACAACCAGTAATCATACAACCATCCGGGAGTCGCTTGAATCCTTGCTGGAAATCAAGAGCGGTGATATTACATTATTTGCATATGGGTTTGAACCAAATCATCCGATTATCGACATGATCGAAAGCCTCCTGAAATCCGGACGAAAAGTCACTGTATTTACACGACCCCGTAAAGGATCCAAAAATTTCCTTGATACCATGATCCGGCTGAGAATGGCTGGTGCAGAAATTTATGGTCTGAATGGATTGCATGCCAAAGGTTTGCTTATCGGTAACGGCGCAAAGGCAAAGGGACTTATCATGACTGCAAATTATGAAAAGAAAGGTCTTGATGAAGGATTTGAAACCGCAGTCACACTCAATTCTGAAAGAATCCTTGCGCTCAAAGAAATTTTTGAAGACTGGAAAAAAATGTCGGAATACCGGTTTGAAACGGATGTAAAGACCGGTGAGATTAAGGGACGAATAAGGGCATATTTGAATAATTCAGAAATGCTGGAAGACATTCTCATAAAAGAACGGTACGAACGGAAACTAAAAAGTGTAAAAGCAAAAGACAAGAAAGAATCTGAAAACAAAAAACCAAACATTCCCCCTAATGTTGGAGAACCCGGACAAAAGTATCACGAAATAAGATACACCTGGGATGTGGAAATTCCTGCGCTGTCGGAAAAGAAATTAAAATAAAAAAAATTCTTCCCATTTTAGTTTTACCGCAGTTCTCATTTCCATCAGATAACGATCGGATAGAGCCAAACGTTAAAACCCCTTGAGTTTTGCCACCCAATAATGTAATCCGCAAAAAAATCCCGGCAGAACCGGTTCGTAAAAAAAATTTCCGGGCCGTTAACGTTTGCGCCAAAATTTTTCCGGAAAAAAATCCGGCGCAATCAACAATATTTTTTGCCGGGCCCGGTCCGCAATAATTTTTTTTGTCCGGGCCTTGTTCGCAAACTCCCGCCCCCCTCATCCGCATCCCCTGGCACTGCCCCCAGGATACCAGCGACTGCCGATGGGCACCTCCAGGATCCCGGGGGTCCGCCCGCTCACCACACGGAGCAGGGAACCGGGCATCGAACCGGATTTCCGTGCTATGTATCGAACGGTATCCTTTTTTATGATTATCCGAAATAACGATTACCTATGTCTGAAGCAACGCAATCCGATGCCATGCAGAATCTCGTAAAATTCATGGTATGCCTCGCGATCCTTGGCACGATAATCGCCCTTGCAGCGTATTTCGGTTTGATTCTCCCATCCCAAACCCCGGTCCACCCACCCGCGAATATGTATCAGCCGTATATCGTCTGATATGGCCGGCTTCTGCTCACGACACGGAGCAGGGAACCGGGCATCGAACCGTATTTCCCGGTGCGATGTATCAAATGGTATCCTTTTTATGATTATCCGGGGTAACGAATACCTATGTCTGAAGCATCACAGTCCGATGCCATGAAGAATCTCGTGAAATTCATGGTCTGTCTCGCTATCCTTGGCACGATAATCGCCCTTGCAATATACTTCGGTGTGATTCTCCCATCCCAGGCCCCGGTCCACCCACCCACGAATTTCTTTATACCAATCTTATGATCTGGCCGGCTTCTGCTCACCACATGGAGTAAGGAACCTTGGTCGGGATTCTCAGGCAGGCCGAAATCGAGGCCGGGGATTTCAAACAGGGATTCCGGTAAGAACCAGAACCCGTTCAGTCTTATTTTTAGATCTGATCCCACACCCACGCGACCGGTTTGAGTGATTGCAGCTGATCGCTCCGGCTTTTGAAAAAAAACCGGCCGAACCGGTTCGTGCAAAAATTTCCGGGCCGGTCACGTTCGCACCAAATTTTTTCCGGAAAAAATCCGGCGCAATAAAAAATTTTTTACCGGGCCCGGTCCGCAATATTTTTTGTCCGGGCCCTGTTCGCAGACTCCCGCCCCCCTCATCCACATCCCCTGGCACTGCCCCCCTTTATATACTCCCTGATGGGGAAGACTGTAAGTCCCCTGCATCCCCTCCCACGACGGAGAGATCCCGGGGCCAGAACCCGGAAAAATTCGGCAGTGGAAATGGTGCCAACGCCCGGAAAGATTCTTCGTTTAATTCGTTTTTTCCTGAAAATACCCGATTTAATCGCGAAAAAACCGTGCTCTTTAGAAGCGGGAGAAAAAGCGCAAAAACCGGACAACCGGTAGTCTGTCCCGGATTCAGGGGCCCACCGGCGGCCGCTATTGCCCAAAAATAACGGGGGTCCTTCCGGCACCGGAAAAGCGATTGTTTTTTTCTGGAATATGGGGAGATCCCTGTGCCGGTGCTGCGGGTTTGGCACCGGAATGCAGCCGGGATGGGGGAGCATCTCCCGGATGGCCCCCGGGGGATGATCATATCTCCTAAAACAGGTTTTCTCCAGAGCAAAACTAATCGTTATTTAGTAATGCTTTTGATTATCGTAGAGTCATCGGAAGCAAGCGTAAACGTAAGGAACGAGCCGTCTTTTATGGATTGTTTCATGAACGCGATAGAGGTCTTGTATTCCGGAATATTTTTTGCAAGTTTATAGATGCGTGCAGAGGGAGTGAGCCAGACCGTAGCATATTCAGCATCTGCAGTTTCGTCCACCAGGACAACCTGCATCGTTACCTGATGTGCCTGATTTACTACATCCGGAGGAGAAACCGGAGTTGCCGGAACGGTATTCTGTATGCCAGAAAATGCACCGGTACATCCGGCACTCAGCAGTACAACAAAGAGTATCCCCATGCAAGGGAGAATTCCGGATCTTATAGAGGATTGTGATTGATTTTTATCGGACATTTTCTCCTACCTGAACCATCATGGAATATTCCATTAAATCCCCTAATAATTCCGGAGCAGTTCTTTCACCGCAATTGCGAGGGATGAAAGATCATTCTGGATCGTTTCCCACAGGATCACGGGGCTTATCGAGAAATACCCGTGGACCATCTTGTCCCGCAATCCCGCAAATTCTTTCCAGGGCACGTGAGGGAACGGTTCAATAATTTCCGGGGGAATTTTCTTTATTGCTTCCCCGATCACCACAAAATTCAGGATGATCGCTTCGCGGGTTCTCCGGTCCTCAAGAAGTTGCTCGTACGTCATCCCCTCTGTGTACGACCGGATTGCCGAGATCGCATCATCGATATCCGTGAGGTAGAGTTTCACATCACGCTTAGACATAGATGACCTCAGCAAGCACATCGTGCCGGATCACCGGTTTTAAAGAGTCTGATGTCACCAGATCAACCCGTGCCCCTAATCGCTCGGAAAGAAAATTTTCAAGCCGCATGAACGTTACAAAACCTACCGGCTTTGAGAACTCAACCAGGAGATCGATATCGCTCTCTTCAGTCTCTTCGCTCCGGGCGACCGAGCCGAACACGCCAATCGTCTTGACAGAATATTCCCGTGTCACTTCCCCTTTGAGTTTTTTTAATGAGGAGAGGATATCCTGGCGGGTGGATCTCATAGTTGTACCTATGGTAACATGGGTGACGAACTATTAATAAATATTTTAGAAGGGAATGTGTCCGAATTACCTTTTGGAAATCTGAATTTTCTTACGGCTGCGAGCATTCAATTCGTTTCTCCTGACCCATCATAGCGGGAGTTATTTGTCCTCAGTACCAGCGCTGGACGACGGATCCGGTACTGGATCCGGTTCCGGGTCCGCCCAACCCCCACAAGCCCGGCCCCACACGCACGCGGCCGACAGAACAGAGAGCCGGGAATGAATGCACGTACCGGAATATCTCAGGCAGATGAAGTAACCGGCACAATGATTCCTTTTCGGATTGTGCCGGCAATAAGCGATGCCGGATCCCGGTATTCTTCCGGCGTCAGGGTGAGCACATCGAGGGCAATCTTAAATTTCCTGACAGTCTGGATCTCGGCATCTTTTGTTAAAAGAGCCCGTTCGAAAATATCCTTTCCCGTAAAATCGTTAGAGACGATAGCAATATCGATGTCACTGTGGGGAGATGCGGTTCCCTGGCCCGAAGACCCGAACACGATAAGGTCGTGGATATGGATCCCGTTTTTCCTTGCGACAGCGCCAAAAAAATTTACCGCTTCAAGGACTTTTGCATCAACCATGTAAGAATCTCCTTGGTCTCGCGAACAATTCTCGCTGTCTTTTCCCGGGTATATTGTTCAAGAACCTCATCAAGGTTATGGGGATATCTGCCGGTAATCCCGATACGATTGATAACGAACAGCGAGTCCATGGACTTGTGGGGTAATTCCAGCTCAAGGATTTCAACCAGGAATACGAGGCTGTGAGTCTTATCCGGAGTATCGGCGAATTTCTCCACGTACAACGCTTTCAGGGCTTTTTCCAGAGTAAGATGACAGTAGAATATCGCCGGAGGATAGCGCTCCGCGGAGACGAGAGATTCCGCAGTACCAAGATCGTACTGCGCCTGCCGGAACCATTCGTTGGAATCTGGTGCCATCCGGAAAATCTCCTGACCGTTCTATCTTTGAGTATGCTGTCAAATGAATAAATTGTTTCATCATGACTTTCCCGACCCGTCCGTACCAGCCGCTGCTCAGTGCCCTCATTTCCGGAGATTGACGACGGCCCCCGTGACGTGATACGGGAGAAAAATTCAGGTATCAGGGCGGTATTTATTATCGCCAACGCTGATTCAGTAGATTAATACCTGTGAAATGTGAAATCCGGTTGAACACCATCAGGGTTTTTCCCTCCGGTAAAAACCCGGGCCCCCCCAATGCGGCTCTCATGAATCATCACAGGAATTCAGAGCCGGTGGGGAAAAGGTTTACAAAAAAATCTCCTGCGGCGATTGCACGCGTGAGAAGAAAACAAAAAGGATGAACGATGTCTTATGGGTGAAGAACGCGAGCAGGGAGGAATGAAGCCTGACGGGAAGGCGCCCGGCCTGCCGGATGGTACCGTTGACGCCGGCAGATCGCCGACAAAGAGAGACGTGGCCGGTACCCCGGAAGATGCAATCTTCCTTGAGCCGGGGGACGCGAAGACCCAGAATATCGTACGGGCGATCTCCCACAAGACGGCAGGAGTTGTGGTCCAGATCCTGTCAACAGAAGGACCGCTCAGCCTGACGGATATTGCCGATCGGCTGGAAATCTCCATGAACGCTGCCAAGTATCATATCACGAATCTTATGAAAGCCGGAATTCTGGAGATCTCCAGGACCCGGTACAGCGTTAAGGGAAAAGAAGTCAAGATCTATAGCCTGAAAAACCAGGTCTTTCTCGTTTCCCCTACGGTAACCCGTGCCGATCAGCTCAGGACAGCCGTAGCGAAATACCGGGCTGAACTCGGGGGCCCCGTACGGATCATCCTGAAATGGGATAAAACCGGGAAAATAACCTACTTCAATGAATACGGCCACCGGTTTTTCGGCTACGATCACCACGAAGTTATCGGAAAATCGCTGATAGGAACGATTGTCCCGGACCGGGAATCGGGCTCAGAACGCGATCTCGAATACATGATTAAAAATATTCTCACGCATCCGGAAAAACACGCAGCCAACGAGAATGAGAATATCACCAAAGATGGGACCCGGGTCTGGATCCGGTGGAGCAACAAACCAATCTACGATGAAAAGGGTGAGTTCATCGGGATGTTCAGCATCGGTACGGACATGACCGTGACCAAAGCGGAGGAAGAATCGATCTTCCAGGCAGACAAGGATTCTCTCACCTGATATTCACCCCCCGATCACGATTGGGTATAAGGGAGCCCGATAACCGGTTCCCTGCAGGAATTTTCCGTGTGCCTCCCGGTTCCGGAGAAGCACGGGTCCGGTACCGGTCCGGTCCAAAGATCCTCCCACCCGCTACAAGCCCGGCCCCGCCCCACCGCAGAAAACCCGCCAAAAATATTCATACTTACAATGCTTACAATCTGATCATGTCTGCGGTAAAACGGATACCCGTCACCGAACCGGTGTGGAAGGACCTCGCGGAGATGCGAGCGGCCGGCCAGACCTATACCGATCTTCTTACAGAGATGATCGAGGACCGGAAGAAGCGCCGGTTGGAGGAAGATGTCAAAATGTGGAGTGGGCGTAAGAAAAAGGGGTACGTTTCGCTTTCGGAGATTAAGGATTGACATTTTCCCTTGTGCTCTGGCACGAGTTAGCTGATGAGATCAATCGCTTGCCGGAAAAGACACGAAGGATCATCAAGACTGCTCTGAAACGGCTCGAAGATGATCCATTCCCGGGACGCCCGGGAGATAAAGAAAAACTGGTTTTACGAGGTGGGGTTGTAATTTACCGGCTTCACATCTCCCGCAGTTACACCGCATTTTACGATATTGATAAAGACGAAAAACTGGTGATTGTCCAGGAGATCCTGCCCATCGAGCAGGCCCATAAAAAATACGGATACTATTGATTTATTTTATCACCGGTTTTTTGGGTATCTGATTTTTTTAATGGAGTCCGAACTGTTCCGTACCTGCACATCCCGGTATTCCCGTTTCCGTTAATTGACGATGGTGGCGCCCTCCACAATCCGGTCCCGGGCACCTGCAATCATCTGACTTAAAAGAATAATCACCGCACGCGGCTGCCGGTTTTTCCGGCATTCTTTTTTAATAAAATTCCGGGAGATGCCGTCGGGTAAAAATTCACCGTCCGGCAACCTTTTCGCTCACAACCCGGCGCTTTGCATCCAGGGCCAGGAGGACCTCATCCATCACGGCCGGGAGCCGGGCCTGGAGTATTTTTACACCCTCCTCCGTGGTGCCGCCTTTCGTTGCCACGCGTTCAATGACCGTGTCGAAGGTTACCTGTTCGCCCTCAAGGATCCGTGCAGTCCCGATCATCGTCTCCTTCACCAGGTATTCCGCAAGTCCGGGCGGGATAGTACCGGTCCGGACAGCGGCCCCGGCAAACTCCCGCATCATCGATACGATCAGGGCCGGGCCGCAGCTGGTCAGGTTCGTATAGAGATCAAAATCCTGCTCATCGATCTCCACGGCCGTACTTATCGCATTCAACAGACCGAGCACGAGTTTTTTATCGCCCGGTGTCACGCCATGGCCCCACACCACCAGTGAGATCCCGGCATTCTCTTCAGCCGTCACGCTCGGGATGACCCGGACGCAGTGAACGTTTCTCCCGGTCCAGTCCCGGAGGTTTTCAAGGCTGACACACGCTGCAACAGAGATGAGCAGGGCGCCGGGTTTCAGCACGTCCCGAACCTCATCGAGAACACCCCGGACCTCCAGCGGTTTTACACAGATGAAAAGAACGTCGGCATTTCCCGTGACAGTTCGGTTGGACGGTTCTGCAGTAATGCCGGTCGTTCCGGCAAGTGCCCGTGCCGATATCCCGGACTTTGAACTGGCGGAGATTTCGCCCGGTGCAACAAGACCGCCCCCGATAAATTTCCGGATCAGCATGCTCCCCATCGAACCGGTGCCAATGAACCCGTACTGCGTCATGATATCTCATTTACATGGTAACCGGATCGTAAAAAAGGAGGAGGGGTTACGGTCCGCCAATCAAAAAAGAGGTCGGGTCCGCACCACACGCAACGCGGCCACACATTTTTACGGGCCATTCGCAATCGTGCCGGAAATTTTCTTACGCAAACGAAAATGAAAAAAATAATTTTGGTTTCACAAAAAAAAGACCGGAAAAATTTTTGGGAATAAAAAAAATCTCCGGAACTTTTTTCGGATATGATGGAGGTATCTCCCGCGTCTCCGGAACATACGGATCAGAACGATGGCCCCCGGGACCGCACGCGATTAATACAATATAGGGCAATAAAACCGGCAGGTTATCATATGCCGGTTATCATCCTCAAACAGAAGAAGGGACTGTCCCGCGACCAGAAGCGCACGATTGTGCAGGAGTTTACCGCAACCCTCGTGAAGGTGACCGGGGTCGACAAGGATCTCGTCACCATCCTTATCGAGGAAAAAGAACCCGAAGACATCGGGAAAGGTGGAAAACTCCGCTGCGATTAAAAATAAATTTTTGGCGGGAGCAGTCAGAGATCCCTGGTGCGCCCGCCTTTCCGTGAGGCGGCCCCGAGACTGCCTCCACGGGTGAGTTTTTTGCTTCCATCGGGGGCATCCTCAGACCGGTCTTCTAAAGGAACCTCCACGCTCCGTTCGCGGGCCGGGGGTGGTTCATAGCGGGGAGCACCACCGAACCGCTCTTCAATCGGAATATCGACACTCCTTCCCCGGGAGAGCGGGCCACGATCCTGCCGGGCCTGTTCGAACCGTTCCTCGATTGGGATATCCACACTCCTTCCCCGTGAAAGGGGTTCGCGTTCAGAGCGGGATCCCCCAAACCGTTCTTCCATCGGAATCTCCACGCTCTTCCCTTTTGAGAGCTGGCCGCGATCCTGCCGGGCCCGTTCGAACCGGTCTTCAATCGGGATATCGACACTCTTCCCTTTCGAGAGCTCGCCCCGCTCGCTCCGGGCACGCTCGAACCGGTCCTGGAGCGCAATCTCATCGCTCCTCACATTGGTATACCGGTCCTGGGCATCGCGGTCACGCTGCTGCCGGCTCTCCTCAAAGGGGATGCCGGCACTCCGCTGTACCGGCAGGCTGCCTCGGGGCTCCCCGCCGGCAGAATCGGACGATGTGCGCCGCGGGCCGGTATAAGCATACGGATTCACCGGGGGTCCACGGCTTTTCCCCCCCCGGATCTTCGCTACTTCTTCATCGATATGCGCATCCCGGTCGCTCTCGCTCCATTCGGTGAACATCAGGAACTGGATGAAGGATTCCGGTTCCCGGAAGAGTGAGGCCCCAATCCCTTCAAAGACAATGATCCGTTCAACATCCCCGAACCACCCGCCGGAGCGTTCCGTGATCGTCGCATTCCCGGAATCGAAGATGAAGACCCGTTCGATCTCCCCGTTCCGTCCCCAGCCGGTCTCCGAGACGCCGTTCTCTTCAAAGGTGAAGAGCTTCCCGACCGCCCCGTAATCCCCGCCTTCCCGGACGGCAATCCGCTGTGCCCCGTTCTCGTACCGGAAGGTCCGGGCACGCTTGCCAAACGAGACTGTCTCCTCGATCATGCCATACGGATCAAAGACAAAACGCCGCAGCGTACGATCCGGCCGGGCAGGATCGCATTCGGTCATCATGTTCTCCGAAGGATCGAAGCGGTACATGCGTCTTAAGGCCTTCTTTGCATCAAGCACCCGTACCCCACCGTTACCGTACTGGTAATAGCGCACTACGGGCCCATGCCGGGATTCGGTATGTTCGGTGATGACTGCATCGGTCATGGCAACAGATCACTTCCGTTCGCGTTCTGGCTGCTGTCAGTTCTAACGTTGCTCTGTCCGAAGAGAAATAGTTTATCGGGGATTTCCTTTAGTAGAATGCCGGGCATGAGTAACCTTCATTCACTAAAGAGGATAATTAGATTCCTGAAATGGCTGAAGATGATGTGGTGCAGGATCAGGATGTACGGGTCATCCCTGATCAGGAGTCGCCGCAAGGAGAAGAGTCCCCGCAGATCATAGGGGAACGCGGTCGCTCGTTATACCTTGCCAAGTGGAGTACCCGATTCTGGGCATGGCTCATCGATTTCTGTATGGTGATTCTCTTCCTGAATATTATCCGGGGAATTTTTGCCCCGGTCTGGGATATCCCGTTTTACATTGACTACTCGCACTGGGAGCCGTTCGAGTTCGGGTTCCAGACCCTCTTCTTCTTTGCGTACTGGACGATCATGGAAGGGTTCCAGGGCAGGGGCCAGTCCATCGGCAAGATGGTGATGAACCTGAAAGTGGTCAGCCGTGACGGGACACGGATCAGTTACAAGGGAGCGGCAATTGAGAGTCTCGGCAAGGCATTGATCTTACCGATTGACTGTCTTGTCGGGTGGCTGGGTATGCCGAATACCAAACTGCGGATGTTCAACCGGCTCTCCAATACGATCGTGATCAAGACCGATTACAAGGAACCCGATGGCATCCTCTACATCAAGGACAAAGAATAACCGGCATCTCTTTTTTTTACCATATTTTTGCATAATATTTTTGTAGTTGTACCGGGCCGGTGATCTATGGACAACCCGGGGCCCGGGCCTGATGATGCAAGCGATCCTTCCCCGCAGGCAGACTCTCCCGAATATGCAGAGCGGCTCGCCCACTTTATCGCACTCCTGTCCGATGACGATGAGTCCAGTCGCTGGAAGGCGGCGGAGACACTGGGACGGATCGGCGACCCGGCTGCGGTTGAAGACCTGATCGGAACCCTGTGGGACGATGACGAACGGGTGCGGGTGAAGGCCGCGTGGGCCCTCGGGCAGATCGGGGATCCCCGGGCGATCCCCTCCCTCCGGCGCCTGTACCGGATGGAGACCGAAGGCGTGCAGGAGATCATCAAAGAGGCGCTCGACGCCATCAACCGCCAGGTGTCTCTCCGATGAACTGCGAGCGGGCACAGCAGCGTCACAGGGAAGCCGGAGCCGGTCTCATTGCGTGGGGCACGGGTTTTATCGCTCGGGGGAATAATATAGAACAAACGAGAGGTGCCCATGGAAGAGATCGAATCCCTGTACAGGAAAGTTGACGGCAAAATCGTCATCGAGATCGATCTCTCATCGGTCAAGCAGCTCTTCAATTCCTTTGACCCGGCCCCGTTCCACGAGAAGGAGCTGGATATCAATGCCGAGAACTACATCGTGGACATGGTGGACGATTTTCCATTGAAGACCCCGTTCCGGCTTGTCATTTACCTGCACGGGGAGAAAAAAACCACGGACGAAGGTGTCCGGACGATCGTCCATGCCATCCGGTCGCATTTCAGATTCCGGATGATGGAGCAGGACGTGAAGTTCAGAACAAAATTCCGGCACGGGCGCTGGGCGCTCCTGATCGGGCTTCTCTTTGTCAGCATCGCCATGATCATCCGGCAACTGGTCTATGCGAGTTGGGGCAGCGATCATCTCATCTCCCAGATCATTGCGGACTCCCTGCTCATCATCGGCTGGGCGGCGATGTGGGAGCCGGTCACCATCCTCCTGTATGAACTCTGGCCGATCATCCAGCAGAAGAAGACCTACGAGAAGATCAGCACGATGGAGATCGATGTGCTCCCGGCACCAAAAAGTTTTGAAACGCCCCACTAAACAGCCCTGAAAAACCCCACGGGATCACGGCTTTCAGGGGGTGGTACCACTGCCGGCAAACGTTGCGGCGCAGACCGGGCAGAGTACTTTTTTCTTGCGATCCAGTTCGTCCAGCGTATCGGGCCTGAACATGATACACTCGGGATTCTCACAATGGTCAAGGCCCAGCAGGTGCCCGACCTCATGGGCCCCCTCTTTTGCGAGCCGGTCGATCAGGTCGTCATCGTTGCTGCGCAGGTTATAGTATTCATTACTGAGCCGGGCTGCGGAGACCACGGCAACGCCCACATGGTGCCGGGCAAGGCCGAAGACCGAGTCGCTCCCCGGTTTGAAGAGGTCCTGGTTGACCACAAGGAGGACCGGCCCTTCAATGTCGTGACGGTGTTTATACATCTGGATACTGTCGAGCAGGGCCGCTGCATCGATCTGGTGGCGTGCCACATTATACCCCATCATGCGGACATGGTTCTCAGAAACGGTGGTGGGAACCCCAAGTATCGAGGATATCGTTCTGGAAACCGGCATCTGGAGGCCGGCTGGAGAGAGCGCATCCCAAAAAATATGGACATGCATCGCTATATTCTGTTGGAATGGACTCCTATAAACATATTGAGACCTGCATCGGTGATTATATTGCTAAACGCTATGCAGCGGTCGTCGAGATAGGAGTGGGAAATAATCCGGGCGCCGCCATCCTCATCCATGCCGCGGGCATCCCGATCCGGTGCACGGATATCCGGAACCGCGAACTGCCCGAAGGGATAGAATTTGTCATCGACGATGTCTTTGAGCCGGATCTTTCGATCTATGCCGGTGCGGATGTAATCTATGCAATCCGCCCGGCGATTGAGATGATGGCACCCCTGATTGCGCTCGCAAAACGAGCGGGCTGCGATCTCCTGGTGTACCACCTGGGCTTTGAATTCTATGAAACGGGGGGTGAACGGATCAACTGCGGCGTGATCCTCCACTGGTATGTGCGGGGATCAGAACCCGTCAAAGAGCGTTGACTGGGTCTTTGCCGGAACTTTTTTTGTATCAGGTTCCGCAGGGGGGGATACCGGTTCATCCGGGATTACCTTGGTTTCCGGGATGACCGGGGGTTCCGCGACCGGTGTCTCTTCTTTCGGAGCGGGTTTGGTTTCTGGAACCGGGGAATCGGTATTCAGGGTCGATCTTCCTTTCTTCTGCGGGGCCTTCACCGGTTCTTTCGCTTTCTCCCGCTCTTTCTCCTCTTTTGCCAGGGTCTTGACGATCTCCGTTGACCGGGCCTTGTCGTTCAAAAAGAAGTTGAGCTGGTCGGCATCAAAGGAGAGTTCCTTTGCGTACTCCGCGGGAGCGTGTTCAACGAGCAGGGTGAAGACTCCCAGGTACTCCTCACGCAGGGTACTCTGCGGCAGGTGCATCATGCCGGACACTTTGTTCAGGGTGGCAAGCCGGATCATCTTCTGCTTCTTTGCCGTTGACATCTTCTGCCAGCGTTCCGGTGGCATGATCCGGGCATGGATACCTCGTCCCCCGGCGGCATCCGCGACGCCAAGGAGCATCAGGGCCGTGGCATACCGCCAGAGCGTGTGATACTGGCGGCGATAGGTATTCCCGAGGTATTCGTCTGCCCGGGAGAGGTGACCGTATGCCTGGTTCAGGGCAGCAGGATCCGTGATATGATGAACACTTCCCTCCACCCACTGCGCTATCGTCTCGGGTGTGTCATCGACATCATAGGAGAGCCGCATCAGTTCCTCATCCCGCGTCTTCCCGAAGAGGGCCGTGATCAAGGAGAAAATAGAGACCCTCTCGTCTTTCTGGGAGGTGTGGACCTGGTTGTCGTCAAGGGTGGACCGTCCAATCGATGAAGCATAGAGCATGTTCACCGCGGAGCGGATGTCGCCTTCAGCACTCTCGGCAATGGCATTGACCGCCGCATCGCTGCACTGGATCTTCTCGGCAGCACAGAGATACTTGAGGCGCGGTGCAATGGACCGGGCCTGGACTGCCTTGAACTGGACCGGTTCGCAGCGAGCCCGGATCTCCGGGGAGATGCCATAGAGATCGTTCGCTATCAGGACCATCGGCTGCTGTGCGTGGCGGATACATTCAAGGATCGCCTTGGCCCCGCCCCGGTCGGAAGTTCCCTGGAGATTGTCGGCTTCATCAAGAACAACCAGTTTGCGTACCGCTCCCGTCAGGCTCGCGGTCACGCTCCCCGCTCCTGCGATCCGTTCGATGACGGCAGCCGTCCGCTGGTCGCTCGCGTTCAGCTCCACGACCTCCCAGTTCATGTCGCTCGCGAGCGCGTACGCGGTTGAGGTCTTGCCGATACCGGGCTTACCGTAGATCAGGAGGGGACGGGACTTGTTGGTCCAGGTCTTCGCCCACTCCGCGATCTGCCGCACAGCGGTCGTGTTTCCCACGATCTCTGCCAAGTGTGCGGGGCGGTATTTTTCTGCCCAGTCCATACCAGACTACATTGGTCCAACATCAAATAAATTATCTCTGATGAGTCTCAAAGTAAGCATACACGAAACTACGTGTCGTGTTTTTCAGGTGATGTCGTGGTCCACAACTGCTCCACAGAGTCGATTGCAAAAGTAGTCCGGGAATATGAGGGCGTCAAGCGGAAACATGCCATCGGAGAGATGGTCAAGGCGCTGAAGATCGATGCCCCTCATGTTGTGGCCGCTTTCGGAGAGGATGCAGCGGTGATCGAGCACAATGGCGAAGCGCTCCTGCTTGCTGCGGATGGTATCTGGTCCAAGCTCATGGAAGCGGATCCCTACTGGGCAGGATACTGCTCGGTGCTCGTCAATATCCACGACATTGCTGCGATGGGCGGTCGTCCCCTTGCCATGGTCGACATCTTCTCCATGTCGAAGAGCATGGTGCAGGAGCAGGTCGTGAAGGGGATGCACGATGCCTCGGAGCAGTTCGGCGTCCCGATTGTAGGCGGACACCTGCACCCGGATGCCCCCTACAGCGTCATCGACGTCTCTATCCTGGGTTCGGCCCGGATGGATTCCATCATCTACAGCCACACGGCAAAGGCGGGCGATCGCATCGTCGCTGCTATCGACCTGAACGGACGGGTTCACCCCTCCTGTGCTCTCAACTGGGATTCGGTCACCATGAAGTCCGCAGCCGAGGTCCGGGCACAGATTGCGGTGCTGGAAGAGATCGGGAAACGGCATCTCGCCACTGCGGGTAAAGACATCAGCAACCCGGGCGTCATCGGGACGCTGGGGATGCTCCTCGAGATCAGCGGCAAAGGTGCAGAGATCGATCTTGACCTGATCCCGCGGCCCAACCTGGCTAAGAATAATATCACCTTCGAACAGTGGGTGAAGATGTACCCGGGCATGGGTTTTATCCTGACCGCAAAGGAGCAGCACGTGGATGAACTCATTGCCACATTCGCTGCCGTGGGTATAATGGCAAAAGAGATCGGTACGGTGGATGATACGAATACCCTGCGGATCCGGTATGAAGGTAACGAGACGATGGTCTTTGATTTCTCCACCAATGGTATCATGTACCTGACTGAAGAGGATGTTGCATGCCGGCTCGGATGAAGCGGATCGGGATCGGGATCTTAGAGGATCCCGAGAAGGTGCTCGCGAGCGCCGCTGCGGTCAGTAAGACCTGCGAAGTTTTTTGTTACGGCCGTCCCGGTGTTGTAGAGAAGGAGCCAAACGAGGCGACCGTCCATATTGTCGAAGACCCGGAACCCGGACGGGCAATGATCGATGACCTCATGGCCGGGACGATCGATGCCGCGGTCCGGGGCACACTCCCATCCAATGCAACACTGAAAGCGCTGAAGGTGGCCGAAGGAGTCGACCATCTCGAACGCATCGCTCTCCTGGAGACGGCCCACGGGACAAAATTCCTGCTCACACCGGTGGGTGTGGACGAGGGCTGGACGGTTCCGGAGAAACTCGAACTGATCAAAAAGGGAAAGATCATTGCAAAGAAGTTCGGCCTGCCTGAGAGGACCGGGATCCTCTCCGGGGGACGACTGGGCGATGTGGGCCGGCACCCGCAGGTGGATGCGAGCATGGCCGAAGCAGAACTGGTGGCAAAACTCTCCGGATCCGTGCACTGCGAGATTTTGATCGAGGATGCCATCGAGACCTGCGGGCTGATCATTGCACCGGACGGAATTTCCGGGAACCTGATCTTCCGTACGCTCACATTTTTGGGGAACGGGTACGGGCATGGGGCACCTGTGGTAAATATCAGCAGAATATTCGTGGATACCTCGCGCGCCTCACCAAATTATGCCAATGCGCTATTGCTCGCAGCATCTTTGTCCGAATAATTTAAAGGCACGGATTTCCTTTATTTTCTCAAAAAAACGCAGATTCTGCAAATAAAAAATATTCTGCGAAATTCTGAACCCCGTTCTTTACTTCCCCTGCAATAAGCCCTCCAATATCATATTGCGCTACAAATTGCAGCGTTTTCCCAGAAAGTATTTATAATCCCAAATGGATTTTATTTTGAGGTAAGAAACATGGCAGATTTACCAATCGCCGCAGTTGTAAGGATTGCAAAGAAGAACGGAGCCGAACGCGTGGGAAGCGATGCAGCAGAAGCACTTGTTGTAAAGGCTGAGAAGTACATCGCTCAGCTGACCAAGGAAGCCAACAAGCTTGCCGAGCACGCAGGCCGCAAGACCATCAAGAAGGAAGACGTGGACCTCGCAGCGAAGTCCAACTAATCACTTTTTTTGTTTGTTTCAGTCTACCGGTCTTCTTTTAAGGACTGGGAAGTCAGATCTTCGTCATGGTCTTCCCGTCCACCATTTTATAAAAAAATCAAAAATCGGGCAAGAAACATTTTTTGTCAATTAAAAATAGAGTAAATTCACATGATCTCCCTCCTCTATGTGGATGACGAACAGGAACTCCTTAACTTAGGAAAACTGTTCCTTGAGAGGGGAGGGGAGTTCACGATCACGACCACCACCTCGTCAACGGAGGGACTCCGTCTCCTGACCACCGTCCCGTTTGACGGGGTCATCTCCGATTACCAGATGCCCGAGATGGACGGGATCGAGTTCCTCAAACGGGTGCGGGGATCGGGTCTTACGCTCCCGTTCATCCTCTTCACCGGCAAAGGCCGGGAAGATATTGTCATTGAGGCCATCAACAACGGGGCGGACTTCTATCTCCAGAAAGGAGGGGATGCCCGGCCCCAGTTTGCCGAACTCCGGCATAAGATCCTGACCGCACTCGAACGCCGGCGTGCCATTGACGCACTTCGGGACTCCGAACAGAAACTCGCCGATATCATCAACTTCCTGCCCGATGCTACCTTTGCGATCAATACCGATGGCAAGGTGATTGCCTGGAACAAGGCGATCGAGACGATGACCGGGATCCCGGCACCGGATATCCTCGGCAAGGGACAGTACGAATATGCCCTGCCGTTTTACCAGTGCCGGCGCCCGATCCTCGCCGATCTGGTCCTTGGGCCGGATGCCATCTTTGAATCCAAGAATTATATCGCCCCCTGCCACACCGGGACAACCCTGACTGCAGAGAGTGTCGTTGAACTCTCACGCACCGGCCCGGCGCATGTCTGGGCAAAAGCCAGCCCGCTCTTTGACAAGAGCGGGAAGATCACCGGGGCGATTGAATCCATACGCGATGTCACCGAACAGAAACAGGTGGACCGGACGTTAAAAGAGAGCGAGGTGAAATACCGGGAACTGGTCGAGAATGCCAACAGTATCATCCTGAAACTGGACCGGGCCGGGAATGTCACCTTCTTCAACGAGTATGCACAGCGGTTCTTTGGTTTTTCCGCGTCAGAAATTATCGGCAGGCCGGTTGTCGGAACCGTTGTCCCGCTGAATGAGTCAGGTTCCAACCGGGATCTCTCCCGCATGATCGAGAAGATCATCGAGAACCCGGAAGAGTTCATGAACAACGAGAATGAGAACATCACCAAGAGCGGGCGCCGGGTCTGGATCCACTGGTGGAACAAACCGATTTTTGACAAGGAGGGCGTCTTTGAAGGCGTGCTCTGTGTGGGCACGGATATCACAGCCCGCAAACAGATCGAAGATGAACTCCGGATGGAGAACGAGAAGAACCGGGGGCTCATGAACAATGCCAGCGATGCAATCTTCATCGCCGATGTAACAACGGGCATGTTCACCGATGCCAATACAAGGGCGCTGGAACTGGTGGGAACGACCACGGAGGACTTGAAGACGATGCATTTCATCGATATCTTCCCGTCAGAGTCACAGGAGATCTACCAGGATCAGTTCCGGCAGGTTGCGGTTGAAGGAACCGGATCCCGTTCTCTCGTTGTGGTCGACCGCAAGGGAAAACCGGTCCCGGTGATCGCCAGTCTGACAGTCATCGATCTCGGGGGTCGGCGACACCTCATGGGGATCTTCCATGACATCTCCGAGATCCAGATGGCGCAGGATGCATTGCAGCTGGTCAACAAGAAACTCAACCTGCTCTCGGAGATTACGCGCCACGATATCCGAAACAAGCTCACGGTTCTGGGAGGATACCTTCACCTGCTCAAAGAACAGCCCAAGGAATCCGATTATCCCATGTATATCCGGAAGATCAACGATATTGTTGAGGATATCGGGGATAATATCGAGTTTACCCGGCTTTACCAGAATCTTGGCATCGCCGCACCCCACTGGCAGAACGTCCACGAGGTATTCTTCCAGGCCTGCACCCATATCGATACACGGAAGATCCGGATCCAGTCGGATACCGGTACTCTGGAGATCTTTGCTGATCCCCTGCTGGAACGGGCATTCTTCAATCTCGTGGAAAATGCTCACACTCACGGGGGCCATGTGACGACAATCCGGATCTCGGCAACTGAATCCGGTGCAGAGATGGTGATCCGCATCGAGGATGACGGTACGGGAATCGTGCCCTCCGACAAAGAGAAAATTTTCTCAAAAGGCTATGGGAAGAATACCGGTCTTGGCCTCTTCCTTGTGCGGGAGATTCTCTCTATCACGGGGATCAGTATCACCGAGACCGGGGAATATCAGAAGGGTGCCTGTTTCACGCTCCGGGTTCCCCCGGGGTCCTTCCGGTTCTCCGGTTCCGGCCGGGGTGACCGCTGCCATATCCGCACGATTGGATCGGATACCGATTATCCGCCCGGCTGTTAAGCAAGAAGCGAGTGCAGCCCGGCCTGCATGAGCGCCGGGACCAGTCGTAACGCACCCGGGGTAAGGAGCAGTTTTTTTGCAAGCGTTGATGGCCGGTCCATGTCGCCGTACTCCTCGATCACCTTAAGGATGCCCGGGTCATCCAGTGCCCGGATGAGGTTGTCGAAGGTCTCGCTGTCCATACGCTGCCGCATCTCAAAGAGACGGAACCCCCACGCCAGCTCGTTGCCGAAATCAGCCTTCCACCTGTTTTCATAATCTGCAAGGATGGCATCGTCGAACCGGTCCGCGGAACAGGCTGCCGCTGCAACCGCTGCCGCATGGTGGGCTGCCCGCACGCCGGTGTACACGCCCCCGCCGGACGTGGGTTTTGCCATCCCGGCCGCGTCGCCGACAAAGAGGGTCCGGTGCCCGAAGGTCTTTGGCATAACGCCGAGCGGGATCGTCCCGGTGACCAGCTCCACGGACGATGCGTCAAACTTTTCAAGGAATGCGGAGAAGAGCGCCGGCACGCCGGTCTTTGCACAGAGTCCCACCCGCACCCGTCCGGGTGCTGTGGGAATTGCCCAGCCGAAAAACTGGGGCGATGCATTCGGGTAGATCTCAACGAGCCCCGGATCGCAGTCATACCGGACTTCAGCCTGTATCCCGGCAAGGAACACCCGTGCCCGCTGCATGCCGAGCATGCGGGCAACCGTGCTCCTTGGACCATCGGCAGCGATCAGGATCCGGAACGGTATGGGTTCGTGCGGGCCACGTCCCCGGGTGAACAGGGTCGAATCGCGGATACCGCAGACCGAGGTTTTTAAGAGAAATTCAGCACCGCTTTTTGCGGCATGCTCCGCCATCACCCGGTCAAGGATACCGCGGTCTACGACAACGGCCTTGGTCTTCTTTGCATCGAATTCGATGCTCGAACCCGCCGCGGAGATGAGGCGGGCACCTGAGACCCGGTTCAGGATCGCACGATCCGAGACCCGGCATTCGGCAAACGCTGCATTCGATAAGAGCCCGGCACACTGTACCGGGTAGCCGATCGTGCCGTGCTCCTCGATACAGAGCGTCTTCAGGCCGTACCCGGCACAGGCAGCAGCGGCAGCGCTTCCCGCCGGTCCGGCACCAACCACAACCACATCGTAGGCATCAGGTTCCGGGCTCATGGGGGATCAATGCTCCGTTTAAAAAAAGGCGGGGAGATCAGTGTTTCTTACCGGCGCAGCGGGACGCAAACACGGTTTTTTCAGAGGATTTGGTGTCCCCCTCAGCATCTCCACCGGGCTTGTAGAACCCGAGCATAATGGAGAACAGCCCGAATACCAGGGCAAACGTTCCCAGGACCGAAAGGAAGAGATTCTTCTCAAAACCCGGGAAGTAATAGAACAGGACTCCGAGGAAGGCGAGCCCGGCCAGGATCATCGCGGGGATGAAGATATATTTTGTCTTCGGCTGGGTGAGGGCGAGCGTGATATCCGTAAAGCCGTTATAGATGGCCACTGCGGCAATGACCAGGATGAACATGAGGGCCAGGAACTCGGCGATCAGGATAGACAGAACGCCGATCACCAGCAATACTGCTGCAAGGCCGAACCAGAGCATCGACTCATCGCTCTTTGCCGTGATGGCAAGGAAGACGAAGAGTGCAATCCCCAGAATGATCAAAATCCAGAAGATCCCGTAAAACGTAGCCTGTGTCTCGTTAGGAAGCATCAGGGCCAATAACCCGAAAATTACGCCGACGATCCCCCGTATGAGGCACGATGTCTTTTTATCGAACATATCTTTTCCTCCGTGTGATCCCGCTGACCACGAATTCTTACTCTTCATTTGGGCATACAACTACAAAATGGATACTGTCGGAATCCTGCCGGTACAACCCGTCCGGGAACACTCCCCGGGTCGTGCAGAAAAACGATGTGTACTTATTTTGGGAGATCAGTACCCTGATAACGGATTCTATTCCCAACTCCCTCTTGAACCATGGTGTCCTCCTTGTCCACAACCGCTCTTCCCGCCGTTCCGGAGTATGATCCGGAGACCTCTCACACCCTTGCCCGGCTGGTGGAGATGGAGCTGGCTGCGGCAGCTTCCCGCCGCACGCAGTTTGAGCAAACAAAGGAACCGGTCCTCTTCCAGAATGCCCTCATTACTTTAAGCATCCTTGTCAATATTCTCTTCTGTCTCACCCGCAGCGATTACATCATCCTCTTTGTGGCAGCGAGTTTCTACCTCAATATGTTCTATTTCGTCAGTCTCCTGATTCCAACAAGCCCCAGTACGGCCGGGCTCCCGATCCTGGAGATCAAAAAATTCCAGGTATGGCTCAAAGAGCATGGGATCACCTCGGGCACGCGCCAGTTCACCCGGCTCTTCATCAACGCATTCTTCATGAACAGCCGTACGCTCACCTTCGGCATCGGGATGCTCTTCTCGGTGGATATCATCTTCACGCTGATTGCCTGGTATACCGGGCTGCCCATGGATATTGCCCTCTTCGTCATTGTGCAGTCCATGATCATCATCACGTTTTACGTGCTCATCTGGAAGGTTGAACCCTTCACCACCGGTTTTGCTGCCCACATCGACCTGGTGAAACACCACCTCTCCCGCGACCTGCCATCATGGTTCATATCGCTCCTCTTCTTCATCGGCTTTTTGATCATTGTCTTCATTTTCTTAACAACCATCATCCTCCTGCCGGGCGTCACCCTGAACGCGTTCCTGACCGGGTCCGGGCTGACCGAGCTTGCCTACCTCTTCGTCCTGCTTGCCATCCTTGCACTCAGCCAGTATGTGGTCATCCGGTCCATCCACGGAAAGACCAGCCGGGTGATGGCCGGGCGCCTGATGGATTATTGGGAGAGTTCCCTTGAGGAACTTCGAAACAACCTCTCGTGCGATTCCCCGGTCTCCCCGCAGGGACGTGAAGATCGCATCGAGGTGACGGAACGGATCCTGGAATCACGGATTTACCAGATCAAGAGAAACGCGCTCTTTGGTGCGTTCACGGTCTGGGTAATCGACCTGGATTTTTCTGTCATGATGGACAACAAGACCCTCGTTGCTATCAGGGGATACCTGGGAGATAAAAAAGAGTAAGTATTTTTGCGGATCCCATTGGGATCCGATCAGGACTTTATTGCGTCAGCCGAGGCTTTTATCGCCGGGAGTATCGCGTGGTTTGCCGGGGTGACATACACGACATACTGCCCGTGTACGAACAGGCTTCCCACCTGTTTTCCACGACCCACCACGTTGGCATTGTGCGTTCGGATTGCGGCATCGCGTGACTCTGCACTATCAAATGCCTGCGTGGCGATCATCACGGTCTGTCCGTTCGGGTCTTCAAGGGTGTACGTCTTTCCGCCAACCGCGCCGGGCACATTCCATGTGGTATCGTTCACGCTTACCACGGAATACCCGGTCATCCGGGTCACCGATGCTGCTGGATCTGTTGAGACCTGGTAATACCCGGCCTCTTCCGACACAAAGATGATCAGACCACAGGGTATGAGGAACATCAGGATAACAAACAGCAGGAGCCAGTGCTCCATCCGGGGTGTCATGTTCATAGGATACCTCCATGTATTTTTTCGGATCGGGATTCTGTCATTATTGATTCCCCCCGGGTGAAGATTTTTTCCAGTTAGCCCTCTTCAGTTTCAGGAACACGAGCGGCGGCACGGCAAGCAGGAATGTCCCGAGCAGTACGGAGAATACGTACGCAAGCCCGTTCGATGCAAAGAACGATGGCGGCATGAGCCCGACAACGAATGCCAGGGTCGTGCCGAACAGTCCCAGACCCCCGACAATCCAGACGCCGGCCTTACCGCCCGGGATCGTGAACGGGCGGGGCTTGTCAGGCTGGCTGTACCGCAGCTTGATCACGGCAGCAAAGACGAGGATGTAGACGATACAGAGCAGCTCAACCGTCATCGCAGAAAGGATCCAGTAGGCCTGATTGACTGAGGGGAGGAAGACATACAGGAGCGAAATCATTGAGCCGATCAGGGCCTGGATGATGAGGACTGCTACCGGCGCCCCATACTTGTTGGTCCGGTCGAACAGCGGCGGCATGTTGCCTTCTTCCGCCACAATCCCGAGGCCTTTTGCCGGGCCAATCAGCCACGCAGCCAGCGAGACAACACCGCCGAGCGTGATCAGGACGGCCATCGGTGCAACGAGCCAGGGGACGTGGGCGGCGTTGAAGAAGTACTGGATTGCCTGCATGACCCCCGAAGCAAGATTGAGCTGGTTGGCCGGGATCACGACAGCAATCGCGAGGGTCGCAAGGACAGTACAGACAACAATGATCGCAGCCGAGAGTGCCATCGCCCGTGGGAAATCTTTCTGAGGATTCTTTGTCTCAAGGGCGTGGAACCCTGCCATCTCCATCCCGGCAAAGAGCAGAATGATCGTGGCAAAGAACGGCAGGGTGGAGAGATCGATGGTCGGGATCATGGCCCCCAGGGTCAGGTGCGGAATGACGAGCGTTTGGCCCGAACCAATCCACCATACGCCGAGGAGAATGATGAGTATCGAGGGGATGATGCTCCCGATGATTACCCCGATATTGCCGAATTTCGTGGATGCCTCTTCCCCGAAATAGGCGATCGCAGTCGTGCCCCAGAACGCGATCATCATGACGGTGAACATGTACCACGGGTTGTTGGCGAGCGCCGGTGTCAGGGCGAACGCGAGCGTGGATGCAATGAACGAGAGGACGGTCGGGAACCAGACGAGATTGTTCGACCACTCGCAGAAGAGCGCAGTGAACCCGCCTTTCTCCCCGAATGCCTGCTTCACCCATGCATAGACACCGCCACCTTCCGGCCAGCCGGTTGCCAGTTCGGCACCGGCAAGGGAGATGGGGATGAGGAAGAGGACGGCGCCGATGATATACCAGCCGATACACGACCAGCCGTAGATCGCCATTGAGGGGAAGTTCCTGATACTCAACACTGCGGCCACGTTGATCATGGCAAGAGCAAAGAGCCCCAGCACTTTCTTTGACGGGAGACCCGTACCTGCCGGCTCTTCGCTCATCGTTTCTTCTCCATTAATACGGTCATCATGTATTCTCCTTTGATGTTCTCGATCCCGTGGGTGTCATGCTCGAAGCCGGGGAACTTCCGGTCAAACTCCTGCATGGACAACAGATACTGGAGCACCGGTTCTTTCAGTGCACCGGTCATCTCCCCCGGCGCAAGGAGCGGGATGCCCGGGGGATACGGCACGATACCGGTTGCAACAATACGGTTCGCGGCCTTTGCTACCGGGATCTGCTCGACCTTGTTCCGCACGAGATTCATGTACGTATCTGCGTACGTCATAGCAGGTTTTGGCAGGAGCGAGAAGGCCTGCTGGAGCAGTTCGCACATCTTGCATTCCTTCTTGAACGAATGCATCTCATCGGAAAGTCCCTTGAGCGTCATACCGCAGTACCGCTCCGGCCACTTCTCCGTTAAGTCCGGGAAGACCTCTTCGAGCGGTGCATCCTCGTCATACAGCCGCTTGAACTCGAAGAGTTCGGTGATCAGCGTGCCCCACTTTCCTTTTGTGATACCCACCGAGAAGAGGAAGAGGATCGAATAGTCCCCGGACTTCTCGTTAACAATGCCCCGGGTGTCAAGGAACTTCACGACCACCGCGGCCGGGATGCCCCAGCGTGCGAGTGACCCGTCTCCGGCAACACCGGGCATGAGCACGGTGACCTTGATTGGGTCGAGCATGCACCAGTTATCCGGCAGGCCCTCAAACCCGTGCCATTTCTCGTTCGGGTGCAGCACCCAGCAGGATGGATTGTCCCGCAGGGTTTCGAGCGGTGCCTCGGTGAAGCCCATCTTCTTCTTTGTCTTCGGGTCGGTGACCGTATCCGGCTGCCACATCGGGAACCACCAGTCGGTCTTCGTTTTCCCGGTCCCTATCTCGTGTTCGATCCGGGCCATGTTGCGCCGGAACCGGATCGCTTCCTCGATCGACTCGGTTGTGAGCTGCCGCCCGGAGGCGCCGTCCATCATCTTGGACGAGACATCGAGCGAGGCAATGATCGTGTAGAGCGGCGAGGTGGAGCTGTGCATCATGAACCCTTCGTTAAACCGGCAGTGTTCAATGGGCACACGCCCGTTCCGGATATGGATCATGGATGCCTGCGAGAGTGCTGCCAGCAGCTTGTGGGTGGACTGGGTGGCAAAGACCGTGGGGCCGTCCTTGTCCTTTGCCCCGTCCCGCATGGCAAACCTGTCCTTATAGAGCGGGTTGAACCGGGCATAGGCATACCATGCCTCGTCAAAGTGGATGCTGTCCACGCTCTTTCCCAGCAGGGCCTCCACATCGACTGCATGGTAGCAAAGGCCGTCATAGGTCGAGTTAGTGATGACAGAATGGACCGGTTTTTTATCGGGCAGGTTTTTTGTGAGCGGGCAGGCTGCGATCTTCGCGCTGATCGCTTTTTGCGACATCTCTTCCGGCGGGATCGGGCCGATGATCCCGTACCGGTTCCGGGTCGGGATCATGTACACGGCGATGGAATGAGTCATCGTGAGCGCATGTTCGGCTGATTTGTGGCAGTTCCGGTCCACGAGAACGATGTCGTCTTTTGTCACCCGGCCGAAGTACACGATCTTGTTGGCGGTGGAGGTACCATTCGTGACAAAGTACGTCATGTCGGCGCCGAAGACTTTTGCCGCATAGCGTTCGGCCTCGCCCACCGGCCCGGAGTGGTCGAGCAGCGAGCCGAGTTCGCCGACCGAGATCGAGAGATCGGATCGGAAGAGTTGTTCTCCGAAAAATTCGTGGAAGAGCCGGCCGGCCGGCGTCTTCCTGAACGCAGTACCCCCGGCATGGCCGGGCGTGTGCCAGGAATATTCAAAATCTTCTGAGAATTTCACGAGTTCCTTAAAGAACGGGGGCAGCAGCCGGTCCTCGTACCGTTTTGCCGCCGCCTTGATGCGCCCGGCAATGAATTCGGGCGTGTCTTCCATCACGTAGATGTATTCATTCACTTCCCGGATCAGGTCGACTGTGAGCGCCACCGGTGTCTCACTCGTGGGTTCGGCCATGAGAAAGATGGGGATATCCTCGTTGCGTTTCCGGATCTCGTGGATGAGCGTAACCATCTCGGTCTGTTTCTTCTTCGTATCGCCGCCAAGATTCCAGTTGATGAGGACACAGCTGACCGAAGGGAAGTTGGAGTACGCGGCGCGGGCATCTGCAGGGGACGCCACATCCATGGCCCGTATACCAAACTCCTTGAGACCTTCAATGATCCGCCGGATTGCGCGGCCGTGAGGGGTTTCGGTATGGATCGTATCGTCAATGATCGCAACTATCAGATGTTCTTCGGACATTATCATGATCTCCTCAGCCGTGCAGGAAACCACCGGATGGGATTTTCTCCTTGCCTCTCGCTCATAAGCATCGCTGGGGCATTATGGGATTTATATTCACCGGATTGTAATACCGGCCAAAAATGTGGGAACCGGCAGAATGTTCCTGAAAAGAAAATGGAATACTACATATACTTTCTTCGTGTATTTTAGACGTGAGATGATTCTATGGCTGAAACACCTGTAACCACTGACATGACTATGAACGATCTCAAGCTCTTCCCGTGGTGGCTTCTCCTGGTCTGGGGAATCCTCGCACTCCTCATCGGGGTTGCATTCTTCATGACGCCCGGAATGACCACGGTCCTTTTGATCACGTTCCTTGGCGCCTACTGGTTCGTGGGCGGTCTCTTCTCGCTCTGCAGTCTTGCGGTGGACAAGAGCAACATGGGCTGGAAGATCTTCCTCGGGATTATCAACATGATTATCGGTATCCTGATCCTGATCTACCCGTTCTACAGCACCATTGTGGTCCTGTCGTTCCTGGTGATCTTCATCGGGTTCTGGGCGGTCTTCATCGGGGTCTCCCATATTGTCCAGGCGTTCACGGCCAAGGATGCGGGGAATGGCGTGCTGGGATTCATCAGCATCATCTTCGGTTTTGTCCTGCTGATCAATCCGTTCATCAGTGCAGAACTCCTGCCGTTCGTCATCGGGGCGTTTGCGATCGTCTTCGGTCTTGCCGCCATCGTCTTCTCATTCACCGCAAAGAAGTGCGTGGATGCTGTGAAGGCGTAATCATAAAACAAATTCTCTTTTTTCAATACGGTGTGCACTGATACCACGGGGTGTCTGCCCGATCCGTAAATGAGGTCTTCCTGATGATCACCCGGATCGCGGCGGGGAGTGAATTATGGAAAATTAAAAAAATGTCTGATTTTTTTCTTAAAAGTTAAAAATTTTCGGAATTCGTTTTTCACCGTTTTTTTTACGCTGAACGCGTTCCGGAAAAAATTGTCAGAACTTCCGGAATTTTATTCATGTTTGTTTCCATGATTACGATTGAGATTCAGGTTTCAGAACGTACCATGGCATCATCGTAACCTTCATTATCCGGTAATTCCATCGGACTGTATGCACGATGTTGTCAGCAGCAAAAAGATGGAGAACGGGATTGTCGTCTTCTGGGTAGAGTTAGGGGAGAAGAAGTCCGAGTCGTTCAATTACGCTGAACTGGTTGACATGAAGATCAATGCGCTCGACCTGCTCGAACGGCCGAAGTTCTACAAGGTTGACAAGGACGCTCACACGCTCATCGTGAAGAAATAAATCTCCTTTTAATTCAGGGCCCGTGATGTACCTGGTCGTACGGTTCCGGTAAAAATATATAAGTGTATAAGCAAACACTTATTCAGAGTCACATGGAGCCCTGCAACCGGTGCGATACGTGCACGAAACTCTGCGAGATCGTCCCGTCCATGGCCGGGACATTCAAGGCCCTGGGCGATCTCACCCGGCTCCAGATCATCTACCTGCTTGCAACCGATACCAGCGGTACGCTGGGGGTTTCCGAGCTTGCCGCCCGGCTCGGCATCTCACAACCCGCAGTCTCGCAACACCTGAAGACGCTCAAGGGTGAAGGGCTCGTGGAGTCGCGTCGTGACGGGTTCTATGTCTATTACACCATCAACCGCGAGCGGATGGTGGAGTTCCGGGAACATTTCGAACTGATGTACGCGAGCGTCATGAAGAACTGTAACCGGGAGATGATCCGGAAGGCAACACCCGGCCGTACGGTCCGGGCCTGTGTCATCTACTACTCGTACTCCGGGATCACCCGGGGCATTGCCGAAGGGATCCGGAACGCGAGCGGATGCGACATAATCGAGGTCCGGACAAAGACCCCCTACACATCGTTTACCGCGTATACGACCGGTGTCCTGCGATCGCGGAAGATGGCCTGCGACCCGATCGAACCGGAGGAGATCGAGGTCTCGGAGTACGATCTCCTGATCATCGGCACTCCGGTCTGGGCATGGAAACCGGCCCCGGCCATGAATGCCGCGGTGAAGGCACTCACGGGCTGCGAAGGCAAGATGGCGGTCATCTTCACTACCTGCTCCAACCATCCGGGGGAGGGCCTGCCGCTCCTCAAACAAGCGCTTACCGGGCGCGGGGTTACGGTCATGGCCGAGATCAGCCTGAACGCTGAGGATACAAAGAACCCGGATGCCGGAGGAGAGATCCTCCGGCAGATCATTGCAGCGAACCCCCTACGGGGAATGGAGAGCGGGAAGACCAGAGAAGAAAAACGGATTAGGATTCAGGAAGGGAGCGTATGAAAACCAGTATCATCTATGCATCGTTCACGGGGACAACTCATGGTATCGCAGAAGAGATCCAGAAACAGTGTGGCGGGGACCTCGTTGAGGTGAAGTCACGGGACCTGTTGTCCCGGTTTGTCGCTTTCATGGGCCGCCATTCTCCCGGTATGAAGGTACGGGACAGCGGCATCGTGCCTGAGAAGATCGATCTCTCCAGGTCGGACCTTCTGGTGATCGGGACACCGGTCTGGGGGGGAAAGCCCGTCCCTACCATCAGGAAAGCGGTAGCCGGGCTCCGTGGATGTGAGGGGAAACCGGTCGTGATATTTGCTACCTGTGGCGAAAAACCGGGTCAGACCCTCCCGGTCCTTGCACAGGCACTGTCGGCAAAGGGCATGACGGTTGTCGGGCAGTTCTCACTCAACAAGAACGAGATCCAGGACCGGCATGCGGTGAATGCTCTGATCGCGAAAGTGCAGGAGATAGGGAGACCATGAAGACTGTCATCTACTATTTCACCGGCACCGGCAACTCGCTTGCCGCAGCCCGGACAATCGCCACAGTACTGGGTGACTGCGAGCTCGTATCAATCGCATCGTTGCGAAATACTTCCGGGGACATCATCCCGGCAGCCGACCGCGTTGGCATCATTGCACCGGTCTATGATCTCGGTCTCCCCGCAATCGTTGCGGAATTTGCCGGGCGGCTGAACCTTACGAAGACCGGCTACACGTTCGCGGTCCTGACCATGGGCGGGACGGGCGCCTCCGCCCTCCACCAGATGAACGAGATCGTAATGAAGAAGAACGGCCGGCCACTGGACGCCGCATGGGTTGTCCGGATGGTGGGAAATTTCATCCCCCTGTATTCGCCTCCCGGGGATTCGAAGGTGGAGACGGCTCTTGCAGGGGCGGATGCGCAGCTCCGGGACATTGCCCTTAGGATCGATACGGGCATTGCGGTCCGTCCGGGATTTTCTCCCCTCTCATCGTTCCTGAAATGTCTGGTGTACAACGGGTTCATAAGAACGATCCACGAATCCGACCGGCAGTTTGTCTCCGATGAGAACTGCACTAGGTGCGGCACCTGCGCAACCGTCTGCCCGGTGAAGAACATCACGATGGTTGATGAGACGCCGGAATGGCAACACCACTGCGAGCTCTGCCTGGCCTGCCTGAACCTCTGCCCGGCTCATGCGATTCAGTGGGGGCCAAAGACCAAAGCCCGCGGGAGGTACCGCCACCCCGACCTGAAGATGACGGACATGAAAGCCCAGCAGGGGGAGTGAATCATAGTTCAGGAAAAATCTAAGGTGAAAATTGAACCAGATGAAAAAGAGCCCGGCGCTCCGTTACCTATGAAATCCCTTGTGGTCGTCTTCTCCTATCATCATAAAAATACGGAGAAGATTGCGAACACCCTCGCAAATGTCCTTGATGCATCCGTAAAAACCCCGCAGCAGGTTATACCTGAAGAAATTGCTGAGTATGACCTGATTGGGTTTGGCTCAGGGATCTATGGAGCACAGAATCACCCGTTGCTCATCGAACTTGCCGGCAGGCTCCCGCACGCTGAGGGTAAGAAGGCCTTCATCTTCTCGACATACGGTGCACCTGATGCCTTGTTCAAGGGAGAACGGCTCAGGGATTTTATCAGGGACAACCACGCAGCCCTCCGGGAAAAACTACAATCCCGGGGTTACACGGTCATTGACGAATTTAGTTGTCCGGGTCTCAACACCAACAGTTTCATAAAATATTTCGGGGGAGTGAACAAGGGCAGGCCCGATGCCGAAGACCTTCGGCATGCGGAAGAGTTTGCAGGGAATCTGAAGCGGTCCCCCAGTATTGAAAAAACGGACAGATAAAACAGGAACGTACCATGACAGACACACAAACAACAAAAAAACCGGTATCGTCACGGCAGAACATCCGGAAGTGGATTTTGATCATCTCCTTCCTTCTCATCCCGATCACGATCTTCTACATCTCCCCCATCGTCATCCTGATGGGAGCCGCAGAGGGAGTTGCAACGGGCAGCCTGCTGCTCTACCTCGTGCTCTTCATCCTCTCGCTGTTCGTTGCCCGGCTCTGGTGCGGATGGCTCTGCCCGATGGGGGCATGGCAGGAGATCTGTTCGCCGGTCATGAAGCAGACCGTGAAGGAAGGCTGGCGCAACTGGATTAAGTACGGCGTCACGGTGCTCTGGCTTGCCGTGATTGCCTTCTCCTTTTACAGTGCCGGGGGAATCCGTTCTGTTGATCCCCTCTACGGAACCGTGAACGGCATCTCGATCACGTCCCTTGAAGTCCTGATGATTGTCGGCATGATCTTTCTGTTCATCTTCCTCATTGCATTCTTCACGGGACGGCGGGGAACCTGCCACGTCTTCTGCCCCATCGCAGCCGTGATGATCGCGGGCCGGAAGATCCGTAACCTCATCCACTGGCCGGCGCTCGGGCTCTATGCTGACGCCTCCCGTTGCATTGACTGCAACGCCTGTTCGAAGAACTGTCCGATGGGCCTTGACGTGAACGGCATGGTCCGGAAGGATGAGATGGAGAACGCGGAGTGCATCATGTGCGCCAGCTGTGCCGACACCTGTCCGAAGGGTGCGATCAGCTACGCATGGAAGAAGGAATAACCTGAAAGGTGAATTGTGAAGTCCGTCATCTACTACTTCACCGGCAACACGCTTTACCATCACCCGGATGTCTCGATCAGGGACATGCGGGACCAGCGGGGCGAATGATCGTGGACGGTATCGGCAGCGGAAAACGGATACTTGATGAAGTGTCGGACCGGATCATCGCGATCACGTCGCGGTTCACTATGATCGCGGCGCTAGCCGGGCTCATGGTCACGGCGGTTCTCGTGAACGGTCGGCCGTTCGGCGTTGCGCAGCTCATGGAGATCACCGGGGGTGTGGGCATCCTTGATATGGAAGTGCTGTATACCCCGGACCAGGCATACGCGTTCCTTGCTGCCATGGGGGAGGCCGGTCGGGCCTTCGACCTGACGCATATCATACCGATCGATCTCTTCGTCCCGTTCTTCTACGCACTCTTCCTCTCGACCTTCATCACGTGGCTCCTGCACCGGTGGCTGCCCGTGGAGAGCGGGTGGCACCGGCTCAACGTGATACCGGTGGCAGGTGCGGTCTTCGATTACCTGGAGAATCTCGGGATCATCGCGATGCTCCTCGCATGGCCGGCCCGGATGCCGGAGATTGCGCAGTTTGTGATGGCATCCACGCTCCTCAAGTTCTCGTTCAGTGCTGCTGCCTTCCTCATTGTTGCTGTGGCGATCGCTGGCTGGATCGTGTATGCCGTGCGGGGGCGTCTCAGGAGCCCTGCGGCATGACCGGGTCTGCCCGGCCGGAATAATGGGATGGAAGGAACCAATACGGAGTACCGGAATATTTTCGATACCACTATCACGGATTGCCTCTCGCAGGCACTCCGGATCATTGCCGCTGATCCGGCGCTCGCGATCCCCGGCACCGTGATCCTGCACCACCAGAAGAAGGCGGCAGCGGTCCGGAGCCGGCACGAACGCGAAGGGCTGCTCGTTCCCCCGGTGATGATCGTGAGCATCACCTCGCGCTGCAATCTCGCGTGCGCCGGCTGTTACATGCAGCACCGGGGCCATGCCCCGCAACCGGAGATGAGCCGCGAGCTGCTCGCTGCGCTAGCCGGGCAGGCTGCGGACCTGGGCGTCTCGGTTATCGTGATTGCCGGTGGCGAACCGCTGGTCCGGCTGGATGAGATCCTGGACCTGGCCCGGGCACATCCGGCGATGCTCTTTCCGGTCTTCACGAACGGACTTTTGATCGATGAGTCCGTAGCCGCACGAATCGCTGCGTGCCGGAATATTGTCCCGGTTATCAGTTTCGAAGGTTTCCGCAATGAGACGGATTCGCGTCGGGGCGCCGGGGTTTATGACCGGCTGCTTGCGGCCTGCTCCCATCTGAAAAGCCGGAATGTCTTCTTCGGCTGCTCGGTCACGACAACGCGGGAGAATTTTTCGCAGGTCACGGATCCTGCATTCATCAGGGAGATGAGCGGTGCCGGCGCCCGGGTCTTCACGTATGTTGAGTACGTGCCGATGGAAGCCGGTACGGAAGATCTGGTGCTGACCACGGAACAGAAGAAAATTTTGCAGATTGTCCTTGCAGAGTTTAACCGGAAATTCCCGGCGCTCTTCATCGGCTTTCCCGGTGACGAGACTGCGTACGGCGGGTGCCTTGCCGCGGGCCGGGGCTTCGTGCACGTGAGTCCTTCCGGAGATCTTGAGCCTTGCCCGGCAGCGCCGTACTCGGATGCGAACCTTACGAACGTTCCGCTCAAAGAGGCGCTCCGCTCACGGCTGCTCGGCCGGATCCGGGACGAGCCGGAGGTACTCACGGAAACGACCGGTGGTTGTGCACTCCGGGCGAACCGGGCGTGGGTGGAGGAACTGGTAAACCCGGACTGAGCCGGGCTCCGCGATTTTTTTTATTTTTTACACAGGGAAAATTATCTTAATTTTTCCGGATCTTTCCGGATATTTTCCGGAATTTTTTATAGCCCATGAGTCCGGCATTGCCCGTGGATCCGATGCCGGACCGCTGCTGTTGATATGTCCCTCAGAATTTTTTTCTTGCACCAAAAAAGATAATAGATTCGCATTGACAATGATTTTCCATGACACTTACGGACGTTCAGGTAACTGAAGTGATCGAGACCATTCAGCAGTATGCCACAGCATACCGGAAGAAAGACATCCGGGCATTATCGGCACTCGTCGCCCCGGGCATCAGCGGGTTTGGCAGCGGACCTGATGAAGTGATCTCAAACCATGACGATTTTATCCAGCATACCCGACGCGACATGAGCCAGGCGACCTTACTTTCGATTGAATATCCAGACCTGCAGGTTTTTGGCGATGGCAGGGTTGCCTGGGTAACTTCCGGGAACACGATGATGTATACCGTAGACGGGAAAACAAAAGAGACCCTCCGGGGCAGGGTGACGATGGTGCTCCGGAACACCGGGAGCCGGTGGGTGATCGAGCAGCTCCACTTCTCGATGCCCTATGGTGAACAGTCCACGGGACAGTCGTTTCCCGGTGCATAAGTTTTAAAATCTCGTTTGGCCTGGTGCCATGCCCCGTTCATTCATAACGGGCGATTGAACCGGAAGACCCAAAGCGGAGATCACGTATTTGTGTTTCCGCAAAAAATGGGCGGGAGACAATCGATACTCTTTTTGGTGGTGCCCCGCGTCAAAACCCTGCAAGATCCCGGGAATAGCGGATCAGCGTAATCATGACGGGCATCTGGCGTTCCAGATTCACCGGACGTATCTCTTTCCGTTTCGTACCGGTTCCCCCGACCTGCCCGGAATCAGTGTTTAAAAATCAGTTGTGATAATTATTATTGGTGTGACAGGGTAAATCAGAATCCGCCATGTTTATGGGAATTCATACCCCATACGATTGCATGAGACCGGGTTTTTCAAGCGTTTTTTTCTTTGTCCTTATCGCACTGCTGCTCATTGCTGCCGGATGTACCCAGCCATCATCCCCGGCAATGCCGGTAATTCCGGGGAAGGCAGACCCCGTCAATGTGACAACCAATGAGACGCTGGTTGCGTTTGTCAACGAAGCCGTTGCCTACGCTCATACTCATGGCAGGGAAGCAGCCCTTTTGGAATTTTCCAATCCGAACGGATCGTTCGTCCGGGGCGAACTCTATATCTATGCCTATGATTTCAACAGCACCACCCTCGCCCACCCGGTCAGCCCGGAGAAGATCGGTGTGAACCGGCTGCATGAACGGGATGCGCTCGGCAACCTCTATGCACAGGGATTTATCGATGCCGTGCAGGATGGCCGCGGGTATCTCTGGTTCTATTACAAAAATCCGGTGCACAATAATGCCATCGAGAAGAAACTCGGGTACGTGGCAAAAGTGGATGACGGATGGTGGCTGGGTTCAGGCGTCTATTATGGCCCGATCGAATCGTCGCATGTGACATCGTCGGGTGCTCCGTCAACCACGCAGGAGATCAAGGATTTTGTGGATTCTGCTGCCGCCTATGCCCAGAAGAACGGGAAGGATGCGGCCCTCAGGGAATTCGGTAACACATCAGGCCCGTTTGCATCCGGCGATCTCTATATCTATGCCCTTGATTATTCCGGCAATGCACTCGCGCTGGCATACCAGCCGCAACTTGTCGGCACCAGTTTCTATGATATCAAAGACTCCTCCGGCAGGTATTATACCCGGACCGAGATCCATCTTGCACGGGATGGCGGCGGGTATCTCGTGTACCAGTATCCGGACCCGGCGGCAAACTTCACCGTGCGATACAAGATCAGTTACGTGCGTCCTGTCGATGACACGTACTGGATAGGAGCCGGCATCTATACGAGCGAGGACAAGCTTGTCGACCGGGAACTCCGGCAGTTTGTTGCGGATGCAAAAGTCTATGCGAAAACCAACGGGAAAGAGAAAGCACTGGCTGAGTTCAATAACCCGAATGGATCGTTTACACGAGACGGCCTTTACATCTTTGCCGACGATTACAACGGTACGGCACTTGCATGGCCCTACCATCCCGACCTTGTGGGGAAAAACCTGTACAATACGACCGACTCCATGGGAACATACCATATCCGGGCCATCCTCACCAGCGCCCGTAACGGCACCGGGATGGTTGAGTACTACACGGAGAACCCGGTAACCAATATCACGCAGCTCAAGATCAGTTACGTGACGGATGTTGACGGGACCTGGGTGCTTGGCGCAGGCCGGTACATTGAATCCAATACCATCAACCTGCGGGGATAATCGTTCCCCAATTATTTCAGGAAATTTCCGGGTTCCGTGGCCCCGACATGCAGAATTTTTTAAAATTTTCGCGCTGAAAGTAAAAAAAAAAATTTCTCGGAAAATACTAAAAAATTCTTCTTGTGGTTCTGGGCTGAATCCCATTGTAATTTCGAAAAACGCTGAAGCGTTCTTCTCTTTATCCAGGTTCTGCGGAACCTGTTGGACACCAAAACCTCCCCATGACGGTGCACGATAACACCCCTGGTTCCCGGGAGCGCCTGTGACCTGCACTCCGTGGAGGAGTATTCTCCGTCGTAGTCTCCCGGCCCGTTTCCTTCCACACCCTCCAAAAACAGGAGTGTTTTTCAAAAACGCAGGAGTGTTTCGGATTTTTTTCGAATTTTCACGTCAGAAAATGTTGGGAGTATTTAGGAGAGTTACAGCGGACGATCTCATCTCCCGCGGGCGTCTGGATGTGGAAATGCAACCGGATGTGGCTATGGGCATTTTGGAGGGGATAGCGTATTACCGTCGGAGGTCACGTCTGAAGACGTCTCACGTCTCTGAAGTGTCCCTGCGGGACCTTCAGTTACGTACTCAGGCCGCTTCAAGCCGGAGCAGGACAATATTTCCGTCTTTCTGCGTGGTGACAAAGAGGTTAACTGGTTCAACCCCGCTGCTGAGGTTACGGTGGATCAGTGCGGGCCGCCGGTCGATCCGCGTCCCGGTCTTGTAGGTCTCGTTCACGGACGAGCGGATCACGCAGTCCGGGCAGAACTTTGTCTTGCCGCAGCCGTGCGGGATCATGGAGTTCACGCATTCGAAGACTTTGCCGCACAGGTTTCCCTTTACCTGTGAGAGTGGCTTTCCTGCGATGGCAAGGGCAGAGGTGTTTGCAGCAACCACGTTCACGTCGCGGTCCACCAGGAAGACCGGCGCTTCGAGCAGGTCCAGGAATTTTCTGATATTGAACCCGTGCGTTGCGAGAATATTCTGGTAACAGGATTTACAGACGCCGTGGCTGACCGGATCGTCCGGTGTTTCCCCCTCGCGGATAACGACATTGCAGAACGAGCAGACGGTCTTCATGATGACTGGACTGGAAGATCATAGGATTTTTTTTGGATATAACTGCTTGGTTACTGAATGTGGATGGCGGATTCAGCACCCGGAAAAATGCGGGATGCCGGATTTTTTAGTGCGGGTTTTTCAGAATTGTTGGCGTCTGGGGGTGTGGAGCTGTGCCCTGCGGACGAGGGTTGAGGGACTGGTGAGCCGGGACTAATTTTCCGATAGCACCCTTCCTTGTAAGAACGGTCATGCTCAAATATCCTCACAATCAATGACTCAACGGTACACATGGCAGGAACCGGGCCGGGAGTCGAAGTACGTGAACTGCACTACGCGGAATTCCCGCTCGCAGAACATTTGTGGGAAGAATACCGCGGTCAGAAGAATGATATGCCCGATGAGCGGGTCTTCGCGGTCTTCGAGAACCACGTCCTTGCCGCAACCGCCCGGTGCACCCGGCACCCGGACGGGCTTGAGATGGACTGCGTCTTTTCAGGTGAGAAGCATCGCAGTAAAGGATATGCACGGCTCGCCGTCCAGGCACTCATCGATGCATGCGGCAGGGAACCGATCTTCATCCACTCGACCATCGTCCTCATCTCGTTTTACAAGACATTCGGGTTTGTTCCCATACCTGAAGAGCAGCTCCCGCGAACCATCCGGGAGCGTTTCCTCTTCTGTTTTGGGGAGATGGCGGGCTGCAATGTCTGCCCCATGACCCGACCGGGAAACCCGTGAACGTGACAGGCCTCCCGTTCACCTTCATGCCGCATCCCGCTCCCTTTTAATATCACAATTAAAGATCCTAAGTATCGTGACCGAATTCCAGCTCGCATCCGGTTTTGCACCGGCCGGCTCGCAGCCGGACGCGATCCGAGCGCTCAAGAAAGGACTTGAGGAGAACCGGCAGTACCAGACCCTGCTTGGTGTCACCGGCTCCGGCAAGACCTTCACGATGGCAAACGTGATCGAAGCAGCCGACCGGCCCACGCTGGTTCTCGCCCACAACAAGACGCTTGCCGCCCAGCTCTACTCGGAGTTCGCGGACTTCTTCCCCACAAACCATGTCGAGTACTTTGTCTCGTACTACGACTACTACCAGCCGGAATCCTACATCCCGGCGCGGGACCAGTATATTGAGAAGGACTCCGCCATCAACCCAAAGATTGAACAGCTCCGCCTCTCTGCGACAGCATCGCTCTCGCACCGGAAAGACGTGATCGTGGTCGCCTCGGTCTCCTGCATCTACGGTCTTGGCAACCCGGAGAATTTCCGGAACATGGGGTTTGAACTTGCGGTCGGCCAGAAAATTTCCCGGACCGAGATCATGAGCCGGCTGCTCGATATTTTGTTCGAGCGCAATGATCTCGAACTGATGCCGGGCCGGTTCCGGGTCAAGGGTGACACCATCGACATCATTCCCGGGTACTTCAACAACATCATCCGGATCGAGATGTTCGGCAATGAGATCGAGCGGATCCGCGAGATCGACAAGAACACCGGGGCCAATAACGAGGAGATGAAATATTTCTATGTGTACCCGGCCCGGCACTTCGTCACGCCCGAGAGTTCGCGAAAATCAGCGATTGCCTCCATCCAGAAGGAACTCGACGAGGTCCTGCCCACGCTCGGACTCCTGGAAGCCCACCGGCTCGAACAGCGGACCCGGTACGACATCGACATGATCGAAGAGATCGGCTCCTGCAAGGGCATCGAGAATTATTCGCGGCACTTTGACGGGCGGAGTGAAGGCGAGAAACCCTACTGCCTGCTCGACTATTTCCCGGACGATTTTCTGATGATCATCGATGAGAGCCACCAGATGATCCCGCAGCTCCACGGGATGTACAATGGCGACCGCTCGCGCAAAAAATCCCTGATTGATTATGGGTTCCGGCTGCCGAGTGCGTACGACAACCGGCCCCTGAAGTTCCACGAGTTCGAGCAGTACATGAACTCGGTGGTCTTCGTCTCGGCAACGCCCGGGGAATACGAACTCAAAAAATCCGGAACACCGGTGGAGCAGATCATCCGGCCCACCGGCCTTGTGGACCCGGTGGTTGAGGTCAGGCCCATTGACGGTCAGACTGAGGACGTGATCAAGGAAGTGCAGAAGACAATCGCCCGGGGCGACCGCGTCCTCATCACCACGCTGACAAAGAAACTGGCCGAGGAACTCTCGGAGTTCTTAGCGGACCGGAAGATCCGGACCCGCTACCTCCACTCCGAGATCCAGACACTTGAACGGAGCGAGATCATCCGCGAGCTCCGGCTCGGGAAGTTCGATGTGCTGGTCGGGATCAACCTGCTCCGGGAAGGCCTCGACATCCCCGAGGTCGGATTCATCGCGATCCTTGACGCGGACAAGGAAGGATTCCTCCGCGACACAAAGAGCCTGATCCAGATCATAGGCCGGGCGGCACGGAACGTGAACGCGAAGGTTGTCCTGTACGCCGACACCATGACCGACTCGATGAAGCGGGCGATTGCCGAGACGAAACGCCGGCGCGAGCTGCAGGTGGCGTTCAACAGGAAGCACAACATCACCCCGCAGACGATCATCAAGCCGGTGAAAGAGAAAGAGGTCGAGATCACGGACATCAAATACCTGCCGACACCGGAGATCCCGAATGTGCTGATCGATCTGGAGAAGCAGATGCGGGACGCGGCCGAGAGCCTTGACTTCGAGAAGGCGATTGCGCTGCGTGAGCAGATCAAGAAGCTGAACGAGCGACTGCGTGGAAAATAACCGGGACGCTGATCCTGCGCGGGCATCTGCCGTTATTTTTTGATATGTACATTTATCCCCGAAAGATGAACGTACTGGAATCGATATCCTTATCGTTGCTGATAGCGATTTTTTTAGATCTTATACAAAACCTCCGATGATATCCATTCTGTATGTCGATGACGAACAATGTCTCCTCGACCTTACGAAACGGTTCCTTGAAAAGGATCCTGAGATGCAGGTCGATACGGTTATTTCAGCAGCTGAGGCTCTGGAAAAAATAAAAAGCCGCCCGTATGATATCATCGTCTCTGACTATCAGATGCCCGACATGGACGGAATAGCGTTTTTAAAGATCCTCAAAACGCGTGGCACTACCACCCCGTTCATCCTCTACACCGGGAGGGGCCGGGAAGAAGTGGTGATCGAAGCGATCAACAACGGTGCAACGTTTTACCTCCAGAAGGGTGGCGGTGTAAAGGCACAATATGCCGAGCTTGCACACAAGATCCGGCTGGCCGTTGAGAAGAAACGGGCTGAACAGGCCCTGCTGGTCAGCGAGGAACTGCATCGCACGATCTTTGAGACGGTGCCAGAGGGAATCACGCTCATGGATGCCCGGGGCACGATCACCTATGCCTCACCTGCGGCGCTCAGCCTCTTCGGGCTTGCCGATCATGATGAGGCCGCGGGCACAAGCATATTTGACTGGATCGCTCCCGGTGCACGGGACGAAGTACGGGCCCGGGTCCTGAACTATATTGCGTCGGGAATGCAGCCGGTATATGCCGGCCTGTTCCCGGTGCAGAAGAAAGACGGCACCCCGTTTTTTGCCGAGATCAGTTCTGCGGTGCTGTTTGATTCCGAAAAAAAGCCCCGGGGCATGATCTCGATATTCCGCGATGTGACGGACCGGATAATCCAGGAGGAGGCCCTGTCACGGTCAAATGCCAAGCTGAACCTTCTTGCAGCCGTCACGCGCCACGATATCCTCAACAAGATCACGGCCCTCATGGCGCATATTGAACTCTCCCGCCAGTCCTGCGATCTGGAGTCGATGCAGGCCGGTTTGGCAAAGATCGATTCGATTGCCGGTATGCTTGAGGAACAGATCGAATTCACGAGGGATTACCAGGATCTCGGTGTGAAAAGCCCCGCGTGGCAGAACCTTGCAAAAGTCTGTTCGCATGCGGCATCCCAGCTGGACATGGGGAGTGTGCGTTTTGTCAATGAAGCGGCGAATCTTGAAGTCTATGCCGATCCGCTCTTTGAAAAGGTCGTCTGCAACATCATCGACAACGCGCTCCGGCACGGCGGCGGGATCTCCACCATCCGGGTATGGTTTGGCAGCGATAATGGAAACTCCACGTTATCCATCGAGGATAATGGCGTGGGTATTCCTGCCCCTGATAAATCAAGGATCTTTGACAAGGGATTCGGTTCGCACACCGGGTATGGGCTGTTCCTGGCCCGGGAGATCCTGGCAATCACCGGTATGAGTATCAGGGAGACCGGCGTTCCGGGAAACGGCGCCCGGTTCGATGTCCTCGTCCCAAAAGGAAAGTTCCGTATTCGCCCGGTCTCCTGATGACCGGTCCGTGGATTATCCGAGTCCCCACTGCGCAAGAGTTGTCCGCGAGGGATCCACATCGTCCCAGTTCCAGCCCAGAGCCTCGATGATCCGGGAGATCGGCTGCTTGATCGTCTTGTCCAGCATCAGTTCCCGGTCCACTACGAACTCCGACGGTACCTGGTCGGCATACTCAAAGCAGAGCACATCCGTCTTGGGATATTTTGAGGTCACCTGTTTGATGTAGACCCGTTTGGGTTTGCTGCCTTTGCCAAACTCCGTGTGCAGGTACTGGTTCGCGTATTTCGCCCCCCGCACCTGGGCATCGTCAGATTCGTAATCATCGAGCGCCTTGCCGATGCCACCGGGAATGCCGATCTCGTCCAGCGTGTACTTCCCGGCCCGGTATTTGGTGATCACGCCCGAGAGGAACGTCTTGATCTCCGCGTACTCCTTGCCGTCAAGGATCTGCTCCATCACGGTCATCTGCACGATCTTCGTGATCTGCGGCGTATCGCTCCGTTTGATCTCGAAGCCCACGATGTCGGTCTCGTGCACGTCCTTACCCTCTTTCCAGACGAGCGAGCCCGCGTACCGTTTCTTCTTGCCAGCCTGGAAGAAGCGGGCATAGATCTTCTCGAACTTGATGGAGAAGTAATTCTCATCGGCGTTCAGCTCGGTCTTGGCAAAAACCGGGTAACTCGCGTTGAGCGTCTTCTCGATCGATTTGGCAAGTTCGATCGTCTTCTCCCGGTCGAGCGGCGGGAGCTGGATCATGCAGGAGTCCGTGTCGCCATAGATCACCTTGTAGCCCTGAGCCTCGATCGTGCGCCGGGTGTGCTCGATGATCGCCCGGCCTACTGAGGTGACAGCCGACCCGATCTCCCGGTCGAAGAGACGGAACCGGACGTACCCTGAGACCCCGTAGTAGGTGTTCATGATCACCTTGAGCACGTTCTGCTGCATGTCGTACATCAGGTACTCGGGCGAGCCGAATGCAAACGTGTTGCGGAGCGCCTTCTTCTCGTCCCGCTCCTTCAAGAGGTCGGCGATGATGCTCCGGGTCAGGCCGTCCGGCTCTTTCCGGAACCGGATGCCGTTTGGCGCCCTGAGTTCCCCGTTTGGATCTTTTGTCTCCATCGAGGCATTGATCGTCATCATCGCCATCGGGTACAGGGACTTTAAGTCGAGCACCACCACGTTCTCGCGGACGCCCTTACTCGGCTCGAAGACCGTGGCACCTTCGAACTCCTCGGCATTCGCAAAGCCCTTGGAGGGCAGCACGTACTTCCCGAACGCCTTTTTCAGGACGTAGACATCGATGATGTTCGAGGAGTTCAGGGTCCGGTCGAGCGGGCAGCCCACGTACCGGGCGATCTCGCGGTAGAACCCGATGATGTTGTCCTTTTTGTTGATCTTGACGCAGAGCTCCACGTCCTTGAAATTGTACTCAACAAAGAGTGCCGGCTGCTTCTTCCAGAGATCGGAGACCGTGCCGGTGTACCGGACCTTCTGCTCGCCCAGTTCCTCCATGGCGATCGCGTCGAGCCGGTACGATTCCTTCTGGCTCAGGTGCATCTTCTTGTACGCGGTTAAAAGATCGAAGAGTGCCCGGCCCCGCAGGGCATTCCGCTCGGTCATGCCCGGGATCCGGGCAAGCGAGTCCGGCCGGAGACCCAGCCGTTCCATCCTGCCGGTGATGTACGGCATATCGAAGTCCACGAAGTTCCAGCCCGAGAGCACATCCGGGTCGCGGGCAATGATGTAGGCCGTAAACGCCTTGAGCATCTCGGTCTCGTCCGCGTACGGGCAGATCGTGTGGGTCCCGTTCCGGAAGCAGCCATTCGGAAGTCCTTCCCCGCCCAGCTTCTCGGCAAGCTCGCCCGGCATCCCGGCCGCCAGCAGGAACGTGGTATAGTCCTCGTCAAAGGAATCGTAACAGGTGATGCAGGTGATCTTGTCCCGCTGGGAATCGGGGAAGCCCCGCTCATCCTCGCATTCGATATCGATGATGCAGTTCCGGGCCGGGGCATCGACATCGGCCGTTGTGATCTCATGGAAGTCCGCGGTCTCCTGCGGGACTGCCACGCCTCCCGTGAGCCCGGAGTCGATCATGAACCGGGTGGCAAACGGGATGTCCGCCTCGAAGTGACGGTAGCGTTCCCGCACTTCCCGAACATCGCCCGGCCGCTGGGTGTAGAGCCGGCGGAGCGGTTCGTTCCGGATCGAGCGGTAACTCGTCCCGGTCTCAAGATCTGCCTGCGGGGGAAGAGGGAGCGCCTCTGCCTGTTCCGCCGCAACATAGAAGTACGGCCGGAACCCGGTGATGTCCAGCCGTTTTGCTCGTCCCTGCGTATCGCGCCCGAAGATGTGGATGATGGGTCCACCCGGGGAGTTGCTGTACTCCACCTGGTTGATCGCGATCCGGATCCCGGCCGGCTGCACCGGGGCAGCCGGGGCTTCAGCCCCATGTTCTTCAAAAAGCGACTGCTGGCCCATATCAGGGTACCGCCGTTCTGCACAGTTCAGTTGCGAACGCACCCGCGTCAGTCATCTTCTGTTCTTCCCACGCGTCAAGTTTCCACTCGTGGATCTCGCGGATGCCCTCTCTCCCGACCGTCACCGGCACACCCAACGAGCAGCGGTCAAGACCGTACTCGCCTTCCAGCACCGCGGAGCAGACAGCCATCTCCCGTGTATCCGCGAGCACCATCCGCGCCAGTCGGGCAATGTGCAGTGCAGGTCCGAAGACCGTCCCGCCTTTACCCTTGATCACTTCCATACTCGCCCCGCGAAGCCCTCCGAGGATCTCTTCCCGCACGGACTCTTTCACGGGGGTATCGAGCCGGGAGAAGACCGGTACCTGGTGCTCGCCATGTTCGCCCAAGACAAAGGGCATCCCCTCAATGCTGCGTTCGCGGAGGGCTGTACCGAACCGGGCACTGTCGAGCTGGCCGCCAAACCCGACACAGCGCTCGCGGGAGATGCCCGTTGTTTTAGAGAGATAGAAATTATTGATATCCATCGGGTTCGTCACGGTGATCAGGATTCCCGAGAAGCCTTTGAGGAGACCGGCGCAGTCGCGGACTGCCGGCAGGTTTGCGTGTAAGAGATCAGCCCGGGTTTTTACAGAGGGGTTGCGGGGCATCCCGGCCGCGAAGATGCAGAGATCGGCAGTGCGGATCTCGGACCGGTCCGTGCTGATCGCCACATCCAGGCCGGTATGCTGGAGGTCAAGCACCTGCGCTTTGAGAAGATCCGGCACCGTATCGTACAGGACGAGATCACGAGAGATCCCAAGCGATGCAGCGAGGTAGGCAACCTCGCCGCCGATTCTCCCGACTCCTACGATTGCAAGGCGCGCCATCTGGTATCAGTATGGGTATGCTAATAATAAATTAACAACCATCTCCTGATCAATGGTTACTCTCAAACCGGGGCCGGTCACTGCGGGCGGGGTGGAGCTGGAGAACCACCTCCTCCTCGCAGCCGGCGTCCTTGGTACTACCGGTGCATCGCTCTCGCGGATGCTGCATCTCGGGGCGGGCGGGGTGGTCACCAAGTCCATCGGCCCCCACCCTAAGGAAGGGCACTCTGGCCCCTGCCTTGTCGTACTTGAAGACGGGCTCTTGAACGCGATGGGACTTCCGAACCCGTCAAAGGAGTTTGTGGACGAGATTGCAGGTCTCAAAGGCAAACCGGTGATTGCCAGTATCTTTGGCGGCACCCCGGAGGAATTTGCGGAGGTGGCCGGCTGGTTTGCCGGTAAAGTGGCGGGTATCGAACTGAACCTCTCCTGCCCCCATGCGGAAGGGTACGGGGCAGCGATCGGCAGCGACCCGGCACTGGTGGAGGCCTGTACGCGTGCGGTGAGTAAAAGCGGAGTCCCAACGTGGGTGAAACTCACTCCGAACGTTACCGATATCACCGCGATCGGGAAGGCGGCCGAGAAGGGCGGGGCGAGCGCAATCGTTGCCATTAACACGGTCAAGGCGATGCGGATCTCCACCGGCCTCAGGCGGCCCATGCTGGGGAACCGGTACGGCGGCCTCTCGGGTAAGGCGGTCTTCCCGATCGCGGTCCGGTGCGTGTATGAACTCTATGAAGCGGTAAAGATCCCGGTCATCGGGTGCGGGGGGGTTTCAACGGCTGACAACGTCATCGAGATGATGATGGCCGGTGCTGCGGCGGTCGAGATCGGCAGCGCGGTCTGTGGGGATGTGAAGGTCTTCGATACGATCCGGGGAGACCTCTATACGAAGGATGGGATTCCGGCCGGGGAGATCGTGGGGTGCGCCCATGACTGACGGGACACCGGTCACGGTCACGATCAAGGGCGTCCGGCAGGAGACCCCGAATATCAAAAGCCTCTTCTTTGACCGGGAATTTATCCTCTCCCCGGGCCAGTTCGTGATGGTCTGGGTCCCGGGCGTGGACGAAGTCCCGATGGCGCTCTCCTCATCCACCGGTATCACCGTGCAGAATGTCGGGGACGCCACCGCGGCCCTGTGCAACCTTTCCGTGGGGGATAAGATCGGGATTCGCGGGCCGTTTGGCCACGGCTTCACCATCTGCGAGAAGGTTCTCGCCATTGCCGGGGGGGTCGGAGCAGCCCCCCTCCTCCCTCTGGTAAAAGCCGATTACGTGATGACGATGCTGCTTGGCGCCCGGACCGAGTCCGAACTCCTCTTTGTCGACCAGCTCGATGAATGCACCGATGTCCTGATCGCCACCGATGACGGGACGCAGGGGCACAAAGGGTTTGTGACGGCCCTGATGGACGAGCTCAATCTTGCCTCGTACGACCGGATCGCCGTCTGCGGGCCGGAAGTGATGATGCGATCCGTGCTCACGAAAGTTGCCGAGAAAGGGCTTGAACACAAAACCGAGTTCTCGCTCCACCGGTACATGAAGTGCGGGGTGGGCGTCTGCGGGTCGTGCTGCACCGATCCCTCCGGGCTCCGGGTCTGCCGCGACGGCCCGGTCTTTCCCGGGGATGTGCTCATGAAGAGCGAGTTCGGCCACTACATGCGGGATGCGAGCGGCCGAAAGAAGAATATCTGATTTTGTTTTTTTATCGTAACGCTCGATGGGGGTGATTCCCCCGCGTTCGTTATTCGCAGGTATCGGGGCTCCGGAGCCGGAATGCTCCCCTGGGAACCGTGATCTCAAACCGGGCACCCTTTCCCGGCTCCCCGGTCTCCTGCATGGTCATGCCCGTGGTGCCGAGGATCTCTCTTGCCAGGAACAACCCGTACCCGGAATTCCGGTAATACTCCCGCTTGAAGATCTTCTCTTTTGCACCCGCGGGGATGCCGATGCCGTCATCCTCGTACACGATGACGAGCTGATCCCCGCACTCCCGGTAGGTGAAGCGGGAGACGGTTGCATGCTCCCCGTGGTGCAGGGTATTTTCCAAAAGATTGTAAAATACTTTCTCCAGCTGGTGATCTGCGAAGACCTCCAGATGGGCGAGCGTCTTCTCAATACGAAGGTGGTGTGTACCAAGGTGCCTCATGGCCATATCGACCGTGCTTCCAACGTTCTGCCATGCCGGGGGCCTGGTACCGATATACTGGTAATCCTGGGTGAACCGGATCTGTTTCTGGATGAGATCGGTGACCTGCCCGATCTTCTTGAGATGCTCTGTTACGAGGGCCGGGTCGTGGACCTCTTCCTCGGCAAGCGAGAGATACATGACGATTGCCGTGACCTGGTTGAGAATATCGTGGCGCGTGATGGAGGAGAGGGTGTTGAGCTTGCGGTTTGCGAGGGTAATTGCCTCCTCGAACTGCCGGCGTTCATCGATCTCTGCGATCAGGACCTCGTTGGATCGCGTAAGTTCGCGGGTCCGCTCCATCACGCGCTGCTCCAGATCCTCCCGGGCCTTATGGATCACCCGCTCGGCAAGCTTGCGTTCGGTGATGTCGGCCACCGAACAGAGGATGGTATTGCCCAGCGAGAGCGAGGCCGAGACCAGTACCTGGCGGACATCCCCGGTGGCCGTGGTGAAATGGAGTTCGATATCACCCACCTGCTGGTTGCGGCGGATCTCAGCTCTGAACATCTCATACTCTTTGGGATCCGTCATGATCTCCGCAAGAGGTTTTCCAGTGAGATCTTCTGGCTCTGCCTGGAGCAGGCGGGTGCATTTGTTGTTGATCTCAACAATCCTCATGGTGGCACAATCGCAGGTGAAGATGCCGGCCTGCGAGTTCTCAAAGATGCCCCGGAATTTTCGCCGTTCGTTGAGGAGCCCCTGCGCGAACGATGACGTGACGACGCCGATGGTGACGAAGATCACGAACCATGCCGTGGAGACGGCAACGAGCGCCGGGTTGAAGTTGCTTAAGGAATACACGAGCAGGAGATAGATGATACTGAGGGCGAGGGTGAAGAGAACACCCCTCTTTGGCGAGAACCAGACACAGATAATGATGGGGATGAAGAAGAGGAACTGGTAGACATCATTGATGCCGTGTTGCATGGAGTAGATCGTGGCAACAATGGCAAGGACACTGGTGATGACGATCGCAGCAAAAAACCAGAACCTGCCGGTCCGGGTAAGGCCCTCCGGGTGTTGGGGACTGGTATTCATCGATCGTCCTCCGGGTCTCTCCGGTCCGGACTCTTCTGGGGCAGGATCGTGCGTTCGAACCGTCGGCGCTCAAGGATCTCGGCCTGGAGCTCGGCATTGATCTTCTCCAAGTGGGCGGTTCGTGCCCGTACCTGCTCTTCGAGATCGTCGAGGGTCCTCCGTATCTCTTCATCAACGATCTTGGTGCCGGTGATATCGATCGTGGAACAGAGGGCTCGCTTTCCCGTGACCAGGACCGCCGAGATCACAAACCGGGCAAGCGTCCCATCCTTTGCCCGGAAGACGCCCTCTGTCTCCGATCCTGCCCGGTCCGGCCGCAGGGCCGTGATGAACTGCTCCCGTTCCGTGTTTTCAGTCCAGATGGTTTTAATGTCCTTACCCAGCAGTTCCGCCCGTTCGTACTTCAGCCACCGGGCGCATTTGATATTGATCTCAAGGATTCGCAGGGTCTTCCGGTCAAAGCAGATGATCCCGTCCTGCGTATTGTCAAGGATGCTCCGGATCCGGCTCTGCTCTTCGAGCAGTTGTATGGCAAACGATGATGCCACCACCCCGATGGTGATGAAGATCGCAAACCACGCGGTAGCAATCGCAATGAGGTCCGGGTGGGTGAACCCGTACAGGTACACGAGCCCGATGTAGGTCATGCCGATCCAGAGGGTGACGAGCACGGCCCGTTTCGGGTAAAAGTAGACCGCAAGGATGATGGGAAGAAGGTAGAGGAAGGGAAAGACTTCGAAGATCCCGTGGCTTAAGGAGAAGACGGTGGAGAAGACGGCACCGATATAGGCTGCAGCAATAAGAAGAAAGTGCAAAACTTCGCTGTTCTCGGCAGAAATGGGTTGCATCGTTGTATCGTTCCGTTAAAGATAGTATCAGGATCTGTACTGCGAGGATTTCAGTAGGTTACGTATCGTACCTCTCGTTACTTGCTATTTCAATATAGTGATTTATTACTGACCTGCACCACGGGCTTACGGACCCTCCGGTGCATCGCGGCAGGTGATCACCTTCCCGTTGATCCGTTCGAGATCCTCGAGCTTGTTGATGTTCGTGAAACTCTTCAGCTCGGGATCAAGGGATTTGAGTTCAGCCATCGGGACGTACCGGGTGTTAATGGAACGGATCATCGGGCGCAGGGAGAAGGATGCGTGATCTTCGAGATAGTTCACCAGCACCGATCGCCGGTACACTGCATGGAGGGGCTCGATCATATCGCTGTTCCAGCTGGGGATCACGGCATCGTGGTCGTCGATGACCGTGAAGAGATACCGGATGACGCGGGCATCGATGCAGGGCATGTCGCACGCGGAGACAAAGAGGAGATCCCCGTGGGCAGCAAGGGCCCCGGCATGAAGGCCCCCGATCGGGCCGATGCCCTGCCGGATGTCGGTGATGCACCGCACCCCTTCCAGGTTACTGAACCGTTTGCACTGTTCCGGGTCGCGGGCAACCAGGATGATCTCATCGGTCACTTCGCGGAGGGTATCGACCAGGCGTTCGATGAATGTCTGACCATCGTAGATGAAGAAATATTTCTCATGCCCATTGGCACGCTGTGCCTGGCCCCCGACAAGGACGATTGCGGATCTCATCGCGTATCCCCGGTTGCCGCCAGCGATTCGCGGAATTTGATCAGTTCGACCATCATCGCATTGCAGGGTGTCGGGATGCCGTGCTCCTGGCCTTTTGCCACCACGGCCCCGTTGATGAAATCGATCTCGGTTCTGCGCCCCCGGGACAGGTCCTGGAACATTGATGAATGATGACGGACGGTTGCCGGGAGCTGGACTGTTTTGAGGAACTCCAGGTATTCCCCTGCATCCTTCCACGGCAGCTGGACGCCTTCGGTGGCAACCACGGCAAACGCTTCCGTGACCAGTTGTTCGATGATCCGCCATGCAGCCGGGTGGGCGAGATTCCCGTACGGCACGGCCATCACGGCACCGAGCGGGTTGAGGGCACAGTTGTACAGGGTCTTGCCCCAGAGTTCCGATCGGATCGCCTCGCTCGTCTCCACGTTCATGCCGGCCTTTCGGATCAGGTCGGCGAGCTTGGTGACCGGCTCGGCAAGACCTTCCGGGAATCGCCCGAGTTTCATGGGTCCCGCCTCGACCGAGACATGCACCGCCCCGTCGCCCCGCCACTCGAAACCCGTGATGATCATTCCCCCGATCACGCGGTTCGTGTACCGACTGATGATCTCCTCGTTGCCGATCCCGTTCTGGAGGCTGACGGTCTCGGTATCGCGAATCAGTCCGGCATACTGCTGGCAGATCGTTTCCGTGTCCTGCGACTTTGAGGAGATGATGATATAATCGAAGCGGCTGCCCTCAGGCACGGTCTCGGCGGCGCTGAACCGGGAGGTTCCCTCGCCCCAGATGCCGGTCATGGCAAATCCCCCGGTGGCAATTGCATCGGCACATTTCTTCCGGCAGACTGCGTGAACGTCGGCAACCCGCGAGAGCTTCGCTGCGACCGACAACCCGACTGCACCGGCACCGAGAATGAGGATCTTCATGGAGATATTCTGCCGGAATAGTTGGATCTTCAGTATGTAGTAGTTTACGTTAGGGTTGCGCCGCTCTTCCGGGCTGCCTTCTTCTCCAGCGCAAGCAGCAGTTCCTTGATCTCCAGCGCCGGTGAGAATCCCCCGATCCCACCCGCGGCCACGACCCGGTGGCAGGGGATGACAAGCGGCGTGATGTTGCGGGCCATTGCCTGCCCGACCACGCGGGGCGCAGTGCCAACTGCCTGTGCGATCTCTCCGTAGGTTGCAGTCTTCCCGTACGGGATTGCCTGCACGGCCCGGTAGATCCGGCTGTATGGAGTGTCTCCGTGAATCCCGACGCTGTCCAGTGCCCGGAGATCCACGCGTTTACCGGCGCAGAACTGCCGGATCAAGGGCGGGACATCGCCCTCGATCCCGGTGGTTGCGAACCGGACCCGGTGGATCGTGTTTTCGCTCCAGTGCACCTGCACATGCCAGAGCCCGAGCCGGCACGACCCGCTCACGACTTCCATTGCGCGAGCACCTCCCGGAACTTCTCGTAATCGCAGGCGATCATCTCGTCCTGCATCCACGGGGGCAGGGCGGTCTTCACCCGCTGCTCAAGGAACCGTTTCTCGCCGAGTACGAGCACGCCCTTGTCCTCCGGGGTCCGGAGCACGCGGCCGAGCGCCTGGAGCGAGCGGTTCACGGCCGGCAGCGTGTAGCAGAGGAACTCGCCCTCAGCCCCGAACTTGTGCCGGTAGTACTCGATCATCATCTTCCGGACGCGGTTGAACGGCGCAAGCGGGAGGCCGATCACCATGGCTCCCGCAAGCATCTCGCCCCGGTAATCGAGGCCCTCGCTCCATTTCCCGCCGCAGACCGCGAACATCACGCCCGACTCTCTCCGGGAGGGCAGGGAGAGGAACTCTGCAAGGGCCGTGTTGGCATTTGCGGTGTCGCGGGGCTCGATGTAGATCCGCTTGCCACGGATATCGCGGGAGGTGAGTTCCGCGTAACTCTCCAGGATCTGGTAACTGGGGAAGTAGATTGCCCGGTTGCCTTTGAGCGAGCAGAACACCCGGATGTAACTTGCGATCCGGTTCGTATTGTCCTTGTTCTGCCGCATCGAGTACGCGGTGGTGACATCGTTTGCACAGGCAATGAGCCGGTTCTCTTTCGGGAACGCATTCGGGAGCGAGAGTGTGGTGACCGGGACCTTGCCGAAGTAATAATTCCGGAAACTCTCGACCGGTGAGAGCGTGCCCGAGATCAAAATGGCGCAGGCATGCGAGCCGCAGACTTCCGTGAGCGAGGCGGCGGGGTCGATACTCCGGACTTCGAGCGTGATACCTGACTCCTCTTTCCGGTACAGGGTCAGGAACGCGGGATCGGTTGAGGAGTTGGAGAGCCGTAAGAGAAATACGGTGAGCCGCTCGATTGCCGTCTCGCGGAACTCGCCGCCCTTGATGTTCTTCTCCCGTATCGTTTCGGAGAGGCCCATGAGATCGTCCACGATCTCGTCCATGTCCTTGTACAGGGACTCCTTTGTCACCATCCGGTCAAAGATCGCGGGATCGAACCAGTCCTCTGCCTCCGGGGAATTCTCAAGGCCGCGGATGAAATCGGTGAGCCGGGGCAGCACGTGACGGACCGCCTCTGCTCCCTTGTGGCGCCGGGCCATGCCGGCCAGTTCCCGTGAGGCCTGTTCGAGATCGCTCTCCACGAGCGTGACGCTTTCGATACCGGTGATCACGTCCCCGCAGTTATGCGCCTCGTCTATTAAGAGGAGCACGTCCTGCGGTTCGACCCCGAGGTTTGCGTAGAGCTGGTCGCGGATCTCCCGGTCGAAGAGGTGGTGGTAGTTGAGGATGACGATGTCCGTGGTCTTTGCGGCATGCATCATCAGCTCGTACGGGCAGATCCCGGAGCAATACTCGGAGAGTTCGCGGGGCGGGGGAGGGTTTGCGATGACGCGGTCGGCCTTGCTGCGGAGCTCGGCAGAAGGCACCATGCGGACCCCGACGCCTTCGGCGGGAACGAACATCTTGCTCGCAATATAGTACGGGCAGAGGAGCGGGTGCTCCTTGTCCATCTTGCGGATCTGCTGGATGATGAACGGGTCTTTGGCCGGGATCATCGCACCCTTCTCGGCCCGGTCCCGCATCAGCGAGTTGCTGAATGCCTTGACGCCTTCGCAGCGCCGGTAGATGTCGCCCTCGCCGCCCAGCGGGCACATGCTGCCCTTTCCCACCAGGTACACGGCCTTGAGTTGCGGGGCCTTCTTCTTCACCAGTTCGAGTTCGCGAATGAAGGTGGTGAGCTGGCTGACCGTGCGGACCGCGATCACGATCTTCCGATCCTTCCGCTCGGCCAGGAGCGAGGCAACCACGCTCGATTTGCCGGACCCGGTCGGGGCATCGATCATCGCGATCCCGCCAGTGCGGGCCACCTCTGCCGCGACTTCGAGCATATGGCGCTGGCCGGGCCGGTACCCGCTGTACGGGAAGAAGGAGTCGATGCTGTCCATTTCAGTGGTACTGTTGGCGGCGGGAGGTTTTATGGGTGTGGGGCAGCGTGAAAGTGAACTGGAGTTCTTTGGACTACAAAAATTTTAGCAATTTTTTTCTGGTAAGCGCTTCAGCCTGATGTCTGACGTTCATGGGGGCTCCGCAGTCGAAGATTTCTAAAATCTTCTCCACCGCCTTTGGCGGTCCCCACCGTGTGGGCGCCCCCCGTTTGCGATAGTGCTGCATTACCGGCTCTCATGAACTGTAACCGATATGATCCGCCGTCAGGATGATAATCGTCGCATTTGTAAGGATTGCCTGAATCTGGTATCAACGTTCGACTGCGCCCTGCGGGATGTGTCGAAGCCCGCCCTCAATCCGGAGTTCAATTCTCATATCCGTTAAACGTATTATGCCGAACAAGAAATTCTCTCATTGCAATGAAAACAACAAGTTCCAAAAAAAATCCGGATCATAACTCCTGTAATTCAAAAAACAGTCTCTCATTTTTTAAGCACAATTGATCCTGCAATACGACATGAGATCGCAGAATCTGTTCTGAAAGCAAAACAGGAAATGGATTGTATTAATTTCCGTCCGGCATGATCATGTATTCATTTACCATACCCCTTCACCCCAACGCCCATATCAGAAAAATGTGAATCGTTAGTGACAACCGATGCGTTGACGGACAACGCGGACGCGGCGATGATCGCATCGGCAATGGAAATTCCCGGACGTTTTATCGTGCCGGCATCAAGTGCAATTTCCGGAGTCAGCGGGATGATATTCAGGTGCGAGCCCTGGACCTGCATGACCCGGAGCCGTGCAGTTGCGGTATCAGCGTTCCGGGTATAGATATACGCAAGTTCGGTCAGCGTGATGGTTGCAACGAATCCTTCAGCCTCTCCGCTCTCGACCGCATCAAAAAAATTCTTTATTGTTTTTGATCCTTCCTCGCGATTGAAGAACGCGAGGAACGCATGCGTATCAAAGAGCAGCTTTGTCTTCGAGCTCATCGTCCCACTCCTTCCGCAACTCTTTGACCGTTGCCCGGGTATTCTTCATCGTGTCAATGCCCCAGAGTTCTGAAAGGCTGACGAGTGGCTGGAGCCGGATCGCATTGTTCTCTTCAACAAGGACAAGCGAGTCGCCTTCCTTCAATGAAAATTTTTTCCGGACTTTAGCGGGTATGACGATCTGTCCCTTTGAGGAGAGCGTGACAACGTCCATAGTAAGAAATTAATTGTATTGTGAGAGAATATAGTTTTTGGCTTAACTAGTAAAACATTTATGAAAATGTAAGAAAAAAATCACGAGACTCGGTTTCTCCGAGAGTGTTTTCTCCATTGATTACCCGGCACATGAGGGGAGTACTCCCCGCCGGAACAGTATCCGGGCTCATTTCTGCACCGGATTGCCATTTTTCCCTGGTGTCCGACCGGCCGGTTTCGGGGTTTTTTCATGGCAGTGTTACGGAAAACCCCTCATTACGCTCCGATGGGAGAACGGAGGTTATTCCGAAGGATAAAACCGGCCTGTTTAGAGCTTGTTTGCTTTGAGGTTGATCTCACCGGTGGGTTACTGTATGGTGAGGGGGGCGTGGCTGAAAAAAGGGCTGTTTTGGGATTGGGATTACGATCTCACTTCCAGTTCCTTGAGGTGGAGACAACGAGCATGATGACCCCGAAGATCACAAGCGCCATCAGGGCTCCCAGCAGATCCGAGAACGCACGACTGATAGCAGTTCCAACAAACCATGAGACCGCCAGCGCCACGATTGTTAAGAGGAGCCCCAGGAGGACATCACTCATCGCGGATGAACGGACAAAGGGGAGGGGATGGGGAATTGACCAGCCCTTTTTCGATGCGATCGCCCAGAGAAGGAAGAAGAGGACGATGACAAAGAGCACCGTATCCCACTTACCGGTGACGGGCTGCATCAGCGATGCAAGGAGTACTGCGACAACGAATGCAAGTATAACCAGAAGAAGACCGGGAATTGGCTTAGAATAATCCATTAATGACAATGTTGGTAAAACCTTGATAAATTTTGGCTTTCTGCGGATTACTCCACCGGGCACGAATCGTAACTCCTCTCGAAAATGCAATAGCCCATCAATTGCATCTCTCCCCTCACCCCTTATATCCCAAAACATCCCATTTCTACCCATGGCAGTCCACCCCATCGAGGAGCGTTACGGCACAAAAGAGATGCGTGCCATCTGGAGCGAGAAGAACCGGTTCTCGTGTATTGTGAGCGCCGAAGTTGCGCTGGCAAAGGCCGAGGCTCACTGCGGTATGATCCCGGCCGCCGCCGCGATTGAGATCAGCGATAAGGCACACAATGCATCGCTCGAACGGGCAAAGGCGATCGAGCTCGAGATCAGCCACGACATGATGGCAATCGTGAAAGCGATCTCGGAAGTCACGGGCGAGTCCGGGCGCTGGGTGCACTACGGCGCCACCAGCAACGACATCCTTGACACCGCAACCGCCCTCCAGCTTGGCCAGGCGCTGGACCTGATCGATACCAAACTCAGAAAACTTCTCGCAGTGCTCTTGAAGAGAGCGGAAGAGACCAAGACGCTCGTCTGCATCGGGCGCACGCACGGCCAGCATGGCGTTCCCACAACCTACGGGCTCCGGTTTGCCATCTGGGCCAGCGAAATTGCCCGGCACATTGAGCGGCTCGAACAGATGCGGCCCCGGGTCGTGGTCGGCCAGATGACCGGCGCGGTCGGGACGCAGGCAGCGCTCGGACCAAAGGGGATGGAAGTGCAGGAGTCCATGATGGCAAACCTCGGGATCGGATCGGTGGACGTCTCGAACCAGGTGATTGCCCGCGACCGGTACGCGGAATATTTCATGTTCTGCGCAAATGTGGCAACCACGCTCGACAAGATCGGCGTTGAGGTCCGCACGCTCCAGCGGACCGAGATCGGCGAGGTCGAAGAGGCGTTCGGGAAGAACCAGGTGGGATCCTCCACCATGCCCCACAAGCGAAACCCGATCAAGAGCGAGCAGGTCTGCGGCCTTGCCCGGATCATCCGCTCCGCGGTCGAACCCGCACTCCAGAACAACACGCTCTGGGACGAGCGGGACTTAACCAACTCCTCGTGCGAACGCATCATCTTTCCCGAATCATCGATCCTCACCGACCACTGCCTCCGGCTCATGGCCGGAGTACTCGAAGGTCTTGTTATCAACCGGGCCGGCATCCGGAGAAATCTCGAATTCCTCCACGGGATCAACATGGCTGAATCGGTGATGATCGAGCTGACGAAGAAGGGCATGAGCCGGCAGGACTCCCACGAACGGATCCGGATGGCGAGCATGCAGGCCCTGGCCGAAGGCCGGCCGCTTGCGGAGATACTCGGAAAAGATCCCGAAGTGGTCCGGTTCTGCTCGAAGACCGATATTGCTGCACTCCTCGCGCCCGATGCGTACATCGGGACCGCAGTCCGGCAGGTCGAGCGCCTGATCGAAAAATTATCTCCGCTCTGTGTATGAGAGTGGGAACCCCGGCGCTATTTTTAATATATCCCGAGGAAAACGCCCGCAGTAATCATTGAAAATAACCATCCTTATCTATATGGAAAATAGAGACTCCTACATCCCCAGATTCATAAGTATTCCCCCGTGAGGCCCATGATATCAATCCTCTATGTCGATGATGAGGCTACCCTGCTCGACATAACCAAACTCTATCTTGAAAAGACCGGCGGGTTTTTTGTTGACACCTGTACTTCAGCACGGGACGCGCTGGAGAAACTATCCACAACCGCATATGACGCGGTAGTCTCCGATTACCAGATGCCGGATATGGACGGGCTTGAATTCCTGCAGACCCTCCGCAAAACCGATCCCGACCTGCCCTTCATCCTCTTCACCGGGCGGGGCCGGGAAGAGGTGGCGATCGAGGCACTCAACTCCGGGGCGGATTTTTATCTCCAGAAAGGGGGCGAACCAAGAAGCCAGTTCGCCGAACTGGAGGGCAAGATCCAGCAGACCGTGAAACGACGCCGGACAGAACTGGCACTCCAGGTATCGGAGGAACGGTTCCGGGGAATTTTTGACAATGCCCCCGTGGGGATCTTCCATACGACCCTCGACGGCCAGATTATTGATGTAAACCCGGTCTTTGCCCACATGTTCGGGTACGGTTCTCCCGAAGAGATGATTGAGGACGTGAACGGTACCGATCTCATCGAAGCCCACTATACCGATCCTGAACAGAGACGGATGATTGTTAAGGAAGTGCTCGCATCCGAAACATGGCATACCTATGATGTCCCGTTCCTGAGACGGGATGGCAGTACGTTCAAGACCCTGATGTCCATCCGGTCCTATGTCCCGGAGTCCGGGACTACCCGGGAACTTGAAGGATTCATCGTCGATCTTACCGAGACGTTGGTGGCAGAGGCAAAGATCCGGCAGGGTGAACGGCGGTACCATAATCTCTTCGATGCGGTGGGCGATGCCCTGCTCGTGCTGGATCACGGGACCGGCGCTATCCTTGATGCGAACCCGGCATCGGTTGGCCTGTTTGGGTATACCGGTGATGAACTGAAAAGCATGCAGTACCAGGATCTGGTTGCTGAACCTGATCAGGCGGACACGTCCGGCACCGGCACTCCCGCAGTCCTGCCGCAGATTGCGTACCGGAAAAAAGACGGGACGGTCTTTGTCGCCGAGATCACGGCGAGCCAATATCCCCAGAAGACCCGGACGATCAACATTGTGAGCATCCGCGACATCACGGAACGGAAACGGGTGGAAGAGCGCCTGATCGCAGCGCAGCGCCTGTATGCGGTACTCTCCGAGATCAACCAGACCATCGTCCGTGTCCATGACCTTGAGACCCTGCTCTCCGATATCTGCCGGATAGCGGTTGAGTTCGGGAACTTCCGGATGGTCTGGATCGGTTTTGTCAACCAGGATTCTCAGGCAGTCCGGCCGGTTGCCCACTGGGGTAACGAGGCCGGGTATCTCTCCGTTATCGAGATCTCACCAAGCGGGGGAAACCTGGGGATGAGCCCGGCCGGCCGGGCGATCCAGCTCGGCGAGCACGACATCTGCAATGACATTGCAACGGATCCCCGGATGGAACCCTGGCGGACAGAAGCGCTGGCGCGGGGATACCGGTCCTCTGCGGCATTTCCGATCCGGCTTCACGGTGCGGTGATAGGCGCCATCAGTATCTATGCCGGTGAACCGGACTATTTCAACGAGAACGAGATCCGCTTAATCGATGAGATTGCCATGGACGTCTCCTTCTCGCTCGACATGCTGGACGAGCAGGCCCGCCGGATGCGGGCTGAAAAAGATCTTGCCGGTAGTGAGGAGCGGGCACAATACCTTGCGGAAGTGCTGGACTCGTCGTCCCAGCCGTTTGGCATCCTGTATCCTGACGGGAGCATTGGGATTGTCAACCCGGCACTCTGCGATCTGCTCGGGTACCAGGAATCAGAACTCCGGCAGATGGACTGGAAGGATATCCTCTCCCCGGAATATATCGCCCATGGGCGGGAGATCATCCGGACGCTGGAGACCACCGGGATTCCGCAGCGGGAGGAGATGGCCTGCAGGCGAAAAGACGGGACCACGGTGCCGGTCGAGATATTCCTGCACCGGGTGATAGATCCCGATCGCAATGTCCGGCATTTCTCGGCATTTATCACGGACATCTCGGGGCGCCGGGAGGCTGAAGACCGTATCCTTGCCGAACGGGACCTTGCCCGGCAGTATCTCGACACTGCATTTGTACTCCTGGCGGTGATCGATCGCGAGGGTATCATCACCCTGATCAACCGGAGGGGGTGCGAGATCCTCGGGTATACTGAAGCAGAACTCCTCGGGAAGAACTGGGTTGACCTGCTCGTGCCCGCGGATGCGAGAAGCGAAGTCCGCGATGCCTTGTCCGGTATGATGGAGGGAGAATGTGGCACCCTAGTATATCATGAGAACACCGTGGTGACAAAGTCCGGGGAGGTCCGGCTTCTCGCATTCCAGAACTCCGTTCTTGCCGGCCCCGGGTCAGAGCCTCGCGGGATCCTCTTCTCTGCATGGGACATCACCGACCAGCGGGACGTGGAAGCATCGCTGCAGCAGAGCGAGGAACGGTTCAGGACCCTGATCCAGAATGTATCGGAGATGATCCAGATCCTCAGCTGTTCGGGAGAGATCATCTACAGTTCCCCGTCTACGCGGACGATTGCCGGCTACGATCCGGATGAGACGGTTGGGACATCGTTTCTGGCATATATTCCGGCTGATGACCGGGACGGGATCCGACAGGCCTTTGAAGGTGTCTGTTCCGGGACCAATGCCGGAATATCTTTGGAGTGCCGTATTCTGCACGCGGACGGCCACACGATTGACGTCGAGACGGTGTCTCTCAACCTTCTGGATGCCCCGGGTATCAATGGTATCGTTGCCATGACCCGGCCGATCACCGCACGAAAGCATGCAGAAGCAACCCGGCGCGAGTGCGAGGAGCAGCTCTCTGCCATCCTTGCCTCATCGTCCGATGCGATCCTCATCTGCGGGGATACGATCCGTGAACATAACCCTCAGGCCGAGCGGCTCTTTGAGTATGCCAAAAGCGAGTTTGCCGGACTCACCATCGACGATCTCCTCATGCCCCGGGCCGGTGAAGGTGATGAACCGGACACTCCCGGTTCAGCCGTTTTTACAGAAACGCTGGCAACGGGTGCCTCCCCCCTGTCGGTTCATGGCAGGAAGAAGGACGGGACGCTCTTCCCTGCGGAAGTCACCGTCCGGTCGGTTACAGCGTGCGACGGGCAGCGCCGGGTTGTGCTGATCCGCGAAGTCCCCGTACTTCCCCCCTGCCAGTTCTCCTGCGAGGATCATCCTGACCCGGTCATTGAGTGCGGCGCGAAAAAAGAGATCCGGAATGTGAATGCCGCGGCCCATGCAGCCCTGCGATCGTGGGGTATGCCCGACACTCCCGCAGCGTTCATGCCCCCGGATATCGATGCGATCCTTGCCGGTTTTGCCGGGGGAAAAACCGTTGATGAAAGCCGGGAAGTGCGGGTGGGCCCGGGATGGTATTGTGAGACGATCCGACCCACACCGGATGATGGGGGCTGCCGGATTTATGCACGGGACATCACGGATCATGTGATGGCCATCAATGCGCTGGAACAGGCAAACCGGAAGGTCAACCTCTTCTCTTCCCTCAACCGGCATGATATCCGGAACCGGCTTGCCGGTCTTGTCAGTTATCTCAGTCTTTCCGAGGGACTTGCTGAGGACAAAAAACTACAGGACTATCTCCACCAGGCCGACCTGAATGCAGAGCGGATCCGCGAGCAGGTGGAGAGGCCCCTGGGGGTCAATGACCTTGGAGCCCATGCCCCGGTCTGGCAGCGGGTGTCGGATATCATTGCAGCGGAATCCCGCCTCTTGGACCACGGGGATATAGCGGTGGAGGATGAGACCTGCGGCCTGCGGGTCTATGCCGACCCGATGCTTGCGCAGGTGATTGGGGAACTGATGGCAAACTCCCTGCAGCACGGCGGCCATGTCACACGGATGGGATTCTTTGTGCGCGAGAGCCGGGATCACTGCACGTTGGTCTATGAAGATGATGGTGCAGGAATTCCTGAAGGGGAGAAGGAGCAGGTCTTCAGCCGGGGTGGGACCACGGATGAACGGGTGCGTGCCAGTTTCGGCCTGCCCCTGATCCGGGACATTCTCCTCTTCACCGGCATCACCCTATCAGAGACCGGGGAACCGGGTATCGGCGCACGGTTCGAACTGGTCATCCCGCGGGGAAAATTCCGGCTGGATACGCCGGAGTGATGAGTGCACCGGTTCTTTTTTGCCCCCGTCTAATCCCTGCGGAATGTTCCCATGTCCCCGCCCGGCTATTACGGAGCATCCCGGGCAATTGCCGAGAAGACGATGGCAAGAACTGCTATTCCTGCTGCTGCCAGGATTGCCACATCAAATCCCTCCACGAAGATTCCAAGCGGGATGTCCATAACGGGGATCTTGGGATTGAACCCCTTACTGTTCACAATGGTCATGATGGTAATGGTCCCCATCAGCGCAACCCCGATGGTCTGCCCGACATTTTTCATTGTGGTCATGATGCTTGAGCCGGCACCTTCCTCGTCCTTCTTGCTCTGGCCGAGAATCTGGTTCATGTTGGGCGGGAAGAAGACCCCGAGCGCAACACCGGCGCAGAGCAGCGAGAGTACGATGAAGAGGAGGGAGGTCGTCTCGGAGTACATGCTGATCAAAAAGAAGGTCACAACGGCAAAGGCCGCCGATGCGGTGGCGAGGACCCGGGACCCGATCCGGTCGGACAATGCCCCTGAGAGGGGACCGAAGATGATGAGCGCAACAGAGGGAATCGCAAGGAGAAGGCCGGCGAAATCTGACTTGTACCCGAGAACCCCTTCAAAGAAGAAGGGGAGCAGAAACTCGGTACCGGCAAAGGCGAGCATCAGGATTGCAGCGGCAAGGCTTGCTGCAAGGAAACTCCGGTTCCTGAAGAGTTCGAAATCGCAGAGCGGATCCTGGCAACGGGTCTCGCGGATGATGAAGAGGATCCAGAGTATGGCGGAAAGACAAAAGCTTCCGAGAATCGCAGGGGATGTCCACCCAAGTGTCAGGCCATCGTTGACCGGCCAGAGGAAGGTTGCAAGGGCAAAGAAAAAGAGTACCGCACCCCATGCATCAAACTTCGCGACGGTCTTTGAGATGCTGTCTTCGGGAATGCATTTCAGACCCATGATGACGGCGAAGATCCCGACCGGGACATTGATGAAGAAGATCCAGTGCCAGCTCACGTACTCGGTTAAGAAACCCCCGATGATGGGACCAGCCGCGACTCCGATGGAGATCACGGTTGCAAGAATGCCAAGTGCCCTGCCCCGGATCTCCCTGGGGAGGTAGATGACCACCATGGCAGGCCCGATCGCTTCAAGAGCCGCAGCACCGAGTCCCTGGATGAGCCGGAATCCAATCAGGGCTTCGATGCTGAATGCAAGGCCGCAGAGGAGCGATCCTAAGGTGAACAGTACAAAGCCGGCAAGGAAGATCTTCCGGAACCCTTTCATGTCACCCAGCCTCCCGAAGACCAGGAGGAATCCGCTCAAAACGAGAAGGTAACTCATGGCAACCCACGACACGGTGTTCATGGGAACCTGGAATGATTCGGCAATGGTCGGGAGGGAGATGTTCACGATGGTTGCGTCAAGGGACGCCATGAACGAGGAGAGTGCGATGATGAACAGGACCAGTTTCTGTTCCCTTCCGCTCAGGGGTTCGCGGAGTTCCATATAATTTCTTCAGAATTTTTGCATGATATGGATTTGGGTTTGTGTCCGTTGCCCGCCCTGGGTATGCCCGCGATCATTTTTCTTAATAACGGTACCATAGATTGTCTCCCTGTCCGAAGGTATTCTCCCTGTGGATGTAGGGGTAACTCTACCCCCCATCTTACCTATGCTGGATTAAATAGCAATAATTTAATATTTCAAAGATATTATGCTTATATACCGGATATTTATAAAACCCGTGAACCCCCCCGTTCAAACCTTGCGATCCTCCGGCAGATCAAGCAACTGATATGTTCCGGACGCCCCGAGCACTTCCTATAATCAATCCCCCTCACGTGAACTGTTGCACCGGTCATTTCCTCAAGGGAAACCAGAATGATGATCGATGGGATATTTCCGGTTAAAACAGATTGCATTATCCTCCGGATATTGTTTTTAATGTACTGGGTTCTGGTTCGGTCAATACCTTTTCCGGATATCACTTCACGCAATCCCACTTCTAACGGAAGGGAGTTACGGTTTTGAACCCTGCTGCAATTCTCGTAGTTGAAGATGAGGCTGTTGTCCGCATGGACATTGTGAAGACACTTACGTCAATGCATTATGATCCCCGGTGGGTAGTCAGTAACGGTGATGATGCGGTTGTAAAGGCACGCAAGTACCTTCCGGATATTGTACTGATGGATATCGGGATTCCCGGATCTATTGACGGGCTCGGAGCGGCAGACATAATCAGGAAAGAACTGGATATTCCGGTAATATTTGTCACTGCATATGGGGATGATGCGGTCATTGAAAAAGTAAAAAAGGTCAACCCGTATGGGTATGTCCTCAAGCCATTTCGTGAACAATGTCTGAAAGTCGCAATAGATCTCGCCCTGTCCCGGAAATCCGGTGAACTTCAGGACCGGATGAAGGGAATGCCGGTCCTTCTTCCGGATATCCCGGATAAGGCAGATGAGACAAACAGGGGAGATTCCAGTCTTTCGGACATCAGGTCATTGATCTTCAAGGGTTTTTTTGAGGATCTAGTCCTCCTGCTCTATAGTCATACCGAAGTAAAAGAGCAGGTTTTTGCCTCATTTATTGAAAAAAACATTGATGCGGGGAAAGATTTACTTTTTGCCTATTCGTTCTCCCGTGCACACCGGTGTTTTCTCCGTGAAGTCCAGCGTGGAAAGATCCGTATTTGCAGGATAAAGGACGCGTCCCTCCCTCAACTCATGGATATCCTTTCAGAGTCTTACCCCTCAGATCGTCCTGACCTTGTTCCCCCAACAATTATCATCGATTTTTCCGAACGGTTTGATCCTGCAGATATCCAGGGTACTGTCGATCAGCTTATTGCGATCCGGCATGACGGAGTCCCCGTATCCGGTATCATCGCTCTGGCTGTCGGAACATGCGACGAAAGCCAGATTCATTTGCTGATGCAAAAAATTCCTCATATGGTGGTTGCAACCAGCCGGGGGACCCTCATCTCCGCGGCAGATCGATCATTCCCGTTGGAAACGCTCTCTTTTCTTCCCCGGTCCGTTGTTGATGAAACCGTGAAAAAAGTGCTCGAGCCGGTGGTTCTCTCCCTTCTTGAAAAACCGATATCCGGGCACGATATTGTGCAGGAGATACGCGGACGCTACAACATATCAGTTCCCAAGGCACGCGTCTATATGCAGTTGTATGAGCTTCAGAAAATGGGATATCTTTCAGTAAAAACCGTGGGGAAGTCCAAATTGTATGTCCAGACAGAGTCAGGAAAAGTGCATATACAACAGAAACTTGTGGATTTCATATCCACGTTCCAGCATATACTTGCCGAGATGTCCCAGAAGAACCGTGGCACCTGGGAAAAAAGAGAATAAATTATCTGGTTCTCCCGATCATCTCTCTTTTTTACGTTCCCTCTTTCTGGAATCGGATTGAATCTCGTACATGATGATGCCAGCTCCAATACCCAGCAGGACTGCAAATATTCCGGCGATGAGGAGAGCCTGGTCTGAAATAAATTGCCCGATATCCCCCGTCACTATAGACGATGTATTACTTTCAGGTTGTTTCGAGCGGGGGGTTGTTGCAATGCTGGTCTGGTTTTTCAGGCTGATCAACCCGAAATCTGACAATCCTCCCGGTGATGTCGCCCGGAAGACCAGGTTTCCTGAATTATCAGTACCGGTATAATCAGTTACGAGCAGGTCAGCTATCCCGGTATCCGCGTGATGTGCCACACCGATTGATGGGATTCCTCCATGGTTCAAAACCCATTCGGGAGATATGGTCAGGATTAATGTTGACGGCCCGATTGCAACAAGGTTGGTCTTTCCGACAGTAACCGTATACGCAACCGCTTCAACCTGCTGGTTATTTGCTAAAGCCGCTGACTGGAATGCGTTCAGCAGATCCATATCCACCGTATCTGAGATGATGGTGGTGATGACTGCATTTTCCGGCAAAGCGGCAAGGGCTGTGTCGAGCGAGATGGAAACCGTGCCGCTGCTGGTTTGTGCAGATGCGGAGGTAGTACGGAGCCTCACGCTTTCGACGGTGCCTGACAGTAATCCCTGTTTTTCCACGGTTGTATCCTTTGTCACCACCGTGAGGATGAATCCCGGCTGGCTGATGGTGATCACGTTGTTTTCCAGGGATACCGTTGCTCCCGACTGTCTCGCGAGTGCAGTATTGAGGTGAATCGCCGGTGTCCCATCGGCGCCGGTTGTCGCGGACATCCCTGCGATGGAGAGGGATTGGGTTGTGGTTGTTCCCGTCTGCTGGAATGGCGCCAGGAACTGGTTGATCTGCTGTACCACCGGGGCTACGGCCCGCTCAACAACGGAGTGGATTGATGAACCACCACCACTGCTGCTGACACCCGTACCGCCATTACTGCTGACACTGCCGATGTCGGTACTACTGCTTCCGCCGCTGCTTCCCCCACCATTATTCCCACTCCCGCCACTACTCGTGGTAGTAACGGCGGCCATACCAAAGGTCGAGAGTCCATGAAATGAAGTGGCTTTGAAATAATCGGTGGTGCCCGAGCTGCTGGTATAGGTGGTGCTGAGAACCTCCTTGGTACCATCCTCAGCAAACCGCAGGATCTTGATGTTGCTCCGGCCGCCATTCGCTTCGACCCATGCATGATCGACGCCCAGATTCAGAGTCACTCCGGCCGTGCCCAGGTTGGCATTCAGGTCTGCGGTATTTTTGAATTCAACCGTATAAGCAACGGACTTGATATCGAGATTGCTGCTGGCGGCTGCAAGCTGGAAGGCGCTGGCAACGGATGTTGTTGCACCCTGGATGATATTCTGCTGGATTGTGACTCCGGAGACGAGCTGGGTCAGGGCGACATCGATCTGGGCACTGGCGGTGCCGATATTCCCACCGAGATCCGCAGTGACCTCCTCGCTCTCCATGACAACGTTCTGGATCCCGTTGATACTGATATCCTTCCCGTCATCAACAACCGTTGTTCCGGAATATTTCAGCGATGACCAGCCGTTCCCCGGGTTCGTGACCGTGACCGAGTTTCCTTCAACCGTGGTTGTCCCTGAGGTTGTCGACTTGTTGACACTGACCTGCTGGACGCCTGCAACGGTTGTTGCGGTGACGCCGGTAACGGTGGTTCCTGCGTTTTTAGTGGAGACGGTTTCCCCCCGGGGATGGGTGGTTTTGAATGTGGCATCTGAACTACTAGTAGATCGCCCGTCATTCATTGTCGATGTGATCCGGTAATGGTAGGTTGTGAATGAGGAGAGGCCATCCAACCGGATGGTATGCGATCTGACTAATGTTTCGTCTGTTTTTGTTGATCCGTAACTGGTTGTGGTGCCATACCCGACTATGCTGTTTGCGTCACCGTTGGTTTTCCAGGTGATGTTGGCATTGTCCGATCCGATACTGGTGGCTGATACATTATAATTGGTAAGGGGGACTTGTCCGGAAATCGCTACGTTTGCTGAGTTGCCTGCATCTGCAGGAGTCCAGAGAAATCCTGACGCTATATAGAATGAGAAGCAGATTATAAATAAAAAATAAAAATTATTCTTCATTCATTCAATCTCTTTTCCCGGGGTGATATACGGCCACCATTACAGCAATGGCAAGAGATATGACAATTACCGTCAGCGGAAGAGGAGAGCCCTGCGCAGTAGTTGTCAACGGCACACTCACCTCCGTTGGGGAGCCTGATGCAGGGGTGCCGGTTGATGATGAGACCATCACTGCCCAGACACTCAGGTGGTTGGTTGTTGCAGTCAGCGTTGTGCTGCTGGGATCTACCTGTGTGGGCAGGATGACCCATGCATTCTGGGCGGCGTCATAATATGCCAGTTTCAATTGGGATGCGTCCCCGCCAGCGGCCGCGAGATCGTCGGCTGAATAGGCGACCTTGACCGTGGCGTCCTTGCTGAGCAGACCGGAGAGTCCCGTGATCTCAAAACTGGTTGCCCCCAGTTTTGCATTTGCCGGAGCACCCTGAAGTTTATCTTTGGAGTATGGTTTCAGGATAACTAATGCGTCACCGAGTACTGAACCCTGCGGGAACGAGACCGAGTACCGGCCATCTGGGGAAGTAAGGGTACCTGCACTTCCTGGGGTGATAGTGATGTTTGCCTCTGATACCGGGGGAACATAATCTGACTTTACAGTAAATGTTGTTTTCTTTTCATCGAGAATTTTACCGTCTTCAAGAAGAATTTTTGAATTGAGCGTATAGGTTCCCGGCTGAAGATTCTTTACATCAGGTTTCAGTATATACTGCACTGAATTTCCGGTTCCAGGAATGATGGCATCCGTTGAGGGTTCGGTGGAACTATTGGATATAATATTTCCCTTTTCATCAGCAATCGTGATTTGATTGACCGTACGGTAATAATGATGATTACCAGTATTTTTCAATGTGGTGGTAACCGAAACCGGCTGGCCAGTGATCATATCGCCGACATCAACACCTATGATCTCTCCGGCAAGGGTAGGAGTTGTTCCGGCAACGGTGATCATTACTGGTACATTCATTGCTGTAGAAACCATCTGTCCCTTTTCCGCAACTGCAATAATTTGGATAATCGCATATCTCCCGCCGGCACCTGCATTTTTTGGGGGAGATATAGTTGCGGTCACTTTTTGCTGGATACCGGGAGTAAGGTGGAGCATTGTATTGTCCAGTGTGATGAATGCCCGTGCCGAATAGGGGTTCAGGTCGTTTGATTGCTCGAGGGGTAAATATAATTTATTTATCTGCTGACCAAATCCCATAACAGACACCTTTACGTCAAGGGGATTCTCATTAGGCCCGAGGCCTATCGTCATTATATGTGTATCTGTCCCTCCAGCAGGTATACTACCCATATACTTGGTTCCAGCAAGAGTAAACGCGGATGCGGGAGTGATACAGAGAATTATCACAATCAACGCTATTACGACTACCCGATTCTTTGTCAGAAGACACTCAGTTCTTTCCGGTATGTAACCTCCGGCACCTTCAATTTCCTTTCTTCCTGTGTTCATGAAATCATCCTACCCTTTCAAGGAAAATTATTGTAACACTCAATGACTGATCTGTACCCTTATACACACCACATCTCACGGGATTTCCCGAGTAGCATTTTACGTTTTTTTATAATAGATTGTTATAAGATATCAATGAGATGGAGACAGACCTCACAACGGTTTTTACTAGAAATGAAGAGATACTCCTTATTATTTCCGGGGAGTGTTATCATGTATATTCAACTCTTTCTCGATCATGTATGCTAGGGCTGCCTCGGCTCTAAAAATGTATTGGGGTTATCCTGTCGACAGATTGTGGATTAACTGGCGGTGTATGTCAGAAGTATGTCTATTGCATAATCGCCGGCCGTGTCGGTATTTTCAATTTGTTGCCCGAAGTCAAGAGGAATGGACTCAGGATAATCCGTTGATCCTAAAACACCGGAGCCATGAACGAATGGCTGTGCATCGCCAGTCAGTGTTACATCATCAATTGCAGTTATTGCACTTGGGAGTGTGTACACATTCTTTGCATAATCTACATTAAGTGCATGCGTTAATGGAACTGCACCAGCGAGCATGTGTCCCGTATTTGTTTTGTCCTCTGCAGTCACGTGCCAGGTGACATCATTGGAGGTCACGTTGAGAACCGCAAATGTGTTCGTACTAGATCGCACGGCGGAAGAAATATTCCGACTTCCCGGTGTGAATGTGGCAAAGGCGACTGTGGCGTTATTTACTGAGATGGCTGCGGTTGAACTGTAATCCCCAGTAAGATGTGCTTCACCTGTGGTATCTGCTGCAACCGGTAAAGGTATCAGCGCCAATGCTATGATCAATACTCCAACCAGAATCAATGATTTTGTTTTCATTCCTTTTGCACTCCATTGATCTTTCGATCAATTGTTAAACAAATTCAAAAACAATTAAACCCGGGCCGATGGTTCATTTTTTGAACCGTTCAGTTCTCTGCAAAAAAAGAGCAGATTTGGATAAATCTTGTGAATTGTTGCGTGAACAGAAACGTGAAGATCAATGGTGGATCATCTTTCATTATCCAATCATTTTGTATAATTTTTTTATATGTCCCTTAAATTACAATAAAACAGTATAAATATTTGGTCTAAAAACTATGAATGGCCACAAACGGTCATTAAAAATCTCCCCAAAAAACGGCCCCGACTATCGTTTTTCCCCTGCGCGTCAGTCCGGAAAAGCTCTTCTGCTCGGGTTGTTGGAGTGCTATCCCCTTCCCAGCGGATCGAGGGTGCAGTCATAGAATATGTCAGATTTCGCGGGTGATGGTTGCCCGCCACTGAATCTGAAGAACTTGCTTGCTTCGGCAGGATGGAAATAATGCCGGTATATACGGGCAAAAAAAGAGGATCAGATATACCGGGCTTTCATCGAAAGCTTCCGGGGGGTATAGAGCGGGCGGAACGGTTTTCCTTCAGTATCCTTCTTCACGGCCGCAATCACGGAGTCAGTAGTCATCTGCTCCTTGAACGGTTTGTTCGGCTGCGACTTCTTCCGGACCGTCACGGTCAGGTTCTTTGATGCGACTTCCTCGTCACCGACTACAATCACGTAGGGAACCCAGTCCATGCCGGCTTCGCGGACCTTCTTACCGATCGTCTCGTTCCGGTCGTCAATGTCGCAACGGATCTGTGCGGCGTTGATCGTTCCTGCCAGTTTTTCTGCAAATGCAATGTGCTTTTCAGTTACCGGGACGACACGGACCTGCGTTGGCGAGAGCCATGTGGGGAGGGCGGGAACTTCCTGCGTGGAGATGTTTTCGAGGATTGCGCAGATCACACGCTCGACACTGCCTGTGGGGGAACAGTGGAGGATCGGCGGGTAAACCGGCGTTCCGTCTTCCTTGTGGTACTTAATGTTGAACCGGGTCGAGCTCTCGACATCGATCTGGACGGTCGGGTTCTCGATGGGACGGTTCTGGCCGTCAATGGCGGCGAGATCGATCTTTGCGACCCAGTAATGGACACGGTCGGAGAGGATCTCGATGAGCATCGGGCAGTTGGATTCCTTGACGATCTTCTTGACCCATGCCTCGTTTTCGTCATAGAATGCCTTCGTGCACCGGAACGCGGCCACGAGTTCGGTCTCGAAATCTTTGCCCGTCTGCCAGCCAATCGTCAGCTGCTCCTCGAAACACTTGAGGGCCTGCGGCATGTCAAGGCAGAGCGAGTGCATGTCGGGCATCGTGAAGCACCGGAGGCGCTTTAAGCCGATCACTTCACCCTTCTGCTCGTGACGGAAGGAGTAGGTGGAGAGCTCGTACATCTTCATCGGGAGCTGGTTGGGCGAGATGTGCATGTCCCGCATGATGGAGAACATGCCAAAGCAGGCCGCAAACCGGAGCATCATGTTCCGGTTATTGGACTTGAAGCGGTACTGGCGCTCGCCGAACTTTGCGGCGTGCTCGCAGATCGCGTTGTCGCCAAGGTCGTACATGACCGGGGTCTCGACCGGTGTGCCACCATATTCAAGGACCAGGTGGAGCACGTAATCGGAGAGCAGGTCGCGGACGATCTTACCCTTGGGCAGCCAGCGGAGGCAGCCGACATCGCTCGCGGGCTCGTAGTCCACGAGTTCTTTTCCGCGCATCAGGTCCACGTGGGCCGGGTCGCCTCCGACCGGGACGGCAACGCCGAGTTCCTTCTTGACCATGCAGCCGAAGGGTGTGTCGTTGAGGTACTCCTTGTAGTCGTGCTGCTTCCCGTCCGGGGTCATGACGAACCAATCGTGGGTGACCTCTTTTTTCGCCGGCTTGACCGTGGTCTCACCGGGAATGATGGTCTTGGAGAGTTCCGAGAGCGGGTGGCCTTTGCAGGAGAGCTTGAACGATTTGTACCAGCCGAAGGGGGCACGCTTGACGGCAAACCCTTCCGCCTCAAGACCGGCTTTCAGCGCATTGAGTACCTTGATGGCAGTGTCGGGCGATGAGAGATCGCTGGAGAGGTGGGCGTACGGGTAGACAACGATCTTGTTCACGTTGACCTGCCCGGCGGTCTTTTTGATCTCCTCAATTCCCTGGAGGATCACACCCTCAAGATCCTCTTCATCGATCGATTCAACAGCGCAGAAGGCAGTGAGGGCTTCGGTCTCCTTATCCGAGAGGAGTGAACACTCCTCCGCCATCTTGGTCTTCTTTTTGGCTTCGTATTCTATGTAATCTGAATGAATGAGAAGAAGTCGCATTGATTCATCTCCGATCCGCTATGATCATCCGTATACAATGGGTTTTTCCGGTATATTATAGTGGGTTATAGGAGGGGTTCGAAGATTTCTTTGGAAATCCTCTCATGCTCCAGGTCGGATGACCTGTCGTACATCGGAGAGGCCTTCGGACTCTTCGAAGACCTGAAGGTCTTCTCATCTCTCAGGTCTGATGTCCTTCGAGTTCTCATGCTTCAGGCCTGATGACCTGTCGCACGTCGGAGACCGAACCTCATAGGATTACCCCCACAGCCTAAAGGCCCCTTTTTCAAATCAGGCTTATTTTGCCCATCAGAGGTCATTTTGGCCTAATTTATCCGGCCGGTTTTTCATGGGAACCGCGAAATCGACATATTCACCCGGATCTCCCGACATAAATGTAAGGAAACGCTCATTTTCGCCTCCGATTTTGTGCTTTTTACGTCAGCAGGCCTAAATCGGGCTAATAGACCCCTAACAGATCGCGAAAGTCGCCTCCGATCAGGCTATGGAACGTGGGTTCCGACGGCCGGATCGATGGATCAGGGGGTGGGGGGTTTACACCGCCACTATAATGAGCCGGGTAACTCGTCACTGGCTTATCCCGGAATTTTTTCCAGAAGGAATGTTTTGGAAAAATAAAAAAATCCGGTAAAAATTTCCCGGCCCCGCAATCAACCGGCCCGGAAACATCCGGCACTTACTCCCCTTTCCGGTTCCCGTGATACCGCGACAACGTTGCCTGCCGCTGGTCGAGATACTTGGCATCGGTCTTCTTGTCGTAGGGATTCTCCGCCCGCTCGGTGGTGTAGAAGACCAGCTGGCCGATGGGCATCCCCGCGTACACTTTCACCGGCCGCGAGTTCACGTTCGCCATCTCCAGCGTGATCGTTCCCCGGAACCCGGCATCGATCCAGCCGCCGGTCTGGTGGAGCGTAACGCCGAGCCGGGCAATGCTGGACTTGCCCTCGATGGTGGCAACAATATTGTCGGGCAGGCCGATGCACTCCAGTGTCTCGGCAAGGACGAACTGCCCCGGGTTCAGGACAAAGGAATCTGCGTGGGTCTCCTCAACATCAGAAGTTACGCTCGCCTTGTCGTACGGGTCAATGACCTCCGCTCCCGGTTTGTACCAGACAAAATGGTTGCCGAGCCGGATGTCCACTGAGTTGGGCTGCACGAGTTTTTGGTCGTAGGGATCGATTTTGATATGGCCCCGGGCGATACGGTCGCGGAGCTGCCAGTCTACGAGAATCATCGTCTCTATTATGGGTGCTGAGGGAAGATAAGAAGATCATCCGGCCTGGAGCGGGATTAAAAAAGCAGATGAATTTTCACGTTGCCGCGTTTTACCGGCCCGGGCCCCACCCGTCCCCACCGAAACCCGGGGGCTGACCCGGTCATCAGTGACGGTACTGCTGGCGGCGGGGTGTGAACGAGAACGAGGTTCCCTTATTTTTCAATCCATTCATTCCGCGAAATACCGATCTGCCGGATAATTCGTACAAGAAGATCCACACTGATTTCCGCACGGTGAGGATTTGGGAGCGTAAGCACAAATGATTCTTTGATCATATAGGGATGTTTTCCCCCATGAAACGGGCCTTCAAACCCGAATAATTTCAGTTTACGGACCAGTTCCGTCCAGGAAACCGGTGTCAGTTTATGCGTTGACACCAGTTTCCATCCTTGTCAGTTCCTCAATTGTGCAATTGTCAATGGGGGGGATAGGAAGCCCGCGGCGCAGCCTTACGATGATCCAGCCGTCGATTACTCCCATGAGGTTCCTGCGGCACTCCTCCAGGGTTTTTCCGGTTGCCCAGACACCGGGCAGTTCGGGAACCTCGCCATAATACGGTTCCTCGTCTGCAATGACATCATATCGTGCATGGGCGAGGGCTGTTTCGATGTATTGGATTATCATATTGTTCACCGGGATTGTTCCCGTTGTCCTGTATACATTCGATTATGTACCTGCATTCAAATAGGTTTTGTATCGGATAAGGATTCGGACCTATGTGAACCATACGCGATTTCTCTTTTATTGAGATGTTCCGGAAATCCGGGTACAATCTATCCGGGTTGCCCGGAACAATATCCCGGCACTTCCGGCACACCAACCCACTACTATCGCTGCACCGGGTCCGGCTGGTCGGTGTTTTGGGGCGTGAGAAAATTTTCGATATGGGGATCGTGTGAAATCTTTTATTTTCAGGATCCGCTTGAAATTTTCCCGGCGAAGTCTGTCCAAACATTTTCAATCAAAGTCCGGTTGAAAATTTTCAGGTAAGGTCTGGTTGATCGGTTAGCGGCTTTCAAGCAGGGGCTGAGGGGTCGATTGAAAATTTTCCGGCAAGATTTGATTGATCGATACGTTTACTCCCCCCCAAAAAGTAATTCATTCTTTATGGGGTTTTTGCCGTAGGTGTTCTTTCCTCATAATTACCTGGATTAAGAATCCTATCGACAATTGCTGATAAGTACCCCATCAGTAAAAATACTAAGAATATTGTCATACAAGTTGTCATCCCAAAAAGAAAACTAGGAATGTATAAAAAATAAAATTTAGATGCCGAAGCAGGAATTATTGTTGTAGAAACACTAACAAAAATTGAAAATATTATCATAAATGCGTTTATAATGATGAATCCTTGAAAACGCTCGATGTCAAAAAATGGAAAATCATTCGGTTCCGCTTTCTTTTTTGTAGTTTTTAAAAGATGAATTAACTGCTGCGAATTAATTGCAATTGCAGCAAATGAAACGGAAATAATCGCAATAAAGATTGTGATATACGTATTTTGAATATTTACAATATCAGACGCTTTCATTTCGGTTATTGCAATGATGAACCACAATAAAAATGACAAAATTATTACAAAAATGGATAAATTTTGCCAAGAATTCTTCCCAATAGTAGTTTCATATAAAAATAACATGCTGCTTGTAATAAAGAGAATAACTCCCAGCGCCAAAGCACTTAGAGAAAAAATTGGGTTAAGTATCAACAAGGGTGCACTTATTAGAATAAGTACAAGTCCCAAAAATAAACAAAAACCTTTAGATTTAAATATTTCAGGAATATGGCACATATTTTTTTCTTAAATATATTTCCTTAAAAGCCTTGTTATTTTATTTGAGTTAGGATAGTGTTGGCTAAATTAACAATTTTCGAGATGAGGTTCCGAAAGGATCTTTCAGAAAAAATTATCGTGAAAATTTTCGAGCAAACAATGTGAGGATCGCGGCCCACATAAATGTCCCAAATAATGCCTCAATTATTGCGAACGGCATAAAGCTAGATTTCATTTCGAATTTACCGAAACCCGGGGTCATTGCATTTGTTAAACTAAAATATAGATATTCAATAAAAGACGATGCATTTTCAAGCGCATTTCCACTCCAATAAAATAAGGCAAAAACAAAAATTAAACCGCACCACGAAATGAAAATTCGAAGAGGATATACTCCATATCCAAAAATCCACTGCATTAAAACCAATTCTGGCCACCGAATAATTTCTACGGTTTTTTGTTTCCTTTTTGCCACCATCTCCTTAAAATAATAATAATCTGCTTCGTCGGGATCCCCCATCTCTTCAAATTTGCGTTTTGCTAACCGACAGGCCAATTCTTGAGATTTTAAGTGAGAGAATCTAGCATCTTTAAAGCTAATCACATCTTCAATGATGACTTTACTAAAAGAAGCATCATCCGAAAAGATGGCTTTATCGAAAACCCCTCTACATTTGAAAATAGTTCCATAAAACTCCGTCATTCCTTTAAATTGAACTCCACTAAATTCAGCGTTATTAAAAAATTCTGTGCGGGCAAAGAGTGCCTTTTTATCAAATATTACATTAGAAAAAAAAGTAATTCGATTAAATTTGCTTAAATTAAAATGGGTATTTCCAAAAAAGTGAGTGCCCATGAAGATAACATCATTCTGAAAATCTACATTGATAAAATTGGCTTTTTTTAAGAATTTTGCATCAGTGAAATCAACGAACTCTACGAATTGTACATCATTGAATCGCACAATGCCATCGAACAAAGTATTAAAGAAATGCGAATTCTCGAAAAATTTCGCTCCTCGAAAATCAGTAGCTCTATAAAACTGAGAATCGTTAAAGTTTACTATCCCTTTGAATACGACATCAGAAAAATTGGAATATGACAATTTCACATCGTTCAAACTCAACTCAAATAATTGTGAACCTTCAAAATTAAAGTCACTTAAAATGATTTTCTCTCTCACTTTTTGATTTTTTAATTCCTTCAATTGATTTAACAGTGGATCATTATTTTTGGGTATTGGGATATGAAGAATGCAAAACGGTGATCCTTGCATTGCAGGTTCATTACAGGTCGTACCATTTCTAAATTTATATTCACACATGAATTGCCAATCCTAAAACACTTCGAACTCGATGACGCATCAAGGTACTCTTTTAACTGCTTAATGGGGAAAAATTTTAGTCAATGCGACCCCCTCAACCCACAAAACCTCCCGTACCTCGTTCCTCTCACCGTTAGCTTCTCCGGCTCCCGCAGCCGCTCCCCCGGTTTCCGGTCGCCGCCCGGCCCCGAGCGCATCGGCGATCGTGTGACAACGGGCCCGGGCATTGGTGAAGATAATCGTCCAGCCCCGGAAGCCTTTCGAGGAGGTCCGCTTATACTCCCCGGTTGTCATCTGCCTAGTGCAGATGGAGAGAATTCCCGCCTACCTCTTCTCTTCATCCTCACGAAACTCTTTTAGATTTCCCGTCCCCGTCTTGTCCCTGTCCAGCAGGGACGGGTCGATATGCCACTCGCTCCTGCGCAAAAGGCCGTGGAGCGTGCTCATCTCGCGGGTGGTAAGGTTGCACCGCCCGAGAACCCGGCGGAGGAGGACCATCGTGTTCTCCCGCTTGAAATCAGGATGGTGGATCTCGTCCAGGTACCGGTCGATATGCCGGTACAGGTACTCCATATCCTGCGGCGGGGCAAGCCGGATCTCCGGCAGCGGCAGGTTCGCGAGCTCGTAGCAGACCACGCCCACTGCGTGCGAGAGGTTGAGGATCGGGTACATCTCATGGGTCGGGATCGTGCAGATGATGTCGCTCCGCTTCACCTCCTCGTTGTTGAGCCCCCAGTTCTCCCGGCCAAAGAGAATGGAGATCCGGCCGTCCACGTCCTTGATCCGCTCGCGGAGTTCTTTGGGCGAATAAAACGGCATCCGCATTGCGTGGCAGACAGACTTGCTCACCTCCCCGGTTGTTGCAATGACAATGTTGCTCCGGGCAAAGACATCCTCGATGGTGCAGACATCCGCGGCTTTCAGCACATCCTGCGCATGCGATGCCCGGCCCTTTGCCTCCTCGCCCAGCTTGCACGGGTTGATGAGCACGAGCCGTGTGAACCCGAAGTTCTTCATCACCCGTGCGGCAAATCCCACGTTGCCATCATAGAGCGGTTCAACAAGGACGATATCGATCTCGGGCATAAAAAAAGTTACTGGACCGCGTCAACGGTCGCCTTCAGCACACCGGCACCCTGGTCATACACGGCATTTCCGACAACAATCGTATCGGCGTATTTTCCCATCAGGGCTGCTTTCTCAGCGGAGTTGATCCCGCCGCCATAGTAAAGGATGGCGTTCTCGACCGCTTCCGATGCGGCCTTCACAACCTCGGGATTACCAAATGTGCCGCTGTATTCGATATAAACCACCGGGAAATGGAAGTAGCGGTCTGCAACGGTTGCGTAGGCTGCAACATCCTCCGGTGTGAGGTCACAGATCGCTCTTGTCACTTTCCCGACGGAAGATGCGGGGTTGAGCACGATATATGCTTCAGGAATAATGTACTCCCACGGGATCTTCCCTTTGGACATCTGCACCCATGCCCGGTGTTTGCCCACGATCCAGGTGACATCGGTTGTGTTCATCACACTCGGGACAAAGACATAATCGATCCCCTGCATGAGCACGGCCTCCGGACCTGCCGGCTCCATGACGAGCGGCAGATCATAGGCCTTTACCTGTTTCTGGAGTGCGTCAAGGTTCTCCTTTGTGACGTTCAGCGTGCCTGAGAGCATCAGGGCATCGGTGCCGCTTGCGGCAATGGCATCGATGTCCCCGGGTTTCAGCTGCTTGTCGGGATCGAGTTTGGTCACATGCACCCAGTTTTTCCACTTCATGGTACTCGGAGTACCATTGGCGCTTCACCCACATATACCGGTATCCCTTTTGGCAGTCCGGGCATCTTCCTGCTGATCCGAAATTCTCTCTGAAATACCTGAAGGAATAATTTATATCGGTTCGACCGTAATTGAGAACATCCCCCGGCGATTCTCATGAAGCTCCAGGAAAAGACAAGCCTCATTCTTGTAATCCTGCTGATCCTCATTCTTACCCTGATCATCATCTTCGTCTCAGTTGTTTCGCTCTCCAGCTACCGCGCTCTCGAACACCAGTATGTACTGCAGGATGTTGAGGAGGCGGTAAACCGGCTGGACGGCGAATACACCGCGATCTCCGCGATTGCTACGGACTGGGGGCAGTGGGACGATACTTATGCATTTGTCAACGGGAATCTGCCGGATTATGTCTCCAGTAATCTGGTACCGGGGATCTACAACAACCTGCAGATCAATCTCATTGTCATGACCAACCAGCGTGGTGACGTGGTCTATGCCGGTGCCTATGATCTCCGGAATCATACCATGACTCCCGTCCCTGGTACCTTCGGCCAGTACCTTGAGAGGGAAAGTCCGCTGCTGAACATAGCAGACCCCTTGAAGACCACCTCCGGTATCATGGTGCTCGATGGCAGGCCGATGATTGTGGCATCCTGCCCTATCCTCCATTCGGACCTGACCGGCACCCCCCAGGGCGTCGTGATCATGGGGAGATATCTCGATGCCTCTGCCGCTGCCCTTCCCGGGAAACCTACCCGGCAGACGCTCCGATTTATCCCGGTGAACGATTCAGTAATTCCTCCGGACCAACTCCTGGCTCTGGAGGATGGGGAGGACCAGAGCGCGGGTATTGTGGTTCCGGTTGAACAAAACCGAATCGCGGGATATTCCCTTATCCACGATATCTTCGGAAACGAGGCCCTTGTTCTGGAGCTCCTGGAACCCCGGGATATTTACGGGCAGGGTGTTGCACTCACCACCCAGTACGTTCTCATTGTGCTGGCGGCAGGCCTCCTTCTCGGGATCGTTACCCTCTTTATCCTGGACCGGCTCGTCCTTTCCCCAATCACCACGCTGAGCCGGCAGGTACACGAGATCGGCCAGCCGTCCACCACCCACGGGCGGGTGAATGTCGGAGGCAGCGACGAGTTCTCGGATCTCTCCCGGGAAATTAATCTCATGCTCGAGACCATCGAGGAAACCCATGACGGCCTGTTGCAGAGCGAGTCCCGGTTCCGGGAGCTTGCCGAACTCCTCCCCCAGATCATCTTCGAGATGGATATGCAGGGCACCCTCAGTTTTGTCAACCGTGCCGGATTTGAGATCTTCAGCATTGATACTGAACGGATCCAGAAGGGAACCAATGTCCGTGACTATATGATCCCGGAAGATTCAAAACGAATGGACCGGGGCCTGGAGCAAGTAAAAACTGGTAAAAAATCCGCAGGTGAGATCTACCATCTCAAGACACGGAGCGGGTCCCTGATGAGTGCCATTGTGTATACGGCCCCTATCCTCAGAGACGGCCGTGTTGTCGGGTTCCGGGGCATTGTAACGGATATCACCGAACGGGTGAATCTTGAAGAGGCCCTGATCGAGAGCCAGGAGTACCTGCAGACCCTCCTGATGTCGGTCAGTGTCGGCATTCTTGTAATCGATGCCGAGACTCACACGATCATTGATACCAACCCCGCCGCTCTCGACATGATCGGTACAACCCGGGACCAGATCATCAACCAGTCCTGCCACAAGGTCATCTGCCCGGCCGAAGTTGGAAGATGCCCGATCACCGATCTCGGTATGCAGGTAGACAATGCCGAGAGAACCCTCCTGACCGCTGATGGCAGACAACTCTCCATCATCAAGCATGTGGTACCGGTGATGCTCCATGGGCGGTCCTGTCTTTTGGAGACCTTTATCGATGATACCGCACGTGTGCAGATGCAGGAGGAACTACGTGAAAGTCAGGGCCGCCTTTCCAGTATCCTCCGGGCATCCCCGGTAGGTGTTTTTGAGATCAAGGCCAATGGCACCCTGCTCTATGTCAATGAGCGCTGGGAAGAGATGATCGGGATGACGCTGGAAACCGTGAACATGCGGCAGTGGGCGGACACCCATACCCCTCTTGACAAGACCCGGATATCCAAGGAGATGTGGAAAAAGTTCCAGACCCACCTCCAGTCCCGGAATGAATACCGGTTTATGAGGCCGGATGGGTCCATCATCTGGATCTATGGACAATCGGTTTCGGTGTATGATTCCAACGGGGAGGTGCGGGGCTATGTCGGGACGATCACCGACATCACCGACCGCAAACGCATCGAGGATGCCATCCATCTTGCCAACAAGAAACTGAACCTCATGAACGATATCACCCGTCACGATATCCTGAATACGATCACCGGCATCTTCGGGCTGATTGATATGGCCGTGGCATCCGGTAATAGTGAGGAACTTGCCGAACTCCTCGGGCAGATCAAGGAGGAAGGAAACCTTATCCAGCGCCAGATCACCTTCACCCGGGATTACCAGGGTGTTGGCGTGAATGCCCCGCTCTGGCAGAACGTGAGGGAGGTTGCGAGCGCCGCCATTAAGAATGTCGGTCACCCCGGTGTTGCCATTGTCATCGATATTGAGGACACAGAGATCTTTGCAGACCCCCTCCTTGAAAAGGTGTTCTATAACCTGGTAGACAACGCGTTCCGGTACGGGGAGCATGTGACTACGATCCGGTTCTTCTACCAGATCTCCGACAGCGGTCTTGCGCTCATCTGTGAAGATGACGGTGTTGGTGTTCCCAAGGATGCCAAGGGGCGTATTTTCGAGCGGGGTGTCGGAAAGAACACCGGGATGGGACTGTTCCTGACCCGCGAGATTCTCCGGATCACCAGTATCTCGATCCGGGAGACCGGTATCCCGGGGAAAGGAGCGCGGTTTGAGATGCTCATTCCCAATGGTATGTGGAGGTTTGTTAAGGAACCGGAGAAGGGGTAAGCATATCACCCGGATCGTTGATGAAGATATAGGGAGGAGGAAAGGGTGTCGAAAGGAACGATTCTTCTGGTTGAGGACGATGATATCATCGCAAAAGTGGCCGACTGGCGGCTCAAAAATCTTGGGTACGATGTGTGCGGGCGGGCATCAACCGGTGCAGAAGCAATGGAATTGGTGGTGAAACACAAGCCGGACCTCGTCTTGATGGACATCAACATACAGGGGGATGTGGATGGGATCGAGACGGCGCAGATGATCAAGAAAGGTTTCAGTATTCCTGTCATCTATGTCACGTCTCATTCGGATGGTCCTACCTTAGAGCGGGCTAAGGCTACGCATCCCGACGGGTTCATCATCAAGCCCTTCGACGACAACGATCTGCGGGTTGCGATCGAACTTGCGCTGAAAAATTGAATTCTGGTTATCAGAGGGGGATAACCGCGGTATCCCTCTTTCTTTTCAGGATCTTCTGGTAATTACGGATCTTCTCTTCGGGGATCCCGGTTGCGGAGGCAGCCTTGGTGGGATCTGCCGCAAGAAGACCTTCGCCATCGATAATGTCCGCTGCGAACAGTTTTTCAACCGCCGCTGACCCGAGACCGCTGATCGCGAGAAGCTCTTTTTTCCCGCGTTCGATCTGGAGTTTTGAGACCTTTTTCGGGACGGGTTTGTTGAGGTAGGCGCAGACCAGCCCCACGTGACGCTGTACGGTTCCCGCAGACATCCCGGTCTTCTCGCTTAAGGCCGCCGGCGCAGTGGCACAAAAGGCCTCCGGTTCAATGATGCCAGCAGCAATGTATTTCTTGAGGCTGACGGCGGGAATGCCGATCTCTTTGAGAATCTGGCTGTTGTACACGATTCTTGCTTCGGTCAGTAGTTGTTCAGCTTCGGCATCGCTGACCCCTGCAGTTTTCAGGGTGGCAGAATCTGCCTTTGCAAGAATGGAGAGATCGGTGATCCCGGCATCTTTCAGCGCATTGAGGACCTTTGCGGAACTCCGTCCCCTGCGGGGGATCAGCCGGTCGCGCATGAACTTGCGGCACTCCGAGCGGCGGCGCAGTTTCGCGAGTCCGATGCCCGCGTCATGGATGAGGGTTGCAGCACGGTCTGACGAGATCCCGAGTTTCTTTGTCAGCACTTCGGGGGTACTCCGGGCCAGCTCGGCAACGGTGTAGATATGGCAGGCCTGGATCCTGTCAACCAGAGCCTTGTCTGCCGAAGGGATCTCCTCTAATGATTCACGGTTGGAGTTGATCTGGTGGCAGAGCGGGCATCCGATGTCCCACGGGCGGGCACCTTTCCTGATGAGCCGGACAAAGTTCAGCCCATGTTTTTCGCAGACCTCATCGGTGCGGACGGCAAATCCCCACTGCGCCATGGGAAGGCCGATATTGAACGTGCAGTCAGGATAACGCGAACAGCCGATGAACTGGGTATTGCCCCGGAGGTGCTTGATCGCGAGCGTGCCTCCGCAGACCGGGCATTTCCCGAGATTCATCTCTTCAGCGGTCCGGTCCCGGATATCGTTGCCGATCAGCTCTTCGTTCGCCTCGAGCTGGTCGAAGGCGTGGTGGAGCATGGTGCGTGACTCCTTAATCACGTCCTCCCGCGTCCGCTGGCTCTGCTTGATCAGCTGCATATGGGATTCCAGCGTCTGGGTCATCACGGGTTTTGTGATCGTGTCGGCATGTTGTTCGAGCGTCTCGGTCACGGCCCGTCCGACAAGGGTCGGGCGCAGGGGTGTCCCTTCCACGTACTTCCGGGACACGAGCTTGGCGATCACTTCGTGCCGCGTGCTCTTGGTGCCAAGACCGAGTTCCTCCATCCGCTGGATCAGTTTGCTCTGGGTGTAGCGTGCGGGGGGCTGGGTCTCCTTCTCATCGAGCGTGACTTTTTTGATCGGGAGTTTCTCTCCTGCGGTAAATTCCGGAAGGATGGTCTCGCGTGCCTCGCTGAACGGGTAGACTGCATGCCAGCCGGGTTCCATAAGCTGGCCACCGGTGGTCGTGTACTCCTCGCCATTGGCATCGAAGAGGATCTTCAGGGTTTTCCACTGGGCATCGGGGGAGAGCGTGGCAAGGAATCGCCGGAGCACGAGCTCGTACACCTTGAAGGTGTCATCGCCAAGCTGCTCACGGGTGGCTGCACCGGTGGGGTGGATCGGAGGGTGGTCGGTTGATAACTTCTTGCCCCGTGTCGGTTCCGGGCGGCGATGGGCGATCACCCAGTCAACGTCTTTTTTAAACGGGGATGCCCGGAGGGTCGCAAGAATCCCGTTCAGGTCGAGCGAAGGGGGGTATACGGTATTGTCCGTCCTCGGGTAGGAGATGAAACCGTTCATGTACAGGTCTTCGGCAATGCGCATTGCGTTCGCCGCAGAGAGCCCGAGACGTGCGGCTGCAACGATATAGGTGGTGGTGTCAAACGGCGAGGGTGAACGGTCCTGCTTGGTGCCGAACTTCACATCCTTGACTACGAGTGGCGCTTTTGTCCGGTCCCGGGCCTGCTCGGCTGCCGCCTTCTCGTGGAACCGTCCGTTGGTGTGGCGGGCTTCGATGACCTCTGCACGTTTCTCGAAGTCAAGGGCCAGCTGCCAGTACTTCTCCGGCACGAATGCCTCGATCTCCTTCTCCCGGTCCACGATCATGGAGAGGGTGGGGGTCTGGACCCTACCTACGGAGAGGATGTTCTGTCCCCCCCGACGGGCAGCAAGCGAGATGAAACGGGTGAGGGAGGCACCCCACATCAGATCGATCGACTGGCGTGCCTCACCGGCAGCGGCAAGGGCAAAATCGAGTTCGGTGGTATTGGCAAATGCTGCCTTAAGTTCCTGCGCCGTAATAGCGGAGAAGCGGGCCCGGTCGATCTTTACCTTGGCATTGGCAGCCCGCACCAGTTCGAACGCCTCTTTCCCGATCAGTTCCCCCTCGGTATCAAAGTCCGTTGCAATGGTGATGCGATCTACTTTCTTTGCCATCTTCTGGAGCAGGGAGACGATCTTCTTCTCTGTTGGGATCTTGATGGTCTTGGCATCGATCAGGCTCCTGGGAGTTGCCGTCTCGCTGCGCCAGTTCGAGTATCCCGGTTCGAAATCAATCTCGACAACGTGACCCCGGAGCCCCATCGAGGCAGTGTCGCCGAAGGTATACAAGGAAACCCCGGCGTCCTTGTTCTCTGTGACTCTCTTTCCATCAGAGAGAATCTCTGCAATACGACGGGCAGATATGTTCTTTTCCGCAACGATCAGGTGCACGGGTGTTACGCCTCCCGTTTCTTCAGCGCTTCGGTGAGCATACGGTTCAGGTCGGCAGGATCTGCTTTACCCCGGGTCTTCTTCATGACCTGTCCCACGAGGAAGTTGAGGGCCCCGGCTTTTCCGGCCCGGTAGTCTTCAAGGGCCTTGGGGTTCTCGTTGATGGCCTCTTCGATTGCGGCTGTAATGGCGCCGGAATCCCCGGTGGTCTTGGCGAGGTTTAAGCGTTCAACGATCCGAGCCGGTGTCTCCGTGCTCTCATTCTTTAACCGCTGGTCGAGCATCACGCGGAGTACCTCTATGCCGCTCTTGTCGGTGATGGTTCCGGCTTTTAAGAGGAGGACGAGGCCGGTCATGGCAGCCGGTTCGACCTTGTCAAGATTCATGTCCCGGTAGTTCAGTTCCCCGATGAGGGTGTCTGCAATCCACGTGGAGGCGAGGGTGGACAGGCCCTTTTTGTCGGATGCAACAACCTTCTCAAAGAAGTTCGCGAGTTTCAGTTCGCCGGTCAGGGTCCGGGCATGGTTGAGCGAGCAGCCGTATTCTGCGATGAACCGCTCGCGGCGGGTATCCGGGAGTTCCGGCAGGATGATCCCGTCAACCCATGATTTCACACGGAGGGGACGGAGGTCCGGCTCGGGGAAGTAGCGGTAATCGTTCTCCATCTCCTTGCTCCGGGCGGACTGGGTGACCCCCCGGGCTTCGAGGTAGTGCCGTGTCTCGCGCTCGATCTTCTGGCCGCGCCGGATCAGGTTCTTCTGCCGGGTCACTTCGAACAGGAGCGCCTTTTCCACACCCTTGTAGGAGGTGATGTTCTTGACCTCCACCCGCTCGTGCCCCTTGATCGAGATGTTGGCATCGACACGGAGCGATCCCTCCTTCTCCGAGTCGAAGACGCTGAGGTATTCGAGCGTTGCGCGGAGTTTGTTCAAGAACTTCCGGGCCTCCTTGGGGGACCGCATATCCGGCTCGGAGACGATCTCGATGAGGGGGATGCCCGCACGGTTATAATCCACAAGGGAGTATTTCCCCCGCTCGACGTTCCCCATGTGGACGAGACGGCCCGGGTCTTCCTCGACGTGGATACGGGTGAGCCGGATCTTCCGCTCCCCGCCCTCGTCACTCTCGATCTCCAGGTACCCGCCTTCTGCCAGCGGTTTGTCATACTGGGTGATCTGGTAGGCCTTGTCAAGGTCGGGATAGAAGTAGTTCTTCCGGGAGAACTCTGATTCTTCGAGCACCTCGCAATTCAGGGCCTTTGCCACTTTCATGGCGTACTCGATTGCCTTCTTGTTGAGGGATGGCATGGCACCGGGAAGGCCGAGACAGATGGGACAGACGTGGGTGTTGGGGCCGTCGCTCCGGTAATCGGTATCGCAGCCGCAGAAGAGTTTGCTCTTCGTATCCAGCTGGCAGTGGACTTCGAGACCTACGATGACCTGGTCTTCAGCATCCGCCATCTCAGTTCACCGCCTGTTCGTAGGCATAGGCCACATCAACAATACGTTCGTCTTCGAACATCCTGCCCATGATCTGGAGGCCGACGGGCATTCCTTCTGATTTCCCGCACGGTACTGATATCGCTGGAATGCCGGCAAGGTTTGCCGGCACGGTGAGGATGTCGGCGAGGTACATGGAGAGCGGATCGCTCTTCTCTTTGAGTTTGAACGCGATCGTGGGCATGGTTGGCCCCGCGATCACATCGACATCCCTGAAGATCCGGTTGAAATCAGCCTTGATATTTTCCCGGGCGACCTGTGCTTTTGCATAGTATTTCCCGTAATACCCGCTGGAGAGCGCGAAGGTGCCGAGCATGATCCGGCGCCGGACTTCGGTACCGAACGCGGCGCTCCGGACTTCCTGGTAGGCATCGTGCCACGACTTCTTCGTGTCCGCGGCAGGACCATACCTCACGCCATCGAACCGTGCAAGGTTGGAACTGGCCTCGCAGGTGCAGGTCACGTAGTATGCCGCGAGCGCGTATTCCATGGAGGGGATGCTGCACGGGACGGTGGTTGCCCCGAGCTCTTCGAGCCGGCCGATCGCTTTCTTCACGACCGTAGCAACCTGCGAGTCAACACCCTGGCCGAAATATTCCCGCGGGATACCGATCTTCAGTCCTTTGATATCCGCGAGCGGTGTGTGGGTATACGGCTTATCGCGCGAGGTGGTATCATGGCGGTCGTATCCCGCAATGACACTCATGAGGGTGGAGACATCGCTGACGGTCTTTCCCATGGGGCCAATCTGTTCGAGCGAGTTCGCGTATGCGATCAGACCGTAACGGGAGACGCGCCCGTAACTGGGTTTCAGGCCGACAATACCGCAGAATGCGGCGGGGCACCGGATCGAACCGCCGGTATCAGTGCCGAGGGCCATCCGGACCATGCCGGTAGCAACTGCCGCGGCACTGCCGCCGCTGGATCCACCGGGAACGCGCGAGGTGTCGCAGGGGTTCAGGGTGGGGCCGAATGCGGAGTTCTCGGTGGTGGTCCCCATACCGAACTCATCCATATTGGTCTTGCCGGCGATCGCGGCGCCTGCCTCTTTCAGCAGCCCGACCACATGGGCATCGTAGGGTGGCACGTAGCCCTTGAGGATCTTCGAGGCACAGGTGGTCTCAATTCCCGCAGTCGAGATGTTGTCCTTGACAGCAACAGCCACACCGGCAAGTTTTCCTTCCGTATGGGAGGGTTTGTTGCAGACCGTGAGAAATGCATTATATTTGTCGTCCGGTTCGAACGTGATCGTGTGTACCGGCATCACATCACCCGTGGCGCCTTGATGAACCCGTCTTCTTTTGCAGCGGCGTTTCGCAGGACATCCTCCTGAGTAAGAGAGGGTTCAATCTCATCCTCGCGCAGGATCGTGTGGAGTTCCTGCGTGATTGTCGGATCGCCTTTGACCCGGTCAAGCGTATCGAAATATTCGATAATTGCGTTGAACTGGTGCGTAAAAGTGCCCAGTTCCTCAGAACTGATGCCGACGTCGGCCAGTTCCGCGATATGTTGTACGTCTTTTTCAGAGACCATGTTCCACCCTGATGATCTGGTCTATGTAATCTTGCATGGACGTTTTATAACCGTTTTTACGGGCCAGCTTCCTGAGCGCGGGCCAGACCCCGCTCCCGTATTGCATGGCTTTCTTCTCGTACCATGCGAGATCTTGCGAAATGTAGCGTTCTGCGACCGTCCTTAAGGGAATTTTACGGCGGCCACCGTTCACTTTTTCGGCCGCGGGGATCGCCCGGGCAGCGCGCACAACGCGGATATCAAGATAGGGCATCGAAAGGTAGGTGCCGTGGAGCGCCGCAACTGACTGGTCGCGCCGCGCCTGTGCTTCGAGACCAGAAAAGTCCCGTGCGAGGTCTTCTTCGAGGTTGGCAGTCTCAAGATACCGGGTATAACCCCCAAAGAGTTCGTCCGCTCCCTGCCCGGTGATGATGCGGCGGTACCCGTTCTTCCCTGCCCACTGCGCGATGAAATACTGGGTGAGTGCAATACCGGCATTGACCGGGTTCTTCTCGGGAATTGTGTTCAACACTTCAGGAAGGGCCGCTGCAATCTCGTCTTCGGTAATCGTCACATACGTACAGGAAAGATCCAGCAATTCTGCTGCCCGTCGTGCCTGTTTCAGGTCATGGGAGTCTGCAAGGCCCACCGCGACACACTCCCGGCCGGCCAGGTGCGCAATAAGTGTCGAGTCAACGCCACCGGAGAGTGCCACGACCCCTTCGTTGCTGCGGAGTTGGACTGCCGTGACAATCGCCTCCTCAAGGGGCATCTCCGGGGCCCGGGGGATGATCTCTCCCCGGATCTCCCCGTTGCATACGAGTGCACCTTTCGGCCCGGCACCCTCCATGATACCAAAATGATCGCGGGCGCTGCAGTTGTTCCATGAGAGGAAGAATTCCCCCCCGAAATGGCAAACCTGCTCCGGTGTGGTATGGAGTATCGTATCAATCGCTTCGGGGCCGAGTCGCGTTCCATCGAGCTCGACCCAGCCGGACAGGAGATGTGATGTCATGGTTGATCGCAAGGTTCGTTTTCACATTCTGTTGCCCTGCGTTGGTTTTAATCCCTCTCCCGCGTGCATCGGGCCGGTCAATCCGCATCGCCATTTTTTCCCGCAACCCTTCCGTCATGCATTGAAGATCGACTACCGATCTCCTCCCTGCCTTTCCGGCTTTGGTAGAGGGGAATCATTTTTTGCATACAAGGGCTAATTATTGGAGAGCGCGAGGGGCAGATGGGTCAGGGAACGTCACCTGGCTTAATACCTCGTCGTGAGAAACCGTACTCGTGTCAGCGGGAGGATAGGAAAGCTGGCCAACTCCGCCGGACTTAAGATCCGGTCCTTAGTGGTTCTTGGGTTCGAATCCCAATCCTCCCATTGTTTTAAAAAAAGATTTGCTCTGACGATCCTCTTTATTATATTACCATTCTACCGCCGTCATGGTCTTGACGACCGCATCTCCAAAGGCTTTTGATGCCGACGGGCCGTTTGCGGTAACAATGCGGCTGTCCACGACAACCGGCTGGTTCACGAGAATTGCACCCCCGCCTTTCATCTCACGAAACGCAATAGGACTCTCTGAGTACGTGGCCTTGATCCCTTTCAGGATGCCGGCCCGGGCAAGGACTATCGGCGCAAGACAGATGGCCGCCACAACCTTTCGTGAAGCCCGGAAATTTTTCACAAGGATGGGCAGCAGTTCATCATCCCAGAGGTGTGCCTGAGTACCTGTACCCCCGACAATGACCAGCGCGTCATAGGGCTTGGGATCGATCTCTTCAAACGACAGGGATGCAACCGCTTTTGCACCCATCATGCCGGTGCAGGTACCGCGGCGCGTGGATACAATATCAAACGTCATACCGGCTTTCGTCAATGCTGCAACCGGCTCGGCGAGTTCTTCATCCCGGAATTTTTCAGGAGCAATGGCAATGAGTACTTTCATGGTAACCGGATCATCTGTTAGGAGTACTGGATGATGGATATTGTGCCACCCGGTCTGGAAATGAGGAGATCACTTCCGCTATCCTGCGGATTGTGGTTCCTCGACCATCTCTTCCAGGCGCGCCTCGATCCGCTGGAGTGTGGAGATCTCCAGGAAGATGAGGATGTTTCCTGCGATGTTGTGCTCTTCAGACACCAGTTTGACCTGAAAGAGGATCACGTCATCCACATCAATGGTCATCTGGGCGATCAGGGTCGTGATTGCAGCGTGCGCCATATCAACGATAAGAACCGGGGGCGACGGGAGCATCATGAACCCGAGGAGATCGGAAGTGGCACTTAAAAACGAGGAGATCATGATATTGCTGACTTCGAGAACGGTGCTCTGGTCCATCTCATCGAACGTATGGGGTGAGTCGGCAGATCCCTGCATGATCCCCGCGGTCCTGACTGCTGAATCCCGGGGAAAATGCAGGATCAGGAACCCCCCGTGGGGAATATCTCCCTGCAGCTCAAAGATCACCATCGTGGTCAGTTCGTCGGTGATATGGTTCCCGACCTTCGAAATGTCCACAATGGTGATCTCAGGCACGCTCATGCCAATCTGGGTATTGAGCATCTCCGAGAGTGTTGTTGCAGAATGGGCAGCCCCGATATTTGCCATCTCCTGCAATGCATCCATCTGGTTGGGTGTAAACTCCATACGGCCCCCGATCCCCCATGGGGTAACCCGCAGGCAGTGTAATTGATCTGGTATGTCGATCAGCAAACGCTGATCTTCGCTCCTGCAGACAGTGAGATGGTGGGTATGTGATCATTTATACCTTCCTGCCCGGGGAATTTCGGCCATCTGTGCATCGGAATATTGATTATCGCATGATCCCAGTGCACAGTAATTTACGGATCTTTTCCTTCCACGGGCCCCGGAATTGCAGCAACCCTGCCCACCCGGCCATCTGTCAGCCGCACTTTGATGCCATGCGGGTGAAACCGCGAGTTGGTGAGAATTTCCTGAACGGTACCTCGTACCGTCTTTCCCGTGCGCTGGTCGTTCTTCTGGATGATATCCACAACGAGTCCTGCGTGTATCGATGCCCGGTCGTGGGGATTTGAAAGGGAGGTCATAGCGAAAAAAGATTTATGGGGTTGAGGGCAGGTCGGGCATTGTGTATGCCCCGATACCCTTCTCAAGATAGCCGGCGAAGGATGTCCATCCGGTCTGCTCTCCGAACATCAAGAGGGAGATATCCGTCCGGTATTCATTCTCCTGCGGTTCGAAGATCTTCCACTGGTTCTTGCCGGTCAGGGTGGATCTGATCGTCACTTCTGCATTTGGATCGGCATCATATGCTGCATACAACGCGGTCTGGTAGGAGTAACAGGTACCCCCTGCAACAACGGTTGCGCTGTTCCGGCAATCCGTTGGCCGGATATCCGTAACAGGGCGGTACATCGGGCTGTTCTCCACCGGGTTTTGGGTGTCGATATACCCTTTCGATACGATATCCGTCGAGATAGTAACCGTATACGGGTTCTTTTCCGTGGTACCTTCCGGGGGAACCAGCGAAGGGGTCGTCACTTTCATCAGCGTTGCCTTCCCGGTCTCGTACAGTTCTGTCTTCCAGGTAGCGGGAACACCGGATATCTCGTGAGCGCTGATCTTCGCGATCACCGGGGAGTTCCCGCGGGGATCTGACGGTACGGGTACAAAAAGGGTCAGGTTACCCAGCGTTGAATCGGTGGTCAGTGAGAATGTGTAGGTATAGGTGCCGGTGAGAGAGGTCCGGTACGCGTTCTCGGTATATCCGGTATACGAGGTCCAGCCAACGAATGCCACGAGTATAATGACAAAGAGACTGATAGTGATTTTTATAATCTTGTCCATACGCTGCCACATCCTGCCGGGCCCTAGGTATCGGAATTACGACCCAGAACAACCGGCTCAGTTCCTGATCGATTATTGATCGATCCGGGTTGAAAACCTGTCGATGAATCGTTGTGTGCAGGTTATGGGAGCGTTCGGGCATCACTATCGCTTTATGCTCCGGAATAAAATCCACTAGTATGCCATCATCCCGGACACTGGTATTACGTAACGTCTCTCTTGAGGGGGGGCGTGTTGCGGATATCACTGTGCAGGATGGTGTAGTGACGCATGCCGGGGCCGGGGGAACTTGCGATCAGGAGATCGACTGTGCCGGTCTTTTTGTTCTTCCGGCCGCGTTGGACATGCATGTCCATATGCGCGGCGGTCCCCAGTCGGCAAAAGAAGACTGGGCCAGTGGGAGTAAAAGTGCCCTTGCCGGCGGCGTCACGGTGGTGGTCGACCAGCCCAACACGATACCTCCGGTAATAAGCCCGGAGACCTTGTGGGCCCGGATCCTTGACGCCAAAGATCATTCGCTTTGCAGTTTTGCCATCAACAGCGGTGTTACATTCGACACCCCCCTCCGTGCGATGTGGAGCACCGGTGCGATGGCGTTCGGTGAGACATTCTTTGCCCCCTCCAGTTATGGCGAGGCGATTACCCCGGAGGAACTTGCATCTGCACTCCGCACGATCAAGGCCTGCGGGGGGCTTGCAACGATTCATGCAGAAGAGATCGGTAGTGGCGATGATACTAATCTCGCGTCTCATGACCTGATCCGCTCCGTGGAAGGTGAACTGCGGGCAGTCCTTGCCGTCAGCGGGTGCAACGCAGCCGGGTGCCGGCTCCACTTCTGCCACATGAGCACCGGAGCATCTGTCATAGCGGCTGCTGCGGCAGGGAGTGTCGAAGTAACTCCCCACCACCTCTTCCTTTCCTACGATTCTTTCAAACCTGATGATGCACATGGCAAAGTGAATCCTCCTTTGCGAAGCGAAAAAGAACGCAAAAACCTGTGGGCTGCCTGGGATTCCATCGATGTCATCGCCTCCGACCATGCCCCGCACACTTCTGCAGAGAAGGAGAAGCCGTTTGCTGAAGCACCTGCTGGTATCCCGGGTGTCGAGACCATGGTTCCGCTGTTGCTTGCACTGGTGATCGAAAAGAAGATCACACTCTCTGATGTAATCCAGAAAACCTCCCGTACCCCGGCAGACCTGCTGGGTATCACACCAGCCGGGTTTGCACCGGGAGATCGCGGGGATTTTGCCCTTTATCCAAAGCAGGTACAGCCGCTTGATCCGGCGCTGCTCCACAGCAAGTGCGGTTTTTCCCCGTTCGGGGGCCAGCCGGTGGTATTGCCCCGCACCGTCATCCTTGGCGGGGATGTAGTGTATGATGAAGGAGAATTCTTCCCGGGATTGCCGTCATGGTTCCCCGGAAAAGGATACTATCCCCGGTAACTCCGCTTTTTTTGTCCCAAACACTCATCATCCCGTACGCCGATTCTGTAATGCCGATACATGCGTGTCCATAGGTCCCCGGGTGATCGATTGACAAGCGTCTGGATATGATCCATGGGACAACCCGGATACGCGACAGGCATACAGCCCGGCAGGGTTTAAACACCGGAGAAGAACGGCAGCAGCCACTTGTGATCCGCGTGCGTTAATGCCGGGCGACATTTCTTCTCTCCGGAGAATCGATATGGCCGGCATTGCAGACGCCCTTTCTGAAGACGAGGACGGTACCATCATCGCCATTGAAGTAACCGCCGGGGGAAAAAAAGCGGTCTTCCCTGCAGGTTACAATATGTGGCGCAAGATGATAGGATGCCGTGTATCGGCTCCCGCAATCGAAGGCAGGGCGAACCGTGCCGTTGTTGAACTGGTTGCCGGAACACTTAACCGACCGGTTGCTGCGGTGAGTATCGTGTCCGGTGCAACCTCATCCCACAAACGGCTCCACATTGCCGGTATCGGTAAAGAAGATGTCCTTAACCTGTTGGACAAATTTCCCCTCTGATAACTGGGGACTACGATTCGTAAAAAAACAATCCCGGGTGAAACCCGCTCTTTTCGCTGGTGCCGGACTCTTGTAAAGGTACCTGTACTTTAAGTAATTTCCCACGATATATTTTATTATACCTATGATCAGGCATTACTGTCATCGCATGATACATGGGGGTGCATTTACGTGTATTCACCGGATACTACCAAGTACCTTATTCACATCAGCCTCACCGCAGAGGGGGTGGTCGAGAAACCTGACGTAGTCGGCGCCATATTCGGGCAGACTGAAGGGTTACTCGGCGAAGATCTGGACCTGCGGGATCTCCAGCGAACGGGACGTGTCGGACGTATAGACGTCCAGATCACGAGCAAGAAAGGCGAGACGAAGGGTGAGATTTTGATCTCATCCTCGCTCGACCGGGCGGAGACGGCGATCCTTGCCGCTTCGCTTGAGACGATCGACCGTGTCGGTCCCTGCGTTGCGCATGTGACCGTGGAATCGATCGAGGACATCCGCGTCAGCAAGCGGAAGCTGATCGTTGAGCGGGCAAAAGAGATCCTGATCGAGCGGTTCGATGACGGGACGATCGATTCCGATGCGCTGCTGGACGATGTCCGGCAGAGCCTGCGGGTCGAGAAGATCGGATCCATTGGCGAAGAGTGCGTCCCCGCCGGGCCAAACGTGCTGGACTCCGATGCGATCATCATCGTCGAAGGGAGGGCCGATGTCCTGAACCTCCTGCGCTACGGCATCAAGAATGCGGTGGCGGTTGAAGGAACCAATATCCCCAAGAGCGTCGTGGACCTCTGCGGGACGAAGACCACGACCGCCTTCTTCGACGGCGACCGTGGCGGCGAACTGATCCTGCGGGAACTTCTCCAGGTTGCCGATATCGACTTTGTCGCCTTCTCCCCGAAAGGGAAGAGTGTTGAGGACATGTCCAAAAAGGAGGTCATCAAGACGCTCCGCAACAAGGTGCCGGTCGAATATGTCCGCGACCAGTACTTCGAGGCCGCAGCAGAACTTCCGGGAGATCTGCGGAGCACTCACTCATCAGCTGAGACGGAGGACTCCTCCGATCGCAAGCCAAAGGGTGCTACGCACACAAAACGCACCCGTGAACCGGGCGGTCCGCTCAGCCTGCACGACCATATTGAGGATGTCCGGGGACAGAACACGGCACGGTTCTTAAGCGACGAACTGACCGTTGTCCGGGAGATGCGGTCGGACGAAGTGGAGAAGGCGATCGAGACCATCGATCCCGCCGCCACCGGCCTTGTTCTCGATCGTCCCGTTGACCAGAAACTCCTTGACAGGATGGTCTCAAAAGGACTCTCGTATGTGGCGGCAAAGGATTTCAAGGGTATCATCAAGAGGCCGCTCTCGATCCGTCTGCTGAAGATGGGATCGTAATTTTTTCAAAGATTCCCGTAGGGTAACCTTCTCCCGGTCGGGGTCCCAATAACTCCGAGACCCCCATACGAAGGTCGAGGATGAGAAGAGCCGCAGGCTCTTCGAGCCCTCACTTTTGTCGAAGACTCCTTTCCGTCGTCTTCTCCAAGTCGGGGTCCTGATGGACCCCTCCTTTACACAAATTTATTTATGCTGCATCGGCTCATGTTAGTGTCTGAAGTGGTAGCATGCACAAAGAGGAACTGATCAATCTTCACCAGATGCTCGCCGAAGTCAAAGATTATTTTGAAGAGATAAACCCGGATCTTAAATTCTCCCAGTACACTGCCCTGAAGATCAACCCGACCCAGCAACACAAGAGCAAGATGGAGCATAAATATGCGATCTTCGTCCTGGGGACCGAGATCGCAAATGCGATGAAGGAAGTGGATTACAACTCGTCAAGCAGGATATCGGCCCGGATGAAGGAACTGGCCGACAAGACCTTGAAAGAGATGGATTCCGATATCCAGTAACTGATCTCAATCTTTTTTTCTCTCGTTGTTTTTTTCCCGCTCATATCCTATCCCAATGTTTCATGACCTTTGAATGAGCATTCCCGTTCATGGACTATATCATGAATCCGGATGCCGGGCTGGATATCGGGCTTGTCAACCATGCGGTGGAGTCAGCGTTTGCGGATCACGGGAATGGGCTCGTCCAGATGCCGCCCAAGACCTACATCACGCTACCTGACGGTGATTTCCGGACCATGCCGGCGTACCTGCCCTCACTCGGGATTGCCGGGGTGAAGATCGTGAACGTCCATCCCGGCAACCCTTCCCGGGGCCTCCTGACTGTGATGGCCCTCACGGTGATCCTGGATGTCGGGACCGGTGAGCCGGTGGCACTACTCAATGCAACCCGGCTCACGGACATGCGGACCGGGGCAGCCGGGGCGGTGGCCTGCAAATACCTCTCCTTAAAAAAGGAGATCGTGCTGGGGGTGGTGGGGGCCGGCCGTCAGGCCGAAGCGCAGGTTGAGGCCATCTCACGGGAACTGACCATACGGGAGCTGAAGGTCTGGAGCCGGAACCCGGACCATGCGGGTCAGTTCGCGGAACGCTTCTTCGCTTTTTCCGGGGTCTCCGCACCGCTCGAACGGGTCTGCGACTGCGATGTCCTTGTCACCACGACTCCCTCCACAAAGCCGATTATACGGGACGAATGGATACACGAGGGGATGCATATCAATGCGATTGGTGCCGATGCGTCTGGCAAGGAAGAGCTCGATCCGGCAATCCTGAACCGGGCGCAGGTCTTTGTGGACGACCCGGCGCAGGCAATTCATTCCGGGGAGATCAATGTGCCGATCAGCAGGGGTCTCTATCATGAAACCGATCTTGCCGGGACGCTCGGCGAAGTGGTGATTGGAAAGAAGAAGCGGTGGAACAAGGATGCGATTACGGTCTTTGACTCGACCGGCCTTGCCATTCAGGATCTGGCCATTGCGAAGATCGCAATGCAGCACGGGACGCGGATCAAGCTCCCGTTTCCGTGAACGGTTACCCGGGTGCCAGGGGAGTCTCCAGCCAACCCCCCACCCCTCCGTTCTCAAAAACCTCATCGACCCCCCCACCCTTCCGGAATCAGGAAGGGGGGTACCCCCCAGGGCGCATTATCCGGGGCGGGATTTCTCGTGGACCTCCGACGGTGGCATGCGCTACGGGGCGGTTGCAGGAGGGGGGGTCTGTGATTGACCCCCCCCACGTACCGCTGTTGTGCTTAAACGAGAACTCACCGGTATCAGAGGGGTAAGGAAGGTTCAAGATGGGGCGCATCAGATCCGTATCAAAGAGCAAAGGAAGGATGTGGCGTGGCCCCTAAAAAAAGACCAGAATACGAAATAAAAGAGGATACTGCCGGCAATTTCAGCGCCGGCCAGATCATTCCTGATTCCCAATACAATGCCGTGAAGGAAGACTACGATATCCGTATGAAAGAATGGGCCGGCAGTGAAACACTCGTGCATATCTCCGGGCGGAAACGGGATCTGATCAAGAGTTTTTTAGAAGAGAAACGGTACGCCATCACCGCTGAATATTACCATTACCTGGTAAGGGCACGCGGGAAGAACGTTGACGCCGGGGCCATTTCACTGAAGGTTCAGGGACTGGGACTGAAGTTTCTCCGGGTGCGGGTTATCGGCGAAACCGGCCCTGGCGGGGATTTGGGAGACCGATGATTCAGGTAATACAATTTTTCTTGTGCAGATTTCAGTTGCACACTGCAGGAAAATAAAAAACAAAAAAAGCAGAAGCCCTTACTCTTCAGGCTTCTTCGCAAACTTCTTCCAGATCTGTTCGCGGTACACCGGTCCGCTGTTATAGGTGCAGAAGGGGACCAGTTTCCCATCCGGCGTTGCATAATGAATACAGCACCGCTGGACCCGCTCGATATCGTAATTGTACTTGTCCATGAAGTGCATGGTGCCGATGAAGAGGGCATTCCAGTGGAATTCCCGCAGGGCTTCGAAGTTCTGGCCGATCAGGCCCTTGCTGATCAGTTTCCAGAACTCCGTTGTTGCTGCCTGCTCGCCCTTGCTGACGGAGGTGTGCATGTTCTTCACGCCCTCCAGGAGTGCCTTGTACTTGTTGATGGTTCCGCCCTTTTTCAGGGTCACTGCCATCTGCTCGATCGATTCAAAGAGACTTTCCACATCCACCATCCGGTTGACCGGGATGATCCCTTCCTCCCGGGCAAAGACATAGGTGGCTGCCCCGCAGTGCTGGTGGGCGGTGAACCTGACCTGCGGCCGGCCGGTGTAGGCCTCGACAAGATCGGAGAAGGGAAGGACACACGGAACCGGGTAGAAATCATCCTTCCGGATGACCCCTCCCATCTGCTCTTCGATTCCTGCAAGGACATCCGGAATGGTGATGCGGGACTTCTGGAGATCGTCCTCGCTCGCAGCCCCGGTAAAGGCCACCGGCTGGAAGTTGATGCCCCGGACCACGGCAATATTATCAACGGCAAACTGGATGATCTTCCCGAGTTCCTTGTCATTGCGTCCCTTGATGACCGTCGGGACCAGCACGGTACCTAGGCCGACTTTCCTGAGATTTTCAAGGGCTTTTATGTGGATCGCGAGAAACGGGTTTGTCTCCGGGCTTACCCCGTCAAAATGGAGATATACCGTATTGAGGCCCGCATCTTTCAGGTGCTGGGCAAGTGCCGGGTCCTTTGAGATCTTCACACCATTGGTGGCAATCTGGACCTGGGGAAATCCCATCTCTTTTGCTTTTCGGATGATCTCTACCAGGTCATCCCGCATAGTGGGCTCGCCACCGGAGAACTGGACCGCCGGGGCAGGAACGGGTCTCTCGTCACGGAGCACCTGGAGCATCCCGACAACCTGGTCAAAGGTGGGTTCGTATACAAACCCGCACGCCCGGGCATTGGCAAAACAGAAATCGCAGTCCAGGTTGCAGCGGTTGGTGAGATCGATGTTCGCAAGCAGGGTCGCCGAGTGATGATTATTACAGAGGCCGCAGGCTGTGGGACAACTGTCGGGCGGAGCCTGGTTCTGCGGGTTGGCTACGCCGTCTCCCACCGCATCGTATTCCTGGAAACGGTGGTACATGGGAGCGTCCGACCAGTACAGATTTCTCGAACTCCCATGTACGGGGCACGTCCGTTGCATCCATATCTTGCCATCCTCTTCGACGATATCTGCGTCCACGACGGAACTGCAAGTGGGGCATAAGCCCCTTGTCTTTTTTATCAGCATTAACGTCCACCCGATATTAGTACGATTGGCACACGATAGAAAGATTCAGGATTTAGTAACCTTAATGTTTCCGCCTGCTCTTTATTACAGGTATTGGAGTGCTACATTATTAGTTTTGAGTTCTTCATAATACCATTGCTTTCAGCCCTGTGGATTATGCTCCCGGCCTACCTGCCAAATCCGGTGGCCGCGCTGTGCGGGGGAGGCACTCCCATCGATTTTGGAAGGAATTATTCCGATAACCGCCGCGTGTTTGGCGATGGCAAGACCTGGCGGGGACTCATTGTCGGCATCCTCGCCGGGGTCCTGATCGGCCTTGTCCAGATCTGGGCATCGGGGACATTCAGCCTCGGTATGCTTCCTCAGCAAACCCTGCTGTCAGTCACCCTGCTTGCTATCGGAGCACTTTTAGGCGATCTCGTGAAGAGTTTCTTCAAACGGCGATTTGGAAAGGAGCGGGGAGCGAAATGGCCGGTGGCTGACCAGTATGATCTCGTGGCAGGAGCGTTCCTGCTTCTCCTCGTCTTCAACCCGTTCTGGCTCTTCTGCCAGGTCTCTCTTGCGGCATTTATCTGTATCCTGATTATTACCCCGATTCTTCATCGTACCGTCAATATTATTGGCTACCTGGTGAAGGTCAAGGAGGTACCATGGTAAGAAATGAACATGCAGACCTGCTCAAACAGTATAAGGCTATTGAGTTCGGGGATTTCACCCTGGCATCGGGTGCAAAGAGCCCGTATTATATCGATGTGAAGACCGCCGTCACGCACCCGGATCTTCTTTCAGCGGTTGCACAATCGATTGCATCATCCCACACCTTCGATGTGGTTGCCGGTGTAGCCGTCGGGGGTGTCCCGCTCTGTGTCTCGGTCTCCCTCAAAAAGAACGTGCCTTTTGCCATCATCCGGGCATCTGAGAAGGACCATGGCAAGAAGAGTTTAATCATCGGGGATGTCAAAGGCAAAGATGTCCTGCTGGTCGAGGACGTGACAACCTCCGGCGGTTCCGCTCTCTATGGGATCAACACTCTCCGTGCCGCCGGTGCAAAGGCTGACCGGGTCATCACTGTCGTAGACCGGGAACAAGGTGCGGAAGCAATGCTGCGCGAACACGGCATCCGGTTGATTCCTCTCGTCAGGTTGCACGAGCTCTTAAAAGAGTAAGGCCTTTTTATCTCAAATGTACACTAGGATGGTACTATGAAGATTCTTGTTGTTGGCGGGGGAGGCAGGGAGCATGCGATAGCTGCAGCCCTTGCCCGCAACACGACCACCACGATATTCTCGGCCATGGCAAAACGCAATCCCGGGATCGATGGTATTGCCAGGAATACCCTGATCGCCAGGGAAACCGATGTTCCGCAGATTGTCGCGTATGCCAAGGAGCACCGGATTGAATATGCGTTTATCGGGCCGGAATCCCCTCTCGAAGCAGGGATCGTGGATGCTCTTGAAGTGGAAGGAATCCCGTGTGTTGGACCGGTACGATCAGCGGCACGGATTGAGACCGACAAGGCATTCTGCCGGGAGATGATGGAGCGTAACGCCATTGCAGGATGCCCGAAGTACCGGGTCTTCCACTCCCTTCCGGAAGCAGTGGAGTTTATCGAACACTACGAGGGAGATCTGGTTGTCAAACCCATCGGGCTCACAGGTGGAAAAGGGGTCCGGATTATGGGCGAGCAGGTGGACCGGAACGGGGCCATCGAATATGTCAAATCCCTCAAGGGTGAGGCCGTGCTCGAGGAGCGCCTGCTTGGGGAGGAGTTCACGCTCCAGGCATTCGTGGATGGTACGCATCTCGTACCGATGCCGCTGGTGCAGGATCACAAGCGCGCCTTCGAGGGGGATATCGGGCTGAATACCGGTGGCATGGGTTCGTATTCAATGCCCGATCACATGTTGCCGTTTGTCACCCCCGGCGATTACAGAAAAGCCATTGAGATCATGAAGTCCGCAGTCGCTGCCATGGGGCGGGGCGGGCATCCCTACAAGGGCATCCTCTATGGCCAGTTCATGAACACTGCGCAGGGCCCGAAAGTGATCGAGTTCAATGCCCGGTTCGGGGATCCTGAAGCCATGAATGTGCTCTCCCTGCTCACCTCGGACCTCTCGGAGATCGTTCACCATATTGCTGAAGGCACGCTCCTGCCGTCCCACGTGACCTTCGACACGCAGGCAACGGTATGCAAGTACCTTGTTCCTGATGGCTATCCTGAATCCCCCCATGCAGGGGATGGGATCAGTATCGGCCCCCACAAAAACGCGCTCCTGTATTATGCAAATGTCGAGATGAGTGCAGAAGGGCTCACCACCCAGACCTCGCGGACACTTGCCTTTGTGGGTATCGGTGAAACGCTGGACCAGGCAGAACAGGCCGCTGAAGCGGCTGCAACGGAAGTCAAAGGTGCGGTGCGCCACCGCAGGGATATCGGTACGCAGGCATTGCTGGACCGGCGTATCGCCCACATGAAGGAGTTACGATGAAGTCGGATTTTATCTCCATCCTCGATATTGACAGATATGAGCTTGAAGAGCTGCTCTCTGAAGCACACCAGCTCAAACGCGAGAAGAGAGCGGGTACCTCCCACTTGTTGCTTGCCGGTAAGACCCTTGCCATGATCTTCGAGAAGTCCTCGACCCGGACGCATATCTCGTTTGAGGTGGGGATGAACCAGCTGGGTGGGCACGCCCTCTTCCTCAATGCCCGCGATATGCAGATCCGGAGAGGCGAGGAGATCCGCGACACCGCCCGTGCGGCATCCCGGTATGTATCGGGTATGATGATCCGTGCCTATAAGCACGAGACGATCGAGGAGTATGCCAAGCATGCAACAATCCCGGTGATCAATGGCCTGTCCGACCGGGAACACCCCTGCCAGCTCCTGGCTGATATCATGACCATGCAGGAGCATTTCGGGTCAACGGAAAATCTCCGGGTGGCATGGGTCGGTGACGGGAACAATGTCTGCAACTCCCTGATCCTCTCTACCGTTCTCACCGGTCTTGAAGTGACCGTGTCAACGCCAAAAGGTTACGAACCTGATGCAGATATTGTGGCAAAGGCCCGCTCTCTTGGGGGCAACGTAACCCTGATCCGTGAACCGGAGACTGCGGTAAAGGATGCCCAGGTCATCGTCACGGATACCTGGGTCTCGATGGGTGACGAGGGCGAGAAGGATGAGCGCATCAATGTCTTCAGGGACTATACGGTTGACGCCGACCTGATGAAACGGGCATCCCCTGATGCCCGGGTGCTCCACTGCCTGCCGGCCCACCGCGGTGAAGAGATCACGGATGAAGTGATGGAAGGTGGGCAGAGCCTTGTCTGGGATGAGGCCGAGAACCGTCTCCATGCCCAGAAGGCACTGCTCGTGCGGCTGCTGAAATAATTAAAAAAATTACTTTTCTTCAACGAACGCTTTCAGCTCTTTGATCATATACTGTTCGACCTTTTTTACTTCATCGAGGTCTCCCCGGAATGCGAGCAGCTCGCGGGCATCGCCATCCATGTTGGCGAACTTGATCTTTTCGATACGCTCTACCACGGTCACTTTGAATTTCGTGGTCACATCAACGATGAGTTTCTGGGGGACCCCGGGGGGGATCAGTACATCAAATTGTTCTTTCTCGTCTGCCATGGTTATCTCCGGAATTTCATTTATGGTTCTATTTACCTATCTTGATCCGACGGCTCATAATACATGGGCCCCCGCGGACGCCCCCGATTGGGTTTTTGGGTTTTCCTAGGGAGTTCATGCACCGCCCCATGAGGGCCGCGCCCCGGGCAAGACCGTCATCGACAAAGACAAGGTGGTCGTTCGGGTCGTCGAAAAGGTTCCGCTCTGTGATCCCTTCAAGGATGTACTCAGGCTTCCGGCCGGAGATTGCCGCCCTGCCGGTAAACCCGATCGAGGCGTTCTTCGGCACGAGATCCTGGAGCACTGCCACATCGATCAGGCGCAGGGCCATCCGGGCACAGACCCGGTCGATCACGTCGTTCAGTGTCGAGAGTCCGTGGTCCTTGTAGATCTCGGTACCGAGGGTCATCAGGCTCTCCAGTTCGCTGCTGTTGGTTCCGCAGTCGCACCCGATCATGGCGATACCTGATTCCAGCGCGAGACGGGCATTGACCGGGACCCTGCCGAACCGGTCCCGGTCCGCGGGAACGATCCGGATATCGATATACTCGTGGGCCCGGTTGACATAATCGTCAACAACCTTTCGGTTACCCCCCGAGAAGAGACCTCCCGTCACGCTGTGTTCCCCAAAAATATCCAGTGCGGTGCCGGTCCGTTCCTGGACGAGCCCGGTGCCCCGCACGATTGCGTCGGGAATGGCTCCGGCAAGCCCGCAGAAGTTGCCCACGGTCTTTGCAAACGGGGAGGGGTCATCCTTGCGCACATCCGTTGTAATACGCCCGTCAAGCGTTGTCCCGAAATCAACGGAGATACAAGGGTTGCGGAAATCCACCGGGGTCCATTTTGCCCCTTCCTTGATCCCTGCCATGGCAAGTTCGCCCTCCATCTCGTTTGCCACCATCTCGACCCCGGTGGATCCGACCGGGGGGATTACCCCGGCGACCGCCCCGGTAAAAACAACCTTGTCGGCAAAACTGAATGGCTGGAGTTTCTCCGGCTGGTTCTCCTTTGACATGGGAGGGGTCATCTTACGGGGTGGCACACCCGCAACAAGGCACCCGTTGGCAAGCGCAATGACAAAGTCCCCGACTTGGTCCGGGGACTCCATCTCGGCAACAACCCCGGTGCTCCGGACAACAAAATCCAGGTCCTTCTGGATATCAAGGTGGGCATCTTCATGGCACTTGATGAGAGTATCCCGGACCAGTTCCGTCACAGCCTCACGGGTAAGCTGCGTACCGTCAAGCGTTGCCCCGAAGATCGTCTCGTCAGGCTTTGGGGGCCTGATGTCGCGGCTCATACTGACGGTCTTGTTGATGACGTAGGACATCCCGGTCTCAAGGCTCACGCCGGTAAGGATGCATTTTGTGGTGGTGTTGCCCATCTCCACCGATGCCACAATGAAATAGGGTTTATTCTTGTATTCCGGGATCTGCATCCCTGCGCCATGGGTGATGGATGGTACTTGCGGACTCTCCACGATATGCGGTCTGGGTTTTATGAAGCGGGAAAAAAAACTGGCGCACATATACTCCGGGTCATCTCTGTATCTCAATATAGGTTTCTGTTTGCTAAAGGGTCATCAGACCCGAAGCAGGAGAAGAATTGCTGAAGCAATTCTTCGATCTGACGAATCTTGGCAATAATGATAGTTAAAAAGGATTATTTTCTCTTCTTCTGCATCTGCATGACCATACGGGCCTGGATACCGAAATACTGCGAGACCCCGATCGCGTGGCACTGGTCAATGGATGCACTGTCGAATGAGACCATGTCCGTGGAATAGATTGCATCCGGAGATGTCCTGCCCAGCACCCGCACGCTGCCTTTGTACAGTTCAAGATCTACCGTCCCGTTCACCCGTTTCTGCGTGGTATTGATGAACGCATTCAGGGCAGCATAGAGCGGTTCGTACACAAGCCCCTCGTAGGCGAGTTCAGACCATTTGTCGTCCACCGTCCGCTTGAAGACGAGTTCCTGGCGGGTGAGGGTGAGCGCTTCAAGATCACGGTGGGCTGCAAGGATGACGGTAGCTGCGGGATGCTCGTAGTTCTCACGGGCCTTCAGGCCCAGGATACGGTCCTCGATCATGTCATTGCGCCCGATCCCGTGCTTTCCGGCAATGATATTGAGCTTCTGGATCAGCTCGTACCCGGGATACTTCTTCTTATTGATGGCAACAGGAATGCCCTCCTCAAAGGTAATGGTGATCTTCTCCGGTTTTGCCGGCGCTTTTTCGGGGGATACTGTCCAGAGGTAGATCTCTTCAGGGGGATGGTATGCGGGATCTTCGAGCCTGCCTCCTTCGATACTCCGGCTCCAGCAGTTCTCGTCCATGCTCCAGGGTTTGTCTTTCTTGACCGGTACCGGGATATTATGCTTCTTTGCATAATCGATCTCCCAGTCCCTTGTGAGGTTGAGTTCGCGTATGGGGGCGACAACCTCAAGACCGGCACCGCGGATGATGAAGTCAAACCTGAGCTGGTCGTTTCCTTTGCCGGTACACCCGTGCCCGATCGCTGTTGCCTTCTCTTTTTTTGCAATCTTCACAACCTCTTCGGCAATGAGGGGGCGGGCAAGGGATGTTCCCATGGGATATCCCTCGTAGGATCCGTTTGCCCGTATTGCGGGGAAGATGTGTTCGGCTACAAATTGTTTTCGGGCATCGATGGTGTAGTGGCGGTCGGCGAGTTTTTTGCCCTTCTTTGTGGCAACATCAATCTCCTCGTCACGCTGGCCTACGTTCACCGCTACAGTTACGACACGGTCGTAATCATACCTCTCTTTTAAGAGCGGGATACAGATGGAGGTGTCGAGCCCGCCGGAATATGCAAGAACTATGGTGCCTTTTCCCATGGTATACTCCTGATTTTATTTGTACTAGTCATTGGGTTGGATACTGCATATATGTTCAGGGTAGAAAGTGAAGGAAATCTGATATTGATGTAATAATGAGGATCGTCAGAATAGAGATAAAATAGGGTAGTTGTTCAGGTTATTGCATCCTGAACCGGGTATTGTTTTCTTATACAACGGTAATTCTACCGGGTAATACGGGGTAATAAACCGTTGTATAGTCGTAGGATCCAGCCTTATCGAAGGTGACTGCAAAAGACTCTCCGTACGGAAGTACAACCTCGTTCATTCCACCAAAGTATGCTGCGGTTGTAGAACCCACTGCCTGAATTGAGTGAGGCCTGTAGGGATCGGTATTTGTCCAGACTACTTTTGTTCCGGCTTTCACGGTGGCACTTGTATCGGGAGTAACCATAGAGCCAGAGATGGTAATTGCGTACGTGGGTGCGGGTGTTGCCGTAGCAGTGGGTGTTGCATTAACGGTCTTGTTGACAACAACGACAACAACTTCCTTTGTCGGCTCAGCGGTTGGAACGGCGGTTGCAATAACCGTTGGAATAGCAGTGGCAGTTGGGGTGGCCACAGGTGCTGCCGGCTGGGATGTGCATCCCGCAAGCAGAATCCCGATAAACAGGATCGCAAGAACAACAAATAATTTCTTCATGCATGTTTTTTGGTTATTTCGGTATTTAAGGATATTCAATTTTTTTGGGTATTTTCCCGGAAGCCATGAGTGGCCGAGGGATAGCAGGATTATTCATATAATTAAAAAAAAGCCAATAACGAGGAGATATCGTCAATAACTCCTCAATTACTTCAGATAATGGCTGATTGGCTCAAGAGTCATCTTTTCGCGTTTGATGGCATCAATGGCAAGTGCAGCAGCCCGCGCTGCCTGAAGGGTGGTAATATAGGGTATCTGGAAGTCCACTGCCGCACGCATGATCTGGTAATGGTCCTGACGTGACTGCTTGTCCTGGGGCGTGTTGATGATCAGCCGGATCTCCCCGTGGTGCATCATGTCGAGCACATTGGGGGAACCCTCCTGCACCTTCCGCACAAGATTTGCCTCTACACCCGCTTCATGGAGGTAATCCACGGTCCCCTCGGTCCCGTACAGGGTGAGTCCGAGGTCTTGTAACTTCCGTGCAATGGGAATGACTTCGCTCTTCTGCTCCATGTTTACGGAGATGAAGACATTTCCTTTGAGAGGCAATTCGTTATCGGCCGATATGCAGGCCTTGTAGAATGCAAGTCCGAAGTCGTAGTCAATCCCCATGACCTCCCCGGTGCTCTTCATCTCGGGTCCGAGCATGGTATCGACCCCGAGAAGTTTATTGAAGGGAAGCAGCACTTCTTTGACCGCAACGTGATGGATCTCCCGTTCCTTGTACCCGAGATTATGGAGTTTCTTCCCGATCATCACCTTTGCTGCGATCTTTGCAATGGGGGTCCCGGTCGCCTTTGAGACGAACGGCACGGTCCGGCTTGCCCGCGGGTTTGCTTCTAGGATGTACACCACGTTGTCCTTGACTGCCATCTGGAGGTTGACGAGTCCGACTACTCCAAGCCCGAGGGCAAGTTTCCTCGTATAGTCCCTGACCGTATCGATCACTGCCGGGGGCAGCGACTGGGTCGGTATAACACAGGCAGAATCTCCCGAGTGGATGCCTGCCTGCTCGATGTGCTCCATGATACCGCCGATCAGAACCTCCTCACCATCGCAGACCGCATCGACATCGAGTTCGATCGCGTTCTTGAGGTAGGAGTCGATCAGCACCGGGTGGTTATGGCTGACCCGGACTGCTTCCTTCATGTAGGTCTCGAGCTCGCGGTCGTCATGGACGATCTCCATGGCCCTCCCGCCAAGGACATACGACGGCCGCACAAGTACCGGGTAGCCGATCTTCTCTGCCATGGCATGTGCTTCACCCTCTGAGTATGCCGAACTGTTGGCCGGGCAGGGTATGTTGAGTTTCTTCAAGAGCACGCTGAACCGGTCCCGGTCCTCGGCAATATCCATGGCATCGGGGCTCGTCCCAAGAATGCGGGTTGAGAGGCCGAGACGTTTGATCTCTCTCTCAATGGGCACGGCAAGGTTGACCGCGTTCTGCCCGCCAAACTGGACCATGACACCGTAATATTTGTCAGATTTCAGGATATTGACGATATCCTCAAGCTGCATCGGCTCAAAGAAGAGGCGGTCAGAGGTATCGAAGTCCGTGGAGACGGTCTCCGGATTATTGTTAACGATATGGACCTCAACGCCCTCTTCTTCCCTGAGTGCCTGTACTGCATGGACTGTGCAGTAATCGAATTCGATACCCTGTCCAATCCGGATGGGGCCGGACCCCAGAATGAGCACCTTTTTGGTGTTCGTGGGAACGATCTCGGAATGTGACTCATACGTGGAGTAAAAGTAAGGCGTGTTTGCCGGGAACTCGGCAGCGCAGGTATCGACCATCTTATATGAGGGGGCGCCAACGATTCTTTCAATCTCCGCCGCAGTTTTACCGCAGATCTGTACTATCTCGGTATTGGAGAATCCGTACCTTTTTGCCTGTATGATATTCCCCGTACTGCATGTTCCTGTGCCAAGGCGTTTTTCCAGGTCCACAATATTTTTGATCTTCTCTAAAAAGAACGGGGTGATGGACGTGAGCTGGATGATCTCGTCAATCGTGAATCCCTGACGGAATGCATCGAAGAGGCAGTGGAACCGTTCATCTGTGGGCCTTGACAAGATCATGCGGATCTCGCTCGGGCTCGTATGGGTCCTGACATCGGTATCGAGCGACCGTTTTGCCTTCATAAATGCCTCTTCAAGGGTACGGCCGATCGCCATGACCTCTCCGGTGCTCTTCATTGAGGTTGAAAGTGTCCGGTCGGCACCTTTGAACTTGTCAAAGGGCCAGCGGGGGATCTTGACAACAATGTAATCGATCGTTGGTTCAAACGAGGAGGGCGTGCATCCGGTCACGGTGTTGGTGATCTCGTCAAGGCGTAATCCGATGGCGATCTTGGCTGCCACTCTAGCAATCGGGTACCCGGTTGCCTTGGAAGCGAGTGCTGATGAGCGGGAGACCCGGGGGTTCACTTCGATGACGCGGTAGTCCCCGTCTTTGAATGCGAACTGGACATTGCAGCCGCCCTGGACGTCAAGCGCCCGGATAATGTGGATCGATGCACAGCGCATCATCTGGAATTCATCGTCGCTGAGCGTGAGGATCGGGGCTACCACTACGCTCTCACCAGTATGGATGCCCATCGGATCCACGTTCTCCATACCGCAGACAATGATGCAGGTATCCGAGGAATCCCTCATGACCTCGAACTCGATCTCTTTCCAGCCCATGACGCTCTCTTCAATCAATACCTGGTGGATACGGGAGCGTGAGAGGCCGAGTTCTATGATACGGGTCAGCTCCTCTTTCGTTTTACCGATCCCGCCACCAGCTCCTCCGAGAGTATACGCGGGGCGGACAACTGCAGGAAGACCAATCTCCCTGATGGCATCGTCAATCTGAGTCATGGAGTTGAGGACAATACTCTTGGGCACCGGTTCCCCAATCTCGTTCATGAGATCACGGAATTTCTGCCGGTCTTCTCCTTTGTAGATTGCCTCAAGTGGCGTGCCGAGAATCTCAACGCCTTTGAGTGCCCCCATCTCGGCGAGTTCCGCAGTCAGGTTCAGGCCTGTCTGGCCCCCCATGCCGGATAAGATCCCGTCGGGCCTCTCCTTCTCGATGATCTTTGCGATGATATCTGCCCGGAGCGGTTCGATATAGATCTCATCCGCCATCTCCGGATCCGTCATGATCGTGGCCGGGTTGGAGTTGACCAGGACGACCTTTATCCCTTCCTCCCGGAGGGCACGGCATGCCTGTGAGCCGGAGAAATCGAACTCTGCAGCCTGACCGATCTGGATGGGTCCCGACCCAATAAGCAGGACTTTCTTGATGTCAGTCCTTCGTGGCATTAGGCAATCCTCCTGAACAACGAGTCAAAGAAATGGGCCTCCGTATCCCTCGGGCCCCCGTGTGCTTCAGGGTGGAACTGAACGGTTGTCAAGCACAGGTCCTCATTCTCGAACCCCTCTACCGTACCATCGTTGACGTTCGTATAGGTTACACTCGAGCCTTCCGGAAGTGAGTCTGCATCGACCGCAAACCCGTGATTCTGGGTCGTGATGAAGATCCTGCCGTCTTTGAATCGTACAGGCTGGTTGGCGCCCCGGTGCCCGAACTTGAGCTTGTAGGTATCGCCGCCAAGGGCAAGCGCCGAGACCTGGTTGCCCATGCAGATCCCGAAGATGGGTAATCTTCCGAGCAGTTCCCGGATGCACCGGATCGCGTCGGTCGCCTGCTTGGGGTCACCAGGGCCGTTGCTGACAAAGAGGGCATCGGGCCTGCAGGCCATCACCTGATCCGCCGTTGTATTGTAGGGGAAGACGTGGAGATCCCCGCCCCGCTTCGAGAGGCTGGTGATCATGTTCTTCTTTATCCCCAGATCGATCACTGCTATCCGTTTCCCGGTCCCTGCAATATGGTATGGCTGTCTGCAGGATACTTCAGGAATCGGAACAATATCGCATATCGTCGGTGTCTTACGGGCAAGGGATACCGCATAGTCTCCGTCATCACTTCCGACAACAAGTGCTGCCCGCATCGTGCCGTGGACCCGGGTCTTGATGGTCAGGGTACGGGTATCGACACCGGTCATGCCGAGAAGGCGGTTCTCTTCAAAAAAGGATCTGATGGAGGGCTGAGTCGCAGGTTTTTCACATATTTCCTTGGTGATACACCCGAGGGCGCAGACCTTGTCGTTCTGGAAATTCTGCCGGTCGACACCATAATTGCCGATCTGCGGAAAGGTGAACATCAGGATCTGGCCGAAATAACTCGGGTCTGTGAGGGATTCCATGTATCCGGTCATCTGGGTATTGAACACCAGTTCACCGGCGGTCTCCCCCTCAACCCCAAAACCCTCTCCCACGACGTGTTGTCCGTCTTCAAGACCCAGCACAGCCTTCATGATTTCCATATATTATGTGCCCGAATAGTTATTAACGATAGTGCAGGTGCATCATTTTCCCACCCGACCGGTTGCAATTCCCACTCCTGAATTGTTGCCTTGGACCTTTTTTAGTGCGCAGGTAAATCCTGTGCCTTGACGGATACGCATATTACCTAGGGCTCATGATATTGGATTATCATACCAGATAGGTTGTGAACAAGTATGGGAACTCAAGGACGAAAGATTGTCGGTACCGATGTGAAGGATCTCGTGAACCTCCTTAACAAGGCCTACTCCGATGAATGGCTTGCCTACTACCAGTACTGGATTGGCTCAAAGGTTGTGAAGGGGCCCAACAAGGAGGCAGTCATCGCAGAACTGACCCTTCATGCAACGGAAGAGCTGGCACATGCAACTCTTCTGACAACCCGGATCATCCAGCTTGGAGGAACGCCCGTAACCAAACCGCAGGACTGGTACAAACTCACCAACTGCGGGTACGAAGCCCCGGACGACCCGTTCATCGTCAAGGTTCTGGAGCAGAATATCAAGGGCGAGCAGTGCGCCATCAAGACCTATAACGCCCTCATGAAGAAGACTGATGGCAAGGATCCGGTGACCAACAATATGCTGCTCACCATCCTCTCTCAGGAAGTGGAGCACGAAGAAGATCTCCAGGCCCTCCTCGAGGACGTAGAGATCATTATGAAGAACAAGTGACGAAGTCTTTCGTCACCTTTTTTAATTGCGTGGATGCCCCCTATCCCCGGATATAAATAGTATTTACCGCAATCTCCTTGCATAGAATACATGATGGAGATTTTCATGACAGTCGAGCATGTGAACGGGAAGAACAGGGGAAAAGTCATGTTGTATGCACTCTCAACCTGCGGGTGGTGCCAAAAGACCAAGGATCTCCTGCGCCAGATGGAAGTCGAGTTCGACTACCAGTATGTCGATCTGTTGGAAGGAACTGATCAGGACGATGTCATGAATGTGATAGAGAAGTTCAACCCGAATGGTTCCTTTCCCACGCTTGTTATTGATAACAAAAAGGCAATTATCGGGTTCCGCGAGCAGGAGATCCGGGAGGCCCTTGGCTCATGAACGTTACCAGCATCAGCGAGCAGGATGTTGACCGGGCTTATGAGACCCTGAAGAAGGATGCTATTGACGGGGGATACCGGATAAACCCGGATACGGAATTTGTGAAGAACCTTGTCCGGGGCCTGCTCAAGAACGAACAGCGGTACGGGCACGGTGCCTGTCCCTGTCGGCTGGCCTCCGGAAAGAAAGAGGGGGATCTTGACATCATCTGTCCCTGCGATTACCGTGACGCGGATATTGAGGAATACGGTGCCTGTTACTGCGCCCTGTACGTGAACGATGCGGTTGCAAATGGGACGCAACAGGCGGCATCTGTTCCCGATCGACGGCCGCCACGGTCGGAACGCGGGAAAGTGAAAGACTCTGCGGTCCGGACCGTTCTTGTTGGGGGTTCACCGCTTTCCGGCCTTCCGTTTCCGGTCTGGCGGTGCAAGGTCTGCGGTTATCTCTGCGCACGGGATCAGCCGCCGGGCATCTGTCCGGTCTGCAAGGCAAAGAAGGACCGGTTTGAGCGGTTCATATGATTCTTCGTGGCTTCAATTAAGCAATCACCTTTTTTTTAATTTCCCTTGTCAGTCCACCCTCGTGAGTTTCCCACTTATCAGGTCGAAATAGAGGCCGTGGAAGTGGATGGTGCGTTCTTTAACCGTCTTCTTTACCAAGGGGTGCGCTTTTAAATGCTCCATCTGAAGCCGGATATTTTCGAGTTCGATCAGATGGTGCCGCTCCCGGATTTCCTGTGGCGTTTTCGGCGTTTTAATAACCGCATCAACCCGGGTTTTTGCATCCTTTGCGTTGTTCAGCCAGATCGAGATGTAATAATCATCACTCTCATCCTTATCCAGCGCCTTTATTGCACCGCAGTCGGAATGCCCGCAGATGATGATATGGTCTACCTTAAGATTCATTAAGGCGTACTCGAGAACGGTGGTGAAATTCCAGTCCTGCAGGGGGACAATATTCCCGATGTTCCTCTGGACAAAGAGTTCACCGGGAATCGATCCGGTGATCCGTTCAGGATTCACCCGGGAATCAGAACACCCGATCCATAGTATTTTGGGCTTCTGGCCAAGGACGATCTGTCTCCAGTACGTGATATTGGGCAAAAAGTCCGTTTTACGGAAAACCTCGTTTCCCTGAAACATCCTCTCGATCGGATCGGGGGAATCATATTCGGTCATGGTACATCCACATTATTCCCACGGGCTCAAGCGCGGGGTCGTAATAGTAAACGACCATCCGTTCAATAAAATGTTTCATCCAAATCAGGCACACATAATTAATCCTATATTTTGAGAGATGTAACCAGTATTCATGAAATCCAGCGTGATTGTCGAGATCGTTGGCCTGAAAACCACGGAATGCTCCCCATTTCCCTGCGATGAGAACCGCACCTGCGGTCTTGAAGGGTGCTACCATTCAGGAAAACTTGTCGATGCATTCAATGAACTTAAAAAAGTGCTTCATGAGACCTATGGCAACCGTGTTGAACTATCGCTGACCCTGATTGACGAGGGCGCCCCGGCGCACATCAAGGCCATCATCGAACGGGACTATCCCCCGATTCCCATGGTTCTTGTCAACGGCAGGGTCACAAAGATCGGCCGTATCACCCTGGACCGGATAAAAACCGAAATTGAAAAGGATCTCTGACCTTAACGATCGAATGCGCGCAGATCCAATAATCTCTTTTCTCCACACGTTTTTTTGGAAATGGCCGGTCCCTGCCCGGATACGCGGTAAATCAAACGGAGTTCCTCAAATTTTTAGTTGAATCACTCCCATGATCTTTTTTAAAGTGCCCTTAAATTATATAAGGGTAGAACAATAACCGTGTTAAATCAACCTGTGCCGATGATCTGAATGAATTGCAATAAAACCTGGTTTTCCCCGCATTCGCTCATTATTCATTCATTCCGGTTCGGCGGTGGGACGTATCCCCCCCACAATTCCCTGATGGTGATCCGCTCATGATCTCCAGCTTATTTCTTCTGGCACTGCTGATCTTTGGTGTCGGCATCATCATCCCCCTCATTACTGCGAGCCGGGACGAGCGGATATTCAGGACCATATCGCTCGGATGCACGATTGCAGGCTCAACCATTCTTGCCATTATTTCCGTCTGGATCCTGATCACCAGCCAGACCCTTTCCATCGTGGTGTATCAGCCTCTCGATATCCTTTCGCTCTCCTTTTCTGTCGATCGTCTTGCTGCGTTCTTCCTTCTCCTCATTGCGGCAGTATCTGGTCCGGTTGCCCTTTATGCAATGGAATACTTCGAACATCTGGGAGGAGGTTCCCGCAGGCACCTGTTGTGTGGCTGCACAAACCTGTTCATCCTCTCGATGATCCTGGTTATCAGCTCTGCAAACACCCTGTGTTTCTTCTTTTTCTGGGAGATGATGGCGGCCAGTTCCTTCCTGCTGGTCATGTATGAATACACCGAGCCGGAGACACGGAAGGCCGGGCTGTATTATTTTATCATGACGCAGCTCTCAACCCTTTTTGTCCTCTTAGGGGTTGTCCTGCTCTTTGTGCAGACCGGTTCGTTTGCATTCGCCCCTGCCAAGATGACCCTTTTGTCCACGGCAGCGTTCCTCTCCCTGTTTGCCGGCTTCTCGATAAAGGCCGGCATCATCCCGTTCCACAAGTGGCTGCCCTATGCCCATCCCGCAAGCCCGTCGCCCATATCCGCCCTCATGTCCGGCGTCATGCTGAAGATTGCGGTGTACGGACTCATCCGGGTTCTCATGGATGTGTTCACACCGGATCTGTGGTGGGGAGTACTGATCCTTGCAGCGGGCACGGTATCGGCGGTACTTGGCATTATCTACGCTTTAAAGGAACACGATATCAAAGCGATGCTTGCCTACAGCAGCATTGAAAATATCGGCATTATCTTCATCGGGATTGGGCTGTTTGTAATTTTTTCCTCATACGGTCTCCCTACTCTCGCAACAATCAGTCTCCTGGGGGCACTCTTCCACTCCCTGAACCATGCACTCTTCAAGAGCCTTCTCTTCTTAACTGCGGGATCCGTGGTCCATGCAACACATACGCGGGATATCGAGCATATGGGAGGACTCTCCCACCGGATGCCCGTTACATCGGTCCTGTTTTTTATCGGGGCACTTGCGATTGCAGCACTGCCACCCCTGAACGGGTTTGCCAGTGAGATTTTGATCTTCATCTCGTTCTTCTCGTCCGTTGCGGTGGCCGATCCGTTCTTCAAGGTCTTCCTCTTCCTCTGTCTTGCGCTGTTTGCGCTCACGAGCGCCCTCTCCGCTGCCTGTTTTGTCAAGGCTTATGGATCCATGTTCCTCGCACTCCCCCGTTCACCTGAAAGCGAGGAGGCCCATGAGGTTCCCCTGCCGATGCTGGTCGGCCCGGCACTACTGGCATCTGCCTGCACCCTTATCGGCCTGTTTGCCGTCCAGATGTTTGGTCTTGCCGGGTTTGTTGTGCCCATCCCCGATATGTTCCTTGTCGGGATGCTCCTCCTTGTCGTGATCGTACTTGCATATGCGTTCCTGTACTATCCGGCAGCACAGAACCGCCGGATCACCGAGACCTGGAACTGCGGCACCCTCTCACAAAAGCCTGCCATGGAATACAGCGGTCACGGGTTTTCCGAACCGATCGATATCATCTTCTCCATGGTGTACCGGACCCGGATGAAGAATGAGCGGACCTTCTTCGATGTGAAAAACTGTATCTTTAAGGAAGGTACTGCTGAGATCCAGCTCCTGAAGATCTTTGAGGAATATCTCTATCTCCCCGTTGCCCGGGTATCCCTGCGGGCAGCAACGATAATCTCCCGGTTCCAGAACGGGTGTCTTGATACGTATCTCCTCTACGTCTTCTGCACGGTCATTGCAGTCATCATCTATCTGGGGTGGCTGGCATGACCCTCTCGTTTGTCCTGTACCTGGTGATCAACACCCTTGTTGTCCTGGCCCTCGCTCCGCTGTTTGTTAGTATCATCAAGAAGGTCAAGGCCAGGACCCAGGGAAGAACCGGGCCATCCATATTCCAGACCTACTACAATCTGGCAAAACTGTGTAAGAAGGAGATCCTGTACTCCACCCATTCGTCATGGATCATGCGGGTCACCCCCCTTGTGAATATCGCGGCAATGCTTGTAGCCGCCCTCTTTGTTCCGCTCGTATTCGTAACGGAACCGGTGGGGGGAATCGGGAACATCATTCTCCTCCTCTACCTGCTTGCCATGGCAAAATTCTTCATGGCGCTCGCCGGGCTCGACGCCGGCAGTTCATTCGGGGGCATGGGCAGTTCGCGGGAGATGAGCATCTCCGCCATCATCGAGCCGACCACGATCATTGTCTTTGCCGCACTCGTCTTTGTCTTCAAGACGATCAACGTCTTCTCTATGTTCACCGCATCGATCGCATCCGGAACACCCGCCACGCCCACGCTAATCCTCCTCGGGATCTCGCTCTTCATCATCCTGATCGTTGAGACGTCCCGTATCCCGGTTGACAACCCTGAAACGCACCTTGAGCTGACCATGATCCATGAAGGCATGATCCTGGAACAGTCAGGACCCAACCTTGCCCTGATGGAATTGTCCTCTGCTGTGAAACTGACGCTCCTGATGGCGCTTTTGATCAACCTCATCCTGCCGTTCGGGCTCACGACCACGCTCGCTCTGGGTGCTCTTGCCGTGGCCATTGTCCTGTTTGTGATCAAAGGGGCGGTCCTCTCCCTGATCATCGGATTGTTTGAATCCTCGATGGCAAAGATGCGGTTCTTCCGCCTCCCCAGTCTCTTTGCCATGGCGTTCTTCTTCTCTACGCTAATCATCATCATGGAGGTATTCGCATGATCGACCCGTCAACGCTCCAGGCAGTCATCAGGATTCTCCTGGTTGTCGTCATTATTACTGCCGCCTACATCATATCCACCCGCAATCTCATCACCCTCGTATCCGTGTACGCGTTCCAGTCGCTGACGCTCGTAATCATGGCTCTTGCGCTCTATTCGTATGAGGGCGCAACGGTTCTCCTGGCAATCGCTGTTATCACCTTCATCTCAAAAGTCCTGGTCATTCCGTACTTTATTGCCACGATCCAGGAACGGGTACGGATCAAGCGCGATATTGAGTTCCATTACCTCAACCCGACCACCTCTCTCCTTGTCTCCATGGCGCTGATGCTCTTCATCTACATCGGGCTCTCGAAGATCATGGAAGGTACCCCGGCGCGGGAGAGCCTTGTCTTCTTTGGGGCTGTGATCGGGCTCTCGCTCATGCTGATGGGGATGATGGTCACGTTCTCGCGGAAACGCGCCATCACGAAAGTACTGGGATATCTGTCGATGGAGAACGGGGTCCTGCTCTTTGGTATGTTCGTCACCGAGCTCCCGTTCATCATCGAATTCCTGATCATCATTGACCTGATCATCCTCGTGATGCTGACCACCATCCTCACCGTGGGGCTGGACTCTACCCTGGAAGATTACCATAACCGGCTTCACCGCTTCCATCTTATTGAGGATACGGAGGAAGGTCCATGATTCTCGCTCTGCTCGTGGTTGTAACCATCCTCGCCCTGCTCCTCATTACGGTGAGTCATACCCACCGCCAAATGAACATGGTCTGCATTGCCGAAGCGGCACTGTTCCTCGTATTTGCGCTGTATTACATCTTGTCCGGGCAGATCCCGTTATCGGCCCTCACAATCGGCAACGAGTACTTCTTCATCGATCACCTCGGGATCTTTGAAGTCCTGATCACCACGGTTATCTTCCTGCTCGCCGCAATCTACGCCCGGGGATATGTGGAAGGCCTGATTGAGAGCCATGAACTCGGGAAGGGCAGCCTGAAATTCTTTTACGGGGCCTGGTCGTTCCTCCTGCTGATCATCATCCTTGCATTCTTCTCGAACAATCTTGCGCTGTTCTGGATCTTTGCCGAACTCACCACGATCATCTCGGCAATGCTGGTTGCGATCCTGTACGCGAGGGACAACATCGATGCCGCCATCAAGTACATCTTCATTGCATCCGTATCGATGCTCTTCTCGTTCGTCGGGTTGATCTTCCTCTTCGAGATCTCCCGGTCTGCGGTGCGCGGGGGGACACTGAACTGGACGGAATTGATCCACCTGGCCCCGGCATTTCCCGCAGGAATGATGATCGCTGCCTTTGCGTTGATCTTCATCGGGTTTGCAGCAAAGTCCGGTATCTTCCCCTTCCATACCTGGCTCCCGGAAGCGCACGCACGGGCACCATCTGCTGTCAGCGCGATACTCTCCGGTGTCCTGCTGAACGTGGGTATCTACGGCATCATCCGCGTCTTTGCGATTGTGCACCAGACGCCGGCCATTACGGCTATCTCGCCCCTGCTCACGGTCTTCGGGCTTCTCACGGTCGGGATTGCCGCATTCTCCATGCTGACGCAGAAGAATCTCAAGAAACTGGTGGCATTCTCCAGTATCGAGAATATGGGCATCATTTTGATCGGCCTTGCGGTTGCCACACCGGTAGCCATCTTCTGGGTGCTCTTCCATATCATTGCCCATTCCTTTACCAAAGCATCCCTGTTCTTCTCGGCCGGGATCCTTCACCGCCAGTACCACAGCACGCTCTCCGCGGATGCCCCCGATGATATGCGGGATGTGTTCCGGTTCCAGCCGCTCGCTGCATGGGGAATTATCCTCGGGGGTCTTGCCATCATCGGTATGCCGCTCTTCCCGATCTTCCTCTCAAAACTGTTCATCCTCACCCAGCTTGCCGCCTATTCCCTGCCGGTGCTCGTGATCCTGGTCTTCCTGCTTTTCATTACCGCAGCGGCACTCGGGTATTTTGTCATCAGCACGTTTACTCAAGTGTATCCTCCCGAAGCGCTCGCGGAGGTTCACGCATACCATACCCCGGGAAGTATGAAGGCCCCCATCGTGATTCTCCTGTGCCTGCTCGTGATCATGGGAACGGTGTTCTCCGCAGGTGAGATCGCATTCCTGAACCAGATCGTTACGGAGCTGATGTTCTGATGTCTGCGGATTCCAGGGTGCCAAAAGAGATAATTGTGGATCTCATCGGTCCGTCGTTGAGGGAGGAGCGTCTCTCCCCCGGGAATAACGGGGAATATTACCTGCGGGTAGAGGAGACCGAATTCGGGCCCATCGTTACTACTCTTGCCTCCCGCAAATGTGCCCTGATCGGCCTGTTCTGTGCAGAAAAATTCTCGCCCGAAGCACGATTCACCCTGTTTTACGTCTTCGAAAAGAAGACTGCCCTTCTGATTCTTGTCCGGTCAGTCGACCGGGTAGCAACGTCCGTTGCGCGTCTTCTGCCGTCCGCCACATGGTTTGAACGGGAATGCCGCGATGGTTTTGGCATTGAATTCGATGGGGCATTTGATGAACGGCGGCTCTTTTTGCACGAGACCTATCCCGAAGGATTCCACCCGCTGGAAAAATCGTTCCGGAATGGGCCGATCATCCCCCTGCCCTTTGTAAAAAGCGATGATGAATACCCGTTCCGGAAGGTGAACGGGGAGGGCGTGTACCAGGTTCCGGTCGGCCCGGTCCATGCCGGGATCATCGAACCCGGCCATTTCCGGTTCAGCGTGATCGGGGAGAAGATCTTCAACCTTGAGATCCGGATGTTCTACAAACACCGGGGAATCGAGAAACTTGCCGAAGGAAAGATACCGGCGGAGGTAATCCCCATTGCTGAAGCAATCAGCGGTGACGAATCCGTGGCGAATGCAACGGCCTATTGCTGTGCAGTCGAGAAGATCACGGGAACTGACGTACCTGACCGGGCATGGTACCTCCGAACCATCCTGCTCGAATTGGAGCGGATCCATTCGCATCTCGGGGACCAGGGTGGCATGCTGGTCGATATCGGCTTTCCCCTCGGAGCCAACCAGTTCGCCGTCATTCGTGAGGACATCTTCCGCATGAATGCAATGCTTACCGGATCACGGTTCCTGCGGGGCATGATTACCATTGGCGGCCTGTCTCACGACATCGACAATGATCAGCTGGATGCACTCAAACCCTTCCTGCTGCAGTTAAAGAAACGCTACCGGGTAGGCCTGAAGATCGTTCTTTCAACCACATCCGTTCTCGACCGGTTCTCCCCCACGGGAGTGATCAAAAAATCCCTCTTACGCCCTCTCAATCTTACCGGGCCGATTGCCCGGGCATCGGGCGGCCGCGGGGATGTGCGGAGCAACCATCCGTACGGGATATACGAAAAGTTCTGCCCTGCCATACGGACACTCTATGACGGGGATGTCCTTGCCCGTTTTACCGTCAAGGCCTCAGAGATCCTGGATTCCATTGATCTCATTGAACGACTGCTTGCCTCCCTGCCTGAAGGTGCAGTGTTCACTCCCCCGGTGATCCGGGACGGGTATGCCCTCTCCCTGGTGGAATCGGCGCGGGGACAGGATCTCTGCTGGGTCTGGATCCGTAACGGGGTTGTCGACCGGTACAAGGTGAGGACTGCATCGTACTGTAACTGGCTGGCCATTGAACATGCGGTGCAGGGGGAGATCGTGCCGGACTTCCCGCTCATCAACAAGAGCCTGAACCTTTCCTATGCAGGAATGGACCTGTGAGGTGAACAAATCATGGTAAATGCCTTATCCTGCCTGCTGAAACCCAAAGTGACCCCGGACACGGTAGTCCGCGATGAGGAGATTGAGACGATTGGCAGGGAGATCCGGTGCCGGATCGATTCCGTGTTCGGCCACAGCCTTGCGATCCGGGAGCTCGATACCGGCAGCGACAACGCAACGGAGATCGAGCTGAACAACCTCGCCAATCCCTACTACGATGTCGAGCGGTTCGGTATCACGTTTGTGGCCTCGCCCCGGCATGCCGATATGCTGGTAGTCACCGGTGCCGTGACGCAGAACATGGCGATTGCCGCACGGAAGACGTATGACGCCATGCCCTCTCCGAAATATGTGGTGGCTGTTGGCGACGATGCCTGCACAGGTGGGATCTTTGCCGGTTCGTATGCGGTGCTTGGCGGAGCGGACAAGATCCTGCCTGTGGACATGAAGATCCCGGGCAATCCCCCCACACCAAAAGAGATCCTTACCGGTCTTCTGGCGCTGATGAAAAAAGCCGGCCGGTAACACGCTTACTCCCATTGTATACCTTCGCCACGAGCAGCGACGATTTATATTCCGGGAAATAACCGTATACTGTCATGAAGCCGGTACGGAGATGGGGTCACGGGCCTTATTCGGTAGTTATCGTCCACGGGGGTCCCGGTGCACCCGGTGAGGTTGCCCCGGTTGCCCGTGAGCTTGCGGCAGTGAAAGGGGTACTCGAACCGTTCCAGACTGAGACCACGCTTGACGGGCAGGTACAGGAACTCCGTTCGGTGCTGGTAGAACAGGGTAATCCCCCGGTGACGCTGGTCGGTTTCTCCTGGGGAGCACTCCTCTCCTTTATCCTCGCTGCCCGTCATCCCGATCTGGTCAAGAAACTGATCCTGGTGAGTTGCCCCCCGTTTGAGGCACAGTATGCTGCTGCGATCACCCAGATCCGGATGAACCGGCTGAACAGCAAGGGCAGGGCAACCGCCCAGTCATTGCTGGCCCGGCTTGCCGCCCCGGATACCCCCAACAAGAATGCGCTTCTTGCAGAACTGGGAACCATGCTCGCCAAAGTGGATGCCTACGACCCGGCAAATGTTCCCGAGGAAGGGTTCCACTGCCAGTACGATCTCTTCCAGGGTGTCTGGGATGAAGCCTGTGAACTACGGGAAAAACAGGTTCTTCTCCAGATGGCAAAGGAGATCAAGTGCCCGGTGCTGGCCATCCACGGCGACTGGGATCCCCACCCGGCTGAAGGAGTCAAGGATCCGCTGACGAAATCTCTCACAGACTTCCAGTTCGTCCTCCTGGAAAAGTGCGGGCATCGTCCGTGGACCGAGCGGACTGCATCGGAAGAATTCTACAAGATACTTGTCGGGGCAATCTGATTCACCGGGTATCCGGTGGTCCATCTAGAATTCTTTTTTCCAGATCCTTCCCGTGTGATCCGTTCCAGTAGAGTTTTTTGCAGTGCTCGCACCAGAAGAACGAGAGATCGCGCCAGCTCTTCGGGGCATAATCGGCATTCTGGATCTCGCAGGTGTTTGCCTCCCGGAGTACCGTATTGCAGAGCGAACACCGGCTCAACACGATCCGCCGTTCGATGAGCCCGCAATCGATCAGCTGCTGCACCTGCTCCATCACGTTCTCTGACCGTACGTAGACGACCCGCTCCTTTCCCCGTCGCGCCAGTTCGGCATCCCGGGTCAGGAGGACGCGATGCTCCTGCACGGCAATGTCCAGAAGGAGCGTGTCCTCCTTTGCATTCCCGATAGCGAGCCCGTTTGCGCTTGTCGTGTCGTATCCCATGAAGCGGAGATACCGGGTCAGCGTGCCCAGCATACGATCCGTGATGAACCGGGTCTCGCCACCGGTATCATCCGGCATGGGTCACGACCGCAATCTTCTCCCCACAGGCTGCGCATTGCGTCCCGTCCAGATGAACGAACCTGCTTGAAAAGCCCTGGCGCTCTACCAGTGTTGCGCCGCAGGCCGGGCAGTAGGTGTTCTCGTACCGGTGGTGGTACACATTCCCCAGGTAGGGATACCGGAGCCCGAGCACCTTTGCCCGTTCGTAGATCTTCTCCAGGGTTGCGACCGGTGTTCCGCCCCGGTCGGTCATCTGGTAGTCCGGGTGGAATGCGGAGAAGTGCATCGGCGTGTCGGGGCCAAGGTGTTCGATCACCCAGCGGATCAGCGCCTCCTGCTCCTCCATGCTGTTGTTCAGGCCGGGGATCACAAGCGTCACCGTCTCGATATGCATACCCAGTTCGCGGGCAAGGATTGCGGAGTCGAGCACCGGCTGGAGATGTGCCCCGCAGATCTTCTTGTAAAAATCGTCCGTGAACGCCTTCAGGTCCACCCGGAATGCCCCGAGCATGGGCGCGAGTTCCCTTAGGGCCTCCTCGGTGATGTACCCGTTTGTCACGTACACGGTGCCAAGTCCCTGTGCCCGGGCAAGTGTTCCCATATCAAGCGTATATTCGTGCCAGATCGTGGGCTCGTTATAAGTCCACGAGATGCTTCGGCTCCCGTTGCCGATTGCCCGGCGTACGCCCTCTTCCGGTGAAAGCTCGCGGAGGTGTGCCGTGTCGAGTTCTGCCCGGGAGATATGCCAGTTCTGGCAGTGTTTACAGTGGAAGTTGCACCCGACCGAGCCAAGCGAGTAAGAGGTGGTGCCGGGCAGGAAATGGAAGAGCGGTTTCTTCTCGATGGGGTCAACTGCCTCCGCGCTGATCTTCCCGTACGTCCCGGCATACAACGTCCCCTTCTCGTTAATACGGACCCCGCAGATCCCATGCTTCCCCTCATGGATCACGCACCGGTGGTTGCAGAGCGAACAGGTGGTCGAATTATTTTCTGTTTTCCGGTACTGCCGGGCCTCGTGCATGCGTGTGACTCCTCACGATCAGCGGGGCTTCTTCTTTGCCTCGCGGTCTGCCTCTTTCAGTGCCGCCGGGTCATCGATCTCAAGGACAAACGATCCCCGGTACCCGCAGTCCTTGCAGAGGTAGACCGAACCGACATATCCTCCCACGACCGGGAAGATCTCCTGGCTCTTACAGACCGGGCAGTAGAACATAGTAAACAACTCTATGAGCCTCCGGTACAAAAACTAGTGCAATGAAGAAGGTTGTCATCTCACTGGGCGGCTCGATCCTGATCCCGTCCCTTGAAAACCATACCATCAAAGAGTACGTGCCCGTCTTAAAGAAGATCGCAAAGAAGCACCGGCTCTTTGTCGTGGTCGGGGGCGGTGGCGAGGCCCGCAGGTATATCAGCATCACCCGCGAGCTCGGGATTGACGAAGGGACATCCGATGAGGTCGGGATCCTGATAACGAGGCTGAATGCCACGATGCTGATCGCGGCGCTGGGTGACGATGCCTACCCGAAAGTGGCGGAGAGCCATGCAGAGGCAAAGAAATTTGCCGAGACCGGTAAGATCGTGGTGATGGGGGGTATCACGCCGGGCCAGACCACCGATGCGGTGGCGGCCGTCCTTGCCGAGCGGGTCGGCGCCTCGGTCTTCATCAACGCAACCTCGGTTGACGGGATTTATACTGCGGACCCGAGGAAGGATCCGAACGCAACCCGGTTCGATGAGATGACCCCCAAGAAACTGCTGGAGATCGTTGGCGGCACGGCGCTGGGTGCCGGCTCCAACAATGTGCTCGATATCGTTGCTGCCCGGGTTGTGGAGCGGAGCAGGATCCCGCTCGTGGTGCTTGACGGCCGTGAGCCGAAGAACCTGTCAGAAGCGATTCTCAAGGGCAAGTTCCGGGGTACGGTTGTCTCGGATGGGACGAAGAAGCCGCTGCCGCTGTAATTCCAGCGCTCCCATCTCCCGTTTTTTACCGCCACCTATTTTTAATCCCCCGCCCCAACTATGATGGCGCGGGGTAGTAGGGTAGCCTGGTCCATCCTAGAGCGTTTGGGACGCTTTGACGGCGGTTCGAATCCGCCCTACCCCATCGGACCATGAAAAAACAGGACGCAGGCCGGATCTATTCTCTTCTTGTAAATCGTTATCCGGATGCCCGCGAGCGTCCCGAGACGGTGGCACGGGGCACACCGTTTGAGGTGATGATCCTCACGATCCTTTCTGCGCAGACAACTGACAAGGCGGTCCTGAAAGTGAAAGAGCCGCTCTTCAAAAGATATCCGACACCCGCAAAACTTGCAAAGGCGAAGGTTGCGGATGTGGAAACGATCATTCACAGCCTCGGCTACTACCATGCGAAAGCGAAGAACATTATCGCGGCATCGCAGATCCTGCTCGACAATTTCAGCGGCAGCGTGCCGGTGACGATGGACAAACTGCTCACGATTCCGGGTGTGGGACGCAAGACGGCAAACATTGTGATGTACCACGCGCTCGGCAAAAATGAGGGGATTGCGGTGGACACACACGTCCGCAGGCTGGCGCAGAGAATCGGGTTCTCGGACACGGACAATGTTGCGGTCATCGAACGCGATCTCATGAAGATCTTTCCCCGGGACCATTGGGGGGATCTGACGGATGTTTTAATTGCCCATGGGCGGGCAACGTGCGATGCCCGGAAACCTTTGTGTGAGGATTGCGTGATCAAAGGAGTGTGCCGGTACTATAAGACTGAATATTCCCCATGAGGAAAAGGGGTGTGTCATTCTTCCGGGCCGATCAGTGTTCTTCAAATCCCGGCATGATGTTTTGCGCGTGGAGCACGGTATCACGCGCCCACTACAGATCAGCGTACCTTTTCACAACCAGACTCTGCTCAAAAAAATATATGCAGGGTCTGATTGATCCGGATCATCAATGTGAGCGGGGTCTGGTGAAAATTTTTCAATCAAAGTCTGCTTAAAATGGTCAGTATGGATCAATAAACCGTACAAAAAGAGCATCACAAACCTGATGTTTGTGATAACCCGGACCTCCGGATCCTGCCCCCCGCCATTTTACCGGCCAGCCTTTTCCACTGAATCTCCATTCTATGTTCAGCCAAAAGGCAACAATTAGGCGTTTTTTGGAGACAGAAATGCCCCCCAGATGCACAAAATAACGTCAATAAATCCGTCTTTCCAAAACAGTACTCTATAATTCGCAAAAAAATGCGACTATCAAAAAACTGGTCCCTCAAAACGGGCTCCGATCGGCAAACGGAGCGTTTTAATGGGATTTCATTCTTGAGGACATTTCATGTCTCAACCACCCTGATACCATAGTTCCTGCGGGATCGGTACAAGGTACTAAAAAGAGAATTCAAAGTCCGTCAGTACCCGACAAATACCCGGATCACCGCGAACGCCACAAACCCGATGAGGGCGCTGATCGGGATCGTGAGGATCCATGCGCCCATGATGCTGCGGGCAACGCCCCACTTCACCGTGCTGGACCCCATGGTGGTCCCGACACCCATGATCGAGGTGCAGATAATATGGGTCGTACTCACCGGAATGCCTGCTACCGATGCACCGAGGATTGTCGCGGCTCCGGCAGTCTCAGCAGCAAACCCGTGCACCGGCCGGAGCTTGGTGATCTTGTATCCCATGGTCTTCACGATACGCCATCCGCCCGAGAGTGTGCCGAGTGCAATTGCCGAGTACGACGCAAGGATCACCCACAACGGCATCGGCAGGTTGTTGGGATCAACCGAGGCCCCGAAATACCCGATGGAGAAGAGGAGTGGCAGGATGATTCCCATGGTCTTCTGGGCATCGTTGGTTCCGTGGCTGAAACTGTACGCAGCGGCCGAGCAGAGCTGCAGTTTCTTGAATGCCGTTTCAGCGGACTGTTTGTTTGCCTTCCTTGTCAGCCAGAGCACGGCTGCCATGAACAAAAATCCGCAGGTAAGGCCGATAAGCGGGGACAGGATCATGAAGGTCACGACCAGCTCAACCGTAGACCATTTTATCGCTGCCAGTCCTGCCGCGGAGATCCCCGCCCCGGCCAGTCCTCCGATAAGGGCATGAGACGATGACGTGGGCAGGCCGAAGAACCACGTGATGATATTCCATGAGATTGCACCGACCAGGGCACCAAGAATGATGTAGGGAATCAATGCGGTTGATACAACATCAAGGTGGATAATCTTGCTGACCGTGCTTGCAACCGCAACACCAAAACCGAAGGCTGCAATAAAATTAAAAAACGCTGCAAATATCACCGCATTCCGGGGCGACAGCACTTTTGTCGAGACCACGGTTGATATGGAATTCGCGGAATCATGGAACCCGTTGGTGAAATCAAAGACCAGTGCAATGCCGATGATGATTACAATGAGTTCCCATGTAGCTTCGATCATGCTCTCCCCTCACGTGTGCCCGGTCATGAATGCCGTATCGCGATATCGGAGAGCACGTTCACCACATCTTCGCACCGGTCGGTTGCGGTCTCCAGGTGCTCGTAGATGTCCTTGAACTTGATGATCGCGATTGCATCGTTGGTCTTGAAGAGGTCGGTAACCGCATGAGCGAGCACGTCATCGGCAAGGTTTTCGAGCCGGTTGACCTCGATGCAGCGCTCATCGATATACTTGGGGTCCTTGATCGAACGGATGCCTTTGACCGCACTCTCGATCTCCGCGGTGGACATATGGATAATTTTTGCGAGCTCGATCATGTGGGTATCGGTTGCTTCGATGCCGTAATAGTACATCTTCTCGGTTGCGCCGTCGATGTAATCCAGAACATCGTCAAGCGCTGAGGCAAGGCGTGAGATCTCTTCCGGATCGAGCGGCGTAATGAACGTACTGTTCAGCTGGGTGTAGATATCGTGGGTGATCAGGTCACCCTTCTGTTCCAGCAGTTCTATCTGGTGGCGTTTCTCCTTGACATTGGTGAAATCCTCGGTCAGTGCAACGAGCTGCCATGCAGCTTCCTTATTGATTGCGGCCTGCTTCTCGAATAAATCGAAGAAAACCTTATCCTGGGGTATCAGCAACTCCCGTAAACCCATAACAAACCCAGTGGTAATCGGCGGTAGATCTTAAAAATATAGCGGAATATGATGCCCCTATATCATCGTCAGTGCAAGTGCGACAACAAAATATCCGCACCAGGCCACAACAAGTGCGAGAGGGATCGTGATGACCCATGCCGTCATCATCTCGCGGACGACCCGCCACTGTACCGCGTTCCTGCCCCGCGTTGCCCCGACCCCGATGATCGCCCCGTTGATCGCATGCGTGGATGAGACCGGGATCCCCGCCTCGGTCACGGCAACGAGTATCGCGCTGCTTGCGGTTGCGGCACAGAATCCCTGGTACGGGCGGATCTTCGTGATCTGCTTGGCCATCTTGTCCACGACCTGCCAGCCCCCGAAACAGGTGCCAAGGCCGATCGCAATGGCCGATGTGAGGATCGCCCAAAGAGGGACATCAAACGTCATGAGAAGCCCGGACGAGACGAGCAGCGCCGTGATCACACCGACCGCATGCTGGCCGTCGTTTGCGCCGTGGGCAGTTGCCTGTACAAGGCAGGCAAGCACGTGGAGGGGCTGGAAGACATGTTTCATCTGGTTCTGTCGCGAGTGCCGGAAGAGGTGGGAGATGAGGATGTCGAAGATAAATGCACCCGCGATACCGATGATGGGAGAGATGAAGATGAACAGCACGACCGCGAGGAGCCCTGAGATCTTGAGGACTCCGAGAAGCATCAGGGCCGGGATGATCAGGGCCGCACCGCAGATCGCCCCGAGCATGGCACCAAAACGGACATCCTCTTTGAATGAGGCTGTGAACAGGCCAAGGATGATGGCACCGACAACTCCCCCGACGAGGCCATAAAGGATCGCCTGCTCCAGCATGCTGAAGGAGGGAAGGATCACGGCGGACAGTCCCGCGACTGCGATCCCGGCGCCGAGCAGTCCGCCGACCATCGCGTGGCTGCTCGAAATAGGAATTCCCGCCCGGGTTGCAACAAAGACGAGGATGATGGCAGCCCCCATGGCGACAACGATAGAGAGGGGGGTGAGTCCGCTCGCAGTTACGAGTGCCGTGCCAATGGTAGCGGCAACTGCCGTGGTAAACAGGAATGGCCCGATCATATTGCAGACGGCCGTGTACAGGACGGCTTTCCACGGCGACAGGGCCTTGGTCGCCACGACTGTTGCAATGGAATGCGAGGCATCATTGAGTCCGTTCACAAAATTCAGGGCAAGGGCAAGAAGGATCCCGAACAGGACAAGGGGCTCCATACCGATCATGCGTGGGCCATTGCAATGTCGTGTAAGGTGTGCCCGACATCATTGCACTTCTCCATCACCTTGGCCAGACCTTCGTAAATATCCTTGAGCTTGATGATCATGAGGAGGTCCTGCGTCTTGAAGAGCTCCAGGACCGCACGCGAGAGGAGTTCGGTCGAGAGGTTGTACAACCGGCTGATCTCACGGACGTGGGTCTTCACGTCCTCAGGATTCTTCAGCGTGGAGAGGCTGTCGATGGCATGGCCAATCTCGGTACTCGACAACAGGATCAGGTAGGAGTACTCCTTGAGCACATCGTTTGTTTCGGGGATCCCGTAGTTGCACAACTGGTGGGTGACCCAGTCGAGCTTGTCGAGCACATCATCGAATACCGGGGCGAGCCGTGCGATCTCCTCCGGTTCGAGCGGCGTGATGAGCGACTCGTCCAGCTGCTCGAAGATCTTACGGGTGATCTCGTCCCCATGATGCTCGATCTGCCGTACCTTATGGGCCTTCTCGGTTCCCCCGGGGAGTTCGTGGGTGATCTCGTTCAAGGTGGTTGAAGCTTCGGTGATCTTCTCTGCCATCTCTGAAAACAGCGTGAAGAAGACCTTGTCTTCCGGCAGGATCAGGTCACGGATGCGCATAATCTTCAGACTTATCCTTACCCCATGAGAATAAAAAAGTGCGTATGAACACAAAAATCGCCCGGATCCTCCTGCACGAGAGAATTCCTCAAGATCCGATGATCCCCTTCAGGTGTTCGCAGCCGGTTTTCTGTACCCCTCTGCAGGGATGTGTATCTCAAAGAGTACGCCTTTTCCGGGGATCCCGGCCTCCCTGATGGTGATCCCGGTAATCCCAAGGATCTCCCGGCTCAGAAACAGGCCAAGACCGGTATTTTTGCCAAACCCTTTCTGGAAGATCTTCTTTTTATCTTCTTCCGATACCCCTTCACCATCATCCTCGTACCTGAGGATTCGATCCCCGTGTTCTCCGGGTACGGTGGATATCGTAATGGTCTGCACATGATTTCCATGACGGAATGAGTTGTCGATCAGGTTCTCAAAGACCTTGGAGAGGAGGGGATCGGCATAGACTTCGAAATCAAGATCCCGTGTCTTTATGGTAATATCGGTACCTTTGAGGAACGCCCGAAGCGGTTCTGTACGCGTTCTTAAGTCCTGCCAGACCGGGGCATGAATGCCGATATCCTCGTACTCTTTGGTGAAAGAGATCTGTTTCTGGATCGTATTTGCCGCCAGCCGTACTTTCCGGAGATATTGCAGGACCGTTGGATCCGTTGTTGCGTTCTCTGCAAAATCGATATAGGCCTGGAGGGCGAGCGTCTGGTTGTTGATATCGTGGCGGGTGATGCTGGTCATGAGGTTGAGTTTCCGGTTGGCATCTGCCAGCGCTTTCTCCACCCGGCTCCGCTCGACATTTTCAACCGAGAGTTTTTTGATGGCCTGCTGCAGGTCTTCTACGCTTGCAGTGAGTTCTTCGTTGAGCGCGGTCATTTTTTCATGAGCGTCCTGCAATTCCGTATTTTTCCTGACCGCGAAATTATAGGTGGAGAGCAGGATGTTCAGGATCCTGAGCCGTCCGTACGTAATGTGGTGGGTACTGCCGGCGAATACGATCTCAATCGGCTTTTGTTGCCCATCAGGATCCGGGATTCCGGCGTTTTCCAGCGTGACCGAGATACGTGAATAAACCTGTTCCGGATCGTACGGCTTGACAATAAAATTGTCCGCCCCGGATTCGAGTCCCTTCAGGACATCGGAAGGATCATACAGCTGCGTTACCAGGATGACCGGAATATCGTCGGTCTCCGGATTGGTCTTGATTGCCCGGCAGAGCTGGTACCCGTCCATCTCCGGCATGACGATATCCGTCAGCACCAGTGAGGGGCGTTCCTTTTGGAGCACTTCCAGTGCTTTACGGCCGTCTTCTGCAACCACCGCCTGATATCCTGCCTGGGTAACAAGGTGATGTAAGTATTCGGCCTGGGTCCGGCTGTCCTCAACGATAAGGATCCGGCCCTCTCCTGATCCGCGTACTTTTCGCGCTGTCACATCCTGCCCCAGTGGTTAATGCATATTTTCAGAATTGCGCCGGTGTCTCACAACCGGCAGGTTTTTGTCACCGTACTACCTGCTGACAAGGTAGTAGTGTATCAGCCGTCAATATCAAGTTTATATTTCTTAAGCATTACGAAATGTGATCCGGAAGATCCGATTTTCATCCGATGATCTGGTTAGGGTACGCGAAATATAATAAACCTTTGACAAAAATAAAAAAGATTTTAGCGGAATGGACCGGGCGGGAATTGAACACGCGGCCTCTTCAATGCCAATGAAGCGATCTACCACTGATCTACCGGCCCGCTCCTACCTAATAGGATGTCATAGGATAAAAGAATTGTTCGTCCATTCGCATGCCGGGTGTCTCTTGCCCCACTATTCTTGCCCCCCTCTATGTCCCCTGTAGAATGAGGGAGAAAATGCGCTAGTTATTAGTACTCTCTCGCCAACATTTCTCCAGCAAGGGGATCGTGTATGCAGGAAGAGACGAGGGGAACCATCCGCGCCGGAAGGGGATACTGATGCTCGGGATCATTGGCGGCACGAGCCTGCTCTTCTCCACGCTGCCGACACTGGAGAAACGAGAGGTTGCAACACCGTTTGGTACTGCCGAACTGCTCTGCGGCGACAACCTCATGATGCTGATGCGCCACCAGCACAACCGTCCCCCGCACCGGATCAACTTCCGGGCAAACCTTGCGGCCATGGCCATTGCCGGGGTTACTGATATTGTCGCGTTCGGGTCGTCGGGATCGCTCAAGACCGAGATCGCACCCGGCTCGCTCCTCATCCCCACCGATTACGTCAGCGTGACAGATATCCCGTCCATCCACGACCACGCGATCGAGCACGTTCGCCCGGAACTCTCGGAAGTGCTGGCACAAAAACTTGCAGAACTGGTGCCTGCCGCACGGTTCGGCGGCGTGTACGTGCAGACGCGGGGGCCGCGGATCGAGACGATCGCGGAGGTACAGGCGCTCGCGGGAATTGCCGATGTGGTGGGTATGACAGTTGCATCCGAAGCAACCCTTGCCTGCGAGCTGGGCATGGGCTTTGCCGCGCTCTGCACCATCGAGAATTATGCGAACGGCCTCGGTGACGAGGTACTGACCTACGAACATATGCTGGAGATCGCCCGGGAACACCGGGACCGGAACGAGCAGATCGTGAATACGATCATCCAACACATGAGCTGAAATACGGACTGAAATCATTATGGCTGACCACGAGATACAGGAAATTTTTCAGAAGAACCGCTCCCTGCTGATCACGAACATCGTTGCTGATGGCAGGGCTGCCGATATCCTCATTGATGAGAACGGGATCATTGCCGAGATCGGGACGAGCGCGAGAAAAGACCGTCGGTGTGAGGCGGACTTCATCATCGATGGCGAAGGCGCCCTCGCCATTCCGGGCCTAGTCAACACCCACACCCACGCGGCCATGAGCCTGCTGCGAGGCTATGCCGACGACATGATCCTCCAGGACTGGCTGGCCCAGAAGATCTGGCCTCTTGAGGCGCACCTGACCCCTGACGATGTCTACTGGGGGACACGACTTGCCTGCCTTGAGATGATCCGGAGCGGGACGACCGCGTTCAACGATATGTACTTCATGATGGACCAGGCCGCAAAGGCAGTGGACGAGGCCGGCATCCGGGCCGTGCTCTCGTACGGGTTCATCGACCTCTTTGATGCGGCGAAGCGCGAGAACGAGTGCAAGGCCACCGAGAAACTTACTGCTCATATCCGGTCCATGAACAATCCCCGGATCAAGGCCGCGGTCGGCCCCCACGCTCCCTATACGGTCTCCCTGGAAGGGCTGAAGTGGTGCGCAGACTTTGCGCAGGAGCAGAAGATCGGCATCCACATTCACCTCTCGGAGACCGAGAAGGAAGTGACGGACTGTGTTGCCCAGCACGGGAAGAGCCCGGCAGCCCATCTCGATGCCTGCGGTATCTTAACCCCGCACACGGTCGCCGCCCACTGCTGCTGGCTGGATGCGGCGGAGTGCCGGCTCCTTGGTGAGCGGGGCGTCTCCGCATCGCACAACCCCTCAAGCAACATGAAACTCGCCACCCACCGGGCCATGCCCTACCCGGAACTTCTCGCAGCGGGTGCAAACCCCTGCCTCGGGACCGATGGGTGCGCTTCGAACAATAACCTCGACATGTTCGAGGAGGCGAAGACCGCCGCCCTCCTCCAGAAGTTCTTCTGGAACAATCCCACGATCCTGCCGGCACACGAGGCCCTTGCGATGGCAACCGCCAACGGCGCAAAGGCCCTTGGGTTCCCGACCGGGAAACTCGCGGTGGGCGCTCCCGCCGATATTGTCCTAGTCAGCACGGCAGCAGCCTGCAACACGCCGCTCCACAACGCGACCTCAAATCTCATCTATGCCTGCAACGGGGGCACGGTCGAGACCACGATCTGCAACGGGCGTGTATTGATGCTCGACCGCGAGATCCCGGGTGAAGCGGAGATTCTCACAGGTGCAGGGAACGCCGCCCGCGAGCTGGTGAAGCGGGCACAGTCCGCATAATCCCGATCCGCCATGCCTCCTCTCCACCATAGGTGTGCCCCGGTTCTCCCGGCGCTCCTCCTTCTTTTTCTTGTCGTAACCTGTGCAGCAGTAGCCGGCTGCACCACCGGCACCGGGCACGGGTCCGTGCTCGATCAGAACACCACGGGAGACCTTCGGGCATATTTCCTGGATGTCGGCCAAGGCGATGCGTCGATCATCCTGTTTAAGGACAAGGTGATCGTCATCGATAGCGGTGAGGTTGATCAGGGTGAGAAGGTGGTCGCCGCCCTTCGGGAACTTGGTGTGAAGAAGATCGACCTCCTGGTTGCCACCCACCCGCACTCCGATCATATCGGCGGGATGCAGGATGTGCTGGCGAACTTCAATGTGGTAAAGGTCCTGGACTCCGGGACTCCCTCAACCTCCCCCCTGTACGAGCGGTTCCTGACGATGATCGAGAAGCAGGGTATCACCTACATTGTTGCCCGGCAGGGGCAGACCATTGATATTGACCCCTCGCTGCGGATACTCGTCCTCTGGCCGCCCGAGGATCGGACCTCGGACGATCTCAATGCCAACAGCATCGTCTTACGGATCTCGTACGGCACGGTGAACCTGCTGTATGCCGGCGATGCTACGGCTTCCGCGGAAGAGGCAATCACAAAGACCGGTTACCCGCTGGATGCCCAGGTGCTCAAGGTCGGCCACCACGGGAGTTACGGATCGAGCTCGGCAACGTTCCTCTCCCGCGTGAACCCGGATATCGCCGTTATCTCCGTCGGGAAAGCGAATGACTACGGTCACCCGCACAAGGCTGCGCTCGACCGGCTTGCCGCAGCCGGTTCCATGGTCTTCCGGACAGATACCGACGGGACGATCCGGGTGATGAGCGACGGGAGCACCATCGGGGTTGCGACCGAGAAAGGGGATGCAGGTTTCTGGAATGCGGCGGTGTATGCAACAACACCCGCTCCCGTAACTCCTGTGATGACGGCCGTGACGACTCCTCCCACGCCCGCGGTCTCCCCGGATATCCCCCATCTTGTCCCGGCCCTCTCCCCCGATGTCACGCTGCCGACGATCCAGCTCGGCAATGCCTCATCGGTGTACATCAGCGCCGTGCAGTTCGATGCCCCGGGGGATGACCGGGTCAACCTGAACGGCGAGTGGGTCCGGATCGCAAACCGGGGCAGCGGGCCGGTGCTCATTGCCGGCTGGACGCTCTCCGACCGGACCGGCACATCCCCCTATACCTTCCCTGCCATCGTCCTACTGCCGGAAGAAATGGTCACGGTCTATACCGGCAGCGGCACCATGAACGATACTGCCATCTTCATGGGACAGACATCTCCAATCTTCGGGAACAGCGGGGATGTTGCCATCCTCCGGGACGGGGCCGGCACGATCATCGACCAGAACAGCGGGGCCGTGAATCCATGAGAGTGACAATCGACAGGATCGAAGAGGGCGTTGCAGTCCTGATCCTCGACAATGAACCGTGCAGCCGGTTCACGCTCCCGGCCTCCCGGCTCCCGCCCGGCTCCCTCGAAGGGGATCTGCTCACCCTCACGCTGGAACGTGATGAGGAAGAGACCCGTGCCGCAAAGGACCGATCCGCGTCCCTTATCGCCACCCTCCGGCAGCGATGATACCGGCAATGCGGCTTTTAAGGAACGTTTCGACATATTTTTCCAGACAGAGAGCAATTTTCAAGAAGTATGGCGCATCACGGATCATTCGAACACCACGATCATCCCGAACACAAGGAAGGATCGAAGACCTGCCGGGTCTGCTCATCTGCATACTCCCATGAAAAGAACCCCTCCCACTTTGGCATCTGCCATAATTGCGGGTACAAAATTCTCATCGTCCTCTTCATCATCATGATCTCCATGTCCTATGTCGCATGGTTCGGGGTATTTTAAAAATCCCTTTTTTAGTATTCTTATGGGTACCCGGGATAAAGGGGTAAATAGATCAGTACCCAACAGACTTTCTTATACGGGGGATGACCGGCATGTATGCCATCGAAGTGCTCTCGCTCTCCAACCGGTTCAGGGAAATTCAGGCCCGTTCCAAGGTCGTGTTGATGAAGACCGACCCTCCGACCCGTTCGGCAAGGACATCATGCGGGAGAGGATTGCAGCCCGCCACCAGACCCGTTATATAAAAAAATCCAGCAAGTAAGATAGTGAGAGCAATGAACGTCGCCTTTGTTGTCTATGATGGCATGACCCTGCTGGATTTTGCCGGTGCGTTCGATCCTGTCACCCGGCTGAACTCGATGGGTTTTGTCCCGGATCTCTCCTGCACCATCTGTGCAAGGACCGAAACGGTCCGGTCATCGGAAGGTGCGGAACTGGCGCAGTGCAGCACCCCGGAATCACTTGGAAAATTCGATTACGTGATCGTGCCCGGGGGTGACGGGATCCGGGACCTGATGAAGGATCCGGCATTCCTGCACTGGATTGCGGATGTCCCGGAGACCACGACCCTTGTCGGGATCTGCGGGGGTTCGCTGATTCTTGGCGCTGCCGGGCTGCTCCGCACAAATAAAGCCACAACGCACCCGGCGCTGATGCCGGTGCTTGTGCCCTTTGCCCGCGAGGTCTCCAGCGACCGGATCGTGGATGAGGGTCGGATCATCACGGCAGGTGGGGTGACTGCGGCTATCGATCTCGGGCTGTACCTCTGCGAGAAGATTGCCGGGCCTGACGTGCGGGAGAAGATCCAGCTCCAGATGGATTACGGGTGCTACCGGTGTACGTGAACCGGTAAGCCCAGAATTTTTTTATATAATCAAAATTATGCGGTCTGGATCTTGTCGGCTTCTTCGAGGCCGAGCACCTTGATCGACTCGTCCCGCATCTTGTACTTCTGGATCTTACCGGAGATGTTGATCGGGAAATCATCAACGAACATCACATACCGCGGGATCTTGTAGTGGGCAATCTTTCCCTTGCAGAAGTCCTTCACATCCTGCTCGGTCATGGAAAGGCCTGGCTTCATCTTCACCCATGCACAGAGTTCCTCGCCGTACTTCACATCCGGCACCCCGACAACGTACACATCCGAGATCTTCTCGTGGTGGTGCAGGTACTCCTCGATCTCCCGCGGGTAGATGTTCTCGCCGCCCCGGATCACCATGTCTTTTAACCGGCCGACAATCCTGAAGTAGCCCTCATCGTCCATCGTGCCGAGGTCCCCCGTGTGGTTCCAGCGGTCTTTGTCGAGCGTGGCATGGGTGGCCGAGGGATTGTTGTAATAGCATTTCATGACGCAGTAACCGCGTGCGCAGATCTCACCGATCTCGCCAAACGGCACGATCTTACCGGTCTTTGAGTCGATGATCTTGAGCTCCGTGTGCGGGAATGCCCTGCCGATCGTTGAGACCCTGCGATCGAGCGGGTCCTCGGTCGTTGTCATCGTGACACCGGGGCTCGTCTCGGTCTGGCCGTATACGATCACGATCTCGCTCATGTGCATCTGCGTATTGACCTGCTTCATCACTTCAATCGGGCAGGGAGAACCGGCCATGATGCCGGTCCGTAAGGACCGGAGATCGTATTTCGAGAAGTCCGGGTGGGAGAGCTCGGCAATGAACATGGTTGGGACACCGTGCACGGCAGTGCACCGCTCCTTCTCGATGGTCTGCAGGACCGATTCGGCATCGAAGGTCGGGGCGGGCAGCACCATGGTCGATCCGTGGGTGACGCAGGCAAGGTTACTGAGGACCATGCCGAAGCAGTGGTAGAACGGGACGGGGATGCAGAGCCGGTCCTTTTCGGAGAATCGCATGCCCTCCCCGATGATGTAGCCGTTGTTAAGGACGGAATGGTGGGTGAGGACAACCCCTTTAGGAAAGCCCGTGGTGCCGCTCGTGTACTGGATGTTGATCGGATCGTCAAACGAGAGACCCTCGCCCCGTTCGGCGATATCGTCCATCGTCATCTCATCCGCCTTTGCCAGGAAGTCGCCCCACGTGTACATGCCATTGTACGGGATGTCACCCATGAAGATCGCATTCTTCAGGAACGGGAACTTCTCGCAGGAGATCCGGCCGGGCTTGCACTCGTAGGCTTCGGGGCAGGCCTCGTAGAACATGCCCACGTAGTCCGAGGTCTTGAACCGGCCCTGCACGATCAGGGTCGAGATCTCGGCCTGCTTGAGCACGTACTCGAGCTCGTACGTGCGGTAGGCCGGGTTGATGTTCACCATGATGGCGCCGATCTTGGAGGTCGCGAACTGGACCACCACCCACTCGGCATAGTTCATGGCCCAGATGCCGACCCGGTCGCCCCGCTCCACGCCAAGCCCCATCAGGGCGCGGGCTACAAGGTTCACCTGCTCGGCGAATTCCCGGTAGGTATACCGGATATTCTGGTGTACGGAGACGATGGCCTCGGTGTCCGGGTATTTTGCCGCGATACTGTCAACCATCTCGCTGATGGTCATTCCCAGCAGGGGAACTGCTGATGTCCCACACGTATAACTGCCCTCAACCATTGCAGGAGTACTGGGACACGGGGCATTATATGCGTGATGATTTGCGGCCGGTGTGGTGCAGTCACGTTCAGGGTGCGGTGCAGGGCCTGTGCAACAAAACTCTTAAGTTTGTACACTGCGATTTTATTGAGTCAGCATGGGGATACCGACCCTGCTGGTGTATGGGGTTGTGGCCTAGCCCGGTATGGCGACGGGCTCCAGCGGTCTTTGCGTTCAAACACGTGCTCAGATGATGAACAATGGGTCTACTGACTAATAGTGGATGATGACCCGTTGGAGCACTGATGCGCATGTCGGAGAGACCCGTCGATCGTGAGTTCAAATCTCACCAACCCCACGTTTTCTCTTATCCTCTTATTTGCCTGCGATTTTTTTCTGAATGTGTAATGACTTGATCAAGCTGCATACCGGTTAACACTAATACTGGTTAAGGCACTAATTTAGATTTACACAAGATCTATGACCAAAGAACTCACATTCGCATTTTTGTCATATGCGCGAGAAGATTTAGACGCCGCAAGAGAAATCTATCAATATCTCACAATTTCTGGTATCACCACATGGTTTGATGAAGAGTCTTTAAGGCCAGGTGAACGCTGGCGTGAGGCGATTGAACGGGCAATCAGGGAATCAAGTTACTTTATTGCAGTGATCTCATCTCGATCCGCACGGAAACGCGGTTTTGTTCAGACCGAAATCAAACGAGCTCTTGAAGTATTGGATCAGATGCCCGATGATGAAGTCTACTTAATTCCTGTACGATTGGATGATTGTCGGCCCCCGATAGCGCGACTCGACGATCTGAACTGGCTTGATCTCTTTCCTGACCGGAACGCCTCACTAGAAAAATTGGTCCGGTTCTTGACCCCGATAACCGCTCAAGAATCGATGGTGTCAATGGTGTTGGTTGACGGCATCTATCAATCTCGCCGTATATCCGAAGGAGGATTAAACTATTGGTACTACCTGCGCTTCTATTCAGACGGTACGGTGATCACGTGTAGTTCAACTGGTCAACAGAATCAGATCGTCCATTGGTTTAACAAAGAAAATTCACTTGTATCCGTAGGACACTATAAGATCATGGGGTCCCTCATATCGTTCTCAGTATCATCTGATTGCGGTGTTGTTGATTACGCTGGTGAAATTGTAGGTAATACAATAGTAGTCCACTCGTACAGTCACATTAATGGGCACCGGTCATTAGCAGAGTTCAGGCAGGTTATACCAAGTTGATTCCGCCGTTGGATGTGAGTTCTATTCGTACCAACCCACCGTTTTAACACGATACTATTTTCCCTGTTTTTTCTTTTGCGATAAAATCACTTCAGATTCCTATGAATGAGAGCGGGTCTGACGCTCCAGGGTGCTTCGCCCCCTCCACGTGGGCGTCCCTCAGGTTGCGATAATGCTGTATTACCTTTCTGATGTCGTAAGAATTTTCTGAACAGATAATTCGGGATTCATCGCAATGCGCCCCGCCCCCTCGGGGACTGGTGGCGTAAGGGGGGGGCGAGCTAGCCCGGTTTTAACTCAGCATTCGTTCTGCGTAATGACGATGGAACGGGAAGATCTTCCGGAAATCCCCATCACAAAAAGCATCATCGCCCCCTTCCGATCCTTTATCATTCCGGCGCGCAATCACTCTTTCATGCAAGCAGAACTGCATCTCGTTGATGCCTTCACCAGTTCCCCCTTCCGCGGGAACACGGCCGGCGTCTGTATCCCGGATGGACCGGCCGATGCGGTCTGGATGCAGGAAGTGGCAGCCGAGCTCGCGCATTCCGAGACCGCGTTCCTCTTCCCGGAGGGTGAGAAATGGAACCTGCGGTGGTTCACGCCGGCAAAGGAAGTAGAGCTCTGCGGCCATGCCACGCTCGCTGCCGCGTTCATCCTCTGGGAGACCGGCCGCGTTCCTCGCGAGAAAACGATCGCCTTTACCACGCTCTCCGGTACGCTGACCGTCCGGCAGGATGCGGACTGGATCAGCATGGACTTCCCGGCAGAACCGGCCGCCCCATCGATGTCGATCCCCGGTCTCGGGCAGGCGCTCGGGATCGAGCCGTTGTATACCGGCCGGAACCGGTTCGATATTCTGGTGGAACTGCCGCTTGCGGACGATGTCTGCAGTCTTGAACCCGACATGAACGCTCTTTCGGCCATCAAAGCCCGGGGGATCATCGTCACGGCTGCTTCCGACATCCCGCACTTCGACTTCGTCTCCCGGTTCTTTGCACCATCCGTGGGCGTGCCGGAAGACCCGGTGACCGGCTCGGCCCACTGCTGCCTTGCGCCGTACTGGGGAGCGAAGCTCGGGAAGACCGAGATGACCGGGTTCCAGTGTTCGGCCCGGGGCGGGTCGGTCCGCGTGACCCTGATGGGCGACCGGGTCATCCTCGAAGGCCACGCGGTCCATGTTTTCTCGGGAAAACTCCTTGTCTGAAACAGGGGGCAGAAAAAAGGGTTCTGACAATAGCGGGATGGCCCGATCCCGCGCTCGCGGTATGCCGGACGGCGCTAGCAGTTCTGCGGCGGAAGAACTGCCGCGGCCTGCTGGAGCGGGAGGTCCACGGCAAAATACCAGACCGCTACGGCAGCTGCCGCAATAATCACCAGTCCGACCGCGATCATCAGGATTTTCTTCTGTGCTATAAGAGATTTCAAGTCTGCCATTCCGGATCCATCCTTAACCATATGTCTATAGTTCCGGTTGGGGACAAGTGGATTATAAAGATTGTATCTGTGCGATGCAGGCAACCGGGACGTTCATCCCGTACGGGCAGGTCCCGATATCCCGGTTACCGGGCAACGGAATTCCGGATCCGGGGGCAGTGCCCGCGGTTTGATATAGCATGAGGGCACCGTATTTTTGTTGAGCACCCCGCAGGAAAAAGGATCACCGGCCGGTCGTCACACGCAGGAGAGAGTACCATGGAAGAAGATCTGGAGAAGATTGCAAAAACCTTTACAACGTTCAGCAGGGAGATGGTGGAGAACGCGTACTGGGGCATCCCCACATTCTTCGGGATGCCCGTCCAGCAGAGCCCGGAGGATCTGGACATCGCGCTCATCGGCATTCCCTTTGACCAGGGCGTGACCAACCGGAGCGGCACCCGCATGGGCCCCCGGGAGATCCGCAACCAGTCGCGGCTCGTGGGCGCCTATAACCACCACACGCAGATGAGCCCCTGCACGGCATTCCATATCGCCGATATGGGCGATGTGCCGTTCCGGTCGGTCTACGATCTGGAAGGGGTGGTCCGGGATATCGAAGGGTTTTACCGGAAGATCTCCCGTGCCGGGGTCATTCCCATTACTGCGGGAGGGGACCACTCCATCACGTATCCCATCCTCAAAGGCATCGGGGGTAAGGAGAAATTCGGCCTTGTGCATTTCGATTCCCACTGCGACACGGCCGGGCCGATCCACGGGAGTTCCCTGCAGCACGGGTCCCCCATGAAGAATGCCGTGGAGGCCGGCCTCGTGGACCCGGAGCACGCGATCCAGATCGGGATCCGGGGATCGAACGAGATCCTCTGGCAGTTCTCCTACGAGAAGAAGATGCGGGTCCTGCACATCGAGGAGTTCTACGAGATGGGATGGAAGAGCGTGGTGCAGGAGATCCGTACCCTGATGGGGGAGATGCCGGTGTACATCTCGTTTGACATCGACTGCCTGGACCCGGCGTTCGCCCCGGGTACCGGGACGCCGGTGGCCGGCGGAATGTCCCCCTTCGAAGCGCTCCAGACCCTGCGGGGGCTCCGCGGGCTCAATATTATTGGCGGCGACGTTGTCGAGGTCTCCCCTCCCTACGACACTGCAGGGATCACCGCCCTTGCCGGGGCAACGATCATGTTCGAGATCCTCTGCCTGGCCGCGGAGTCGCGGGGCGGGCACCGGGGCTGATCCGCCGTCGGGATCGTTTACGGGAACACATCCTGTCTGAAAAATGAGAAAAAGTTACTTTATTTTTGCTGCTGCAATTTCTGCGAACTGTCTGGCAGTTTCGTAATCAGCCGCAGTTCCGTTTGTCTCGATATCCTGGAAGACGCCCTTCTTCGCAAATGCGATCACGTACATGCTCGAGTTATCGCTCTTGTCGGCATACTTCAGTGAACCGCTTGCATCCCCTATGGCAGGGATGGATATCTTTTCAACGGACAGGTTTGCATCATTCTCTTTTGTGATCCAGTCTATCTGTCCGTCGATCGTATCGGATACTGCGAGGGTGGCATTTTCACCGGCATAGATCGAGATATTCTGCAGGAGGATCGTTCCGGAAGGCGAATTCGGATCATTCTTCCGGTAGACTACAGAATAGCCTTTCTTCCAGCCGTGATCGAGGGCCCACTCGCTCAGTTCGGAAGCCGTTCTCTCCCGTTCCGTCACCAGGGTGAAATTTCCCGGGATCTCTGACACCTTCAATATCATTTCTGAAGGCTCAATCGTTGACACCGTTTTGGTTGTTGCCGGCGTCGGCGATGCTGCAGGAGTCTGTGATGTACATCCTGCAATACCGACCGAGAGAACGATCAATACGGTCATGAGCAGTATTATTGCGGATATGGATTTTTTGACCATGTTTTGTGTTTCCTCCCGTTTAATTAAAATCGTTGTTATTTTGTTCCCTGTTCGCCGGATTTTTCAATACCGGATATTTTTCCTGCCCGGAGTCCTTATCATTCCCCGCCACCAACAGTAACGAAATTCATGGATCTTGTCACCACCCTCCTGATCGGCATCGCGCTCGCCATGGACTGTTTTGCCGTCTCGCTTGCCATCGGGACCACGACAAAGACAAAACTCCTGAAGACCGCGCTCATCATCGCACTCTGTTTCGGGACGTTCCAGGCAGGCATGACGCTCGCCGGATGGGCCGCCGGCACCGGGCTCACCGGTCTCATTGCCGGGTTCGATCACTGGGTGGCATTTCTCCTGCTCGCGATCATCGGCGCGAAGATGATCCACGAGGGGCTCGAAGATGAGGGTGAGGAGGAGCCGATCAGCGTTCTCCGGTTCGTCCCGGTCATGATCCTCTCCCTTGCAACGAGTATCGATGCGCTCGCGGTCGGGGTCTCCTTCGCATTCCTCCACGAGAGTGTCCTTGAGCCCGCGCTCATCATAGGCCTCGTGGCCTTCATCTTCTCCTGTGCCGGTGTGCTGTCGGGCATGCGGCTCAAAACATTTCTCGGGAAACGGATCGAGATCATCGGCGGCCTGATTCTCATTCTCATCGGCCTGAACATTCTCGTTTCGCATATGGTGGCAGGATAAATCCGGGGGATGAAAGAGCGGACCCGGTGCATCAGGACGTTTGCTTTTTTTTAATTATGGTACCGTCAATGGAACGTAAAAAAAGTGAGAACTCAATTCTTCTTCTCTGCCTCTTCGATCCCGGCAATCGCGGCCGGCAGGGCTTCGAGCACGGTGACGAGTCCGGTGAGGTGAATGTTCATCACGACTGCGCCCACGATCTCCTCCCGGGTTGCACCCGACTTGTACGCCATCATCGCATGCATCCGTACGCCCCGGGCATTCCGTGTTGCGGCCTGGATAGCGATGTTGATCAGTTGTTTTGTCTTGGGATCGAGTGCTTTTGAGGAACGCTGCACATCGACCAGGTTGTTGAACTGCCGGGCAAGCTCCGGGCACTCTTCCACGAATACGTCCATCGGATTCTTTTCCATTTCGAGCGACTCTCCGCGTACGTGGTGGGAGTGCGGTACCATAAGTTCTTCTCTTCTCCTCCGGCTCCCTTGGGCTCGTAACTTTATCATAGATTGGCGCCCCATACTAGAACGATAGGAAGAGTTCCATGTATCTGATTGGTGAAGCACTCATCGGCGATGGCCCTGAACTGGCGCACATCGACCTCTTAATGGGCGACAAGGAAGGCCCGATCGGTTCCGCATTTGCAAACTCGGTCTCACAGCTCTCGGAAGGACACACCCCGCTGCTCGCGGTCGTCCGCCCGAACCTGCTGACGAAGCCCGCGACGGTCGTGATCCCGAAGGTCACGCTTCGTGACATGGCGCACGTGAACGAGATGTTCGGCCCCGTGCAGGCCGCCGTTGCCAAGGCGGTTGCGGACTGTGTTGAGGAGGATGTCTTCAAGGGGATCGATATCGAAGGGATCGTGATCATGGTCTCCGCGTTCGTGCACCCGGATGCCCATGACTACAACAAGATCTACCGGTTCAACTACGGCGCAACCAAGCTGGCACTCCACCGTGCGCTCGACAAGTTCCCGGACACCAAGACCCTCGTCTTCGAGAAGGACCGGGCAGCCCACGGTATCATGGGATTCAAGGTGCAGCGCCTCTGGGACGCACCCTACCTCCAGGTGGCCATGGACCTCGTGGACATGGGCAAGGTTGCCGAAGTCTTAAGGGAAGTGCCGCAGAACGACCACGTGATCATCGAGGCAGGAACCCCGCTCATCAAGAAGTTCGGCCTGGGTGTCATTGGCGAGATAAGGAAGCTGCGCCCGAATGCGTTCATCATCGCGGACATGAAGATCCTCGACACCGGCAACCTCGAAGCCCGCATGGCAGCCGATGCAACCGCTGATGCGGTCGTCGTCTCCGGTCTTGCGCCGACCTCCACCATCGAGAAGGCAATCTCGGAAGCCCGCAAGGTCGGTATCTACTCGATCGTGGATATGCTGAACGTCCAGGCACCCGCGAAACTGATCGCCAGCCTCAAGGTCAAGCCGGACATCGTAGAACTCCACCGTGCGATTGATGTCGAGGAGAGCGCCCATGCGTGGGGCGACATCCCGGCAATCAAGAAGGCAGCCGGCGGGAAACTGCTCGTTGCAACCGCAGGCGGCATCCGCGTTGATGTGGTGAAGGACGCCCTGAAGGCAGGCGCCGATATCCTTGTGGTCGGCCGTGCGATCACTGCATCGAAAGACATCGGTCACGCTGCTGACGAGTTCCTCGACCAGCTGAACCGGGACGAGATCGACCAGTTCAGGGTTATGACTGACTTTTAAGTCAGAATAATGTTTTTTTTAATTTATCAATTTTAAACAAATCCCTACCATTTGTCAGGTTACAAGTTCGAATTTCGCCATAGACTTGAATTAAAAAGTTCAAATCTTTTAGGTTCTTTTGTTAAAAGGTCTTTAATTTCTTGTCCGATTGATTGTTTTTACAGTGAATCCTAGTTGGTATTTACTGGCGAAACAATAAGTTATTGGAGTTAAGGATTAATATGTAATTTTAAGTATTAATCAAAATAATTATACCCGTTTGGTGGATTTTTTGGGATGTTATATTTATTTTCTAGTTCGTTCATTATCTGCGTTCGACGTTGATATGCATCTTCTATTGTAATTACCATTTGATGCAACGAAGGAGAAAGTATCTGTGCTTGTTCAGGAGTGAACACTATACTATACGTAGAATTAATAACTTTAACATTACTCGATCCAATTTGATTATTTATCATTTCACGATAGATTTCGGCCCATTTTAAATCAGAATAAAAAATGGAGATATTTCGAGATAAACTTGGACTCATTAAAAAAATTTTGTCACGAACAGAATAATAGGCACCATTTGCTGGGTAAACAGGTGTGATAATATAAGGGATTGATCTATTAATTTTCCATTCTTCAGCCACAGTATAGCAATTAGATAGTGTATAGTTCATTCGATCCAAATCATCATAAAGTATTTTGGCTGTGATTTGTTCACTATTTGTATTTTGAGATTGAATCGAATAAAATGCGCCAATGTAAGCGGCGAATAACGTTCCGGCTATCGTTAAAATGCTTAGAATAATTGTTATTGTTAAATGTCGCTGTTCATTTGTAGAGTCAGTTTGAATATCCGATTTTTCAGGGATCCCATTTTTATTATTTTTTGGTTTGGTCATAACAAGGAACCAGTTTAAAGTATAGTATTAACATTGCTCCTTATTTTTCTTATCATTATTTTGTCGAGTTGAATATTGTTAACCAAAAAAAAATAATTAATTGTTTACAACAGACAATGCAATAAAGAAATTAGTTTTATCAACAGTATTTGCTTGGTCTTTTTCTCATGGATGAACTCCGCCCAATATATCAGAAATTCCTCAAACGAGACAACATATTTCCCACGAATCTGCCTTGTAAACTTTTTAACCGTCTTCTCCCAGTCCCGGACCATGCCCCGCCACGTCCAGCCTTGTGACCTCTGAAAACGAATGTCCCCTCACGGGTCATTGCTCACAAAATTTGCATACCGGTAAGTGCGTAGCGAAAAACCCGATAGGCGTTTTTCGCGTTGGACATCGCATCATTCCCATGAGCGTAACATTTCATAACCATAGTCCGGCAAAAAAATTTCATGCAGAGTCTGCTGAAAAAATTTTGATCAAGATCTGCCCGGAAAATTTTTTTAAAATTCCGGCACTGCCCGGAAAAATTTCAGACCTGTCCGGAAAATTTTTAAAAATTTTCCCGACCACAACGCCCATTACCAATACAAAAAAAATACGAGATAATGACCCGCGGCAGAAAACCATTTGCAGCCATCCGCGATGCAAAAAAATTCGCGGAGAAGATGGGCTACCGGTGGCAGGAGAACACGGACACACCGGACCTCGGGTACGATCTCTTCGTCTTCAAGCCGGGCTCCGCATTTCTCCTCAGGGTCCGGGTCTTGCGGTACTGCATCGGCCCGGACGTCTTCTACGAAGACCTGCTCGCAGACGAACTCGCTGAGGTCCGCGGCCTGCCGTTCCCTGCATGGATGCCCCGCGAGATCTGGCTCCGCACGCAGCACGAGCGGACGTTCCGCCGGCTCCGGGTGTACGACCTCGCAGTCACCGAGATCGGGTTCTGGGAGCCGGACGGGTACACGAACCGGTACGCGAAGGACTGAGCCCGGCACTTTGAGGATATGCCGGACGCCCCTGCCCGGTCACTCCGTCGGAACCCCCCGGTGGATGGGGCGGGGAGACGGTACGTCATCCACGATCGTTCTCCAACGGAGGATCCCGTAGCACGCCACCATCAGCAGGAGACTGAGAAGAACGATCGCCGCGTACTGCAAGGCAGGGGGCGTACTACGCGACCGCGATCAGGATCGCGAGGTGGATGATGTACACCGGGTAGGATGCGGCGCCCGGGTACGCGGTGAGGTGAGTGGAGACGGTGACCCCTCCACGCCTGCACTATGGACGAGGGGCGCTAGGCAACAAACTCCTGGCGGGGAAATTTCCTGAATTCCCGTGCGGGAAAAAATGGGTGGAGGGGATGCCGGGGCCGCGTCCCTGGATTTATACAAACGTGAACTGGTCCGCGGCCGATGTTGCGCTGGTACCGCCGGTATTCGTGACCGTGATATCAACCGTTCCCGCAGCGTGGGCAGGGGATTTTACCGTGATCTTAGTATCGGAATTGACCGTAACACTGGCTGCAGTTACGGTCCCGAACTTCACGGTTGCCGTGCCGCAGTCAAGGTGGCTGCCATGAATTTCGACGGTGGTATCACCGGTAGTGGGCCCGCTGCCTCCAACCAGGTAGCTGATGACCGGGACACCACTTGAACCACAGGAATCACTGGAATACGTGAACTGGTCCGCGGCCGATGTTGCGCTGGTTCCCTTCGTATTCCCCACGGTGATGTTTACGGTTCCCGCTGAACCGGCAGGGGATGTGGCAATGATCTGGGAAGCAGAGGAGACCGTATAGGAAGCTGCAGCCGTAGTACCGAACCGGACATCGGTGACATAGACAAACTCGCGGCCCGAGATGGTGACGGCAGTTCCCCCGGCAAGAGGGCCGCTGGTTGGCGTGATGGAGGATATCACCGGTATATCTGCTGGCATACCGCACGTGCTACATCCGCCGGAATCGGAATTGCTCTGGGCTGGAAGGGCGGGTGGGACCGTTGCCACCACGGTCGCGGTGACTGTCGGAGTTGGCGTTGGCGTTGGGGTTGGGGATGGAGTAGGAGTTGGTGTTGGTGTGGGTGTTGGTGTGGGTGTTGGAGTGGGGGTTGGAGTAGGAGTTGGTGTTGGAGTTGGAGTAGGGGTTGGTGTGGGTGTGGGAGTGGCTGTTGGAGTGGGGGTTGGGGTTGGAGTTGGAGTTGACAGGTTATTGGATGCGGTATTGGATACGATACCTCCTAAAATATTGCCAGCCGCAGAAACTCCCGCTGCAAGCGGAGCTATCACATAAGAATTGAGAAAACTTGTAATACCAGCGGCCGCGCCACTATTACCGGCCGGGCTACCCATGCCGACTGCCTGGCTTCCGGACACGGTTCCGACAAGAAGAGTGATGATCGCAATACCAACAATAATCTGAATTACCCGCAAGCCACGTACGTCTGCCATAGAATCCTCCACAACTTCCCTTTTTTAAGTTGATAAATATTCGGAAACGAATCTTTTCGTTCCGGTATTTTTCCCGCCCATGAATCAATGCAGGGACAAAGTGCCGGAACGTGTCCGGGAACCAAGGGGCGGGATGTCGTACTCGGGATCCCGACCGTCACGGCCGGAACGATGCTCGTTATCTCGCGCTCGCTCCGCCGTCGGGCAACAGCCTGCCGTATTGTGTGGGCCGGCACGGCGAACTGCGCCTCGGGCGCCCCGCCGTTCCGGAGGCAGAAGTCCGCCCCGTTGTTGATGGCCCGGATCACGACCTCCCCGCCCCGTCCCCCGGGTTCATTACGCGAGAGGAACAACCAGTACTGCATGAGTGCGGAGATCCCCTGGGACGAATCGCGGAAGGAGTGGAAGCCGGTCGACATGACCGTCACGTACACCGGCAACGGGGGATTCACCGCACGGACTGCATCCGGCATCTCGTATCCCATGGAGGCCCCGGTCGGCATGGGCGGGCACGGGAAATATGCCAACCCCATCCAGTACCTCATCGGGTCGCTCGGTGGCTGCGTTGGCGTGAAGATCCTGCTCGCGCTTGGCGACAACGGGATCGTCCCGCAGGAGATGAGTATCGCGATCCACGGAACGCGGGTGAGGACGATGCCCGCCTACTTCGACAGAGTCCACCTCGTCATCACGCTCAAAGCCGGCGCGGACGACGCGATGGTGAAGAACATCATCGAGCAGACGCTCACCCGCCTCTGCCCGATCGCCGCGATGTTTGGCGAAGTGGGGGAAGTAACCTTCGAGCAGCATTGTATCCGGTGACGCTGGCGCCCGGATGGGGACCGCCTTTTTTTCAGGATTATCTCTCGAATATCAATGTACGGGGGCCGGGGATGTCCGTGCCAGGGAATCCCGGCCACAACGCCCAGTACCAATACAAAAAAAATACGAGTCTGATGACCCGCGGCAAAAAAACCGTTTGCAGCCATCCGCGATATAAAAAAAATTCGCGGAGAAGATGGGCTACCGATGGCAGGAGAACACGGACACACCGGACCTCGGGTACGATCTCTCTTGTCTTCAAGCCGGGCTCCGCATTTCTCCTCAGGGTCCGGGGCTTGCGGTACTGCATCGGAACCCCTCGTAATGGGGGGTACTGGAAGACTGTAAGTCATCCACGATCGTTCTCCGACGGAGGATTTCAGGGCCGGAACCTAAAAAAAAATTCGGCAGTGGAAACGGTGCCAACGCCCGACAAAATCTCTCTTTAAAACCGGTATTTCTCCAAAATACCAGTAATACGCGGGAAAAAACCGTGCATTTTAGAGGGCTTTGAAAAAGCGCAAAAAACACACAGGTTGCACCTTGTCCCGGAACCTGCCCCTGGCCGGAGGGGCACTATGGCCGAAAAATAAAGGGGGTTTTTGGAGGGGGAGAGATGAGTTTCTTTTTTCACCGGAAAATGAAGGGATCTGCCTACCGGCATTACCGGTCCGGTTACGGAGGGTGTCCGGAAGGAGGGATACGGTCCCCTGTCTTCACATCCACCGTCGGATGAGCCGGGAAATACGGATGCGGAGTTGGGATTCCTCCTATCCCGGGGGGTCGCTGAGTCACCTCGCCGTGCCCTCGCCGGGCAGGGATCGTAATAATTCTTTCACGATCCCTCATGACCCTTCACAATATCCCGCACGAAAAAAATATTTTTCCATTGTAAACCCTGCCGGAAACAGGGCCGTCCCCTCACGGAAAATTTCTGTTGATGGAAGTACCTTCTCGCAAAATTTTTTTCGTAACCTCCTCAGCTGCGGATTCGCCGCTACGCTCCCGGCTCGTCATTGACATAGCGGATGCGGATGGCGTCAGCCATTGAAATTTCTCTTGTCCTGACCGTAGATCCGTCTTGTACCTGCCGCCCCTCAAAAGAAAGAACAATATCCCCGGCCACCAACCCTTCAGTACTGGGAGACCGCCACGCATGGATCCGATAAGCAAGGTCAATCTCGAACGCCTCACAAACGGCATTTACGCATTCACGATGACCCTGATGGTCAGGAACATCCAGTCCCCTGTAGCGGGAACGATCACCGATGATCTGTCGTTTGCAAACTACCTCATCTCGACAATCATGTCGATCACCGATTTTATCGGTGCGTTCCTCATCCTCGGGATGTTCTGGCTCTTTTATTTCCAGATGTTCCACCGGATGAAGACCTTCGATTACCGGTTTCTCTACATCCATCTCCTCTCCCTGATGATCGTGGTCTTCGTGCCCTTCACCAATAGTTTTGCTGCACAGAGCGAGGAGGTCCCGGCTTCCAATATCCTGTTCCAGATCAACTACCTCATCCTTGCTATCCTCCTGACATGGCAGTGGCACCATGCACGGACCCACCCGGCCCTGCTCGAACCGGAACTTACCGGGGCAGAGGCCTCATTCCTTGCAAAAAAATTCCTCGTCCCCCTTGGCGTGGGAATCCTCGGCATACTCCTGATCATTGCCGGAGCCGAGTATATCGACATCCTCTACTTGCTCCCCCTGATCCTCGTTGCGATCTTCTTCCGCAACCCGCCACGTTGATCCTGAAGGTCCGGGTGCTCCGCACCCTGACGATCCGGAAGAGATCTGCGAAGATGTGCCAGACGAGCTTGCGGAGATCAGCGGCCTGCCATTCCCCGCGTGGATATCCCGCGAGATCCGGCTCCGCATGGAACGCGAGCAGGCTTGGCGGAGGCACGGGATCCACGAACTACCGGTAGGCGGGATCGGATTCTGGATGCCGGACGGGTTGGACGTAAGGTCCGGGCTGGCGGACGATGCGATGGTATCTGCGATTGTTGAACCAACGCGCTCCCAACTCTGCCCGCTCGCTGCAATGGTTGCCGATATCGGGAACCTGACTGAAGAACCCCGGATCGTGAGATCCTGATCGGGCCCGGTAGCCAGAAGGGCCGCACACATTTCAACAGGATTAATTACCGGTTCAAAGAGACATCTGGAAGATTTTTATGAGAAAATCACTGTTTATTCTTCTGGCGGGCCTTGCCTGCATCATGATGATCGCTGCCGGCTGCACGAGCCCTTCCGGTACCACACCGGCAACTACAACGCAGACCTCAACACCCGCTGCCACGACCGCAGCTGCAATGCCGTCGGTCCCTCTGACCGAGACAACAACCGCGGCTGCTGCGAACACCACAGCGCCGACCCCCCTGTCATGGTCCGGATCCTGGAATACAACCTACAGCATGGCGGGGTCCGCTGATGTGATCGAGATGCTCGTGCTCAACCAGTCCGGCTCGTCGGTAACCGGGTTCTATGGCACAGGCAACTACCCGATCACCGGCACCCTCAAGGAAGGAACGATCACCGGCACCTGGAACGAGACCGATACGACCGGTGCCTATTCCGGGTTCTTCGTATTCGAGAAGTCCACCGATGGCAAGTCCTTTGAGGGCAAGTGGGTGTACACGTCCGAAGGTGGAGATGCCTTAAAGAACACCACCCAGCACTGGAACGGCGTCAGGATTTAATCTGCCGGGAAAGGCCCGGTAATTTTATTTTTCATTCTTCTGATCCGACGGACCCCGGGGGATATCGTGAAGAACGCCATCGCGGCCCGGTGCTGATGGCATCGGTCTGATCCGGGCAAAACCGGCAGAAATCGCCATTATAATTAGCATCAGTTTAAGCACTCGCTCATCTCATGTGAGGTTATGCTTGAGGAGTTCTGTGAAAGCCATCAGTGCGATCAGTACATCCATTCGGAAGGGGGATCGTATGCCCAGTGCCTGATGGTACAGAGGGAATTGTCCCGGGTTGGTTCCTGCCCTCTCCGCTATGACACGATTGTAGCGAAGGCGAGCCCTGACGTAAAAACCAATTCCCATAATGAAACCAGTGGCGAATCAACGAGAAAGAAAGGGTTTGGCAATAGATCCCAATGAGCTGAATGCTTGGGTGCACCAGACGTCCGGCGCTGACATCCTCGTGGTCGGCCGAGTAGTCACCGCAGGCAGGGACTTCGGGCACGCTGGTGAAGAGATCCTTCATCCGCTACACAAGGGAAATCGACCGGTCCGGATTATGGTTTACTAAAAAATTGATTCATCTCTATTCTTAATTTTATGACATGAGAAAAAATATCCAAACTTGTAGTAAATAAACTATTTTGAAAAAAATAAAAAAAAGTATTTAAATAAAATCAGATCTCACTCCTCCTAGTAACGACGTAATTCGTTGATATCCATTGTTTCATACAGGTACCCTTATGGATTTGACCAGGTTTATTGATGATGCATTCACCGGCCTTGAAGCAGCAATTGTACTTATCGCATTCATTGTCGTGGCAGCGGTATTCGGATATGTGATACTCGGGGCCGGGTTCTTAACTACTGAGAAAGCCCAGGAGACCGTGCACACGGGTGTCGGCCAGGCAATGTCTTCGGTTCAGCAATCCGGGCAGACCAGTATCCAGGCGGATGGAACCGGTAACGGTGTCAGTAAAATCACCTTCTTCCTCCAGCTCGCTGCATCAGGTACCGGGGCGGAGATGAGTGCCTTCGGGTATACGGTATCCACATCAAAAAAGACAACGACCTTTTCCAGTAACGATGTGACCTATACCTGGGTCAAAGAAGTTACCGCTAGTAATCATGGAGCGCATGCCGGATTCCTCAATCCGAAAGAGATGGTTCTTGTAACAATTGATCCGGGTTTTTCTTCAACCGACCTGGGCCTCAGTGACAAGTTCACCGTTGAGGTGAAGCCTGCCGTTGGTGCACCGATACCCCTTGCGGGAACGGTTCCCGGGGCAATGAGCGCCAACAACTGGTATGATGTATACTGATGGCTTCACTGTGCGTGTCCGGTCTCGCACATTGAGAACGACCACAGAAAAATTTCTCATATTTTTTTTTAATTTTTGAGGACAGCAGATCTGAAGGTCGGGACCCCCTCTCTCTCCATGATGGTACACGATGATATCGCCTCGGTTCCCGAGACTGCCGATGCCCTACCCTTTCCTCAATGTAATTCTCCGTCAGAGCCCGTCGCCCATAAACCTCCTACGGCCTGCATGAGAGACATAGTTCCTTAAAAAAGAGACAGGGTTATGCCTGGATCCGCCCGTTTTCACGTCGGAAGACAGAGACAGAGTATGGCAGAGTTACCGTGCGAAATACGGCCCGAAGGGCTGTATGAGCTTGAGAAGAATGCCAAGGCTGGCATTCTTCAATCGGCCGATCTCTCCCTCCCGCTTATACCGGGACGGTCAAATGCAACCGGATCATGCCTAGACCCCTTGTAAGGCATGCCCCGGATCTGCCGTCGGAGAAACCTGATGGTTTTCCGTATCTTCCTCTGACCAGGGGGATGAGAAGCCATCAGACCACGATGACAAGAAGCCATCAGGCCGCGAAGAGAAATAAAAAAAAGATTCCAAAAAATTATTTTATCTTTGCTGCAGCCGTTTCTGCAATCTGGATGAGCGTGTCGTAATCTTTTGCAGTCCCGTTCACGTACAATTCCTCATACACATCGTATTTCACAAACGCGATCATGTACACATTGATGGGATCATTCTTTTCGGAAACCTGGAGTGCCCTGCTGAAATCCCCGACACCGGGTATCGGTAATTCTTCAACCGTCACATTCGCATCCTCCACGGACCAGTTTTTAATACCGCGAACGGTCTGCGGCACGATCAGGGTGATATTTTCAGCAGGATAGATGGAGATCACCTGGTCAAGACCCTGGACATCCTGACCCGTTGTCTCGTAGTAAATACCGTATCCTTTCTTCCAGCCCGTATTGAGTGCCCAGTCACTCATATTCATAGCATTCCGCTCATATTTTTCCACGAGCGTGAAGTTCGCCGGAACATCCGCGGGCTCTAATATCATCTGCGAGGGTTCGAGCGTTGAGAGTTTTTGTTGTGTTACTTGGGGTGTTGCCGGGGCCTGGGATGTACATCCGGCCATGCCGACACAGAGAATGATGAAGACAGCCATCAGCACGATCATCGGAGCAAGGGACTTTCTATTCATAGTATTCCTTACCTCTGCAAAACAGTTAATTGTTGTCACACGCTGTCCCCTTAAAGAGGACCGGACATGTGGCATGCCCCATGCAGAAAAAAAATTACGTCAGCCTGTATTTCTCTTTCAGCTGCTGCCAGGTGGGATCGTTCATCAGCTGGACCAGCCCGTCATTCACGGTGCCCAGCAGCGCCGTGTCGGTCTTCCGGACGGCAACGGCATAGGTATCCTGCGACGCGGTCGTCCCGATGATGACGAGCGACCGGTCCTGTATCGCGTGCTGCTGGGACGGGAGCTGGACAATGGACACATCGACCGTTCCGTTCTCCAGGGCCGCGGTGAGCGTGGTGATGTCCGGGTACCGGGAAAGGTTCGATGCGGGCATCTTCCCGGTCCGGATGAGATTGTCCGTAACCCACTCCGCCTCGGACGATTCTTCCTGCACTCCGACACGGAGCCGGCCAAGATTGAGGTCCTGCACCGTGAACGGGGAACCGGCCCGGGCTGCTATGCTCTGGTTCGTTGAATAGTACGGGACCGAGAAGTTCACCCGTGCCTGCCGGGACTCCGTCACCGTCATTCCCGACCAGACGATATCGATCGTTTTGTTCTCCAGTGCGGGAACGATGGAGTCCCACGGGACTGCGACAAACGTTACACCGATCCCTTCCCGCCCGGCAACCCACCGGGCCGCCTCGATATCAAACCCGGTGAAATTCCCGGACGCGTCCTGTGAAGTGAACGGAGGAAAATCCCGGTCAACACCGATCACATAGTGAGGCCGAACATCCTGCACGACCGTGGTGGTGGGTACCGTTGCGTTACCTGCCGGGGCAGATACGCACCCGGCAGAGACCGCGAGCGCGAATATGAGGGCAATGAAGAATACCGCCGTCCCTTTCATAAACCATTCAAGGCCGGATCGGGATTTATGTATTTGTTTCCGGTCCGGCACCGTTACCGGACGATGGTGCGGGAACCCGGGTCGGTCCCTTTGGCGGGGTATGTGGAAAGATCTGCTCTTTGAATTTTTTTAAAGAAAACCCGGGATTTTTTCCAGAGTCCGGAACCGGATAAAAAAATATGCTGTTATCAGCACGTGCACGATGCCCTGCAGCTGGCCGCTATACCGGCACAGTCACCTTCCGTATATCCCGGCTGGTTAAGGCATGCGTAATACCGGGAACCGCAGGTGTCCCGGCAATCGGAACAGGCACAGTTCTTTTCGCATCTGTCCTTGCACTTGTTAAACGTGTTTCCACAGGGATTACTCTCGCTCTTTCCCTTCGGGCTGTTTATGCAGCTGTCGTAGGTTCTCTGGCAGCTGGCCTTACAGGAATCCGCACAGGCACTGCTTCCGAACAGGAAGTTTGCAGGTGCCTGGACCAGATTCTGCTGGGGCAGATCAATAACGTAATAGTGCGCACCGGCAACGAATGCGCCGGCAACCGATAAGCACATCATGAAGAGTACGAGCCGGGCAAGCGGCGATCGTTCGTGGGGTTGCGGTGGTGGCATACTACGATCACACTTCAATGCAGAGTCCCTGCGAGTCGCATTCGTACTTTGGCGTATAGGGCTTATTGCAGATCGCCACCATATCGCCGTCCGATACATCGCAATGTTGGGCCGCCGCACCCCATCCTATGCACTGATAACACAGGTTCCCGTACTTTGCACAGCCATAGAACGAACTGAAGGAGCAGAAGTAATTATTCGGAGCCTGCACATTCTCCTGCTGCGGCCGGTCGATTGCGAGATAGTGGATTCCCGAAACAATTGTCCCGGCGATCGATAAGCAGATCATGAAGAGTACGAGCCGGGCAAGCGGCGATCGTTCGTGGGTTTGTCGTGGTGGCATAATGCGATCACACTTCCTTGCAGAGTCCCTGCGAGTCACATTCGGACTTTGGCGTATAGGGAGTACCGCAGATCTGCATCTTCTCGCTGGACGACATCTCACATCCATATGAATATTCACCCATTGTTATGCACTCATAACATAAGCTGCCATATTTTGCACAGCTGGCAAATGTGGAGATCGTACATAAGCCGCTATTCATCGGAGCCTGCAGGGCATTCTCCTGCTGCGGCCGGTCGATTGCGAGATAGTGGATTCCCGAAACAATTGTCCCGGCGATCGATAAGCAGATCATGAAGAGTACGAGCCGGGCGAGCGGCGATTGTGCAGGTTGTGGTGCGGTCAAATGAATAACCATCCTCTGGTGAATCACGCGTTGAATTTTTGTTTGTGGGAATGGTATTTAAAGTCCCCGAAGTAAAAAAATTACCGGGACATTTTCCAATACCGACAGGTCATCAGACCTGGAGGTTGAGAAGAACGAAGTTCTTCGAGTTCCGGATGGATCATCAAACGTGGAGATGGAGAAGAACGCATCAGCATTCTTCGATCTGCATGAGGTCATCAGATCTGAAAGAGGGTTTTGTCATCCATTCCCTTACCGGGACCACTTCCGGATCCGGAATTATCGTAGGGCAATGAAAAATCTGGTGAACAAAAAAGGGCAGCGGGGGAAGACCCGGGGTCATTCAGGTTCTGCAAACGGTGTCAGGAGCGCTGCATTGTTGCACGCAGCGTTGCCGAATCACCGGCCGGCACCCAGACATCCTGTGAGAACGGGCGGTACCCGGGAATGTTCACCGTCACCGTGTGGTACTGGTTCCCGGCCAGGTCCTGGATCTGGCTGTTCAGTTCGCCATTGTAATCCATATCATAGGATTGGCACTGTCCGCCATCAACGCAGACCGTTCCACCATAGGGTGTGATCCTGAGCTCAAGGGTCCCTGTTGCCGGCATATCCGGCTGGAGCATCGGGTTCGTCTCCGCGATGATGTGCGGGCTCACGTAGAGCGTGGTCGTGTACGGCAGATACCCGTCCTTTGTCACGGTCACCCGGTAATTAACGTACGCAGGAACGTCCGTCTGGGTGTAGGAGCCTGACGAGGAGGTATATCCGCCATATCCCATGTCGCCATTGGTCGGCTGGATATCCACGTAGGCATTGCCCGGGGTTGACCAGATCTGAATTCCTCCGGTATCCCCATAGGAATTTTCCGGCACGGTGAGTGCTCCCTGGCCGGGCTGATCCAGGATCATGTAGTGGGCACCACCCATGATCGTTCCTGCAACCGCGAGGCAGGCCATGACCAGCACGAGCGCTCCAAGCGGGTTTCTCTGTTCCAGTGTTGAGGGCATATCATTCATCTCCGGTGGATTCTGTTCCAGTCTTCCCTTTGGTCAGGATATATAAAAAAGATAGTTATTTGGAAAAAAATACCGGAATTTTTCCAACCGGGAAAATCCGTCTGTGGTACAATCCGAGGTACAATTATACCAGTGCTGAACGGACAGGTTGTCAGTTCTCTAAAAAAAATTCGCGGGCACAGCACCCGGGCCCGCTCTGCCAAAATCCGGCACAACCGGTACGTTTAAAAAAATCGCAAACCGGAAAAAGGTGGTGGGTTACTGCACCGGGAGCTTTTCCACGGGCGAACTGATGATCTCTGCATAAGATGTGGGTGTGATATATTTAGGCGTGTACGTCTGGCCGAACGCAGAGATCCGCTCCGACAGGGAACGGAGGTTGTTGCGCGAAGATGCAAGTTCCTGCCGGTACATGTAGAGCAGGTCATTGTTGTCCGTCCGCCCCATTGCATTCGAGAGATCCGCGATGTGCATATCTTCCACGGCAGCGCTGGACTTCAGGGCGTCCGCAGATGAGGAGAGGCCGGAGTTCACGCCATTGGTGTACATATTCTGAAGTGCTGAATTCGAGAAGACACCCGGTACCGCATTCTCCGGGTTGGCAAGGCCATACCGGGTCAGGATCACGTTGTCGGCCACGACAAGGATCTTTGATGCGTTCGCAATCTGCAGGAACACCGGCTGATCGTTGTGCAGGCCATAGAGTTTCACATTGAGATCGTAGCTCAGTTTCTCGGATTCCTGCAGGAAGAGGGCATCCTCGGTCTCGGAGGCATTGAGCGGTGACTGCGGGATCATAAGGAAGTTCTTCTCGATGTCTGTTTTGTCCGTGGTGCCCGCTGGTGTAACGGTAACGTCCGGGGTGATAATCACCGGGGTTGTCTGCGGACTTGTGCATCCCGCTGCAACAGCAAAGACGCAGACCAGGACTAAAATTCCAATCACCGAAGTAATTCGCATAGCATAGACTCGCCGGAATTATGCTTAAGCATTCGCTTATCCCACGCAGTGCATCGGGAGTGAACTGCCCCGACAATAAGTGTATTAACAGAACAGTACTGTAGTTTGTACAGGAACAACCCGGCACATCCGGGACGGGAACACCAGCATGACCAGCGCAATCCATATTGAGCACCTGACCCGGCGCTTTGGCGATCTCGTGGCCGTGGACGACATCTCGTTTGATATCGGGCAGGGCGAGATCTTCGGTCTGCTGGGCCCGAACGGCGCCGGCAAGACGACCACTCTCTCGATGCTCGCCACCATGCTGGAGCCGAGCTCCGGTTCCGCCACCGTCAACGGCATCGACATCATGGGCGATGCGGCCGGTGTGCGGAGATCCATCGGCATCGTCTTCCAGGACCAGAGCCTGGACGAGGAGCTGACCGCATGGGAGAACATGGACTTCCATGGCCGGCTCTACCGGATCCCGGCCGAAGTGCGGAACCAGCGGATCGACGAACTCCTCCGGCTTGTTGAACTCTCCGATCGGAAAGACGACATTGTCAAGACTTTTTCCGGCGGCATGAGGCGGCGCCTCGAGATCGCCCGCGGCCTTTTGCACCACCCGGCAGTCCTCTTCCTGGATGAACCCACGCTCGGCCTCGACCCGCAGACCCGCAACCATCTCTGGACCTACATCGCGACCCTTGCCAAAGAGAAAGGGATCACCATCGTCATCACCACGCATTACATGGAAGAGGCAGACCGGCTCTGCAACCGCATCGCCATCATCGACCACGGGAAGATCATCGCGATGGATACCCCGGAACGGCTCAAGGAGCGGATCGGCGGCGAGGTTGTCACGATCACATCACCGGATCCGGACCGCGTCATCTCAATACTATCCAGGGCCGGGCTCAAAGCGGACCGGAGCGGGGAGCAGGTGACGGTCAGCCTTGAGAATGCAGAGCAGCAGATCAGCGGCCTTATCGTCCGGCTCTCAGAGAACAAGGTCCCGGTCACCGCGATCGCGATCCATAAACCCACCCTTGAGGATGTCTTCCTCTCGTTCACCGGCAAAACGATCCGGGACATGGAAGCCGATGGCAAGGAGTCGATGCGGATCCACCACCGGGCCATGAGGCACTGACCATGGACATCGTATACACGATCTGGCTGCGCAGCATGAAACGCTATGTCCGTTCGAAGAGCCGGATCATCGGCAGCGTCAGCATGCCGCTCTTCCTGCTGCTCTTCCTCGGCTTTGGCCTCAATGCGGTCGTAACATTGCCGAACAGCGAGAACTACATCGCGTTTCTCATGCCCGGGATGGTGGCGATGAGCGTGCTCTTCTCATCCGTCTTCTCGGGGATCCAGATCATCTGGGACAAGCAGTTCGGCTTCCTGAAAGAGACACTCGTTGCACCCGTCACCCGGCTGGAGATCATGATCGGCCAGACCGTGGGCGGCGCCACCACTGCGTTCATCCAGGGGATCATCATCCTCGTCCTCTCGCTCTTCATTGGCCTCGTGGTCGACAATCCCTTCCGGTTCCTTGTCGCGTTTCTGTTCATGGCGTTGATCGGGATCTCGTTTACGGCGTTCGGGATTGCGATCGCATCGCGGATGGAGGACATGACCGGGTTCCAGCTGATCATGAACTTCATCATCTTCCCGGTCTTTGCGCTCTCGGGCGCATTCTTCCCGATCAAAAGCCTGCCTCCTGTGATGGCGACCCTCACGATGCTTGACCCGCTGACGTACGGGGTCGAGGGAATCCGGTACGGCCTGACCGGGAGTTCGCAGATCGATCCGCTCATCTGCCTTGCGGTTCTCTGCGGTTTCACGCTCGCGACAACGGCGATTGGAGCATATCTCTTCCGGAAGATCCGAATATAAAAAAGAGAACTGAGTAGGCGCGGGAAAAATTCCCGGTATCTATTTTTCCGGAGAGGCCGGGTGATCCGGTATACCGGCTTTTGGCAGGGTCACCGTGAACGTGCTGCCGATACCGAGGATGCTGGAGACCGCGATTGAGCCCCCGATGCGGGTGGCTCGTTTCTTTGCCATCGTCAGGCCGATCCCGAGCCGGCCGTACTTGCGCGATAACTTCTCGGCATCGCTGATAAAGAACGGGTCGAAGATGATCTCCTGTTTATCCGGCGCAATCCCGATACCATTGTCGGTCACCGCGATCCGTACCTCGGTTGCGGTCTCGCCCGTGGCAATGGAGATGCTCCGCGGCGGGTGGGAGAAATTCACGGCATTGGAGATGATCTCGTCCAAAATCTCGTGCAGGTACGGCCCGTTGCTCGTGATGGTGAGCCCGGCCGGGATCGCAACCGTGATCGTTGCCTCCGCATTGTACCGGCCCTGACGGATCACCAGTTCCACGATCTGGCGGACATCCACCGGCTCCATCACCGGCCAGTGATGTTCGTGCACCGATTCGAGCAGGCTCAGTTCAAGGATCTGGCTCACCATGTGCCGTTCCGCTTCCACGTAGGTCCGGACTCTCTGGAGGATCGCAAGAGCATCCGGTGGGATGGGGAACCGATCGGCATCGTCAATCAGCACGTCCAGGTACCCGATCACCGGCTGGAGCGGGGTGCGAAGTTCGTGGGCAACAATATTGATGAAATCACTCTTCCGGTCGAGTTCATTCTTGAGCCGGATCTCCTCTTTTGACCTGACGGTATTCGGTGACTGCCCACTCATTACCGGGATTATCGGCAGGGAAAGATGAAAAAGGCTTCCGTTTTGCCGCAGGATTCCCAAACACATTTGTATAACCCTTGCGGAACATCTAGTCAGGAACCTTATGAAGCACGAGATCATTGGCAGCAACCTCCAGATGGTAAAGGTCGAACTTAAGGCCGGCGAAGGGATCTTTGCCGAGGCCGGTTCGATGGTGAACATGAGCGCGTCGATCCTGATGGAGAGTCAGCTGAAAGGCGGCATCATCTCCGGTATCAAACGCGCCGTCACCGGGGAGAGCCTCTTTCTGACCCGGTTCTCAGCTGGGGAGAGACCGGGCTTTGTCTGTTTTGCCGGCATGATGCCCGGCAAGATCTTCCCGGTACTGATTGGATTGGGCCGGGAGTTCATTGCAAGGAAGGAGTCGTTTCTCTGCTGCGATGAGACCGTGGAACTGGATATTGCGATCACCGATAAGATCCAGGCCGGGCTCTTTGGCGGGGAAGGGTTCATCCTCGAACGGATGACCGGGCAGGGCACGGTCTTTTTACACTGCTGTGGGGATATCGTGGAGATGTCGCTTGCCGAAGGCGAAGTGATGAAGGTCCAGACCGGTCTCGTGGTCGGGTTCGAGCATACGGTTGATTACAATATTGCACTCGCCGGGGGCATCACGACCGCACTCTTCGGGGGCGAAGGGCTCTTTGTGACCACGCTCACCGGCCCGGGAAAGGTCGTGCTCCAGTCCATGGACATCAAGAAGATCGCCGCAAGTCTCATTCCCTACCTGCCCAAGCAGCCGGAGATCACGGTCAAGGCAGTATAAGGATCGCACAGGGAACCGGGGAGGTTCACCAAAAAAATCTTTTTTAGATCCGACTGACACGGATCCTATAACGCCGCGTACTGATATATTCCCGTGCGGGTAATTTAAAAAAAGTATAGAGGGATTAATCGTACTGGCGCCAGGTATGGTCGCATTCCGTGCACCGGAAGAACCGCACCTCGCTCTCATCAGCAGCCCGGAGCTGGCGGAGCCACCAGATCGCCAGATTGTTCCCGCACTTCGGGCACTTGATCTGGATTGTGGGCATGGTCTTGATCTTGCAATCCTCATCGTCCACGATCATGATCTCGTTCTCCGTGCGATCCTTTGTCTTCTTCATCTGATCGGTGGACTCGATCTTCCTGACATACCCGCACTTCCGGCACTTCAACTGTCCGCCGGATGACATCAACAGAGACTTGCATTCAGGACAAAACATCGGTATATTATTGGGTGATGCTACCAGATTAAGGCTCGCGTACCCGCCATGAATTCAAAAGCGGGCTTGCGCGGACCGGCTGATGACCGGGTTGTAAGGACTTCTGTACAATACTTTTCCGGATACCGGTTTCGTCCCGGGAGAATCCTTTTTTTGGTAGAGGGTGGATAATTCTATAATGATCGAGTATCTGGTAATTTTGTCCTGTGCCGGATTTCTGGCATTCCTCATACCCGGTCGCCATAAAATCTACGCGGCAATCGCCGGCTGGATCTTTATTGTCCTGACGCTCTTTTTTATGCTCCCGGAATTTTTCGAGGAGTACAATTTCATGTACCCGTTGATCGCCGCGATGTCGGTCCCGTTCTTATTTATCACCATCAAGTACCTCCTTGTCGGTGACGAGCGGGTGATCAATCTCTCGCGGGCGGCAGCAGTCGCATTCCTGATCTATGCGCCATTCGGGTTCACGCAGGTCCCGCTCTTTGCGTGGCTCGGCAGCCAGCTCATCTCCATGGTTGTCGGCCAGGTTCTCTGGATCCTCAGCCTGCTCCAGTTCCCGGTCACGCTGACCTGCATGAATCCGGTGACCGAACGGGTACTGGACCCCGCGCTCTGCACCAGCCTGCTGATGGATACGATCACGAGAAACGGGTACAGCGTCCAGATCATCCTCGGCTGCACGGGGATCCAGAGTATTGCAATTCTCCTGGGGGTTGCAGCAGCAGTCCCGACCACCCTGCGCCAGAAGTGCTACGCATTCCTCATCATCGTCCCGACCATTTATATCCTGAATCTCTTCAGGAACGCCTTTGTCATCATGGCGTACACCGAGCAGTGGTTCCCGTTCTACCCGGAGATCGCGAGCAACGGAGAACTCGGGTACGAGAGTTTCTTCTGGGCGCACAATGTGATCATGGAACTGCTGGCGCTCGTGATTCTCGTTATGCTCGCGTACTGGCTCTTTACGCTGATCCCCCGGCTCGGACAGTTTGCCGATGAGCTCTACCAGTTGTATACCGGTGAGATTAGGCAAGCGTTCGGTAAAGGTAAATAATCCGCTGGAGTGCCGAGAGGTTCGTGCACACGGCAATAATAATTACGGCGGCCCAGATAAATCCGGTCACGCCGCCAAGAATCAATACGAGAAAGGTCTCCGGCCTGCCGAAGAACCCGACGCCCTCAAGGGGGTCGTCGATCTTTCCTTCGACTTTTTCCTTATAGCCAATCTCCGCGTAGACCACCGGCTTGATGAATGTGTTCATTAAGGATCCGATGATGGCGAATGTGACGATGCCGAAATCTGCAATGGGTGGCACGGGGAGGAACTGGCTGACGATCGCGATACCGGAGAGCCCGATCCCGAGGAGGGCCAGGGCATCGACATACTTGTCGACAATCCAGTCGAAGACTGCCCCGAAGTTGGTGTGGGCACCGGTCTTTCTTGCCACACTCCCGTCAATGAGATCGAAGATGGCGGAGAGCAGCAGGGCAAGGGCCCCCAAGAGGAACTGGCGTTCGAAGAAGAGGACAGCGCAGAGAATACCTGCTGCAAGGGACAGGAGCGAGATCTGGTTGGGGGTGATCCGGAGCCGGACAAAGAGATCTGCAACCGGCTCAAGATATCCTATGAACCGCGGCCGGAGGGCAGTAATGTTCATTGCTCAATTCATAGGTACATGAACTTTTAATAGTTGCTCATTTCTGCGCCTCATTTATTAACACCGGATAAGCGGTATAGTGCACTACCGCCATTATCATGTTATTTATAATATCCCGCATCCCATTATTCCGGAGATACGAGGCATCAATGACCGCCAATTCCGAACGTCCGCATGTACTGATGATGTCAGAGATCACTGCTGACGGCAAACTCACGCTCAAGAAGGGGGCGTCTTCCAAGATCTTAATGAAATACATGGCCCCCGAGACGGAGATCCTGCTCCACAATACCCGGGCGGAATACGATGCGATCATGGTCGGGGCCAACACGATCCGGATCGACAACTCGTTCCTCACGGTCCGGCTGGTTCCCGGGAAAAGCCCCCTCCGGGTGATCCCGTGCAGCATGGCAGATCTCCCGCTCGATGCAAACGTGCTGGGGTCCGACGCCCCGACCGCCATCGCGGTCTCTGAGGCCGCACCGCAGGATCGGGTGGAGGCCATCCGGAAGAAAGGCGTGCATGTCATCGTGGCCGGGAAGAACCATGTTGAACTCCCGCTGCTCATGAGGATCCTAAAGAAAGATTTTGGCGTGAAGAAGCTCATGATAGAAGGCGGCCCCACGCTGAACTGGCACATGCTCCACGACAAGCTCGTGGACGAGATCCGGCTGATTCACCTGCCCTTCATTGTCGGGGGCTCCGATACGCCGTCCCTGGTGGGCGGCATGCACATCAATGACGAGAGCGAGATGATACGCCTCAATCTGAAAAAATTCTACCAGTGCGGCAGTAACCTCGTCTCAGAATTTGATGTCCTCTATACTTCGTGAGGAACTATGGATATTTTCGAAGAACAGACCATTGCAACGCATAAAAAAACCCATCTATACCTGAAACTTGCCCTGGGGATTGTTGCCGGGCTGCTCATCATTGCCGGGCTGATGGCTGCCTCGTATTACCTGACCCCCTCGGATACCCGCGGCGTCACCGTGATCCGGATGGAAGGTACCATGCTGACGGGGCAGGTATCTGATGGGGAATCCATCGGCAGCGAAGTGATCGGAACCCAGTTGCGGGCCGCAGCGGACGATCCCCTCGTTGAAGCCATCGTCCTCCGCGTGGACAGCCCGGGCGGCACCCCGGCTGCGGCACAGGAGATTATCGGTGATCTCGAATATGCCAAACACAAAAAACCTGTCGTGGTTTCGATGGGCGATATGGCGACCTCAGCAGCCTACTATGTGAGCGCACACGCAGACCGGATCTATGCCAACCCGGATACGTTCACTGCCAATGTCGGCGTCATCTGGAAGTTCTCCGATATCAGCGAATGGATGAAGAACGAAGGCTATAATGTCAGCGTTGTGAAATCCGGCAGCAAGAAGGATATGGGAACCACCTCCCGCCCGCTGACTTCAGAGGAGGAGGCCTATGCCCAGAAGATCGTCTCCGACAGTTTTGAGAATTTCATCACGGACGTGACCACCCAGCGTGCCATCACCCGTTCCGATATTGAGGACGGGAGGGTGATCCGGGGCGCCGATGCCATCAAGCTGAATATTGTTGACGAACTCGGCAACCTCAACGATGCAATTGCCGGCGCAAAAAAACTGGCAGAGTCCCGGTCTAAATCATCCTGATCGGGTCTGCCTTCATATATTCCCGGCACACCGTTGTGGCGTAATGACCGGGCGGCAGGGTGAACTTCAGCCGGACGCCCGTCTCTTCAAGGGTGGCTTCGACTCCCGCGTTTAAGGAGATCGGGCGGTAGGCACCGTCGAATTTTGTCTCCACGAACTTTGATGCCCGGCCAAAATCCTCCGAGGTGATTCCACGTTCTGCCAGCAGGGCTTCGATAACCGGTTCTGCGGTTGCACCGCCGCACTTCTCTTTTCCCGGCATGAAGAGAGCAATATTGCACCGGCCGCGTTTGATATGGATCGAGGCTGCGGGAATGTTTGCCGCAGTCACGGTATCGGTCCGGCCGTTTGAGAAGATCAGGTGATCTCCCACCACCGGGCCGGTCAATGTATGGCCGTCATCAAACCGCTGGCTTACGGCACAGTTGAAGAGGTAGGACTGGAACGCGGAGATGAACATGGAGAGGAGTTTTGGCGGCAGTTCCTTCAGGGCACCGGGATAATCGCCCGGGTTATTGTACAGGTGCTGAAGCATGGCCCGCTCATAGTTCATCTGGACCGGGAATTCTCGGAGGGCAGGGCCGGGGTCACGATCGGACATGAAGGCGCTGCGGATCTTCCTGATCGCCTCATTCTCGTCCGGGAAAGGCAGGCCGATGTAGGTCATGACAGCCTGCTCATAGTCTCCTTTTAAGATCCATTCCCCGACCGTGTGGGTCACCGGGCGGATCGCCCCAAAGCGCTGGAGCCCGAAATAATTGGGTACGCCCTCGCTGACGGTTTGAGTGATCTCCTGCACGAGCGTCTCAAGATTGGCAGGTTCGCAATCCCGTATCACGAGATCGAACCTGTTGCCCTGCAGGTCCCCAAGGGCCAGCGCTTCATTGGAGTTCCGTACCGGCGTGAGAACAATATCCTTTAAGTGAACGGCATTCACCTGCTCGGCCGTCACCTTGTAGATCGAGATCCATTGTGTGGTGATGGCGTTCCGGTCCTTGGTACCCGCCCAGCCGATCCGCCGGTGGCTGATGCCGAGCCGTTTGGCGATCTCTTTTACCGCATGCTGGAGTTCCCAGTTAGTCTTGGTGAGCGTGCAGATCAGGAAGGGACCTTCAGTTCCGCCTTTCTCTTCAAGGGGGATCTCATGGACAAGGAAATCGGATGGCGCTGCCCGGAGCCGTCCGCCGATCCCGGCTGCCTCGCTGGCATAATACCGCATGCCGAGATCGCGTTCAAGAGGATAGGTACTCTGTCTCATAGGAGGGTGAGTGTCCCGGTGATCCGGTCGAGATCCTCGCTCTTGGCGGGCCCGAGGCCGAGTGCTGTGATCGTGCCTGGGGGAATCTCGGTCATACCGGCATCCTGAATAAGGGATGTGGAGATGCCCGCCCGTTCTGCAAGCACCTTGAGTTCATAGAGTGTCCGCTCGTCATTGGCCTTCAGGACAACCTTCTTCTGCCCCTCGGACATCCAGGCCTTCTGGAGCGATTTGTCCGCGCCATTATACGCCCCGATGGCAGCATGACCGGCCTGGGCGCACCGCTTGCCGCAGCTCATCTTCACATCGTTGCGTATGACAAGGCACTGTTTGTACCGGAATTCGGGCTCAGGAACCATTGGCGTATACTTGGCTCTTGCACGTCAAATAAGTATAGCAGGAGAATCCAACGAATCTAACGATACCAGATTCTTCCGGGAAACATACTCATTATGACCGGTTCCTCGCGGATCTCTATCTCTGGATGACCGGGGGATTTGACGATAATGCGGAGAAGAACCGCCATTTCCTCAGCCAGCCTTTTCCACAGGATATCAGCTCATCGTTGATCCAATAGGCAATATTTAGACGTTTTTTAGAGGCTGAAATGGCATTCAGATGAGCAAAATACCCCCATAAAAGCCTTCGTTCAAAACCAGTACGCTATAATTCGCCAAAAAACGCGAGTATCAAAAAAGTGGTTTTTGAAAATGGGCTCCGATTGGCAAACGGAGCGTTTTTAAGGCAGTTATTTTTCAGGAGGAGTGTAAGTCACGGACACCCGAAAAAAGAGGGGTTACTCCGGTGATACCGGAGACGAAATGGTGAACGGGCAGACGAATCCCTCCCTGTGGATCGGGAAGGTTGCGGAGATGATGGACCGGTTTGGCCCGGGGGCATTCTCCTTAATGGGCCGGACACAGGAATTATCCGGCAGGGATTCGGGCGGGATCTCCACGAGCAGATCATCGTGGATTATGAAGAACCGCCACGTACCGTTTGGGTTCCGCACCCAGAGTTCGCAAAAGAGACCGGCAGTCGGGGGAACGCGGCGGAGCCGGGAAATGTCCGGCCTGCACGCGACAAGGATCTCTTCGATCGTGTGGGCCTCATACTTGAGCCGCTTCACCCGGACGTAGATGAGCATGAGCGCGAGATGGAGGGAGAAGTCGTACAGGAGTCCCCGGCCTTTCGTGTTCTCACAGAGTTCCCCCTGCCGCTTTGCGATGGTCTTGGCTTCCATAAGTGCCTGGAGCGGCGGGCGTCCTTTCGTCATCAGGATCTCCTCCCGTATTCCCCGGTTGCTGCACTGCGACATGCAGCCGATTGAACACCGGGAATAAATCCTGCGGTACTGGCCGGCGCCAGTTCGCGGGGCAGGGCCTTTGTACGGACCGAGACATTGTAGTGGTGCCAGTGCGTTCGCTTCACGCTGATGCGGTAGATCCGGTCGCCGGTCTTTAAGACTTGCTCTGCGATGATCCGGGGCAGAAGGAAGAGTGGGATCTCGTCCTGATCGTTTGCGCGGATGCGGACCATCACGACCACCGCCGCTGATGGAAGCCGGCGATTATCTGATCGTAATGAATGATCTTTTTCTGGACCCTGAGACTCATATGAGTCGAATGATGAGAAGACGGAGTCTCCGATTGCGGGTCCGGCACCCTTGATGACCAGTCCCTGAAAGAGACGAAGACGCTCTCATTCTGAACAATATTTTCACTACTCTGATGGGAGTTGATGATACCACCTCGCTGGTAATGCTTTAGTTCTCCTGCTCAACATCGGGAAGATCATTACGTAACGATAGTTACGGGAACAGGGGCCCGGGGGTTCAATCGGTGTTTTCGGCCGGAAGGTCACTCATGACCCCACGGTCTTTTTGCAGCACTAAAAGTTCGGATCGAACGGGCGGGTACGGTACCGTTACAAGGTCCGCGGATGTTCTCGCCCGGCTTCAATAACAAAAGAGATCGACGCGGCAGTCCCCACAAATCCGGAGAGCCTGCCGGTGGTATTGGTATGGATGCACGCTTTTTGGTCCGGACGGGTCGGACTCCCATCCCCAACAATCGTGTACCCCAGCAGGGTAACGACAAAGAGGACCCCGGCAAGGAGGCGGGTGGAGATGTACTCTGCTTCGTGCAGGGTATAGCCAAGTCCCATGAGCCGGGGCGTCAGAATGGGCCAGAGATCGCAGTGCATATGATACAATTACTATCGATATTTTCGATTATATATTGAGTCAATACCGTCGGTTCAATCGTATATCCTCGCGGTTATATGAATGATTTTGGATGGGGAAGGCCGGGTAAAAAAAGTGAGATCATGATGGGGGTCAGACACCCATACCGGTAATTGCTCTGAGAACCTGCTGCGCCGTCACCGGGTCCACGACCCGGGCCAGCACGAGACCGGCCATTGCAACGAACAGGGTCCAGAACACTTTCTTCACCTGCTCGTTCTTCCCGAACGCGAGGATGATCGCATCCGCGTCTGCCTTCATTGCCCGCTGGATCAGTTTGGGCAGGAACTCGAAGAATGCTGATGCATTCTTCTCCTCCTTCAGGTCTGATGACCTTCAGGAATACGAAGAGCGGCAGGAAGAGGATGGCTGCCCCGATGAAGGCGAGTAAAACCTCGGATCTTCCCGAAATTCAATAAAATTTCCCCGTCAAATAACCATCAGAACATCTGCTCCCCGATTGCAACCCGCTTTCCCGTGTCCGGGTAGCTGGCGACAACTTGCAGGTGGACAGGCATGCTCGTGTTACCGGCAACCCCGCGTCCCGAGAGGGTCACAGATGACCCGTCAGCAAAGACAAGTCCTTCCGAAGGGTTGATGACGATAGCAAGGCCGGAGGCTGCGATGAGTGACTGGTTGCTTACATCCCGGTCGTTGACGTAAATATTCACTGCCGGCACCTGCTGATAGCGTTTCGATACATCCGGCCTCATGATGATATGGATGGAATCCGGGCCGGTTCTGGTTGCCGGAGCGAAATCGGTCAGTGGCTCTGCACACATGCTGCACTCGCTTGTTTTCAGGTCAGCACCAGAGAGGGAGCCAAGGACAATAAACCAGAATGCGATGGCGAGGAAAAACGTTGCAGCGATAACGATCCATACAAGGTTATGGGTAAGATTTTTCCGAGGGGATGGATCCGGAAACGTGCTATCAGCCATGATATTTGCTGTGGGTTGCCGGGTCTTATTGATTTTTCCTGTTCTGGTGAATGAAAGAGAGGGTTCTTTTCTGGTAATCTGCTAACAACCGGCAGTCCCAGTACTTCTTAAAATTTTCCTCCATGAATCTTGAATAGTCATCAATGGCAGGATTTACACATCCATCCGTAACGATAATCTATGTGCGGCAAACAAAATTTTCCTCATCATTTTTAACCGGTGTGTCCCTGTGAGAGGTAAAAATGGGGAAGATTATGTCCCGGCCAGTATCGCGACTACCTTTGCCGCGAGTGTCGGGTCCACGACCCGGGCCAGCACGAGACCGGCCATTGCAACGAACAGGGTCCAGAACACTTTCTTCACCTGCTCGTTCTTCCCGAACGCGAGGATGATCGCATCCGCGTCCGCCTTCATGGCCCGCTGGATCAGTTTCGGCAGGAAGACGAAGAGCGGCAGGAACAGGACCGCAGCCCCGATAAAGGCGAGCGTGAATTCTGCCCGGCCCGCCAGGAAGATCCCGAGCGGGACCGCGAAGATGCCAGCCAGGATAGCGGCCATCCCGACCTCGCCGAACCAGAAGTAATGTTTTTTCTCTGCATAGTTCAGCCGCTCCGCATCGGTGAGAACGGAGAGATCGAAGATGCCAATCGTTAAGAGCATCCCGTACCAGACCGCATGCGTCTCCTCCGGGTCGGCAACGATGCCGAGGAAAAGGATCGCAACCGACACGACCATGAGGATCAGCGGCAGGTGGGCGAAGAGAAAAATGAGCGCGAGCAGGAGCCCGGTGCCGCAGATGGCGGCCCGGGTCTGCACCTCGGATTCGAACATTCCCATCACTCCCGGGCTTCGTTCGTGTCTGCTGCGATGGCGAACTCGAAGACCGGGCTGATGTACCCGTGGTTTTCCGGGCCAAAGTCCCGCTTCTTCCCGCGCTGGACGATCTTCCTGCGGGCTGTTCTGATCCGGACCGTGTGGATACCGGCTGCCCGGGGATAGACCCGGCGGCCGTCCATATCCGTCATCTTCTGGTACGGCGGGATGTCGAACCAGTCCGGCCAGAAGCGGACACCCTTGGGGATATCTGTTCCCCGGAAGAGATCCTGCATGCGCATCGGGGACACATTGTCGTAGATGATATCCACGATCAGGTCCGTGTCCTCCAGGTCCGGTTCCAGTTCAAGCTCGTAGAAGATCGGATTGCGCCGGACTTCATCGAGCGTGAGCGGAATGTCTTTCGTAAGCGGTTCAAGTCCGGAGAATGTTCCCCGGTACAGGCCGGTTACGGTTGCAACCGGCGCGATTTCAGATTCCATGATACACCTCCTTGATGTGTTCGTGTTCATCTCTCAGTCGTTTGAACTCCTCAACGATCTCGTCATATCTCCCGATCTTCTGGTAGATCACAAAGAGCAGGGGATAGATCGGGAGCACGGCTGAAAGGATAATTCCTAAAATTTCCGGTTCCATAGTGGCTCTGCCTCCTGAAAAAACCCGGAAGAATTTGGTACCCCCTTGCGCCAACCCTGCCCCCATAGGGGGCGGGGGCGCATTACGATTCCCAGTCATCACCGGTTGTAGTAATCTCTCGTGGATTTACTTCGGTAATTCAGAGGCATCGCAACCGGGGGTGCCCACGCGGCGGGGCGGAGCCCCGAGAGCGTCAGAGATCTTCCGGAATTTTTTTAGGTCCGGCAATCCCGCTTACGCGAGCGCCGCCACCGTGTCGGCCCAGGTCTCGACCTTCGAGCGGATTGCATCGTCCGAGTACGAGGTGATGCTCACGCTGTCGCGCCCGAAGGTGACCATGTAGATCTCCCCGTTCGCATCGTGGCATTTCAGGGTGGCCGAGTAGGTGTCGTGGGCCAGGTCGTGGATTGCTGTGCCCCCGTGGGCAGTAGCGATTGCGGTGCTTGCCACCAGCGCTGCTGCACCGGCGGTGAACCCGGCAATGGTGTTGTACTTGCCGGACTCGTTTCCCACGGTCTTGGCGTCGGTGTCCTGATAGATGACCTTCGCCACGTAGTTCTCCCGGCTCTTCTCGACCGGCTGGTGGGTCACGCCTGCACTCTCGTATGAGGTGCAGTCGAACGGGTTGTCGGTGATGACCGCCTGGACAATTGTGTTGAACGCGGTCACATCGGTGATCGGGCTCGCGAGTGCGCGAACCGCTGACTTTACGGTTGTTTTCTGTACGAAATCTGCCATTGTTGTTTACCTCCTAGTTTTTTTGCTTCGTTGCGGGTTCGGTTCGACCAATCTCATTCCGGAAGAGGACTCCGCCCTCCACCGGATTTCTGGGGTCTTTCCGGAACCCCTTCGTCTCGGGGCCCTTTGACATATCCATATAGGATGCGGGAGGCAATGGGCTTGGATGAATAAATTTTGAAACGCGAAAATGGGGGATTTTGCAAAGGATTGGGGGGGAACGGAGCGCGGATATTGGGAATTGGTGTGCGCAAAAATGTTAAATAAATTTAGTTATCTCCCCTCGTATCCGGGATAGAATAATTTCAAGATTGGTGATGTCTGGAGTAGGTCGTCATACCAAGCAAGGGCCACGTATCACGTTATGGAAACGATGTTTCATTTGATGGATTCAAATTTATTAAGCTGGACAAGTTAATAGAATGATTTCCCGTCTTGTCACTCTTGGAATAATAATCCATAATGTTTTATTTTCTATGCGAACAAGGTATTGTTATTGAAAGGGCATTATGACAAAAAAGCAAGGTTCAGGTGCTAATTCTTCAGAGAAAAAGGAGAATCAGGATCAAGCGTTTTTTAACGTTGATTCGAGATTACTATTCCAATTAGGCGAACAGTTGGTAAGTACAAAAGCTAAAGCGTTAGCTGAATTAGTGAAAAACTCATATGATGCAGATGCTAAAAAAGCGAAAATTACATTGATTGATGTAACAAATCCCGGCGGAACGATAATAATTGAAGATAATGGTGTTGGAATTTCCTATGAAAATTTTTTAAATAATTGGATGCGGATTGCAACTACTGACTCTACTAAAAATCCGATTTCAAAAAAATATAAAAGAATGAAAGCCGGGGAAAAAGGAATTGGGCGCATAGCTTGTAGAAAAATTGCAAAAAAATTACGACTGGAAACTATTTACAAAAGTGATACCGATTGTAAAAAATTAACAGCATTTTTCGATTGGGAATCATTTAAACCCGGACTTGACGTTGATAAAGTTCCTGTTGACTATAATGTAGTAGATATCAACCCAACGACACCTACAGGAACAACTCTTTTTTTAATAGATACGATTGGAAACTGGACTAAAGCAAATGTTGATCGTTTGAATATTGAATTATCCGAACTTTACTCCCCGAGGTTCTTCGACAAAGAAACAGATGAGGATAATGAGGTGGTGGAAGATGATTCTGAAACCTCTCTAGTACCCTCTCAAAAAACCGATTCTGAGATCATTGATCCCGGTTTCAACTACAAAATTATTACAACAGAATTTCCGAAGTTTAAAAGCAGTTTGAATAAAGCTTTTTTTGATACGGCGTGGGCAAAAATAACAGGGGATGTAGATGAGACTGGAAAAGCAACATATCACCTGAAAGTTCAAAATAAAGTTTTTTCATTTTTTGAAAAAGATCTTGAGAAAGAAGAGAATTTTAAGCAGTTGAAAAGTTCACATTTGGAAATTTATTTTTTTGTTTTTCAAGGGACAAAATTTTATGACAATTCACCCTGGAGTCCACGAGAAGCCGCCGACATAGGAAATAAACGAGGGGGGATCAGAATCTATGCAGATAAATTTAGAGTCTTCGGATATGGTGACCCAGGCGATGATTGGCTTGATTTGGCATCAGAAAGAGCAAGATCATTAACAAAATTTTATGATGAAACGGATATATTTGGAGATGAAGGGGTTCGATTTGGTCTTTCACTTTTTAGTAATCCAAGATTGTTTGGATATGTAAACTACGCTAAAAATTCTAATCCCGCTCTCCAAATTTCAATTACAAGAGAGAAATTAGAAGAGAATGAAGTCTTTATCGAGTTGAAGAAATTTGTTCGTTTAGGAATAAATTTCGCAACAGTCCTTTATGCAAATGATGTCCGAAAAAAGGAGACCGAGAAAAAGGACAAGAAGAAAAAAGAAGAAACTGAGAAAAAAGCAAAACAAGACGCTGCAATAAAAGCAGCAGAAGAAGCGAAACAAGAATCTGACAAAATACTCAATCAAGCTGAAAATATATTAAATGATATTGAGAAAAAATTCAATGAAATCCAACAAGTTCGTCTCGAAAATCAAAAGAAAAGAAAATCTATTGAACAACAAAGAATGGATCTTCAAAGAAGAATCAAGGATCTTGAACAACGAGCAAAAAATAGTAAAATCAAGGGTTTATGGTCAAAAGTAAAAGAAGAAAAGAAAAAAGAAACTGATTTGGAAAAATTAGAGAAAATCTCGAAAGATAACGAGGACAACTTACTCAACCGTGAGAATGAAATCAAATGTGAAGTTGAAAAACAAAGGTCCGTTGTTCTTACGATAAAGAACGAATCAATTGATAAGAAGGCCGAGGTTCAAAATCAAATCGCATCTTTACGTCAAGCAGAAATCGACCAGGAAAAACAAAAAATTCGCGAAGAGATCGCAACATTCAGGGTTCTTGCGGCAACCGGAACCTCTGTCTTTATATTTATTCATGAAATTCAAACTCTTCTTGAAGACATGATCATCATTCAGGATAATTATCAACAATTATTGACTCAAACAAATGAAGATAAAAAAGGAAAGAAATGGGAAGATTACGATCGGTATAGTAACAGAATTGATATGGTTGATGAATTCGGAGAATTTTTGGGGTTAACTATTGGAAAAGATAGTCGGTCGAAGATGGATAAATGGCCGCTCCATGAGGTTCTTGGGCAAATTTTCAAACCATTTAAGGTAGATCTTGACGAAAAGGGGATCGAATATTCGATTGCAGTTCCCCCAACATTGCGCACACCAGATATGTACCGTTCTGAGGTTTTTGCAATCCTCTTAAATTTTTTAACAAATTCTATTAAAGCATTGAAAACATCCCCGACAAGAAATATCGAAGTACGAGCTTTTGAAACAGAAGATGAAAATCTGGTAATTCAATTTTTAGATACCGGAAAGGGCCTAGCAAAAGAATTCTGGGGCCAAGCGTTTGAGCCTTTTTTTACCATGAGTGAATCCGATTTAAGCTATGGCACGGGAACTGGACTGGGTTTAAAACTAGTACTGGACATTGTTGATAACTATGGTGGAGATGTAAACTTCAGCGATCCTCCAAGTGGCTGGAATACATGTATAGAACTTAAATTACCTCAGGTGAGATCATGACAATTACAATTCTTCATGTTGATGACGATAAAAAAGATTTAACAAAATTTGAGGGGCAATTTTCGAAAATTCTCGTGGGAAAAGAAAAAATTTCCTATGACACGGTATATACTAATGATATTCTTAAAAAACCTAATTTATTTGATGGGAAAAAGCCCGACGTTATTCTGGTAGATTTCAAATTTGAGAAAGGAGAACCAAAAGAAGCAATTTTACCATTTGATGGCCCTAGTTTGATAACACATTTAAGAAATATCTTTTCGGACATTCCCATTTTTTTATTTACAAAACCTGAGTGGGTAAATGATGTAAATTTTGCAAAGTTGAATAAAATAATGGATACAACGGATGAATATATTCTCAAGAAACACTATCTCAGAGAGAATGACATTAAAAATGGAATTATTTTTCCTATTGTCAATGGTTATAGAATGTTAAAATCGTGCCGTGACAAGAGTGTCCAAGGATTATTTAAAACAATAAATGCCCCTGAAATAAATTACGATGATCTGTCATCGATTTTTCCTAAAGAGTCATTAAACAATGACGGTAATTGGTTGGTTTTTCCCATTGCAAAGTGGATAAGAAAAGTATTGATGAAATATCCAGGTTTGTTATACAATGAGATTGAAGCGGCTACGTTTTTAGGAATTTCTTTAACTGAATTTAATACAAAAAAAGTTCAGGATTTCTTTGATTCTGCAAAATATAATGGACCCTTTTCCGAAGAGAAAACGTTATGGTGGAAATCTGAATTAATGGCACTTTCTGATAAACTAATGAATGAAAGTGAAATAATGATACCATTTAAACAGGGCTTTTCTCAAATGTGGAAACGAAAATTTAAAAAAATACCGGAACCAGCAATTTGTTATGATAGTGGAGAATCCCCTGCAGATTGTGTTTGTTATATTATGCAAAAACCCGTGATGATCAAATACAGTCTGAAATACAATGCCGACGAAAGACCCAGAATAATGGATGATGCCCGGGTTTCGTTTAAAGCTATTCAAACAACAAGCAAAGTGAACCCGACATTTTTAGATTCTGATTCAATTGAAATATACAACAAGCTCGTGAAGGGGAAATATGTCTACAAAAAATCCTAAAGATCTCTACGAGTTTAAAGTGCAGAAATATTTCAATCTTCTAATGGAAGAAAGACTATTGGATGCAAAGTCGTTAGATTCTATTAAAAGTACAATGCGAGTGTTTCGGAAGATAAATGGCAATCGCTGGGTTTTGAAAACACCTAATCCGATTGTAATTAAAATTCCAAAACATGATGTCATAACCGAAGTTGAGATTTCATTAAATCTCGATGTAACACGTAAAAATATTGTTATAGAGAATAAAAAACATGAGAGGACCTCAAGGATTATCACAATTTTCAACGAATATTTGCTCGGGATAAATTGTTGGAGCGGCAAAGAAAACTTTTATTATAGACCTGATTATGATCCGGAGATAATCAAAGAGAAAATCGAGGCATGTGGAAAAAAAAGAGTGATGATTAGGTTCCATTTTGAAAAAAGATCTCAAAATGAAGATCCCGAATTGTATTATCATTTTCACATTGGAGGGAAACAGGGTGAACATGAGAATTACTGGTTACCCTCTCAAATAGAAGAACCACGTTTCCCTCATCCACCTATGGATTTGCTGCTTGTTTTGGAATTTATCATACGAAATTATGTTAGGACGGAAAGGATAAATGAAAAACTCTTCAAATTAACCGAAGATCCAATCTGGAGGGAGTCAATAAAGCAAAGTGAAAAAATCTTTCAGCAACAATATTTTGAGAATTCCCTAAATGCATTAAATCAAAATTCTAATACCCTTATTGGGTATGCTTGTGATTATAAAATACGAAAAAAAGCCTAAGATTTTTTCAAAATTTTTTCAATTTTTTGATTACTACGAATGGGATCATAATGATCTTCCGTAAAGCACCTGCCGATCTCAATTATTGTGTCCAGTTTTGGCAGTGGCAGATTCATTAAATCAGAGGAATTCACTTGAGTATTTCCGCTCAACATTCGGTAATACCTGTCAATCATGGTGGAGTTAAGAAATGCAGAAAACCCATAGGTTTCCTCAAGAGATAGCACATCATCAACCCGATAAAGATAATTCAGGTGATTTTCAAACCCGATGACATTGTAACCAGAAAATTGTGAGGCAATAAAAGGGAATGCCTGAATTCTTTTCTTTTCTTCTTTTGAAGAAAAACGTCGTAATAATACATAATTCTTGACGGGGACCAACTTTGCTTTTGTTGCCTCGCATGATGTAAAATATTGGGGTTTTTTAAAATTTGATATTGGCCAATCAACCTGTCCATTTTTAATATGTTGCATCCATAAAAGAGGTACAGTGGACAGGCGGTCGGATGACATTCTTAAGTACTGCTTTGCACGGAAATCAACAACTTTTCCCGTTGAAATTTTAAATCCGAGGTCCCCGAGGGAATTCTCCCAGGATTGGACAGTATCGATAATCTTGCAATCGTTTTTTGTTTGAGGGATGTGGATATTCAGGATTGGATTCTTTATAGGGACAATGTAGGAATATGGAACAGTAAATGATTGAATGTATTCAAGAGATTGACTCATGGTTGATTTCACATTAATAGGAGAACACTTTTTTTCTTGGGTTTTTATGCCGTGAAGAATTATTACTTCTTGTAAGACATCGTGTTCTTCGAAAATATTGTGCCTCGACTCAAATGAATGAATTTTTTTTATGCAAGTGTTATTCAATAAAAGTTCGCGGATTTTTTTATGATATTGGCCGGAACAGTAGCTTCTCGGAGTGAAAAAAACAAACTGTCCATTATCATTGAGGAGTGTAATCCCCAGTGCGATAAAAATACCATAAAGATTTGTTCTCCCAAAAATGATCTCAGGAAGCAAACCACGTAATGGGGATAATCGGGGTAATTTTTGGTAAGGGGGATTTGCAATTATGATATCGTATGAATGAAAATTCGAGGAATTCCCCTCATGAGAGGTGTCAACACAATGAATGTTATCTTTGATAAAATCCGAATTTTCGATAACAGGGACGAGCGTATGTCCTTTTTTAGATAGTGTGGATTTGCAGTGTTTTAAACACGCCTCCAAACATGGGAGAATTTTTTTATCGGTCTCGTATGCAGTTACCTGAACCGTAAGGGGTTTCTTTGCTTCGCTATTAATCCGGTCGCACACTGCAGCCAATAAAATTCCTGTTCCAGCTCCAGGGTCGATAAGAGTAAAATCCCTTTTAGGCAGTTCAATCATGCTTGCCATATAATTGGCAATTTCAAGAGGTGTGAAAACCTGACCGTCTTTCTTTTTCTCCGCGAGATTTATTTTTTTTATATATTTTTTTGTTAAAGCGGAGGCAAATTCTGCATTAGTCACAAACGCAGGATGTCGGGTTTTCATTGTTAACCATAATTCTAAATTTGATTCATAAAAACTATCGTGCATTTAACTCGATCCTACTGGAGGATACAGTTCCGGGCGAGGAACTCTCCCCCCGGATCCAACCCCCGCCATTTCTCCGGCCAGCCTTTTCCACAGGATATCAGCTCATCGTTGATCCAATAGGCAATATTTAGACGTTTTTTAGGGGCTGAAATGACCTTCAGATGGGCAAAATAACGCTAAATCAATCTCCGTTCAAAAGCCGCACTCTATAATTCGCCAAAAAACGCGAGTATCAGAAAATCGGTTTTTCAAAACGGGCTCTGATTGGCAAAATACGCCCAAATTATAGAGATAATTCCCGGGAGGTTTGTAAGTCCCAGCCACCCAAAAAAAGAGGGGTTACTCCGGTGCACACCTCATGAGGGATATGATACGAGGCCCGCGGGAAATTACTGCTTACACAAATCCGGAGCGAAAAAGAGAGATTAATCGACTGCTATCATCACTTCGGAGGCCTTGACAACAGCGTAGACCTTCGATCCTTCCTTCAGCTTCAGGTTTTCAGCAGAGGTGGTGGTGATGGAGGAGACCATCTCTTTTCCCGCGCCAATGGTGATCACGACTTCGGTACTGACCGGGCCCTTCCTGATGGACTTCACGATGCCCGCAATCTGGTTTCGTGCACTGATCTTCATGGTTTTCACCATGCGATACTGTTTGAGTGAGTTGATAAACATTCGGTTGTGACCAATTTGAAAAAAGGTTCTGGATTAAAACAAATCAGTGATATCTTCCACAAGGTACTGAAGGATCATGAATGCGGATTCCTGCATGGGGTACCCGGATCCGCGGGCTATTTCTGTCGGCCCCGCAAAAATACCGGTGACCTGAATGACTGGAGAACAACGCGATTTTAATGCCATTAACGGGGAGACGCGTAACTTCGACTCTGTTGCGGCATCCTGGGATGCGAATCCTGTACGCGTGAAACTGGCGCACGATGTGGTCCGGGCAATCCGTGAGACCATTCAGTTAAGGCCGGATATGGATGTGCTGGACTTCGGGTGCGGAACGGGGCTCTTAAGCCTTGGCCTCCTTCCGATGGTCCATACCATAATCGGTGTTGACAGCTCGCAGGGGATGCTCGATGTGCTGGAGGGTAAGATACGCGAGCAGCGATTCAGCACAATGAAGACCTGTCGGGCGGACCCGGAGCACGGAGATCCCCTGCCCGGACAATTCGATCTGCTGGTGAGCAGCATGACCTTCCATCACATCCAGAGGATCGAACCTCTGCTGGATGCCCTGTGTGCAGCAATCAGACCCGGCGGGCGGATCGCTATTGCCGATCTCGACTGCGACAACGGGAAATTCCATGACTCCCCGGAGGGTGTATTCCATAACGGGTTCGACCGGTGCGTCTTAAAAAACCTGTTTGAACGAGCAGGGTTTGTAGCACTCCGGAACCGGACCGCAGCCATTGTCCGTAAACCGGCTTCTGATGGGGAGACCAGGACATTCACGGTCTTTCTCATGACCGGGCAAAAACCCGGGTAACTTCCCTTTAGGTTCATAAAAAACCCGGATGCAGGACAGCATCGTTCAATACCGTTGGGATGGAATTTTAATACGAGCGTGGGAAACGGGATGGCAAAGGTACTCATATCGCCGCTGAACTGGGGTCTGGGTCACGCCACCCGTGATATTCCGATCATCAGGACGCTTCTCGATCACGGGCACGAGGTCACCATTGCTGCATGCGGGAATGCCCGCTCGGTGCTGGAACAGGAGTTTCCCGAATGCACCAGCCGGGATTTTCCGGATTACTCAGTCCCATTCAGCGCAAACAGTCTCTTTCTTGCCCGGTTTATTGCATCATTCCCGCAACTCCTCCAGGGTATCGCACGTGAGCGCCGGAATCTGGCAACGATGCTGGCTGAGGAGAAGTACGATCTGATCATCAGTGACAATCGTCTCGGTGTCTACTCAAAAGAGATCCCGTCGCTCTTCATCACCCACCAGCTCCATTTCCATCTCCCGCTGGCGATGTGGCCGCTCGAACTTGCCGGTATCTGGCTCAACAGTTGCCTGCATGAGAAGTTTGACCGGGTGATCGTACCGGACAACCCCCCCGGTCCGTTGTCGCTTGGGGGAAAACTCTCCCGGCCCGGGACCGATGTCACCCGGGATCGCGCCTATTATGCCGGAATCCTGACCAGCACGCGGGTGCAGGATGTGGCGCAGGATCTCGATTACCTGATCCTCATCTCCGGGCCGGAACCGCAGCGGACGGAACTGGAACATCTCCTGCTGCCACAGGTGAAGGATCTGTCGGGAAAGGTTACGGTGCTGCTCGGGAGTCCACTGGCAGCAGGTGCAGCACAGCGGCAATCAGAGCAGTGCACGGTTCTCTCCTACGCATCCACGGAAGAGAAAGAACTCCTGATGAACAGGGCAAAAGTCATCATCTGCCGGTCGGGGTATACCACCATGATGGAACTCGCGGAACTGAAGAAACACCGGGCGCTCCTGATCCCGACACCGGGGCAGCCCGAACAGGAATACCTTGCCGATTATTATGAACAACAGGGCTGGTTCCATGCCCGCAACCAGCACCAACTGGATCTTGCACGTGATGTACGGGATATCGCACGGTACCGGGGGTTCCCGGATGTTTCGGGGACTGAAGAGAATGTCCGCCGGCTCTATAACGATGTGCTTGCGGGGTATCTCGAATGACGGGTGAATGGAGATCGGGTGTGATACAGGATGGATGACCTTGTTGCCAGCGGTATCGCCGTGCTCCTTTCACTCCTTGCTGCAGCGGCGATTCTTATCGCCGGTATTGCGTACTTAATACTGCTGGAACTCCACGCATTCGCAAACGGAGAGTATCTGTTTGTTCTGGGAAGTATTGGTGTGCTGTTCCTCCTGTGTGCCGGATATGCCGGTGTCGGTCTCTGGCTGCACCGGACCGGCGGGATATAACCCGGAGATCCGTATATCTCCGTGACCCCGGCCAGTAATTGGCGGGGCATCTGCAATATAATGCCGGGAAGCTACACCCTTTTACATCCTCCCGGCCAACCTATATACTTACGAATACCCATTACGGGAGAAAAACATCCATGAAGGAACATACCCTGATCCCGCTTGAAACCCTCTCAAAAATTACCGGAACCGCCGGCCTTGCATCCGACAGGGTCGGTACGATGCGCACCGAATACGGTGCAAATCTCTTAACACCTCCCGAACGTGAGCCGCTCTGGAAACAGTACTTAGAAAAATTCAATGACCCTATCATCAAGATCCTGCTCTTCGCGGTGGTGATCTCTGCGATCGTATCCCTTGTTCAGGGAGGCGGTCTCCTGGACACGATCGGGATCATTGCGGCCATCCTGCTCTCAACCGGTATCGCCTTCTTCAATGAATACCGGAGCAGCCGTGAGTTCGAGGTCCTGAATGCGCACCGGGACGAGACCGCGATCAAGGTGATCCGCGATGGTCACCCGGTCCACGTGGCTTCCCGGGATATTGTTGTCGGCGACCTCATCCTTCTTGAAGCGGGGGATGCCGTTCCTGCAGACGGGTGGGTTCTCTCATCAGACGGACTCGTATCCGATGAATCTGCGTTCACCGGAGAGAGCGAGCCGGTGAACAAGGTGGATCGTGAGCGTCTCCTCAAAGGAACCTATGTCACGGCGGGAAAAGGAAGAATGCTCGCCGCTGCTGTGGGTGATTCCGCCCAGATGGGTGTGATTGCCGCTTCGCTGGGTATCGATCACGCAACCCAGACGCCCCTTGAGAAGAAACTGGAAGATCTGGCCGGTGTGATCAGCAAGTTCGGGTACGCCATGGCGGTCCTGATCTGCAGCACGCTTGTGATCCGGGGAATCCTGGTGGGAGATGTGAGCGGCCTGAACCTTGAGACCCTCAACCATGTCCTCCAGTATTTCATGCTCGCCGTGGTCATCGTTGTCGCTGCGGTTCCGGAAGGACTGCCGATGAGTGTTGCCCTCTCGCTCTCACTGGCCATGCGCAAGATGACCCGGGCAAACTGCCTTGTCCGCCGGCTGATTGCCTGCGAGACGATCGGTTCTGCCACAACGATCTGTACTGACAAGACCGGCACGCTGACAAAGAACCAGATGCTCGTGGCATCGTCATCGGCAGGCAACCCGGTCATGGCAGATTCCACGCCCCACACGCCCGTCGAGTGGATCACCCTCAATGCTGCGGTGAATGGCACTGCCCACCTTGACACGCGCGGGGATAAGGTGGTAGTGATCGGAAACTCCACGGAAGGGGCGCTCCTGCGCTGGCTGAAGGAGTACGGGCTTGACTATACGCAGATCCGGGCGGAGATGCACGAGACCAAACAGTTCCTCTTTGACGGGAACCGGAAGCGGATGTCGACCATCGTCACGATAGAGGGAAAGTCGTTTCTCCTTGTGAAAGGGGCGCCGGAGATCCTTGCATCACTCTGTACTGAATCGCCGGATCTTGCGGGGGTGCTGGCGCTGGCCTCCCGCGCCATGCGGACGCTCGCCTTTGCCCACAAGGAGATCATCAATGGGGACGAGAGCGAGACCGCTCTCATCTGGGACGGGTATGTCGGCATCCGTGATCAGCTCAGGGACAATATCGGTGAATCAGTTGCCACCTGCCAGCAGGCGGGTATCCGTGTCCGCATGGTTACCGGGGACAACCCGGAGACCGCCCGGGCCATTGGTCACGAAGCCGGGATCTCCAAGACCGGGACGGTCATCACCGGCCCTGCATTCCGCCAGCTCTCGCCCGAAGAACAGGTGACCGCAGCACGCGATCTCGATATCATGGCACGGGCCGAACCCATGGACAAGTTGCTCCTTGTGCAGGCACTCCAGAAGACCGGCGATGTTGTTGCCGTGACCGGGGACGGGACCAACGATGCGCCGGCCCTCAAGCATGCAAACGTCGGGTTTGCCATGGGGATTGCCGGGACCGAGGTGGCACGGGAGGCAAGTGATATCATCCTGCTCGATGACTCGTTTGCGTCGATTACCCAGGCGGTCTGGTGGGGCAGGTCACTCTACGAGAACATCCAGCGGTTCATCCTCTTCCAGCTGACGATCAATGTCGGGGCCTGCCTGCTCATATTCATCGCACCGCTCCTCGGCTACGCGGAACCCTTCACCATCATCCAGATCCTCTGGATCAACATCATCATGGACACCCTTGCTGCGTTTGCCCTCTGTTCAGAAGCCCCCCATGCGGGACTGCTGAAACGCCAGCCGATCCCGCAGGATACCACCATCATCACGCCGTTTATGTGGCTCTCGATCATTGTGACCGGGGCATTCCTTATCCTGGGCGGCATTCTCCAGCTGGCAACCGGGTTCCTTGGTGGATCGACACCGGAAGAGGTCACCACGGTCTTCTTCTCCGCGTTCATCATCGCGGCAGTCTGGAACGGAGTCAACTGCCGTGCCCTTGACGGGAAGATGCCCGCATTCTTCAAGGGTAACCCGATGTTCTTTGTGATTATGGGACTCGTGGTCGCACTTCAGATTGCGCTTGTCCAGTTCGGCGGGGCCGTCTTCTCAACCGTAGCCCTGTCCGCAATCCAGTGGGCCATCATCATCCTTGCATCGGCATCCATTCTCGTAGTCGGGTTCGTGTTGAGAGTGGTATACCGGGGCTACACTTCCCGCAGACTCAATAATGCGGTCTGATCACGGGGAGATTAACTCCCGCTTTTTGTAACTCCGCACAAAACCATTGTTGCCCTTTATCGATAGAGAGGCGAAAAAGAAGTGATCAGGATTTTTTTGCGATCCCGCCGATGACCCGGTGAATATCGGCAAATTCCTTCTCGGGATCTCCCCCGCGGTGTAGGTAATAATCCGCCCCGCAGTCAAGAGCATGCCGGATATCTGCGCCCTGGATAAACCCGGAATATAAGATGATATACGCGTTACACCCGTCGGAACGCAGTTTCTGGATGAGTTCAATGCCGTTCATTCCTGGCATACGCCAGTCGGATATGATCACATCATACCGGGATATCTTCACCCGCTCCAGGGCGTCTTTTGCGGTAGAGGTGGTATCCACAGCATTTGCGGGGTCGTCTTCCAGATCGAGACGTACAATGTCAAGGATATCCCGATCATCATCAACAAGAAGAATGCGTGGCATTGGTATTTCCCGATCTTTTCAATAGTTTTGTTGCAGGACGGTCATATTTATGCATTGTCTTTGGTTGCTGATGAGAAAATTGTATGAGTCCGGTTTCTGAATCGGGTCGTTAAGGATCGTTTAGAAAAAGCGATAATATGTCTCGGGGATCCGGATCTCAAAGCGTGCACCGTTCCCGGGATCGCCGGTCTCCACAAGTGAGATGTTTGTCAGGGAAAGGATTTCATGGGCCATAAACAGATCGCGATCCCCGGATCCGTCACTCTGGAGTTCAAACAGCCGGTCCTTCTCCTCTTGTGAAAAACCCGGGCCATTGTCTTCAATAATGATGGAGAGATGACGGTCGCTGATCCGGTGACTGATCCGGATCTCCGGGTTGTCATCATGACGCTCAACAAATTTATCCACCAGTCGATCGAAGATGTGCTCCAGTTGGCCATCGGCGTAAATCTCCACATCCGGAATATCAGCGGTTATGGTGAGGGGCTTCTGTTCGTACCGGCTGATTACTTCATCGAGGATCTGCGGAACATTCTGCCATTCCGGGGATTTGAGACCCATATCCTTGAAATCCCGGGTCAGGTTGATCTCGGTACGGATCGCCTTGGCAGCCTCTTCCTGATGGTTGAGATAATCCAGAAGAACCGGGTCGGTGACTGCCTTTTTCGTCCTGCCCAGATATGCCAGGAGTACTGTTATCTTGTTCTGGATATCGTGACGGGCGATACTGGTATAGATGTTCAGTTTCCGGTTGGCTTCTTTGATGGCCTGGTCCATGCGTATACGTTCAGACAGGTCGCGTGAAGAACAATAGACGAACTCTTTTCCCTGGTATTCGAGATAGGTGAATCTTACTTCAGCGGGAATCTCTGTCCCATCCATCCTCAGCAGGCTTGTTTCCCGGGACACCGCTTTCCCTGCTTTAAGTTCAATCCAGAGATTCGTCCATTCTTCCGGAGAAAATAATGGCACGATCTCTTCAAACGTGCATTCCATCAGGTTTATTTTCTCATATTGCAGTCGTTCGACTGCCACATCATTTGCATACCGGATCCGGGCGTCCTGGCGGATCCAGAAGACCATGTCCGTTGCCTTATCCATGGAGAACTGGGCAAGGAGCAGCTGCTCCTCCATCTGCTCCCGTTGCGCAATCTCTGAGTATAACTGTCGGTTGATCTCCCGCAGTTCCTCGGTCCTGTGCACGATCGTATCTTCAAGGGTCTCCTGGGTCTTCTTCAGTTTCTGCTGGGTGAGTACCCGGTCAGTAACATCAATGCCAAAGGAGGTGATCCCAACCCGCTCACCCCGTACATCGAACAGGGCCCGGTCCTGCCACCACTGGTATCGCAGCTCACCGCTTGCCATGACGACCTTGTACTCAATGATCCCCACGGGATACTTTACGGACAGGCTTACCTGGTGGTTCCTGATTCGTTCAGCATCTTCCGGAGAGACCAGCGGTTTAAAGGACCGACCGATCAACTCCTCCTTCTTCTTTCCCGCGGCATGGCAATAGGGTTCGTTGACATACCGGATGATCCCTTCAGGGGTACGCCGGATCACATATTCAACACCGTCATCAAGGAGCGCGAGCATCTCATCGGCATGCTCACTCTTCTGGGAGGGTGCATGGAAAAAATCTCCTGTATCGGCGATCAGAGCGATGCCCGGTTTCCCGTTATCGAGGATTGCCGGAATCAGTAACAGGGTCGCTGACTGCGATTTTCCCCCGGATTGAATCTGTACCCGAAGCTGCTGTTCCGATCCTTTCAGTACCGTTCTCAGGATAGTATCAAGAGATCCTCCTTCAGGAAACCGGAAGGGCAGGTTATGACAGGACTCATTTACCAGTTGATCTGATCGTGATGAGGCCAGAATGCTGAACTCGGAGTTTACTTCCACGATCTTTCCGTTCTGGTCGATAACTGCGAACGGGCGTGTACATGTTTTTTTAAGAGAGCTGGCGGATAGTCGCTCAGATGAGTAATAAATTTTCGAGGTTCCCCTTTTACGGCCGTCAACAGCTCCTCGGGTCTGGAGAATATCGAGGTATTTCGATACGGTATTGCGGTTGATGGAGAGACTTCCTGAAATTTCTGTTATACTCAGGCCATCGGGATGACCAGTCAGCAATTCCCTGATCCTTATGATGTCATCCTGATAATCCTCCATCTTTCACTCCCTGATGGAACAATCAACGGCACATAATAAAAACCCATCGATTCCGCTTTGCATATTTGCATTGCATATGCGATCATTTATAAGTGGTTTTGGAGACATTGAGTGTGCTGCAGTGAAATGCCTTGCAAATTGGGAAGAGGATGCAAGCCGGTGGTGATGGAGATGACAGCAGATTCGGTTCAAATCGTGTGTGAAAGGGGATATTCCCCGACAAAAAATATGCGGAATGGATTCCAGGAACAGACTGAGATCTTATGCCAGTTGTCAAAACAGCTGGATGAATATTTCACGTTGAGATCCTTTGAATTTCCCGCAATAAGGGAATGAAGGTGCAGACATGATGGCAAACGACATGAAGATGCAAAGCCCTGCAGGATTCTGGCGCGACGTGCCGATGGTAATAGGGGATTCATCTTCGGATATTGGCAGAGCGGAGCTTTTGTATGTCTGGCTGCGCTCAACGGGAATGGATCAGATGAACGAAATTCGGGGAATGTGGTGATTGAAAATGACAACAACGGTTGATGAAGTATTCAAGAACGCAATGAAAATTTCGGACACAACAGCAAACCCGGGCGCACTGGGCCTGCTGGCTTTCGGTATGACCACGATCATACTGAACCTGCACAATGCAGGATTCTTTGCAATGGGGTCCGTGGTCTTTGGCATGGGAATATTCTTCGGTGGCATTGCACAGGTCATTGCCGGCATCATGGAGTGGAAGAAGGGTAACACGTTCGGCATGACGGCGTTCATGTGTTATGGATTCTTCTGGATCGTCCTGGTCTTCATGATACTGATGCCAACGCTCGGATGGACCGGTGCACTCGACAAGGCATCGCTTGTCTCGTACCTGGCGCTGTGGGGATTGTTCTCCCTTGTGATGTTTGTCATTACATTCAGGCTTTCAAAGGCACTCCAGGTTGTGTTTGGCCTCCTTGTGCTGCTCTTCATCCTGCTGGTTGTTGGCAATGCGCTTGGCAATGAGACGATCCTCCACATAGCCGGATTTGAAGGGATCCTCTGCGGGCTCTCGGCAATGTACACCGGCCTTGGTGAAGTGATGAATGAAGTATACAAAGAGAAGATAGTCAAACTCGGGTGATTACCATGGTAGAATTAAACGAATTCAATGAGATGTTTGAAAAGAATCCTCTCGCCCAGGTCCTTATCGATGCCGATCTGAAAATGCTGATGGTGAATGAAGGATTTGCCAAGATGGTCGGGTACGGGAAGGACAGGCTACTTGCGATCCGGATCAGCGATCTCCGGGCACAGAACATGATCAAGTACACGAAGGATTCCGGGGAGACCATTCAGGATGCCATTACGACAAGAAGGGTATCCCATGGTGAGAGCACCCTGGAAACACCCACGGGGACACACGTCATTGTCAGGACAAACATCCCCCTCCTGGATGAGCGGGGGAATGTGAAGTACGTCTATGTTACGTATAACGAGATCACAAAAATTGTCAAGAACGAACAATTCATGACAAAACAGGTTGACATCCTTGCCGCCGCATATGCCACGATGGCGAAAGGCGACCTGACCGTCAGGGTTGAACTTGAAAAACCTGATGAAGATACCAAAGCGATCAACGACCTGATCCTTAGACTCCGTGACGCGGTCCGCGGCATTGTCATCAGCCTCGAGAAGAACATCGCTGATGTCAACAAACAGATGACCACCCTGACCGCTACAACCGACAATGCGGCAAAGAGTGTCGAGGACGCCTCCAAGAGCGTCAACCAGATCGCCAAGAATGCCGGTGTTGTCTCAGAAAATGCCCAGAAATCATCTGAGGGCATCGAGCAGATGTCCAAGGCCATGCAGGACATGAGCGCCGCAGTGGAGGAGATCACCTCCAGTATGGAGAGTGTCTCCACCCAGGCAAACAAGGCGAAAGACTCGGCAAAGAGCGGGGCACTCCTTGCGGACAATGTCAACAAGGATATGACGGAGATCTCCAAATCGTCCGATAACACGTACATTATCGTCAAGGATATCGAGAAACAGATGACCGACATCGGTAAGATCATCGTCCTGATCCGTGACCTCGCCAGCCAGACGAACCTGCTGGCCCTGAATGCGGCGATCGAGGCCGCACGTGCAGGAGAGCACGGCAGGGGCTTTGCGGTTGTCGCATCGGAAGTCAAATCCCTGGCACAGGAATCCCGTTCAAGCGCGGAAAAGATCGAAGAGATGATCACCCAGCTTAACATTGCCACCAAGAAAGCAACCGATGCTATGGAACTGTCAAAGACCCTCGTCAGCAAAGGCTCCGAAGAGTCCCAGCAGGCCGTTGAGGCATTCCGTCAGATCCAGAAAGCAGCTGAAGCGGTTGCCAACAGTGCGTCGGAAGTCGCAGCTGCAACGGAAGAGCAGGCCGCAACCACTGAAGAGATCACCGCGAGCGTGCACGAAGTTGCAAAGCTGATCGAAGAGACCGCAAAGGAGTCCGGAGACACCGCTGCGGCAACTGAAGAGTCTGCGGCAGCAATTGACGAGATCACGCGAATGATCCAGACCGTCAATGACGTTGCTGTCGAGGCGATGGAAGCCAACAAACGATTCAAGGTGGACTAATACGGGAGGGAACTGCCCATGTCAGCAAAGGCAAGCGAACCTGTTGCAACGGCAAAGAGTCCCGTTACTACCGAGAAGATGACCGACACCATACAGGTCGTTGAATTTGTGCTGGGGAGCGAACACTTTGCCATCGATCTCTTCGATGTCAAGGAGGTTGTCGAGTATACGACAATCACCAAACTCCCCAACGTCCCCTCCTACGTGAGGGGAATCATCGACCTGCGTGGCGAGATCACCATGATCATCGATCTCAAACACCGCCTGAATATCACGGAAGAGAGCCGCAATTCACTCGAGTCGTCCCGGATCATTGTTCTTGACGAGAAGATGGCCAAATCGAAGATCAGTATTCTTGTCGATGATGTGACATCCGTGTCGACATTTGAGGAGAACCAGGTCGATTATACCTCGGCATCCGTCAGCAAGGAAGATACGTCGATCATCGGGATCATCAAACGCAAGATCAAGGTCAAGGATAAGGAGATCAATGAACTGATCATCTGGATCGACATTAAACAGCTGCTGAGTGACATCGACTCCTCCCTGTAATTGGGGAGATCCCATGATCCATGTACTGTATGTAGATGATGAGCCGGACCTGCTGGATCTGGGAAAGACATTCCTGGAAAAAGCAGGTGACCTTGTAGTGGACACGGCTCCATCTGCACAACAGGCACTCACGATGCTGGAGTATTCACCCTACGATGCGATTATCTCTGATTTCCAGATGCCGGAGATGGATGGGATCTCATTCCTGAAGCACGTCCGGGCACAACCCAATGAGATCCCGTTTATCCTTTTTACGGGAAAAGGGAGAGAAGAGATCGTTATCGAGGCCCTGAACAACGGGGCTGATTTTTATGTTCAGAAAGGGGGCAACCCCAAACCCCAGTTCGTTGAACTTCACCATAAGATCATCCAATCGGTCAAACGCAGGGAATCTGAAGAAAAATTCCGGATTCTTGTTGAAAAATCCCTCATAGGTGTATACATTATCCAGGATGACCGGTTTATCCATGTAAATCCGCGTTTTGCCGAGATATTCGGGTATTCTCCGGAAGAGATCCTCCATGACCTCAGAGTTGTGGATCTGGTTCTGCCGGAAGATCGGAACCTGGTAATGGAGAATCTCCAGGTACGGCTCTCCAATAAAGCGAAGAGCCTGCATTACACCTTCCGGGGGTTACGCAAGGATCATCAGAGCATGGATGTTGAAGTGGCCGGAACCCGTGCACTCTTTCATGGCCAGCCGATCATTGTCGGTACATTGATCGATGTCAACGGTCATGCTCCGGTGGATAGTAACCTTCTCCGGGCGAACCGGAAACTTTCCATTCTCAACAACCTGACACGCCATGACATTGCCAACCGGCTCACCGTACTACGGGGACGGCTGAAGGTCATCCGGAACCAGTATGAGGATCCGAGGCTCCTGCAACAGATTGCCAGAGTTGACGAAGCAGCCAGTGCCATTCACCGTCACCTGGAGACTGCCCGTATCTACCAGAATATCGGCATGAATGCGCCCAAATGGCAGAACGTAACGGAGATTATCACAAAAGAACTGGAGCTTCAGGCAGTCCCCAACCTGACAGTTACCCTGAATAGTGCGGATCTTGAGATACTTGCGGATCCACTTCTCAACCGGGTCTTTACCAACCTGATCGACAATACTGCACGTCACGGTGTCCATGCAACAGAGATCCAGGTTACCTATCGGAAATCCGCGGGATCTGTGACTATCCTCTTTGAAGATAACGGTGTGGGGATCCCTGAGGAGAGTAAAGAACAGATATTTGAGCAGGGATTTGGCAGGAATACGGGTCTGGGGCTCTATCTCAGTAAAGAAATCCTTTCCGGAACCGGGATCACGATAACCGAGACAGGGACACCGGGTAAAGGAGTACGTTTCGAGATATCCGTGCCGGAACATGCATGGCAGATCCCCGGGCAACCGGTTGATATGCCCCTACCATCTGCACGTGAGTCTTCACGCACACAATCATAACAATGTGTGATTGCGTTTTTAAAAGTCCGGCTTTATCGGTTCATTACCATTCTTCTGCCAAATGAATCGCGCAGTATGGGAATCGTGGGCTGATATCATCATCCCCCGATGAGGATGAATTATCGGTAACTCGCCCCGGTTCCCCACGTAAAACCGACTCCCGGATTCCGTGCTTAAGGGGGAGAGGTAATAACCAAAACCGCAATAAAAATCACTGATAGGATAACTGCCCCACCAATCACAAACAACAGGGCCAGATCTGATCCGCCACGCTTCTGGTCACTGGTTTTTTTAGGGGATTTTTTCTGTTTTTTATCTGAATTCATATGCTTCCTTCCTCATCCAAACCGGAATCCCTGTGACTGGGCAAGAAGAATCATCTCCATCACCTGTTCTTCCTGTTTATGAGTGAGTCTCCTTCCTTGTTGAATCAATCGTCCCATCCTGACGATCTGCATTCTCTGCTCCGAGGATAATGTCCCAGCATGATGCGACCATTTCAGGAGATCGAACCATTGCGCCCGGTTAAATGAGAACCGTGTGGGGATGCTCTCTGCATCTTCTTGTGGGGTGGCGAGGGCGGGATCATCATCAGGATCTTCCTCTTCATCAGTATCATCAGCAGATTCTGTTGGTTCGTCTTCAGATTCATAACTGCTGATACCGGGGTCTGCTACTGTGTCCCCCAATTCTATTTCCGTCTCGGGTTCCGCTGGTTCGTGGATGATCGAGACGCTGGGCGCATCTGAATCATCAGGGCTCGCGGGTTCATCATCCTCAAACAGGTCTTCAACATTGGTTATCCGGGGAACCGGTGATTCCGGTTGCTGAACATTGGAAAAGACACTCAGTGAGTGCATCTGCTTCCCCGTGGTCATGGGAAGATCCGGCCCTTTTACAATTAATGCCCGCTTTTTTGCTCGTTCAGATTCGAGTTCCCCCGGCCGCTGAAATGATGTGGGCATCTGCTGTTTTTCCAGCGTGGCAGATGCAAGCCGTTCCTGGGCATTCATATGATCTTCCCATTCATCGGCAAGGGCAGTTCTTGCCTGATCGATCTCTCTGGAAAGATTCGTGATTTGCTTCTCGGCCTGCTCGTTTTCATGGGTAATGGTGGAGATCTGTGATTCCAGATTACGGCAGGTTGACTGGGTAACTTCAAGTTCGGCCGCGAGAGCTGTAATCTTCTCATGCAATGCGTTTTCCCGCGCCCCATCCTCGCGTTCAGATGCAGCAACCTGCTGGAGCAGCCGTTCCTTTTCTGAGGCAAGTTCAGCGCGTATCCGTTTTTCTTCTGCAAGTTCCTGCTCAATGGTGTCGCGTTGCCGGATGATCTTCTGGATTTCTGCGGTGAGTCCTCCAATCTTCTCAGAAAATACAGTCTCCTTTGCAGTTACGTCCTGCTCCGATGCAGCAATCTGTTGGAGCAGCCGTTCTTTTTCTGAGGCAAGTTCTGTGCGTATCCGTTTTTCTTCTGCAAGTTCCTGCTCAATAGTGTCGCGTTGCCGGATGATCTCCTGCACTTCACGGGACACCTGCTCTTTGATGTTCTGTTCCGCACGAAGGGATTCTTCCGTCTCGGTATGCCGCTGACGGGCATGTTCCAGTTCGCCCATGGCCCCGGAAAGTTCCCCGGTCAGCCGTTGTATCTCCTGATCAGCCACAGCCTTTGCCGCAGATGCCCCCTGAAGATCCGAATCCAGTTTCCGGATCATGACATTCGCATTATCAAGACTGGATTCCAGATCGGTACGGGCAGAACTTGCGGTTTCAAGGTCATTTCGGATCTTTGCAAGAGAGGTGCGATACGATTCGCATTCATCCTGAACAGAGCGGAGATCGGTGCGCAGTTCATTGAGACTGGTTTCACGGGATTCGAGTTCCTTGTTCAGTTGTGCAATGGCAACCTGATGCTGGTCTTCTGCATCCGTGAACCGTGTTCTTGCAGCATCGAGATCTTCAGTACGTGCATGCAGGTCCTGTGCTGCCTGGTCCCGCGCTTCCTCCAGCTGGCGGATCAGTGCATCCCGTGATCCGATCTCCTGCTCTTTTGCTGCAAGCGTTGCACTCATTTCATCAATTTGTATGCGGAGACTACTGATCGTTGCGGCAGAGGATTCTGCATTTGCCCGCATCGCCTCATATGCCTGCGATCTCTCTGTTTCAAGATCCACTGCACGGGTCTCCAGTTCGGCAATCCGGGTATCACGTGCCGTGAGATCCGCTTTGAATTGCAGGAGATCCTCATCCTGCTTTTTAACGGTATCTTTGAATTCCCCCATGATGCGGATGAGATCCTGCTCGGATTCATTCTTTGCCTGCACCAGTGTTTTTGCTTCATGTTCAGCAGACTCTGCCCGAACCTTTTCTGCAGATAATGCACTGCGCAGTTGTTCGCATTCCAGCGTGAGATCCTGCAGGGCCTGATCTGTCTTTTCCCGCAGGGCTTCAGACTCTGAAAGACGGGCTTCGGTCTCCTCCCTGCGCGTAGTCTCTCCTGCAAGCGATTCCCGTGCGCCATCCAGATCGGAATGCGTGGAGGCGAGACATCCGGTCAGTGAGGTGACCTGCTGCTTGAGATCAGCGGACTCATTGGTATATCGCTCCGTGAGATCGTTCAGTTCGCCGGAAAGGTTACGGACCTGTTCTGCAAGGGAAGCGAGCCGGGTATCCCGTGCCGCAATCTCCGTTTCAAGCCGGTGAATCTCCCCCGTATTTTCCTGGATACTGTGATCCCGATCAACAAGATCCGCGCTCAGTGTCCTGATAGACTGCTCTTTCTGATCGAGAGTCCGGGCAGTATTTTCAAGGGCATGATCCTGATCCTGCACCCGGGCATCGGAAGCAGCCAGAGACTGTAAGAGTGCATCGTTTTTGTCGGAGATCCTGATGATCTCCCCGGATCGGCTGACCGCGATCTCAAAGGAGGAGAGAAGAAATTCCAGCAGTTTGCGACGGTCGGCCGTGACAACAAAGAGCTGGTCATCGTGCTGGATCTTGAACTGCGTCTTGATCTGGTCCGGCGTCTGTCGCTCCACGGGCGTTGAGAGCAGCCCTTCGATCATGGCTGCAAGATATGCCGGGTCATAGGGTGAGGAGATGAAGTTGTCCGCATTGCAGTCAAGGACATGGAGGAGATCGGAGAGATTCGATGCACCTGCCACCATCAGTACGGGAACAACCCAGAGATCAGGATCCTCCTTGAGGTTACGACAGAGATCGTAGGCAATATCCCCGAGCGTGACGGAATCGCAGATCAGGAGGTTGGGCTTGCCATCCCGGAGGGATTCAAGCAGTTGATTACTGTCGGAAAAACAGGTGACCCGGTATCCCAAGTCTTCCAATGGGGCAACCTGCACTGGAGATTCTGATGTACATGTACTCAAAACGAAAATATCAATGTCATTCTCGTTCCCGTCCGACAGGGGGTTGTTCATTATAATCTCTCACATGTGATGATCTATCATCCGCCCGGATGGCTATACATATAATTTTATATACATGATTATAGCATTTCTGGTCGGAATCTCAAGTTTGATACCTTTTCATTGCCCCAAATCGGGAAAAAAGCGTTCCTGTAATGAATCGGGGGGAGTCTTCTCCCTGTGCATGTACCGATGACCGGGAGATGCAACGTCGGCCCGATTGATCACCGATGCACTATTGTTGATCCCTGCCGCTGATCCAATATTCAATCAGGGCACGCGAGATGCTCATCGGGGATGGCAGTCTCGGCATGTGTTCGCGATCGAACCAGCCGGCTCCAATAATTTCATTGTTGTCGATGGCGATCTCACCCCCGGCATAATCGGCTATAAAACCAAGCATGAGCGAGTTGGGAAAGGGCCACGGTTCGCTGCCGATGTACCGGATATTGGCAATCCTGATGCCAACCTCTTCTTTCACTTCGCGATGAACGGCTTCTTCAAGGGTCTCCCCGGGTTCCACAAAACCTGCAATGATACTGAAAAGATCCGAAGGGAAGCGGGGCGAGCGGGCGAGAAGGATCTTGTCCCCGTTCCTGACAAGGACAATGATCGCCGGCGATGTCCGGGGATAGGTGATGAGACCACACCGGTCACAGATCTTTGCGCGCTCGATTCGGGACATGCGGGTCTCTGCACCGCATTGCCCGCAGAAGGTAGTGGTCCGATCGAAATCAATGATCCGGACCGCTAACGCTGCAAGGGCCAGCTCACGGTCGGGAAGTATTCCGTAAAGATCCCGGATATTTGGATAATAGAGAGATCCGGGCACTGCAAAATCCTGTGAGACCTCTACTGCATAACATGCCCGGGAATCGAGGTGTCCCAGGTACTGCTCGCGCAGTGCCGGCCCCTGCATTTCCAAATCGTCCGGGAAGAACAGCGTGGGGACCGGTTCGGACTGGGCGAATACGCCATTACCCTGCACAAATATCCGCAGACTAGATTCGGGACGAGTCTCCGGTTCCGGATAGTGTGTCTCCAGAAATGCAGCGGAAAATTGTGCTGTATGATTCCAGTTTTTGCTCCGGTCATCCATGATAGGTATCTGATTAATCCGTCGTCGTCATACCATAAAAAACGGTGAGAGGGTTGCAGATGGCATGGCATATTATGACTGGATTCTTAATCGTAACTTTGGACCACGAGGTTATTAATTGACACCGCCAGAATAGTTGAATACGGAATCAGGAACCGGAGTTTCAACCATGGCATATCATATCACCCTCATCACCTCGGAAGATAAAGAGCGCCTGACCGGACAGTTCCTTCTTCGGGTCAGGTACGAAATCAAATCCGAGATCTACGGCTGTTGTATCAAACTCCTTGCCGATGATCCGAAACTCCGGGATACCTGGCAGGATAATTTTTACACCATGTCCCAGAACATCCGGTCCCACGGGAGGATGTACGTGTTCAGGGATGCAGGATACCCCGCCGACACGGTGCTGTACGATCCTCAGTCCAAGACGGCATTCTTGCTGAACATCGCCTACTACGGCTGGATAAAATCACTGGCCCTCAGTCTGACCGGTGATATCCTTGAAGACGAACATGGGATCTTTTCCATGCACGGGGCCTGCGTGGATATTGACGGGCACGGGCTGTGCCTGATCGGGACTTCGGGTGCCGGGAAGACGACCCAGACCTATGGCCTGCTCATGGATCCCCATACCCGGATCGTCTCCGATGACTGGTTCTTTGCCCGGGTCTTCGGCCCGGAAATTCTCGCATATGGTTCTGAGAAGAACTTCTATATCCGCCAGGATCTCGAACGGATCTGGAAAGAGTTCGGCGGGCTGATGCAGGACCGGGAATATGACCGGGATGGCCGGGCGGTTGCCGATCTCCGGTGGATCATCGGAAAGGGAAGACTGATCCCCCTGACAACCTTGAAGACCATCATCGTGCTCAAGCGGGATCCCACTGATCCTGCCGTCACAAAGAGACTGAGTACGGATGAGGCACAGGCCTTGTTCCTGCACCAGCAGTACTTCAATCCGCACATTCTCGTGAGCAACTCATATAAATCGAAGATCCGTGAACAGTTCCTCTCCGAGTTGCTGAACCGGACAATCGTGTATGAAGTCAACACCACGGGTACACCGGAGACAACCCAGCGGATAATCCGGTCTATTGTGGGGATCCCGGACTGATTCCAAACATCTGATAAGGCCCGGTCATGCACCTGCTTTTTAGGAAGCGACTCCATATATGTAAAAGCAAAAATCAAACTGAAGTGACACGAACATGAATTTTGGATCTCTTGGCGGAATGGGCGGGGCTGTTGCAGGTTTTCTTCAGACCCCCGAAGGACAGGACGCGGTAAAAAAATTCCTTGCATCACCGGATGGCATTAAGATGCTGCAGAATTTTATGGGCACACCCGAAGGAAAGCAGACTATGATGAGCGTACTCCCGACGGTTCTATCCGGGTTGAACCTCCCCGCTGGTGCATCCGATATGATCACCAACGCGCTCAAAACCCAGCAGTAAATTTTTTTATCCCGAAATTTTGTGAATCTCTCACCACGGGAATTTCTTTTTAAAATTCTTATGAAATCGTTAAAAAAATATTTTCTTGGATTCTCTACTATTCTGAAAATTTTTACGATCTCAATCAATTACCCTACATCTTCCGGTTTTCAAAAAAAATTCCGGCATGAGGGGGGGAAGAAGAACGCAGCAGCGTTCTTCGAGGTGAAATTCCAACTCTCGTTTAAGCAGCCATAGCATCCCGCCGGTTGCCAAATTGGGTAATCGATCCTGCCCAATTCTGGGGCATCCTTTTTTCGCCACCCCAATTGACCCCTATTAACACAGTCAGAGACCTGCGGAATTTATGACGTAAACTTGCTGGAAAACGGCACTGAAAAATCTGGAAACTGACACGCTTTTTTTGAAAACTGGCACGGTTGGGATCACAAAACGGGCAATCGGGGCCCTATGCGAACCCTGATTTGATCGTCTCCCTGATGATCTCCCCCATCGTCTATGAACGCCATTACCCTCCTCATGATGGCCCGTCCGGATCAATTGCGGGAAAAATTGTGATCAGTCAGAAAATTTTTAAAATATATTTTTTTGGCAATCATTTGAAAAGTCCTTTTATCATGAACGAAAAAAATTGCGAATTTTACGCCTGAAAAAGAGCACTATCATTATATGTTCCGACACCCAATATTACCTGTGAAATTTCTCTCATATTTTTATTCATTTTTAACGGAGGTTCCTGAGTGACTGACTCATACGATGCATCACACATCACTGTACTCGAAGGGCTCACTCCGGTCCGCGAGCGACCGGCGATGTACATTGGCAGTACCGACACCCGCGGCCTGCACCATCTCGTCTACGAAGTGGTAGACAATTCCATTGACGAAGCACTTGCAGGGTTCTGCAGCCGCATCAATGTGGTCATCAACCGGGACGGTTCCCTCATGGTCGAGGATAACGGCCGGGGTATTCCGGTCGACCGGATGGAGAAGACCGGCAAGAGCGCTCTCGAGGTTGTCCTCACCGTGCTCCATGCCGGCGGGAAGTTCGACAAGGAGACGTACCAGGTGTCAGGGGGTCTCCACGGTGTCGGTGTCTCGGTGGTCAACGCCCTCTCCAACTGGCTCTCCGCCAACGTGTACCGTGATGGCAATATCTATGAGATGCGCTTTGCCCAGGGCAAGATGACATCGTCGCTCTCGACACGGGAGGAGTCACTTGCAGAACTGATCGCACGGTACCAGAAATGGTACGGTGCACCTGCCCAGTTCACGCCGACCGAGGTCCCCGTCCACACATCAGCATACGGCCAGATGGATCTCTCTGCCACGCCCGTGATCGATCCCGCAGCGAGCGAAGAGGAGAACCGGCGGATATTCCTTGCACAGTTCGGTAAAAAGATGAGCGGTACCCGGATCCACTTCGTCCCGGACGCCACCATCTTCGAGACCACCACCTTCGATTACGATGTCCTCGCCCACCGCATGCGGGAACTCGCATTCCTGAACGCGGGTCTTGCAATCATCATCACCGATGAACGGACCGGCGACACGGCGACCTACTGCTATGCCGGGGGACTTGTCGAGTTCGTGAAATATCTGAACGAAGGTGCCGAATGCCTTCACCCGGCACCGATCGATATCACCAAAAAGGATCCCGAGAACAAGCTCGAACTCGAGGTCGCGATGCAGTATACCACCGCGTATGACGAGAAGATCTATAGTTACGTCAACTCGGTCAATACTCGTGAGGGCGGGACGCATCTCGAAGGGTTCCGGAGCGCCATCACCCGAACCATCAATACCGTGGCAAAGCGGAACGGCCTCATCAAGGAGAACGCCACGATCGTGCTCCGCGGCGAGGATGTCCGCGAAGGTCTCACCTCTGTGGTCTCTGTCAAGATGGCAAACCCCCAGTTCGAGGGCCAGACCAAGATGCGTCTTGGTAACAGCAGCGTCAAGGGCATTGTCGACTCGCTCGTATATGCAGCCCTGAGTGAATATTTCGACGAGAACCCGAACGTACTCAAGACCATCATAGAAAAAGCCCTCTCCGCGGCCAAGGCCCGTGAGGCGGCCCGGAACGCCCGTGACCTTGCCCGGCGCAAGAGCACCTTAGAGAGTTCCGGTCTTCCGGGAAAACTCGCGGACTGTTCCGAGCGGGACCCGGCCAAGTCCGAGATCTATATCGTGGAAGGGGACTCTGCAGGCGGCTCTGCCAAGGGTGGCCGGGACCGGAAGTTCCAGGCAATCCTTCCCCTGAGAGGTAAGATCCTCAACGTGGAGAAGGCCGGCGAGCACCAGATCTTAAAGAACGCCGAGATCCAGACGCTCCTCACGGCCATCGGGACCGGTGTCGGTGAGAAGTTCGATGCCGAACGGGCACGCTACCATCATATCGTGATCATGACCGATGCCGATGTGGACGGTGCCCATATCCGGACGCTCCTTTTAACATTCTTCTATCGCTACATGCCCAAACTTATCGACTTGGGATACGTGTACATCGCCCAGCCACCTCTCTTCCGTATCTCGAAAGGAAAGGAGGAGCATTATGTGTACAAGGAGGAGGAGATGCAGAAAGTATCCGCTGCCATGGGAGACAAGGGCGTCTCCGTCCAGCGGTACAAAGGTCTTGGTGAGATGAACGCCCAGCAGCTCTGGGACACGACCATGGACCCCGCCCACCGTATTTTCCGGCAGGTGAACATCGAGGATGCGTATGAAGCAAACGAGATCTTCAAGACCCTGATGGGAAAAGACGTGGAGATTCGTAAAAATTTCATTATGCGCCATGCAAAGGAGGTGACCAACCTTGACATCTAAAAAGGAAGAACCGGCGATCGAGCCGGTGACCCACCGTATCGAGCCGGTCAGCATCGAGCAGGAGATGAAAGTATCGTTCATCAACTACGCGATGTCGGTCATCATCAGCCGTGCGATTCCCGATGTGAGGGACGGCCTCAAGCCGGTCCACCGCCGCTCGCTCTACGGTATGTGGGACATGGGCAACACGAGCGACAAGCCCACCAGGAAGAGCGCGAGGGTGGTCGGTGACGTCATGGGTAAGTACCACCCGCACGGCGACTCCTCCATCTACGATACCATCGTCAAGATGGCCCAGCCCTTCAGTTACCGCCACATGCTGGTACAGGGGCAGGGTAACTTCGGTTCCATTGACGGGGATTCTGCGGCAGCAAGCAGGTACACCGAAGTCCGGCTCTTCCCGTACGCAGAAGCGCTCCTCGAAGACCTTGACAAGGATACCGTGAAGTTCCAGCCGAACTACGATGAGTCCCTGCAGGAGCCCACCGTGCTCCCGGCAAAGATTCCGAACCTGCTCGTCAACGGCACGGACGGTATCGCGGTCGGTATGGCCACAAAGATGCCCCCGCACAACTTAAAAGAGGTCTGCACGGCGGTCTCGGCTTATCTCGACAACCCGGAGATCCCGGTCGAAGACCTTCTCCGGATCATGCCCGGTCCGGACTTCCCGACCGGGGGTATCCTGATGGGCGTCGAGGGCGTCAAGAACATCTACATGACCGGCCAGGGCCGCGTTGTGGTTCGCGGTGTTGCAGAGATCGAGGAATCCGAGGGCGGGAACCGGGGCGACCGCATCATCGTTTCCGAACTCCCGTACCAGGTGAACAAGGCGCAGTGGATCACGACCATCGCCGAGATGGTGAAGGACAAGAAGATCGACGGCATCTCCGATATCCGCGATGAGTCCGACAAGGAGGGCATACGTGTCGTCTTTGAGCTCCGTAAGGGCACGATGTCGCCGGTCATCCTCAACAACCTGTACAAGAACACGGCGCTCGAATCCAGTTTCTGGACCTCAAACCTTGCGATCGTGGACGGCCAGCCCAAGATCCTCAACCTGCACGCACTCCTCGGCCACTTCGTCCAGCACCGGATCGAGGTGATCCGGCGCAGGTCCGAGTTCGACCTTAAGAAGGCTCAGGAGAAGGTCCACATATTGAACGGTCTGCTCATCGCCCTCTCGAAGATCGACGCGATCATCAAGGCCATTCGTGCGTCCGACACCGTCGATACTGCCCGGAATGCCCTGATCGCAGGATTCGGCCTTGACGAACCGCAGGCCAATGCGATCCTCCAGATGCAGTTGCGCCGTCTCGCAGCGCTCGAACAACAGAAGATCACGGACGAGAAGAACAGTCTCCAGGCAGAGATCATCCGTCTCGAGACGATCCTCTCAAGCGAGGCAAACATCAAGGACGTTATCCGGAATGAGACCTCCGAGATCGCGGCAAAGTTCGGCGACAAGCGCCGGACCCAGATCGCACTCGACACGAGCGAACTCTCCACCGAGGACCTCATCGAGGACAAGACGGTGCTTGTCTCTATCACCTCCGCGAATTATATCAAGCGCATGGATATCGACACCTACCGCAAGCAGCGCCGCGGCGGCCACGGTATCACCGGTATGACAACAAAAGAGGAGGATATCGTAGACTCGGTCTTCATCGCCAGCATGAAGGACTATCTCCTCTGCTTCACCAACCTCGGCCGGATCTACTGGCTGAAAGTCTACCAGATCCCCGAGAGTTCAAGGATTGCCAAGGGTAAACCGATTGTCAACCTCCTCAACCTGAAAGAGGAGATTGTGACAACCGTACTCCCGATCAGGGAATTCCGGGAAGACCAGTTCCTCCTCTTTGCCACAAAGAAAGGCCAGGCAATCAAGATCCGCCTGGATGAATTCAACAACCCCCGCTCTACGGGGACCAATGCGATCAAGCTCAAGGCGAATGACCAGCTCGTTGACGTGATCCTGACGAACGGCAACAACGAACTGGTTCTGACCACCCGCTTCGGCCAGAGCCTCCGGTTCCACGAGGATACGGTCAGGACTGTCGGCCGTAACGCACAGGGTGTTCGGGGCATGAAACTGAAAGGTGACGATACGATCGTTGCCGTCACGCTCCTTGCAAAGGACCACCTCCTCACGATCTCCGATGTCGGGTTTGGCAAGCGGAGCGAGTTCGATGAGTTCCGCGGCCATGGCCGGGGCACAATGGGTGTCCGGAACATGCTGCTCGAACGTGATGCCGTCGTCATCGAGTCGCGGGCAGTCTCCGATACGGACGAGATCATTGCCATGACCGCTGAAGGTGTCGTTATCCGGACCCCGGTCAGCGAGTTCAGGATCATCGGCCGGGGCACGAAAGGTGTCCGGGTGATGCGGCTCGACGAGATGGACAAGATCGTCGGTATCGCCATCCTCACCGCGGAGATGGCAACCGGTCCTGAGACTGAAACCGTGGAAACACCGGAAGAATAATTCTTCCCCATCATATTTTCTCTCCCAAATCCGTAGTATCCTGGTGTCGGCTCCCGCTCTCCCGTATCTTTTATCTCTCCAGCCCCCGATCTTCAGAACAGGGATTGTATGCACCGGAAAGAGCTGCGGGTGACCACTGCCCGCGAAGGCGAGATCATCAACCTGACCGATAACATCAGGGATGTAGTAACGGAGAGTGGGATAGAGGAGGGGCTTATCCACCTCTTTGTCCAGCATTCAACGGCAGCGCTGACAATCATTGAATACGAGAAGGGCGTGCTTGCTGACGTGCAGCGTGCGCTCTCCGTTCTTGCTCCCGACGAGATCCCGTATGCCCACAACACAAAGTGGGGTGACGGGAACGGGCGCTCGCATGTCAAGGCAGCGCTTGTCGGGCCGGACCTGACGGTTCCGGTGGCATCGGGTGAGCTGCACCTTGGGACCTGGCAGCAGATCGTGCTGCTGGAACTGGATGTGAATGCCGGGCGCACACGGACGATCGTCTGTACCGTCATGGGAGCGTGAACCGGTGAGTGCAGAACTCAAAGAGGAGATCCGCAGGAGATGCACGGAACTGGATATTCCCCTCGTGGGCTTTGCCCCGGCAGACCGGTGGGACGAGCCCCGGTTCGAACCGTGGGTCCCGGACGCGTTCCGGCCCCGCGCCGTCTGGCCGGAGACCAGCACCGTGATCGTGATCGGCCTTCCCGTTACCCTGCCGATCATCGAGACTGCCCCTTCCATCTGGTATCACGAGCTCTACAAAACGGTCAATGCCCTGCTGGACCAGCACGGGTACCGGATTGCAACCCGTCTCACAGAGCAGGGCCACCCCTCGGTCTGGGTGCCCCGTGACGGATACGGATCCATCGGAGTCCTGAAAGAGCGGCCGGTGGCCTTCTTCTCCCACCGGCACGCTGCCTACCTCGCCGGCCTCGGCACGTTCGGGATCAACAACACGCTCCTCACGCCGGAGTTCGGGCCCCGGGTTCGGTTTGCCTCGATCTTTACCTCAGCCGAAATTCCCCGGGACCAGGTGATGGAGCGCGATCTCTGCATCCGCTGCATGCGTTGTGTGGATGCCTGCCCGGTACATGCCCTTAATGGGGAGATGTACCCTGTCGGTCTCACTGATAAACGAGCCTGTGCCACCCGGTCTGAAGAACTGAACAAACGGTACATCTCGCCCTGCGGGATCTGCATCAAGGTCTGCCCGGTCGGCAATGACCGGATCCGGTTCGACCGGAACAATCCGGATATCTACCAAGAGACCCCAGAGAATCCGTCGCAGTACCAGCAGGCATGGGATCATGTCCGGGCATACGGGGGCAGGTAACGTCGGGTATAATGAAGGATTTTAATACAAATACCCCGTAATCCCTGATATGAAAACTGCTTTCCTGGGAATTGTGGTACTTGCGATCCTTGCGGTCATCTGTGCCGGCTGTACCAGCCCGAATCCTGCTACGCCATCTGTAACAACCCTGGCAACACCTGTACCGGTTGCCTCCACTACCGCCGTGGCACCAACCCTGCCCGCAAACCTTGCCGGTAACTGGCAGCTGATCACGATGGCCATCCAGGACGGGACCGCGATCACGCACCCGACCACCGCGATCACCCTGTATTTCGGCAGCGACGGGACCGTATCCGGTAACGGGGGCTGCAACAACTACAATGGCCCGTATGTCCTGACCGGTACAACCACACCGAAAGGACAGAGCATCACCATCGGACCCCTCTCATCGACGAAGATGTACTGCCAGACCACCTCCGCGCAGGAGACCCAGTACCTCTCCCTGCTCGCAGATACGATGGCCTATAACGTGGACGGAAGCCAGCTGAGCCTCACCGGTAAAGAGCAGAATGTGCTGATCTACCAGCGCCCATCCACCATCCCGACCATGACCGAGGGAATTCTCCCGGCCTGACCATCCTTTTTTTCATTCCTGTGAATCTCCTTTCACGGACGATCCCCGCGTACCCGTTGCACGTGCGAACCGGGATGATCGGTTTTCTCCAATCCCAGATGATGATAGTCCCGTAACCGGGTCTGATGCACGGAATCGGGATATTTTCACATAAGAAATCTTATATAGATATTGGGTATTTTATACATTTACCGGATGGTGTCTTTGGATGGATAAGCGCGTCAGGGGTAAAGACCCGCACGAGCAGGGAACCCGACCCAAGTCCTCTCCAAATATCCGGAGCGGTGAAAACGCATCTATCATCTCTGTTCTGTATGTTGATGATGAAACCTCCCTCCTTGAACCAATAAAAATATCCCTGGAACGACTGGGAAATTTTTCCGTGGATACCTGCTCAAATGTGCAGGACGCCCTCGGGATGCTCCGGAAGCGATCCTATGATGTCATTGTATCCGACTACCAGATGCCGGAGATGGATGGCATTGCATTCCTGACACAGTTACGGGAGAGCGGCGACCAGATCCCGTTCATCATCTTTACCGGTAAAGGCCGTGAAGATGCCGTGATCGAGGCCTACGATGCCGGTGCCGACTTTTACCTTGCCAAGGGGGGAAACCCCAAAGCAATGTACCTCGATCTCAGGAAGAAGATCGAACAGGTATATACCCGGAGGAGGGCCGAAAAGGCGTTAAAAGAGAGTGAGGAGCGGTACCGGAAGGTCATGGAGCAGAGCCATGATGCGATCTTCATCATCCGGGGATCCCGGTTTGTCTTTGTCAATGACCGGGTCTCGGAGATCGCCGGCTTTTCGAAGCATGAACTCTATGACATGGAGATCTGGGATCTCCTCCACCCGGATGACCGCGAGCGGATCGCCGGGATCGCCAGGACCCGGGCCATCGGAGGATCTGCCCCCCACACCTACGTGGCACGCGCCATCAACCGTGACGGTGACGTGCGGTATCTCGAATTTGCCGCAACATCCCTGACCTTTAATGGGGAAGATGCAACCCTCTGTTCCGTGCGGGATATCACGGACCGGAAGAGATCCGACGAGGCCCTACAGACGGCATATGCCGAACTGGAACAAAAAGTTGCAGAGAGAACCCGTGAACTGAGTATGCTGACCGGCAACCTCCAGAATGAGATTGAAATGAGAAAGCGGGTCATGGACGCACTTACGTCAAGCGAGGAGAAATACCGGTCTCTCGTGGAGCAGATCCGGGACATCGTGTTTCATATCAACCCGGCTGGTATCATCACGTACGTGAGCCCGCATGTCCTCGTGGATCTGGGATTCAGCACGGAGCAGCCCCCGAAGATCGATATATTCGACCGGGTCTCCCCACCCAGTAAGGAGAAGATCGAGAAGATCATCTCTCCCTCCCGAACACTCCATGAGCCGGTCTCGGGATTTGAACTCGAATTTCCGGTGTATTCCAAAGATAAAACGACCATATTCGAGATCAATGCCACACCGAGTTATGCAAAGGACGGGTCATACTCCGGGTATTACGGGATCGCCCGGGACATCACCGAACGCAAGAATCTCCAGAATACCGTGGCGGCCTCTCTCAAGGAGAAGGAGATCCTCTTAAAAGAGATCCATCACCGGGTCAAGAATAACATGCAGGTGATCTCAAGCCTCCTCAGCCTTCAGGTCAAGCAGATGAAGGATGTGACCAGCCGTGAGGCCCTCCGGGAGAGCCAGAACCGGGTCATGTCCATCGCCCTTGTCCATGAGAAGCTGTACCAGTCCAAGAGTTTTGCCGAGATCGATTACTATGATTACCTGACCAAGATCGCCGAGAACCTGCTCCAGTCCTACGGCATACCCAAGGGGAAGATCCATATTGAGATCCACGCGGAAAAGATCGTTCTTCCGATCAGCAAAGCTATACCCGTCAGCCTGATCATCAACGAGCTGATCTCAAATTCCATAAAATATGCGTTCCCGAATGATCGCCGGGGAACTGTTCTCGTGGAGCTGCGAAAAGCCGGGGACCGGTATACTCTTGTGGTCAGGGATGACGGGATCGGGATTCCTGAAGGGATCGACCTTGACCATCTCGAGACGCTGGGGCTCCAGCTGGTGGACTCGCTGGTCGGGCAGATCCTGGGGACCATCATCCTGAACCGTACAAAAGGAACCGAATTCAAAATTGATTTTACCATTGAACCTGTAGAGAGGGATCGTTATGAGTAACGTGAGTATTCTGATTGTTGAAGATGAGGCAGTCACCAGCATGGATATCAAAAAAAGCCTCGTGGAGATGGGGTATTCCGTGTGTGCTATTGCCACAACCGGAGAACTGGCTATCAGGAATGCGGGAGAGTTGCACCCGGATCTCATCCTGATGGATATCATGCTCGCCGGCAAGATGAACGGCATTGAAGCCGCAGCAGAGATCAAGAGACAGTACCGCATTCCCGTGGTGTATCTCACGGCATACAGTGACGACAGTTACCTGGCAAAGGCAAAGATCACCGAACCGTTCGGGTATATCCTCAAACCGTTCCGCGAGCTGGAACTGAAGACCACCATCGAGATGGCATTATACAAATTTGCCATGGAACATGCGCTCCGCATCAGCGAAGAGACGACCCGCGTGCTGCTCAATGCCACGGAGGATTTTTTGTTCCTGATCGATACCCAGGGCAGGTTCCTTGCTGTGAACCAGGCACTGGCCCGGAGGGCGGGTAAAGAGATCCGTGAATTTGTAGGATCGGATATATCTGACCTGGTGGCGCAGGGATTTATCTCACCCCGCATGGCGGTCTGGAACCTGAATCCCACCCAGACGAACCCGATCCATTTCCAGGAAGAGTTCCAGAACAACTGGTTTGATGCATCCGTATATCCCGTCACCTGCCCTGAAGGGGATGTCGTGCTGTATGCCGTCTCGGTCAGGAACATCACGGAAACAAAAAAGACCGAGGAGCAGTCCCGGCAGAATGAGGAGTTCTTCCGCTCACTCATCGAGGACACATCCGATGTGATTGCGGTGATAAACAAGGATGGGACCATCCGGCACGAGAGCCCGTCCATTACCCGGACCCTTGGGTTCGGGCCGGAGCACCATGTCAAAAAACCCTTCTCTGATCTCGTGTGTGAGGCAGATGTTCCGGAGTTCCGGAAAATTCTTGCTGCGATCCTTGAGAATCCCGGGATCGTCAGGCCGATACGGCTGCGGATGAAGACGGTTGTGGGTTCCACCCCCGTCATGGAGGGGATCATCAGCAACCTGCAGGGCAATCCGGTGATCGACGGGATCATCCTCAATGGATGGATTCTGGGCGACGCGTGCTGAACCTTACAGGAAATCCTGACCGCACGACACCTGCTTGTCCGTCACTCACTCCCTGCAAATGAGTGGGGAACATTTCCCCGGGGCACACTTTTTTATCAGGCTGGTTTTGGGATCGCCTTTACGGACATGGCAAAGAAGTATCCCACGATGGCGAAGGTGATGATGGGCGAGACCCAGAACGGGATTGAAATCCCAAAGCCGTCGAGGATCATAATGATACCGAGGCAGAAGATGGAGTACATGGCCCCGTTCTTGAGGTAGAGGTACTTTTTGATATTCTCGACATTACGGATCGTCAGTTCCCGGACAATGAATGCCCCGAGACCGTTCCCGATCAGGATCAGGGGCACGGCCATCGTGAATGCGAAGGCCCCGACTACGCCGTCGATGGAGAAGGTGGCATCGATCACTTCAAGGTAGAAGATCTTGGAGAGATCGGACATGTCCCCGCTCTTCATCTGCTGTTCAGCCAGTTCGGCATTCTGCCGGAAGCCGTGGACGATGAAGAAGGCGGTTGACCCTATCACCGCCCCGAATGCCACCATCGTGTTGTAACTGAGGGCAAACCAGACGAGGGTGGCAAGGATGATCGAGACCACGGCAAAGAACCAGACACCTTTTGCTGCAAAGAACCGCTCGCCCCGAAGGCCGAAGTTCTTGTCCTCCAGGAACAGCCAGTGGAAGAAGAGGAAGAGGAGGAATGTGCCCCCGCCCATCAGGAGCATGGGCGCTGACTGTTCGATGGCCGCGATCACCACCGGGTCGCTCGAAAGCGTTGCCATGAATGAGCCGACCGGTCCGAGCGACGGGGCGGAGAGCCAGACGATCAGCCACGGGAGGAGCCCGCGGACTGCAAAGACGGCAAAGATGAGACCCCAGAACAGAAACCACCGTTTCGCCCGTTCGCTCATGGTCGAGAGCACTTCGGCGTTGATGATCGCATTGTCGATGCTCGTGATGGTCTCAAAGAGACAGAGCCCGGCAATGATCAGCACGATGGAGAGGAGGTCCATGAATCAGGATCATATAGTATTTGTCCGGTTATTAACGTTATTCAGGTGCCCGGTCTTTTGCAGGGGCACGCCAATGGAATACCCTTGCCGGGACGCCTCATCCCGTACCTATTTCTGGTACCCGGGCCGAGATCTGTATTACCAGTACCGATACGGTAATCGCGATGACCCAAAGGACCGCTGATGAACAATGCGCTGATGGCAGAGATCCCGATCCGGAGATCGGTTGCATAGCGCTGCGGATGCAGTCCGCCCGGACCAAAGGCGATCTGGGCACGATCCTTGCCCATGAGATCCAGGCCTATTCCATCTTCGATCTCCAGATCATTGGCGGGAGGCTGAATGCCGAGATCGAACAACTCCCCTCGCCGTACCGGGAAGCGGTTGCCCCCCATTTCCGCGAACAGCTCTTCGGGAAGCACCACCGGCTGCTTGCACTGCATCACAGCCGGGCGTTCGACCGGCTCACCGACCCCATTCCCGAACGGGAGCAGTTCGACGAATTCTGCGCCATGATTCCAGCGGGTACTCTCCGGTGGGACGATACCGGCGAGCGCAACCCGTACTTCCGGAACCCGAAGAACCGTCTCTTCTATTACCTGATCGCCGCGTTCACCATGTTCGTTCTCGAAGAGCCGGGCCACCCGGTGGGCATGCCGTTTCCCGGGGGATTCAAAGTGGAGCAGCGGGGAACCGACTATTACTGCCTGATCCGAGACAAGGAGAAAGAGGTATTCTACTCGATCTGCAACTTCTGTCCTGCACTGCAGAACGAGGAGAACGCACCCCGCAGATAACCTTCCCGTAACCGGGGATACGAATGACGCGCCGCCTCACGGTGATGATGGCGGACGCGAAAGTAACGGACTCTCAAAACAATCGTAACGGGATTTATAAAAACAGGGTGCGCGAAAGGGATCAGTCCAGCGGGATTGTCTCCAGTTGTGAGACGAGCTCCCAGATCCGGGTCCGTGCGTGGATGGGCATATTGGGATCATTGGATATTTCATCGACCTTTGAGATCGCTTCCGCAGCGCGCAGCCCCATGGCTTTCGAATTATTCAGGAGCAGCGATCGGGTCTCATCGGCAACGCGCCGGATATTGCGGGGTATTGAACTGTCTTCCTGAATGTGCTGCAACATCAGGATACAGTTTTCCATCGTCTTTTCAGGGGTTGGCATGGTTTTACCTGTTTGTGTACCTGTAGTTAATATGCGGGACCGGCATATATAGGTTAAATATCGATCAGACGGTGACATGATGGCATCCAGAAAAGAAGACGAGATTATGGCGGAATACCTCCTCAAGGGAGGAAAGATGTTGGAGAAGAGCTGCAAGACCTGCGGGTGCCCGCTCTTCGAAGTGAAGGGAAAGACGCTCTGCGTGGTCTGCGCGGAGAACGAGGTGCCGGCGAAGGCCGCAAAGGCTCCCGCTGCTGCGGCAGCAGCTGCACCCCATGTCCACGAACACGGCGCGGGTTGTGGCTGCGGCGGGGATCATGACGAAGATTCCTGCACCTGCGAGGATGATGATGAGGGCGGGATGCTGGCAGATGAGGTCGCACTGACCGTCCATGCGCTCTGCGAACGGATCCACAACGAGAGGGACCCGAACCATGTCCTTACCCTGATGCAGGCGGTAAAGGCCGGCACCGAGGCACTTGAGATCCTGTGCCGGTTGTAAGGATCTCTTCAGATCATCTCTTTTTCTACGGTTTTTCAAGAGTTCGCTGCGATTGATCCGCACCTGAATTGGCAACGCAGGACTTGCAGGCGCAGGGGAAGTGTTGCGACAGGGAGGGTCGTTCATCCCGTATCTCCTCTTTTATATCCCATGACCCCGCAAACGGTATCTGTTCATGACCGTGGATCTGAAGGTGACGGGGTTGCAGCCGAAGCTTGATCGTACCCTGATCTTTTATCTGGCCCTGATCGGGTTCTTCGCCATCTTCTCCACCACCCTCTCCAAAAATCCCGTCCTCCCCCTCTATGCCCAGGCACTCGGTGCCGGGGACAGTCTCCTGGGGCTCATCGCCGCAGTCTCCCCGCTCGCCGGGATCCTCTTCTCGTTTCCCGTGGGGGTGATGTCGGATCGCTTCGGGAGACGGCGCCTGCTGGTCATCGCGGGCATCGTCTTCCTGATTGCACCCCTGCTCTACCTCTTCATCAGCGATCCGCTCGCCCTCATCCCCATCAGGTTCTTCCACGGTACGGCGACCGCCATTCTCGGGCCGGTCGTCTCTGCCATCATCGCGGAACGTTTCCCGGTAACAAAGGGCGAGATGCTCGGCAGTTACTCGTCTGCAACCCTTGTAGGCCGGACCCTTGCCCCGCTCGCCGGCGGCATCATCATCTCGGTATTTATGTTCATGCCGGGCCTCTTCCCGTACCGGATGGTGTACGTTGTTGCGGCGCTTGCTGCGGTTCCCGTGCTGTACCTGATCCTCAGGTACCGCGAAGAGACGCCCGGGTCGATGAACGTTCCCGGGTTTTCCGTATTTCGGGAGAGCCTTGTTGCCTTCATCGCCAACCGCCGCCTGCGGGCAACGGCTCTCGCCGACATGGCAACCTACTTTGCCTTCGGGGCGTTCGAGACATTCCTGCCGGTGTACCTGGTCTCGCTGCACTTCGAAGCCTGGCAGATCGGGATCATCTTCGCCATCCAGGTACTGATCATCGCTGCAACAAAACCGTTCTTTGGCAGGATCGCGGACCGTGCCGACAAGCGCTCCCAGATCATTGCAGGACTTCTCATTACGGGAGCTTCGGTTGCGGTCGTCCCCCTTGTTACGAACTTCGGGACGATTCTCGCGGTGAGTGCTGTGTTCGGGCTCGGGATGTCGCTCTCCACGGTCGCGACCAGCGCCTATGTGGCCGATGTTGCAAAGCGGGAGCAGATCGGCGCCTCCATGGGTGCCCTCTCGTCCATCATGGATATCGGCCATTCTGCCGGGCCGCTCGTCACCGGTATCATCATCACGGTTGCCGGTTACACGCTGGGGTTCTTTGCAGGATTTGTCCTGGCTCTTGCCGTTGCCGGTATCTTTGCGGTGTCGGTCAGGGACCGGAGCGGGAACATTGCCCGTTAGGGGCCCCCCTCCTCTTTTCCCGTGCCGGATCCGGCGCAGGGGCCCCCCCCTCGTACTAAGGGAGGGGTGGGTACCCCTGGGGGTACGGGAGGGGGTACCACCCCCCCTGGCCCGCTTCGGTCTTCCGCACGAAAGACACCCCATCAGACGGAGACTCCAGAAGAATTGCAACTGGCGTACGTGCAAAAGCAGAGGGGGGTACCCCCTCCGGGCATGGCAGGGGTGGGTGGGGGTCTACGGTTTTACGTTTTGATCCGGCACCGCAAGGACCCCTCGCTCTAAGGGAGGGGTGGGTACCCCTAGGGATACGGGAGGGGGTACCACCCCCCCTGGCCCGCTTCGGTCTTCCGCACGAAAGACACCCCATCAGACGGAGACTCCAGAAGAATTGCAACTGGCGTACGTGCAAAAGCAGAGGGGGGTACCCCCTCCGGGCATGGCAGGGGTGGGTGGGGGTCTACGGTTTTACGTTTTGATCCGGCACCGCAAGGACCCCTCGCTCTAAGGGAGGGGTGGGTACCCCTAGGGATACGGGAGGGGGTACCACCCCCCCTGGCCCGCTTCGGTCTTCCGCACGAAAGACACCCCATCAGACGGAGACTCCAGAAGAATTGCAACTGGCGTACGTGCAAAAGCAGAGGGGGGTACCCCCTCCGGGCATGGCAGGGGTGGGTGGGGGTCTACGGTTTTACGTTTTGATCCGGCACCGCAAGGACCCCTCGCTCTAAGGGAGGGGTGGGTACCCCTAGGGATACGGGAGGGGGTACCACCCCCCTTGGCCCGCTTCGGTCTTCCGCGCGAAAGACACCCCATCAGACGGAGACTCCAGACGAACTGCAACTGGCGTACGTGCAAAAGCAGTGGGGGGGATACCCCCTCCGGGCATGGCAGGGGGGGGAGGGTGCCTTGGGGCTGAGGGGACGGGCAGGGGTACCCCCTCTAGAATGCGAGAGCTCCCCGCCTCAGGGCCCCTCACGGGGCACGGCGGGGCAGATTATCGTGTTGTTGGCACGAAAAGAAATTGAGGCCGCCGCGGGGCGCCCTTCGGGGCGGCGGCAGGCCTCGTAATAAAATAATTTAACACATAATTTAGGTCTCAATTTTATGTCGAAATTGATACACATTCAACTATAAAGAAATAAATAATTAGCATCTTGATAATTGCTTCATGGATTTTATTGACGAGATACGAGCCTTCGCTAAAAACATACCAACAATTTCTGAAAAAATTGCTACGGAGGAAGGCACAAAAAACGCTCTCATTATGCCATTTATCAGGATTCTCGGATATGATGTCTTTAATCCGAATGAAGTAAATCCTGAATTTATCGCTGATGTCGGGACGAAAAAGGGAGAGAAAGTAGACTATGCAATTATGAAAGATGGTAACATTGCGATTCTCATAGAATGTAAAGCAGTCAATTCCGATTTGAACAAAGAACATGCATCCCAGCTTTTCCGGTATTTTTCAGTAACACCTGCTAAAGTGGGAATTCTTACCAATGGAATTATTTATCAATTTTTTACCGATCTTGAAGCCAAGAATAAGATGGATCAGAAACCCTTCCTTGAAATTAACCTGCTTGATATTAAAGAACCGTTAGTTGCAGAATTAAAAAAATTCACAAAGCAGGGATTTAATCTTGATGAGCTTGAAGATACCGCGTCCCAATTGAAGTACACACGTGAAATAATTCAGATAATCAATAAAGAATTCTCAAAGCCTTCCGAAGAATTTGTAAAATTTTTCGCAAAACAGGTTTATCCTAAGATGCTTACACAACAGGCAAAAGACAAATTCACCCTCATAACCAAAGAATCTTTGAATCAATTTTTATCAGAAAAAATTAATGACCGTTTGAAATCTGCGATGGAACCTGAAACGCCAAAGCAATCTTCCGGACAACCTGTAGATAATTCACAACAGTCCGCAGAGAAAGATACTGAAGGAATTGTTACAACAGAAGAAGAGTGGGAAGGCTATTACATTGTAAAGGCTATTTTGACAGAATCAATCGATCCTTCCCGAGTAATAATAAGAGATGCAAAGTCATACTGTGCAATATTGTTTGATGATAATAATCGCAAACCAATTTGTCGGTTCTATTTCAATACCAAACAATTGGCTGTTGGGGTTTTCGATAATGAAACGAGATCGGAAAATAAAATTCCCATCACAAATGTAAATGAACTATTCAAACTCGGGGACCATTTTAAGAAAATTGTTATGATGTATGAACCAAAACCTGCCGAAAAACCAATAGCCTAACTTTTTTAATAAATATTTCATCCCCCGTATTCTCTCCGGCACAGATCAAAGATCTTCTGCGCCGTCTTCTCCCCTATCCCCCGCACCGCAACCAGCTCCTCCAGCGATGCATTCACAATTGCCTGAACAGAGCCGAAATGAGCCAGGAGCAGCCGGGCGTTCTTCATCCCGATCTCTGGGAAGGATGAGATGATGTACTCCTGCTCCTCCTTCTGCGAATGGTAGGACTTGTGTGGGTGAACCTTGCGCTCTCCCCGCTCGCCGTCCTCGCGTCGGGCCAGGACAAAGATCATCTGGGCGGTCTCCTGCTCGTCCTTCGTATACAGGATGGAGATCGAGAGGTCGATCGTGATCGCAGCAAGCACGCCCCGGATCGCGTTCGGGTGGATGTCCCGCTGGACAAAGAGATCGCCGCCCTCAATGATCAGCACCGGTTTGGTTGCTGCATCGGCCATCTCCTTGAGCTGGCCCAGAAGGTCGCGGTTGATGAGCGTGTCCACAAAGTCGCGGGCGGTCTTCCGCTCGATGAGGATCCGGTCGCCGATCGCATAATCCCCGTGGGGGAGCCGTTCGAGCCGGATCAGCGCTTCGAGGTTCGAGAGCACCTCGACCACCTTCGATGAGGTCTCGCGGTCGTCGATGACGATGGTGGTGGCCTGCGCCCCGAACTCCTCAATGCTTGCCTGTGCCTCCATTGCCGGTCTGGGGGGATGCGTCATTGCACCGCCGAGCGTCCGCATGCTCTTGTGCATCATCTTCTCCTTGCTGGCGCTGACGTGGCGGTACACCTCGTCGGCCGTCCCTTTTGTCACGAGCACCACGACCCGGCCTGCACCTGAGCGGCCGGTACGGCCCCGGCGCTGGATCGACCGGATCTCGGACGGGACCGCCTCGTAGAAGATCACGAGGTCGGTGGATGGGACGTCGAGGCCTTCCTCGCCAACCGAGGTGGCGACCAGCACCTTGAACTCGCCCTCCCGGAAGCGGGTGAGAGCCGCGATCTGCTTCTTCTGGGAGAGGCCCTTCTCGGCATCCTTCGTTGCCTGCCCCACGAAGCGCTCGCTCACGATCCCGTGCTTTGCCAGGTGATCCACGAGGAGCTGCACGGTATCCCGGTACGTGGCAAAGATGATGATCCGGCTGTCGGGCGAGGCCTCCATCTGCTCCTGTACGAGCCGGAGCGCCACGTCGGGTTTCGGGTGGAGTTCGCGGGTCCACCCGGTGGACTGGTTGAAGAGCTCGCGGAACGAGGTGTCCTGCGCAAGGCGCTGGCTGGCCTTGCTCCCCCCCGCTCCCGTTCCTTCGGCCACGAGTTTCGCGAGGTAACCTTTGAGCACCTCGCTGCCCTGCGACTCGGCAAGCGTTACGGCGTGCCGGAGTTTCATCAGTTCGGCATAGATCGATGCGGCGGAGTATGCAGCGGAATCACGGTTCTGTATCCGCTGCTGGATCTGCGCATTGATCCCATTGAGTTCCCTCATACTGAGTTTCTCCCGTTTCGGGACGGTGAAGTTCATCGAGGAGAGCAGGGCGAGCCGGTCTTCGATGAGGCCGTTGATGACCTGGATTGCGGCCTTGAGATCCGACGGGAGGTCGATACTGATGTAATCCAGTTCCCGCTCATAGACGTACGGCCGGACATCAGCATCGTTCTCGGTGCGGGTCTCAACGTGCTCGATCCCGAGGTTGGCGCAGACGTCCTGCACCTTCTCCTGCACGCCGCCCGGGGATGCCGTCATGGCAAGGAGGAGCGGCTTATCTGCGCTCGCAAGGTAGCGCTGGGCAAGGAAGACATAGGCATAGTTGCCGACCGCCCGGTGGCACTCGTCCACCACGAGCAGGGTGACATCCGCGAGCGTGTAGCGTCCCGCGATGAGATCGTTTTTTATGACCTGCGGGGTGGCGAAGATCACCGATGACCGGTTCCAGTCGGCCGTCCGCTCGGCAGGCGGGGCCTCACCCGTGAACATCACAAACGGTGAAACATCAGAACCTTCGGGGCTCTTTGCCACCAGGTACTTCTCGAAGTAGCGGAGGTGCTGTTCCACGAGGGGTTTTGTGGGGGCGAGCATGAGCACCCGGCCTCCTTCGTTGTAGATCCGGGACGCAGCCACGATCAGCGCCACAGCAGTCTTGCCAAGACCCGTTGGCAGGATCACCATCGTGTTCCCGTCCAGCGCCCGCATCGCGATCGAGAGCTGGTACTCCCGCGATTCGATGCTCTCCGGCCGGATGAGAGGATGGCTGATGAAGGTCATGTATCCAGTGTGTTGTTACGCATTCCGGAGTATTTTACCACTTCGAAAAAAAAGGGGGTCAAAAATTGACCGGGATCATCCAAGCTCAGCGAACTTCTTGCTCCCGTCAACGAGAGCGGCGAGCGTCTCAGGCAATTTATCGATCGCAATCCGCACCTGCTTCATGCTGTCCCGGTCGCGGAGCGTGACGGTATTGTTCTCCTTGGTGTCGTAATCGACCGTAACGGCGAACGGTGTGCCAATCTCGTCCTGCCTCCGGTAGCGGCGGCCGATCGCCCCGCTGTCGTCATACTCGGCCAGGATGCCCCGCTTGTGGAGGGTGCGGGTGATGGTGTCGGCAATCGTGTCGAGGCCATCGCGGGTCATCAGCGGGAAGACCGCAACCTGCACGGGAGCAACCTTCGGGGAGAACCGCATCACGACACGCTTCTCGCCGTCAGCAGTGTCCTCATCGTACGCCTGTTCGAGCACCGCGTAGCACATCCGGTCGATACCATATGATGGCTCGATCACGTGCGGGACGATATCCTCGCCCCGGACGTCCACAATCTCGTCCCGGACCTCGAAGAGGTCTGCGGGAATATGGATCGTCTCGCCATCGATTACCACATCTGCCCCGTCCTTTGTCGGAACCGATTCTGCGAGTGCCTCGAAGATCGCCTTGGCCTTGTTCCGGTACTGCTTGCCGAGCACCCCCATGTTCGGGATGATCCGCCGGCGCGGGAGTTTTTTCGGCTCCGCGTACTGGATGAAGACCGTCATCGGCGTCCCGCTCTCCTTGGCATGGGCATTGAGGTCGTAGTTCGTGCGGTCGGCAAGCCCCACGGTCTCGACCCAGCCGAAGCGGTCCGAGAGGATCTCCGCATCCCAGCAGTCGGTGGCATAATGTGCCCGCTCGTCGGGGAGGTGCTGGCGGAAGCGGAGGCGTTCGGGCTTGATCCCGATGGAGACGAGCATCTCGTGGGTCAAAGCCACGTAGTAGGCGAGATATTCATTGGCGATCACGCCCTTGTCCACGGCTTCCCGCATCGAGAGGGAGACTGCTTCCTCGCACTTCAGCTGCTGGCCGAAGGTGAGAAGCGGCATCCGGTAATCAGCGTAGCGGTGGAACCGGGGGTGCTTGTTCTTCTCGTCCGGGTGGACGAAGATCTCGGCTTCTGCCTGCGTGAACTCGCGGAGCCGGATCATGCCCTGCCGGGGCGAGATCTCGTTCCGGTAGGACTTGCCGATCTGGACGGCACCAAAGGGGAGCTTGTCGCGGTAGAACCGGAGGAGCCGGGAAAAGTCGACGAACATCCCCTGTGCGGTCTCGGGACGGAGGTAGCCGACCCGTTGCGAGTCCGGGCCTATCGAGGTCTTGAACATCAGGTTGAACCCAAAGACCTCGACCGTCCCAAGTACCTCCTCGCAGGCAAGACACTTGCAGGTGGCAAGGGCCAGAGCGAGTTCCTGGTTCTTCATGGTGGACGCGTTCTTTACTCCGCCGCCTTCCGCTACATGGTCTGCCCGTAAGAATTCCTTGCAGTGCGGGCACTGGCACATCTTGTCGGCGAAGCCGGCCACGTGGCCGGAGGCGATGAAGACCGCCTCCTGCGCAATCGTGGGGCACTCGATCTCGTAGTAACCCTCGCGGATGACGTAAAAATCCCGCCAGATATTCTCGATCCGCCGCTTCATCATTGCGCCCAGCGGCCCGTAATCGATGAACCCTGCTACCGCACCGTAACACTCGGACGTAGGCCAGATGAAGCCCCGGCGCTTGGCAAGTTCCATCACGTTCTCAAAGACGTCGCTCATGGTGATCACGCATTCGTTCTCATACTGTTGATCGACTGGCGACAAAAAGGCTCTCATATATCCCAGCAGGATAGACCCGCCGGAACCGGCACCATAAGGGAAATATTCATGCCGGTTATCTTCGGGTCTCCCCCAGAGTCATTGATGATGCCGGGCCAATACCCATATGTAGAAAAAATGTAGGAATACTGGCTGGAACTACTACAAATACTCAGTGCCTTAAAAACAAATTAACTCCAATTTATACGTCTTTTGGTCAAATGACGCGTAAAGGAAGCATTAAATAGTTGACGAAGTATTGTATATCCTAATCCCAATACGGGGTATGCAATGACCGAAGACAAACGCAAGGCACACCTTCTGAAGCTCTTCAGTTCCATGTCGGGCAAGACCAAGATCGTCGAACCCATGAAGAATATCCATGGTACTTTAAGAGACAGTGATGCAATAGAACGCGAGGTCGCTCTCGTCATGAGAGAGATCACGGAACAGGGGATCTTCAAAACGTCCTTGAAGCCGATCCAGCTTGCCAAGCTTGTCACGTCATTCTATGCAGACAAGAATGACACCGAGATTGCCCGCGAGCTCGGCGATGAGAAACTGAGCAAGACCGTGGCCCGGGCCCGGGTCCGGCTCAAGCTCTTCCGGGAGCTTGACTTCAAGATGCCCTTTAACAAGGAGGAGATGGAAGCCCTGATCGAGTCCGGCAAGACGATGAAGGAGGTCTCCGAGGAGCTGGGTGTCAGCCCCTCGACACTCCGGGAATACCGGCACGTGATAGAGGAGCAGGAAGACCCGACCATTGATCCCTACATCGACCGTATCCGCGATGTCATGGAAGACCGGGACTTAACCGAGCAGATGACCCGGAGTGCCACTGCCGACAGTCTCGGCGATTCGATCGACATCACCGAAGCTGAACTGATCGACGTGACATAAGCGCTGGTGCTTCCGCCAGTCCCTTTTTTTATCCGAGCAGTTCATCAGAACCGCGAGGTGGAGAAGAACGTATCAATGTTCTTTGACTTCCAATGACCCTCCCTCGCGATCCAAACGGCAGAATAATCTTCATGCGGGTAGAATCGATTCCGGATATATGCAACTCACCTGGCTCGGCCATTCCTGCGTGCTCCTCTCCGGCACAAAAAAGGTCCTGATCGATCCGTTCATTGAAGGCGGAAGCGTTGCCGCAACGAATCCCGATATTGTTGCGGTCACCCATGGACACAGCGACCATCTGGGAGAGACCGTGGCACTGGGCAAAAAGACCGTTGCCATCACCGAGATCGCGAAGTACCTGAAATCCAGAGGCATTCCCACCGAGAGCATGAATATCGGGGGAACACAGGTCGTTGACGGGGTCTCGTTCACCATGACGCAGGCCGTGCATTCCACGTTCATTGAGGAGGCGGGCCCGGGATTCTCCGGGGGATCACCGGCAAGTTTTGTCATCGGTATAGATGGCGTGAAGGTATACCATGCCGGTGATACGGCCCTCTTCTCGGATATGAAACTGATCGGAGAACTCTATCATCCCGATGTGGCCTGCCTGCCCATCGGGGGAAGGTACACGATGGGTGTTCCCGAAGCGATGATGGCTGCAAACTTCATCGGGGCAAAGACCGTCATCCCGATCCATTACAATACCTGGGATCGGATCGCTTCGGATCCGCTTTCTCTGAAGAAAGCGATTGAGCGGACAACGGATCTCAAGGTGATCGTGCCCCGGCCCGGCGAGAGCATTGAACTCTCTCCATAATCCTCCTTTACGCCGGTCAGCCTGTTGCGGGTAAAATCAATAGACTTTTATTTATATTTGTCTACACTTTCTACGCACCATATCTAAAAAGAATCATGTCTAACTGCCCCCAATGTAAATCCAAAAATACGGAATGGACGGACTGCAAGACCGTCAATAACAAGACCATTGTTGTCTGTGTCTGTTCCGACTGCGGCCATACCTGGGAGATGCCGCTCTGAACTGGTGAACCGGGACCAACTCTGTATATCCTGAAAAAACCTATTCATATAACGATATCATCAGTTCAGGAGAGGGAATGGTTTATGGTGCTGGAATGGATCTCAATTCCCCTTGTCAACCTGTTGTTGTGCATAGTAATCGTTATTCTCGGGTATCTTTGTTACAGGAAGAGTGGGGAGAGGCTTCCGGTATTTATCGGGGCTGCGTTTGGGTTGTTTGGGATCTCCCATGCTGCAACGCTTGCAAAGCTGGCCACCGCGTATGAAATTCCCTTAATCCTGATACGGACCCTTGCGTATGTGATCGTGATCATTGCCCTCTGGCTTCACATGAAGAACAGCTTGCTCCAGAACGAGGCCCGGGAAGGATGGGTGGAATATTTCAAGAGTGAACTCGGCCAGTCTGACGAGACAAAAAAAGAGTAGATTTCCGGTCAGGGGGTGAGGGAACCCGCGTCCGGGCACCCGACCTCTTCTCAGGGTGTCACTTCAGGGATTGCAGAGCCTCATCCCGTGTGTCATAGATCCGTAAGATATTCGTGAATCCTGACAGTTCGAAGATCTTGCGGACGGGGGGTTTGAGGCCGAAGAGCGCGATTCCGCCCCCTTTCTTCTGGAGGTCGCGGCTCATCTCCAGTACGACCCGCAGGCCGGCACTGGCAATATATTCAGTATGGGAAAAATCCATTGCGATCCTGTTCGGATTTCCGGCGCAGAGTGATTGGAGTTGTGCCACCATCTCCTTCACATTCCGGGTATCCAGCCGTTCGGGGATGTCAAGTACGGGAATTTCTGGTGCTGGGGTGGTTTTGTGTGCCATGGAGATCCTCGCGGTATGTAGGGTATCGGCGCGTTGGGCAGAATAAAATTTTGATTTGATCCACGTCCGGGACCGTTACGGGATCATTATGCGGGACAGTCCGCGTCATCAGCCGGGGTCTTCCTGCACCGGACCAGTGAGAGGAAGATCCCGGCACTACAGAGCACGGCAAAGATGCCAAAACAGGTCTTCATGCTCGTGAGGAACTGCGGGAAGTAGGCGGAGGTGATCTGAACATCGCCGACATAGACCGCAAGGAGCATCATCGCAATACCCATCGAGAGCATCTGGCCGACAAGCCTCATGGTGCCCAGTGTCCCGGATGCCACACCATATTTCTTCCGGTCTACGGAGCCCATGATCGCATTGGTATTCGGGGATGAGAAGATGCCGAGGCCGGCCCCGAGGATGATGAGGACAACCACCAGTTCCGCTAAGGAAGTCGACGTATCAGCAAGGACGAGGAAGACCAGCCCGAAAGCGGTTAAGGCCATGCCGATGGATGCAATCTTCCCCGGTTCCTGCTTGTCTGAGAGCCACCCGGCAACGGGTGAGAAGAGGGCCTGCACCACGGGCTGGATCACAAGGAGCATACCGGCGTGTTCCGGGGAAAATCCCTTGATGTACTGGAGATACAGGCTTAAGTAGAAGGTGATGGCGAAGGTGGCGCTGTAATTGATCAGGGCTGCCATGTTCGAGAAGGCAAAGACCCGGTTCTTTGTGAAGAGGGCCATGTCGAGTACGGGGTATTCGATGCGCAGTTCCCGCAGGATAAACAGGGCAAGGATCGCACTCCCGGCAAGGATCAGGATAAAACCCATGAGTTCTGGCAGCAGCGAGAACCCGTACATGACACAGACGAGAGCAAGACCGTACTGGAATGATCCGGCAAGGTCAAACGGTTCTCCGCGTGAATCCGCCCACTCCTCTTTTAAGAGGAGGAGCACGAGGCAGATGGCAAAGATACCCACCGGGATGTTGATGAAGAAGATGCTCCGCCACCCGAACCATGCCGTGAGAATCCCCCCGAGAAACGGTCCTGCTGAGAGCCCGATATAGACAGCAGTCGTGTAGATGCCCAGCACCCTGCCCCGTTCGTTGGCAGGAACTACGGACGTAAGGATCGCAACCGTGGTGCCGAAGATCATTGCTCCCCCGAATCCCTGCAGGACCCGTACCAGGATGATCATCAGGGTGGAGGTGGAGAAGACCAGCAGGACCGATGCCAGCGTGAAGATGAAGAGACCGGCAAGAAAGACCTTTTTCCTGCCCCAGATATCCCCGATCCGCCCGAACGGCACGAGAAAGACACCGGCCGCGAGCAGGTAGGCGGTGGCAATCCAGCCCATCTCGATGGCATCCATGGAGAACTCGCTGCCAATGGATGGGAGCGCGATATTGACCGCGGAGAGATCGAAGGGGGTGAGGAACCCGGCAAGAAGCGCGATAAAGAGTGCAATCTGCTTGGTCGTGGGCATAGTCAGTACACCGGTATGGGGCGGGGAGAATGATGAGAGTTGTGGCCGGATCCCGACGGAGCGGGGATTGCCGCACAATATGCAAAGGATTATCGCAGGTCCGGCATGATAGTTCCGGTATGCACCTGCACGGCAGAAGAGGGTCTGGCCTCCTTGCAGTTATCCTGCTTTCCTGTGTCATACTCATAAGCAGCGCCTCGGCCGGGGGGATCCAGGCATACCTCGGGGATGTCGTTCCGCTCTCGGGATACTCCCCAACCAGCAACAATGTGTACCTTTTCCTGACCGGCCCGAACCTGCCGGCGAACGGGGTAGCCCTCAATGATATCACGAAACTCTCATCGGAGGGCGGGTTCAAAATCGTCCCGGTAATGGGCGAGGACGACAGCTGGAGTTACAAATGGGGAACCTCGAACATCAACGGTCGCCTGGATGCAGGAACCTACACGGTCTGGGTGGCAGACTGTCCCTGTGATCGCGCCCACCTCCAGAATGCTGAATACGGGACCATCTCGGTGACCCTTGGCAGCCCCGGGATATCCGCCGGCATTAACTCCGCGACAATCAGCCAGTCCCGGCCCGGGGCCCTTGTTGTCAGTTCAACACCGGATGCATCGTCCGTTACCGTCAACGGCCAGTACCGGGGCAGCACCCCGCTGACCGTGGACAATCTCGATCCGGGAACGTATACCGTCAATGTCACGAAGTTCGGGTATGCCCCCTATTCGGTGACAACCAATCTTGGGTCCGGGGAGACTCTGGGAATAACCGCCACCCTTCCCGCTGAACGGGGGTCGCTTGCGATCAACACGACACCGGCCGGTGCAAATATCTCGGTGGACGGGACGTTTACGGGAATTTCCCCGGTGGTTATCCCCAGCCTTGTACCGGGCAACCATACCATCGGCATGACAAAAGACGGTTATGTGTCCGAGACCCGGTTCGCTGATGTCACTGCAGGAGCGGAGTCTGAGATCACGGCTACGCTCTCCCCCAAATCCCCGCTCTCCATCCCGGGTTTCCCCGCAAAAACTCCCCTTCCGATCGGGATAGCGCTCATTGCCCTGTGCGGTACTGTCGCACTCCTCGGGTATTGCCGGTCACGAAACCGGTGATCCCGAACGGATTTATATTCGAGAACAGGCAAACGGATATTCACTATCATGACGCCCTTCGATATCCTGATGATCCTTGCCCTCGGTTCATTTTTCGGAACTGCCATCGGGCTTGCCATAGGATTCATTGCACGGCGGCAGAAGCCAAACTGGGGGTTGATGACCCGAAAGGATAAGATCATCAATATCGCACTGGTCCTCTTCTTCTCCGCTGCCTGTATGGCCGGCCTTGCGGTATACGAACTGCTCTGAATCCCGTCGGGGCGAGTTCGCGTTTTTGATACGGATATGAGATGCCGGTTTTTTTATACGGGATCTGCCGAATAATTCCTGAAGATCCAGATCAGGGAACACCTGCGGCAACGTGGCGCCCGGTACCCGCCGGCGGGTCTTCGATCGTGTAAAAAAGGGGTAATTTACTTGTCTCTTCCATAGTGCATGGTGAAGAGCGTCGTGTATTCGTCGGCATAACAGGACGAATCCGAACGGAGGGAGAACTCCGGTGCAAGGCTTGACTCAAACAGCTCGTGCCACTGGGTCCGGAGCATGTGGTACTCCGTTCGTTCACCCCGTTGCTGGGTCAGGAGCGATGCAACTTCGGTCATGAGAAATGAGTCGATGCAGTCCGTGACAACATTGACCGGTGCATCGTATGCATAGACAAAGTCCATGATCCTGCCATAAGACTGGTATACCGAGAGCGCAAGTTCCGGTGAGTTCAGTTCGGGAGTATCGTTGTTTGCGTCCATCTCGAAGAGGAGGAAATGGTCGATCCACGGTTTGAGCCGTGCGAGGTGGACACGCTTGTCCTCAACCGGCATGTGGTGGTAGGCAAGGGAACTCATCGCTATGTCATAATGGTGGCTGATGGACGCGGAGCAGTCCTGGATCCGTGCATTCTCTGCAGTGATGGTGATGCCCGGGATGGATTCGGATACCGTCTTTTTTGCCAGTTCGATCATGGACTGGGAGGAATCAACGAGAAGGACCTCTTTGATATGGTTCGCCTTCCCGGTCTCGACCAGGTGCTTAAGGACATTCGCGGTCAGGGACCCGTCACCGCACCCGATATCCATGAACCGTATCGGCTTGTCGAACGCGGGCAGGCTGTGTACAAACTGGTGCACCAGGTGGCTGCGGGCCTGCTTCATCGTCGGCACTCCGGCAAAGTGGAGGTAGGGGCGGGGATCTGCGAAGGCAACGGCAGGTTTGATCATCTTCCCGTTGTGCCGTGCAAGAAAACTCAGGAGAAATGTGGAGGAGAAGAGGCCGTCCTCTTCGCACATCGTGCCTGCCTCCAGCCATTCCACGGATCGTGTATTCTGGCCCTGTAATGCCAACTGGCTCCCGATGTAATAATCGAACGCCGAGAGCAGGTTTGCACGAACCCGTCCCTCATACTGTACTGGTGTGGCACGACTCCCGGTAATTTCACGGGCATATTCTGCCCATGCCTGTTTCTCCTCTTCTGATAGGAATAACATGGTTCTTCCTGTACCTTCCCGTTACAGATTCTTCACCCTCCCGTATATGTATAATGATAGGGATGACGGCGGCCCAAACAATCGACTTCCCATGATTTCAGTACCCCCCACTGACCGCGAACTTTTATCCGCAGCCAGAAGAGACACTTCAGCAGGCAGGCGATTATGCAGATAAGAACCCCGACATCGCTACTTCGTGACTGGGCACCTGACGATATCGGTTCGCTTGTACGGCACGCAAACAATCCCCGGGTTGCGTCCATGATGCGGGATGCATTCCCGTTTCCCTACACATATGAGGATGCCCGTCGGTTCATTGATCTCGCAACCACGCCCGGTCCGCGCCTTTTCCTTGCCATCGAAGTGGACGGGGAAGCCTCCGGCGGTATCGGCATCCACCTTCTCGAAGATGTTCACCGACGTTCCGCGGAGATCGGGTACTGGCTCTCGGAATCCTGCCGGGGCCGGGGGATCGCAACGGATGCGGTGCGTGCCATCGTTCCGGTTGCATTCGGGACATTCGATATTATCAGGCTTCAGGCCGGGATCTTTTCCAGCAACAGGGCATCGATGCGGGTACTTGAAAAGTGCGGTTTTATCCGGGAAGCTGTCCATTCCAATGCCATCACCAAGAATGGCGTGACCATGGACGAGATCGTGTATGTCTGCCTGCAATAAAAAAAGAAAATTTCAGACCGGGAGAACCCGGCTGCCGTAGATCTCGTTGATCAGCTGGCCCATCCCCATGTAGAGGGCAAGGGCTCCGGCAATAATCCCCATGGCACCCCCAAGCATGAGAACCAGTGCACTGCCGGTCAGCTGTGCGGCAACAAGCAGGACCACAAGGAGCACCACGGCTGCAAGGGTGATCTGGAGGAGACGGTGCATCCGGAGCGTGCAGATGAACAGGCCCAGTGCGAAGATCCCCCAGATTGCAAGGAATGCTGCAAGGTCCACCGGCTGGGGTGCCTTGGCAAGGCCCAGTGCCGGCAGCATCAGGAGCGTGGCAAAGGAGATCCAGAAGAATCCGAAACTGCCGAAGGTAAGCATCCCGAAACTGTTCTTCTTCTTCCATTCCATGATCCCTACAATTACCTGTGCAATTCCCCCATACAGGAGTGCCATGGCGATAATGGTGCTGCTGAGCCCGGTCAGGCCGGCATTGTGCAGGCTGAGCAGGAGCGTGGTCATACCAAATGCGCACAACCCGAGGGGTGCCGGGTTGGCTGTGTTGTCGTTGAGGAAAAGGTTGTTCCGGTTGATCTCTTCAATGTGTTCCATGAGTGCCTCACATGAATACTGCTACTGGGCATCGTAAAGTGCACCAGTAAATGGGTGAATTATTAAGATAATGCACCACTATCTCAAAAGTTGTGGTGCACAATATTAAATAATTTGGATTTGCCTGTAGGCATTTTGTTATTTTTGCACCACTCGCAAGAATATTGAATACTTTTGTGCACCACAACCTGACGAGGCGATGTGGCGATCACCCTGACACCGACAGAGATCCTTCTGATAATGAGAAAATTGGAAGAGATGCCCGGTGCATTTGGTTATGCCCGGGGTTATACAATCCTCTAATCGCTTCGCAACGCCTCGATTGGGTCGAGATTTGCTGCCCGCCATGCCGGATATACGCCCGAGAAGATGCAGATGGTAATACCGATCGCCATCGATACCGGGACATAGATCAGGCTCGCAAAGGTGAAGAAATACTTCGTGGTGCCAACCATGACGAGCACGACGAGCCAGCCTAAAATGAGGCTCATGATTGCCCCGATGATGGCACCGACAAGGCCGAGGATCACCGCTTCGTAGATGAACATCCTAAGCACCTCGCCTTTCTGCGTGCCGATGCTCCGCAGGATACCGATCTCCCGGATCCGTTCGGTCACCGACATCATCATCACGTTAAAGATCGAGGTCGCGGCTACAAGCAGGGAGATGCCGGCAATGGCCATGACAAACGTCGTGAGGGTGCTGACCGTTGACGTGATGCTCTCCATCATCCTGCTGCTGTCCTGTACCGTGACCTCGTCCTCCTTGCGGTTCAGCTGGTCTTCAATGGCTTCGGTTGCCGTATCGGCATCGTCGATATCGTTCAGGATCACGTTGACCTGAGTATACTCGTTTTCTCCGCCATAGAGACCGGTAAAGGTCTTCTCTGTCAGGATGATTGCATTGTCGCTGTTGAGGTCCATGGACATGCCCTTCTCCTCAAGGATGCCCACGACCCGGACCTTCTGGATGATCGCCTCTTCATCATCCTCGTCACCGATGGTGATGCGGCTCCCGATCGTGAGGTCATTGTTCTCGGCAAAGGTCGGGCCGACAACAACCGAACTTGAAGTCTGGGGCAGGGTCCCATTAGCCACGACAAGGATCGTTGCCATGTCCTCATCCCGCATGCCGTAGATGGTTGCCCTGCGTTCCTCGTCCCCGATCTTGATGGTATCGGACTCCTGATAGAGCGGGTAGACGTTCCCGTACTGCCCGACAGCCCGTTTGATATCTTCGAACTGATCCTTGTCGATATAGTCGTCATCGCTGGAGGAACTGCCGCCGCCCCCCATCATCCCTCCCCCGCCACCGCCGCTGTCCGGTTTCACGACCAGCACGTTGGCCATGGCGGAGAGTTCTTCGGTGACCGACATGGTCATGTTCGCGCCCATCATGCCCATCGATGAAATCGCCACCACGCCGATGACGATGCCGATGGCCGCAAGCAGCGAACGGAGGAAATTGAGACGGATACTCCGGAGCGAGAGCTGGAGAATGATATCTTTCTTTTTCTTCATGCTTCCTCCACCTTCCCGTCCTTGATCCGTATGGTTCGTTCTGCCTGTGCCCCGATGGATGGGTCGTGGGTGACGATGATGACCGTTCTGCCCTGATCGTGCAGGGCCTTGAGCATCTCCATGATCTGGGCGCCGGTCCTGGTGTCGAGGTTGCCGGTCGGTTCGTCGCAGAGAAGGATGTCGGGGTCGTTGATGAGCGCCCGCGCGATGGCAACCCGCTGCTGCTGTCCACCGGATAGTTCAGCGGGTCTGTGTTCGGCCAGGCGCTTGTTGATCCCCACATCTGCAAGCAGTTTACTGACCCGGCCGGTATCATCGTTGCACCGGTGCTTGAGGATGTAGGGGTACTCCACGTTCTCGTACGCCGTAAGGAGCGGGATTAAATTGAATTTCTGGAAGATGTAGCCGATGGCATTGAGCCGGAGATTTGTGAGTTTCTCATCGGACATCTTCCTGATGTTCTTGCCGGTGATGCGCAGGATCCCCGAAGTCGGGACATCCAGTCCCCCGATCTGGTTGAGGAGGGTGGATTTGCCGGAGCCTGAAGGGCCCATGATTGCGACAAACTCCCCCCGTTCAATCCGGATCGAGAGGTGGTCAAGTGCGACCACATCCCCGGATGCGAGCGGGTAGATCTTGGAGACATCCGAGAGTTCGATGACCGGTACTGCTGTCATGGTGCTGTCATCGGAGGATCCAGTTTAGTCTTCCTGCTCGTCGTCGTCATTCTCGGGTAAGGGATCCTTGCGGAACTTGTTTGCCAGACGTTTCAGGAGTCCCTTTCTCCATGCAACAATGAGTGCGATGATCGCAAGGAGGATGATGACGATCTCAGTCACCGGGATCTGGTTGACACCGGATCCGAACGATCCGAACATGCCGCGCCGCTGGCCGGAGGCACCCGCCGGTGCGCCATTCGCGGCCGCTGAGCCGGGCAATGCCGAATTGCTGTTAGCGGAGACGTTGATTTTTTTCGTAAAGGCATTCCCTTCCGCATCCTTATACTCGACAATAACCGGGACTGCGCCGTTGCCAGTCATGGTATAGGTGACTTCGAAACTGGAGAAGTCATCCGGTTCAAGGTTGCCGATTGCGTACACCGGGTTCGGGTCGACCGGTGTTGCCGGGCTCCCTACCGTCACGAGTACCGACTTGGCATCGACCAGTCCGTTATTGGTTACATCCCCTTTCAGGGTCTGCGTCATGCCGGAACCGGAGCTCTCGATGTTGTTGACCACGATCTCCGCCCCGGTCTTGTCTTCACCGAGGTTCAGGGGCAGGACCACGCTGGTCTGGCGGTGGTTGTCCCCGTTGTCAAACGTGACATTGAAAAAAACATCTGCCTGATTGTTGGGGGTAATCTGGAATGTGGTTTCAGCCTTGCTGTTGGCAGGGATGGTACCGATATACTGCTCCTCCGGGAAGATCTCCGCACCCGGGCTGGATGCAACCACATTGACGTTGATGATATCGTCATCCCGGGGATTGATGACCGTCACGTTGACAGATGACTTCTTCGAGATTGAGAAGACATCTGGCTTCTGGGAGATCGTTGCTTTGGCATCCGCTGAATCAACTTTTACGGTGAGCGTAGAATGGATGGGATCACCAAGAACTACCGGTGCAAGACTGAATAACGGGTAATAATTGCCGTCGGTTGCATCCACTTCAACAACAAATGCGTATGATACCGTTGCACCGGGTCCGATTGTTGTCTTGGTATTGAATGCATTGGTATTTTTTACCTTGATATGCGGCTCGATGAGATCGGGCTGCGATACGACAACCGATGCATTCGCAGCATTTGTGACATGGACGGTAATGGTGCCGGATTCATAGGGATAAAAAACACCGGGATCCATCTCGTAACCGGATACATACACAAGTGCTGCAGCATCAGAAGGATTCGTAGCAGCAATCGTGCCTGCTGCTGAACATAACGGGGCGAGTGCGATCAGTAATGTCAGGACGCACAGGATATGATAAACACGCTTCATACAAACTCCTTGATCAAATTTATCCCCGGGAACAAATTTTCAATCTGAAAGAGAGCGTCCCAAGGGGGTTACAATTTGTATACTATGTTTGACATTTTGTAATATATAGATTTTCTTGGCCGATCTCAGATTATCTGAAATCTGAAGACCGGGATTCAGAGGAGAGCAGGGATTAAAACCACAACTGGATGCCAGAGATGGAGTTCATAAAAGTAAACTCAGTACTTCACAAAATTTGAGCCAGAACCAAAGAGAAGCGTAAGATCAAAACAGGCCACGGGCGCCGGATAGATTATTGTATGGCAAAAGTGCCAGCTGAATACTAAAATATCATCCAGAAACACTGCGATCCGGTACTTTCTGACCGTCATCTTGTTCCTGCCTAGGAATATACAGGTGACTCTTCAATGGATTTTCTGGCCCGTGTTCTACGTGGCCCCTGTATGATTGACGGAGATTTGATCCGGTTCTTCGTAGTTTCGGGATGAGGGGATGGGAGTTGCTGACTATCCACTCTGTAAGGGGAAAATTTTAGAGACGTACCAGGTTCATACAATTTGTTTGGATTAAGGTATTCTCAAGAGCATATTTTTTTTTAGCAGACTCTGCTGAAAAAATTTCAATCGCGATCATGAGGTGTCAGTTGATGAGGCTACAATCGGATAATTATCCTACAATATGCATGCACATGCTACAAAATTTTTGATTTGCCGGCGTGAGAGGGTTTGCAGATCAACCAGACCCTGCATGAAAAAATTTAAGCAGGGGGTGTGGGGGTGGTTGAAAATTTTTTGCCGGAGATCGATTGCGATACTAATGATGGTGTCACTATTCACTCAGGTATTTGGCAGGTAGTATTCACTACCTGGATTCATGGAGGAATAATTAGTGAAGTACTGAAACTGCGGATATGCGCAGGTGATGAGGATCCAATAATGTCCCGCAAGGCAGGGCTGATTGGAACACTCAGGTTCAATGGTAATTTTAGTCTTCGTACGTGAAGACTTCCTCAATATTCACCTGGAAATGCCGTGCAATCCGAAATGCCAGATCCAGCGAAGGGACATATTTTCCTTTCTCGATGGCAAGGATGGTCTGGCGGGTAACCCCGATTGTCTGTGCCAGATCTTCCTGAGTAAGATCATGCATTGCCCGGAAGACCTTGATCTTATTCTTCATCGGTCTCCCATTCCCCGTATTTTCTTGCATAATACATACGGAACCCGACATACAGGAAGATCATCAGACAGAGAAGTCCGAGCTGGAAATATCCCATCATGCGCGGAGACAACAGTTCGGGGGACCGTTTTAAGAGATATTCCTTGGGGAACTGAGGTACATACAGGATCTGCATAACGGCCCCGATCGAGAGCGCACAGAACCCAACCCAGAAGACTTGGAATGTCCGGAGCACGGCCTGTTCGGTGATCTTCGCACTCCGCTCATCATCAATGAGATCGGTAACCCGCGTTCTGGCGAAATATGCACTCGCAATCCCGACAATAAAGGCGATCTCAATAAACAGGGGATTATGGATCTCAACGGAATACCAGAAAATGGCGAGCAGAATAAGCGCAATGCATCCGGCCAAAAGATAAAACGTATTCTTCTTCATGGCGTTCCTTTGTTAAGTGATTTTAACATTCAGTGAGATAAATGTGACCCTGACTGGCATGGATTCCCTGACATGAATAGCATCGAAATGATATCATCCGCTGCGACACTGCCGCGTACACTTCAAATGATATAACCCGGTAAACATAGTCTCCAGGTGAATGGCACGTGACGGTATCTCCACCGGATACATACCCTCATATCCCTTAAAGCAAAACCCGTATACTACGAGGTGTGTGAACTGGGAATTATCAAGATCGGACTCATCCAGATGATGATGAGCGCCGATCCAGATGCAAATGTAGAAAAAGCACGCCGGAACGTGATCAGTGCCGCCCGAGACGGTGCAAATATCATCTGCCTCCCGGAACTCTATGCTACCCGGTATTTTCCTCAACATCCTGGTTTGGATGTCTCTGGTTATGCCGAAACAATCCCGGGGCGCTCCACCGGAATCTTTTCAGCTCTTGCCAAAGAGCACAACATCGTTATTATCGTACCGGTTTTTGAAAGAACTCCTGAAGGAAGGTTCTCTAATGCAGCGGTAGTGATCGATGCCGATGGGGGGATCTCGGAACCGTACCGGAAAGTCCATATTCCCCAGGACCCGGGTTTCTTTGAGAAAGGATATTTTTATCCGGGGGATACCTACCGGATTTATGATACGCACTTTGGGCGTATCGCAGTCCTGATCTGTTTTGACCAGTGGTTCCCGGAAGCTGCCCGATGCGTTGCACTCGAGGGGGCAGAGATTATTTTCTACCCGACAGCCATCGGCCATCCCGGTCCCAGCGTACCGGAAGAGGGCAACTGGCAGGATGCATGGGAACTGATCCAGCGGAGTCACGCAATCGCCAACTGTGTGCATATCGCTGCGGTGAACCGGGTGGGAAGAGAGGGGAACATCCGGTTTTTCGGGGGATCCTTTGTTGCTGATGCATTCGGGAAGATCCTCACCCGGGGCGGAGATGGTGAAGAGACACTTGTGGTCCCGGTTGACCTGTCAATGAATGCAGATGTCCAGAACTCATGGGGCTTCTTCCGGAACCGTCGGCCTGAGACGTATCAGCAGATTGGTGTGCAATTCCCGGGAACTGAAGGGGTATTTCCCGATCTGCGACCGGGGGATACGCCACGGAACCGGGGATTTCATATGCCGGCAGAATGGGAACCTCATGAGGCTGTGTGGATCTCCTGGCCTCATAACCCTCTGACGTTCCCGGATATCCCGGGGGTTGAACAGGCATTTTTCGAGTTCATCGCACAGGTCCATACCTCGGAACGCGTCGAAGTGTTCGTTCCAACCGCTGTCCTGCACCGAAGAATCAAGGCCCGGTTAAAGGAGATGGGAATAAATTCCGAACGGGTGGTTCTCCATACCAATGAATATTCCGATGTCTGGATACGGGATTATGGCCCCACATTCGTAATCAATCGTGCGTTAAAGCGGATTGCGATGGTGCGGTGGAATTTCAATGCCTGGGGTGGCAAGTATGACGACCAGATCCGTGATGGAATGATCCCTGCTCTGATGAACCGGAGACTCAACCTGCCGCTCTTCGAACCCGGTATTGTTCTTGAAGGGGGGTCCATCGATTCAAATGGTCACGGAGCGGTCCTCACTACCCGGTCGTGTCTCCTCAATCCGAACCGAAACCCGGCATTGTCGGCGGATGAGATCGAGGAGTACCTGAAGGAGTATCTTGGAATCGAGACGGTAATCTGGCTGAACGATGGGATTGTCGGTGACGATACCGATGGGCATATAGATGATATTGCCCGGTTTGTCGGTCCTTCAACCGTGGTTTGTGCCTACGAATCCAATGAAAACGATGAAAATTACCTGGCACTCAGGGAAAACTATGAGATCCTTCGCCAGTCGTGCAATCAGGATGGCACACCGCTCACCGTTATCCGGCTGCCGATGCCGGCCAAGGTTGAAGACGCTGACGGGCGCTATCCGGCAAGTTATACGAACTTCTATATCGGGAATACCGTTGTGATTGTCCCGGTCTTTTCCGATCCCAATGATGCCGTGGCACTCCAGATTATCAGGACGGTCTTTCCCGGTCGGGACGTAATCGGGATCAATGCCCGGGCGATGGTTGAAGGATCCGGCACATTCCATTGTGCTACCCAGCAGCAGCCCTTGGTATAAAAAAGCATTCTGGGGGCTCATCACACCCCTTTTGGTACAATTCGGATTCACGGATCTGAAATTATGAGATCTTTCAGGATCCAGATTTGGGGGAGGATTTGCACGTATAGATCCCATCTCGTGCCCGTTTATCCGTTGGGACGATACTGACGCAACTTTTTGGAATCTGCACTTCAAGAGCCGCCTGTATACGGTTGATGCTCTCCTGTACCTCGGACATCTTCTTGTTTCCGTCAAATTCCAGGAAGATCTCAATATAGACATTAGTTCCACAACGGCGCGAGCGGACCCCGTGCAGGGCAGTATAATCGTCAAAGAACTCCGCAAGGTGGCGGACGATCACCATCTGGAGTTCCTCATCCAGCGTCTTATCGAGAAGATCCGGAAGCGACGATGTGATGACCCGGTATCCTGATGTGAGCAGGAAACCGGCAATGATGAATGAGGCAAGAGGGTCGATATACAAAGACCAGGAATAATGGGAGAATGCGAGCGTGGCAATCAACGAGGCAAGAACCGAGAAATCAGAAAACGCCTTTGTACGGAAGAGGCGCCACTGGGAATCCATAATGGGAGACGGATCGTTCTTGCATAACCGGAAATTCCTGATCCAGAGCCAGCTGTTCATGCAGACGCCAATTGTCATGAGCACAATACCGAGGTAGGCACCCGCTTCCACAAGTTCTGCGGGGTTCACGAGACGGTAAACCGCGACAAAGAAGACGAGCGCAAGCGAGACGAACATCACCGCGCCGGTGATGATTGAAGTGATAGTCTCGAATTTTCCGAGCCCGTAATCGTATACTCCCGCTCCGCCTTTTGACATTTTACGGAGTGTCAGGTAGGCAAAAAATGTGGCAAGGATCTCATTTGCACACTTGAGCGCATCTGCAAACAGGACGATCGATCCGGAGAGGATCGCGGCAACGATATCCGGAATCCAGAGAACGAAATCGATGATCAGGCTGGTCAGCACGGCTCGTTGTTTGGTAGCAAGCGATCCACCACCAATATCCCCTTCAGCAGATAAATGAGACATATTAATGATACAATAAACTTCCCAGTTTCCAGATATAGACCGTTCGGTTTATTCTCCCGTAGCATTTTAAGAGACGAACGTTCAGGTCACCCGGATCAGGATGAGGGTGATATCATCAGATTGGGGTTCAGTACCGGAAAACTCGCGGATATCATTGATAAGTCGGGTCGCTATCTCATGGACCGGCCGGTTCAGGTTTCGGGAGACGGACGCAATGAGCCGTTCTTCACCAAAAAATTTTTCCTGTCCATTGAAGGCTTCGGTAACGCCATCCGTATACAGGACAATGAGATCCCCGCGTTCAACAAGAAGTGTTTCCGGAGAGAGACTGACCTCATCGATTACGCCGAGAGCGATACCCTTTCCCGGCATCATACAGGCAACCGGTGGTTTTCCCCGGAACAGCAACGGGGGATTGTGCCCGGCATTTACATACGTGAATGACCTCTGGCGTGGATCAAGAACCCCATAGAAGGCGGTAATGAACATACTCGACCGGCCATCTTCATAAATGAGCCGGTTTGCCTCACTGATCGCATGGTCAGGACGCTCCTGTGCAATCGCGCATACCCTGATCAGGGTGCGGCAGAGGGCCATGTAGAGTGCGGCACTCACTCCTTTGCCGGAGACATCGGCAATCACAAAACCCCAGCGACCATGGGTCATCGGGATGAAGTCATACAGGTCGCCCCCGATCTCCATGGCGGGGATGGTTGTGGCACAGATCTCAAAGCCGGGAATGGACGGTATGGATTCCGGCAGGATCGTATCCTGAATCTCCTTTGCAATCTCCATCTCTTTTGCGTACCGTTCCTTTTCCGCAGTGGTCTTCCGGAGATCATCGATATTCTTCCGAAGGTCCGCAGACATGGTATTGAACGAATGTGCCAGATCTTCGAATTCATCACCCGTACTGAGGGTTACCCGGTACTCAAGATCTCCGTGGCCAATGGCGACCGCCGCTCTCTTGAGCGAGTCCACAGGCTGTGTGATGATCCGGGAGAGATACCATGCGAGTGCAATGACAATGATGAGCAGAATGCAGAAGAGCGCCGTGAAGATGATCATGATCCTGCTGGTTGTCGTTGCAATGCTGGATTCAGCTTCACGTGTGGATGCAACGATCTTTGCCTGCGGTCCTCTCAATGGTGCAGTTACCTCATCAACCGGCAGAGAAATGGCGAGACTCCAGTTCAGGGACCGGACCGGTGCGTAGGCAACGAACGACTCCCGGTTGCCGAAACGCACCTTTTCAATCCCGGTTTTCCCGGCCGTCATATTGTGTGCCAGTGCGATAAGGGCCGGGTCAGACTCTTTAAACGCATTCTCCCGGGGAAACGGCTGGTCCCACGAGATGTTACCGGAGGACATCCCGGGTCGGCTGACAACATTACCCTGACTATCGAGAAGAATTGCATATCCGTTCCCTCCAAGTGTCTTGTTCAAAAACGCCAAGCTGATGGTATCAACCGACACGTCGCTGCCAATTACCCACGAACCCGTTGTCGTAGGCACATTCATGGCTGCAGTCACAACAAGACCGTGGCGGGCAGCATCAACGTACGGATCAGACCAGTATACCCCGTCAGTCGTCTTGGCTCCGGTAAACCATTCCCGCTGACGTGGATCAATAGTGGCGGGGGTCAGAGTCTCCCATGGGTAGATACGCAGGATGCCGGAATCAGTGGCAAGATAAACGGATGTCAGGTTAGTGTCCGCGTCATACATGCCTTTTAAGAGATCATCCATTCCGGCAGTTCGTTTAAACTCTTCTGAATCCTGAGAGATTGTAACTCCGGGTGCGAGAGAGTATAATACCGCGGCAAAGGGATCTTCCGGTGGATTATTCCGGCCATATGATGGAATAATGGGTTTTACCGGGGGATTCCTCTGCAGGGTCTCTGCCTGGACCGCCATAATCTGGAGCTCGGTTTCCGTATCCTCGAACAAGACCTCGGTGATCACTGCCTGATCCGATGCCACCTGAACAAGATTCTTTTCGGTTGAGTCCAGCAGAGAGGCGGTACTGGTGTCAAGCGCTTGCTGCCCCAGATCGAGACTGCTGGACTCTGCCGATTTTGCTACATCCCCGATCGTGAATAATGCTACATACCCGGTTATCAAAAGGGAGATCAGGGCAAGGGCAAGAAACATGATCAGAATCTTGACCCTGACCGAAAATTTTGGAAACGACGGGGATCTGATGTTCATAGGCAGTCACGGCAGGAAAACCGGAATCCGCAATATACAGGGAAATGATCCGGTATCTTTCCTTTCACCCCTATCGTATTAAATTGTCACAAATACCTTGACGGGGGGAAACGAGTCATCTGAAATTTTCCGTTTGATAAAAAAGAATATGCCAAGATTTTTTCAGACATCAATATTCAGGAAAATCCGAATCGCAAAACCGATGACAAACGAGATTGCCGCGATCCCAAGGCTGATAGCGAGCATCTCTCCAAACCGGCGATAGAACGGGAGATCCTTTGCCACCGAGATGTAGAACGTGAAGACAAAGATCACACCCACGGCGCCAAGCAGGGTGAACAAAAGGGCCATATACGGGCTTGTCAGGAGAAGGAACGGAAGGATGAGTAGCGCGACCGTCGTGACGTAGGCTATTCCGGTATAGATTGATGCCTTGAGCGGATTGCCCGGGCCTCCTTCCGATCGCTGTGACAGGTACTCGGATGCAGCCATAGAGAGTGAAGCTGCAACGCCCATGATGAGCCCGGCGATGGCAATGATCTGCGTGTTCTGGATCGCGAATGTTAGCCCGGCGAGTGTTCCGGTAAATTCTACCAGGGCATCGTTGAGCCCGAGAACGATTGACCCCACATATTTCAGTCCTTCTTCATCAATGAGGCCGATCAGTTCCTTTTCATGCTTCACTTCATCTTCGATGATCCTGGCATACTCCGGGATCACGGCAAGAGTTGCCGGATCCGCTTGCTGGGCACGCTTCTCAACCGTTTCCATCAGTTTGAGCGTAAACGTGATCCCCATAATTCTGGCCATTGCACAATAATACCAGATCCGGAACTGCCGTGGGGGAACATCCTCGTGGGTGTACCCTTTCCAGAGAGTGTAATGGGCCAGTTCTTCTGCCGCTATCTCGCGAAGTACCGCCTTGTTGTGTTCATCGCGGGTGAGCTCAGCGATATGAGTATAGATGAGGTGTTCGGTGATCTCTGCTCTCTGGGCGGAGACTATCCGCTTGCGGAGCACCGGATCGTTTTTTATATCCTGCATCATGCGACCATCCTGGATAAAGTTCAGATTACCCGGATAAATCTCATCCTTCCCGGTACTTATGCAATACCGAATGTAATATCGGTTGAAAAATCTCCCATTCAGAAAATGTTCCATCATTATTCCCAAAAGGATGGGCAGTCATTCTTCATTCGTTCCGTTAGAAACCTAAACAAAATCGTTACCTTTATTGTTTTTCCTGCCGTTGGTGAACTGGATGAGTCGTAATCACTATTTCCTCTGTGGCTGCTTCATGATCCTGGCAGTTGCCATCATCATATCCCCGGTTTCAGCATGGACGATCCAGAACTGGGCGGGACCCGCTGACGGTGCCACCCTCTCCCCGGGAACTGCTGTCAACGCACCATTTGTGATCAATTTTGATTCGTGGTCTGACGGTGCCTTTGATTCATCCCATTCGATCACCCTATACAGCGATCTCACCGATGCGCAATGGACCGTAACCAAGACCGTGATAGTCAATGATGAGACTCCCATCACCACACAACTGGTATCCCGTAAGAGTATCCAGGTCAAACTGACCGGCTGGGATCTGAGCGATTCTGAGAATTCCTATAAGGTCACGGTCCAACTAACCGGTACAGTTCCGGCATTAAACGCAACACAGGATATCACTCTAATCCGGATACAGGAAGTGGATTCAAGTGCCAAAGCAGTATCAGGATCCGTGGTGAAAAAAACGGTGAACGTGGTGGTCCCTACACCGGAACCGACCGCTGCACCTGTGATTGAACCGGAGGAGATCGTAATTGAAATAACCCCGGAAACTACGGTCGCCGTTCCCACGGCATCTTCAATCATCAGCCCGAAAAAAAAACAGACCTACTCCCCGGGGCCTGATCCCCTGATGATTTGTGTGGTACTGGTCGGTTTCATCATATTTCTGGGTATGAGAAGATCCCGAAAATAATTTTTTTTACAACAATCTCCCAGAGTCCCCTATTTCAGCCATCTGGCAATCATGCGATATCCCTCGTTTTTTCAGTTAACCTGCAGGTTCCGTTTTGATCCCCGCCGCAGGTACATATGATGTTGTACCTACGTGATCCGGTTTGCAGGAGATTCACCACTTGGAAATTTTTTTTGGAATAACGGGCTTCATCACAGAATTCTGTAGGCCCGGTCTCATTTCGTCCAGTATCAATAAATCACGTTTCGAACGGGTCCAGTTTCTTGGAAAGGAGCGCAAAAACATTGAATTAATAAATCACCCTCAAATGATTCGCAGAATTGACTTTTTACTAATTTTTCCCATCTATTTTCAATAAATCATATTAAAAATTGAAAATTCAAAAATGAAAATAGTTATATACGATATTAACAAAATAAGAGTTTATAAAAAAGGAGCGTGAGGGTGTCAGGATCAGCAATTGATGATTATTCCGGAATTGTGATGTACTCCTGTTGACAGTCAGCATCTGACAGACAACAGATGAACAGTCTCACTAAGAATCCTTCGTTTCAAACGGACTCGTTCCTGCGTGCAATACCAGGATCAACTCATAAAATGTGAGTGATCCCTGCACAGGAACGGGATATCATTCCCTTAAAAATTTTAAAATTAGTCTCCCTATCCCAGAATCATTCCTTAAGAACCTGATGATCCTCTTTTAAAATCCGTGGTATAATTTCCTCACAACCGGGTTCCTAGGGAGCTATTGCCGAAAAGACGCTCTTTTCTGTACTGACCCTTGGCGGATCGCGCGCATGCCATGTCCAGACCCGTCTTGGGTGTTGTTCCCCTTCGGGTAAGAATTGATCAGTATCCTCTAGCGAGCCACGCGTCCGCTTTTTTTCACCAACGGAATTTCTGCCCGCGGTGTTCTTTCTCTTCAAACGAGACAATGCAGTAATTCTGGATGCGTCGGGAATCATCCAGCCCTATTTCAAGGTACAGTTCCATCATTACATGACTGAACGCCACCGCAACCTGATCGCTCCCGAGTTCAACAAAACCAAGTGCCGCAAGGGTCCCGGTAATTTTCCGCAGGGGTTCCCGCCGGTGCTTGCAAACCAGCCGCTCAACCAGTCGCCTCATCCGTAACTGCCAGCCTTTATTCACCATCTCTCCTGCCCTCCAGGTCAGCGTATACCGGGGGATTTGAATCCCGGACGCGATTAAGATATGGTTGAGGACAATTTACCGGAGTTGCCGGAAAACAAAAAAAAGATTGCCAGAATGTTACTACTTCTGGTATTTCTTCCCGTCAGAGAAGGCTTTCCCGGTGATCTTACCCATATCGAAATACGTGGCCTGCGCATAGATGATGGGGTGAATCTTCGTGGCATCCGGTTTCCCGTCGGTGACACAGGACCTGTCGGCATGGATCTCCGCAATCTCACCGATATATAACAGGTGGCTTCCGCAGTCAACGGACTTGAAGAGACGGCATTCGATATTGACCGGGCATTCCTTTGCCATCGGGGCAGTCTTCAGCGTGCCGAAGAATGATGTGAACATCTCCGATTTGTCGGCATGCGCCCCGGAAGCAATCCCGCAATAATCGGTCTCGATCACCTGATCGGTGGTCGGGACATTCAGACTGAACGTCTTGTTCTCCTCGATCCCTTTCACCGTGAAACGGCTCTTGTTGAGCGCCACGCACACCATCGGCGGCGCCATGCAGGCAACCGTGGCCCACGCTGCAGTCATGTAGTTTGCTTTCCCATTCACGTTTGCACCCACAAGCAGCGTGGGCATGACACTCATGTACGGCATCGGGCCGAGTGCAATCTTCTCCATGATATTCTCCGGCATGATGTTGGTAACGATGGAGTAAAAGGATATCCCTGGTACACGGGAGATGTGGAAAAAATCCTATCATTTTTTTCCAAATTCCCAGCCCTTATATACCAATCTTTGTAACCTCATCCGCTAAGGTCTCCCACCATGGGAGACAGGAAACGGGACACGTATGATGACACCAACGACAGCAGACGTTCCCCTCAGGACGGATCTGGTTTATGGATCCGTACCGGTGCAGAAAGCATTTATTGAAATTTTTGCAGAAATTTTTAGCACGGGATCACCCGCAGGCATCAGGAACTTGGTATACCTGCAACGGTCGTGGTCTGACGGGATAATTCCCGAAGCAGCATCCGCGCCCGGTTCCCGTGCATGCAGCACTCACGGAATACTACCGAAACAAAAAACAGCACAGGCAGTGTGATTGTATGAATGCAGAAATTGTTCAGTTGACGAGTGAGGCAAAGACAATTGCCGGCACACTCGATGCGATACGAAACGAGATGAAGACCGTCATTGTCGGGCAGAACGAGGTGATCGACCGGCTGCTGATGGCAGTCTGCGCCGATGGCCATGTTCTCCTTGAAGGCGTGCCGGGCATTGCAAAGACCTTAACGATCCGCACGCTCTCGCAGTGCATGGACTGCAGTTTCACGAGGCTTCAGTTCACCCCGGATCTCCTTCCCGCGGATATCATGGGGACGAAGATCTACAACCAGAAGGATGCGACCTTCTCGACCGTGAAGGGGCCGGTCTTCTCCCATTTTATCCTTGCCGATGAGATCAACCGGGCGCCGCCTAAGGTCCAGTCCGCACTTCTCGAAGCTATGCAGGAGAAGCAGGTGACGATCCAGGGAGAAACGCACCCACTCGCCCGGCCGTTCTTCGTGCTCGCCACCCAGAACCCGATCGAGTCCGAGGGAACCTATCCCCTTCCCGAGGCGCAGGTTGACCGGTTCATGTTCAAGGTCCTGATGACCTACCCGGAGAAAGCGGACGAAGTGATCATTCTCAACCGGTTCACGGAAGGAATCGCCATCGAACCAAAGAAAGTGATCTCATCCGCGCAGATCCTCGCGATCCAGGCATTCACAAAGAAAGTGTATGCCGACCCGGCCATCAAACGGTACGTGAGCGAGATCGTGGATGCAACCCGGCATCCCGCCACGTACGGGCTGGACGAGGCGCGGTACATTGCGCTCGGTGCATCGCCGCGGGCGTCCATCTTCCTGATCCTCGGCGGCAAGGCCCGTGCCCTGCTGGCCGGGCGGGGGTACGTGATCCCCGAAGATATCAAGGCCGTGGCGCACGATGTGCTCCGGCACCGGATCATCCTCAACTACGAAGGCGAGGCAGACGGGATCACCACCGATGCCATCATCGATCGCATCCTCGGGACGGTGAAGGTTCCATGACCGCCGGTTCGATTACCGGGCGGCAGGGACAGCGCACCGGCCACCGGCGCAACCTCATCGTGAGGGGGAGCGGCGCATGGAAGACCGACGCGAACTGATCCGGCGGATCCGGCACATTGAGTTAAAGACCGGCATTCTCGTGGAAGGCCTCCAGTCCGGGCTTCACCATTCGGTCTTCAAGGGTCAGGGCATCGAGTTTGCCGAGATACGGGAGTATGTACCCGGCGACGATGTCCGGTCGATCGACTGGAAGGTGACCGCCCGGTATAACCACCCGTTTATCAAGGAGTACTCCGAGGAGCGGGACCAGACCTTTTATTTCATGGTGGACATCTCCGGCTCGGGCTCGTTCGGTTCAACCACCTCAAAACAGGAACGTATACTCGAACTCGTGGCAAGCCTCGGGTTTGCTGCCTTGAAGAACAATGACCGGGTGGGCCTCTGCCTCTTCTCGGACCGGGTGGAGAAGTTCATCCCGGCACATCGGGGACGAAAGCACCTGGTCGGCATGCTCAATACCCTGATCGATCACAAGCCTGCGTCGGACAAGACCGACCTCGGGGAATCAGCCCGGTTCCTCTCAAAGGTGCTTGCGCGGCGATCCTCGATCGTCATCCTCTCGGACTTCATCTCGCCCGATTTCATGCGGCCCCTTACGATCCTGCGCCGGCGCCACGAAGTGATCGCACTCCGGGTAACGGACGAGCGGGAGCGCGAGATCCCGGATATCGGGTACATCGAGCTCGAAGATCCTGAGACCGGCGAACAGGTGCTGGTGGACACTTCGGACGAGACCTTCCGGGAGCGGTACCGTGTGCTCGTGGAGGAAGCCGAGGCCACGCTTCATCGTGACCTGGCCAGGAACCATATCCACGATCTGGTGATCACAACCGACGAACCGTTCGAGATCCCGGTAAAGACATTCTTCACCGGCATTGCCGGCAGGAGGCGGTACCATGCCCGGGTTTTATGATCCGATCTGGCTGGCCGGCCTGATCCTCATCCCGGTCCTTGCGGCGGTCTATCTCTGGATGATGAGACAGAAGAAGAAGGAGGCGATCCGGTTCTCACGGCTCGCGTTCGTGAAATCAGCGCTTGGGGATGTGAAGAAGTCGAAGCGTTCGCACCTTCTCTTCGCCCTTGCACTCCTTGCCATCGCGTTCATCGTGATCGGGCTTGCGAACCCCCACATCCCGCTCGAACAGACCAAGGAGGGCGTGAATGTGGTCCTCGTCATCGATGACTCGGGCAGCATGCAGGCCACCGATTACCAGCCCACCCGGATCGAGGCGGCAAAGAGTGCCGGTGACCTCCTGATTCGGAGCCTCGACGCCAAGGATTATGCCGGGGTCGTGATCTTCGAATCCGGCGCCACCACCGCCGCATACTTAAGCCCGGACAAGGACCGGGTCCGCGAGAAACTCGCCTCCGTCTCTGCCAAGAATGGGCAGACTGCCATTGGAGACGGCCTGGCGCTCGCCATCGATATGGCCAAATCGATCCCGAACCGGAAGAACGTGGTGATCCTGCTCTCAGATGGCGTGAACAACGCGGGCGTGATCTCACCGGATGAAGCGGTCGCGTTTGCCAGAAACGCCGGGATCCAGGTCTATACCGTGGGCATGGGCTCCAGCCAGCCGGTGGTACTCGGGTATGACTGGCTCGGCAACCCGCAGTATGCCCAGGTGGACGAGGCAACCCTCAAATCGATTGCCGAGAAGACCGGCGGGACGTATTTCAAATCCGTCAACGACCAGACGCTGAAAGAGATCTACGGCAGCCTGAACCAGCAGATCACCCGTGAGAAGGAGGAGACGAGTGTTGCCGGCATCTTCTTTGCCGGTGCACTTGTCCTGCTCTGCCTTGAACTCTGGCTCCGGTACGGCAGGGGGAGGATCATCCAATGAAACAGATGACGGGGATTTCCCTTCTCCTCCTTATTCTCTGTGCCGGGCTTCTTATCGCTCCGGCCATGGCAGCGGACATCAGCATGTCTGCCTCCAGCAGCGAGTATTATTTTGGGTTTGGCGAATCGGCGGATGTACCCCTTGCCATCACGAGCACGTTCGATCACGACGTTGACGGCACACTCCAGTTCTCTACAACCGAGCAGCTCCAGAACGCGGGGACGGTGATGATGAGCACCAAGAACAAGGTCTACTCGCATACCGTCTCCCCGGGTGCATCGCAGATCACTATCAGCGCCGGGACATCCGATGTGGAGAAGACTGTGCGGGTGCAGGTGGCGTATGACTACACAGATCCATCCGCGATCCATGTCGCCATGCCCGAGATCCTGATACATTTCGTTGCACAGCCCTCTCAGTCATCTGGTTCGCAGTCGCCGGTCACGAGCACGAGCAGCGCCGGGACGGGAAATGTCCCGACATCGAGTTCGGTCCAGATCGTGCAGCAGTCCGTCTCCAGCCCCCAACAGTCCGGCCGTGACGGGACCGTGCAGCAGGCGCTCTCGAACGGCCAGCTTGCGCAGGATACCAGCGCACTCAAAGAACAACTGCAGAGAGAGACGGAGAAGAAAGCGACCGAGAAGAATGCCTTTGAAGAGGCACTCAGCCGGGACCCGCTGCTTGCGTCCGTCAACCAGAGCCTGGCGGCTGACGGATTCAGTCGTGCATCACAGGCTACGAACCCGGAGTCCGGTACTGCCGGCACGTTCTCGCAGGAGTACCGGAACGCAGCCGGAGAAACTGCCACGGTTGCCGGGCGGATGGAGAACGGAGCCGTTCCCTCAGTGACCGAGACTTCCGCGGCACCGGTCAATGTGACGGCACCGCTCGCCGCGAACACGACATTCCAGTCCGCAGTCAAAAAGTTCAGCGAACAGGGATTCTCCCGCAACACGAGCACACTGACCATTGCATCTAACGGCGGATCGATGGTCAATCTCACATACCAGGACCCTCAGGGAAAACGGGCATTCATCAACGCCACCACGGATGGGATGAACGTGACGCAGCTGACGGTTGCCGTTGAACCGGACGCACCGTTCGATTACCTGCCCGTGCTCGCCGCGACCATGGCGGGTGTTGTTATCCTGATCGCCGCGTGGGTCCTGTACCGCAGGTTCCGCCGCCCGGGTGCCCCGGCCCCAAATCCGTTGTTCACCGCCCCGCCCCGCGAGCCGTTCGATCACCGTAAGGCCGCCCGCGATCTGCTGAAGCAGGCCGAGATCGCGTATGGAAAGCAGCAGTATGCCGATGCCTGCGGTCTCGCCGGGCAGGCGCTCCGCCTCTTCCTCTCGTGGGAGAACGGGGTCCGCCGCGAGATGACCAACACAGAACTCCTCACGTTCCTCCGTTCGATCCCTGCCGACAGCAAGACCGTGCGGGACATTCTCGACCGGTGTACTGACGTGGAGTTTGCCCGGGGTACACTCGGCCCGGATGAGTTCCCCAAAATGGCAGCATCGATCCGCAGCATGATTGACGGGAAACTGTGACCGGGTATGACAGCCCGGCCCGGACTCTTCTTTTTATTTTTAAGATCCTGAACACAACTCCCCGATCCCCGTGGGATTTTTTATATCCGGGAGCAATCACGTACCCATGGCAGAACAGGTGGAGGGCGCAATTCTCCAGCGGGACGGCTGCACCTATGCGGTGATGGTACGATCCCCCGCCGGCCTCGTGACCCCGGAACTTCTTGAACGGGTGGCAGCAATCGCAAGGAAATATCATGTCGGGACGGTGAAGATCACCTCCGGTCAGCGGCTTGACCTGATCGGGGTCCGGGTTGAAGACCTTGCCGGTGTCTTTTCCGATTTGGGAATGGATGCCGTGCGGAGAACCGGTCCCTGCGTCCGGTACGTCCGCTCCTGCCCCGGCATCCGGCACTGCAAGAACGGTACGCAGGATTCCCTGGACATGGCCCCCGCGATCGAGGCAAAATACCGGGAACTCCCCTTCCCGGCAAAACTGAAGATCGGCATCTCGGGTTGTCCCAGGTGCTGCGGGGACAGCAGGACCCGGGATATCGGGATCATGGGATCGAAAGGCGGCTGGACGGTCTTCTTTGGCGGCAACAGCGGCACACGGCCCCGGTTCGGGGACGTACTGGCAACGGACCTGACAACGGATGAAGTGCACGATCTGCTTGATCGGCTGCTTGAATATTTCCGGACGCATGCCCGGCCCAAGGAGCGGACCTCACGGTTCATGGAGCGGATCGGCCTGGATACGCTCCGGCACGATCTCCTCGACATGATCCCGTACATTGCGCTGAAACTGTAGCGGGACCGGTGTCACGGGATCTTTTTTTACTGATTTTATGTGGGAAAAACCGGTTTTTCTCACGTGGAGTCCCGGAATTCCTTCCAGAGATCCAGTTCAAGGAAACTGCCCTTTACATTCTGCTCCATCTCCCGGTACAACGCGAACGGGACGGAGAATGTCAGGACATCCTTTCCCAGCGTGGGGCGGACGGCCTTCCGGGCAGAGAGATCCGTGAGGCCCACCACGGCGCGGGGATACTCCTTATCACGCTCACCTTCCGTATACGTGCAGACGCCGATTGCCTGGCACCCGGATGCGCCGGCAGCAACGATGACTCCGTTACGGATATTCCCGGTCCCATAGTTCGCAAGGATCGAGAGCGCAGCGATCTGGTCGGCATTGGCGACAAAGACGATGCTCTTCACATCCAGGGACCCGCAATCGTTTTCTGGTTGCAGGACATCAACACTAGGATACCATCATGACATACCTGGACTGGGGTTGTGATCCCCTGCGGGAGGAATGTGAATCCTGTCTCGACGCCCTCTGTAACGCGTGCCTGGATGAGTTCAAGAAACGATCCGGCACCGGGGGATCGTTTGATTCCGATGCAGATGCGCCGGACTCCGGTGAACCGGACTGCGATCATTGCGATCTGGAGAAGAAACCGGACTGTTCACGCTGTGAGATCGTTCTTGCGATCTGCCAAAACTGCGGTGAGAACCAGACATGTGCGTTTAAAATTTCCCGGTAAGCCCGGGACTGCGCATTTTTTCATTTTTGATTACCTCATTCTTCGTGGAACAAAGCCTGCCGGGTCGAATGACACATGTTAGCAGGAAATACCGGCCGATCTCACTCGTTCTCCCAGCTCCCGTCCGCCCATGACTTGAGAACATCAAAGTCCCGCATCATGGTCGCCTTGCTCCGGGCCTGTGCAGGAGTGAGCATCCGCCGCTGGATAAAATCGTATTCGCAGACAATTTTAGAATTCCGGAGCAGGGTTGCCCTCAGGGGATGGTGCCGGTACGTGACCGGCTCCTGGTTCCTGAAATACCATTTTATTCTCTGGAATGTGAGCCAGTCCAGTTTCATGGCAAGCGTTGCATGGAACCTGAAATCATCGGCAGCGTCCAGGTCATAGTTCCGTAATGTGCAGTAAGAGGCAATTGCCCGGGAGAGCTGGTGCCGGAACTGTTTCAGGCTCTCATCCGGCGTGATCGTGACAAAGACCACCCGGGTATCGCTAAAAAACCCGTAACTCCCTACCTCGTATTTTGGAGTCGCCGCCTGGTTTGCACAGATTCCTGAGAAATCTTCCACCAGTCTCTTCTCATCGCTGGTCGCAAACGGCCCGGCGAGCGTGATATGCGGGATCACCAGTTTGTCCTTGAGGTTGAATCGTTCGGACAACTGGTTGCTCAAGGTCTGGATCTGGTGCTTCACGAAACCCATCAGCCGGATATCGATCAGATAGTGAGTCATGTCGTGCACCATTCTCTAAAATTTTTACCAGGGAATGATCCTGATTGCGCCAACCGGAGATTCCTGTATCAATTATTCATTGTTCGATATTACCACATCAGGTATTTGGTATGGTATTGGGATAATCCCTGATAGGAACCTATACTGGAGAGTAACGTCTTTGCACGGGATATTGAAGGTTCTCTTCTGAAGCAATGATTACTTTGCCGACGCTGAATGTATATTAACTCCCTAAAAAAGTGATCTTGTTTTTAGATTTATGCTGCATCCGCACTGTCATAGAGCAGGGCAAGGTACCGTGCCTGGAACAGGATAATAACCGGTGTTATGATGATGAGCAGCAGCATGCCGATATAGGGAATCACCATACAGATCATCTCAATGATACCGATGATGATTGCCATGACAATCAACGCTACGAGGTAAGGTACAAACCCGATCTTCCCGATATGGGCAAAGATTGCACTGAAATTAAATGCTTCACCAAAACTGTTCGTGCGTGCAAATCGGACCACGGCAGTTGCCATAATGATCTCGATAATGATCCAGACAATAACAAGGATGATGACCGCGAACAGGAATCCACCGATCAGTGCCATCAGGCCCTCGGGATTTGTCTGTCCCTGGGTGGACATGGCCATCGCGGCAGTGACAATTGCTGACAGGCCGACAGCGAACGCAATGATGAAGATGGGTATGCAGTAGATCAGAGCTACGATGAAGAGTTTGATCCCATCGATGAACATGCTACCCCATTGATTTAACTCAGGAGCTTTGTCGGCTCCCCGGTAAATACGCAGTATGTATCCCATAATCAGGGGGAAGATGATGCAACTGATGATCAACAACAGCCAGTTTACCCACTTTCCAACAAGACTTTCTTTTGCATATCCAAAAGAGTCCCCAACCAGTTTTCCGTAATCCATCGTTTCACTCCAGAGAGATCTCATCGTTTTGTAAACCATCCGGGGCGTGTCAATGCCACAAACAATTTAAATATGGTATAATAACTTCGCAGAATATATACTATCGCATTATTCGGGCCTCGATTATGGATTCAGACTTAATTATTGTGTAATTCCTCATGCGGTGTATGGTTTGATGGGGAATGTAACCGAGAGGAAGGTTTCCGGCAACTGATGTGTCTTTCAAATCAGGCACAGGATACGATCATCCACTTGAGCCGGCTGAATGCAGGCTTGTCCAGTACTAATCGTGCGATCATCCGTATCCGGGACCGCACCGAACTGGATCTGACAACACCGCTCCCCTGCAGAAGATGTTCAACCAGAGCGCGGACTTTGTCCGGACAGGTGCGGTATATTTTTTCGTGGATCGCGTTCTCCGTTTTTATTCAGGTTTGAACGTAACCGCACATAAAAAATGTCAGGATATGAAATCGAAGAAGTCCCTAACGGCTTCAGGATCGAGACGGTGGAATCAACCGGTCTTCGATTGTCTACTCATCCACAAGGTTCTGACAAACCGTTCTGACGTCGGAGAAGTTATCTTTTAATAGGTACTTCCGGCCAATTCATTGCATGAAGAAGAGGGAGAACGGCTCATTAAAGATCCAGAATATCGTCTCTGCCGGGTCGATTGCAGAATCGATTGACCTGGAATTCATTGGAAATACGATCCCGGATTGTACATTCGCCAAACGGAAGTTCCCCGGTGCGGTATTCCATATGCAAAATCCGAAATCTGCGGCCCTTATTTTTTCATCGGGCCGGGTTGTTCTCACGGGTCACCATAAGTTCGAAGAAATTCCCGTTGCATTACAAAACCTTGTGCAAATCTTCAAAGAGGCAGGAATCCCCTGCAATGACAATCCTGAACTCAAAGTCACCAATATCGTCTGCACCTATGATCTTGGATTCCCCCTCAATCTGGTCAGGATTACCATGGCATTAATGGATACAGATCAGGTTGAATATGAACCGGAAGCGTTTCCCGGACTGGTTTGCCGGATCGCTGATCCAAAGATCGTATTCCTTCTCTTCTCCTCAGGAAAAATTGTGATCACCGGGGGAAAGATCATCGAGGATGTGAAAACAGGACTTAATATTCTCATGGAAAAACTGAATGTTGTTGACAACAAAATCCAGAGAATTGAACATTTCTGAATTTTTTCACTGTCTCCCTCTGGTCTGTTACCAAAAGAATCAGATGAGTACCTGATTAACCGGGACAACCGCGCAAAAATTCTGCGCACATCACGGATCCGAGTCCCCTTAAAAAAAACCTCAAATTGAGGTTTTTCCGGATCTCTGGTAGCTGTCATGTTCAGGTTCGCTTACGCGGGCGTTCAACCGGCTGGATCTCCTGCACAATTTTTCGCGACAGGTAACTGGCGTAAATATCAGGGCAGATGAAAATGCCCGTCAGGTTCCCGTTCTCTTCCAGGATCGACAGGGATTCCCGGCGGTCAGCCATCAGTAACAATTTCATCGAGAGCCCCAGGTTCTCTCCCGCGTCATGGTGAAAGATGGATGACGCAATATCACTCCCGCCCACATAGCATTTTACCGGTACGGACCCGGCAAGGTCAGCACTTCCGACAACAAGGTACAGTGAAACCCGTTTTGCCGCTCGCGAGATATCACTGCTATATTTCTTCAGAAATTCTTCATCATTGCAGAGCAGGATGATCTCGGATTTCGCCCGGTGCAACATCATCCGGATCTGGTTGTCCCGGGTCCATTCTGTGTACAGTTTATAGCCCTGCATGAGCGGTTCCGGTGTTTCGGATTCCAAGGCTTTCAGGTGTTTGACCAGTCCTGCAAGAGAGGTCACGGACTCGCGTTTCAGCCGCTCAAACATCTGGATCACATCAACCGGCGAGTACCGCACCGGCGACTTGCCCGAAGAGACAATGAACCCTTTCTCGGTGAGCGTGGCAAGCGTCTCATAGATCCTGCCCCGGGGGATCTTGGTCTGCTCGTGAATTTCCCGGGCACTTGCCACCCGCAATGCGGTTAAGATTACGTACACCTTCGCCTCGTATTCACTCATCCCGATCTGTTTCAGCTGCGAAAGTAACGAATCATCAATCATGTGATCAGCTACTATATTCAGGAGCACTTTCTTAATATCTTCACCTTGGCGATTTAGTAGGACATGAATCCAGCAGAATTCAAACCATCGAAATGGACCCTTCTTTTTCTCATGCTTGCCGCCATGATGATTCTCATGGGTGGGGCAGCGGTTGCACCGGCACTGCCGTTGATCAGCGCAGCATTTCCGGACGCATCCGATACCAGCATCTCCTTAATTGTTACCCTCCCCGCGCTTGCGATTGCCATCACGGGTTTATTCCTTGGGATTCTTTCAGATAAGATCGGCAAGATCAGGGTTCTTGTCGCCTCCGTTGCGATCTTCACCATTGCAGGAAGTTCCGGGTATTATCTCACCACCATACCCGCAATATTAGCCGGCAGATTCATCCTTGGGATCGGTATTGCCGGTATCATCTGCACGACATCCTCCCTGATCGTCTGTTATTACGATGGAATTACCCGTGCCCGGGTTCTCGGGTACCAGGCAGCGGCAATGGGTGTCGGGGTATTGATTCTTGAAGTGAGTGGAGGACTGCTCGCCGGTATCTCATGGCGTGCAGCGTTTCTCATCTACCTGCTTGGCATTGTTATTCTTGCCGGGGTTCTTCTTACGATGAGAGAGCCCGTTCCCCTGAGATGTGGGGAGTGGAAGGCAGCACCCGGTGAGACAAAGGCGGTACCCGCAACCTTCCCGGTCACGCCCCTCCTGCTGGCCTATATCACCCTGTTCATGGGTAACCTGCTCTTCTTCCTGATGCCCACAAAATTTCCCTACCTGATTGCACATATGGAATCAGCACGGATTCTGGGTGAAAACACCGCGCTTACTGCGGGGATATTCCTTGGAATCGGGGGCTGTGCCTCAGCCGTCCTGGGAATCTTTTACGGGAGAATTGCCTGGAGATTCCACCGGTACACGATCCTCACCGTTACGCTCCTCGCCTTTGGCATCGGCATGTGTCTTCTTGGCATTGCCACCTCGCTCGTCACCGTAGGGGTCGCAGTAATCCTGGTCGGTGTTGGCGAGGGTCTGCTGATGCCAACAATCTTGACCTGGATTGCTGCAATCACGCCCCAGCAGTTCCTCGGACGGGCCATGGGCGGGTTCTCCGTCTCCTTAAACATCGGCCAGTTTGCTTCAGCACTTGCGGTCGTGCCGGTCATTGCCCTTACTGCAACATACGGCAATATGTTCCTTGCATTCGGCGCCGTGGCGATCGTGCTCGCTGTGCCGTATCTTGTCGCGCTGATAAAGGAGAAGTATTACCCGGCTCAGGCCACCCTGAATGACCTGACCCTGGCAGCCCATAAATAATTTTTTTCTCCGACCAGTCATCCGGCGCGATAACGAGAAGATCGTATCGGAGTTCTTCTTGAGTCTCAAGTCTGATGACTTTCGACAATTCGAAGACTCTTCGAGTCTTCTCGTTTCTCGGCTCTGATGAGCCTCGAAATTTCGAAGATGTGTTGGATCTTCTCATTTCTCGGGTCTGCGCCCCCTCGAAATAAAAAAAATGGCGGGTCAGATATGTTCTTCCGCATAGACCCGCGGAATATTTTCTGGTAACATTGGGTCCTTGTTCTTTTTGCCGCTTACGAAACCGGTCTGCGGCTCGCAGTCATTCTGCCCGATGCTGGGGCACACAACCGCAACTGCAACCGGTCCAGAAACCATTGTTTCTCGTTCCTGGGAAGCGCCTCAAATCCATTGAGGTTCGATTGTGCTGACACTTGTGTTGTCATTCGGTATTCTCCCTGGCCCGAATCTTTTGGGCCTGATCCCGTTGTTGATTTGCCCGGTATATAAATGGCGGGAAGTTGGAAAAAAATGAGGGAATATTTTCCAATGCTGACAGGTCTGATGACCTTTAAAAAAAAATTTAGAAAATCTTTCTTTAAGCATTCATATTGTGCGAGGTCTCCCGCGAAAAAACGTCATCCATTAATCCATATCATAACTGTTGGGTATCCAGCCAAATTCAGTATTCATCCAGTGGAGCTCCCCACCGCATTCCGGGCAGAGATGTGGTCCCGGTGGCGGACCGCTCATAGGAATATACTTCATAAAAAACTCCTCCGTACATTTCGAACAACCGTAACGCTCCATACGGTTACGTGCGAGTCTCCATGGGAATAACCTTCCTGGCAGATCTGACACCCGGCAAGGCCCGGATAAGGCCCCTGCAACACAGTCTCCGACATCCGACGGGTCTTCAGACCGGGAGGAGGAGAAGAAACAATACGGTTTCTTCGAGTTCCGGCACCGCTCCTCCAAAACGCCCATAGCCCCATCCGGTTGCATTTCCACGTCCAGACACCCACGGGCGAGGAGATCGGCCGCTGTAACGCGGCTATATATGACCTCACTCATCCGACGTTAAAATGCGAAAAAGTGCCGAAACCCGTCCTCATTTTCGTGAATTATTCCCTTTTTTGGTGGGTGGTGGTGCGATTAGGCTGTGGAGTTACGACGGTGAGAAGGGATTGCGGTAATGCAGGTCTCCCAAGATAGCGTTCTACAACGGTAGCGACAGTGACGAAGAGGGGGGTCAACCCTCGACCCCCCACCCCCCACATCTCAAAAAACGATCCAACCCCCCCACCCGCATGGGGGGGAGGTCACCGGTCGACCCCTCCCCCCCTCTGGCCCAAACCGACCCCCCCTTACCATTTCTGGGTAGGCTGCCGGGCAGGACGCTCCGTCTGAACGAGACCAGAAGATCGTGACAGATCACGCGTGCAATATTGCACAAATCCCATTTTTAATGGGGGGGTCAACGGTCGACCCCCCCACCCTGTTGCGTTCAGATTCAATCGGACCCCCCTCTTGATCAGTTCCGGAGGGTCTGCTATCTCGCTTTTACGTCGGTGCGTTCTCAGCGAAATGAGTGCGTGGAGGGTTTGCTCCAAAGATTATTGATCGCAAAGGGGGAGGGGGGGTCGATGGTTGACCCCCCCTTGTTGTGATCTCTCGATCTCCCCCTTGTCAAAAGGGACGAAGGGACTAGTACTCCTGCGAGATCGAGGCTCCGACGTAGATTCCCCGCAGCCTGAACCCTCGGTGGGACTAAGTACCCCAAAATGAGGTACTAATTCGCTAAAATGAGGGACTAAGTACCCATTTTCCCCTCATTTTCACGTCGGAGAATTGCGGACGTAAATAGCGCTAATACAGGGGCATAACGCAGGGCCGGACGGACTGGGGGATGCAGAAATGAAAAGAAAGCCTGTTTTCCGGAGTGACGTTAGGTCGGACGAGGAATATGTCACGTCGGTAAAAATGTGGATTATCTACTATCAACCATCCCAAGAAAAAGGATGCAATTCACTGTGGGGAGTACCTGATGATGCCCGGAAATTTTTCCTGAATAAAAAAAATTTAAGAATTTTTTTTGAGAAACTTTTGAAAACTGTTTTGAAATATTTTTTTGGGAAATTCCGGTCATTGAAAAAATTTTTAGAATTTTTTGTTGACTACCTCGAAGTGAGTGAGGCCCTACGCGCAAAACACCTGTCGGGTTTTGCGCTGCGCACTTACCGGTTCGTTTGATTGATCCTGTCACTTGCCCAGCCGCGACCCGACAAGGCGTCGCGGCGACTCCATGCGAAGCATGGAGTGGGTGGAATCGCAACGGGAAAAAAACGTTGACACTTGGAATAACTCAATCTTTTTGAAAAATTATTTGATGAATACTATCTTTCATTATTTGTCGGAGAGTACTATTCTCATCTAAAACAACAAAATATCCTTTTGACGAATCACTAATAATGAACAAATTGACTAATGGAACATGATTTCCATCAGTATCCGTTTCTTTCAATTCAATTGTCATTCTTTTTGTTGGAATCAAGCTTAATTGCCGAATCCAAAAAAAGATCGTTAACAAGCAATATTCTGCAAGTATCAGCATGAATATATTGCAATTACTAATGTAGGAATAAAATGCTAATAGCAACGTGAATGCTAAAATCAAATCAGATATGAATGTCTCAAAACCCGATTTTGGTAATCTTCTGTAAGAATCAATAAAATTGTAATTAAAAATTTTTTCAACACTCTGATGAGTATCAAAATCAACACCATTTGTGAAAAAATATTTTCTTAATATAATCGGAATTTTACTAGATAATAAAATGTTCACTATTCCAAATATTAAAAGAAACGCATCACCATATGGAGGTTTGTGGGTAATTTCATCTAAAAAAATTATGAAAATGCCTCCAACTAATACAATAACTATTGGTATCCAAAATACAGCAGCATATTTTTCTTGAATCGCTGTGCGCTCTGCAAAAAATTTTGTATTACTAAAAACATGAAAAAAATAGAGAAATATTATCAAAATTGAAACAACACTAATTAAACCGGATAAATTTTCAAATGAGATAGTTGCACCATTTGGTCCCGGTGATGAAAAAATAAAATCCTTTAAGTTTAATAACGAGGTTGTATTGTAAAATGGAGTGATGTCTGCCGATTTACTAACAATATACCAGCTAATCGCGCTTAAAAATAAACAGAACTCAAAAAAAAGAAATGCGGATAAATATTTTGCCCAACTTTTTACTTTTTGTTCGGGAATCAAACTAACCCATTTTTGATGAATAAAATAAACAATACAAAACAAGCCGAAGATGATACAACATAATAGCAAGAATTTATTAAATTGCACTAGCCAAAACCAAGTTAAAAATATTAAATGAAACATTCAATCAAGATGACTTATTGGATTTATAAAGTATAAATTATCCGAATTGGAATTCAATAGCCACAATTTTTTGTTAAGCTCTCCCCACCCCCTCCCCCCAGCCGGAGATTTTATACTATCCCATAGTAATGACTAGTACTGGAACCCGCAGGGCATACCCTCGTAGGTTTTCTTTCCGTAAGGGTGCACTACATGGAGATACCAAAAATACTTGCTGACGATCCCTCGCTCTATATCAACCGGGAACTGAGCTGGATCCGGTTCAACCGCCACGTACTGGATGAGGCACTGGACGAGACCCATCCCTTACTCGAACGCGTCAAGTTCCTCGCCATCTATGCCAACAACCTGGATGAATTCTTCATGGTCCGGGTCTCCGGCCTCCAGCGCCAGGTGGCACAAGGCGTATTGCGTGCCCCCCCGGATGGCATGACCCCCACCCAGCAGATCGATGCCATCCGCCAGATGCTCCTCCCCGAACTCCAGGCGCATGATGACTGCTGGCACAAGGTCCTCCTCCCGAAACTTGCTGACGCCGGCATCATCCTCCACAAGTACAGCGACATGAGCGAACCGCAGAAAGAGGCAATGCACCGCTTCTTCGTTAACGAAGTCTTCCCGGTCCTCACCCCGCTGGCCTTCGACAGTTCGCACCCGTTCCCCTTCATCTCCAACCTCTCCCTCAACCTCGCGATCGTTGTCCGCGACCAGAACAAGAAAGAGTTCTTCGCCCGGGTCAAGGTACCGACCAACCTCTTCTCCCGGCTGGTGCGGGTACCGGAACCGGATGGCAGCACGCGGAAGGATGACAGCATCGTCCATATGGTCTACCTGGAAGAGATCATTGCTGCACATCTCGACATGCTCTTCCCGGGTCTGGAGACCGTGGCATCGTTTCCATTCCGGATCACGCGGGACGCCGACCTTGAGATTGAAGTGGACGAGGCATCCGATCTCCTGACCACGGTCGAAGAGGTCATGGAGCAGCGTGCCAGAGGAAAACCGGTCCGGATCGAGATCGAGTGCTCGATGCATGACGGGATCTGCCAGATGCTGGGAGCAAAACTGGGTACCAATGCGTCGATGTTGTACCGCGTGGGTCACCCGGTCGGCATGGCAGACCTGATGCAGATGATGTCCCTGGATCGCCCGGACCTCAAGGACACGCCGTTTCTCCCTTCCGTTCCCCCGGAACTGTCAGATGACCGGGACATCTTTGCGGCCATCCGTCAGGGGGATATTCTTCTCTACCAGCCCTATGACAGTTTTGCCCCGGTCGTCAATTTCATCCGCAAGGCCGCCCACGATCCGGCGGTGCTCGCCATTAAGATCACCCTCTACCGCGTGGGCTCCAACTCCCCCATCGTCAACGCGCTCATGGAGGCGCGGGAGAACGGGAAGGACGTGGCCACGCTCATCGAACTTAAGGCACGGTTCGATGAGGAGAACAATATCGGCTGGGCCCGGGCGCTGGAACGCGCCGGCGTCCATGTTGTGTACGGGGTCGTGGGCCTCAAGGTGCATGCCAAACTCTGCATGATTGTCCGGCGCGAGAGCAACGGTATCCGGAGGTACATGCACCTGGGGACCGGCAACTACAATGCCACGACCAGCAGGATCTACACCGATTTCGGGTACTTCACCTGCGATCAGGCCATCGGCGAAGACGTGGCAAACCTCTTCAACTTCCTCACCGGCTATGCCCGCATCGAAGAGTACAACAAGCTGCTGGTGGCACCGGTCACCCTGCGCAAAAACCTCCTTGCAAAGATCGACCGTGAAATCAGCCGCCAGCAGGAGCATGGCGACGGGCACCTCATCTTCAAGATGAATGCGCTCGTTGACCCGTTCTGTATCGCAGCACTCTACCGGGCATCGCAGGCCGGCGTAAACGTGGAACTCCAGATACGGGGGATCTGCTGCCTCCGCCCGGGGATTCCCGGTATCAGCGAGAATATCCGGGTGACCGCAATTGTGGGCCGGTTCCTCGAACATGCACGGATCTACTATTTCCATAATGGCGGGGAGGATGAGGTGTACTTAGGCAGTGCCGATCTCATGCCCCGGAATCTCGACAAACGCGTTGAGATCCTCTTCCCGGTCCAGGACCCGGGCCTGCGAAAGGAGATCCTGGAGACGATCCTGCCGATCCAGCTGGCCGATACTGCCAAGTCCCGGCTCATGCAGCCTGACGGCACATACGCCCGCATCACACCCGCACCCGGGGAAGCACCCGTGAACGCTCACACGTGGCTCATTGCTCACCGGGGAATCTGGTATGGCCGCCGCTCCTGAAACGATCGCAGCCCCGGCCGGGCTCAGCTGGTTCGCTCAGGAACGGCTGCCCCCGCTCCTTGCAGCCTTTGAAGCGGAGATCACGGGAGTCCGGGCTGCCGAAGACATCGAATATATCCACCGTATGCGGGTCGCCTCCCGCCGCTTACGGGCCGCCCTCCCGATCTTCCGGCCCTGTTTCTCGAAGAAACAGTATCTCCGCTGGATGCAGGGTATCTCCACCATCACCCGTGCGCTGGGTGAAGCCCGGGATGCGGATGTCCAGATCGCATTCCTTACAAAATACCGGAAGAAACGCGTGGCAGCATGGAAGAGCCGGCACCCGGATAGCACCAGCACCGAACCGCTGGAACCGGCGATCGCCTATCTCCTGCAGGATCTGAAAGAAAACCGGAAGGCTCACCAGGAACAGGTGAATGCGAGCCTAGCTACGCTTGAGAAGAGCGGGGTTACCCGCGAGATGCATGCGGTCTTCTCCCTGCAATCTGCCTCATTCAGAAAGACTCCCGTGCAGGCCCTTGCCAGGGGCATTCCCACGATGGCTGCCTGCCGTATTGAACGCCGCCTTGAGGCAATGCGGACGTTTGAACCGTGGGTGACGCAGGAAGATGCGGTTGCCGAGCACCATGCCATGCGGATTGCTGCCAAAAAACTCCGGTACACGATCGAGATATTCGGGCCGGTGTACCGGCTCGGACTGAACCGGTTCCATGCCCGGGTGAAGATGGTGCAGGAGATCTTAGGCGATCTCCATGACTGCGATGTCTGGATCGACCAGGTGACCCGGCTGCTCCTTAAGGAACGCGGCCTCCTGCGGACCGGTAACCAGAAGAAGCGCCCCGATACCGCCACGCTCAAGAGCCTCCGGCTCTTCCTGGAGGACCGGGAGCGCGAGCGACGGTTGCTGCACCGCCGGTTTACCCGCTACTGGCAGTCCCTCATCCGGGCGGGAGTCTGGGACCAGCTCACCGGGACCCTGGACACGGGCCGCCGTCAGCGCTACATCACGGCGAAAAAAACCATGGACGATGAGATACTTGCAGCCGGCAGGGCGCTAGCCGCAACCTGCCCGGACGGGCTTCTTCACCAGCAGACGGTCCCCCGGCTCGCACTCCTGATCTTTGACTGCCTCGCCCCCCTGCACCAGTTGGCCGGGCGGGACCGGCTCCTGCTCGAATGCGCCGGTATGCTGCACGATATCGGCTGGGTATCCGGCACCCGCCGCCACAATGTGCGTTCGGCCCGGATGATCTTCATGGAGGAATCCCTGCCCCTTGATATGATCGACCGGATCGTACTGGGGCTCATTGCCGGGGCCCATCGCGGGCGGGTTGACATTGAGTCCCATCCATTGTTTCACCTGCTTGCACCGGAAGAGCGAACGAAGGTACTCCGGCTCGCAGCAATCCTCCGTGTTGCGGACGGGCTGGACTGCCGTCATGCAGGTACGGTCCACGAGATTCACGGGGTGATCGGGAGCAGTGAAGTGACCTTTACCCTCTCTGCAACCGGTGATGTCACGGAAGAGAAGAGCCGGGCACAGTCCCGCGGGGATCTGTTCGTCCGGGTGTTTGAGCGAAACCTGGTGTTCCCATGAAGCATGCTGCCATCGGCCCTGAGGGCAGGGTCGTAACCTTCATTGATATGGGGACCAACTCGATCCGTGTCCTTGTCGTCAGGCTCAACCCGAACCATTCCTATACGATCCTGACCCGGCAGAAGCAGCAGGTACGCTTAGGGGAAGGCGAGTTCGAGAACGACGAGATAAACCCGCAGGCCCTGGAGCGGGCCGTTGTGGTGGCAAAAACGTTCACCGACCTTGCCCGGACCTTTCATTCAGAAGAGTTCGTTGCGGTGGCAACGTCAGCTGCCCGGGAGGCCTCGAACCAGAACGAGCTGCTGCACCGGATCCGGCAGGAGGCCGGGCTCGATGTGCGGGTCATCTCCGGGCGCGAAGAGGCCCGCCTCATCTACCTGGGGGTTGTCAGCGGTATCCAGATCGGTGACCACAAGGGTTTTTTTATCGATATCGGCGGGGGAAGCACGGAAGTTGCGCTGGGCGATGCCCGCGATTACCAGTACCTCGACAGCTTCCGGCTCGGGGCGATCCGGCTCTCAAACCTGTACTGCACTACGGACAACCGGGGGATCGTCACCCAGGAGCAGTGCAAAAAGATCCGGCACCATGTACGGGACGCCATCATCCATGCCCTGCCAGCCATACAAAAGATCGAGCCGGACTGTGCAGTTGGCAGCTCGGGAACGATCATCAATTTGGCAGAGATTGCCGCGAGAGCCCTGCATGCAGCCAACGGCTCGTCCGTAAATGGCTCCCACCAGGTACTGACCTATCGCGATCTCCGCAGCGTGATCGAACTGTTGTGCCCGCTTACGCTCGAACAGCGGCGCAAGGTTCCCGGGATCAACCCCGAGCGGGCGGATATCATCATCGCCGGTGCCATCATCCTTGAGACGTTCATGAAGGAACTTGCGCTCGACGAGATCGCGATCACCGGGCGGGGTCTCCAGGATGGCCTGCTGGTTGACTATCTCTCGCGGATCGACAACTTTCCTCTCCTGGGTGAACTCTCCTCCCGCCAGCGGAGCGTCCTGCAGCTGGGCCGCTCCTGCGGCATCAATGAGGTGCACGCCCGTACCGTGACGAGTTTAGTCCTGGAGATGTTCGATTCGGCAAAGAGCCAGGGACTCCATGATTGCTCGGACACGGAACGGGAACTCATGGAGTATGCGGCATTCCTCCATGATATCGGTTCGTTCATCTCCTACACGAATCATCACGCCCACTCGTATTACATCATCCGGAATTCCGAACTCCTCGGGTTCAACGAGCGGGAGGTCCGGTTTATGGCATCACTCGCAAAATTCCACCGGAAGAAGAGCCCGAAGAAGAAGGATCTTGAGATCACCGATCTTGATGCACGGGAAAAGAGCGCCCTCCGCATCCTCTCAAGTTTCTTAAGGCTCGGCGAGAGCCTGGACCGGAGCCATGCGGCACTCATCCAGCATGTCAGGTTTTCCGCAACGGATGAACAGACTGCCCGGCTCGAGATCATCGCACGGGGCGACTGTCAGCTGGAACTCTGGGGCATCGAGAGCGAGAAGAAGGCCTTTGAGAAGGCATTCGGGAAGAGACTGGTCTTCGAGATCATCAATGCGCAGCGGGCATAACGATCAGAGATCCGGCCCGCCGGGGTGAGCGGGATCCGGAACCATTCATCCGAATTTCCGTAACGCCTCTTCTGCAATGGACTGGATCTTCTCATCATTACGGTTCAGGAGCCGGGTCAAAGGAGTCACTGCCCGGTCGTCCCCGATCTCCCCGAGTGCCCATGCAGCGTAGTCCGGGAGTTCTCCTTTGGAATCGAGGAATACGACAAGCCGGGGAACGGCATCCCGTGCCTTGAGTGCCCCCAGTGCGATGATCGCGGTAATCTTCACTTGTTCGTGGGAGTCCGAGAGGGTATTCAGAAGAACGGGAATTGCCGCATCGCCCCGTGCAACCAGGGTATCGAACGCGGATTCACGCACTCTCCACGACGCATTCCCCAAGTCGCGAATGAGGAGCGTAAGCTCGCCAGCATCCACAACCCGGTTATTCTGCGGGTTCCCCGCACCAGTGATCGGTGCAGGTGCCGGATCAGGAGTGGCTCCCTGTTGGGGAGAAACGATCTCAAGGTTCAGTGCTGCAGTCCAGGTATCCACGGCCCACTGTGCGGCCTCTTCGGAAAAAGCCACTTCATCTTTGAGACGTTTGATGAGGAAACCCCGGAAGAGCCCGGCGGGAAGGGTATGGCGGGGGGACAGGAGGTCTGCCGGTACCTGCTGGCGGACGGCGTTCACCAGCACGAAGATCTCCTGGTTAGACTGCGGGCAGGTATCCCGGAGCAGGCCTTCGCACCGGAGCGGGTCGAGCGCTACGGATGTTCCATAGGTCTCAATGAACGATTTGAGAATACGTCCCACATCGTTGTTCATGGTTTCACCAGCTCTTCCGGCGACGTGATCGTGACGGTGATGCCCTCGATCGACAGGGTGGTCCCGGGATGCAGGGGAACCGCACGGCCGGGAGGGACCCGTGCCGTATCGCCATTGGGAAATGTTGCATCCCAGGGAATGGTGGACTTGTTGCGAATCCCGGCAGCACCGGGTACCGAGGGGTGGGGAACAACAATGCCCACAATCTCCGATCCATCGTCACTGGCCTGGGACACCGAGATATGCCTCTTCCGCAGGGTGGTGCCGACCGCGAGGGCAATGACACTGTCGCCAACCGGCCGCCGTATCCGCAGGACCGGTGGTGGCACGATCATTGCATGGCAATGCCAGCAGGGAGCGATCTGCCCGTCGGGACAGGTGATGTTCTCTGCATGACACCGCGGGCAGATCACAATGCGATCCTTGATTGCAGAGAAGAGGTTCTGCCATTCTCCTTCAGTCACGCGCCGGCCGGGATCCCTGATACCCTCGGAGAATACCCGGATGAATGTGGCCTTGAGATCCGACGGGCAATACTCCCAGCGTTCCCGTGCGATCGCATAGTCAGGATCCGGCGGGAGGCGGTTCTCGGAATTATCGGGATCGAAGATGAAGACCGGGGATTCCCCGTATACTTTCTTCTTGGCAGGGATATCCCAGCAGTGGAAGCTGTACTCCATCTCCCCGTGGAACGGGTGATGCCAGACCCAGAGATAGAAGAGGAGTACCGCGAGGGAGTGCAGATCGGTCTGTGTCGAGGGATCGGCACTGCACCGGATGATCTCCGGTGCCATGTATTCCATGGTTCCCCAGACCTGGCAGGCAGACTGGCGGTTCACCCCGACATTATCATTGTCACAGATCAGGATATTCCCGCTCACCGGATCGAACATCAGGTTGCCGGCAGAGATGTCCCGGTAGCAATGGCCGGACAGGTGAAGCGCCCGGTAACTGTTTGCAAGCTGGTAGGAGATCTCGCAGAGCGATGAGAAGCTGGGCACCGGCTTGATATGCGCCCAGATCTCCCCCAATTCGGCAAAGCGCTGCGTGTCGATCCGGGGCATCAGGTACCCGAACTGGTCGGATCCCTCCCGGGTCACGAGGTCAAGGGGCCAGACAAACCTCTTGCCGGCTGCACCAAATGGCGGCCCGGTCTTGACGAGGTAGAGGATGGCAGCCCGTTGTTCTGGTGTTGCCTGTTCGGGTTTGTACCATTTGACGGCCTGAAATCCCGAAAGGCCGCTGACCAGGTATACTTCCCCTTGTGTTCCTTCCCCGAGTTTACGGATCACTTCCAGTTCGGTACCCGTCGTTGCCGAGGTGACCTTCTGGCCAAGGTTGAGGGGCATTACCAGTACTCCTCATTACCGGGAGTATCCGCCTTCACGGAATCAGGACTACCTGCGGGGAAAACCTCCTGTTTTGGGTTGACACTCACATAGACAAGCGTCATATCGTCCCCGCTCGCCAGCTCCGAGTACCGGTCCAGCCAGTTCTTCATGGATCCGGCAACATTCTCGATCCCGAACTCCTGGACCCGGGCAACAAGACTCTTCGCGAATTTCAGGAACTCCGGGCCTTCGCTTCCGTCAAATGAGTCGGATACGCCATCGGTGGCAACGATCAGGACGCCACCGTCTGCACGATCAAGGGTCGCCACCCGCCAGAGCAGGTGGGCATCCCGGGCGGAGAGTGAGTGGGTCTCTTTTCCGATAAGACCGGTCTCGGATGAGATGGGGCATTCCACGCTTCCATCCGGGCGGACAAGGACGATATCGCCATCGCCGATCTGTCCGATAAGAATCGAATCGTCGAGGATGAGGGAGGCGATCAGCGTAGACCCGTAGCGTTCATATTCATCCATCCCGGTTCCGGCGTTCCGGGGCCGGAAGATACCCCTGCGGACCGAATCGGATTGCACGAACTCCCGCCAGCGCCGTGTCACCCTCCTTGGGAAATCGGCCTTGAACTCCGATCGCAATGCATGTTCCGGAAGGGTGTGCATATGCATCCGGTGAAACTCGATCAGTTCATCGATTGCTGCATGGACGGCGAGTGCGGAGCCGGTCTGGCTCTGGTCGTGACGGGGATCGCCATGACCATCGGCGACCGCGATCGCAATGCAGGGGACTGCACCGGAGGATCCGCTCCAGAGCGCAAAGGAGTCCTCGCAGGGACGTGATGCGGTAATATGGGCAGCCCCGGTACGATTGCAGCCAAATGCCCAGCCGAGAGAAGGTTCGCTGGCACCGAGAAAATGGGGGTTGGGGTGCATATCTGCTGTCTAAAACAATTCGGTATTTGAGGTAATCATCGGTGGCGGGGACTCTAAGGAAACATTCGAGGTGTCCTCCATGCTCCCGGTACTCCGGCTCCTGCCGCGGGAAGCGGCAACGGAGGCCGAGACCGACGCCCACTTGATGTAGGCAACCAGTTCCTCGGGGGAGTGGGCCTTGAGGAGGCCGATCTGGTCCTGGTTGACAAATTTCAACAGTTCCGGTTCATTGTAATCGGATTCGTCGCCGATTGCAATGGCAAGCCGGACCGCTTTTACCCCCCAGGGAATCTTTGCCAGTTCGGCGATGGCATTATCATATTCATCGCGGGGATCCGTACAGAACCCATCCGAGACGAGGATGCAAACCGGGGGAAGACCCCGGCGCGGCATACGCTCAATGGAGAGTTCCTCGGCGAGCAACTGGACCGCTTTTGCCGTTGCTGTCAGGCCCGAAGTCTCAAGTTCCGGCCACGTGAAGTCTGCCACCGGAACCGGTTCGGGACCGACATGCCATTCTGCCGTATCGGAGAACCGGATCGCCCGCATGAAAATCTCAACCTGGGGATAGGCTTCTACGGCTTTCTGGACCTCTGGTATCGCCTCGCGGATCGCCTGGTTCAGGGTAGCAATCTTCTTTCCCCGCATGGAGTCGGAGCAATCAGCAATCCAGAAAAAATGCAGCTTCTTGCGGACAACCTGCCCGTCAGGAATCGGAATGGTATCTACTATGGTATGACCCCCTGCCTTACCATTCAATCTGACAGATAACCATATAAGTTCACCGTTTTTCAGGGCTGTTCCACAAGGAATGGGCACAGAATCGCGGCCGATTACAAAAACACAGCAAATGTGAATGGAAATATCAAAAATAGTGGGATGGGCTGCAAGACTTCAGAACTTCTTGACAGCCTGCACGAGTTTGCCGACCGACTCCTGCGCATCGCCGTAGAGCATTCGGGTGTTGTCCCGGTAGAACAGGTCGTTCTCGATCCCGGCGAAACCCTTCCCCTGGCCACGCTTGAGGACAATGACGTTCTTTGCCTGTTCGACGTCAAGGATGGGCATGCCGAAGAGGGGGCTGCCCTGCCGGTGCGCCGCCGGGTTGACGGTGTCGTTGGCACCAATGACAAGGACAACATCGGTGCTCGGGAACTCGGGGTTGATCTCGTCTCGGTCGAAGAGGTGATCATAGTTGACCCCGGCCTCGGCGAGCAGGACGTTCATGTGCCCGGGCATCCGTCCGGCAACCGGGTGGATCGCGAACTTTACCGGGATGTTCTTGCTCTCAAGAAGATCGGTAAGTTCCTTCACTTTCTGCTGGGCCTGGGCAACTGCCATGCCGTAGCCGGGAGCAATGATCACCTTGTCGGCGTAGGCAAGCAGGACTGCAGCGTCGTCAATCTCGATCGCTTTCATACTGCCCTTGATCTCCACCCCGGTCTCTTCCGTGGCGCCAAACGCACCGAAGAAGACGTTCGAGAGCGAGCGGTTCATCGCCTTTGCCATGTTGAGCGTCAGCAGCGTACCCGCAGCGCCGACGATGATACCCGCGACGACCATCGCATAGTTGGGGGTCGCAAACGAGAACCCGTCAAGCGCAACGGCGAGCCCGGTGAAGGCGTTGTACATCGAAATGACGACCGGCATGTCGGCCCCGCCGATTGGGAGGGTCATCAGGAGCCCGAACCCGAGCGAGAGGACGAAGAAGAGCGGGAGGTACATGGCAACGGAGAGCGGGAGCCAGGCCGGCTGCAGGATCACGAGCACACCGGAGATGACCGCAAGCGCCAGGACCGCAAGGTTGAAGATCTTCTGGCCGGGGAAGGTGATCGGACGGGGCCGCATCCAGCTCTGGAGTTTCATGAACGCGACGATGCTGCCCGTGAAGGAGATGGCACCGATGAGGCCGCCGACAACCGCGAGGGAACCGTTCGCGGCTGTGGTGGTGCCGAGGAGCGCCACTGCCGAGATGCCGGCCGCTGCGCCGCCGCCCATCCCGTTATAGAGCGCAATCATCTGGGGCATGTCGGTCATCGCCACGCGTTTTGCCGCGATGTACCCGAACCCGCCACCGATGACAATCGCGATTGCAATCAGGGCGAGGTTGGTGAGACCGGGCGTGAAGAAGGTGACGAGCGTTGCGATCAGCATCGCGGCGCCGGCCCAGACGATCCCGCTGCGGGCCGTGAGCGGGTGGCTCATCCGCTGCATGCCGATGATGAAGAAGAAGATCGTCACGATGTAGATCGGATCGATCAGCCAGGAGAGTTCCATCTCAGACCTCCTTACCGGGTTTCTTCCCGCTGCGGTCGAACATCTGGAGGATCCGCTCTGTCACTACGTAGCCGCCGGTGACATTTGCTGCGCCGAGGACGACAGCGACAAAGCCGATCGCCTGTTCGAGTGGCGTAGTCGCAAGGCCGAGCGCAACCATCGCGCCGACCAGTACGATACCGTGGATGAAGTTCGAGCCGCTCATCAGCGGCGTGTGGAGGATCGCGGGGACCCGGCTGATGACAACGTAGCCGGTGAATGCGGCCAGCATGACTATGTAGATCGCAGTCCAGAACGTGGTGATGTCGGTCATGATTTACCTCCGGCGATGAGATCGCGGGTGGGCGCATGGCGCACCGTACCCGCATGGACGAGGAGGCTCGCGACTAGGATCTCGTCGGAGAAGTCCGTGACGATCTTTCCTTCCTTATCGACGAGGAGCGTGAGGAACGACTGGAGGTTCTTCGCATACATCTGGCTCGTGTGGAACGGCACCCGAGCCGGGAGGTTCTGCGGCCCGATGATCAGGACGCCGTGCTCCCGGATCGTTTTACCGGACTGCGTCAGCTCGCAGTTGCCGCCCGATTCGGCGGCCATGTCGATGATGACCGCGCCCGGCTTCATCATCGCGACCGTCTCCTTCGTGATCAGGACCGGTGCCTTCCGGCCGGGGATCGCTGCGGTCGTGATGACGATGTCGGCCTTTGCGACCGCGGCGGAGACCATCTGCTGTTCCTGCGCCTTCTCTTCAGGAGTGAGCTCGCGGGCATAGCCGCCCTGGCCCTCGGCATTGATCTCGAGTTCGAGGAACTTTGCCCCGAGGCTCCGGACCTGTTCGCCGGCCGCCCGCCGGACATCGTACGCCTCGACGATCGCGCCGAGCCGCTTTGCAGTCGCAATCGCCATGAGGCCAGCGACACCGGCACCGAGGATAATGACGGTTGCCGGCCGGATCGTGCCCGCCGCAGTCGTCAGCATCGGGAGAAACTTCGGGCAATTGTCGGCGCCCATGACCGCGGCCACGTACCCGCCGGCGGTTGCCTGGGAACTGAGGGCATCCATGCTCTGGGCGCGGGTGATCCGCGGGACCAGTTCGAGGGCGAAGGCAGTGATCTTCTTGTCGCGCATCCGGGCGATCGCATCGAGATTATTCGCGGGGTTCATGAAGCCGATGACAATCGTGCCCTCATCCAGCTGATCGATATCGGTGACCGTCGGAGGCTGGACTCGCAGGACGATCCGGGCGCCACCCAGTAGTTCAGTCCGGCTGCTGGCAATCTTTGCACCAGCGGCAATGTAGAGACCGTCGGGATAATACGCGCTGGATCCTGCATCATGCTCGATCCGGACCTCGTAGCCGGCCTTCGTCATCTTCTGGACAACTTCCGGCACGGATGCGACGCGCTGTTCGCCCGGCGCCTGTTCTTTCGGGACAGCAATGACAACGGTCATGCGTCTGCCCCTTTATGTGCTCTTTCGCTGCGGAACAACTGTTTCACTCCTTGAGATGGTCTGCACTTGTATCGTATGCATTGGCGTTATAGCTTCTTTATTTTACGCACACGCACGGCCACGCCGCGGTGCGAGCGGAGCATCTCCCCTGCCGAGAGTGCGGCCCTGCCGTTCGCGATCGCACGCGCCCCGACCACAAGCACTTCGTCGCCGTCGCGGATCGCGGGATCGGCCCCGGTCACACCCGGGACGAGCACGTCGCCTTCCGGAATGAAGTCGTCGATGGTGACGCGGTAGCCTTCAGGAATGAGCGCCCAGCCGTCAAAGGTGGGACGGATCAGGCCGGTGCCGGTGTCGAGCGAGAAGAGCTGGGTGGTGCCTTTGCTCCAGAAGAGTTCCAGGTTCCTGCCCCGGGAGACCATGCCCTTCGTGTCAATATCGGCCCCGAACTGGTACGAGAGCATCCCGTGCAGCCGGTCGTCTTTTATCCTGCGCTCGCCGGCGAGGGCAGAGTCGAGCGTATTGAGGGCGGCCGAGGCCACCGGGTTCTCCGTGCAGGAACATTCGAGCGTGATACCACAGATCTCTGCTGCCTGCCGGGCAACGGTGAGGGCACCGCCTTCAAGGTGGGCAATGATCCGGCGGTACTGGTGACGCGCAAAGTACCGTGCAAGGATGCCTGAGATGAAGGCACACTCCTCTGCATCCCAGTACCCGGTCACCGGGACATCGTAATGGGCGGCAGGGTAGACACATTCGAGTTCTCGGGGGACAAGGCCCAGCGGCGAGGTGACGATCAGTTCGTGGGCACGTCCCCCGACAGCCTGCTGGAATCTCCGGTGGCTCTGGGAGAGGGAATACGGCTTTCTTGCTGAACAGGGCAACAGGACGGCCACATCGCACCGGGGTGGGATATAGCGGGAGAGGAGACGTTCAGCGAACCGCTGCACCTCGACACGCTGCATCGACTCCCCGGAGTTTGCCCGCATGATTCCGCTCCGGGCCACCGGCTGGGCCGCCTCCATGAACGCATAATGGCGATCCAGGTGACGCATAATGGCAACCTGGTTTGCATCCATGCGGCACCGCGACTCAATCAGTTCCCGGAGCTGCGTTTGCTGGATGAAGCGGGTGACGAGTGCGATCTCATGCCGGAGTGCTTCGCGGTTATGCTCCTTGATGTTCCCCGCAATGCAACCGGGGCAGGTGCAGATACCGGTCTCCATGGCATCGGCCGAAAAGTCCCCTTCGGGCGTACAGAACAACCCTTGAGCGGACTTCAGGTCCACAGCCGTGTAATCGAAGAGCTCGAACCCGGAATAGCAGAGGATCGCAACCGTTGACGGCAGGGCTGATGCGGGGGCGTACCACGCAGTGTCGGCCGGAGTTTTTTCCTTGAGTGCGACAAGCCAGTCCACGTAGTTCCGGGGATTGGAGAATGCGGTCTGCCAGTTTGCGGCCATGACGCAGTCCCCGCTCACCGCAGTAGTCTCCATCTGCGGATGGATGATCACCGGCCCGCCCGGTATTACCGGGGGAAACTCCTGTACCAGTTTTGCAGGAGCGGACAGGGGGATATTGATGGACGGGACATTGGCAAGAGCGGGGAAGTGGGATTCCGGATCCACGGCCGAGGGGAGTTTCACGGTTCCCGTCACGGTCTCAAGCACACCCATACGGGCAAGACCGTCCCGTTTCCGGATATCAAATCTCGTCATCGGCCGTCTCCATCCCTGCGAGTTCCTGTTGTATGAGCCCGGCCCACGCGGGACTGCACGCGATCACAATCCTGCTCTGGGGGTGGCTGTCGGCAAGGACCCGTATACCCCGGCATCCCTGCCGGACCATCGCGTCGTCCCATTCCGGGAGTTCGCAGGGGCCGATGGGGAAGGTCTCACGGAGTTCTGCAGGATATGGCCCGAACGGGGGCTTGAAGAGGAGCGTATCATCATATCCTTCCCGGGTCTTACCATCGATCACGACAAGCACATTCTTCCCCAGCCGGAGCCTTTCAAGCTGCTGCTGGTATCGCAGGACTTCCGTGCGCTGACAACTCTCATTGCCCCGGTAGAAGAACCGGCGTTTGGTGGCCCGGTCGTGCTCTGCCAGTGCAGGGGCATACCCAAGAAGGGCACGGTACCCGGAGAGGAGCTGCGGGTGGCCCCGGCATCGCTCGTCCACCAGTTCCCAGAGCGTGCCGTCGACAATGGCCTGACGGATCCGTGAGATCTCGGCGAGCGTGACGTAGAGATTGTGGAGCGCGAGGAGACGTTCGCGGTCTTTGGCTTCCCGGAGTTCGTCCGCGGTATGGGAGCGGCAGACGCTGCAGGCGCAGGGGAGATCGGCGAGGTCCTCAATCCGGTAGCTGCCGTGAGCCGTGAGATACCGCCCGTCCTTTGCATAGAGCGCATAAGCGGCCGAGTCGAAGAGGTCGCAGCCCATCGCCGTCGCAAGGGCGAACATCGAGGGGTGTCCGGCACCGAAGAGGTGGACGCAGGCCGAGGGCGCGATCGTCCGCTTCGCAGCCATGACAACCTTGACAAGATCGCGGTACCGGTAGGACTCCATGAGGGGAACCACAGCACCTATGGGGCAGAATGTGAACCCGAGTTCGGTCACTTTCCGCCCCGACAATTCCCGAAGATCTTCGAAGATCCCTCCCTGGACTGGCCCGGCAATTGGTGCATTGCTGCCAAAGACCTCTTTTGCCTCGGCAAGGCGCTGGACGGTGATTGCAAGTTCGCGTTCGGTGGTCTCGCGGTCCGCGGCGGGTGAGGTCGGGATATCGAGCGGCACCCAGATGTCGCTGCCGATGTCCCGCTGGAACGAGAGGGTTTCCGTGTTGGTGATGGAGACTTGGCCATACACCGAGAGCTGGAATGAACCGGAGTCGGTCATGATCACCCCGTCAAAATCCAGCACCTTGTGGAGCCCTTCGTTTAAGGCGCGTTCACGGAACTGCCTGCTCTGGGAGAAGATGTAGGCATTGGTGATCAGCGCCTCGACACCCATCTCCTGCATCTCTTTTGGTGTCACAAGCGGGAGGTGGGGGTTGATGACCGGCAGCAGTGCCGGGGTCTTGACGGTCTTTTTCCCAACGGTAAGTTTCCCGCACCGCCCGGCAATATCACTGTACAAGCTCTCAAATGCAATGGCCATGGTGCTCCCTGATCGCCTTGTATATGCGCGTTCTTTTAAGTTAAACGGTTCCCCTCAATGCTTCTCGGTAAAGATCTGGCCCTCGAACGTGAGGATCTCTGTCGCGGGACTGGTCCAGCACCGGTTGGGCAGGCCGGCCTTCATGCAGGTATGATCAAGGAATGTCGTGGCATCCCAGCCGTACTCGGTTGCCACCTGGGGGAGGAGAAGACCGCTCGTGCCCATGCCCCGCACGATGAGCCCGTGTCTGCCAACCACGACTTTTTTTGGGCGAGCTGATGGTTCACCTTCGAGAGGTACTGGCACGGTAAGGATCGTGACCTCGACCGTGATCTGTTCCAGCTCATCCTTCATGACCGGGGGAAAACGCGGATCCTCGAGGGCTGCAGCCGTTGCTGCATGTTCGATCGCTTTTCCGAGCGGCATCACGGGGTACGGGAGCCCGATGCACCCCCGCAGTTCCCCGGCTTTCGTGAGCGTGACAAAGACGCCGCGTTTCTCGTTAAAAACCGGTGTCAGGTTTAATTTGGGTTTTTGTCTCTTTGCGCAGACATTCTCGATGGCACCGCGTGCGGAGCGGATCGCCATCTGGCCCTCATCAGTTGTGAGCAGTTCCATGGCAGTTCCCCGGTTCTTTGTGACTGACTTGTGCATATCTTGTATCTCAATCTATCGAACTGCCGGCCCGTATTTGGCAACGGGCAAAAAAGGAGGTTCTGGCGCTGTGCTTATCTTCTTCGCCGTCCCATAGGTATCCGAGAGGGAGAGAGCGGCCGACGGTAACTTTAGTGTTGCTGAGGAAAGTCCCCCCACCCACCGGGCACGCAGCCGTACGCAAGTACGGGTGGCGAGAGTCACGGCAATGGCACAGAAACGACACGGCCTGCCATCAGTCATGAAGCGGTTGAGCCGGAAACGGCGAGAAGCATGGGTAACCGTGCGAGTAACCCGCTGAGCGTTTACAGGCAGGATACGGTGAAACGGCGAATCCCTGCGGGTGCAAGTCAGAACAGGACCATGGAGCGCTCGGTATCCGTCCAGGTATGACGCAGAGCTGAATGCCGCTAGAACAAAAGGAGGCTTACTCCTCCCACTCGCTTTTCATTGGGGAAATATTCGTTGGACCCCTGATCCCGTGATCCCGTTTTGGTATTCCTTTCCAGATACCCGGTCACGGATTCCGTACAGCATCTCATCTTCTGTAACCTCTTCGTTTGTTTTAATTATTCAAATGAAAAATACTATATGACAATGAAATCGTCAGGAAAATCCCATAAACCTGAAAAATCAGGCATACCTGACGGGACCAGCACAGGCCACAATTTAAAACACCTGCTGGATTCACAATCAAAAGGATCTCTTTTTCAGATAATTTCTCGCTATTCGCTGGAGATTTGTATATTTCTCTTCGCGCTTTTCTTTATTTTAACAATATCAAATCCGGCTCTGTTCATGAATGATGAATGGATTACCGTCAATCAGCTCAATCAGCTTGATCAGGGTCACCAGATTGTTACCAATGAAGGAAAATATGGTGTTTTCAGTAATGGGACACCAGGACCGTATTTCCAGTTGAGGAACAACAGACTCGGGTACTCACTTATGCTGCCGGTCCTGTCTCTTCCGGCACTTAAGGTGTTTGAGTTATTTGGGGATTCATTCCGCTTATTGATGATTTTTTTCTGGACGATCCTTGGCATTTCACTCCTGTGGATGATCGGGACATATTATCCAAAATATTCGCGGGGGAGTTCTGCTTCATGGACAACGCTGGGAATAGCGGGTTTCCTCGTGCTGCTTTCATTTAACATCCTCCTCTACACCAGCTGGCCCCTGGCTGCAGCTACTGCCCCAAAAGAAGTAGCAGCCGTCGTTTTTACCAATTCCATTATTTTTGGCATAACTGCTGTTATCATGTACCGGATCTGTCAATCCCTGTTCAGGGATACCCGGCTCTCGATTTTTTCGACGTGTGTCTGCCTTTCAAGTTCATCATACCTGTTCTGGGCAACAAATGCAAAAGATCATATTCTTGTGGCCGCGCTCTTTGCGCTCATGATTCTCGCGTTTATCCGATACCTGCAAACGGATGACTTCATTTCCTGTGCAGGAGGTTTCTGTGTCATCGGGTTACTTGCATGGGCCAGACCTGAGGTAGCATTTCCTGTATTCCTGTTTGCAACAATTTTTATTACTGCGTACCATCTCATTGCAGCGAAACAACAGGAAAATTTCCGGATCTTTTTTAAGAAAAGTTCCACCATCCTCTTCACGATTATCGGGGCCATTCCATTTTTTATCAACAATTATATCGTCTCAGGAAATCCCCTGAAACCGACATTTTCTTTGTTCTCCATCTCAATCAAAGAACCAGTACCGACAATCCCCCCAACAGGAATTAGCGGCATTAATCCTCTGGAAATTCTGAACAGCGCGACCAGTTCAATTCTTCAGTTTTACCACTTTGCTCCCGATAAGATGCTCAATGAATTCATTCATATAATTTTTTTGCCGCAATCAGGTCATATTGGGTTATGGGTCATTTGTCCGTTATTTATCATCGCAATTATCTGCCTTCCGCTCTACTTCCTCCGGGATAATACATCATCAGAACAAAATTCCCAGGAAAAATTAATTGTTTTACTGCTTGTCTGGTTCGCACTCTCCATTTTTTTTGCCTACAGCACCGAAATCAGTTTATCAGAACTGAACTCCGCTGATGGCAGTTCACCCGATCCCCGCTATTTTTCTCCGGCCTATCTGCCAATCGACCTTATCGCATTGATCTCCCTTTTTGGCTGTGGGATATTATCGCGTTCCCGGTTGACACTGCGAAGATTTCTAAAAGAGGAGATCTTCCTGATTCCCTGTATCTTCATCTTATTCCTGGTTTCTTCAACCATGGCGGTAACATCCGGGTTGGGGCCAATACCATTCTCCCTTTACTTCACGGTTCTTGTTGCCATTATGATCCCGGTTTTTCTGATAATCACTATCTGGCAATGGAAACAACAGCGGTCACGGGATAGTATCAACCACATTTTTTCCATAATTGTTGCGATTCCTCTGGCATTCCAGATTATTACGATAATTGTCTCATCCCAGACGAAATTCAATGGGTATACATTCTGGATTCCACTGGTTGATTTTCTCTACTCCTTTGTATCATGGATGAAATTCAGTTGAATTCGTCTGACCGCACCCCTGCATAGGGGACAATTTTCTTAAGAGACCCAATCAGCAGCAAGCTATTAAATCAGGATTTCCAGAGTACGAACAGGAAGTGTATCGTGGATCCTCAATTTTTTTCCCAAAAAAACGTGTGTGGATATCTCATCCTTATCTTTTGCATTGCCATACTGGCAGTACCTGTTTCGGCAGTGACCCTGACCCCCGGGTCTTCAACCACGGGGTCCGCTACGATCTCGAACGGGGATCCCGTGTACATCCAGGGTATTGCAACCGGGCACCCGCAGAACGGTCTCCAGGTCTGGTTCGTCGGGTACAACACCGCAAAAATTTCAACTGTCGCGGTTAACGCGGATAATACCTATTCCTATGAACTGAAATCCGCCGATACGCAGAACCTCGCATCCGGCCAGTACCTTGTCATTGTCCAGCACCCGATGATGAACGGGCAGTTCGACATTGTATATTCCCCTGCCGATGGCAAGGTGATCAACAAGCAACTGGGAAACGGGATGTCCATATTCCAGCTGACACGCGGGGGCAGTCTCCAGAGCACGGATGCCGCATCAGCACTCATGCGGGCGATCAACAGCCAGAACGTGGATGATACGTTTGCCACGGCATCGTTTTACATAAACCCGCCCCAGGTACTGATCAATCCTATTCCGGATCACCGGGTTGGCGACAAGTTCACCATCTCCGGCTCCACGAATCTTGCCGTGGGGGACAAGCTCCAGGTTGATGTATATTCATCCTCCTTTGTTCCCACATCAAAAAGCCAGAGCGGGGAGTATTCCGGGGCAAGCGGTGTCGTTGAGGTGAAGCAGGGCAGCAACGGGTACAACCAGTGGTCGTTTGACATCGATGCCTCGGGTTTCAAGCCTGACGAGTACCTTGTGAAGGTTGCCGGCATCATACAGGATGTTACGGGATCGACCACGTTCAACATTCTTCAGCAACTACCCGCCACAACGCAGGTGCCACAAACCGTGGCAACCACTATTCCGGTCACCACGCCCGCCTCTGCCATAGCCACGACCCCCGTGGAACGCACGCAGACTCCTGCGACAACGCATGCGGCCTTACCCCTCTGGATCAGTGCCTGCGGAATCCTTGCAACAATTGCAATCCTGAAACTGAAAAAATAAAAAAGGGAGATCCTGATCTACCAGTTGAGGAACAGGGTCTTGGTCCGGGAATAATTGTCAAGGGCATGGAGCCCGTTCTCCCGGCCAATGCCGCTCTCGTTCATGCCCCCAAAGGGAACCTCGGGCGGGACGGTGAGGTGGCGGTTCACCCAGACAATACCGGCATTCACTTCATCGAATGCCCGTTTTGCCGTGTGGAGGTTCGAAGTCCAGATCGATGCACCAAGGCCGTACCGGGTACGGTTTGCCTCGCGGATGGCCGTATCGAGATCGGGAACGGGCATGACCGGCAGGACCGGGCCGAATACCTCCTCGTTCATGAGCCGGCCTTCCGGGGCAACATCGGCAATAAGGGTCGGGCGGTAGAATAATCCCCGGTCGAAAGGAGCATCGTTCAGCCCCGATCCCCCGGTCAGGATAGTTCCTTCTCCGGTATCACGGGTCGCCTCAACGATCCCGCTTATGCGGTTATGCTGGGCGGGACTGTTCAAAGGGCCCATCTCAATACCGGCATCAAGACCGTTGCCTACCTTCAGCGCTTCTATCCGGCGTTTCAGTTTCTCTGTGAAGACCGCTGCAATGGTATCGTGGACAAACAAGCGTTTCACTGCAGTGCAGGTCTGCCCTGCATTATAGAACCGGCCCCGGAGCGCACCTTCAACGGCCTTGTCGATATCCGCATCATCCATCACGATCATCGGGTCAGATCCCCCGAGTTCGAGCGTCAGTTCCTTGAGATGCGCCGTTGCCAGTTCCCGGATCCGTTGTCCCGTGGCGCAGTTCCCGGTGAACGAGATCTTGCGGATCAGCGGGTGTTTCACCAGTGCTTCACCCACAACTTCACCTGGGCCGGTCACGATATTGAGCACACCGCCGGGCAGGCCTGATGTTTCAAGGATCTGTCCAAGCCGGATATTGGTCAAGGGTGCCGTGGAGGCCGGTTTGAGAACCATCGTGTTACCGGCAAGGAGTGCCGGCCCGATCTTCCATCCCATGATGAGCACCGGCATATTCCACGGGATGATCGCGCCGCAGATCCCGAGCGGTTCCCGGGCAACCAGTGCATCGCCCGCGGCACCGAGGCGGATCAGGTCTCCCTGCTGGGACGCGGATATCCCGGCATAGAACTCAAGGATGTTGGCAAATCCCCGCACCTCATCGATGGATTCCCGGAGGGGTTTTCCCTGCTCCATGGTCAGGAGCCGGGCAAGATCCTTGTGCTGCTCCCGCACCTTTCCTGCCGCATGGAAGAGGATGATACCCCGGTCACGCATGGTCTTCTTCTTCCATGCACCAGACGCGGCCTCCGCGACTTCCACAGCCCGGGCAACATCAACGGAAGACCCGGAAGGGATACGATCGATCTCTTTTCCGGTGGCCGGGTTGGTTACACGGATCCACGTATCATCCATCGACGCAACATCGGTGCCCCCAATCCTCATCTGCATGTTCTACCTCCTGTCATGAGATCATCCTGTCAACAAGGTACCCGGGAATTGAATCAGGACTCCCGGGTTACCGGTCATTATCCTGTCCCGGTTTACTATTCATCTGACGATAATAAACCCTATCATCACGACAGCAAAAAAATCGCTCGTTTCCCCGGTTCAGATACACTCGTGATCTCCGGAAAAATGGATGAATCTTATTGCAGGGAACGGCTGCACCCGCACTGGACTGCGGCCTTTGCCACCGCTGCTGCCACTGCCTTTGTGACGCTCTTGTCGAGGATATTGGGAAGAATCCGTTCGCAGCGGGGTTTTGGAACGCAGCCGGCGATTGCGTGGGTTGCCGCAATCTTCATCTCATCCGTGATCCGCGTGGCCCGGGCATCGAGCGCTCCCCGGAATATGCCCGGGAATACCAGCACGTTGTTGATCTGGTTGGGAAAATCGCTTCGCCCGGTCCCGACCACTGCAGCGCCGGCATGTTTTGCCAGGTCTGGCATGATCTCCGGCACCGGGTTGGCCATGGCAAAGACAATCGCATCCCGGTTCATTGAGCGAACCATCTCTTCTGAGACAATGCCGGGTGCAGAGACCCCGATGAACACATCCGCACCCTGCATCGCATTCGCAAGACTTCCGGACAAGGCGGATTTATTCGTCTCTTCAGCAATGATGAACTTGTACTTGTTTTTGTACAATCCCTCCCGGCCCCGGAAGATCGTCCCCTGCGTGTCGCACACAATAATATCGTTGACCTTGGTGCAGACATCCGGGCTGTAGCCAATGCATTTCAGCATGCGGGTGATTGCATACCCGGCTGCACCCGCACCGCTTATCACGATATTGAGATCGCTGTACTTTCTTTTTGTCACTTTACAGGCATTCATGAGCGCGGCCAGCACGACAACGGCAGTCCCGTGCTGGTCATCGTGCATAACGGGAATCCCGAGATCCTGCAGGGCATCCTCCACCTCAAAGCATTTCGGTGCCGCAATATCCTCAAGATTGATGCCCCCGAAGACCGGTGCAATGTTGCGCACCTTGTCAACGAAATTCGTTTCATAACTTTCAAAACAGATGGGGAAGGCATCGACCCCGGCAAACTCCTTGAAGAGGATCGCCTTTCCCTCCATCACCGGTATCGCCGCGTACCCCCCGATGTTGCCAAGGCCGAGTACGGCCGAGCCATCGGTAACGATGGCAATCGTGTTGGCTTTCAGCGTGTACTCATAGGCAAGGTCTTTGTTCCGGATGATCTCCCGACTGACTTCAGAAACCCCCGGGGTATAGGCAATCGAGAGATCGTGCTTTGTTTTTAACGGAACCTTGGACCGGATGCCCAGCTTTCCGTGATGCTTTTCATGCATGGCAAGCGATTCGCTGTAAATTGTCTCTTTATCTGGAACACCCGGCATCCGCATCTCCTTATTACGAGTGAGGGATGGGTCAGGTAATGAAGGTAGTGGTCGGGTGCGGGCCATTCCGGTCCCATTCCTGTCAGCGGAATCCTCAACCCCGGGTCTCGGTACATTATACCGGGGAGCGCAAGAGAACTGAAAGAAGAGTTTTTTAATACATGAATGAACAAATGTATACATCAAGGTATAAAGTAGTCATTATCGGCGGCTGTCACCGGCCGTTCTCACGGTTACTCCTGAATCATTACGGATGTGGATGAAATGAAGTCAAAAGATATTGCTATCGTCGGAATCCTGCTTGCAATCGGTGCCATTCTCCGGTATTTCCTTGCAATGCTCCATACGCCCCTTACGCCCAACATGATCATCGCGTTCTATTGTCTCGCGATCATCCTGATACGGCCAAAACTGCTCGAAGCGCTCGGTATCGGCCTTGTCGCCGGTGTCCTCTCGATGCTGATCTCCAGCTCGATGTTCCCGCCCGCAAACATCATCAGCGAACCGATCGGCGCCCTGGTCTGTTTCGTACTCTACGCGGCCCTCCGTGACAGGACCAAATTTGCCCCGAGTGCAACCACCTTTGTCGCCACGCTCGCAAGCGGGTTCTCCTTTGCCGCGATCGCCATCATCGCCATCGGTGCCACCTACCTGGCCAAGTACAATGGCGACCTGATGGCCTTTATCGTGGTCTTCATCCCGATCGTTGTCATAACGGCAGTCTTTAATGCAATCGTAGTCCAGTTCCTCTACATCCCTTCCAGCAGGGTGCTTCTTAGAGGACAGGAATGATCGAGCTCAACAACGTCAGTTATTCATACCCCCGCACGGTGCAGCCGGCCCTGCACCATGTATCTCTTTCTCTCAAGAAAGGCCGGTGTGTCATGGTTACCGGCCCCTCGGGCGCCGGCAAGACCTCGCTCTGCCTTGCCGCATCCGGGATCCTGCATCATGAGTACGGCGGGAAGAAAGAAGGGACCGTCATTATCGACAACCGGAACGTGGCAGAGTACAAATCCCTCTCGGATCTTGCACAGAACGTGGGGATTGTCTTTGACGATGCCGAAGCCCAGATGATCTTCACCACCGTTGAAGAAGAGCTCCTGTCAGCGCTGGAACACCGCGGGCTCACGGCGGACGTGATTGAAGAGCGGCTCGATGCGATCATCAAGACAACGTACCTTGAGAATCTCCGCGACCGCTCACCGCACCACCTCTCCGGTGGCCAGAAGCAGCGCGTTGCCTTAGCCGCCACCCTGGCACTGGGGAACGAGTTTCTCATTCTTGATGAGCCGACATCCGAGCTGGACGAGCATGCAACCGAACGGATTGCCGAGATCCTGACCGATCTCAAGAACCAGGGAAAGACCATCCTCTTAGTGGAGCACAAGTACCCGCATTTCAAGGATATGGTGGACACCCTGGTCATCCTTGAGAACGGCGCCATCACGGCCTCGGGCAGCCCCGATGAGGTTCTCGCGGATTCACGGATCCGGGGCATGATCTTTCCGGACTTCTCAACGATCCATAAGACCGTGCAAAAAGGTTCGGGTGAGCCGATCATCGCGGTACAAAACCTCACCCATTCCTATGGCGAGGTCACCGCACTCGCGGGCATCAATCTCACGATCCACAAGGGCGAATTTGTTGCGGTTGTTGGCGAGAATGGTTCGGGAAAGACCACGCTTGTCAAGCACTTCAACCGGCTCCTCTCCCCGACAAGCGGCGATGTGGTAATCAATGGCAGGAACACAAAGGAGTGCAGCATTGCCGAGCTCGCCCGGGATGTCGGCCTTGTCTTCCAGAACCCGGACCACATGTTCTTTGCAGACACCGTGCGGGAAGAGATCGCGTACGGGGTGAACAATCTTGGTATCGGGAACAGCGATACGGTCATCGATGCAGCGCTCCGCGATGCCGGTCTTTTTGGGACCGCGGACCTGTACCCCCGGTGGCTCTCCCGCGGGGAGCGCCAGCGCCTTGCCATTGCCTGCGTGGTTGCCATGCAGCCCGGGATCATTGTCCTTGACGAACCGACCACCGGCCTTGACGGCAACGAGGCGCTCCTTGTCATCAGGATGCTCAAAAATCTCCAGGAGAAGGGGCACACGATCATCATCATCACTCACAACCATGAGATTGCAGAGCACTGCGCCGACCGTATCATCCTGATGGAGAACGGGCACATTATGTCGGACACAGGGGGTGCGTGACCATGGCAGAGATCCTCCAGTATGTCCACAAGGATGCATTCCTGCACCGGCTCAACCCGTACACGAAGATCCTGTTCATCATCCTTGTCACCATCATGGCGATTATCGCGACGGACATCACCTTCCTCATTCTCATGGTGGCAGCCCTCCTGGCATTCGCAGCGTATGGCGAGATGCTCAAAGAATCCCTCAACCAGCTCAAGCTGATTCTTGTCATGAGCGTCCTTTTCATCCTCATTACGGTAATCACGATGCCCAACGGGGAGACGCTCCTGTACCTGATCCCGCAGGGGATTCCGTTCATTGGCGGCCTAGTCCCGATCACGACCGGGGGACTCCAGATCGGTGTAGTCCTCACGCTCCGGTTCATGATCCTGATCTTTGCCTTCCAGCTCTTCCTGGTCTCCACGCAGCCACGGGACATTGTGCATGCGATGGAGAAGATCCACATCCCGATCGATTACATCCTGATGTTCATCATCGCGCTCCGCTTCATCCCCACCCTCCAGATCGAGGGCCAGCGGATTCACGAGGCGCAGCTGGCGCGGGGCTTCAACCCGGGGACCGGGTTCATTGGGAAGATCCGGAGCGTCTCGCCCATCGTCATTCCGCTGGTGTCCAATGCCCTGCTCCGCTCCAATGTGCTCGGACTTACGATTGATATGCGGGGATACCGGACCGGAAAAAGGACGCATGTCCGCGAGCGGGTCTTTGAGAAGCGGGATTATGCGATGATGACGGTGATGGTCGTTGTCGGGTGCGGGTTCGTTGCGCTCGTTCTGGCCCGGATGGTTTGAGAGGGTCCGGGAAATTTTCCCGGAATGTTTCTGATTTTTTCTGTACAGGCTTTCTGAAAATTTTTTACCGGTTACAATTTTTTTGAAATGTTCTGACCACTGAATTTTTTTTCAAATCTTGTTTCGGTTCTGAAAATATTTCCGGAACGTTCCGGATGTAAAAAAATATTTTTACAGATTTTTTTCCGGTTACGAAAATATTTTAGAAAATTCCGGGACGCGGGGATTTTTCCGGTTGCGGACACGTATGTACAGTTTTTATCCGCGATTTCCCCTATACCCACGGGGAGTGATCCCTTACGTCGTAGCGCACCTTCACTAGTGACATGCCCCAATCCGGGCATTTTACGGGCTCCGATTACCCTATTTTCCCGGTCATGAGGCCAAAAGTTGGGAAAAACGTGCGGAATTCACACATTTTTTGCCTGTTTTACGTCGGAGAAATGACCCGTCTATTTAGCCGTGTCCGGTTGGCGGATCGGGTGCCCGGATGAGGTTTTGGACGTTTGGAGGGGGGATCTGATGGCCGGAGGGGCACTATGGCCGTTTAAACGGGGGTGATGGTTTTACGACGGAGAATCGTGGATTTTGGGGTAAAATAATGATGAATAATGGTGGGGTTGGTTTGCGGGCCGGGAATTGCCGAAAAAAATTTTCCGGAGTCCGGTTGATCCGGAATATTTTTTTCGTTTGTGATCATGATCGCAATGGAAATTTTTTTTAAAGTCTGATGAAAAAATTTTCAGCAGGGTTTGGTTGAGCCGGAAATTATTGCGATGCCTTACGCGCAAAAAGGCTCGCCGCTTTTTGCGCTACTCATTTACCGGTTCGTAAATTCGATAAGTTCCTTGCCCAGCGAGGACCCGACGAGGCGTCCGAGCGACCCCCGAAGGGGGTGGGCTGGCTCGCATTAATTGAGAGATTCGGAAATACCGTCGGCGGATTATATTTGGCATCGCTTGACTTCGGAAAGAACATGGTGCACCGTTCGCGAAAAAACCGGAACAGACTCGTAAAATTTATTCGAAACTATCTGATGAAATACATGACCACACAATTCGGCAATGGGGATGAGCTGGTGACGGAAGGAGAACTCTTGTTTGACCCTAGGGAATGGGCCACAGGTACACAAATGAGGGGAGCCACCTAAGAACTCACAGAAGTGACCCCTGAATGAATCTGATGTCATATGGGATACGGTTGAATTACTTGTTCAAGGAACACATTTTACGGTCTGGAGTCGTGATGATGGAACACCATTTCCGAACTTTGATGTTGAATCCAATTTTGATGATCTCTGCCTTGAAGAACTGATAACAAAACCGTTCTGGAAAAATAAGTATGCAGTTATCAATCAGTGGCTCAATGAGAGAAAATTCCCATAATATCATTAAGTGGCGCAATTAAACTAATTTAAAAAGATTAATATTAAATCAGATTTGATATAAAATTATGACACTAATTGTTACCACACATGTACCTGATGGTATTGTTATGGCTTCTGATAGTCGTCAATTTTTAGGAATAAAGGGAAAATCGCCCGATGGAAAAGATATTTCTTTTGATACTCCAGGCTCGGATTATGTTACTAAAACCGTCCTTATTAAAAATCAGTCCATAGGGGTATCTTATTTTGGTGATGATTTACTTGGGGGTGTTTCTATGGCAAGTTATGTTAGAAAATTTAACGAGGAAGATATATTGGAGTCGGATGATATTACGACAATTCCCAAAAAACTTATTGCTTTTTTCCGAAATTTATTTCCAAATGCAAATACTGGCTTCCATGTTGCAGGATACAAAAAAGAAGGGAAAATTAGCACCCCATATGTGTATTTTTGTCATGTGAACCAGAATATTGTTGAAAGAAAAAATATCGATAAAAATGGAGTCATATTATACGGATCTCAATGGGGGGGTCAACATGACATTATTACATCTCTTATCAACCCAGTAGTAATTAAAGATGAGAAAGGCAATGACAAGATTGTTCGGGCAGTTGCTGGGGAAATATATTGGGGGACACTAACACTCCAAGATGCCATTGATTTTTCAATATATGCTATTAGGACTACCATTGACACCATGCGTTTTCAAGGTAGACAAAAAACAGTTGGGGGTCCCATTGATGTTTTATTGATCACTCCCGATAATTCCATCTGGATTCAAAAAAAGAGACTTGAGGGAAATAGTGACGTATGGAAATAACATAATTTTTCAGTGATATTCAAAATTTTTCAGAAGAAAGCATCGCACAAATGATGTTAAAACGCTGCTATGGAGAATGTCATTGGCTCGCGCTGCTTGGAAAACATTTAGAAAATCGAACCATCGGTGCTAAACTGCTATGGGATTCGGGCCGGAAATTTTAGTTACGAAGAGACTTGAACCAGAAAACAGAACGCCCCGGCCGGGATTCGAACCCGGGTCAAAAGCTCCGGAGGCTTCTAGGATATCCACTACCCTACCGAGGCACGTTCATACCCAGCACCCACTCGTGCAAAGTACCACATAACTAACACCGTGAAGCCTAATAAAGATCTCGTAAAAAAAAGAAAATTCTGCCTAGAGTTTCTTCAGGTGGTACTGGTGCCAGATCTTGCAGGCCCCTTCGTGACTCACCATGCACGGCCCGACCGGTGTCCGGGGCGTGCAGACCTTCCCGAAGAGTTTGCAGTCTGACGGGTTCGCAAGGCCCCGCAGGATCTTGTCGCAGCTGCAGGCCGAGTGCTTGGAGATGTGCTTGAACTCGATGGCAAACTTCTTCTGCGCATCGTACTGTTCGAACTCTTTCTTCAGCCGGAGACCGGAGCCGGGGATGACGGGAAATCCGCGCCACTCCACATCGGATGGCTCGAAGACCTCGTACATTACTTTCTTGGCCTTGAGATTTCCTTCGCGGGTCACGACCCGGGGGTAGGCATTGTCTACCCGGTGCGTTCCTTCCTTCACCTGCTTGACCAGCATCAGGAGGCCGAGCAGGATATCTTCCGCTTCGAACCCGGCAACAACCTGCGGTACCGGGAACTGCTCGTACTCATCGTAGCCCATGATCGCACAGACATGCCCGGGCAGCATGAACCCGTGAAGCTTTGCCTCACCCTGGGAGAGCAGCCATTTCATCGCGGGCGGAACCACGCGGTGGCAGGAGAGGATCGAAAAATTTTTCGGGGGTTTTGAAAGAAGCGTTGCGGCAACAGTCGGGGCTGTGGTCTCGAACCCCACGGAAATAAAAACAACTTCCTTGTCGGTCTTCTCTGCAATCTCAACCGCCTTGTGGACGCCCTGCACCACGCGGATATCGCCGCCACAGGACTCCATCGATCCTTTCGAGCCGGGCACCCGGAGCAGGTCGCCGTAGGTTGCGATGATACAGTCTTTCTCAACAAGGTCGAGCGCCGCATCGATCTCGCCCTGCGGCGTGATACAGACCGGGCAGCCGGGCCCCATCACGATCTTCAGCTGCTCCGGCAGCAGGCTGCGCAGGCCAGTCCGGGCAATCGCTGCCTCGTGCGTACCGCAGATGTGCATGAAGGTCATGTCGCGGTCCACCTGTTCATGCAACATGTCCGCGATCTCTTGTGCCGTCGCCATAAAAATCTCAAAAGTATTTACTGTTACATCACATAAGAGTACGCGTATGGATCTCGCAGCGTACGGATTTGATGTGAACTATGTCTTTGCAGCCTTAACGATACTGCTCGGTATCATTCTCGCGTTCGTTGTTCGAACAATCGTCCGCTGGCTGGAGTCAAAGGCCGGAAAGACCGATACCAAATGGGATGACATCATCATCGCAGCGTTCGGCCTGCCGGTCCAGATCACGATCATTGTCGTCTCTGTGTATGTTGCCCTCACCTGGTTCAACATCATTCCGGAGAATGCACAATGGATCCTCAACCCTGCCTATGTGACCGCATTCTACATCGTCATCAGCGCCTGGATCATCTCGTCGTTCCTGCACGATATCATCGCCACGTACGGCCGGGTCCTGGCCGGCAAATCCGATACCGACATGGATGACCGGCTCATCGACCTTTTGGAACTGGTGGTCAAGTACGTGGTCTGGTTCGCGGCCATCATGGCGATCCTCAGTGTCTTCAACATCGATATCACCCCGTTCCTGGCCGGTGCGGGTATCGCGGGTATCGCCGTTGCGCTGGCGGCCCAGGACTTCATCTCCAACTTCTTTGGCGGTGCGATCATCACGGTGGATAAGCCGTTCAAGGTGGGCGACCGGATCAAGGTGGATAACTACTACGGGAACGTGCTCTCGGTCGGCACCCGCAGCACGCGGATCCAGACGCTGGATTACCAGGTCGTGACGATCCCGAACAACAAGCTGACCACGAACGTGATCACCAACTATTCCGAGCCGGATGAAAAACTGCGGCTCACGATCCCGGTCTCGGTGGCGTACGGCACCGACCCCAAGCGGGTCAAGACAATTCTCCTTGAGATTGCCCGGGAATCGATCAAGAAGACTCCCTACCTGCTGGAGGACCCGGCCCCCTCCGTCTACTTCACCGAGTATGCCGACTCCAGCCTGGATTTTATTCTCCGGGTCTGGATGCGGAAGTACAATACGCCCGATGAGGCAATGGATGATATCAATGTCCGCATCTTCGAACGGTTTGCAGCGGAAGGCATCGAGATCCCCTTCCCGCAGATGGAAGTGCGGATGAAGAAATAATCCGGAAAATCTTTTTTCCTGACATGCTGTCGGGTTTTGCGTATGTTTAAGTTCCTGAGCCACGACCATTCCTCATGTATGGGATCTCCTCGTTCTGCCTGAGCACGGAGCCGCTGCCGGATGCGCTTGCCACGCTTGCTGACCTGACCGACCGGATCGAGATCATGGACGAGGGGCTCCACCATCTCGATTCCGCAGAGATCCTCCAGTCCTTTGATTGCCGCTTCTCGCTCCATGCGCCGAGCCGTGGCACCAATCTCGCGAGCCTGCTGGAGCCGATCCGCGAGGCGAGCGTGAGGGTGATGGCGCAGTGCATGGCGATTGCAGGGGAAGTCGGGGGGAGCGTTGTTGTCCACCCGGGCTACTTTGCCTGGCCGGTGGAGCGGAAGAAGTCGGAGGAGCAGCTGGGCCGGTCTCTCGCGGAACTCTCCTTCATCTCCAACGATCTTGAGGTGCCGTTCTTTGTCGAGAACATGGGCGACTGGGAATATTTCCTCTTCAAGACACCGGAAGAGTTCCCGCTGATCAAAAGCGCCCGCTTCGCGCTCGATGTCGGGCATGCCCACCAGATGCACTGCCTTGATGCGTTCCTCCCCCACCCGGCTTCGCACTACCACCTGCACGACAATGCGGGCGATGCGGACTCACATCTCGCGGTGGGTGCGGGCACGATCGATTTCTCCCGGGTGATGAAGGTGGTGCGGGCGTCCGGGATCGTGCCGATCATTGAGGTGACGACCCTTGAGGCGGCGAAGGCGAGTATCGAACGATTGGATGCGATCCGGTAAGACCGGCTGCCACTCATGAAATGGCCGACCGGGGGAGTGCAGGCAGAAAACCCGGCACGCGTCTCCGCAATGTTTTATAGGGATTACTCACAACGTAGTTAGGCAACCCGCAATGGAATAATTCCGTCGGGTGATCGCGTGCCTATGTGACACAGCCCGGCAGTGTGCCTCCTTGGTAAGGAGGAAGTCGCGAGTTCAAATCTCGCCATAGGCTCTTTTCCTGTGATTTTTCTTGTTAGAGAAATTTCTTTGTCAGGTTTTTTAAAAAACCGCAATACTATTCTTTCCAGGGATTCCATACCAGAATAATTCATGGCCCGGTTGCATTATATTGACAATCTGCGGTGGATCTGCATCCTGATGCTCTTCCCCTTCCACGCCGCACTCGTATTTTGCCCGCAATGGTACGGCTTTTATGTCTCTTCCGATTACTCGTCCACCGCTGCACGGGGTCTCGTTATTGCGGTGGAGCCATGGCTCATGCCGCTGCTCTTCTGCATTGCAGGACTGAGTATGAAATTTGCGTTATCTGAGCGTACGCCTCTTGTGTACCTGAACGAGCGTGTCAGAAAACTCCTTATCCCGTTCCTTGCAGGGCTGGTCCTCATCTGCCCCGTTATCGCATACTATGCCCTGAAATTCCACACGGGCTACACCGGGAGCTTTGCAGGTGCGTTTGTACATTTCTTTGGCACGATTGAAACCATGCAGGCCAGGAACGGGATTTTGGGAGATTTCAGCGTTGACCATCTCTGGTTTATCATCTTCCTGTTTATCATCTCCATCGTAGCACTCGGTCTGATCCTTCTCGGACGGCGCCATGCAGGACTTCACATCAATTTCAACAACGTAAGCCTTCCGGTCCTGGTTCTTCTGTTTATTCCGGTCTGGCTCCTGAACTTTGCCGGCTTCACGATGACCGGATACTCTCTTGTATCGTATTTCGCCATGTTCCTCATCGGGTACTTCCTGCTCGCGATGGATTCCGCTCAGGCCCGGCTGGAAAAGCACTGGGCAGTTCTCCTGGTCGCATGGATCATCATGTCAATCGGTGTGATGTGGACGTACGGAATACTCCTTGCACATGAAGAAGTATTCTCCGGGTATTCTGCACTCTACGTCCTGACCGGATGGACCGGTGTCCTTGCCCTCATGGGAGCGGGCAGGCACCTGTTTGACCTCAGGAACCACTTTGCAACCTACATGGGTGCGGCATCGTATCCGGTGTATATTCTCCACCAGGCAGTACTGGTGGCAATTGCCTATTACGTGGTGGTGCTCGCAATCCCCCCGGCACTCCAGTTTCTGGCCATTGTGATCGCGAGTCTCCTTTTGACATTTACCTGCTACGAGATCCTCCGGAGAATCTCCGGCGTACGGGTGCTGTTCGGGATTGCCGGCCCCGGTAAGAAACCTGCGTGAGTTGTTTATTTTTTTCTCAGGCTATTGAAGATAATAAAGGAAATTAAAAAAAATAGCAGCGGTAATTCTGTTGCGAACTACAATGTTACTTTTCATGGTCAACTGGTGGTAAAAATTCCCCGACCATTCATCTGCGCCAGCCCGGCACTGCTCCCGCTCGCACAAAAATAATCCGGAAAATCGTAGAAAAAAATTATTCGCTCTTCACGTCATCAACAAACCGGGCAATCTTTGCGATCACCGCATCGTGGTGATCGAGACTGACAAAGACGCGGTCATCGGAGATACGGATCGTATTCAAAAGGGCTGCATCGTGCAGCGAATCGAACCGGGTGATATTCTGCTCCGAAAGAAAATCGCGGATCTTCTTTGACTTGGTCTTCTCATATCCTGACAACAGTTTCGGTCTTCCGCGAGGCATAGGAAAAAATGGGCGTTAATTCATATATATTATTTTTTGACCATGGGGTGCATTTCGGGCAGTACGAGCGCCAATGGCTGGAGAAATGCGGTGAATTCCCATTTTAATCCGGAGGAAAAATAAATTGCCCGTTTTAACGGAGGATCACTATTAAATCGCCGGTGGATGTGACCGCATACCGCTTCACCAGGAGATCGTTTGGCAGCGTACATTCGCTCCCGAATACCTCCCGAATTTTTTCCCGCACACGATCGCAGTATCCGCTTCTGGCCGTTCCCTGACGCGCCGGCTCATGACTCGCTATCATACACATTTCAGTTTTCCGGTACATCATAAGTGGGCATGGCGCGGGCGGAGCGAAAGTGAGGATTGGGGATCAGTTTAAGGAGATTCTTCTCCAATTCTATTGACACATATCTGGTGAACCATGAGTCAGCAGGCAGAGTCACCGGCCGGGACCGGATCGTCCACCGGCCGCAGGTACCGGTTTGCAGCACGGATGGCAAAGACGCCCAAATCCTTCATCCGCGAGATCCTCAAGGTGACCGAAGATCCCCGGATCATCTCCTTTGCCGGCGGTCTCCCGAACCTGGAGCTGATCGATGTTGAAGGAATCGCCCGTGCCACAAGAGCCGTACTGGCAGAGGACGGCCGGGTTGCGCTGCAGTACTCAACCACCGAGGGCTACCGCCCGCTCCGCGAGTACATTGCCGCACGGTACAAAAAACGGCTCGGCCTCAACATTTCACCCGATGAGATCCTGATCACGAACGGCTCGCAGCAGTGCCTTGATCTGATCGGCAAGGTCCTGATCGATAAAGGCGACCATGTTGCGATCGAACGTCCGGGATACCTGGGCGCCATCCAGGCATTCTCGCTCTACGAGCCGCAGTTCCACGCGGTCCTGCTCCACGAAGATGGCCCGGACCCGGTCCAGCTCGCTCACGAACTGAAGACCAATACCATCCGGTTGTTCTACGGTGTCCCGAACTCCCAGAACCCGTCGGGCGTCACGTACTCGGAAGAGCGGCGCAAAGAGATTGCCCATGTGCTCGCCCCGTATGACACGCTCTTTGTCGAAGACGATGCCTATGGCGAACTGAACTTTGACGGGAGCTCATCATCATCCATGCGCAGGTTCCTGCCGGACCGGACGATCATCACCGGCTCGTTCTCCAAGATTCTCGCGCCCGGCATGCGGATGGGCTGGGTTGTTGCGCCGCCCGCGATCATGGAGCAGCTTGTCGTCGCCAAGCAGGCATCCGACCTCCACTCCAATTATCTCTCCCAGCGGATCGCGTACGAGTATCTCATCCATGAGGACATCGATGCGAAGATCGCGGTCATCCGGGCAAAGTACCGGGCACACGGGAATCTCATGGCGGGTCTCGTGAAGGAACTGATGCCGGCCTCGGTCACCTGTACCATCCCCCGGGGCGGGATGTTCGTCTGGGTCACACTGCCTGACGGGATCTCTTCAATGGAAGTCTTTGAACATGCCCTCAAAGAGCAGGTGGCTGTTCTGCCCGGCAGCCCGTTCTACACGGACGGGGGCGGCACCAACACCCTGCGACTCAACTTCTCCAACTCAACACCGGAAAAGATCCGGACCGGCATGGAGCGGCTCGCTAAAGTGATCCGGAACCTTGAGCAGCACTGAATCCGGGCCTTTCCGGTTCTCCCGACATTTTTTTTATTTATCAAAACTTTTTGTAACCTTTTTGTATTTTTTTCACGGCAGGCTGGCGTTTGTAACCGAACGGACTTAATAGGGATTAAGTATAAAAAGACTATTCATAAGGCAGGAGTATAGTACACGTACCGGAAAGAGTATAAGGGTCCTTTATAAAACCTCTATGCACGCGCGAATATCCGGAACAACCAGGTCCAATACGAGAGATCCCGGCACAACGATACCCGGCATGATACCACGAGGTCACAGGATTCATGAACAAGAATGATGCAGAAGCATTGTTGAGACAGGGGATTGAGCTCTATGATCTTGGCCGGTTCCAGGAGGCCATCGTCATGTTCGACCGGGGTCTCGCGCTCTACCCCCATCTTGCCAAGGCCTACTACTTCAAGGGGATTGCGCTCTACGATCTCGGGAAATTCGAGGAAGCGATCGCAGCCTATGACAAAGCAGTTGCCATCGAACCTTCCGATCCCAATGCCTGGTACAATAAGGCGGCAACGCTGGCGCAGATTGGCCGGAACGAAGATGCCCTCATTGCCTGCGACCGCCTCCTCTCCCTCCAGTATGACAATGCCGAGGCCTGGATCCTCAAGGGAATTGCGCTCTATGAACTGGGCAAGTTTGCGGAAGCGATCAATGCCTACGATCATGCGCTGATGGTGGACCCGCGGCACGCGAAGGTCTACTACAACAAGGGGATTGCGCTTGCGGATCTCGGGCGCCACCAGGAAGCGATCTTCGCCTATTCCAAAGCGATTGAGATTGTGCCCGATTATGCCAGAGCCTATTACAATAAAGGGATCTCGCTCTACGATCTCGGGAAGTACGACGAGGCGCTTGCGGCGTTTGACCGGGCGCTCGAACTCGATCCGGAAGATGTCTGGGTCTGGTATTACCGCGCCTTCATTCTCGCAAAAGAGGACCTGAATGAAGATGCCGTCCAGTCAGCGGAGGCATTCCTCAAAGTCGAGCCCGGCCATGCGGATATCTGGGCAATCAAGGGGATCTCCTTATACAAGCTCGGCATGTATGAGGATGCGGCAACTGCTCTCCGGAAAGCGGCCGAACTGAACAGCGAACTGTCCGATGCCTGGTATTACCTCGGCCTTGCCGATGCCGAGATCGAACAGTACGGTGATGCGGTGACCGCGTTCTCGAAGGTCATAGAACTCCAGCCGGAGAATCCCGGCGCACTCATCCAGCGAGGCCTTGCCCATTTCCGGCAGAAAGAGTACAAGGAAGCCATCACCGATTTCGAGGCAACACTCACCATCGAGCCGGGCAACCTGGAGGCCTGGTACCGGCGCGGGGTGGCCTGCATCAACACAAGCCGGTACGAGGAGGCACTCGAATCGTTTACGCGAAGGCTGGCGCTCGAACCCGGCCATGCCGGTTCGGAATATTTTAAGGGAATTGCCCTCACGCGACTCGGCCGGCACAAGGATGCGATCGACTCGTTCGAGGCCGCCCTCCGGTTGGATCCCATGTGCTCGTCAGCGGCCTTCCAGGAAGGGATCACGTATGCAGGTCTCGGGAGGTTTGCAGAAGCGGTCGAGGCCTATGACCGGGCGCTCCGGATCAACCCGGGACTCTCCGATGCCCTGTACCACAAGGGATTCGCGCTCTCCCGCCTTGGGAGAAACGAGGACGCGGTGCAGGAATACGACCGTACGGTGGCATTCGATCCGAACAATGCGCAGGCCTTCCACCAGAAAGGGCTCCAGCTCTCAAAGATTGGAAAGTTCAAAGAAGCCGTTGAAGCATTCGATAAGAGCCTGGAGATCCGGCCCGGAAATGCCCAGACCCAGTATGACAAGGGTTCGGCGCTCGTCAAGCTCGGGCAGTACGAGCAGGCGCTGGACGCCTTTGACCTGGCAGTCAAAACAAACTCGAACTATGTCAATGCCTTTTACCAGAAGGGACTGTCCCTTGTCCAGCTCCAGCGGCACCTTGAGGCAATCACCGCATTCGAGCGGGCCGCGGAGATCGATCCCACCCACACGCTCGCACTCTACCAGCGGGGCCTGACCCTCGTCCGCCTCAACCGGCTCCCGGAAGCGGTGGTCGCATTCGATGCCGTTCTTGCCATCTCCCCGCAGAATACCAATGCCTTAAACGAGAAAGCGCTGGCCCTCTTCCACCTGCTGCGGTACCAGGACGCTGCAACCTCCTTTGAGGAAGCGCTGGAACAGAACCCGGCCCTCACGAACAGCTGGCTGCACCTGGGAATTTCACTCGCCCATATCGGCCGGCCTGAAGACGCGATCGCCGCGTTTGACAAGGCACTTGGCCTCAACCCGAAACTGAGCGAGGCATCCATGCGCAAGGGAATCGCCCTCTACTCGCTGGACCGGTATGAAGAGGCTGTGACCGTCCTCAACCGGGCCCTGGACGACAATGCACGGGATGTCTATGGCTGGTGTTACAAGGGTCTCGCCCTCCTGGCACTGGAACGGTTTGATGAGGCGATCCGGGCATTCGACCGGACGCTTGAGATCAGCCGCCGCTGTCCCCGGGCCTACTTTGAGAAAGGCAATGCGCTCCTGAGGCTGGGCAAGCCCCTTGAAGCGGTAGTCTCCTTCGACCAGGCGCTGGAACTTTCTCCGGATGATCCCCGGATCCTGTACCAGAAAGGTGTGGCCCTTGCCCAGCGCGAGCGCTACGATGATGCGATCAAGGCCTTTGAGGCAGCGCTGGCACTGGAACCGGAGAATGCATCCGGGTTTTATTATCTCGGTATCTCCTATGCCGGGCGGGAACGGTTCGAGGATGCCATCAGGGCCTTCGACAACGCCCTCCTGCTCGATCCGGCTAACGCCCAGGCCTACCATTACAAAGGCATTGCCCTGATCCACCGCGAGAAGTTTGATGAGGCGATCAAGGCTTTTTCCAGTGCTATCTCGCTTGATCCGGACAATGCCTCGTCCCAGTATTACCTGGGGCTTGCCTTCCTCCAGTCCAGGCAGTACGAGAACGCGATCTCTGCATTCTCGCTCGCAACCGAACTCGATTCGTCGCTGACGGAAGGGTACATGTACCAGGGGCTGGCTCTCGCCGCCCTTGCCCGGTACGAGGAAGCAATTCCGCTCCTTGACCAGAGCCTTACCGTCAACCCCTCGCTGATCGATGCCATGATCTGCAAGGCACAATCGCTTGCGAAGCTCGGCCGGTACCCCGAGGTCATTGAGACGGATGATCGGATCCTATCCCTCAACCCCACGCTGGTCGCCATCTGGATGCAGAAAGGCGATGCCCTGACGAGCCAGTCCCTGAAGACGGAGGCCGTCAGCGCTTATACCCGGGCACTGGAGATCGATGCTGGTCTTGCGGAAGGCTGGGTCAAGAAAGGCAGTGCCCTCCTGGATCTCGGGAAGATCCCGGATGCGATCACGGCCTATACCCGGGCGCTTGAGATCAACCCGGCGCTCTATGATATCTGGATGAAGAAGGGCGATGCGCTCAACCAGATCGGCAAGACCGATGAGGCGATCCTCTCCTATGCAAAGTCCTTAAAGATCGAGCCCGAGAACGAGTCCGGATGGATCCAGTACGGTCGTGCGCTCTATGACATGGGCCGGTACCAGGATGCCATTGACGCGTTTGACAGTGCCATATCGTTAAACCAGCGGAGCATCGAGGCGTTCTATTACAAGGGTATGGCCCTCGAAAAGGTGAACCGGTACGAAGGTGCCATCCATGTGTTTGAGATCCTGCTGGAGATCGATCCGAAGAACGGCGATGCCCAGTACCACAAGGGCCTTGCACTCTCAAAACTGGGTGATCACCGGGATGCCATCGGCAGTTTCGAGAAGACGCTGGCACTCCTTCCGGAGTTTGCGCCGGCCTGGTACTACAAGGGCCGATCGCTCATCGAGATTGGCCGGTATCCAGATGCCATCACGTCCCTGAACCACGCAATCGGGATCGAAGCCTCCTACACCGAAGCCTTCTACTTCCTCGGTCTGGCGCTCCTGAAGTCCGGCCAGCCTGCCGAGGCACTCGTTGCGTTCGACCGGAACCTTGCGAAGGATACGAGCAATGCGCCCGGCCATTTCAACCGGGGCATTGCACTCGAGAAACTCGGGCGGTTCGAAGAGGCGCTGGATGCGTTTGACAAGGCCCTGATCTATGATCCCGAGAATGCCCTTGCGTTCTACCACAAAGGGAAGGCCTATGCGGACCTGGGCCGGTACAATGACGCGGTCTTTGCTTTTGACACAACCCTCAACCTCAAGCCCAAGTACACTGATGCACGCCTGAGGAAGGGGATCGCACTCTACAACCTGAAGAGATACCGGGATGCGATCCATGATTTCGACAAGACCCTCTTAGAGAACAAGGGCAATGTCCAGGCCCATTATTACAAGGGGCGGGCGTTCTTCGATCTCTCCCAGTACAGCGAGGCAATGGAAGAGTATACCCTGACGATCCGGCTCGACCCGAACTTTGCCGATGCCCATTACCATGCGGCCCGGGCCCTTGCGGGACTCGTGCGGTTCGATGACGCGATCCATGAATTCGATCGTGCCGAGTCCCTTGATCCCAACAATGCCCTGGCCTTCTATTACCACGGGCGTGCCTGTCTGAAAGTTGACCGGCAGAACGATGCCATCCATGTATTCGATACCAGTATCTCCTTGAATCCCCGGTATGCCCCGGCTCATTATTACCGCGGTCGTGCACTCGTCTCACTCGGGCGGTACCGGGAAGCGGTGGAATCGTTCGACCATGCCCTGGATGTCGATGTATCCTGTGCGGATGCAGCCCTCTGGAAGGCGGATGCTCTCAGGAATCTTGGCGGTAATGACGATGCACTGGCAGCGGCTGAGGCTGCACTCGCCATCCGGCCGGACTTTGCCGAGGCCTGGCACAGCAAGGGAATCGCCCTTGCAGATCTCGACCGGATCTCCGAGGCCGTGGCAGCCTTTGACCGTTCGATCGAACTTAACCCTGCCGAGGCAAAGACGCATTTCGATCGCGGTCTTGCCCTGCACCGTCTCGGAAAATACCTTGACGCAGTGGAGTCGTTCGACCGGGTGCTCACCCTCATCCCGGGCTATGTCCCGGCATTCTATCGCAAGGGGATCGCCCTGTTCGAAGTCGGGATGTTCGATGAAGCGGTGATGGCCTTTAACATCGCCCTGGACATCAGCCCGGACGATGCAGATATTCTCTACCAGAAAGGGCTTGCCCTCACCCGGCTCGACAAGCACGAGGACGCGATCGAGGCGTTCGATGCCGCGTATGCCCTTGATACTCGCAGGGCCGATCCCCTGTACCAGAAAGGGCTCGCCCTTGCCGTGATCGGAAACCAGGAAGAGGCAGCATCCGCATTCTCTCTGGCGCTGGAGGTTGATCCAGGGAACCGGGACGCACTCTACCACAAGGGTCTGGCCTATGCCGAACTGGGGCGGTTTGAAGAGGCCATCGAGTTTTTGACAAAGACGCTTGATGCCAACCCGAAGATTGCGAATGCTTGGCTGATACGAGGATTCTGCCTCTTTGCAGTCGAGCGGTTCTCTGAAGCGGTACTTTCGTATGCCAATGCTCTCGAACTTGAGCCGAACAATCCCCATACCTGGTTCTACAAAGGGCGGTCCCATCTCAGCCTCGGCAATGATGATGAGGCGGTAGCAGCCTTCGACCGTGCACTGGCGCTGGTTCCGGAGTTCGGCGAGGCCTTCCATTACAAGGGCATTGCCCTGTTCCGGCTCAAGCGACTCCCTGAAGCGGCGGCGGCCTTTACCGAGGCGAACCGGATCATGCCGGACTTCACCGAGGCGTTCCTGGAGAATGGCCGGACACTCTCCCTTCTCGGGCGGTTCCGCGAAGCCGTGCCGGCCTTCGAACAGGTTCTTGCTGCACATCCAAAGGATCTGTCCGCGGCCTATGGGCTGGCCCGGGCACTGGATCATCTCGGTACGTATAAGGAGGCCATTGCCGCGTACACGAAAGTGAACCGGATCTCTCCCGACTGCGAGCGGGCATACCTGTACAAAGGGTTTGCCCAGATGCTCAGCCACGCATATGACGATGCGGTGGCTTCGTTCTCCCGGGTGCTTGAGATCAACCCGGCCAATGCCGAGGCATGGCAGGAGAAGGGCCGGGCGCTGGTCATTCTTGAGAAATACAATAAAGCTGTCGAAGCATTCGATGGCTTCCTTGCAATAAATCCTGATGCAGCGGAGATCCTGTACGAGAAGGGACTTGCGCTGACCCGGCAGGATCGCAGCGAGGAGGCATATGGGGTATTCAGCCGGTGTATCGAACTTGGTCTGAATACCGCTGAAGTCCACACCGAGCAGGCACTCTCGCTCTTCCGGCTCGAACGATACGAGGAAGTAATTCCTTCGGCAGATCGGGCGCTTGCCCTTGATCCGCAGGAGTCCCGTGCCCTGCTCGCAAAAGGCGATTCCCTTGCGAATCTCAAACGATACGAAGAATCCATTGCATCGTTTGACAGCGTGCTCTCCCGGGACCCGGAGAATGAACGGGCTCACCGGGGCCGGGGCGTGGCGCTCGTCCGGCTCGCCCGGTACGAGGATGCGATCATCGAGCTGGACCGGGCCCTTGAAAATGATACCACCAACTCCGAGTTGCTTTCCTGCAAAGGATACTCCCTCTACCGGCTCTCCCGGTTCAAGGAAGCGGTGGAGTCCCTGGGCAGGTCGTTAAAGCGCAAGCACCAGAACCCGACCGCCCTGCTCTTCCGGGGAAAAGCCTACCTCCGTCTGGGCCAAGGTGCCGATGCCCGGTCCATGTTCGAGAAGCTGATCGCGCTTGATGCGAAACATGTGAAGGCCTGGTACTACAAAGGGGTGGCACTCTCGGTGATGAACCTCCACGAAGAGGCGCTTGCCGCCTTTGAGGACACGGTCACCTTCGATGAAACCTGTGCCCCCGCCTGGTATAACCGGGCCCGGGAACTGGGGTCGCTGGGGAAATACGAAGAATCGCTGCCCGCGTTCGATCGGGCGCTTGAATTGCAACCCGACATGTTGGATGCCGCATACCAGAAGGGACTGGTGCTCGCGATCCTTGGCCGCCACGAAGAGGCCGTAACTGCGTTCGATCGGGCTGCTGCGGCAGGTCTGGACAGCGCCGGGCTGCATTACTATCGAGGGAACTCACTCATGCAGCTCGGCCGGTGGCAGGAGGCGGTGACTGCATTTTCAGCGTCCCTTACTCGTGCCCCGGAGGATGCGAATGCCTGGCTTGACAAGGGATTTGCCCATTCGAAACTGGGGGAGTTCGAATTAGCGGTCGAGGCATTTGACAAGACTATTCAGTATGATCCCAAATCCGTCCAGGCGATCTACAGCCGGGGCATGGCACTGGTGGAACTGGGGAAGGTCGCTGAGGCGCTCGCTGCATTTGGCCGGACTCTCGAACTCGACTCCACTTGGTATGATGCCGCATACCAGAAGGGTTGCATCCTCCTCGCGACCAACAATTTCGACGAGGCCATCCGATCATTTGACTATTCCCTTGAGCATTCCCCGGATTTTGCACAGGCACACTACCATAAGGGTCTGGCACTTCAGGCACAGGGGAAATACGAGAAGGCCATCCGTTCCTACAAACAGGCACTCACGCAGGATACCTCCATCATCGATGCGGTCTTCCAGACCGGGCTCTGCTACGCAGGTCTGGGAAAGACCGAGAATGCCCTCAAGGCCTTTGACCGTATGCTGGACCTGACACCGGATAATTTTGCGGTGCTCTTCCAGAAGAGTCGTGCACTCGCGAAGTTGTCGCGGAACGATGAAGCGCTTACTGCTATCGATCGGGCATTGAACCTGGAGAACAACGATGCAGAGATCTGGGTGCTCAAAGGCAGCGTTCACTATGATCTCGGAAGACTCGAAGAGTCTCTTGAATCCTTTGACCGGGCCATTGCCCTGACACCTGATGCGGCTGCACCGTGGTACCTGAAAGGCCGGTCACTGGCGGAATTGTCCCGATACCAGGAAGCTCTTCCATGCTTTGACACCGTGCTAAAAGCCGATGAGACGTGTGCAGGGGCATGGCTGAGGAAAGGCAGTGCCCAGCTCTCCCTGGGGCAGTTTGAGCCTGCGGTCACCACACTTGCCCGTGCCCTCGAACTCGATCCAAAGAATGCAAACGGCTGGTATGATCAGGCAATTGCATTCGCCGAGCTGGGACGGTATGAAGAAGCGGTCGTATCCTGCGATCACGCCATAACGATCAACCGTAAATATACAAATGCCTGGTATGACAAGGGGCTTGCTCTCGTCCATCTCGGCCGCGATCGCGATGCAATCCAGGCCTTTGAGAACACCTCTGCCATCGATCCGCACTTCTTCGGGGCTTTTTACGATAAGGGGCTGGCCCTTGAGCGGCTTTCAATGACAAAGGATGCACTGGTGGCATTCGATGCCGCGCTTGCAATTACCGCATCCTCGGTACCAGCTCTGTACCACAAAGGGCTTGCCCACTATCATCTCGGGAACTATGAAGATGCCGTGACCGCCCTCGAATCGGCGCTGGATCTGGATCCCTCGCTCATTGATGCCTGGTACCACATGGGACTGGCACACCGTCACCAGAAGAATTTCCGTGAAGCTGTAGGTGCGCTTGATCAGGCAATCCGGATCAACCCCGGTTTTTATGAGGCGCATTGCGAGCGCGGGTATAATCTTGCAGACCTGGAGGATTATGCCGCTGCAGTCTCCGAATTCGACCTTGCTCTGGGCATCAATGATACGAACAAGGAGCCGCATCTTGCCCGGGGTCTTGCACTGGAGGCACTCGGACAGCCGGAAGAAGCGCTGGAGTCGTTCAACCGGGCCATTCGGATTGACCCGGCACTGTATGACGGCGTGTATCATCAGGCACTTGCACTAGAACAGCTGGGGCGGTTTGATGAGGCTATCCAAGCATATGATCACCTTCTTTCGTATGATCCCGACCGTGCGGAAGCATGGTATCACCGGGGATTATCCTCAGAACACCTTGCCAACGATGAAGATGCCGTTGCTGCCTTTGAGAAGGCCCGCCGGATCGATCCGGACAATCTCTCCCTCTTGTTATCCGAGGGTAAAGCACTCTCCCGGATTGGGCAGTTTGATAAGGCTATCCGGATATTCGATATTGCCCTGAAGATCCGACCCTCTGATGGAAACCTGTTGCTGGAAAAGGGAATTGCTCTCGCCCATCTCAATCAGCATGATGATGCGGAGAAGGTATTTGCCGAGTCCTCCCGCAACCTTCCCGACCAGTTCGAACCCTCGTTCCTGCGCGGACTCTCCCTCATGATGCTCGAACGCTATGATGAGGCAGTCACCTCATTCGATGTCGCACTCGCGTTAAACCAGACGGATCCGGATATCTGGTACCATCAGGGACTATCGCTTGCCCGACAGAAGAAAGCAGATCAGGCAGTCCCGGCCTTTGACAAGGTACTGCAACTGCGTCCTGATGATATCCCGGCGTATCTTGAACGGGGTCGTGCATACTATGTCCTTGAGTCATATGAGTCCGCCATTGACTCCTTTGACCGGGTCATTGAACGGGAACCCCGGCACGTGGCTGCATGGTATGAGAAGGGCCGGGCCCTTCAGGACCTGGGCAGACATGAGGATGCGATCACGGCCTTTGAGACCGTTCTTGCAATTGATCCGGCCCATCACGAAGCCCTGTATTACCAGGCAGTCTCCTACAATGCCTTGGCACGGTTCTCTGAAGCGGTGGATGCACTCCGCCGCCTGCTGAACCTGACACCCGAGGATGCAAAAGTCTGGAACGAACTCGGCGTGGCACTCACCCGGTTAACGCGGCATTCCGAAGCGATCCATGCATTCGATCAGGCAGTCCGGATCAGGCCGGATTATTTCGATGCCCTCTTCATGCGGGCACGATCGTATGACAGCATCGACAGCCCCAAAGATGCCGTTGCCACCTACAACGAAGCGCTCGCGATCCAGCCCCTTCACGTCCCCTCCCTGCACGGAAAGGGTGCTGCCCTGATGAAACTGGGAAAACAGGAGGAGGCGATCAAGGCATTTGATCGCGCTCTTGAGATTGATCCCGGCTATGAAGAGGCCCTGTACGATAAGGGAAGGGCACTCGCCTCGCTCCGCATGTACCGCGAAGCCGTCAAGACCTACGACAAGGTGCTGGGCCTCAACAAGAATTATGCAAGTGTCTATTATGACAAGGGTCTGGCACTCGCAAACCTCGGTCGTCACGATGAGGCCATCGCCTCATTCAACAAAGATCTTGATCTCGATTCCGATAACCTGCAGGCTGCGTTCCACAAGGGACTTTCACTCTATGAGACCGGGAGGTATTCCGATGCGATCGATGCGTTCGACCGGGTGATACAGGTATCCCCCGAATCGGTGGAAGGGTGGCTGCACAGGGGTATGACCCTTGCCCGGCTGGAACGGTATAGTGATGCAGTCGAATCCTATGTCCGTACGCTTGCGATCGATCCCGCCAATGCGGATGCATGGTATCTGAAGGGAAGTGCGATTCTGGCATCCAACGGGTTCGAAGAGGCCATCGAGGCATTCAATAAGGCGCTGGAGATCCGCCCGGATTATGTGACCGCGTATTACGACAAGGGCCGCTGCCTCGTCCACATGGGGATGTTCAGAGAAGCGGTGCTTGCCTTTGATAATGCACTTGCCCTCCAGCCGAAATATGCCGAGGCATTGTACCACAAGGGAACAGCGCTCACCAGACTCTCGCAGTATGATGATGCCATACGGGCTTTTGACCTGGCCCTGAAGATCCGTCCCAACTTTGCCTATATCTGGACCGGCAAGGGGATTGCGGTTGCGGCGTTGGGCCGTGATGATGAAGCCACGCGGTTCTTTGCAAAAGCGCTGAGCATCGATGCAAAGGACTCCCGTGCCAGTTATGCACAGGGGGTATCCCTCATCAGGCTCGGGAGATTCCAGGATGCCATCCGGAATTTTGAATCTGTCCTAGTGCAGCACCCGGACTGTGCTGAGGCGTTCTACCAGAAAGGTCGGGCATTTGCCATGCTCTCCATGGACAATGAAGCAGTCAGTACCTACGACCGGGCACTTGCCCTCAATGACGCGTTCACGGATGCCTGGCTGTACCGGGGGATCTCCCGGGCCAGTCTCAAACAGTACGACCGGGCAATCGAGGATTACGAGCATGCCATATCACTGAACCCCTCATATGCTGCGGCCCACCTCTTCCGGGGTATTGCCCTCATCAGGGTACACCGTCACGAAGATGCGGTCGATGCCTTCGATCAGGCCCTTGCAAGCCATCCTGATTATCCCGAGGCGTATTATTACAAGGGGCTGGCTCTCTTTGAGCAGAAGCGATACGGGGAGGCATTGCCGGCATTCGATCTTGCTCTTGCCAGCAACAACCGGTATGCGGATGCCTACTATCACAAGGGTGTGACCCTGTCCCGGCTCGAACGGTTTGATGAGGCGATTGCCGCATTCAATGCCGTGCTTGCCATCCAGCCGGATTATCCCGATGCTGTGTACGAACGCGGCCGGGCCTGTATCCATACCGGTAACTTCAAGGAGGCAATCGCTGCCTTCGATCAGGCGCTCCTGTTGAATCCCGGCAATGCCAGTGCCCTGTATGAGAAGGGCCGGGCTCAGTTATCCTTGGGAACCCTGTCGTTGGCAATCACCGCATTTGACCGTGCCATTGATATCAACCCCTCGTGCTGGCAGGCCCTCTTCTGGAAGGGCCGGGCTCTCTTTGAGCAGGGGAACTTCGATGGTGCGATCACGGCGTTCGACCATGCGCTGGAGATCATGCCCAAACTGGCCCTGTTGTATGATCACCGGGGGCTTGCCTATGCGTCCCTTGAGCAGTTCCGCGAAGCGATCCAGTCGTACGATCACGCTCTCGAACTCGATCATCTTCCGGTGGTCTTCTCCCACAAGGGTGTCTCCTTAACAGAACTCGGGATGTACCGCGACGCCATCGAGGCCTTCGATAAGGCGCTTGAACTGGATGCAGAAATTGCCGAAGCATGGATGGGGAAGGGCAATGCCCTGTACGACTTAGGGAAATACGCCGATGCGGAGGATGCCTATAATCGCGGGCTCTCCCTTGACCCCGAGAATGCCGTGGCATGGACCCGGCAGGGAATGGTACTCTCATCCCGGCAGAAATATGATGAGGCTATTGAATCCTATGATCGTGCACTCTTAATCGACCCGACCTTCTCCATTGCATATTTTACCCGGGGAAGTGCGCTGATTGCCCTGAAACGGTTTGAAGAGGCGGTAGAAGCATTCAATGCCATGCTCAGGATCCAACCGGAGTTTGTCGATGCCTATATCCACAAGGGTCGGGCGCTCCTGGAGATGGGTATGTACCAGGATGCCCTTGCTACCCTGAAACAGGGCCTTGAGATCGAGCCGGGCCGAAAAGAGATCTGGAACGATATCGGGGACATCCTGGACAAGATCGGAAAACCCGATGAAGCAAAGATCTGTTACGACAAGGCACGGTAAGAAACTGTCCCTTTTTTTCAGAGTGTCTATTAAAAAAATTATTCTTCCTTCTTTTCTCTGAGGAATACAAACCAGATGGCAATGCCGATAATGACCACGGCAATCAATGCAATCACCGGTAAAAACTTCATGGAGTCCGGTGTTGCCTGATCCCGGAGTTGCTGGGCGATCTTTTTGTTCTGGTCGATCTTCGGGTACTCCGGGTTGATCTCTTTGACCTTATCGAATGCGGTAATGGCCTCATCGTACCGCTTCATGCCGGCAAGGGCATATCCCTTGTTGAACCAGGCATCGGCACTGGCGGGATCGAGCGAGATCGCCTTCTCGAACGCGAGCAGCTGCTGGTTGTAATACTCGTTCGCCTTCGTCAGATCCGTTTTCTGGTCCTCATAGTAATAACCGATGTTGTAGAGGATCTGACCCCGGTTGATCCACCCCTGTACATAATCCGGGTTGATCCCGAGCGCCCGGTCCGAGGCTTGAAGTGCATCAGAGAACTGACCGTCACGGTTGAGTGCATCCGCCTTGCCATCCCATGCCTCAAAATACGTGGGCTCAAGGGCAATGGCCTGATCAAATGCCCCTATTGCAGCGGTATTATTTCCCGCTGCGATCGCAGTATTTCCCTGTTCGTACCATTGGGTGGCACCGGGAGAATAGGCAAGAACAGGAATACAGAACGTACAAAGGATAAGGAGAGCGAGGGCCGACAGGCCAAGAGATGAACGTAGGGTCATATCAACCGTACCATATCTGTTCCGCGAAGAATAAAGAATTCTTTTCGAGGGATCTCGGATTCAAGGGGGATTTACCGGGTCAGGACCAGCACCCTGCGGGTGAGGCTCTTGTGCACGCGCTGGCTGTGCTGCTGGAGGACGGTCATATGTCCTCTTGCAATGGCAGAGATGTCGCGGTGGGTGACGACCACGACACGGCGGCCGGGACGGACTACCCGGCGGATCTCGGCAAGGGCATCATCATAGAGCCGGTCCATGGTATCGGCTTTCCGGATGCAGACCGACTGCCCATACGGGAAATCCGTCACGATCGTATCGATGGTCTGATCTCGGAACGGGAGGCCGGTGGCATCGCCGATAAAGAACCCGGTCTTTTGGGCATTCAGCCGACTTCCCCTGATCATGAACGGGTCGAAATCGCTGCCGATCGTCTGCATACCGAGGAGTTCCCCTTCGATCAGGATGCCGCCGGTACCGCAGAACGGGTCGAGCACACTGTCGCCTCCTTGTGCACAGGCAAGATTTACCAGGGTCCGGGCCATGCGGGGCATCATGACCCCGGGATGGAAGAATTCCCGTTTCCCGGGATTGCGGGTATCATAGCCTGCACGGTCGATATTAAAGAGCACCTTCCCGAAATAGCAGCGGTCTTCCGAAAGGATGGCCCGGTACTCTGCCTCTGGCGCATGCAGGGAGACCGGCCCGTTGATCATTGTACCGATCATGTGCTCGAACTCCCGTTGCGAACAGGGATTCCGCTCGTGACATCCCCCGTGGACTTTCTTTGCCCTGCCGGCAAAGGTCTTGGTTGTTTCGAGGGCAAGATCTGCCAGCAGTGCCCGGAATGCGGAGAGGTCCGGGTCGCATTCCCCAAAATATTCGAGCACGGCTTGCGTCATCGCAAGGCGCTGTGTCGCGTTCGGATCCGGGCATTCTGCCACTGCCACCTGGAGCCGCCGGTCCGTAACGGTGCCGATACAATCGAGCTCGGCACAGGGAAGGGTCGGATTTTCACCGGAGAGCTCAAAGAGCAGTTTCATTCTTACCAGTTTTCACTCATGGCCACAAATAGGTGTGCCAGAAAAAAGGGGGGGTGATCCCCGGATCATTTCTTCGACTTCTTCTTTCCCATGATGCCGGAGAAGAAACTGCCAACACCGCTGCCTTTTCCTTCGAGCTCGATAAGTTTCTGGTAGAGATCCTTCTGCTCGCTGGAGATGTTCCTGGGGGTGATGATCTTCACACGGACTAGAAGATCGCCCGGCCGACCCCGCCGCTTGACTCCTTCACCGGCAATCTTGAGCGCGGTGTTGTACTGGATGCCGGCCGGAACCTTGAGATCGATATGTCGTTTGTCGATGGTCTCGATATCCACCTGGGTTCCCAGCACAGCCTGGGCAGGACTGATCTCGATTGCGGTCTCCAGATTGTCCCCGGTCCGGACGAACCGGTCGTGGGACTGGACGTACACCTCAAGGAAGAGGTCGCCGTTTGCTGCTCCGTAATCACCTGCTTCCCCGTATCCTTCCATGCGGAGCCGCATCCCGTTGTCAATACCGGCGGGGATATGGACAGCCACCTTCCGCTTGACCCGGGAGTGGCCGGTGCCGTGACATTCGCGGCAGACTTTTTCGGGAATCTTGCCTTTTCCTCCGCACTGGGTACAGGTCATCATCCGTACAAACTGCCCGAAAGGGGAATTCGTTGCCTGCCGCATCTGGCCGCTGCCGCCACAGCGCGGGCAGACATTCAGTTTCTTCGTCTCGCTACCGGACCCGCTGCAGGCCGTGCAGGGCTCTGAGTGCATCACTTCAATCTCACGGTCGGTACCGGAGACGGCATCCTCCAGCCGGATCTGGATGCGCATCAGGAGATCGGCACCGGGCTGAGGCCCCGACCGCCTTCCCCCTCCGCCACCGAAGAAATCGAAGATGTCCCCGAAACCGGAGAAGTCTGCGGAGAAACCGCCCCCGCTATACCCCCCACCTCCCGAGTAGGAGCCTTTCGAAGCATTGGTGAAGGTCTCGTGACCCATGTTGTCGTACTGCGCCTTCTTCTGGTCATCGGAAAGGACGCTGTAGGCCTCGTTGATCTGCTTGAACTTCTCCTCAGCCCCGGGCTCCTTGCAGACATCGGGATGGTACTTGCGAGCGAGGTTGCGATAGGCTTTCTTGATCTCCTTCTCGTCGGCACTCCGCGGAACACCTAAGGTATCGTAGTAATCGCCCGCACTCATCGTCTGCTCACTCTTCTTTTACTTTATAATCTGCATTGACGACGTTATCATCCTGGTTGGCCTCTTCCTGACCGGGTGCCGGCCCGGCTGCCCCCTGCTGTTGCTGCGCTGCCTGATCGGCCTGCGCCTTCTGGTAGAGCTTAGTCGTGGCTGCATACACCGCTTCAGTCAGGGACTCCATCGCCTTCTTGATCTCATCGGTGTTGTCGGAAGAGAGGACGTTCTTTACGGCGGTAATCCCTTCTTCGATCTTTGTTTTGTCTTCAGCGTCCAGCTTGTCGCCGCTCTCCTTGATCATCTTCTCCGCAGTGAAGACTGCGGTGTCGGCCTGGTTGTGGATCTCGATCTCTTCGCGTTTCTTCTTGTCATCCGCTTCGAACTGTTTGGCCGCATCCATCATCTTCTTGATATCATCTTCCGAGAGTTTCTTGTCACCCTTGATGGAGATGGCCTGCTGGTTTCCGGATCCAAGATCCTTTGCCGATACATGGATGATGCCGTTCGAATCGATGTCGAACGTCACTTCAACCTGCGGGATACCCCGGGGTGCCGGGGGGATGCCGGTCAACTGGAACTTTCCGAGCGTGAAGTTATCTTTGGCGAGGGCTCGTTCTCCCTGCACAACATGGATCTCCACACTGGTCTGCCCGTCCGCAGCAGTAGAGAAGATCTGGCTCTTCCGTGTCGGGATGGTTGTGTTCCGTTCAATGAGCTTGGTGGCGATTCCACCAAGGGTTTCGATACCCAGCGTAAGCGGGGTCACATCGAGCAGTACGATATCCTTGGTCTCACCGGTGAGTACCGCACCCTGGATGGCGGCGCCAAGCGCCACGCACTCGTCGGGATTGAGGCCCTTGTCCGGCTCTTTGCCGAGGAGTTTCCTGACAGTGTCCTGAACCAGCGGGACACGGGTTGAACCGCCGACAAGAAGGACATGATCGATATCCTTTGCCTCAAGCTTGGCATCGCTCAATGCCTGTTTCACCGGTCCTGTTGTGGACTCGACGAGATCGCCAATCAGCTGCTCGAGTTTGGACTTTGTGAGATCGATATTAAGGAACTTCGGACCGCTTGCATCCGTAGTGATATACGGGAGATTGATGTTGGTGCTCTGCCGCTGCGAAAGCTCGATCTTCGCATTCTCTGAGGCATCCCGCAGGCGCTGCATGGCATAGGGATCGTTCCTGAGGTCGACGCCCTCTTTCTTCTTAAATTCCTCCACCAGATAATCGGTGATCAGTTTGTCGAAATCGTCGCCGCCAAGGTGGTTGTTACCGGCCGTTGACTTGACTTCAAAGACACCGTCTCCGAGCGTCAGGATTGATACATCAAAGGTACCGCCACCGAGATCATACACGAGAACGGTGACATCCTGTTCCTTGTCAATGCCATAGGCAAGGGCGCTTGCTGTGGGTTCATTGATGATCCGCAGTACTTCAAGACCTGCTATCTTGCCTGCGTCCTTGGTTGCCTGTCGCTGTGCATCGTTGAAATAGGCCGGAACCGTGACGACGGCTTTGGTGATCTTCTCTCCAAGGAATGCCTCGGCATCCACTTTGAGTTTCTGCAGGATCATTGCAGAGATCTCCTGAGGCGTGTAACCCTTGCCATCAATCGTGACTTTCTCGCTCGTACCCATCTTCCGCTTGATGGACTGGATGGTACGCTGGGGGTTGGTTACTGCCTGCCGCTTGGCAAGACTGCCGACAAGCCGCTCCCCTTCTTTGGTGAATGCGACAATGGATGCCGTTGTTCTTCCGCCTTCTGAGTTGGGAATAACAATGGGCTTGCCCGCTTCCATGATCGACATGCAGGAGAATGTTGTTCCCAGATCGATTCCCAGAACCTTCTCGTTTGCCATTTTTATACCTCCTGATTGTTTTGGTTTCCTTTGGATACTGCTACTTTAGCATACCGGATTACTTTGTCATGCATTCTGTACCCGCACGATACTTCATCAACGATCGTACCGGCGGCTTCATCTGAGGGAACATGCGCAATCGCCTCATGTTCTGCAGGATTGAAGGGTTTTTTACGTGAATCGATGGGGTGGACGCCATGACGCTGCATGTGAGAGGTGAGCAGCTGGTGAATGTTCGTGATACCTTCACGGAGATGTGCATCATCAGATTTGAGGGCCCGTTCAAGATTGTCAACCACTTCCAGAAGATCAACAGCGAACCGCTCATTGGCAAGGGAGATGTAAGATTCCCGCTCGCGTTCACTGCGTTTCCGGAAATTTTCGAAATCCGCTGCCATACGAAGGAACCGGTCGTTCAGATCTGCATACGCTTTCTTCTGCTCTTCCAGTTCCGTTTCCTGTACTGTATCGCAGGTTTTTTCGTCCATTGAATTCTGTGTGTCTGACATTTTTGCTGCGGGTTGCTCACACCCGTTATCTGCTGCGTTCATAGTCCATCTCATTCGATGTTCTATTATCTATTGCATTGTAGTTCTATATAAAGATTCACATTGCCGTCATTCGTGAATCCTTGGAGATTGCCCCATTTCCTGTTTGGGTTCCAATTATTGATAAAAACCGGATTTCATCGAAAATTTCCCGCCGGATTTTCAGAAGCCCCCATTTTCTCACGCAGATATCCTCGCGTCCATTCATGAAGACGATGGTAGCCGCGAAAAGATATACCGGCATACATTTTTCTTTGCAGTTTCTTATACATAAGAGCATGAAGTGGGCATTGCTTTCAGTCTGGGACAAGACGGGTGTTATCGATCTTGCCAGGGAACTTACTGCGCATCAATTCAACATCATGAGTTCCGGAGGAACCGGTAAGGCACTGGCAGAGTCGGGGATCAAGTTCACGGAAGTGTCCAGCTACACCGGATTTCCGGAGATGATGGATGGCCGGGTCAAGACCCTGCACCCGAAAGTCCACGGAGGCCTTCTGGGCCGCCGCCAGATCGATGATGACGTGATGGCAAAGCACGGCATCACCCGTATCGACCTGCTCGTTGTCAACCTGTACCCGTTCGAAGCAATGTCCGCGAAATCGATGAGCCTCGACTCCTTAATCGAGTATATCGATGTCGGTGGTCCGGCCATGATCCGGGCAGCAGCAAAGAATTACAAGGATGTTGCTGTTGTTGTTGATCCAACTGATTACCCGAACCTCATTCAGGCAATAAGGGGTTCAGGAATCTCCGCGGAACAGAGACTGGCCTTGGCAAAGAAGGCCTTTGCCCGGACCGCAGCCTACGATGCGGCAATCAGCAATTACCTCTATGGACTTGAGGCACCGTTTCCTCCCACCTATTCATTTCAGTTTTCAAATGGCCGAAACCTGAGGTATGGTGAGAATCCCCACCAGCAGGCAGCGGTATACGGGCGATCCGGTATTGCTGGCGCAGAACCCCTGCAGGGAAAGCAGATGTCCTATAACAACTATCTCGATGTCCATGCGGGCGTGGGTCTTGTGCGGGAATTTGATGATCCTGCAGTAGTGATTGTCAAGCACAACAATCCCTGCGGCGTGGCAACCGGAAAAGCCCTGCTCGAAACCTATCTCTCGGCGCGGGATGTTGATCCCGATTCAGCATACGGCTCGGTTGTCTCGTTCAACCGGCCCGTTGACCTATCGGTTGCCGACGAACTCTGCAAGACCTTTGTTGAAGTAGTGACCGCCCCATCATACTCTCCCGAGGCACTGGGGGCCATGAAGAAGAAAGAGAATATGCGGGTGCTGATCCTGCCGGAGAAGACCAACGCGGATGAAATCCGGACTATCGATGGTGGGATCCTTGTCCAGCGGACCCCGGCCTACCAGGAGCACTGGGAAGTGATCACCGATCGCGACCCGACTGCCGATGAGATGCAGGCACTCCAGCTCGCATGGAAGGTCTGCAAGCACACCAAGAGCAACACCATCATCTTTGCGGACAAGAGCCGGACGCTGGGGATCGGCGCCGGCCAGATGAGCCGGGTAGACTCGGCAAAGATTGCCATTGAGAAGGCCTGCGCATCCTTAAAGGGATCCGCTGTTGCATCCGACGCGTTCCTGCCGTTCCCGGACACGCTTGAAGTTGCGGCCGATGCCGGTGCCACCGCACTCGTGCAGCCCGGGGGAAGTATCCGGGATAAGGAAGTGATTGAGGCAGCCAACAAGCGGCATATGGCCATGGTCTTTACCGGAATCCGGTATTTCCGGCATTAATCGCCGGTAGAACCATTTTTTTGCATCTCTTCATACCCGTATTCGGGATGGGGAGAATATAACTTTAAAAAAATTATCTCTGGACCGCACCAAGGTTGGCCTGTTCCACGGTCTTTGCATAGCGGGCAAGGACGCCGGTTAATGGTTTTGTATGGGGTTTCCAGGTCTTCTTTCGTGCTTCCATCTCTGATTCCGATACCTGAATATTGATCGTTTTGGCAAACAGGTCGATATCGATCCGGTCCCCGTCTTTCACAAAAGCGATCGGACCCCCGACTGCCGCCTCGGGAGCTACGTGACCAATGCACGGTCCGCGTGTGCCTCCCGAAAAACGCCCGTCCGTGATCAGGACAACCTTCGTATATCCAAAGCCCCTCAGTGCTGATGTGGGAGAGAGCATCTCCGGCATACCCGGTGCGCCACGCGGACCTTCATACCGGATGATGACCACCTCCCCTTCAAGGATCTTCCTTGCAAGGATCGCTTTCATTGCCGCGTCTTCACCATCAAAGACATGGGCCGGGCCAGAATGTTTCCACATTGCCTTGGGCACTGCCGCACACTTCACCACGGCCCCGTCAGGTGCAAGGGAACCGGAGAGAATCTTGAGTCCGCCGGCAGGGTTCACCGGGGAACCGGTATTCCGGATGACCTCTTCATTCCGGATTACGGCCGATCCCGCGATCTCACGAATGCTCCTGCCGGAGACAGTCGGGCAGTCATCCAGAAGGTTCTCCAGTTGCCGGAGCACTGCGGGGATGCCCCCGGCCCGGTGCAGGGTCTGCATGGAATGCGGTCCTGAGGGCTGCATGTAGCAGATATGCGGGACAGCGTCGGCAAGGGTGTTGAAGTCCTCCAGGGTCAGGGGTATTCCGGCTTCGGTGGCAATCGCCATCAGGTGGAGGACTGTGTTGGTTGAACCCCCCAGGGCCATGTCGACCCGGATCGCATTCATCATACTTTTCCGCGTCATGATGTCCCGGGGCCGGATATTGTTCTTCACGAGGCTGAGAACCGCCTCCCCGGTCTCACGGGCGATACGGACCTTGCCGGAATCCACCGCAGGAATTGCAGCACACCCGGGAAGCGACATTCCCATGGTCTCGGTCATACAGGCCATCGTGTTTGCCGTGTACAGTCCCTGGCAGCTCCCGCATCCCGGCATGGCACACCGCTCAAGATCGCACAGTTCCGACTCGGTCATCTTTCCTGCGGCAACTTTACCGACCCCCTCAAAGATGTCGATAAGCGAGAGTTCCTTGCCATCCTGGTACCCGGAGAGCATCGGACCGCCGGTCAGAACAATCGAGGGAATATTGGTTCGTGCTGCTGCCATCAGCATACCGGGCACAATCTTGTCGCAGGTTCCGATCATGACAAGCCCGTCAAAGCGATGAGCCTCCGCCATCAGTTCCACGGAATCGGCAATATTTTCCCGGGATGGCAGGGAATACCGCATTCCCTGGTGCCCCATCGCAATGCCGTCACAGATTCCGATGACGCCGAATTCAAACGGCACCCCCCCGGCAGCGGCAATACCTTCCCTCACTTTTTCAGCAAGCTGCCGCAGGTGTGTATGGCCGGGAACTATGGTATTATAGGCATTGGCGATTCCAATGAATGGCAGATCCATCTCCCGATCCGTAACCCCAAGAGATCGCAGGAGTGCCCGGTTTGGCGCCCGCTGGTACCCTGATTTGACGTCATCGCTCTGCATGATGTGCAAGTCTCCCTGATGAAGAAAGATTGATTTCCCATAATGTTATCTCTTGCGGGGATTTCATGCAGGTGTATCAGGAACGGGAGAATAATGATGCCGCACGAATAAGATCGTGTGCAAACTCCGGTGAGAAATAGGTGTGCGTATACATACCCAGCGTGTTTGCCGCAACAAGCCCGTCCTTCCCGGCGTCGATGCCTTTTCCCCGGGAAAGGGTGAGGACATACCGTGCATCGCGATCCGGGATCAGTCGGGAATAATGGAATTCATGACCAGCGATATTCAGCCCATCGGACAGGAATGAACCCGGGGAATGGGCGGTTCCTTTCACATATCCGAGAGCCTGAAGTCGTTTGGTCATCTCTGCAACCGCGGGTAAAATGCCCGTCATGCGATAGGTACGGTCATGTGAGATCTCCCGGGCCATATACATCAGACCCCCGCATTCCGCGAGTACAGGCAGACCTCTGTCAGCAGCCTTCCTGATCCCGCTGGTACTGCGGGATGTTTCAAGTTGGGGGAGGAAGAGTTCCGGATATCCCCCGCCATAGTACACAGCATCAACATCCGGCAGTTCACCGGCAAGGGGGCTGAAAAAGACGAGATCGGCACCGGTTCGCCGCAGGAGATCCAGATTATCCTGATAATAGAAACAGAATGCACTGTCATGGGCGATGCCGATCCGGGCCTGCACGGGGGATGAATCCCCCGGTACCTGTACTCCCGTGATGGGGGGTGCCTTCTCGGCAGCTGCAACAAGGGCATCCAGATCGCCATACTCTTCCATGAGGGGGCCGCTCTCGTTCAGGACCGGTGATTCATGTGCCATCACGAGACCCAGGTGACGGCTTTTTAAGGAGAGCGTATCGGAGCGTGGAATCCAGCCGAATGAGGGGAGGGATAAGGATCCTTCCACCATCTCCCGGTGGTGCCGGCTCCCGATCCGGTTGATGATGACTCCCGCAAGCGTGATGGTTGGATCATAATCCCGGAATCCTTTGATCAGGGCGTGGATACTCCGGGACATTCCTTTTGCATCGATGACGAGAATCACCGGGGCCTTGAGGATACGTGCAACATGGGCAGTGCTTGAGAGATCCGCACCATCAACACCATCGAAGAGTCCCATGACCCCTTCAATAACGGCAATATCGGCTCCTTCACATGCCCGAAAAAATGTGGTAATGCAACCCTCTTCCCCCATCAGGAAAGGATCGAGATTGCGCGAACTTCGGCCGCATATAGCGCTGTGGTGGGAGGGATCGATAAAATCCGGGCCAACTTTGAATGGCTGGACCCGGTAACCCCGTTTCAATAGTGCCGCCATGATCCCGCTGGCAATCGTGGTTTTCCCGCACCCGCTGTGCGTGCCTGCGATAACTATACGAGGAATGGTCATGACAGATGATCTCCGGAATCGATCACTATTGCACAAATACCCTGCTGTTTATTATATTAGATATTCTGTGCGTTTTTCTTCTTGGTAAATTCTTGTGTATGAAAAAAGCATTAGTGAGTTTAATTCTAAAATTTTTCAGAATAATAATAAAAATGAGCCGTGGATTCACGGCTTCATGACTTGATTATTGTTCTTTTTTCCGGAAGAGGTAGTAGAGGAGATAGACAATAGCAATGATCACAGCCGCAACAATCGAAAGATAAATCGGATTTGTCAGGATCACTGCGATTCCGGTTGGTGAAACAACATTCACCGTGACTTTCATGGGATCGGAAATGTACGTATTGTCGAGAGCATCCCGGTAACGGATCTCTGAATCAAGCCCGTACTGTTTGACGGTTGCTTTCCGATCCACGCTGAGAGAATAGGAAACACGTGAGGATTCATTCGGGTTCAGGGTTCCGATATAGGCAACATCTTCATTGCTGATGGAGAAGGGATCAACAGCGCTGATTCGTGCCTGGGCGCTGTATACTGGGGTACTGCCGGTATTCTTATACTCCACATTAATAACCATTTTACCGCCGGGATTCATCTCAGCGGGAGGAGAGACGATCTGGAAATTGACTTTACCCCCAACAGGCACACCCGCAGTATCACTGCGGGATGTTACTACAATGCCCTCATTATTCTGATATTCAACGGTGACATCAACGGGATAGGTCTGCTTCTCGGCTTCTTCAGATACCCTTACTTTGTACCGGCAGGGAACCGTGACACCTGAGGGAAAGTCCCCGACATATACGTAGCTATCCATGGGAATGATGGGGCTGTTTCCGTTTCTCTTCAGGATTACCTGTGAATTTTTCCCGTTTTCAGAACCGGTATTTTTTATCTGCATATCGATGTACCCTTCAGCACCAGCAGTCAGGTGTTCCGGCTCAGCAGATATCACATCAATGGAGACATCCGATTTAACGGTAATGGGGATATTGAGTGTAATATTCTCCACCGCATAGGTGTATTCAATAGCATCCCCACCCCCGTATACCTGCTGGCTTGCATCGGGGAGGTAACTGTAATTGAGAGTCAGCGGAAGCGAATAGGTGCCTGCCGGAGCATCGGTATTAATCTTGGTAATAAATACCGCTTTAACGGTGCTCTGACTTGCCAGATCTCCCAGCATCTGGGGATCGGTTTTGATTACTACCGGAGCACTTCCGGACTGGAGTGTTGCTGTCAGGAGCTTTGCGGTACTGGGCTGATCTGAAATATCTGCACTCCGAGCATAGTAAATCTTCACGGAATTAATACCGGTATTCTCAATAATGATCGGGAGTTGGATCTCATCGCCAGTACTGAATTCGTTGGTCCCGGAAATATACGCCGAGAGATCCGGGCTGCCCCCCAGATAATTATTCGTTGCGAAAGCAGGTATTATCAGGAGCCCGCAGATAAGCAGCCCAATGTAAATTATTTTGTTAATGGTTGTCAATCGGATTCACCACAAATCATTCACTGATAGGGAAGTCTCTCGTTCGTTGTCTGAAAATCGAGATGAATTCATCCTTTGTTGGTTCGTATATGATTTGTAAAACAATGATAAATACTTGCATATCATTTCGTGAGATGTCCCCGCATACCGGAAAAGACCAAAACAAAAATTCTGAGAATGAGAGACTACCATGAATCAAGTCTGTTTCCGGTTGCAATGTTTAATAATGTAATACTCCTGAAATTTCAACAATGAATCACGGGGCGGGTTTTATCGCGGGCATTATTCTTATGCTTACCGTTGCAATGATTGCCGGTTGCATTGCACCCCCCCAGGATCCCTTGGATAATGTCACTGTTGATCACACGATTCAGAAGACTCCCATAGTTACCGCCCCCATAACAACAACCTCTCAGTATGTTACCGAAGTGACTCCGTACGTTACTCTCATTTCCCTTTACCCCACAGGAACGCCCACCAGTGGCTATCATATTTTTACCGCATCCACCCCAATCCCGGAAGAGCGGAGTTGCAGAATATTCACAACTACCCAGCGATTTATGTATAATGAATCTGCATTCACATTCAATCTGAAAAATCCCCCGATGTATATCAACTACTCAGTGAAACCGCAAAACATCACGGGATATGATGTGTACACATCCAGATTTGGGAAAAAAACTGATGCTGCTGTACCATATAGCAGGTATGATCCCCAGTCTTACCTTGAAATAACCGCGAGGAATAAAAACACAGGGGAGATCTACCTCCAGGATGGTTTTGGCAAAGAGTATTCCACATATTTGTCTAGGACACTCAAGATATTGAACCAAGAAGATCTTCTTATTGAAATCAAGGGAAACAAAATTAACGGAACAATAAATTTCTGGGTTAAACCTGTGGGGAATTTTGATAATCCGGATAGCCTTACTTTCGATGCCTGCACATACTGGGCAGTTGCACCCCGCGATAATCTGGCAATGGCATTAATCAATGGTACCCCTACACCAACATGGGTCACCCCAACAGCAACAACAGTACCCGTAACAACACAGACACCATCATCGACATCGTAAATTCAAACCATCCATTTTCTCTGCCATATGACGAATAAAATGTTTAATCCAAAATTTTTGAGCATTTTTGATCGTGATACGGTGAGATATTTAAGCGATGACAGCGTTTTATCTAAAGCAGACAGGAAACCTGTCCCGGTAGGGTAGTGGACATCCTAAAAGATTGCGGATCTTTTGACCCGGGTTCAAGTCCCGGCCGGGGCGTAAATCCTTTCAAGTCCAAATCTCTTCTCAACTAAAATTGCCGGTTAAAAAAATCCACAGCAGCACTGTTTCATTGATGGAGCAATTTTCCCTCAATTCAAAATTGTTAATATTGTATTATGCCGGATATTGATTTGCGATACGTCTAACCTTTTTAGCATAATGTCGATCAATCAAATCCTGCTGAAATTTTGTTCATCAGATTTTGATAAAAAATTTCCATCGCAATCCCAATCGCGATGGAAAATTATTCCGGATCAACCGGTCGTTGGTTGAAATTTTTTTAGCAGGGTCCGGGGTACATGCCAGTCCACCATTATTCATCATTATTTTACCCCAAACCATACATCTCTACGACGTAAAATCATCACCCCCGTTTAAACGGTCATAGTGCCCCTCCGGCCATCAGATCCCCCCTCCAAACGTCCAAAACCTCATCCGGGCACCCGATCCGCCAACCGGCCACGAATAAACAGACATGCCATTTCTCCGACGTAAAACAGGAAAAAAATGTGCGAAACTGACATGGTTTTTCCCCGTTTTTGGCCTCCGGACCGGGAAAAGAGGGCAATCGGAGCCCGTATAAAGCCCGGATTGGGGCATTCCCCTAGTGGAAGTGTTCACCGACGTAAGGGGATTTACGATACCTCCCCGACGGTATCATGGAAACATTCAGACAAAATTTGTATAAAATTTCAGCGTCCCGGTATTTTCTAAAATATTTTCGTAACCGGCAAAAAAACCTGCAAAAATATTTTTTTTGCATCCGTAACATTACGGAAATATTTTCCTAACCAAAAAAATTCAAAAAAATTTCCAGCGGCCGGAACATTCCAAAAAAATGTAACCGGCAAAAAAATAAAAAAAATTTGTGCAGAATTTTGAAAAAATCCGGAAAGTCCCGGTAAAAAAATTACAGCACCGGTTTCTTCTTCAGCGCCGCAACAAGCAGTTGCACACTGGCTTCAACATCCTTCATATCAATGACCTCGACCGGCGAGTGGATGTACCGCGCCGGGATGGAAAGCGTGGTACTCGGAATACCCCCCTTGGTCAGGTGAATGGATGTTGCATCCGTGGTGCCGCCGCTGCCCACTTCAAGCTGCACGGGAATATTTTCCGCATCGGCCGCAGCCTTGAGCCAGCTCACGACCTTCCGGTTTGCAATGAGACCCCTGCCGCTGGAATCAACAATCGTGACAACCGGGCCCTTGCCCATCTCCACGGGTGCGTCTTTCATCTCGATACCCGGGTGGTCGCCGGGAATCGTCACATCGGTGGCAATTGCGCAGTCAGGGTCCAGGGCATAGGCGCTCGTCCGTGCCCCTTTCAGCCCTACCTCTTCCTGCACCGTGAAGACGCCAAAGATCGTGAGCGGCGAATCGGTCTGCTGCAGGGTCTTGATCAGCATCGCGACACCGGCCCGGTTGTCGAAGGCCTTGCCGGTCACGCGATCATAGCCGAGTTCGGTAAACTCGCGGTCGATCGTAACGGGCGTACCGACATCGATCCCAAGTAACTCCACTTCCTGACGGTTCGTTGCCCCGACATCGATGAACATGTCATCGATTTTGACACCCCGCTTGCGCTCCTCGTCATTCATCATGTGCACGGGTTTTCCGCCGATGACACCGTACACGGGCCCCTTGGTCGAGTGCAGGACAACCCGCTGGGTGAAGAGCACGGGATCGTACCAGCCGCCGAGCGCCACGAAGCGTATGAATCCCTTCTCATCAACGTACTTGACCATCAGGCCGATCTCGTCCATGTGGGCGGCGAGCATCACCTTGAACTTGTTCCCCTTCTTGATGGCGATCAGGTTGCCCATCGTGTCCTCGCGGATCTCATCCACGTGGCCCTTGAGCTCCTTCTTGATCACCGACAATACGCTGCCTTCGCTGCCCGAAACACCGTGGGCATTGGACAATTTTGCTAACAGTTCCTTCATGATATCACTTCACGAGTTTTCCGATCCGTTCAAGTGCTGTGGTAATATTCTGCCGGGATGTGGCATAACTGAATCGCGTGTATTCCGGTGCATTGACCCCGAATGCGGTGCCGGGCACGACAATGACGCCTGCTTCGATGATCTTCTGCGTCAGGGCCGGTTTCATGGGCACGAATATGTAGAACGCACCTTCCGGTTTCGGGAAGTCGAAGCCCAGATCCTTCAGGCCCTTCCAGATAAGGTCGCGCCGTACTTCGTACTCGTCCCGCATGGTTGCGACCGCGCTCTGGTCGCCCTCGTATGCAGCGACCGCCGCGTACTGCGCAATGGAGGTGGCACAGGCCTGGCAGTACTGGTGCACCTTGAGGCACTCCCCCACAATCTCGGGCGAGGCTGCAAGGTACCCGAGCCGCCAGCCGGTCATCGCATAGGTCTTGCTCGTGGCATTGATGGTGATGACATTGTCGCCAAACTGTGCAGCACTCACGTGCTTCTTGCCGTAGATGAAGTGCTCGTACACTTCATCCGAAATGATCGTGACGTTTTTGTCAGCCGCATATTCAACCAGCGCCTTGATCGATTCCCTGCTCTCAACCGCACCGGTCGGGTTACCGGGCGAGTTGATCACCATGAGTTTGGCCTTGTCCATCAGTGCCTTTGCCTTCTCAACATCGATGTGAAGGGTCTTTGTCAGCGGCGCGCTGACCGGTGTTCCCCCGGCCATTGTGGCGAGCGATGCATAGGAGACAAAACCCGGGTCGGGGCAGAGGACCCGGTCGCCCGGGTTCAGCATCGCCTGCATCACGATGTGGAGCGCCTCGCTGGCACCGGCCGTGACGATCAGCTGGTCCGGGTGATACTTGATCCCGTTCTCGTTCTTGAACTTCTTACTGATGGCGGCACGAAGTTCCGGCAGACCGTTGTTCGTGGTGTAGCCGGTCTTTCCTTCCTGGATTGCCTTGATCGCCGCATCCTTGATGTGCTGCGGGGTGTCGAAGTCCGGCTGCCCGAGCCCGAGGTTGATGGAGCCCGGCCCGGCGGCTTCGAAGATCTTGCGGATGCCGGAGATCTCGATTCCCGCAACGCGACTGGAAAATTTCAGTGTCATAACAGTTCCCTCACTCAATGTTCGTATGCCGGTTCTTCAGCGCACTCTCGTCCGTCTTGGTGATCTCCATCAGCCGGGAGATGACTGCGTCGGCAAAGATCATGGAGGCGGTCTCAAAGAGCGTACCCAGAGGAGCAAAGGACTTGTGCTCTCCCATCATCTGCCGGATCTCGAACTCCACGGCATCATCGTCCACTTCGTCGCGGTGGTGCTCGATAATAACATTGCAGTCTGCGATCTTCCCGATCCGCGAGTCCGCGTTGGAGGTGATGAGGCAGATGTGGGCGCCAATATCCTTTGCCGTCTCCGCGATATCCGCAACCGTCTTGGTCTTACCGGATCCGGAGAAGATCACTATCATATCCCCTCTGTTCAGGGCCGGGGTGATCGTTTCACCAACCACATAGGCATGGAGCCCCAGGTGCATCAGCCGCATGGCAAACGATTTCGCAACAAGCCCCGAGCGCCCGGCGCCGATCACGTAGACCCGCTTGGCGCCCAGAATCTCGGCCATGAATTTTTCCACGTCATCATCGGATATTTTGTTGGCAATCGCACGGATCTTTGACGCCATCAACAGCATCATTTCCTGTACCCTGTGGCTCTCCATGGTTCTCTCTAGAACAGATGCACCCACAAAGTAGATGAGAATTTCTACCGCGTTTTTTTAAGTTTCACCCATCCACAGGCAACAGATCTTTATAATATGGCTTTAAAAACGTTAGAATGTGATATCAACCGTCAGGAATGCTCCGCTCCAGAATTGTCTCCCGGTGGTCAAATGGGCCGGAGGCAAACGACAGCTGCTGGGGGACCTGGAAGCCTGCCTTCCCTCGTGCTGGAATACCTACTTCGAACCGTTTGTGGGCGGAGGGGCGTTGTTGACAAGGCTCGCGAACCGGGGCTGCCTCTCGCAGGCGGTCATCGCTGACCTAAACGGGGAACTGATCAACCTCTACCGGATCGTACAGCAGGAGCCGTTCGCGCTGATCGCCGCGCTGGAGAATGATGCGCTGCAGAACAATGCGGAATCCTACCGCACCTGCAAGGAGCGGTTCAACGCGATCCTTGGCGAGCCCGCGTGCGCTGTCGAACGTGCGGCCCTGCTTATCTTCCTTAACAAGCATGGTTTCAATGGCCTCTGGCGGGTGAACCGGAAAGGATTTTTCAATGTGCCGTTCGGGAGTTACAAGAAATTGTCGATTCCCCCTGTAGACAGCATTCTCGGGTTCTCTTCCCTTCTGCAGAACGTGAAGATCCTGAACGCCGATTTTGAGACCGCAACAAAGGATGCAAAGAAAGGTGATTTCGTCTATTTCGATCCCCCCTACCTGCCGCTTTCAAAAACGGCAAACTTCACCGATTATAATGCGCAGGGATTTTCCTTTGCAGAGCAGGAGCGGCTTGCGAAACATTTCCGGAAACTCACGAAGAAGGGCGTGTATGCAATGCTGAGCAACTCCAAGGTACCGGAGATCGAGATGCTCTATGACGGGTTCTTTGTCGAAACGGTCACGGCCAAACGGTTCATCAACTGCAATGGTGATCGGCGGAGCGGGATCCAGGAAGTCATTATCACCAATTACCGGTATGACTGAGACCGGCCCGGTTTTTTAAACCGTTGAATCTTTGGATACGGGAATATTTTTTTAAATTTTCACTTTTGAATCTGCAAAATAAGGGCATGTTCCGGAACGATATCAAACGCCATTTGAGGATAATTGGGAGAGCATTATTTCTCCCCACCAGCCCGGTACTCCTCGATCGTCCCGTACACTGCCAGTTTCTTATTTTCCACCACGGATACGGCCCCGTGCCCGCAGCAGATCAGGCAGCGTCGGCCGGACGCTGCAAGTTCCCGATCGGTCTCTTCGGCAAGGGCGAGGAGGGCTATCCGTTCCTGTTTTGCCCGGTCGCTGTCCACGTTGACTGAAGTGACGAGGAATGCGGCAAGCGAACTGTAATCCGCCCGCTCTTTTGTCAGGCTCGCAAAATTGATCACGCTGTCTGCCGTGAAGAGGAGCCCGTGGCTTTTTGAGTACAGGAAGACCTGCCCGAACGTATGGCCGCCAAGGCCGTCCAGCACCTCAAAATCGATCCCACCGACGGAAAAGGTCCCGATCACCGGGAAGATCCCGCGCCTTGTTCCGTTCGGGGGATCGAAGCACCGGATATCAGCGGGAATCGCAAACCGGCTGAAGAGGTTGATCATCTTGGTGTAGAACTCTTCGAGCACGGACTCCTGGTTCTGCGATCCCCATGCCCGGTTGTCGGTCCGGATGATCGCAAGCGTCCCGGCATGCATGGAGACCGGCACGGAGAAGTGGCCCGCAGCCCCGCAATGATCGGCATCGGCATGCGTCACGATAATGCGGGAGAGTTTCTTCATATCCCCCATGCCATACCGGGAGAAGAGCGTCATGAAATCCGCGTGGTAGATCCCGTAACCGGTGTCAATCATCACCAGTTCATCCGGGGTTTTGAACAGGTATACGCTGCCTCCGCAGGGTGGCTGGAAACAATAGAGCGTGGTACCGGGAATGATCTCGTACTGCTGGACGCTTGCGTAAAAGTTCGGGCCGGTGGTGGCATTCATGGTCCGGCCGGTTGCAAGCACGCTGTCGAAGACCTGGTGAGGATTGCAGCCCCGGTCCATGAGTTCCTGCGCAATGTGATTGGTGTCGGCAAGAAACGAGAGCAGGAATGCATCCCCGGAGTCCCCGATCAGGTCGCGGACTTCCTGCGCATACCGCACGTAAAAGACGGTATCGTCAAGATGTCTTCCGGTCTTGTCGTACTCGATGATCTCCAGCCGGTAACGGCTCTTGAGCTGGTCGAGCAGGTGGTCGATCTCCCGGCTCTGCTCGAGGTTGAGGCTGACGGTCAGGCGATCGGGGTGCCGGCCCTTATCATCGAAATCGATCTGGGCGATATTGGCCCCGGCTGTAGTGATATAATCGAGGAACTCGTACAATGCCCCCGGCCGGTGCGGGAGATAGACACAGAATTTTAAGAAATCCAGGGTGACAAGGGATGTCTGGAGGTACCCGATGGCTGCAAGATCAGCGGTGATCTGCCGGTACGCATCTTCGGGAGCGGTCACTTCATAAAAGACCGTGCCGGGATCGATCCGCCGGTCAAACTGGATCCGGTTGATATTCCCTCCGTACTGCTGGATGATCCCGGCAGCCCGGTGCAGTGAGCCGGGTTCATCCGGCATATGAGCGACAAATGAATATTTTCCCATCAATCCACCAGCGTGCGGGTACCGGATTCGCCTCGTGATTCAATATACATTATGGTTGGTTGTCCGGCAGGGTTTTTGAGAAAAAAGATCGTGGAAAAATTAAAATTATTCGGGTTTTCGCCCATAGGGCAGTGTGATACAGAGCAGCCCGGCAATGACCAGTCCGATAAGAACGGTCAGCGGGGATAAGGGCAGGGAGGGCGAGCCCTTGACGAGAGCCGGTGCAACCGTTGTCGTTTCCCCGGCCTTCACTACGGCCTGTGCCGAGTATGTCTGATACCCGGAATATTTGATCTCCACAAGATGAGTACCTGGTGCAATACTTCCCTGAGTGAGGGGTGTTGAACCAACGGAGACAGAATCCACATATACGGATGCACCTGACGGTGTAGATGAGATGGACAGCGTGCCGGTGGTTACCGCTGCGGGTACACCGGGTTCAGTCACGGCCGTACTGGTCCCGTTTACCGCAGTTGTTGGCGGGGGGATCACGGTGATGGAGGTGCGGAACGTGGTTCTCGCTGAAGGGCTGGTAACCGTGATGAAATATTCGCCGGGGGGCATGTCCACGTGGAGGGCATAGGTGAAATAACCGGTCTCGCTTGCCCCGGTGTTTTCGGTATGGACCACATTACCATTGGCATCGCTGATCTCGATGCGGATATCACTTATCGCTTTTTCAGCAGTACCGATCAGCCGGAGGTATTCCCCGGTCTCCATGGTGCTCGGGGATGCAACAACATAGAAGTCCGGCTTCTTCATCATGACCGAGGTGGTTGCAGTTACGGTCGGATCCGCGGAATCGAAGGCAATAATATGATAGCGGGCAGTCTGCATCTTGTCAAGTCCCTTGATGGTGGAGGTATACCAGACAAAGCGCCAGGTGCCGTCAGCATTCACCTGTACCGGATTGCTGGTGCCTTCCGTGCCATCGAGATCGTAGACCGGGACCCCCGCAGCGGGGAGTCCGGGACCGGTCACTTTCACGAGGGTGATATTCCCGACTTTGTTGATCCCGTCAAAGATGATATTATCACCGATGTAATAACCCCCCGGACCCCGGTACGTTATCGTAAATGTTTCATCTGCGGCAAGGACCGGCTGTATGCAGAATGCCAGTGCAATGACCAGCGCAATGACAGCAACAATCCTGCCGGTGTGAGCTGTACCAATTATTGTACCCGTTATACTACTCATGATGAAGAATCACCCTTTCATCGTATATATTTTATTTATTGCACAGTGCCCGACATTCATGTTCAGAAGAGAGATCATCTTACCTTATAACGAAACTATATCTAGATTACCGGGTAATCCTTGAAGAGAGGCATACGGACAATGATCGACGTTGAGTTGGCCAAAAAACATGGCGAAGAGCTCCTGAAATCGAGAATTCCAGCCATCCGGCAATCATTCTCCTATGAAGAGACCGCCTACCACCTTCCGATCTCATATGCACTGACCGGCATGCCGGTTCACGACCAGAAGGCCGCTGCCGAGGTTTTTGGTAAGGCCGGCAACAACCCCATAGTCGCTTCCGAGTGCCTGCTCGCCGAGCAGACTGCCATCTCGGGCAAAGAAGCGGCACCCTATACCGGCTTCATCAGCGACACCATCATCCGCAAACTCGGGTACTCCCTTGTCGATGGGAGTATCCTTGGTCTGGCACTCGTTGTCGGGAAGCCCGACAGCCCCGGGAGTGCTGCAGCGATCTGCCGGGAGCTGCAGGAAAAATATATGCTCACCTTCCTTGCCGGCCCGGTAATTCCAACCCTGTCGGGAGCAGGAGTCAAACTCGGTCTTGAATACCGGCTGATACCGCTCGGGTCCACCCCGTTTTACGGGATCCATTTCGTTGACGTTGTCGCACGGGTTGCCATGATGTTCGGGGGCGTCACGCCCGGTGACACGAACCGCCTGCTCGCGTATGCAGCGGAACGGGCAAAGGCCATCGTCATCGTATTCCCGGGCCTGACCGATGAAGAGATTGCTCTCGTTGACGGCATGCGGGTTCTGGGCTTCCCCATCCTCTCCCTTGGAGGCTATGAAGGCGGGACCTGGATCTCATCAACCCCTGACGATGTGGTGCGCAGGGGCATGGAAGAGAAAGGGATCCGGGTCACGGTTACTGCGATTCCCATCCCTATGGGCTGCTCTCCGGCATTCGAGGGAAAGAGTATCCGTAAAGAAGAGATGTACGTGGAGTTCGGCGGCGGCAGGTCGCCGGCATTCGAACTGCTGCGTATGCGCGAACCCGGTGAGATCGTTGACGGGAAGATCACGGTGATCGGTCCCGAGATCGATTCCTTGAAAGAGGGATCGGCAAACCCCCTCGGCATCATCATCGAGGTTGCCGGCAAGACGATGAAGAAAGATTACGAGCCGGTCCTGGAACGGCGCATCCACAACTTTGTCAATTATGGCGAGGGATCGTGGCACGTGGCGCAACGGGATCTCATCTGGGTCCGGCTCTCCAAGGAAGCGGTGGCAAAGGGAGTGAAGATTGAGCACATCGGGAAACTGCTGGCAAGCAAGTTCAGGATGGACTTCCCGCAGCTGCTCGACGCGGTTTCGGTCACCCTGATCACGGATGCTGAAAAAGTCCTTGAAGCAAAGAAGGAGGCAGAGCGGATCTACGATGAAAGGGATGCACGGATCAAGGGAATGAAAGACAACGATGTCAGCACCTATTATTCCTGCACACTCTGCCAGACCTTTGCCCCCAACCATGTCTGCGTCATCACGCCCGAACGTCTCGCCCTCTGCGGTGCAATCAGCTGGCTTGACGGGAAGATCGCCTACGAGATCTCTCCTTCCGGCGCCAACCAGCCCATCGAGAAAGGGGCGGCGATCAATGCACAGAACGGGGAGTTCGAAGGCGTGAACCGCTTCATCAAGAAGGCAAGCCACGGGGAGATCGAGCGCTGTTCGCTCTACAGCGTGATGGAATACCCGATGACCAGCTGCGGCTGTTTCGAAGCGATTGCGCTGATGCTGCCCGAAGTGAACGGGATCATGGTGGTGAACCGTGAATTCACTGGCATGACACCGTCGGGGATGACCTTCTCCACACTTGCCGGGACCATTGGCGGTGGGTCCCAGACGCCGGGCTTCGCCGGTATCTCCAAGAACTACGTGCTCTCGGACCGTTTCATCCAGGGAGATGGTGGGATCGAACGGCTGGTCTGGATGCCATCGGTCCTCAAGGAAGAATTGAAAGTCCGGCTCGAGAAGAAACTGGAAGAACGCGGCCTTGCCGGCTTGTTCGAGAAGATCGCCGATGAGACCACGGCCCCGACCATCGAAGACCTGATGGTCTATCTCGAACAGGTCCACCATCCCGCACTCGGCATGAAACCACTGGTGTGAGGTGCCAAGAATGTCCTATGACGTGAATTTTGGCTGGACCTCCACCATTGAGGAGGTCGTGCTCGGGGCAACAAAAGCGGATGGCGGTTCGCGGAGATGCTCGTACCGCATCGGAGGAGGAACCACCCTTCCGTTCCTTGAACCCCAGGGTTCCCCGGTCCCGCTTATTGCCCTTGAGATCTGTGATTATCTCCCGTTCTGGTCGCCGATCGTGACGAACTACTGCGGCGATTTGGTCAACAGCGTGAGCGAGTGGGCGAAAGCCGCCGACAATACGTACGGTGCAGATCTCATACGGCTCTACCTGACCAGCACACGCCAGAGGAATTTTTCCGATATTGCCTCTCTCGGAAAAATCGTTGAAGACGTGCTCTCGGCATCCAGCCTCCCCTTGATCATCGAAGGGAGCAACGAGCCGAAGATCGACAGCGAGGTGTACCAGAAATGCGGGGAAGTGGGCGAGGGCGAACGGCTTCTCCTCGGCACTGCCGAGGCAGCAAAGTACCGCAGCATTGCGGCGGCAGCCCTTGCCTACAATCATTCCATCATTGCCCAGTCCCCCATCGACATCAACCTGGCGAAACAGCTCAACATTCTCTTAAAGGAGATTGGGGTCCAGCGGGATCATATCGTGATCGACCCTTACACCGGGGCGCTCGGCTACGGGTTCGAGTACTCATTTTCGGCAATGGAGAGGATACGGTTCTCTGCTCTCAAGGGAGATACCGATCTCGCGATGCCGATGATCTGTTCATCGATCGACTCCCTCACCATCAAGGAGGTTCGGGAAGCTGATCCTGCCGTGCAGAATGACATGGCAATCCAGTGGGAGTTCTACACGAACTTCGCGGCAGCTGCGGCCGGTGCCGAGATTCTCTGTGTCCGTCACCCGGGCACGATCCCGCTCCTCCGGCAGGCCTTTGCGGACATGAAAAATAAGAAGAATCCTGCGGAGGTGGCATGAATGGCACTCAAGGCGCTGGACATCTACAAGCTCCTCCCCAAGAAGAACTGCAAGGAGTGCGGCGATCCGACCTGCCTCACGTTTGCCATGAAACTGGCCGGGGGCAAGGCGGACGTGGAACTCTGCCCGTACCTGAGCGACGAGGCGAAATCAGTGCTCGGGGCATCCACCCGGCCGCCGATCCGGCTCGTCAAGATTGGCGTTGGCATACGCTCGTTCAAGGTGGGCGAAGAGTTTGTCCTGTACCGGCACGAGAAGACCTTCTACCACCCCCCGGGAATTATATTCCGGGTTCTTGACACGATGACGGACGCGGAGATTGTTGCCGCGACCCAACGGGTCCGTGATGAGACATTCACCCGTGTTGGAGCGGATCTCCGCTTCAACGGGATCGCAATCGAGAACGTGAGCGGATCTGCTGAAACGTTTGCGAAAGCGGTTGCAACTGTCGAAAAGGTGGAGGCACATCTTCCTCCGGTGCTCATCTCCAAGGACCCCTCAGCGCTCAAGGCAGCGCTTGTCCACTGCGGGACATACCGCCCCCTCCTCCATGCAGCCACAGCAGCGAATTTTAAGGAGATGTGTGCCATAGCAAAACATCACGGCTGCCCGCTCGTGATTCGCTCCGACACCTTCGAAGGGCTCGTGCAGCTGGCAAAAGACTGCAACGCCGAAGGAGTGGCCGATCTCGTCATGGACCTCGCCCCGGCAACGCTCGGCGATTTCATCCGGCGCTCAACCAGGATCCGCCAGCTCGCCATCTCACGGGCAGTCCCGGATCTCGGCTACCCGGTATACCTCAATGCAGCCGAAAACGGTTTTGAGGATGCCGCACTCGTGCTCGGCATTGTAAAGTACGCCTCGGTGATCGTCACCGACCCGCTTGCACCAGGCGCCACCAAGGCTTCCCTGACACTCCGGCAGAACATCTATACGGACCCCCAGAAACCCATCCAGATGAATCCCGGTCTGTACCGGGTGGGATCGCCGGACATGAATGCACCGGTACTGATGACAGTGAACTTCTCGCTCACTTTCTTCACGCTCCAGGGCTATCTCGAATCCACCCGCATCCCCTGTTTCATGCTCATCGTCGACACGGAAGGCCTGTCGGTCCTTACTGCCGTGGCAGCCGGAAAACTGAACGAGACGGTGGTGCGGGATGCCATCAAGAAGTTCGATGTTGAAACTGAAGTTACGCACCGCAAACTGATCATCCCCGGGTATGCCTCCCCACTCTCCGGACGGATCGAGGATGCAACCGGCTGGAAAGTCCTTGTCGGACCCCGTGACGCTGCTGAGATCGGGGAATTCCTTCACGAGGAGTGGAAGAAATAAATGCGAACTGTTACCTTTCTCCCGAGTTATCGCAAGATCGATGTTGAACGCGGAACAACCATCCTCGATGCTGCCCAGCGTGCCGGCCTGAATATGAACGTGGTCTGCGGCGGCCAGGGCAAATGCGGAAAATGCGTGGTCTTCATCCAGTCCGGAAGGGCCGAGTTCGACCGGCAGAAATACGGCCGGTTCTTTACGGAGGAGGAACTCCAGAAGGGCGCCTGCCTTGCCTGTGAAACGACCGTAATGGGCGATCTCCATGTCACCATCCCCGAGAGCACGCTCATCCAGGAGCAGAAGATCCTCATGGAGGGCCTGGACCAGCCGATCGACTTCCGGCCTTCGGTGAAAAAATACTATGTCGAACTCCAGCCGCCCAGCCTTGCCGACCCCTCTCCGGATCTCTCGCGGCTTCTCTGGGGAATCCAGAAGAGCGGCGGCCCGGTTGCCGAGCAGATGTACGCTCCCCTGGAAGTGCTCCGCGAGATCCCGGGCATCCTGCGCCATTCCGACTGGAAGATCACCGGTACGATCGCACTTGTACCCGGCGGTTACCGGCTCATCGATCTCCAGGCAAACGATACCTCGAAGCGCCTGTACGGTGCCGGTGTGGACCTCGGGTCCACCACGGTCGTCGTCTACCTCTGGGATCTCATCACCGGCAAGATCGTCAGCGTGGCCTCGAACTACAACAAGCAGATCAGCTGCGGCGAGGATATCCTTGCCCGGGTGAATTTTGCCCGGAAGAACGGCCTAGTAAAACTCCAGAGCCTTGCAGCCGAGAGCATCAACCAGGCACTCACCTCGGCATCCAACACCGCAGGAATTGACCGCGACGATATCTACGAAGTGGTGATTGCGGGTAATACCGTCATGACGCACATGCTCCTTGGGATCGACCCCGCGTACATGATTGCCGAGCCCTATGTCCCGGTCGTGCGCCGGGCACTCTCCGTTGCAGCAGGCCGGATCGGCATCACCTGCAACCCGAACGGCGGCCTCTTTGTCTTCCCGGCCGTCAGCGACTTCATCGGCGGCGATGTAATCGCCGACATCCTGGCCTGTGGTATGGCCGAGCGCGAGGAGATCTCGCTTCTCGTGGATATCGGGACGAACTTCGAGGTGGTGCTCGGCAACAATGAGTGGATGTTCTCCTGCGCCGGGGCAGCCGGCCCGGCGCTCGAAGGCGGCGAAGTGCTCTTTGGCATGCGGGCAAACCCCGGTGCCATCGAGAAGATCACCCTTGACCCGGTCACGCTCGATCCCAAATACACAACCATCAACGGGATCAAACCGCGGGGTATCTGCGGGTCGGGTCTGATCGACCTGCTTGCCGAACTCCTCTCTTGCGGGGTCATAGACCGGACCGGGCGGATCAACATGGAGATTGCCAACCCACGTATCCGGAAGAATGCCCATTTCCCCGAGTACGTGATCGCGTGGGCTCATGAGACGGAGTCCACAAAAGACATCGTGCTTACGGAGAACGACATCAAGAACCTGATCATGAGCAAGGCCTCGATCCATGCGGCCTGCGTCAGCCTGATGAAGGAGGCAGGGGTCTCACGGCACGAGATCACGACGATCTACTTTGCCGGCGCGTTTGGCAACTACATTGACAAGAAGAACGCCACGATCATCGGCCTGATCCCGGAGATCAACCTCGACCAGATCAAGAACATCGGGAACGGTGCCGTTGCCGGGGCAAATATCGTGCTCATCAACCGCCGGGCACGAAAGACCCTCGATGATATCGCCCACAAGATCGCGTACATCGAACTGAACGCCGAGAGCTCCTTCATGGACGAGTACACCGGCAGCACGTTCCTGCCGCATACCGATCTCTCGCTCTTCCCGATGGTCCAGAAACTGCTGGAATCGAGCCGTAACCACCGGGGGTAATCATCGTGGCGAAGATGATTCCCCCACCCCACTCGCGAGCTACCGGTGTGGGAGCTCTTCCCCATACCGACCCAAAACGGGCCTGCGATGATGTCCTTTCAATCTTTCCTGACTTCCCGTACATCCCGACCCTGCCGGACCGGGGTCTGCTCGAAAATATCGTCTTCAATGACTCCGAGCAGCTCCCGGGGCGCCTGATCCGTGAGGACCGGCTGTTCTTCGACAGCATGCAGGACCAGACGGCTGCGATGGAGAAAGTCTACCTGGACTTTGTCGAGGGCAACAGTGCCGATTATGCGTTCCATGCAGACTATGCCTCGGCCTTCATGGAGATGCTCACGCGAAAACTCCCCGGGGTCTCTGTCCTCAAGTGCCAGGTGACCGGTCCGGTCACGTTCGGGATGCAGGTCGTGGATGCCAACAAGCGACCCATCTACTATGACAGCCAGCTCGCCGATGTCCTCTCCAAGATGATCGCCCTGAAGGCCCGCTGGTGCGAGCAGGTATTGAAGGAGCGGACCGGGGCAAAAGAGACGCTTATAGTCCTGAATGAGCCCTATCTTGCCTCGCTCGGGTCATCGGTCGTGCCGGTCGATCAGGAGACGGTCCGGGCCGGCTTCGAAGATATCGCCTCGCTCACCGAAGGAGGAGTCGGAATTCACTGCTGCTCGAACACTGACTGGGGTTTTGTCATGGACCTCTCCCCTGCGGTGATCTCACTCGACGCCTATGCCACATCAAAGGAGTTCCTCCTCTACGCGGATGCGATCGTTGCCTACATGGAGAAGGGCGGCGTTGTTGCATGGGGGATCGTGCCCGCCGAGCAGAAGATCTTCGAGACCGAGACGGTGGATTCTCTCTATGAGAAGTACCTCGCGATCCGTACCCAGCTCACGTCGCGGATGCCGGTAAAACTCTTCGATGCCCAGTCGCTCATCACGCCGAGCTGCGGTATCCGCTTCTCCAGCCAGGCCGGATCGCTTGCGATCATGGGTGCAGCGGCTGAAATTTCACGGCGAATCCGTGCAAAGAATCCCGGTGCTGCATGACCGGGAAAGTCACGATGCGCGAACGCCCATTCACCATCGCTCTATCAGGAAAAGGTGGGACTGGCAAGACAACCGTCAGTTCCCTGCTCGTCCGCTCGTTCATCGCGCTCAAAGAGACCCCGGTGCTCGCGGTTGATGCCGACCCGAATGCCAACCTCCACGAGGCGCTGGGCGTCAACGTGAATGAGTCCCTCGGGAGCATGCGGGAGGAGGCCTTCTCGCGCAATATCCCCCCGGGGATGAACCGCCACGATTACGTCCGGTTCCGGTTCCGTCAGGCTCTTGTTGAATCCGAAGGATTCGATCTTGTCGCCATGGGCCGGCCCGAGGGCACCGGCTGCTATTGTTTTGCCAACGACCTCCTCTCGGAGTGCATGAAGCAGCTCGAACGCGACTACCGCTTCATTGTGATCGACTCGGAGGCTGGCATGGAGCATATCAGCCGGGGCACCATCGGCAAGCCCGATATGCTCCTCATTGTCAGCGATCCCGGCGCACGGGGTCTGCGGACAGTTGCCCGTATCCGGGAGATTGCCACGCAGCTGGGCCTTGAGAACGAGAAGATCCACGTCATCTTCAACCAGTACAAGACCGGGGCGGCACCGATCGATATCGGCGAGGAGTCCCCGATCGCTATTATCCCTGAAGATCCATCCGTGGAAAAGGCGGACCTTGCTGCAACGCCGGTCTCTCTTATTCCGGAGAATTCCCCTGCCCGGGTTGCGGTGCAGGCACTTGCGGAGAAGATCCGTAAGATGGCAAAGGACCGGTCAATTTGAAGTGGGTTGGGATGTCTCCCCCTCCCGGCTTTGCAGGGTGTCGCTCGGCCGTCTTTCGGGGGCTCACTGGGCAAGGTTCTGTTTTGGGTGGGTGTACCGGTAAGTGCGTAGCGCAAAACCCGCCGAGGCGTTTTGCGCGTATGGCATCGCAATGCAATGAAGAGATCAGATCCGTTAAACTTTCCACAACCAGAGTCTGCTAAAAATATTGTAACCAAGGTCCGGTTGATCCGGATCCGGTTTTCAATCGCGATCACGATCGCAACTAAAAGTTTTCACGCAAGATCCGGCAAAAAAATTTCAACCAGAGTCTGCCTGAAAATTTTTAATCAGGGTCCGCTCAAAAAAATTCAAGCAGGGTCTGGTTGATCGGTCGGTTTTTTTCACGACGGAGAGAATTTTTCTGGTTTTTGTCTCATCCGGATCTGTTTAACTTTTTCACAGCAGGGTCTGCTCAAATTTTTTTAATCAAAGTCTGCTCAAAAAATTTTGTGCAAGGTCCGGCAAAATAATTTCAACCAGAGTCTGATCAAAAATTTTCATCAGGCACCGGTTGCTCGGCCCACAGGTTATCCGCAGGATTTGACAGGATAGTAAAAAAGATCTGAAAATAAATCAGAGAAAAACCGCGACCGCAATCGTAGTCGTCCAGAGGCCATTCTTATCCCCTTCGGCCGACTGGCAGGTGTGCTTGGTCTTGATGATCCTGCCGCTCGCCTTGTAGGTCTGTTCGCGCTCGGACCATGCGGCATTCACATCGAACTCGATACCGAGCGTGGTTGCAAGCATCGTTGCCGCGAGATCCTCGGCATATTCCCCGGTCTTCTTCTCGGTCTCGCCAAATGCGTGGTGCTCCGACAGGTACCCGTACTCTTCCTTATCGCTGGGCAGGGCAAGCCCTATGGCCGATGAGACGAGACGGTTGGGTTCATTGGTCTCGTTCCTCGCCATGACGCAGAAGGTGATGGCGCCGGCTTTTAGTTTCTTCAGGCCCGCAGACCGCGAGATCTGTTTGCACTGGGGTGGGAAGATACTTGATACATAGACGAGGTTGCACTTCTCGATACCGGACTTCCGCAATGCCAGCTCGAATGAGGCAAGACGATCTTTATGGACACCTACACCTTTGGTGAAAAAGATCTCTGTCGGCACATACATAGCAGTACTTATATCCAGTCCTTTTTTTAAGTATTTGCCCGTGAAGAGGCAAAACAACCGGATTTTTCTCTGTTTTTTCCAAACAGGATAGCGTTATTCAGGAATTTTTTCGTGAATTTCATTAATCGATGCAAGGATATCCTGAAGATCGGTGATGGTATCAATGACAAAATCCGCACCGTTGTCCCTGCGGCTGTCGGCAAAACGGTCGCCGTACCGGGCATATACCGTCCGGATGCCGAGCCGGGTGCAGGGCTCGATATCCCGCCGCACGCTGTCGCCAATGAGCAGGGCATCATCCGGCCCTGCCTGCATCATGGCGAGGGCCGTAAGGAAGGGATCGGGGGCCGGTTTCTTGACCCGTACCATATCATAGGCAACCATCCCGGAGAAAAATGGCAGGAGACCAATCTTCTCAAGCCGCAGGGTCGCATCCCGCGAATGGGCATCGGTGACAATGCACATCGGGTAGCCGCGGCCGTTCAGGTACCGCAGGGTTTCAGGTACCCCGGGATAGGGTGAGATGTGCCGGAGTTTCTCGGTCTCGTAGATCCGGCAGGCCTTCTCAAAGGTGCCGTCAGCAAGGAGGTTGCGCTCTTCCATGTACTGCCGGATATTCTCGTGCGACTCAAAGCCGTGCACGGGCTTGAGGAAGTAGGAGAATAATTCGTCCCCGTCATCCTGCCCGAGGAAACGGACAACCTCGTTGCAGGAGGCGATCTGGGCGCCGACCAGATCGAAGAGGGTATTGTCCATATCGAAGAGCAGCGTGCTGACCGGTCGTTTGGGAAGTCTCATGCGTACCGGATCATGCGCCGGGGACGGTGATGAGCATATGGATCGTGATAATCACGTTGCACGACAGTGATGGGTGAGAAATGACAATGTGTAAATATTCACGAGATGATTCTGGATCACTGATACGGAGGAATCGCTATCGCAGACCCGGTTATGAGACCTGTTATTGTAATCCTGATCGGCGCAGTCCTGATAGCAATCGGCATCATCTCTGCTCCACGGATGGCACCGGGGGTCGGGATCATTCTCGGCATCGGGGGTGTCGCAACAATACTTGTCGGTATTGCCATGTTGTTTGGCCTGGCACAGGAGAAGAAATAACCTCCACTTTTTTATACCCATGGCTATCCGAAGCCTCCCGGATGAACGTATAACCGTAATGACGCCAAATATCACCATAACTGCGGGGACCCTGCCGTATGGATGACATCTATCTGGTCGAGATCAGGCTTGGCAGAACCCGTTGGCGTGTGAACCGGACCGTTCACGAGATTGCGCGGACGTTCGGGATTGTTCCCTTCATGGAGCGGCACCCGCATGTCACGTTGTTCGGTCCCCTGGAACTGCCGGAGGGCACAGACCAGGGCCAGCTTCTCAATGCCATCGGTTCAGTCGCATCCCGGTATGATCCAATCCCTTTTCTGATCGGAGACTATGAGAAACGCGAGGGTATGCACGGCAGCGTCATCGCATTCTCGGTCACCCCGTCCGACACCCTCACCGATCTGGTTGCGGAACTTGCCGCAGCGCTCCTGCCCCTGACCATCACCCTCAATGCGTGGGATGCGAGACCAGACCAGAAATGGTATCACGTCACCATTGCCAACCGCCTCAATCATGCAGTTGCAGATTCCGTGTATACAGCGCTGACAGGGGATCATGTCACGGACAAACCTCTGGATCCATGGCGTGAATCCATCTTCCGGCTCCTCGCCCGGATCCGGCAGGTCCTGTTCTGCGGATCCCGGTACCCGATCCGGCCCCTTCTCATCGACGAGATGGGGCTCCGGATCACCGTGCTGCACCGGGACACCATACTTGCCGAATATGACCTCTTAGAAAAACGCTGGATCCATGACGACCACCGGCAGAGCGGCAAAGGCTGGCAGGCTACCCTCACACGCTTCCGCCGGCAGGCAGGTTTCGAACTACCGCACACGGTAACTCCGGAGCCTGACGACATCCTGCTTCTTGCGGATCTTCATCTTGGCCATGCCAACATCATCCGCTACTGTTCGCGCCCGTTCTTTGTTTCTGATCCCGGTGAGATGGACCGCGTTCTCATTGCCAACTGGAACGCGGCAGTCCCAAAAGGTACCCGCGCATACCACCTGGGCGACTTTTATTACGGCAGGGACGCCCAGCCCGAGGATGCATACCGCAACCAGCTTTCGGGCGACGTCACGTTCATCGCCGGCAACCATGACCCGGGCCGTCCGGACCTGCTCCCTTCAGCGGAGATTGCCTGCGGGGGCCTGAACTTTTTCCTGGTCCATGACCCGGCCGATGCCCCGGTCGGGTTCAACGGCTGGATCGTCCATGGCCATCACCACAACAATGACCTGGCGCACTCCCCCTTCATCGACTTTGTGCACCGCCGGATCAATGTCAGTGTTGAAGTGACCGGGTATGTCCCGGTGAGCCTTGCCGCTCTCTGCGAAGTCATCCGCAACCGTCATGCAACCGGCAACACGGAACCGGTCCTTCTTCATTACCCGTATGCAGAGCGCCGGTGATCTGGTACTGACAGAATATTTTTTAGACCAGGCCACCCACTCACCGTAACGGTGATTGATGGTGCTGTTTGAACAAATCGTTGCAGAAGGACTCGCACACCAGTCATACCTCATCGGCTCGGGCTCGGATGCAGCGGTCATCGATCCCCGCCGGGACTGCGAAATCTATTGTGAAATTGCCCGTAAGGGCGGCATGACCATTCGTCATATCTTCGAGACGCACCGGCACGAGGATTTTGTCATTGGGTCCCTCGAACTGCAGGAGCGCTGCGGGGCAGAGATCTGGCACGGGGCTGCCCTGCCGTTCTCGTACGGAAAACCGGTGCACGAAGGGGACCGGTTCACGGTGGGTTCCCTTGAGGTTGAAGTGCTGGAGACACCCGGCCATACAGAAGAGAGCATCTCGCTCATAGTCCGGGACCGTGAGGTCTCCGGTGAACCCTACATGGTATTCTGCGGAGATACGCTCTTTGCCGGCGATATCGCCCGTACCGACTTCTACGGGCAGGAGCGAAAGGCTGAGATGGCGGGAAAAATCTACGATTCCATCACCGGCAAGATCCTTACGGACGGTGACGGCGTGATCGTCTGCCCGGCGCATGGCGCAGGATCGATCTGCGGCGGCGATATTGCCGACCACCCGCTAACGACTGTCGGATACGAGCGCCAGACAAATTCCCTGATCCGTATGGGCCGTGATGCCTTTATCGCCGTGCGGACTGCCGAATCCCCGTATACTCCCCCGTATTTCCGGCAGATGGAGCGGCTCAACCAAGAGGGTGCACCCCCGCTTCCCCGGGACCTGTTCCCAAAGCTCCTGACCATTGCCGAAGTAAACGCATATCGGAACGCCGGTTGCCAGATCGTTGACATCCGCGCCCCGACCGGTTTCAGCGCCGGGCACATCGGGGGGAGTATCTCCATCTGGCGTGAGGGGCTTTCCTCGTTCACGGGCTGGTTCCTCGACTATGAAAAACCGATCGTGATCGTTGACGATTTTAATCTCGGGCTCGACCAGGTTGCCCGGCAGTTTGTCCGGCTCGGGTATGACAACCTTGCCGGAGACCTTGCCGGGGGATTTCCTGCATGGACAAAAGCCGGGGAAGCGTTTGCCACCATCCCGACCTGTTCTGTTCACCAGCTGAAGGAGCGTCTCGACACCAAATCCCCGTTCCTGCTGGATGTCAGGGATAGCAAAAACTGGCGCGCTCGTGGCCATATTCACGGTGCGCACCACATCTATGTCGGCGATCTCCCCGATCACCTCCGGGAGATCCCTGTAAACGAGCCTGTTGTTGTCTATTGCGATGCCGGGTTCAAGGGAAGTCTTGCCGCGAGCATACTTGCCCGCACCAAGTATCGTGCGGTGACGAATGTGCTCGGGGGCATGACCGCATGGACCGCGGCGGGATTCCCGGTCGAGCGGTGACTACAATTTTTTAAAACGCGAGCGTCATTTGAAAAGGTTTATTGTCTTGTGTTGGGAATGAGGTTTGAGAGTCTATGGACATCATCAAGATCCCACGGGCAGACAAGATCGAATACGATAAGCTGATTGAGAAAGGATACGTCTGCCGTATCGCATTCCAGGGGGAGAAGTACCCGTATATCGCCCCCTTCCTCTATGTCTTCGACGGTTCCTTCCTCTACTTCCTCTCAACAAAGTACGGCAAGAAGATCGAACACTTCCGGAAAAGCCCCTATGCCTCCGTTGAGATCGAGAAGTACACAAAAGATATGTCCACCTATACGTTTGTCACGCTCCAGGGATACCTTGAGGAAGTGCACGATTCCATCGAGAAGAAACTGATCCGGGAGAAGTTTGTCGACCTCATTGTCGAGCGCAATCTCTCCTGCAATATCCTTGCCGCGCTCGGGCACTCCCCCATGGATGCACCGGTGGCGATTGCCGAGGAGGAGCGCTCCCTTGTCTGGAAACTGGCCGGGGTTAAGGATATCGTGGCGCTGAAGAACCTCTGATCAGGTCTTCTTTTTTTTAAGGTCCAGCCATGCGGCGAGTTCCGCAGGATCGGTGACGGGCATAGAACAGGCATTGCCCGTACAGAGATACGCGGTTGCCTTGTTCTCCTGCATCACAAGCCCGCGGGTGAATGGGGCGAGATCGGCGAGGGCACCAGTCCCCGGGCCGGATGCCGGGCTGAAGAGAACGGTTGCGTCCGGGAGGTAGCGCGAATAAACAACCGCAATCAACGCCTCCGTATCACCGACCCCGGGATCTCCGGCGATCACGATCTCCTGAGAGGAACCGAGCGCCCGGTCAAGGGCCGACAGGAACCAGCAGTATGCCGATGGCCGGTCCCGCACCCGGCCCTGGAATGCCCGTGCCAGCTGGCTGGCCCGGTCTTCGTACGTCGGGTTGCCGGTGAGCCGGGAAAGGCGGACGAGGTTTTCCAGTGCCACCGAGTTTGCCGAAGGTACTGCCCCGTCATAGCATTCCTTCTTCCGCTTAAAGAGGATCTCGGCATCATCGGCAACACCAAAAAATCCCCCGTGGTCCCAATCAAAGAAATGTACTTCGAAGATCTCTTCCATTGCAATTGCCTCCGCAAGGTACCGGGGATCGAACGTGGTCTCGTAGAGTTCAATCAGGGCCAGGATAACAAACGCATAATCATCGGCAAAAGCAGGGATCATTGCCTCGCCATCGCGGTACCGGTGCAGGAGCCGGCCCGTACCAGTGCCAAGTGTGCTGAGTACAAACGCCATGGCCCGTTCTGCCCGTTCGGTATAATCGCGGTTATTAAACGCCCGACCGGCTTGTGCCAGTGCAGCGATCATGAGGCCGTTTGCGTCAGCCAGTACCTTGTCGTCGCGGTCCGGTCGCGGGCGGAGACTGCGGGCTGCGAGGAGCCGTTGTCGGATCGCGGTGATCCGTTCTGCAAGCGCCGGTTCAGAAAGGCCGGTGGATGTTGCGATATCCGCAAGGGGCACCGGCCGGTACAGGATATTGCGGGGTTCACCGGCCCCGTCACCGGGAATGTTTCCCCCGGGAAGCAGGCCATAGACCATCCCAGCCAGCACCGCATCATCCGGCCCGAGAACCGATCGGATCTCATCCGATGTCCAAAGGTAATACGCCCCTTCCCCCGCGGCACTGTCGGCATCTTCCGCAGAGGCAAATGCCCCTTCTGACACCGCCAGGTCCCGGCATACGTACGCAATGATCTCTTCCGCAATCTCCCGGTAGCGGATCTTTCCAGTTGCAAGGAAGGCGGCGGTATAAGCCATCAGAAGGAGCGCCTGATCATACAGCATCTTCTCGAAATGCGGCACGCGCCACCGGGCATCGGTTGCATACCGGTGGAATCCCCCGCCAAGGTGATCCCTGATCCCGCCATCCCGCATGGCATCGAGGGTGGCCTCTGCCATTTTGATGGCCCGGCCCGCGTGGTGGTTCGTACCATACCGGAGTAAAAAGAGCAGGACATGGGGACTCGGGAACTTCGGGGCAGTCCCGAATCCCCCGTTGTCACTATCGAACCGGAGCAGCAGGTCTTCGTATCCCTCACCAAGAATGAGTGTGTCGGGATCAAGGGAGGTCTGCTCCGGCCCGGGTTCCATGAGTGAGCCCGTGATCCGCTCGGCAGACCGAAGGAGTTCGGATCGCTTTTCGCGCCAGGCCCGGGCAACCCGGGGCAGGAGTTCGAGAAGTCCGTGCAGGGCGAACCGTCGCTCCTTTGGAAGGTACGTGGCGGCAAAGAACGGCTTCTTCTCAGGAGTCATTATGATCGTAAGGGGCCAGCCCCCCTGGCCGGTGAGCTGCTGGCAGGCGGCCATGTAGGTGCTGTCGATGTCGGGCCGTTCCTCGCGGTCCACCTTGATGGCGATGAAATCCCGGTTCAGCAGCGCTGCCACTTCTTCATCCTCAAACGACTCGTGTGCCATCACATGGCACCAGTGACAGGTGGCGTACCCGATCGAGAGAAAGATGGGTTTGTTCTCCCGGGCTGCCCGTTCGAATGCCTCCGTACCCCACGGGTACCAGTCCACCGGGTTGGTTGCATGCTGGAGAAGGTAGGGGCTCTTCTCGCGAATGAGCCGGTTGTGTACCGGGGGTTCCTGCTGATTCTCTTCGGTTGCGGGTGGGGGATCCCGTTCCATAGGCGCATCTTTGGCGTACCGGCATATCATCCTTTCACCCTTACCAGACAAGGTATGCGCCGGGCTTATCGCATAGGCCGCCCCATCTTCCGGCAGGAGAGGCAGAGCATGGAGATCAGCGCATTTCTCATCGTCATCGCAACCGGCATTGCCGTGATGATCCTCTCCCTTCTGCTCGATCATCTCTGGGCACAGGTGCTGCCCGTCCGGTTCCTGTACTATCTCCTGCGCTGCCCGGGGGTCGTGGTCCACGAATGCTCGCACATCCTCGGCTGCATCCTGACCGGTGCCTCGATAAAAAAAGTGGTCTTCTTCTCGCAGAACGGGGGATCGGTCACCTACACAAAACCAAAGATCCCGGTGATCGGCGATGTGATCATCAGCACGGCCCCGCTCTTTGTGATCCCGCTCGTCCTTTACACGCTGACCTGGTGCTTTGCCCGGTTCCTGGACTGCACCTTCCCGCTCTTCCCGTCATCCATCGGTTTCGTGGACTCCGCGTACAGCCTCATCCTGGCAATCGTCGGGATCTTCCCCGCAAACATCCTCACTGTATTCCATCCCGCCTTCCTCCTCTGGCTCTACCTAACCCTGAGCCTCGTCCTCTCGGTTGCACCGAGCACGCAGGATCTCAGGAACGCGATACTCGGGATCGCTGCGATTGCCGTCATTGGGATTGCGATCCTCTCAAGCGGCATCGATTGGGCAGTCAGCATTCTCTGGCAAATCACCAGCATCATCGGCCAGGGACTGACCCTCGGCCTCATCTTCGGCCTCGTTGCGCTCGTGGTCTCGCTCCTGCCGCTCGCCTGGTATCTCTGGACCCACAGGCCGCGGGCATGACTCGATCTGATCGGGTTTAATTGATCCGGAGGGCTACGTTATCTCCACTGATGGTACGCGAAGCCGCAGATGGGGATGAGGGGGCAGGCACGGCCAGTACCGGCAATGGCCGCGATACACCGGTGATGCGGCAGTATCGCGAGCTGAAAGAGCAGCACCCCGACACCATCGTCTTCTTCCGCATCGGCGACTTCTACGAGACCTTCGAGGCTGACGCGGAGCTGGTCTCCCGGGAACTGGAGATCGTGCTCACCTCCCGGTCCAAGAGCGGGGACAACCGCATCCCCCTCGCGGGCGTCCCGTATCACGCGGCAGACGGGTACATCGCCAAGCTGATCGCAAAGGGCTACCGGGTGGCGGTCTGCGAGCAAGTAGGCGACCCCAAGACCACGAAGGGAATTGTGAAGCGCGAGATTGCGCGGGTGATCACGCCCGGCACGGTGATCGACTCCGCGCTTGTCCCCTCGATCGCTGCCACGTACCTGATGGCAGCAGCTCCCGATGCAAAGGGGCAGGAATGGGGCATTGCGCTCCTCGACATCTCGACCGGCGAGTTCTTTGCCGCCACCGTGCCGTACGACACGACACTGGACGGGCTCCGGTCCGAGATCGCCCGCTACCGCCCGGCCGAGTGCCTCATCCCCTCCTCGCTTGCGGAACCCGCACGGCAGCGCATACGGGATACCGGTGTTGTCGTCACCTCCTGCCGGGACGAACTCTTTGCAGAGAAGGCAGGCACCGAACTCCTCTGCCGGCACTTTGGCGTGGCGTCGCTCGCCGGGTTCGGGCTGGATTGTGCACCCGTTGCGGTGGCAGCGGCCGGTGCCGCTCTTGCCTATGCCCTGGAGACACAGCACGCAAACCTCCCCCACATCACTACCCCTTCGCTGAAGACATCCGCCCAGTCGATGATGCTCGATGCCGTCACTCTTCGGAACCTGGAGATCCGCGAGGGGATCCGGGCCGGGACAAAAGGGGCAACGCTCCTCTCCTCGCTCGACCTGACCATCACCCCGATGGCGAGCCGGCTCCTGAACCGGTACCTGACACGACCGCTCACGGACATTGCCGAGATCAACCGCCGCCTCGATGCGGTCGAGTACCTGGCCGGGACCACGACCGCCCGTCTCTCGCTCCGGGACCGGCTGAAATCCTGCGCTGATATCGAGCGGATTGCGGCCCGGATCGCGTACGGGAACGCCGGCCCCCGCGACCTTGTCGCCCTCGCGGCCTCGCTCGATGCCCTGCCGGCCTTAAAGGCGTGCGTGGCAGACGAGAAGAAGTCAGGGACGCTGCCCCCTCTCGTGGCTGAAGCCCTTGCCGCGATCAAGGAACTGCCGGAGACCAGCACCCTGATCGGCCGGGCCATTGCCGATGATCCCCCGGCCATTGCCCGGAACGGCGGCGTGATCCGCACGGGCTACCACACGGAACTCGACGAGATCCGCGGGGTGCTCTGCTCCGGCAAGGACTGGATCATCGAGCTGCAGGAGAAGGAGCGGCAGGCAACCGGGATCAGGTCCCTCAAGATCGGGTACAACCGCATCTTCGGGTATTATATCGACATCTCGAAGCCCAACCTTGCGCTGGTCCCGCAACGGTACGAGCGCAAGCAGACCACGGCCACGGGAGAGCGCTACACGATCCCCGAACTCCGGGAGAAGGAGGCGCTCATCACCAATGCCGATGAACGCGTGCTCGCGCTCGAACGCACGCTCTACACCGGGCTCCTCGACATTTTGAAACATGAGATCCCCGCACTCCAGTCCATTGCGGGGGGGATTGCCACCCTTGATGTTGCCGCAGCACTTGCCGAGGCGGCCCGGGTGAGAAACTATGTCCGGCCGCAGCTCGATACTAGCGACGCCATCGTGATCCGGGACGGGCGGCATCCCGTGGTAGAGCAGGGATCTGCTGTCGGATTTGTCCCGAATGACACCGAAATGTCCGGCAGCGACACGCAGGTTGTCATCATCACCGGCGCCAACATGGCCGGCAAGTCCACCTACATGCGGGCCGTTGCGCTCATATGCATCATGGCACAGGCCGGCAGTTTTGTGCCCGCCCGTCACGCAAAGATCGGCATCATAGACCGGATCTTCACGCGGGTCGGGGCATTCGATGACCTGGCGAGCGGCCAGAGCACGTTCTTTGTCGAGATGCTGGAACTGGCAAACATCCTCAACAACGTGACGCCACGGAGTCTCGTCATCCTTGATGAGATCGGACGGGGCACCAGCACTGCGGACGGCTCCTCGATTGCCCGGGCCGTGATTGAGTTCCTGCACGGGAAGGCAAACGCGGGGCCCAAAACGCTCTTTGCCACGCACTTCCACGAACTCATTGCCATGGAAGACCGGTTGAAGCGGGTGAAGAACTTCCACTTTGCCGTGCGCGAGACAAAGGACGAGGTGGTCTTCCTGCGGAAATTAATCCCGGGCGCCACCGACAAGAGTTACGGTATCCACGTGGCACGCCTGGCCGGCATCCCGAAGAAGGTGACGGAGCGGGCCGAAGTGCTGCTGGACGAGGAGCAGAAGCGGCAGGATGGCGCGGGCGATGCGGGTGGAAAGGCCCGGCGCTACACGCAGATCCTGCTCGTGGATGAGAAGGCCGAAACGTCGGAGCCTAAGACCCACCCGGTGATCGAGGAACTCGCGCAGATCAACCCCGACGAGATGACACCCCTGCAGGCCCTGGCCGTGCTCCATGCGATGAAGCAGCAGCTGAAGAAGGAGGAAAAGCCGTGAAGGAGTCCCCACCGGCCCGCAGGATCCGGCTTCTCGACCAGCACACGGTGAACAAGATTGCGGCGGGCGAGGTGGTGGAGCGGCCGGCCTCAGTTGTTAAGGAACTGGTGGAGAACGCGATCGATGCCGGGGCCGGTTCCATACGGATCGATCTCACGGCAACCGGCCCCACCGTCACCGCGATCCGGGTGACCGATGACGGTACGGGTATCGCCCCCGCTGATGTCCCGTTCGCGTTTGCCCCGCACGCCACGAGCAAGATTACGGATATTGCCGATCTCGATGCGATACAGACGCTCGGCTTCCGGGGCGAGGCCCTTGCCAGCATCGCATCCGTAGCAAAGGTCACGCTGATCACCCGGCCCCGCGACGATGAACTCGCGCCCGGCACCCGGTTTGTCATTGCCGGCGGGGCGGTGCTGGAGAATACCCCGGTCGGGGCGCCGGGCGGGACGAGCATCCTTGTGGAGGATCTCTTCTACAACACCCCGGCCCGCAAGAAGTTCCAGAAGAGCCGGCAGACCGAACTCGCCCATGTCCACGACCTGCTCGAAGGCATCTTCCTATCCCATCCGGAGATCGCGTTCCGGCTTACCTACAACGGGAGCGACCAGCTGGCAACCGACAAAAGCCCCTCTCCGCTCGATACGATCGCACGCATCTACGGTGCGGATCTCGCCCGTGACCTTGTTCCCGTAGCGCGGACCGACGTGCTTGTCACCATTACCGGCCACGTAGCCCGTCCCTCGGTTGCACGGAAGGATACGGCTCGGATCTTCATTGCGATCAACCGGCGGTATGTCTCCTCCCCGGCCCTGACAAACGCGATCAAGGCCGGCTACGGCACCCTGCTGGCAAAAGACCGGTTCCCGGTGGCGTTCCTCACACTCGATATCGACCCGGCGCTCGTGGACGTTAACGTCCACCCGACCAAGAAACTGGTCCGGCTCTCGAAGGAACCGGAGATCGCCCGCATTGTCACGGACGCGGTGCACCGGGCCCTCTCCGGCCACGACCTGATTCCCGATATCCGCCCTGCCGGCCTGCCACAGGGGCTCGTGGCTGAAAGCATGCCGGAAGAAAGCCCTGCTGTGCGCTACCGGCACGACCCGCTCCCAACGGGCATGGTCAGCGAACCCACGCATGCCGGTACGGTTGCAACAGACCAGCGGCTCCGGCAGACCGAACTGGTGCCGGAGACGGATGCTGCTGAGAGCACGGTGCCCCCGCTCACCGTCATCGGGCAGTTCGGCGGCATCTACTTCCTTGCCACAACGCCATCGGGCGAACTGATCGTGATCGACCAGCACGCAGCCCACGAACGGATCCTGTACGAACAGGCCGGGCAGAAGGACCGGGACGATCCCCGGGTGCAGGAACTGATCGCCCCGGTCCTCCTCCACCGGACTCCCCGCGAGAGCCAGGTTCTCGCGTCCCTTATCCCGGACCTTGCAAAGGAGGGTTTTGTCATCGAGGAGTTCGGCCGCGATACCTTCCTGGTCCGGGCCGTCCCGGTGGTGCTCGGGAAACTGGAGGATGCGTCGCTCCTGGACGATATCGTGAGCGACCTGACGAGCACGGACCGGAGCCAGCGGGTGGACAACCGCGAGCGGATCACACGGATCGTTGCCTGCCGCGGGGCGATCAAGGCCGGGACCGTCTGCACCCCCGAGCAGTGCCAGCGGGTGGCCGACCAGCTCCGGCTCACGAAGCAGCCCTATACCTGCCCCCACGGCCGCCCGACGATGATCCGCTTCTCCCGTGAGGATCTGGACACGCTGTTTAAACGGTCCTGAAGGACCGTTATAAACTCCTCGTGGCGGTTTACACGCTCCTGATGGTGCGTTATAACACTCCTTCGGATGTTCAAACGTTCCCTACGGAACATTACCAATCTTTTTTCCACCACTTGCCCTCAACCGAACCGTTATGAGCTGCATCGATCCACCGGTACAGAGCATCCCGCAAGGAGGGATATCATGGCAGAACGGCAGACGCATCTCACCCCTGACGGGCATCATTTCTCCCGGGACGATCAGGGCATCGGGTCTTTCCAGGATCTCGTGCTCGCCCGCTACCGGGCCTCGGCCCGGAAGTTCCCGTGGCGCGAGACCACGGATCCGTATGCGATCCTCGTCTCCGAGATCATGCTCCAGCAGACGCAGGTCTGCCGGGTGAGCGAGAAGTTCCCGGCGTTTCTTTCCGCCTTCCCGGACTTTGCCACGCTTGCTGCCGCACCGCTGGCGGACGTCCTTGCGGCCTGGCAGGGCATGGGCTACAACCGCCGGGCCATCGCACTCCAGAAGTGCGCCCGGATTGTGGCGGACGAATACGGGGGCCGGCTACCGGACGACCCGGCGATCCTTGCCACCTTCCCCGCGATCGGCAAGGCCACCGCCGCGTCCATCTGTGCCTATGCCTTCAACAGCCCGGTCATCTTCATCGAGACCAACATCCGCCGGGTCTTCATCCACCACTTCTTCGAAGACGGGGCAACCGTCAGCGATGACGAGATCCGGCCGCTGGTCGAGACCTCGCTCTACCGCCCCGATCCCCGGGAATGGTACAACGCCCTCATGGATTACGGTACGGACCTCGCAAAGAGCGTGCCCAACCCGAACCGGAGGAGCCGACACTATGCAAAACAGTCCGCGTTCGAGGGCTCCGACCGGCAGATACGGGGCGCAATCCTGAAACTGCTGGTGGCCAACGGCACGATGACCCGGGCCGCCCTCATCTGTGAACTCAGGGAGGATCAGAGGCGGGCGGGCAGGATCCTTTCCGCACTGGAAGAAGAGGGGTTCATCTGCTCCACAAAGAAAGGCCTGATACTCTCCCGCTGACGGAACGGGTGCAGGAACCCGCACGTTGATATGAAGAAGATGCCATAGAACTTTTCAGGTAACCTGGAGGAGAAGATGGCCGGCTCACACGAGATCCCCGATGACGTCCGCTGGCAGATGGCAGCCCGCATGCTCACCCGGCTGCCGGCAGCCTACGATGCCGCGTTCCGCCCGGTGCTCGGGCAGCAGTACGATGAGCTCGAGCAGGAGATCTGGATGGAACTGGCCGGGGCTGCCTATGCAGCGGCCCGCGAACTGGGTCTTTCGACCCGGACGGCAAAGGATCTCGCCGGGACCATCCGTACGATCCTGTACATCTTCTTTGGCCCGGAGTTCTCGGCTGAGGCGCTCGAAGTGGCACCGGACCGGGCCGTGATCATTGTGAAACGCTGCCCGTTCCATACCGGTGCCATGGAAGCCGGGAGCGGAGGCGATGACTGCCCGGTCTTCCGGCGCTGCATGGCGTTTGCCCTGACCGCGGTGCCGCTCCTGAACCCGGAGTTTACTGCACGGTTCGTCCGGACCCTCTGCACCGGGGACCGGCAGTGCGAGATCAAAATCGAAAAGAAACCTGTTGAGAATACAAAAAAGAAGCCCTGAACCGGGGATGCCCTCCCCGTCCCACTCCCGTCACTTCATGTAATAGCCGATGGCCATGAAGATGAGCCCGATGTAGAACATCACGGCAAAGGGCATGGAAAACCCGAGATTGATAGTGTCGAGCCGTTTTAGGTCCTGAAGTATGATCATCGCAAACCCGATGACGAAGAACGCGATGCTGAACTGGGTCTTGGTTGCCTTGTCCATTGTTTTTCCTTCCTATCCGGTATTTGGGAAGGCGACAAAAAAAGATGTTGGTTATTAAAAATTCCCGATCACGAGCGAGTAGAGGCCGGCGGCGGGACTCGGCGGTTTGTCAACCGGCGCAACCGTGATCTTCTCCTCGGGGTACCCGAGATTCTCGCAGACCGCGACCTGGAGCGGGAGGACGAGCCGCCGGAGCCGGATATACAGTTCTTCCGTGTCGAACTTCGGGTCGGCCAGAAGGAAGACGATCTTCCCGCGCCGCAGCTCCTCCACGGTATCGATCATGCCCTTCTCGTGGCCCCGGCCATGGGCAACAACAACGGCCACCCTTGAGAGGGGGATATGGAGCCGGGCGGTCGCGATCTGGAGCGATGAGATGCCCGGGATCACCTCGCCCTGCAGGTACCCGAGACCGGCCAGCATCGGGTCACCGGTCGAGAGCACCACGGAGTCCTTTGGGAGCTGGTGTAGGCTCTTGAAATCATCGATCGATTTCACCCGGCAGGAGGGGGCAAGGAACGGCCGGGCGAGCACGATCGCCCGCTCCGACCCGTACACGTTCCGTGCGGCCCGGAGTTCCTTGATCGCCTGCTCTGTCATCAGTCCCGGCCCGCAGCCCACGCCAATGATCTTCATGTGCTCCTCCCGATCATCCGCCCCTCGCGGTCGATGAGCACTACCCGGATATGGGGATAGCGCTTGTGGAAATCTGCCAGATTGTGTTCGGCAATGGCCGCAAACTCCGGCCGCACGGAGAGTTCCTCAACCGTCAGCGCACCGGTTCCTTCAAGGATTAACGGGTTGATGAACCGGAGGATCAAGGCCGGCAGGCCAAAGAGGATCGCCTCACACACTACAGCGGAGAGCGACTCCTCGATCTTCCCGCCGATTAAGATCACGTCCCGGCCGGGATAGAGCAGCCGGGCAAAGCGGAGGCCGGTCCGGCCGGTGGTGAGGACCGGCTGGTCTGCGGATGCGATCCGCACGAGCGTGGATTCCGTGAGATGATCGTCCCACGGCTCGACAAGACCGGTGGTACCGAGGATCGAGATCCCGCCGGCAACCCCGACCCGGGGGTTCAGGGTCTTCTCTGCCACCACGGCTCCTTCCGGGATCCGCAGGGTGACCCGGACTGCTGCAAGGCCGGCGGCCTTTGCGGCTTCCTCTATCGAGGTCCAGATACAGGCAAGCGCCGGGGCACTCACGGCCGGGTCGCCGGCCCGGTACCTCGGGGTGTTGCGGGTAAACCGCCCGATCCCCTCTTCAAAGACCAGCTCCATGCCGGTTGTTGTGGCCGCAGCCTCTGCAACAAACCGGAGATGGGCCGTCACATCGCCCGGGTAATCGCCGGGCACCTTCTCGGCCGTGCCGGTGCCTTCCACCCCCCGGGCCGGTACATCCACGACAAGCCCGCAGGGTAGCGTGATCCGGGCGGACTCGATCGTCTTCCCGCCCAGCGAGAGAACCGCTGCTGCACAGGCCGCCGCGGCCGTGGTGCCGGTGGTAAATCCCCTTACCAGTACGCTGCCATCAGCAGTCAGGATCGCCCGGCCCGCTTCCACGAGACGGAGCATCCCCGGAGCAACACAGCGCTCAACCCACCCATCCGGATACACAAAGCCGGTGACCGGGTCCTGCATCGTCTTCACCCCTCGATATACATGGTGATGCACTCGTTGAGTGCCGCCACCGCAACGGGCGTGCCGCCCCGCGTCCCTTCCGTGGAGACGGAGGGAATATCGATCATCCGCAGGACTTCCTTGGATTCGGCAGCGTTCACGAAGCCGACCGGTGCGCCGATGATCGCAGCGGGCCGGACGCCTTCCTTCACCATCGCACAGACCGAGAGGAGGGCGGAGGGGGCATTCCCTATCACGACGATCGAGCCCGGCAGCCGGTCCTTCAGGGCAAGGAACCCGGCGGAACTCCGGGTGATCTCCTTCTCCTTTGCGATATCAGCGCCGAAGTCAAGGGCACAGATCACTTCACTCTTGTGGCCCTTCTTCTGGATGCCAACCTGCACCATCCGGATATCGGTGATGATGGGAGCCTTGTTCCGGAGGGCTTCGAGCACTGCCTTCACGGGGTTGTGCTCAAACCGCATGAGATCGGCGAGCGCAAAGTCGCCGACCGCGATCGAGCAGCGCTGCCGGATCCGGTCCTCGGGCGTGTTGTTGCCGATCGCTTCCCGGGCAAGAGCCCGGGACTTCTGCGAGATCGCGTAGCCTTCCTTTGTGTCGGCCCCGACATCAATATACGTACTTTTTGTGGTAGCCGCGTGGCGTGATGATTCCTTTGACATCGTCTCCCCTCCTCCAGATCCTGCTCTCGGTCCCACCGATGATGACGACCGAGTGCATGTCGATCTCCGATTCGTGATCTTCAATCTCTTCGAGCGTTGTGATGATGACCTGCTCGCCCTCCCGCAGCGCATTTTTGACAATCGCAACGGGCGTTGTGCCGGCCAGGTGGTGCCGTGCATGGCTCACGGCAATCGCGAAATTATGCGGCCGGCCCCGGCTCTTGGGATTGTAGAGCACGACCGGGATGCCCACCGAGAAGATCGTATCGAGCCGGTGCTCTATCACCTCCAGCGGGGTTAAGAGGTCCGAGAGGCTGAGCGTTGCATAATCGCCCGAGAGCGGCGAGCCGAGCAGCGAGGCCGCTGCCGTTGCCGCGGTCACACCCGGGACAACCTCGACTTCGATCTCCGCACCATCGTGCTCCAGCACTTCGAGCACGATGCTTGCCATGCCGTAGATCCCGGCATCGCCGCCCGAGACGATGGCGACCTTATGGGTCTTTGCAAGGTCGATCGCCTGCGATGCCCGGTCCACCTCCTTTCCCATGGAACTTGAGATCACCTGCTTGCCTTCCAGCAGGGTCTTGATCGGCTCAAGGTACGTGGCGTGGCCGAGCACAATCTCGGACTCAGCGATGACGGTGAGCGCCCGACCCGTCATGTACTCCCTCTTTCCCGGGCCGAGACCCACGATGGCAAGTCGTCCTGTATTTCTTTCTGACGTTTCAGCGTGCGATGGCAACCGTGACACTCCCGTACACTCTCTTCTTCATGATGAGGACCTTGTCCTTTGATGCGGCAAGGGCGGCCGGTTCGGCAACGCCCAGAAGGCCGAGCCGTGTCGCCCGCGAGGGGCCGGTCCCTTCCTGTGCGTTTATGGTATCATCGTTCAGGAATATCAAATTCCCGGAGAGGGCACCCACCGCTTCGATGAGCCCGGCCTCGTGCATCTTCTTTGTGGTCGTTGCATAGACAAAGACGTCCGCTTCTGCGATCCCGTTCTCTGCAAGTGCCGCCCGGACCGCCTCGACCACTTCTTCGGACCGGATATCCTTCCGGCACCCGATACCGACCGTGTACTCTCCCTTCTTCACGAGGATTGAGACATCAGGCCCCGCGAGCACGATGGCCGGGCCCTTCACCGCGTGGACCGGGATGTTTTCCTTGAGAATCGCGGCATTCACGGCCCGGGTCGAGTCCCGGTTCACCACGTCCATCCCGTTCTGCTCCGCAATCGTCTCCACGGCCTCGCGGCCCCGGGATTCCGTGGCGGTCGTGATGACCGGGACGAGGCCGAGACCTGCGAGCTCCTTTGCGAGTTCATTCGCCCCGTGATGGCCGCCGAGTACGGGAATTGCGTACTGCATGTCCGGGCTCACGACCACGATCGCCGGGTCCTTCCACTTGTCCTCAAGGAGCGGGGCGATCTTCCGTACAACGATGCCCATCGACATCAGGGCCACGATTCGTTTGGTTTTTGCAAACGCCATCTCAAAAGTATCCGGCCCGTACAGCTCCACGTCGCCGTCCAAGAACGCGGCTATCCGTTCCGCCTCTTCCACGGCATAGGGAAAGGTGATGACAATGGTCTTCATGAGTAGAGGTGCGAGCGGACGAACCCGGACTTTGTCCCGAGCACGGCCTGGCCGACAATGAGGAGGGCCGAGCGGGTGATCTTTGCCTCCTCTGCCTTCTGTGCGATATCCGCGACCGTGCCCCGGATGATCTTCTGGTCGGGCCACGAGGCATGGTAGATGACAACCGCCGGCGTATCCTTCGGGCAGGCGAGTTTCTCCGTAATCTCCGCGAAGTGCTCGCTGCCAAGGAAGAACGCCATTGTGGCCGGGACCTTCGAGAGTTCCGTGATGTGATCCACGTCCAGCGTCTTCCCCGCGGGCCGCGTGATGATCAGCGTGTCGGAGACGCCCTTGGGTGTGTACTCGGTGCCGAGTGCGGCTGCCGCAGCAAAGACCGAGGAGACGCCGGGCACGATCTTCACCGTGATGTCCTTTGCTTCGAGTTCAGCGATCTGCTCCACGATCGAGCCGTAGATCGCCGGGTCGCCCGAGTGGAGCCGGACCACTTTCTTGCCGGCCCTGGCCCGGTCGGCCATGAGGGTAACCATTGCATCGAGCTGCATGCCCCAGCTGTCCACCTTCTCGGGTGCCGGGCTCCGTGCCACGAGCTGCGGGTTCACGAGCGAACCTGCGTAGATCAAAACGTCCGCGTGCTCAAGGATCCGTTGGCCCTTCACCGTGATGAGATCGGGGTCGCCGGCCCCGGCGCCGACAAACCAGATGATGGGATTATTTTGCGGCATACATCACGCTCATGTAATCGCTCTTCTCGGGCAGGTCATCGTTCCTGTACACCTTCATATCGTCAAAGAACATCCGCTCCACGAGCGCGAACTCGGAGTAGCCCTCGGCCCGGAGTTCGGCGGCCTTTGCCTTCGGTCTGCGGACCTTTAAGAGAATCTTTGTTGCGGAGACCGAACCATCCGAGACTGTGAAGCCCTCGTTGACCGGCACGCCCGCTGCTGACGCGAACGCCGTGATCGAACTGATCCCCGGCTCGGTCCGGAATTCTATCCCGGGGTGCGTCTCTTCGATCACCGCACAGAGCCGTGAGAAGGTGGAGAAGAAGTTCGGGTCGCCGAGAATCCCGAAGACCGCAAGGCCTGACTCCGCGACCGGCGCGATCTTCGCTGCATTCTCTTTCATGCAGGCGCTGATCTTTTCTTCATCGTCCGTCATCGGGAAGTCGAGCATCACCGGTTCGCGGTACGGCAGCACCAGATCGCGGGCGATCCGGCCCGGCACAAAGACCGCGTCGGCTTCTTTTAAGAGCCGCACGGCCCGCAGGGTCAGGAGTTCCGGGTTGCCGGGCCCGAGGCCGAGACCTACGAGCATGCTTTCCCCCGCCCGACAATGATCCAGACCGGGTCGATCGGCTTGAACATCAGGCTTCCCGCGAGCTCATGCGAACGCGAGACCTGCACCTGCACGGCCTCCACAAAGAGCCCGAGTTCCTGCAGGGCAGAGACCGCGTCCGAGACGGTTGAGAGGAGCACCGCGTTGATCACGATCGTCCGCCGCACTTTCTTTGTGAGCGCCGGCAGGATCGCAAGGAGGTTCCGTGACCCGCCAACAAAGGCGCAGTCGAACTCCCCGGCATGTTCCAGGAACGCGGTGGCTTCGATCGTGGAGAACCGGATATTTCCCGACCCCGCATCTTTCGCGGTCTTCTCCGCGAACTCAACGGCCTCGGGCCGGATATCGATGGAGGTCACCGATTTTACGTGCCGGGCCATGGCAACCGAGACCTTCCCGGTCCCGCAGCCGATCTCCAGCACCGTGTCGGTCATCCGCAGTCCCATCTTCTGGAGGGACACGGCCATGATCTCATCCTGCGTCGGGCCGCCGGGAAGTTTTTCGGGTGGCATCTGCTCAAGTTTTGTTGGGGCGGGGTATTAAGGGTTGTTTTGTTGAACGAGTGGGGCGAGGACCCACGAGTTGGAGAAGACCGCAGGTCTTCGACTTGATGAATCGGAAGCGTGTGTTGAGTTCAGGGATTGATACAATCCAGGAATCGGATTATTTCCGAAAATTTTTCGGACTCTGATTTTTTAAAAAAATTATTTTTTTATGGATTCTACCTTACTAATAGTATCATTCATCCATTTTGCAACTTCTTTGAATGTATGAGTGGACATTCGGATATCGATCAGCAATTCTCTTCGAACCTTTGTTACGACCATTTTTCCATTTGGAGAGACTACCTCCGGACATGGAATATCTTGGAAAAACTGAATCCAAGCAGTACCTTGATCAATGCTTATCCCCCCAAAAACACCATCCGCATGAATAACAGAAAAATTTGGGGAGTTTTCAGTGGTTAATGGTAAAATCTCACCTTTCTTTTCAGCCATTTTTTATTCCTCCTGCAAGAATCGATTGACCACCATATGAATTTGCATCAATTTTTAATCCACTTGCGATACTACCAAAGTCTTCGAGTTTTTGATCATTTAGTGATGAACCAAATCCAAAATATTTGGGAACACTTGGATTTGACAAGGTTGTATTTTTTGTGGGTACCAGATCCATCAAACAATTCAGAAGTTTTCTTCCGTGGATTGTTGAATAATAAAGATATTTTTCTTTATCTCCAAGGTCGGCATTTTTTTCAATTCTTTTTATAATTAAACCACCTTTACGTAATGATGTAAGTGCCCTATTGATCTCATTCGGATTTGCTCCGAATTCATTTAGCAACTCACTGAACGATTTACGGCCATCATACATTACAGCAAGGAAAATCGCCCAATTTTTGTCATTATTTAATTCTTGAATCGATTGGCGAATTTCACGAGGAACATTTTCTAGATAATCTTTCACTTTTTCCTCATCCATAGCATCACTTCCTTTTGCAATACGTTACATTTGTGTAACTAATATTTAATGAATTCTGAATATTCTAAAAATATTGTTACAAAAATGTAATCCAATATGTTAATAATCATTTAATATCTATTATAATTAATGGATTTTCCATGTGTTAAGCGAAAACCAGAAATTAAATCTGGACTTGACGACTTAAAACATGATTTATATATTGGCATTTTTGGTTCATATTTTGGAGAGAATCAAAACGACCTTGTACGATTACAGAATTTTTTGAAAGATGATGGTTATTCAAACACTTTACTCGCAACTGATTTGAGAGAGACATCTCCAAGACGAATGAATGAAAATGAGAATACTTACAATCAACGAATTAGTAGAGAATTAGTTGAAATAAGTTATATCCACATTTTTACCCTCTTTCCTGAAAATGACGGGCAACATGGAATTAATAATTCCGTATTAGGTGAAATTGAATACGCATTCAATCAAGGGAAAAAAAATGTTTTTATATACTATCATAAACGTGTGGAACGTTATATCGGATCATATTTTGCGAGGTACCTTTTTGATCCCCCTGAAGGTTGGAAACTGGATCAAATGATAAACCTAAAATTGAAGTATGAGATCATTTCTGGAGAGTTATTGGAAATTTGTAATGAAATTGCCCCCAATATTTAAAATTTTTTAAAAAATTTACACAATTCACAGTTGACAATGAATTTCCAGAAAAGTTCTCCTCATCTGCCCGGATCTACGGAACCCATCGACCCCCCACCCCCTTTGCGATCAATAATTATGGGAGCACCCCCTCCCCCCATTCATTTCGTTAGGAACGTACAGACGTAAAAGCGGGAGAGCAGACCCTCCGGAACTAATCAGGAGGGGGGGTCCGTTCGCGCCAGAACGCAACTTGGTGGGGGGGTCGAAACGATTCTGGAGCCGTGAGGTGGGGGGGGGTCGACCGCAGACCCCCTCATCAAAAATGGGATTTGTGCAATATTGCACGCGTGATCTGTCACGATCTTCTGGTCTCGTTCAGACGGAGCGACCTGCCCGGCAGCCTACCCAGATATGGTAAGGGGGGGTCGATTTGGGCCGGAGGGGGGGAGGGGTCGGCCGGTGACCTCCCCCCCTGGTGGGTGGGGGGGTTGGATCGTTTTTTGCGGTGAGGGGGGTGGGGGGTTGACGCCTCGTGCTCTATTCTCCGACGGAGAATTCTTGGGTGGTCCGGCACGAAAAATTCGGCAGTGGAAACGGTGCCAACGCCCGGCAAGATTTCCATGGTATGAACGTTTTTTAAAAATCCGGGTGAGTATTGGAGAATAAAACCGTGCTCTTTAACAGCCTCAAGAAAATGCGCAAAAATTGTGCAGCCTGCACGTTTCCCGGAGATCCCGGGGCCAGCCGGCACCCGCTATGAGCGAAAAATTCACCCAGCTCATGGGGGCCGGCAACCGGGGGATCGTTGTTTTTTAAAAAACCGGTGTTTCCCTGCCAGGAGACGCCCTGCAAGGGAAATGTGTGGCATCATCAGCAGACTAATTCACAGTTTGCCAGGCATTGATACTTCTGACTGTCGGGGAGATAATTACAGTTGGCAATGCAGGTCGTGCATTTGGTTGTCAGCGCGTTGGTATTGCTGTTTTCTGGCGCCTGCAGTGCATTCTGTTCCGGCAGGTCGATGGCATAATAGTGCGCCCCGGCAACAAGCGCTCCGGCAATCGATAAGCAGACCAAACACAGTACGAGCCGGGCAAGCGGCGAACATGATTCTGACATGAATGGACCATCCTCGGTACTTTTTGTTTCGGGTAATTGATATTTAAACCATGGTTTTTGAAAAAAAGAAGCGGAAGAAAAATTTTAAAAAAATATTAACATCTGCAAATTGCAAAAGTGGTTTTAAAAAAACCGTGTTCTGAAATTAAAAAAAATCACCCATTGAAATTGTGAAACCGGTGGCAGTTATCGATGAACTCCTGGTTCGTTCGCTCAGTTGGTCGGGTTGCAGGCCGCAGGTACCCGATGGCCGGTGTCTGGTGTGCGGGACAGAACGGGCAGAGGGCCGCATCCACATCACCGGCTTTGTCCCGGACCGGGCAGTAATAGATCCCGTCCGTGAACTCTACCTCGTCCCCGCCCGGAAACGGTGTACCCACCGCGTGACCGGGCTCTTCCAGCACCAGCATGCAATACCCGGCAAGGAGATATTTCAGGAACCGGGGTGCCGGTGCATCGCCGCCGGTATCCTGCTGGCACTGGTCCGCGACCATCTCCCAGTACTTCTGCTGCTCGTCCGTAACCGGCTCGTGCAGGGTCTTGAACGTTCCCTGCTGGTAATCGAGGCGTATCTGCTGGTAGGTACCGAGCAGGTGCCCGGCGATCTTCTGCGTGAGCCGGTCGCGGTATTCCGGTGAAAGATCCTGCACTTTGGTCTCAAAGTTCCTCTTCATCCGCTGGATATCGGCCGGGGAATGGGCAAGTACGAGCCGTGCGATCTGCTCTCCCAGCTGACCCCGGGTCTTCGCTTCTTTAAGGGCCTGGCACTGCTCTGCAATCAGAGTGCCGGGTTCAAAAGATGCTATTGATTTGCTAAACAGTGACATGGGGTGTGCTCGGGTGATTACGCGATACGTTTGAACCGGGATAAGATAACCTCTCCGGTAGGGGATCTTGTGGGACGTGGGGAATTTTTATTTCCGGGTTTTTTAAAAAACTGGTGCAGGAATATTTTTTATATTCTCCATCCCCACGCATACTCATGGTGAACGCCATGAGTGAGTGCTTTATTTGTCAATAACCTGCGATTTTTAGATACCACGTTACGGGACGGGGAACAGACACCGGGTGTCTCGCTTGATCCGGACCAGAAATTTGAGATTGCGTCAAGGCTTTCGGACATTGGTATCGATGTCATCGAGGCCGGGTCTGCCGCTGCATCGGATGGCGAGCGTGAAGCAATCCGGCGGATCGCCGATGCCGGCCTGAAGCCGGAGATCTGTACGTTTGTACGGGCCCTGCATCTCGACATCGACTATGCTGCCGACTGCAATGCAGACTCGATCCATCTTGTTGTCCCGGTCAGCGACCTCCATATTGCAAAGAAACTGCGCAAGACCCGTGAAGAGGTGGCTGCCATGGCCATGGATGCCGTGGAGTACGCGAAGGGTCGGGGGCTCATTGTCGAGCTCTCGGGCGAGGATGCGTCCCGGGCCGACCAGCAGTTCCTCCGATCGATCTTCACGGACGGTGTGGCGCATGGGGCGGACCGGCTCTGTTTCTGTGACACGGTCGGACTGCTGACCCCCGAGAAGGCAGCGGAGTTCATCCCGCCGCTCGCGAAGATCGCCCCGCTCTCGATCCACTGCCACGACGACCTCGGGTTTGCCCTGACCAACACGATGGCAGCGTTAAAAGCCGGCGCCTCCTGCGCCCATGTGACCGTCAACGGCCTGGGCGAGCGGGCCGGCAACACGCCCTTTGAGGAAGTGGTGATGGCGCTTGAGGTGCTGTACGGGTACCCGACCCGGATCAAAAAGGAGCAGCTCTACCTCCTCTCGAACCTCGTCTCCCGGCACACGGGTGTACCCCTCGCGGTGAACAAGGCGATCGTGGGCGAGATGGCCTTCACGCACGAGAGCGGCATCCATGCCCATGGCGTTATCCGCGAGCCGTCCACGTACGAGTCGGTGAGCCCCGAGATGGTGGGCCGCAAGCGCCGGATCGTGCTTGGCAAACATTCCGGTTCCGCATCGATCGAGGCCGCCCTGCACGAGATGAACTACACGGCAGATGAGAAGCAGATGAAGGAGATCCTGAAACGGATCAAGCAGCTCGGCGATGACGGGAAACGCATCACCGACACCGACCTGATGGCGGTGGCCGATGCCGTGCTTGCCATCCAGTGCGACCCGGTCATCAAGATGCGGCAGTTCACGGCAACGTCCGGCAGCCACATGATCCCGACCGCCTCCGTCACGCTGGTCGTGAACGGTGTGGAGATGACCGGTGCTGCAACGGGCGACGGGCCTGTGGATGCGGCAATGGAGGTACTCAGGAAATGCGTGGCTGATGTTGCGGATATCCGGCTCGAAGAGTACCATGTCGACGCAATCCGGGGCGGAACCGACGCTCTTGTCGAAGTGACCGTAAGATTAAGTAAAGACGGGAAGATAATTACTTCACGCGGCGCCCGCACCGACATCATCATGGCAAGTGTCGAGGCGATGATCGCCGGTATGAACAGACTACTGAGGGACAGGACATGAAAACAGGGGCAAAAATCCTCGTCGAATCACTCCAGCGCGAAGGCACCGAGATCATCTTCGGATACCCGGGCGGAGTGGTGCTGCCGATCTATGATGAACTCTATGACTCGTCATTGCGGCACATTCTCGTACGGCACGAACAGGCTGCTGCGCACGCCGCCGATGGCTATGCGCGAGCGAGCGGTCGTGTAGGAGTATGCCTCGCAACTTCCGGGCCCGGTGCCTGTAACCTTGTTACCGGCATTGCCACAGCCTACATGGATTCGGTTCCGATCGTAGCCCTCACGGGCCAGGTCCCGACCAACCTGCTGGGCAACGACGCCTTCCAGGAGTCCGACATCACCGGCATCACAATGCCGATCACAAAGCACAACTATCTCGTGAAGAGTGCAGGCGATGTCAGCAGGGTGGTCCAGGAAGCGTTCTATATTGCCGGGACCGGCCGACAGGGACCGGTGCTCATCGATATCCCCAAGGATGTCAGTACCGGCATGTCCGCTGATGTGAAGCTGCCGGAGAAGGTCACGCTCCGCGGGTACAATCCCACCTACAAGGGGCACAAGCGCCAGATGGAAAAAGCGCTCGAACTGCTCGCCCATGCCGAGCGCCCGCTCATCTATGCCGGCGGCGGGATCATCTCATCGAATGCCTCGCCCGAACTGGTGGAGTTTGCCACGCTCGCGTCCATCCCGGTCACGACAACGCTGATGGGAATCGGGTGCATTCCCTGCCACCACCCGCTCAACCTTGGGATGCTCGGCATGCACGGGACCGAGTATGCGAATTTTGCGGTCACGGAATGCGATCTCATCATCGCGATCGGGGCACGGTTCGATGACCGGGTCACCGGAAAACTCGAAACGTTTGCTCCCCATGCAAAGATCATCCACATTGATATCGACCCGGCCGAGATCGGCAAGAACAAGCATGTCGATGTGCCCATTGTCGGCGATGTCAAAACGGTCCTGAAGGACATGCTGGTGCTCATGAAGAAGCAGGACGCCCACGAGACTTGGATTAAAAAGATCAAGCACTGGAAACAGTTCCACCCGCTCAAGTGCCCGTCGACAGGTGGACTGCACCCGCAGTTCATTATCCGGACCCTGAGCGAGCTGGTGAAGGACAAGGCGGTCATTGTGTCGGAAGTCGGCCAGAACCAGATGTGGACCGCGCAGCACTTCTGCTTCCACAACCCCCGGACCTGGATCACCTCCGGTGGCCTTGGCACGATGGGCTACGGGCTCCCCGCAGCGATGGGAGCGCACTTCGCCCGCCCGGATGTCCCGGTCTTCGACATTGCCGGCGATGGCAGCATCCAGATGAACATCCAGGAGTTCGGCACCCTCGCAGCCGAGAAGATCCCGGTGAAGGTCGTGATCCTGAACAACATGTATCTCGGCATGGTCCGGCAGTGGCAGGAGCTCTTCTACGACCGCCGGTACTCGTTCACCGAGCTCCCGCCGGTTGACTTCGTGAAGATCGCGAATGCTTACGGTATCGAAGGGATGCGGGTCGAGTCACCGGACGAGGTGCTCCCGGCACTCCAGGCATCGCTTGACTGTGACGGGCCGTTCGTGATGGACTTCCGGATCGAGCGCGAAGAGAACGTCTTCCCGATGGTGCCGGCCGGTGCTGCAATCAACGATATGATCGGAGGGCATCCACGGACATGAAGCCGCACACGTTATCGATCCTGGTCGAGAACCGGGCCGGTGTCTTATCACGGGTCACCGGGCTCTTCTCCCGGCGCGGGTTCAACATCGAGAGCCTCGCGGTCGGTCCCTGTGAGGAGCCGGACATGAGCCGGATCACCATCGTGGTCATCGGCGACGATGAGAAGATCGAGCAGGTGATGAAGCAGCTGAACAAGCTGATCGATGTGATCAAGGTCTCGGACCTCACCGACAGCGAGCGGGTGGAGCGGGAACTTGCCCTGATCAAGGTCACGGCCGAGCTCGGGACCTCGCGGGCCGAGATCATGCAGATCGCGTCCATCTTCCGGGCGTCCATTGTGGATGTCGGGGCAAAGACCCTGATCCTCCAGGTGATCGGCGACACGGACAAGATCGATGCAATGGAGAAACTGCTCCGGCAGTACGGCATCAAGGAGTTCGTCCGGACCGGGACGATCGGGATCCTCCGCGGGTCCAAGACCGTAACGAGCGGGAAGTAACTTCTCCCGACTCATTTTTAATTTCCATTACCTGGTACCTGCGCTACATGCAGGGTGCTTTTTTTATCTTCATGAAGTTCCCCGTTCGTAAGTTTGATACACCTGACCGTCAATACCAGACGCAGGGGAATGTAACATGAAGCGGAAGATCATCAGCATTGACGATACGAAATGCACCGGCTGCGGCCAGTGCATCCCGGACTGCCCGGAGGGAGCACTCCAGCTGATTGACGGGAAGGCCCGGCTCGTGAGCGACCTCTCCTGTGACGGTCTCGGGGCCTGCATCGGCACCTGCCCGGAGGGTGCGATTACCGTGATCGAGCGGGAAGCCGTGTCGTACGATGAGAAGACCGTGATGGGAAATATCGCAAAGCAGGGCGTACCGGTGATCAAAGCCCATCTCGAACACCTTGCCGGCCACAGCCAGACGGAATACTACAATGAAGCGATCGAGTACCTGATCGAGAACAACATCGGGATCCCGGATCATGCCGGACCAAAGGCCCAAACGCCGGTCCCGTTCGGTACGCGAACCGCCCGGGCGGCCCCTCTCAAGGTCTGCCATGCCGGCCCCCATGAGCCCAACCCGTTTGCCGGCTGCCCCGGTTCAGCGGCCCGCAGTATTCCCCATGAAGGTCCCCGCACCGGCCCCCGCCAGCCCATGGGTACCGGTCCTTCCGAACTCCGGCAATGGCCGGTCCAGCTGGCACTCCTGAACCCGTCCGCCCCGTACTTCGATAACGCAGATATTCTCATATCCGCGGACTGCGTCCCGTTCGCGTACCCCGGGTTCCATGAGGAGTTCCTGAAGGGCAGGATCCTGATCATCTTCTGCCCGAAACTCGATGCGGATATTGACGGGTATATCGAAAAACTCGCTGCGATCTTTACGCAGCACACGATCCGGTCGATCACGCTCCTCCACATGGAGGTGCCCTGCTGCGGTGGCGTGCGGTACGTGGTGGAGAAGGCACTGGCAAAGGCCGGGGTGACGATCCCGGTTGAAGAGAAGACGATCACGATCGATGGCAGGCTTGAGTAACCGGATCGATGATCCGGCTTCTCCCCCCCGTTTCTGTTGTGAATTTTATTAAAAAAAGATTTTATTTTACGGCTTCAGGTATTCCTGAACACACCTTTCGGCACGGAGATCTCGAACTTTGCTCCTTCGCCGGGATTGCCCGCCTCCCAGATGGTGATACCGGTGACCGCCAGGATCTCCCGGATCAAAAAGAGGCCGTATCCCGCATGTTTGCGGCTGCCCCATTCCTTGGGGAAGAGGCCGCCTTTCAGTTCCTTGGCAATCCCGACACCATTGTCCTCGCAGATGATGACGAGCCGGTCTTCCTCCTTCCTCTGGTAAATCCGGATCGTTGAAAGACTGCTCCCTCCATATTTCAGCGAGTTGCTGATCAGGTAATAGAAGACCTTCTCTAGTAACGGGTCGGCATAGATCTCCACGTCATGGATATCCATCTCGAAGTTAATATTACCGAGATCGATCCCGACCTTGGCCCGCATGATGGCATCCGCTGCATTCTGCCACGCGGGGGTGGTGGCACCGATGTCCTGGTACTCCTTGGTGAACTTGATCTGGCGCCGGATCCGTGAGATGGCTTCCTCGACCATGACGACATCCTCACTCTTACCGGCATGTTCGAGATCCTTGTGGAGCTGGGTCAGCTCGTTGAGCATATCGTAGCGGGTGATATTGTTGATGAGCGCCAGTTTGGCGTTCGTGCGTTCCATCAGGTTCTGGGCGGCTTCAACCTCTCCCGACATCTGAGTCAGCTCATGCCATCGCCGGATAACAAAGTAGACAAGACCGAGAACAAGGAATATTGCAACGAAGATGACGGCACTGGCATGCTGGGCCCCGGAGGTCTCAAGGAGACTGAGGAGCGCGCCGGTCATGTTCAGGAAATATGCCGCAATATACACAATCACCGCAAGGATGGCAATGAGGAGTATATCCAGGAGAATCCTCAGGTGCGGCGATCGGGTTTTTTCAATTTGGTCCTCACTCATAGTCATATATCGCCCTTTCAAAGATTATCAACTTACTTATATATTCCATAAATGCCGCCCCAGGCAAGCCCGGTTACCCGGCCCACCAAAACAGGCAGATCCATTGGTATAACCCGCGGGTTCAATGATCCGGATTCCCGGTAGATATATTTCCCGTGAGTAATGCGTCCAATATATAACCCGCGATTGACAGGATATCTGCGAGACAACTGACTTTGTATCAGTTGCACCAGGAAGTGAAAACGATGAAGATCTTAAAAAGTCCACTCGCGATTCTTGCAGCCCTGTGGTGTGTAGCCGTTCTCCTTGTACCGGTTACACTTGCACAGGAGTCCGGCCCGGGCGGGATGTCCGGTTTCGGAAGTTCCGGTAGCGATACCGGTATAGTGGCACAGCCGCCCTCTGGCGGATCGGGAAACGGTATGGGCCCGGGCGGTTTCGGGAACAGCCAAGGAGGATCTCCGCCATCAGGTGGATCGGGAGATTCCTCGGCACGTGGTGGACCGGGGACCGGAATGGGTGCCGGAAATACGACCATGAAAGAACCCCCCACCGGTGACTTCGGAAACATGACCCGCACGGGCGGGCCGGGCAGCGGTATGGGTGGCGGAAACATGACGTCCATGGACTTTGGGAACACGACACGCCCTGAGTTCGATAATCAGGCATTTGGGAACATGACACCCCCGGAGTTTGGGAACCAGACGTTTGGCAACATGACCGCACCGGACATACACGGCAACAGCACCCAGATGCACCACCGGTCGGGCAACCAGACCCTCTCCAATGCCACACCGCCTTCGGACGGGCAGGGCAACGCACAGGGAGGACAGGACCAGCCTGCGTCTTCCGGTGTCCAGTCATCAGCGCAGGCACAACAGCAGTCAAAAGAAGATGTCATCGCCAGCCTGATCAGCCAGTTGCAGGCGCTGTTGTCTGGTAAGACGTAACGATACCAGAATCTTGAGGGATCATCCTCCTGTTTACCGGGAGATCATGTTCCCTTCCCCTTGGGGACAATCCCCCTTCATTTTACCCGCCCGGATCTCCAGTATCCGCTCCACTGAATAGATCCACGTCATTTTTGCCTCATTGGAATCCCTGCCAAGGAAGAGCGCACTGATCCGCAAGCCCATGCTCATCGCGATAAGCGTGGCTGAAGCTGCTTCAGGGTCAACATCCTTGGACAGTTTTCCTTCAGCAATCATCCGGACAAGGTAGTCGCGGATGAGAATCCGGTTGCCATCAAAGATAATGGAAAAATCTTCCCGGTACAGCGGATCCTGAATGAGCCGGACCGGCAGCTGGAAGAAGATTGCTGCATAGGGCTTCTGCTGCTCGAAGATTAGATCGGCAAGGCCCTGGATCATGGTAGGGACATCATCGCTGCCGGAAAGTGTTCTCTCAATCCCGGCCCGGATATTCCGGAACACCTCCTGGATCACCTCCCGCAGTAGGGCATCGCTGTTCTCAAAATAGGCATATAGCGCTCCCTTGGTGACGCCGACTCTCTTTGCAATCGCGTCCATTGTTACCGCATCCCAGCTCTTCTCCGAGGCGATCGCAATGGCGGCCGCTATGATCTTCCTCCTGGCATCCTCCCGGTATTCCGTATTGATCCGTGGCATGGTCCTGTACCTGCATTAGCCGGTTGTGTATATTCACCTTGTGTTTGCATGTTTAAATTATTGTTCAATAAACTAAACAAATGTTTATTTAATTGAACGTTTGTACACTATGCAGGGACCTATGAGGCCCGCACAATCCCGGAAACACCGGAGGAGATGGCGATTTTTGTGGAAGAAGAAAGACGACACGGCATCAGGCAGCGCGAGTGGAACACCGGAACAACACCCGGGTGCATCGGGCCGCTGATTCTGGTATTATCTGCGCTAATCCTGCTTGCATTCATCACGGTACCCGCAGGAGCAATGGATACCGGGGCTGGCACAACGAACCCCACGGTCATCATCACGGACTATACCGTGACTCCCGCAGTTCTCCTGCCGGGCGACATGGGCACGATCACCCTGACCATACGGAACACGGCCGAGAGCGCCTCGCAGAATGAGAACAGCGGTATCACCACCGGTGGCACGTTTGCAAACTCGAAGAGCACCGACATCAACGTTTTCATCGAGAACGTGCACCTTGAAAAAAATGGCGTTGATGTTCTGACAGGCGACTTCGACCGGCTCGGAGAACTCGGGCCCGGCCAGTCGATCCCGGTCACCTTTGTCATACGCGCTCCCGAAAAGAGTGGGATCTATTTTCCCGAGGCATGGATCGATGTCAAGGATGGGAGAAGCACCCGGTACCCGCTGACGGTCAACGTGAACACCGACATCTCAACCCAGAAGAAGCCGGCGCTCACCGTCGTACAGTCGCTGCCGGAACGTGTTGCCCCGGGGGATGACTGTACCGCGGGGATCACGATCGCCAACACCGGGCTCTTACGGGCAAGCGATATCACGATGGTGGTAAATTCGACCACAAAATCGCTGGTCCTCAAAACCCCCGGCCGGTATTACACGGAACATCTCGATCCGGGCGAGGGTGCGAACATGACACTTATTTTGGCAACCGACAAGAACACCCCGCTCGGTATCGACCCGGTCACCCTTGCCATCACCTACCGAAACCCGGATGGGACAACCGAGCGGCAGACCGAAACGCTCGGAATACCGGTCAAGGGCCGGGCGGATATTGCCGTCAAGTCCTTCTCCACCGACCCGGTTCGCCCGGTACCGGGCAATGCCTTCACCCTGATCATACGGGTGGAGAACACCGGCACCGACCAGGCCACTTCCGTGCGGGCAATGCTCGACAGCCCGTTTGCCGGGACCACGACTTCGTTCATTGGCTCCATCGACAAGGACAGCGATGCGCCGGCGATCTTCTACCTCCAGGCCACCAAGGACGGGACCGTGCCGGTCAACCTGACGGTCAGCTATACCGATGACTTCGGCCCCCACGCGATCACGGAACAGGCAGCGGTTACGACAAGCCCGTCCTCCGGAATGGTGCCTGTCGCCATCGCGATTCTGGCTATCGGTATCCTCGCAGGTGTAGCATACTGGTACTTCCGCATCCGGCCGGGGAAGGGGCATGGAGAATAACCATGGCGGGTACGGCGTCTCGCTCTACCTTGCCGTGCGGGCGATCCGGCGCGGCAACCGGAGTACGCTCGCCCTCACCATCCTGATCATCGCGCTCGTCATGGTCCTGATGAACTTCCTGGGCATGATCATCAGCGGCGTTGTCACTCTCTATAATGACCAGATGATCGATTACCAGTACGGCCACGTGGCCATCGAACCCCGGGACAAGGAGATCGTTATTGCCGATGCCGATGCACTCGTGAAGCGCTTAAAGCAGATCCCCGGGATCACCGGGGTTTCGGCCCATACCGGCACCGCTGTCACCATCACGAATATCAAGACCGGGAAGCTCCAGTCAAAATCACTGACTGCCTTCAATCCTGAAGACGAGCAGAGCGCCACAAAGTACCAAATGGTCATAACGGACGGGGACTATCTCTCGAAGGGAGATACCGGCCAGATCCTGATCGGGACCCTCCTTGCGGGTAACGAGGATGAATCGCAGGACAAGATGCCATCGCTTGGCGGAATCAAGGTGGGCGACCGCGTTGAGGTGGCCTACAGCAACGGGGTGGTGAAGACCTACCGGGTGAAAGGGATCTACGAATCTCTCGGGGTCCTGATTGACTCTTCAGCATTTGTTACCCGGAACGAGATGGACTCCATCATGCACTCGGAAAACACGGCAACCGAGATCCTGGTACGGGGCGCATCGGCTGACAACGCCCCGGCGCTCAAGTACACGATCATGAGTTACGGTGTGGAGGAGAAGGTGAAGACCTGGAACGAGAAGGGCAAGGGGATCATGGGCGACGCCATCTCCAGTCTCAACCTTATCAAGAACATCATGACGTTTGTCGCCCTCGTTGTTGCAAGCGTCGTGGTCTTCATCGTGACCTATATCAACATCATCAACCGGAAGAAGCAGATCGGGATCCTGAAAGCGATTGGCATCCGGAAGCAGATCATTGTGGGCAGCTACCTGATCCAGGTCCTCTTCCAGTGTGCCTGCGGCATCCTTGTCGGTATCCTGATGCTGAACGCGATCAGTTTTGTGCTCACCGTCATCAAGCTCCGGTTCCCGATGGGATATATCACGCCGGTCGTTGATTACAGCACCCTCGCTGTCAGCATCGTACTGCTCTGTATTGTATCCCTGGTTTCCGGCTACATCCCGGCCCGCCAGGTAGTGAACGAAGAGATTCTTGATGCGATGAGGGGTTAAGATGATCGAAGTTACCGATCTAAAAAAGATCTACCTGCTGGGTGCAGTCGAAGTGGCGGCCCTCCGGGGCGTTTCGCTCTCTATACAGAAAGGCGAATTCGTTGGGATCATGGGCCCTTCCGGGAGCGGGAAGTCCACGCTGCTCCACCAGCTCGGGCTGCTCGACACGCCAACCGGTGGTCATATCCGGATAGATGGCACGGACGTCGCACAGCTGGACGATGAGGCGCGGACCCGGTTCCGGCTCCTGCACCTTGGCTACGTATTCCAGGATTATGCGCTGGTCTCCGAGCTGACGGTGAAGGAGAACGTGGCGATCCCGACGATCATGCAGGGCAAACCATTGCCGGAATGCTACGCAGCCGCGGCCCGGGTGCTCGAGAAGGTGGGACTCGGGAAACGACTGGACCATCTCGTGTACGAACTCTCCGGTGGAGAACAGCAGCGGGTCTCGATCGCCCGGGCGCTCGTCAACACACCCTCAATCGTCTTCGCGGACGAGCCGTGCGCAAACCTCGACACGGAGAATTCCCGGACTGTGCTTGAACTCTTCAGGGCCGTGAATCGCGAACTCGGGCAGACTATCGTGATGGTCTCGCATGAGCCGTGGCACATGGAATATTTCGACCGGATCATCTTTATCCGGGACGGGGTGATGGATACGGAGCGGATTTTACGGGAAGGAGAACAGAACGGCCCTTCAGCCGGGGAGACCCCATGAACCCCCGGACCCGGAACGCCATACCCTGCCTGACCTCCAGGTGATTGCCCAGCACCGGCCATATGTTTTTTTTAACGGCATATCGGACCCCTCTCTCCGGTGGCCAGTCGGATCGCCGGGTGTTTTTATTGCGTGTGTTGCCGAGGTCCACGGGGGCGAAATTTTGGGAGTTGCTGTATTTTTTTATTGGTGCCTGACCATCACATCCGGCATCATCTTCTACATGAACACCGTACGAAAAAACACCCGATACCGGTGAAGGACGGGAATGCAGGCAGGTACCCCGGGGCAATTTCATGCGATATAGGATCTCCGGTCATGAGGCACGGGCCCGTCTGAGTGTGCAACTGTACAAGGGACCCGGCCTACAGTCACCCGATTATCGCAGAACTATATATATTAATTACATTTAATCTTTGAAATCAAACCGCCGTAATCGACGGCTTGCCTGAGCGGGCCGGTGCATCCGTGATCCCGTTCAGAAACCCTTGTGCCGGTCCGGTATGCTCGGGTGCCCGTACGGCCCGCGGGACTACGGCACTCCTGCCGGATTTTGAAGAGGCCGCGTCAATCATCTTCCGCTTTCGCTTCACCGGTACCGGGCGTTCGCAGGTATCGCAGTTGTGGCAGTTGCCAAGGGAGTACTCTTCGCCGAAATACGCGAGCAGGAACTTTCGCCGGCACTCGGCCGATTCACAGTAGGCCGCCATCTCTTCGAGTTTCCGGATCGCCATCCGCTGGTGCTTTGCATCGCTGCCGCCGATCTGCAACAGGCGCCGCATCTTCGCAATGTCGGCCCGGCTGTAGAAGAGGAGGCACTCGGCCGGTCTCCCATCGCGACCGGCCCTGCCGGTCTCCTGGTAATAGGACTCGATGCTTTTAGGGATATCGTGGTGAATGACATACCGTGTGTCGGCCTTGTCGATCCCCATCCCAAAGGCAACCGTTGCGCAGATGATCTTTGCCGTGCCGCGGATGAACGCGTCCTGCACCTCGTCCCGCACGGGCCGCGAGAGACCGGCATGGTAGGCCCGGGCTGCATACCCTTTCTTCCGGAGTGCGGCGGCGCACTCCTCGGTGCTGTTTCGGCTCAGGCAGTACACGATCCCGCTCTCGTCCCGGTGCCGGGCCACGTAGTCGAGCAGCATGATCTGAGGATTCTTCTTTCTGACAATCCGGTAACTGAGGTTCTGCCGGTTGAAACTGCCGGTGAACTCGCGTGCATTTGAGAGCCCCAGCTGCTGCCGGATATCGGCCCTGACCTGCGGGATGGCAGTGGCAGTGAGGGCGATGACAGGAACCTCCGGGAATTGTTTTTTCAGAAGCGAGAGCCTGCGATACTCAGGCCGGAAATCGTGGCCCCATTCCGAGATGCAGTGGGCTTCATCGATCGCAATGAGCCGAACATCGCACTGCTGCAGGAGTTCGAGGAACTTGGGCTGGAGGCATTTCTCGGGCGAGATAAAGAGGAGGCGGAGGTCCCCGTCCCGCATGCGGGTGGTGATGGTCTCCTGCTCGCGGTTTGTGAGACCACCTGTGCAGGCTGCAGCGGGAATGCCCCGGGCATTACAGTCATCGGCCTGATCTTTCATGAGTGCGACGAGGGGGGAGATGACGAGTGTGAGACCGCCCCGGTACAGTGCCGGGAGCTGGTAACAGAGGGATTTTCCCCCGCCAGTTGCGAGAATAGCGAGCGTGTCGTGGCCGGTGGTAATGGAGCGGATGATGGCTTCCTGGCTTGGGAGGAACGCGGTGTGGCCCCAGTAGGTCTTTAAGAGTTCGTGGATTGTGGGCATGGAGTGGTTCCGGGGTTTTGTCTGCCTGAAACTTTCAGGCCCGGGTATTTGAATGCCCGGGTGCGGGGGGTGAAGGTGAAGATCTGCATCTGGCCGGTCTCCTCCGGACTTATTTTCGGTCAGAATGGAAGTTTTTATGATGAAACGGGGAACAATTTCCGTTTAGAGGAAAATATCTACCGGAATAATCTTGGCAGGAGCAGGGTTAATTGATCAAAGACAAAAATCCATTCCTGAGAGAGAGATCTCATGAATAATATTATTCTCATCGGTATGCCCGGCGCAGGAAAGAGCACCGCAGGTGTAATCCTCGCAAAAACACTCGGGCTGAAATTTACCGATACGGATCTCGTGATACAGGAAAATTCCGGACTGCTCCTGCAGGAAATTATCGATTCGGAAGGGCCCGCTGCTTTCCTTAAGATCGAGGAAAAAACAATACTCTCAATCCAGTGTCACAACGCAGTCATTGCCACCGGGGGCAGTGTGGTGTTCAGTGGGAGTGCAATGGAACACCTGAAATCCGGGGGAGTGGTCGTTTACCTCAAAATCTCTTTTGATGAGATGGAACGAAGACTCAAAAACATTACAACCCGGGGAATTGTGCTCGTTGCGGGAGAGAGTTTACGTGAGATGTATGACAAGAGGATTTCATTGTACGAAAAATATGCTGATATCACCATCAACTGTTCAGAGAATGATTTTGAGACGGTTGTCAGAGACATAATCAATACTTTTGGAAAATTTTAGCTGGATCTGTGTTTCAGTGATTACACCTTCAGTACGTGTCAACACCGGGTAAATCCGGCACATTCACGGCCAACTGCCTTACCCTCACCATTATCCAGCTCCCCGCCCAATCACTGGTAACAAATGCCCCCCGATCTCAACGAAACCCTCGACCCTGAAGACATCCTCTGGTTCTCCTACGACTGGTGCTCCCTTCCCTGGTCCCCGTGGGTCCCGTTTTCAGCAGACCGTCATGCGTTCCACGAGATTCCGAACGAGCCCGGTCTCTTCCGCATCCGCGAAGTGGGAAAAGAATACCTCATGTACATCGGTGAGACCAAGAGACCGCTCCGCCAGCGGCTGCACGATCTTATCATTGAACTTTCCCGGGCAAAGCAGATGCCGTGGATCGAACCCCATGCGGAAGCGCCAGCGCTCTGGGCGTACCAGAAGGAACGGCTCCCTGTCATTGAGAATGAAACGGATCTCCATGATTCTGCAACAGCTGAAAAAACACCGGACTTCAGTGCAGATGAAACCTCATCTGAGGTCACAGAGTCGGACAGCCCGGAACCCTATGGGTACGAATGTTCCGCCACTCCGCTCGATGCATCCCTAAACGGGAGGAAGGGCATGGAGAGTTTCCTCCTCTACCGGTACCGGCAGGAGTATGGCTCTTCACCGCTCTGTAACTTTGGGCGGTTCCACCCGCGGTACCGGAAGTCCACGAATAAAAAAGAGAACAAGCGGGGAGGGAGACTTGGCACGGACCAGAAGGATAACCCGGCAGGATTTCCCAGCATCACGCCGCTCGAAGCAGTCGGGACACCGGGAGACACCGACTGGATGGGCCTTGAGTGGACGGAATACCAGCCGCTCTCAGCAGAATCGCTTCAGGGTGTTTCGCCCGGTGCGGGGCTCTACCTGCTCGCGGATGCCGGGTCACATGAGATTGTATTCATCGGCCAGTCTGCGGATGTGTTGACGCGGTTGCTCGATCACAGTAGCAGAACATGGGATGACCGAACGCTCACGTTCTCGTACCAGATCATCGGGCAATCGGTGCTTCCCCACAATCTTCGGGAACTGGAGAACGATCTCATCGGGAATTTCTTCCAGCAGAACAAGATGGCGCCGGCGTTCCAGTTCCGGACTGGCCGGTAATTTATTTATCAGTCACAGTTATGCGTCATCGTCGCAATAAAAAAAATTCTCTCAGCCCCTAATTCTCCGGCTTACGAGGGTACAGTCGTTCCGGCCGGGCAATGCAGGCACCTGTCACAACAGAGAAACATTTATACTCCGGGCCTCAATGATAATCACACAGTTTCAATATAGACTGTTCGAGAAATTATTATGTTTGGAGCATCGAATTTTGGTGGTAACCGCGGTCCCCGCGACTTCGGTCCCCGTGAAATGACAAAAGTAGTCTGTTCAGACTGCGGAAAAGAGTGCGAAGTACCGTTCAAGCCAACCGAAGGACGCCCCGTCTATTGCCGGGACTGCCTGCCGAAACACCGGAAGCCCCGCTTCTAAGGTGTCTTAACGGTTTATCATTTTTTTATTTTTTTAAGTTTTAAAAAATAGGTAGTGTTTTTTTAAAGAGCGTAAGCCATAAAGGCCACTTGGTTCGGCTCACTTTGCGCTGTCATACCCGCACCGCTTACAGCGATAGGTGCCGTCGGGCCTCTCTACGATCTTGGGGTCATGGCACTGCTCGCAGATCGGGCGGTCCAGTTTCACCTTCCGATTTGCCTGGGGTTCTTTTTCCATGGGAAATGATTGCCGGGTTTTCTATAAAGATGTACCCTGTTGCGGTATGGCTGTAGCCTGTCACGTATAGCCCATCATTCAGGTAACCGATCAGGTATTTTGAAGGTCCATCCGGGAAAACGGGAGTTTCATACCAGCATACCAAGATACTGCGTCCCGTCAGGCGCCAGCTCTGCCATCAGGATTGAGATGAGATAGATCGTGATCATGACCAGGGCGATCACGATGACGGCAACCGCGAAGATGACGAAGATCACGAGATGGATTGTGTTTGCCGGCCGGAATTCCAATGTTCCTGCGTTCATCTTTCCTGCCACCGCATAGGCATCGTACATTGCATAGAGCCAGATGATGAGGCCGGGAACTACCAGCGCAGCAAGACCCGCGAGCGCCAGGATAAAAAACGCAAATCCTTTCTTCGTCTCTCCATTGTAGACCTGCCCGAGCCCGGGTAGCACCGATGAGCAGAGCCCGGCCATGGTCCCGTTCTTCATCTCCGCTATCACAGTTCCGGTTGACGGGCTGCTCCCGTCGATCCGGCTGCCGCACGAGCTGCAGAAACGGGGCGAGGGATCGATTGAGATAAAACCACAGTGCGGGCAGGTGATGGTCATGATGTGCTGATCGCTCCATTGTCCCATGGACGATAAAAGGCTTGGGGGGGAGACGAGGGTGCGATCAGAGGATGAGCATCACGCAGAGCATGACACCGATGAGGAGCGTCAGCACGATCGCGACAGGTGCAACCTTACGGATGACCTCGCCTTCGATACCCAGCTTGTCGATGACCGCCGCTGCATTCAGGATCTTTGCCACCGCCACGCCCGATGCAACCCCGCCCGCGACCGCATGGGCCGCGTAGACCGACATGAAGTCAAGCGAGAGAACCTCCGAGGACTTATTCAGGATCCCGTAGAACATCACGTTCGAAGAGGCCTCGGAGCCGGAGATGAAGGCGCCAAGGAGACCAAGCGTCGGGCTGATCAGCGGGAAGGTGATGCCGAACGCCAGCGCCAGTGTGAGGCCGATCACCGCGTTCATGTTGAAGGCATCCATACCGGGCGCAAACACGAGCGATCCGCCGATCACCGACCGCCCTGACCAGTCCATCACGTAAGCGATGGCAAAGAATACCATGGCGGCAAGGGTCGGGCTCCACGCCCGCCGGATCCAGAGCGCGACGATCCCCTTTGCCTCAGTGCGGCTCCGGACCAGGAGCGGGGCTGATATGACCGTGCTGACAAGCACCCAGAAGTAGGCCTGGTTTAAGAGTTTTAAATCGATCACCTTGTCGGCTACGACCGTGATCTTCTGGACCGGGCCGAGAAAACTGTAGAGGCCGGCCTGGATGACGGGAATACTGATGATGATCGCAAATGTGACGAGCAGGATCCAGGGAAATGCCGCCTTCCAGAGGGGCATTGCGTTTGTGCCGGTGTCAACGGAGACAAGAGCTGGAGCGGCATCGGCCAGTCTTCCCCGGAAGACCCGCATGAGGAAGAGGGCCGCGATGGTCACAAGACCCGAAAAGACCCCGACGAGACCGATGGCGGAGGCAGGCAGGATATTGACAAAGAAGATCGCGGAGAACCCAAGCGTGAGCCCCGCGACAAGTGCCATGGAGAATCCTTTCTTTATACCTTCAAACCCGTCCGCCACCCAGAGCATGCCAAGCGCAAGACCGGTCGAGATGACCGGCAGAAAGATGGCGACGGTGGACCCGAGAACTTTCGCATCGAAACCAAAGGCCGCAGCGGGGATGGTGATGGGGACCGCGAGAAGCGAGAAGGAGGTGAGCGGGTCGTAGCCGAGACAGGGCAGGGCAATGGCCGCTACGGGTGAGAACCCGAGCGCAAGCATGATGGGCGGCAGCATCGTGACCGGCGTTGCGCCAATTGAGACCAGGAACGACCCGAAGCCAACATTCAGGATCATAATCTGTTCGTACCGTTCGGCCGCAATGGACCTGATGTAGGCCGTGATCCTCGTGATCGCACCGGTCACATCCATCATCGTCACCTGTAGGATAGTAACGAGGACCATCAGGGAGATGCCAAAGGAGGAGAGAACCCCCGCCCATGAGGCAGAGAGTGCAATGGAAAGTGAGGTCTGGAAGAAGAGGACCGCCACGATGACCGTCAGCACCCAGCCGAGTATGCCCATGAGGGTGCCCGACTGCTTCAGGACCACGAGCCCGACAAAGATCAGGAGGAGCGGCAGGATGGCAAGAACGAAGAGAAGCGTGGCATCCACGTGAAAATAACTCCTGAAAGACCTGTTATATTTACCGGGATAGTGAAAAACCATATCGTTTTGATCGGGCTGCTGGCAGGTGACCGGGTCATGCCGGAAATTTCCATACGGTATTTTTTTCAAATTGATCTTCGGGGAAGAACAACCAAATCAAATTCGATCGTGTTATATGTTAGCATACCACAAACTATTTGGATAGCATGTTAGGATTACCGGATATTACCATCATTGCGGTTGGCGGCGTCGTTGTCGTCATCATTGCTCTGCTGCTGTACTGGGGACTCACCTTCAGGGGGCATGACTAAATGGAAGCTGACTGGGTCACGATCGGGGTTGTCGGCCTCTACTTCCTCCTGATGCTCGGCATAGGTGCGTGGGCAAGTAAGAAGATCAAAAGCACGGAAGATTATCTCGTTGCCGGGCGGCAGCTCGGATTCTGGGTCTTCATCCTCCTGATGATCGGCACGGTCTGTTCGGGCATGTCGCTTCTCGGGGTCTCGGGTCTTGGCTACAAGGCCGGCTGGCCCACCATCTGGGAACAGATCTTTGTTCCGCTCTCGATCGGTGTCTGCATCATCTTCTTCGGTGTCAAGCTCCACAACGTGGCAAAGACATCCGGGTACGTCACCGTGCAGGACTACCTTGCCCACCGGTACGAGAGCCCGACGGCACTGCGGACACTCGCAGCCGTTGCCGGTATCATCGTCTCGCTCATCTATCTCGTGGGACAGTACACCGCAATCTCCATGGTACTCATGTGGCTATTTGGGATCCCGCTCTGGCTGGCTCTGGTGATTGCAACGCTTGTCACCATGGCCTATACGGCAATTGGCGGCCTGTATGCCGTGGCATGGGCCTCGCTCGTCCAGTCGATCACGCTCATCATCGGCGTGCTCGTGATGGCACCCATCATCATCTGGTATGCCGGGGGCTTCACGCATGTCAACGAGTTCATCGCCACCATCAACCCGAACCTCGTGATGCCGTGGAACCCGGTGGGTGCATTCGCACCGCCGTACGTGGTCTCGTTTGCGCTCCTGCTCGGTCTCGGTCTTGCCTGTGCCCCGCACGTGATCAACAACGTCCTCGCGGTAAAAGATGTGAAATATTTCAAGTGGTCACCCCTGATTGCATTCCTCATCTACGGTGTGGTCATCTTCCTCCTGAAATTTGCCGGGTTTGCCGGCCTCGTAATGGTCAAGGAAGGCGTCTTCACGCTTCCCGCAGTCTCCAATGCGCAGGACTTCGTGATCCTCTACGGCATCCAGTACGCCATGCCGATCCTGGCAATCTGGGCGATCTTCGCCGTCATCGTACTCGCAGCGGTCATGTCGACAACCGACCGGCTCATGCTCACAATCGGCGCGATGTTCTCGTGGGATATTTACAAGAAAGTCTTGAAACCGGATGCGGATGACAAGAGCGTGCTCCTCCTCTCCAAGATCGTGGTCGTCATATCGGCGCTGGGCACCATGGTCATCGCCATCAATCCCCCTGAGATGCTCGCCATCCTGATCTGGATGGGCATCGGCACGATGCTTGCTACATTCTCTGTCCCGCTCCTTGCCGGCCTGTACTGGCGCGGTGCAACCCGGCAGGGTGCCCTTGCCAGCATGACGCTCGGTCTCATTGCGGCCCTCCTCTTCGGATTCCTCAACTACTTCAAGGTCAAGGCACTCGGTATGGACTTTGCTGCAATCCCGCTCCACTTCTCGGCCTATGCATTCGTGATCTCGCTCCTTGCCATGATCATCGTCAGCCTGCTGACCAAGAAGACCACCGACAAGGTGCTGGACGAGACGCAGACCGGCTGGTATATCTCAAAACAATAATTTTTTTCTCGCCGTCACGGCATCTCGAAGAACGCTTCGCGTTCTTCTCATCCTCTTGGTCCTGATGACCCCGTCGGACATATAAATTCTGCACGCCAACGTACTGAACGTGAAGACTGCGGTTCTTGGCGGGGGACTCACCGGCCTGACGCTGGCCCGGCTCCTGCATGAGCGGGGAGAAGAAGTCATTGTTCTTGAGGCCGGGAAGGAGTACGGCGGGCTCTGCCGCTCAACACAAAAAGACGGCTTTACATTCGATATCGGCGGCTCGCATATTATTTTTTCACGGGATGCCGAAGTCCTTGCGTTCATGCGCCGGATGATCGAAGGAAACGAACAGACCAACAACCGCAATACAAAAATTTTCTACCAAGGCCGGTATGTGAAGTACCCGTTCGAGAACGGACTCTCGGATCTTCCGGCCGAGGACCGGTTCTTCTGCATCAGCGAGTTCATAAAGACGCTGATCGCTCTCGAAAAAGGCGAACTATCAGTTCCGAAAAATTTTAAGGAATGGATCTACCACACGTTCGGCAAAGGGATTGCCGAATGTTACATGGTGCCCTATAACGAGAAGATCTGGAAGTACCCGACAGAACAGATGTCACACCACTGGGTGGATGGACGGATCCCGCGACCGCCCGTTGACGACATCATCCGCTCCGCCATCGGGATCGAGACCGAGGGCTACACACACCAGGCGGTCTTCTCGTACCCGCTGGATGGCGGGATCGAAGCGCTGGTCATGGGCATTGCCCGGCCAATAGCGTCAAAGATCCACACCGGGTTTTCCGTGACATCCGTAAAAAAAGCCGGGAACCGGTGGCTGGTCAGCAACGGGGCAGAGATCATTGAAGCCGATCGCGTAATCAGTACGATCCCAATCCAGCACTTGCTGCCCTGCCTTGAGCAGGTCCCAACCGAGGTTGCGGCCGCATGCAGGGCACTTGTATACAATTCGCTTGTCTGCGTTAACATCGGCATCCGTGGCGAGATCCCGTCCATCTCATGGATGTATCTGCCGGACAAAAAACTCGGGAAGACCAACCGGCTCTCCTTCCCGTCGAACTTCAGTGCCCATGCAGCTCCCTCCGGATGCAGCTCGGTCCTTGCTGAGATCACGCACCAGCCGGGCGACGATATCGCGCAGATGGGTGATGACGAACTGATCCGGGAGGTGACGGTCATGCTCGGTGAAATGGATATCTGCACACCCGACAAAATCGTCCATACCTCAGTCATGCGCCAGCCGTTTGCCTATGTGGTGTACGACCTCGCATACGAGAAGAATATCGCTACCATCAAGGACTTCTGCACACAAGCTGGCATCCCGCTCGTGGGCCGGTTCTCGCAGTTTGAGTACCTGAACATGGACGGCGTCATTCGATCGGTCTTCGATTTCATTGCCCGTGATCACGTGGCCTGAATCCCCGTACATCACTCTTATTATCCGCAACACCAAACGATGTGGAAGGAGTCGAATATCCGGATGATATCAGTGGTCATTCCGACCTTCAATGAGGAAGAGAATATTGCGCAGTGCCTGGTCTCGCTCTGCCACCAGACCGTACCGCGTAGTGAATACGAGATCATTGTCGTGGATGGCGGATCCAAAGACGCTACCCGCGAGATCGCAGAGAAATATGCCGACAAGGTCTTTATCCAGACCCGCAAAAAGGTCGGCGGGGCACGTAATGATGGCGCCGATGCGGCAACCGGAGATATTCTTGCCACAACCGATGCAGACTGCATTCTCCCGCCCGACTGGATCAAACGGGTCGGAACGATTTTTTCAGATCCCCGCGTAGTTCAGATCTATGGCCCGGTCTACCCCATCGAGGAAGGCTGGAACAACAAATTCTCGCTCATGCTGGCAAACACCTTCTCCCGGCTTGGGTATTACAGCAAGACATTCTATTACACGCTCGGGTGCAACACCGCGTTCCGAAAGGATGCATTTGTGAAGGCCGGTATGTACCGCTGCATCGATGCGGGCGATGATCTTGAGATCGCGATGCGAATGGTCGAACTCGGGAAGATCAAATTTGACGGGAAGCTGAAGGTTGGGTTCTCGATGCGGCGCTACCAGAAGTTCGGTGCCATTCAGTCCCTCTACGAATGGGTCTATATCGTAGCAAATGGCGGCGAGAGCAAAAAATACTCGTATAGCCAGAAGGACTACAAGTGAACGGGCAGCAACCCGGTCATTAATCCCCCATTTTTATGACTTCCGATCCCAGCACTTCCACAACGGAAAAGAGCCTACCGGAGATCATTACAGAATTCAACGAGAGCGCATTTGCCCGGCTGCTCGGTATGACCATCACCGATGCGCATGACGGGTATGCCCGCGTCACCATGGATTGCGCCGGCAAGATGAACCCGTCGGGTGTGGCTCACGGTGGGGCCATCTTCGCGCTCGCCGACCACGCATTTGGCATTGCCTCAAACTGCGGCAGCACGCACCGGGTCGCGGTCGCGGTGAGCATCCAGTACCTTGTGCCGGCCACGGGCACCCTTGTTGCCGAGGCCCGTCAGGTAGCAGATACCGGCACGTATGCCAGTTTTAAAGTGATGGTGTATGCTGGAGAACGCACGGTCGCCACGTTTGATGGGGTCGCGCTTTCGCTCTCGCCATAAGTTCCCGCTCTCTCATCGGTATTTTTTTATCGCTACAGGCTCCACTCCATCTCATGGAAGCAGCACATCAGCGTACCGACCCTCTCCGCCTGATCTCGGCTATCCTCCTTGGAGGGATCGTAGGAGTCATCGTGTTTCTCGTAGTCGCCATGGTAATCGGGGTCATCAACGACCACCTTCACATGGCCATCCCGGTGAACCTGCTCATTGCCGAGAACGTGATCAGCGCAATCCTCATGGTACTCTTCATCATCCTGGGTATCGCGTATTTCGTACGAAAGGTCATGACCACACCCCCGGCAAACCCGTCACCCTTGACCGATGACGGCGGGGATGACTGATCTCAACCATCCGCTCTGTTTTTATTAATTGGTTCCCTAACTTCCCGTATGACGCCCGAGCAGAATGCCGTGCTGGCGGTTGCTGACCTGATGGCGCTTGCCGCCCGGACCGCCCCCAAGGGAAAAGGAACCGACACGCTTGAGATCCGCGTGCTCGCGAGGAAAGACTGCAAAAAACTCTCAAAACATCTTGAGGCTCTGGGAAATGAGCGCGGGATCGGATTCTTCATCCGCGATGCCCGGAATATTGCGGATGCAGATGCCTGTGTCCTCATCGGCTCCCGGGCCGGTACGATCGCGGGCATCAACTGCGGCGGGTGCGGCTATCCCACCTGTGCAGACTTTGAGAAGGCCGTACGCAGAAAAAAACCGGCAACCCCGTATGGCGGACCGAACTGCGTGATTCGGGTGACGGACCTCGGAATTGCGGTCGGCTCTGCGGTCAAGACCGCACAGGTACACAACGCCGACAACAGGATCATGTACTCCGGGGGAGTGGCGGCGCTCGATATGGGACTCCTTCCCCGTGAATGCACCGTTGCCTACGCAATCCCGCTATCAGGGACCGGGAAGAATATCTTCTTTGACCGACCCTCATCGCGATGATTTTTAAAGGAACCGGAGCGGATTCAGCTCAACCGCCGGGTCTGCGTGGCCCCGGATACGCTTTATCAAGGCCTGCTCGGATTTCAGCCCGAGTTCCGCGGCAAGACGGTCGGCCTGTTCGAGTTTCTCGGCCGTATCGGCGTACTTCTCCGGGAACTGGTCGGCCGAGGTGTGGTAGAGCAGTGCTTCCGAAATGAAGGTCTGGACAATGCCCCAGCGTGAATTGATCTGGCAGTAGATCTCAAATGCATTGTCGTATTTGGTCGGGAGATCGAGGGGCAGGGGTGTTCCGGATTTCTGGAATGCAATCCGCGCCAGCTCGCATTCTCCGAGCATAGCATGGGCAAAACCCCGGATGTTACGGATCCGCTGGGCAGTTTTTTTCGCTTCCTCGTATATGCGGAATGAAGATGAGGTTGCCGTTGACTGTGAGATGGCCGGGGCGAGGAATGCTTCTGCCCGCAACAACTCGCCCTGTTCGATGAGAAGCAGGGCAAGACCACGGTACATGTTTCCCTCCCGGTAGATCGTCTCGGCTTCCGCATAGAACCGGGCGGCATCGGCGTATCTTCCTTCAATACGGTGACTCGTACCAAAACGCCTAAGGATATCAGCTTCGAGTTCCCGGGCATCCGTATCTGATCGGTCCGGGTCCGCCTCCTGACACAAGGTACGGGCAAGCGCAAACCGACCTGATGCAGAGCGGAGGTTCTTGTCGCCCCCGCTGATCAGTTCCGCTTCACCGGCCCCGAAAAGGCACCGGGCCTTGTGCAGCGGGCTGGTACAGTGTGCGGGGTATTCATCAAGGAATGCGGCCTTGGCACCCGCGAGATCGTCAAGATGCAGGAGGATTGACCCCCGCGAGATACCCATCCGGGAGAGAATCGGGGCGGGATCGATCTTCTGCTCTGCTGCCAGTTCAAGGCCGTGGGAGAAGGTATCCAGCGCATCCTGGTACAGGTCGAGGGCCAGAAAGAACTGCGCATACCAGAAGAAGAAGCGGACTTCATGCTCCGCTTCCGGGGCGACTACGACAGTCCGGAGAAAATCCCGGGCAAGTTCGCTGTCGATATCGCTCTCGGGCACCCTGTTCTCGTAGATGTCAGCGTAGATCGCCTCAAGATAATCACCGACGGCTGCACTGTTGCCAAGGAGTTTTTTGAATACAGCAACGGAAGAGGCCACCTGGTGACCCCGTTCCGTGCGCTCCCCAACCGCTGATATAAACCGGGGGTGGGGGAGAGGGGCGTCTCCGGATTCCTGGCGGGAAAGTTCGTGAAGCAGGATGGTTAAGTCGAGCAGTCCCGTGGTCGGGCCATCCCGGCATTTTGCCATGATGTAGTGACTGAAGATCCACGGGCGGCGGATAAAATAATAGGGATTGATTCGCTCGCTGCCGGTACGGGCAATGATTCCCCGGGTGATGAGGATCTCAAGCCGCTTCCTAAGAGCGGATTCCGAGAGATCGCGCGTGTTGTTGTTTGCCCCGTCGCGTGTATTGATGGCAGAGAGGACCTGGCGCAGGCGCAGGGGACCGTCATAGAGGGCAATGAGGGTCTGTCTTCCTGAGAACGAGAGGTCCGGGATCTCAGTTACCATACGTTCGAAGGTTGCCCGGTCAGGATACATGAACAGTAGTATAGTACTGACGAAATGGTATTAATGCATGTCCAGTGGATCCCAGGAACAAATGTGACTGCAGTCGTCAGAGCCACCAGATTGACTGATCGCAGGTTGGAAAATTTCAGGCACTTTTTTTCCAACTTCCTGCGGCTTATATACCCGTCCGTATAATGAAGTGATCAGGCCCGGGAACACGATTGACCGTCGTAACACCATTCAGGCACGGTTCCGGCATTCCCGGTGCGCATGAATACCCTCCACATCTGCATGCCCCATATCGAAGATATTGGGAGATCCGGGCCGGAAAGACTGCCCGGCTTCGTTTTTCCCCAATCAGAGCACGCATGTATCTCATCATTTTCTCTCTGCATCAGGCATAGCGGAGAATATCCGAAACCTTATTCCCCGCTGCTCCCAACAGGAATTGTTACCTATGGCGATCATGAAGATTCGGGGTGGCGATCTGGATCTCGTGGAATACGATTTCGGGACGTTTTCCCCGGGTGAGAACCTCAAGACCCTTGGCCTTGAACAGAAGACCTTTGCGTTAATGTCAATCTCAGGCACCGTGCATGTCCGGGCACCGGCCCGCATCCATCTGACCGTGCTTGATATGAACCGGTTCGCACCGGATCACCCGGGCGGCGGGGGCATCGGGTTTGCAATCCAGTGTTTCTGTACTGCGGACGTACGGTGCACGGAGCGGGATATCACGATCGATTATAACCGGGCTCCCATTGTCCTCCACCTTGTTGAAGTCCTGCGAAAAGCTACGGGATACCGGGGCGGTTTTGCGATCAGGGTGACCGACCATGAACACAAGCATGTCGGACTCGGCTCAACGAGCACCATCATGATTGCTGTTGCGACCGCCATCAACGAAGCGCTCGGTTCTCCTCTCACTACCACCCAGCTCCGTCATATCATCGGCCACAACTATGTTGAAGAGACCGCGGACGGGAGCATCGCGTTCGGTTTCGAGACCGGTGTCGGCCCTGCAGCGACCATCTACGGGGGAATGGCGCTGATGGGCGACGAGCTGGCGCTCGTGTACCATCACCCGTTTGCCGAAGGAAGGAATGTCTATATCATCATCCCGCCGACCAGCATCTCCTCGGCCGGCACGCAGGAGTTCGACCTTTTAATGAACAAAGCCCGGACACTCGATTACCGGGACCGCGAGCTCAAGGCGTACTTCTTCCTCATGGATCTTGTCCCCGCACTCGAACGCAACGATCTCAAGAAGATTGGGGAGGTCATCTGGGAGATCGAGTTCCGGGGATCCAAAAGGGCAGAGGTGGAGCACCACAGTTACGGGATCTACCATTACATGAACCTGCTGCGGGAGAAGAACCTTGAATTCGTGGGTATGAGTTCCGTCGGCCCCTCGATTGCCGTGGTCACCGCGCTCGACCGGCCTGCGATGGAGGAACTCGTTAAACCTCTCGGGCTCACGATCGCCATCGCCACTAAAGCCGACAACACGGGAATGGTCATCAGCCGGTCCCCGTGATGGGGTCCAATGGTCCATGTCAGGGGATTATTCCCCGCACTTGTTTTCAGGTTTTTTTAAGTATGCCGAGACAACACTCACGATAATAAAGAGGATCGTGATCGCGGACAGGGCGATCACTCCCATCATCAGGATACTCATATTCTCCTTCACTACGGTAAATGTGCCGAGGTAGTACCCTCCAAGCACAATGCTGAGTGTCCATGCAACGGCGCCAAGCACATTATAGAAGAGGAAACGGCGGTAACGCATGGTCCCGATACCGGCAAGGCAGGGCGCAAAGGTCCGCACCATCGGCACGAATCGGGCAACGAAGATCGTTGCACCTCCATATTTCTCATAGAACCCATAGGTGCGGTCGATATACTCTTTCTTGATGAGGTTCGGGAACCGTTCGCAGAAGAGGTGGAGGCCAATGCGGTTGCCGATCCAGTAGTTGAGCGTATCGCCAAGCACTGCCCCGACAATGATCGTGACAATTAAAAGCTGGAGATCAAGGATGCCGCTTGCTGCTGCTGCACCCCCGACAAAGAGCAGGCTGTCGCCCGGCAGGAACGGCGTGATGACAAGGCCGGTCTCTAAAAAGATGATGGCAAAGAGAATGACATAAGTCCAGATTCCGTACTCATTGACCACCCCAGGGAGGTTCTGGTCGAGGTTGAGAAAGAGAGAGATGACCGAGTCAAACATAATTCCAAAATATGCGCCGCAGGGCTATATTAAGATGCAGCGCTCTTTTTATGAAAACTGCGAAATGCTTAACGGTCTCTCGCGGGAAATACTATACCGGAACAATATTGCCGGAATTACTCAGGTATATTCCTGCAAAAATTTACGGCGGGGGATCAACATCCCCCATCATGGAAGGAACCTGTTATGGCAGATCAATATCCTCATCTCATCCGGTGGACCCTGGTTAGTTTCTGTACCGTCCTGCTCCTGTTCAGCCCGGTCAGCGCATTCACGGCAAATTCACTGGATATCACGGTTGACAAAGGCGGCGATGCAACGGCGGTCTTCACGTTTACTCTTGATGGCGTGATCGAGAATGCAATACCTCAATCCATGCTTGAGGAGCAGCTGGTAAACGGCCTCTCCAGCAGTACCGAACCACCAACCCTGATCTCGATGGACCGTTCAAGCGCAACACTCCTCATGAAGAACTTTGCCGGTGTAAAGGATGTCGAGACGGGAACAGAATACCAAACCGGTTCAATGGACTTCAAGAAGGCAGATATTGCCCTGAAAAATTCTGCCGTGAGCACCGTGATCACCGCGGATTTCTCCCCTTCCCGGATCACCGTAACGTTCCCGGACAAGTATGCCCGGACATTCAGCGATGTGGATGCACTTCCGGCTCTTACCCATACCGTGGTTGATGCGGCAAAGGCTTCAGCAGCGGCAAAGGTTGCAAGCACCGGGGCAATCCAGGTCACGGCGTCTCCTGCGGATGCGGAGGTCTGGATTGACGGGGTCTACCAGGGTAACGCTCCCTCAACATTCTCGGATCTCGCACCGGGAACTCATGCGCTTGAGTTCAGGAAGAGTGGGTACTCATCCATCACAAAATCCGTGAATGTGACCGGTGGCAGGACCCTGAAAGTATCAGTCGTCCTTGCCACGGACGCAGCCGCAGTACAGGAGACTCCTGCATCACCCGGCTTTGGGGGCATGATGGCGGGTATCGCACTTGCTGCGAGCACTGTCCTGCTGTATATCAACCGCAGGAAGACCCTGCCATAATCAATACCTTCCATTTTTCTCTTATTTTTTTTTACCGATGTGTTGTGTTCTTCACGCCATCTCTTCTGCACGATAATGTATCGACAACACCAAGTAACGGTCTAAAAAAACTGTCTAAAAAGAGACACGATTAATCCGGATTGTTGACCCGAACGAGAAAAAAATTGATTGAAAATGGATCAGGATCGTTTCCGGAGCAGGATACCTGCGGAACAGCAGAGGGCAAACAGCGCTGCAACCGGAGTGACCGGTGATTTTTTGTTGTCACGGGTGTCGCAGGCACCAGTGCCGCCGAAACGGTACTCACCGCACCGGTATTGACCGGTGTTGTGACAGAATATTCCTGGTAACCCTCGAGTTTCATCGAGACGACATGGCTGCCGGCCGCAACGGACGTCAGCGTCAGCGGGGAGATGCCGATGAAGTCATTGTCGAGGAAGACATTGGCTCCCGCAGGTGTAGATGAGACTGCGAGACCACCGGTACCGGATGGAGTACCCAATGATATCAGGATCGCGCTGACTTCGGTTACCGTGTTTGAAGAGACGACCGTTGTTGTGGAATACTGCTGGTACCCGGTACGGGTGAGAACAACCGTATGGGACCCGGTAGCGATGTTGTTGAGTTTTAAGGATCCTGATGACGGGGTCTGTCCCATCGCACTTCCGTCAAGGGTTACTTCAGCCCCACCGGGGCTTGAGGAGACATACAGCCATCCGGTGGTACTGGTTGACATCGGGTTTAACGTAGCGTCGATGGTTCTTGTGCCTCCGGCTGGTGCAGTGACTGATGATTTCCAGTCATAATACCCGGCATGGTCGACCTGCAGGATATGGGTGCCGGATGCGACATGCGTGAGCGTGATGGGAGTGATTCCCTTATAGGCAGCATCGAGGTAGACATTTGCACCCGAGGGTGTGGAGATTACGTACAATGCCCCGGATGAGTCGAGTACCGACATTGGGCAGTATACGCTGGTCCGGCTGCCGGAAGAGACCTGTGCCGTTGTCGTGTAAGCTGCATACCCGGCCTTCTCTGCCCGTATGGTGTAACTGCCCGGGTAAACATCCGAGATGAGGAGCGGGGCCGCTCCCCGGTAATTATCATTGAAGTAGATGGAGGCACCGGAAGGCTGCGAGCTCACTGAGATCGATCCATAGGTATCGGGAGTTGGCGTCGGAAACGGGTTCAGCGTGGCATAGATGGTGGTGGTCTGGCCTTCCGAGGGCATGGTGATAGCGGACGAATACGGGTTATACCCGGACTTCTCCACGGTTGCAGTCTCGTACGGTGTTCCGGTTGTATAGACCGGGACGGTGAGGGAACCCCCTGCCGTCACTCCTTTATACTGCCCGTCAAAATAGACGGATGCACCGTCCACATTACAGACAACACTGACCCAGCCTTCACCGCCCCCGAGAGCAGCGGCGCCCGGGATACCGGCCAGCAGGAAGCAGAAGATGAGACAGGCCATAAGGATGGCGTTCTTTGAAATGGTTCTCATATGGGGGAAGGTGGGTGCGGCGGTAATAAAAGATTTCTAAAAGACTATGGGTTAACCGGGGGTTTGCGAAACAGGGCAGAGATCTCGGAACGGGGATAGTCCACCCCCTTAACCCGCAGGGTCCAGTCATCAAAGCGCAGGAACGCCGTCTCAAAACCTGAGAAGAGATCCCGCACTTCACTCTCTGAAAAATAATGCGTTGCGATCCCGTTGCCCCGTACAAATGTCCCGGGCTCGGTCTGCCGACCGCTACCGTACCGGAAGTCCCGGTTCGAGAAATCACAGAACCAGATCAGGCCGACGGGCCGGAGCAGGCGCATGAGTTCGTCGATAATGGCAATTCTCGAATCCACCGGGCCGTGGCCGAGTACATGGCAGGCCGTTATGGCATCAAAGGTATGATCGCAAAATGGCGTATGTTGGGCATCAGCAACGGCAATCTCCGGCCCGGGTTCAGGGTATGCCTTCATCCGCGCGAGGTGTGCAGCACGGGGCGAATAATCGATTGCCACGATTGACTGGTGCTGCCGACAGAGGCCAGACAATGTTTTTCCGTTCCCGCACCCGAGTTCAAGTACGGTGGCCCCGCGAGGAAAGTCAGGGATGGACCGTGGTGTTCCCCCATAGAGATCTCCCTTGGTGCGGTAATCCGCTTCCCAGAAATCCCCACGGTCTCCTGTCTCCATCTGATACGCTCCCGGTACAAATCATGTATTGCAGTAATAGAATCTTATGGGACAGGGGGCAGCATCCGGCACCAATAGCGGGTATTTAATTAAGCCGGCGAAAAACCGTAGTATACCGGATCCGGAGTCCGGATCGTGCAGGAGATCTCATGGAAGAACCGGCATCAACGAATCCCGCAGTGGTATGCCCCCGGTGCGGGACCCCGGTGCGCCCTAATACACAGTTTTGTGATCACTGCGGGGCACGCGTCACCTCTCCCCCGGCCTGCACGCTCTGCGGCACCATGCTCGAACCGAACTCCCGGTTCTGTCCCTCCTGCGGGACAATGATCGGCGCATCGCCGGATCAACAGCGGGATAAAAAGGGTGAATCCGGTCAGCATCCAGAACCCCTGCCGAACAACCCGGACGTGCTGCCCGATCCGCAGATGATGCTTCCCGGAGCGGAGACGTCCGGTTTGTCGGAAGAGAAAGCAGGACCCGAACCTCCTGCACCGGTCATAAAATTCCCAAAAAAACCGAAACGTGCGCTGATCACGATTCCTCCCGGGACCCGATTCCACCTCCACCCAAGAGAGCTCTGGGTACACTATGGCGGGGTGATCCTGATCATCCTCGCCCTCATCCTGATCCTTGCCGGCATTTCAACACTCGTCAGTTCCGGTCTCTTTGGTCATGCGGAATCATCAGGTACTGCGCTCCCGATAATCACCCCGTCTGCGACGGTGGGGCAGGTCACGCCCTCTCCCTCCGTGACCGCATCGGTAAACCCGGTGGAGACTGAGGGGAATGTCTCGTTTGTTCCCGGACCTGTTGAGCAGCCCCCCGAGAACCTGCGGATCACGCTCCAGGCGGAACGCGACCCGCGCTCCTTCATTGTCTCGGTGATGTACATGGGGGGAAAAGGCCAGTACGGGGTGCGCGATATTCTCGTACGGCTCACGCGCTCTGATGGAACGGTACTGACAGAGACATTCAGGCCGGTACAGATAGGAAGTCATGTTGAACTGCAGGGAACCCAGAAAACGGATCGCGTGGAAGTGATCGTCCGATACCACACCGGGGCCGAATACAAGGTGATCGATCAGGTATTCGAGTATAAAATCCGGACCTGATGTACGGACTCATTCACCACTTTTTTTTCTTGATGGTAAGGATCTTCAGGTAATCTGCGGACGGGCACTGCTGCCTGCCGGCAGCGGCTCCCTCAGCACTATCTGCATTACAGAATGTTCCGGTCTCCAGGTGGCGTGTGCAGGTGGCGGCACCGGACTCGTTGCCTTTGGTGGGAGCCGAACCACTGAGGTTCTTGCAGATATAGGAAAAATCAGCCATATTTGTTCAGATTTTTCATTGTATAGAAGAGGTGATAAAAGCATTGTACTGATTATGGGCTTATCGCGGAATCCGCTGTAATAATGAATAAAATACAACGCGACAGGTCCCAAGAGAAGGCGATAAATGATAACGAATTCAATAATATATCAGTACCATGGCGGAGAGGCGATTATCGAATGCTTGATATCAGGTTCGTACGGGCCAGCCCGGAGATTGTGAAGGCTGATCTCAAAAAACGCAACGATACTGAGAAGATCGCATGGGTCGATGACGTGCTCATCAAGGATGCCCGCTCCCGCGAACTGAAGGTGGAGACCGACCAGATTCGCCAGCGCCGCAACACGATTGCCCGCGACATCAATGCGGCACGGAAAGCCGGGCAGGATGCCGGCCCCCTTATGGCTGAAGCGGCAGCCCTCCCACAGCGGATCAAAGCGTGCGATGCCGAACAGGAAGAGATCAGAGACGGCATCCATGCGATCTTAATGCGCCTGCCCAACATCCTCCACGAAAGCGTGCCGACCGGAAAGGACGACACGGAGAATGTTGAGATCAGGAAGGTTGGCACGCCCCGGACCCCGGGGTTTGAGATCAAGAACCATGGGCAGCTGGCAGTCGAGAACGGCTGGGCGGACTTTGAACGGGCGGCAAAAACCTCAGGTGCCGGGTTCTATTTCCTCAAAGGCAATCTTGCGCTTCTCGACATGGCGCTCCAGCGCTATGCGATTGATCTGCTCGCAAAGAAAGGATTCACCCCGGTCATTCCCCCGTACATGATCAACCGCTCATCCTACGAGGGCGTGACCGATCTCGGGGATTTCGAGAAGGTGATGTACAAGATCGATGGCGACGATGCCTACCTGATCGCCACGAGCGAGCACCCGATTGGCGCCATGTACCAGGACGAGATCTTTGAAGAGAAGGATCTCCCGCTCCGTCTTGCCGGGATCTCGCCCTGCTTCCGCCGCGAGATCGGGGCCCATGGCCTTGACACCAAGGGACTCTTCCGCGTCCACCAGTTTACCAAGGTTGAACAGTTCGTATTCTGCAAACCGGAAGACTCATGGGGGATTCACGAAGAACTGTTGCAGAATGCTGAAGAAGTATTCCGTAGTCTCGATCTTCCCTACCATGTCGTGAACATCTGCACGGGTGATATCGGTACGGTTGCCGCGAAAAAATACGATATCGAGGTCTGGATGCCGCGAGAGAACGCCTACAAAGAGGTAGTGTCCTGCTCGAACTGCACCTCGTACCAGGCCGTGCGCCTCAACATCAAGGTTCGGGATAAGAACGATTTCGAATCAAAACAACATATCCACACCCTCAATTCCACGGCCATTGCCACGTCCCGTGTCCTGCGGGCCATCCTGGAGAACAACCAGCAGGAAGACGGCTCGGTGCTGGTGCCAAAGGTAATCCGCCCCTATCTCAACGATCAGGAATATCTCTGAACCGGACTCCGGTTCACAGATGCTTTTTTTATTCAGGCAACGCAGATATAACAAATACAGAGCGTGGTTGCATGGCATATCCGGATTTATACAGTGACGAGTCTATTGTCCTTAAAGCGCAAAACATCAAGGTCAAGTCCGTCTCATTCGAAGCGGTTCTCACGACCCGTCGTCTTATCCTTGTCGATAGTAAAAAACATCTGATCGCCCCCCAGGAGATCCTGCTTGCCACGGTCCGGGATATCGAACCCGGTGAGAATGCTATCCGGGACTCCACGATCACTCTCTCCATCATCACCCCGACGGGCGCCACCCGGCAGATGATCCTCACCTTCTCCAAGATGAGCGGAGGAGAACGGAAACGCGAATGTGATGAATGGATCAAGGCCCTCAAGCAGATGATTGCATCCGGTGTACGCCATCCCATTATGCCGGATCCCCAGTACCCTCCTGAGACCTATCAGGATGCCGCGGATATGTATCCCTCGTCGGTCAACGTGGAGGCCGCAAATGTGCCCCCGATGCCCACCCAGAAGAGGAAGATTGAAGTTGCACGACCGGGTCCCATCAAGAAGATTGTAGATGCTGCACCACAAATGCCTGCACCGGTCGAAACCTCAACCATGCCCACCGGATCGTTCTGCAACCGCTGCGGCTCCCGCGTTCCCCCGGAATCTGCGTTCTGCAATAAGTGTGGGACACCGGTAGTGACCGATTCTGAGATCGAAGCTCATCTGGCCGCCGCAAACGAACCCCCGGCACCCGCGGCCTCGCAGGTTCCCCAGGTCCAGGTGCATACACCCCCGGCGTATGGCACATACAACAAGGAACGGCCCATCGAGGATGTCATCCATTCGATCGAGCCGCTGATCGAGGACTCGGTTCCCCGGACGACCGTAGCGCCGGTCATACCCAGCCCGTATGCGTCCCATACCTACGAAACCCCGCAGACTCCGGTCGCGGATCCGGCAGATGCGGAGCCCGCGCCCGCTCCTGAAACGCCGGCCACACCGGGAGTATCGTGGCCGGTCATCGGGGCCAGTGCGGAGCCTGCTCCTGCAGCGGAGGCAGTTCCTGCAAGCGAACCCCCGATGCCGCCAGCACCGACCCTCCCGCCTGCGATTCCATCAGCCCCGGCCCGGAGCAAGAAGCCGTTCATTATCGGCGCCATTGTACTGGTGGTTCTGATTGTGATCGGTGCGGTGTTCCTCCTGCCCATGTTATCCGGGGGAGGGACTACCGCCCAGACTCCGGATGTTATCACTCCCTCAACTACGCTCCCGACAACTGCAACCGTAACCGCAACGAAAACCAAAGTGCCCGTAACAACGGCAGCGACAAATGTTACCGCAGAGGAAACCCCCGTCGCCGTAACAACAACCTCATCAGCATCGAGTCTCGTGCCGGCATCGGGCGTCTGGGTGCGGGTCGTATATGCGGACCTGTTCAAGGGAACCGTGGGGACCGCTGGTGACCAGATGACGGTTGCCGATACGGGCGAGAAGTTATACCAGATCCCGACAAGCGAAGGCGTTGTCGCGGTGAACCTCCAGAAGATGGACGGGACCGGAGATAAACTGCTCGTTGAAGTGTATAAGGACGGTACCAAGGTTGCTGAGAAGTCCACGAGTGTTCCCAAGGGTGTTGTGGATCTGCTCGTGAATCTCAAGCCCGCGGCAACCCCCACGCCGACACCCACGCCAACGAAGGCTCCGATCCCGGTGAAGACTACTGCGGTCGCGAATTCGACGGTCAATGCAACCGTGAACGCGAGTGCAACAACATCCACCTGATTTTAACACCATTTTTCCCGGCATGCAATCTGTTGGCCGGAACATATTTTTCCATAAATGATTCTGGGAGGTCGACCGTCAACCCCCCACCCCCCGCGTCTCAAAAAACGATCCAACCCCCCCACCCGCATGGGGGGGAGGTCACCGGCCGACCCCTCCCCCCCTCCGGCCCAAATCGACCCCCCCCTTACCAGATCTGGGTAGGCTGCCGGGTTGAGCGTCTCGTCTGAACGGCCCGGGAAGATCGTGAACAATCATGCGTGCAATAATGCACAAATCCCATTTTTGATGGGGGGGTCAGCGGTCGACCCCCCCCACCCCTGCCATACATGGTGGGGGGTCCCCCCATTTTGCTGATAAAGGGAGGCAGAGCCGGTTTGACCGGACCCTGCTCATTTTTTTTCAGGCACCCCCCCAGACCCTGCGTGATCTGTTGATCCGGATCAACCGGACTTTGATGAAAATTTTTTGAGCAGACTTTGCCTGAAGTGCTTTCAAGCAGACCTTGCTTATGAAAAGTTAACTGGATCTGCCGGCACTCAAAAACAGCGGATTGCATCACTGTCGGAAAACTATCCTTTTGCACTGGTGTACACATGGTTAACTTTTTGCAACCAGACCTTGCTCAACGTGCTTGCAAGCAGACCCTGCTTAAAAAAAATTTTCCGGACCTTGCCTGAAAAATTTTCAGTGACCCCTCAGCCCCTGCTTGAATTGTTGATCCGGATCAACCGGACCTTGATTAAAAATTTTTGAGCAGGGTCTGGTTGTGAAAAGTTAAACAGTAGTGTCTCATCATGGTGATGCGATGCCCCACGCGAAAAACGCCTTCGGGTGTTCTCATGATTTATCAACGGTGATTCGAAGACCACTGAAAGATAACATGGGATATACTTAGCTTCAAACTTCTATGCATCGATCAGACAGAGGAGAGGAAGAAGAAATGGTTATTCATAAAAATCCTCAGTGGAAAACATAATTAAAAATTTTTAATATTTTAAACTGCTAATTTTGCACATATGACATCGCAATTTGAACCACCTACTTTTAATAAAGATGCATATAATTGCCCTCATTGCTCAGCATTTTCTTCGCAATTATGGCATCTTATCCAAATACGTGATCCATATCATATGGGCATGCATCACGATAACATGAATACAGGCCATGTTTGTATTTGTAAAAGATGTGGAAAAATCCAATTTTGGCTTGATGGAGAAATATATTATCCAGTTTCGTCTATTGCACCATTTGCATCTGAGGATATGCCAGAAAATGTAAAATCCGATTTTGATGAGGCTAGAAAAATTGTTAATGTATCTCCAAGGTCAGCTGCTGCATTACTACGTCTTGCTTTACAAAAATTGATGGTTCATCTTGGAGAAAAAGGTAAAGATCTCAACACAGATATTGGAAATCTTGTAAAAAATAAAGGCTTATCAGGAAAAATTCAGCAGGCCTTAGATAGTATCCGAGTTATTGGTAATGAATCGGTACATCCAGGCGAAATTGATATGCGTGACGATCAAGAAACCGCATTATCTCTCTTTAAGTTACTGAATATTATTGTAGATGCAATGATCACGCAACCCAAGTTAATAGATGAAACGTACGGAAAACTTCCTCCCAAAAAAATTGACCAAATAATTCAACGGGATTCTATGAAATAGATCAAAAACCCAAATTTAAAGTCATTTTCACAAAATGAGCCAAAAGATTGGAACTTTTTAATTTAAGCCTATGGCGAGATTTGCACTCGCGACTCCCTCCTTACCAAGGAGGCACACTGTCGGGCTGTGTCACATTTGCGGTTTCACTAGTAATCAAAACTTTTCAGAATAGAGAATCGAACCACGAGTGATAAAGTGCTGCTATGGGGATTCGAACCCCAGTCGCGGGCGTGAAAGGCCCGCATGATTGGCCGGACTACACTATAGCAGCGCGTTGTCCTATCTAGTTTCTCGTAACGTCATAAATAGATTATGGAGAAGGCAGGCCGGAGCTCGTTCGTTAACGGCTTTCCGGGACGGGATTGAATAAGAGTGAACGAAAAAAATTATTTATTGATCGGGTAACCTTCGCTCTCGGTGATGGGTTTGAATGCAGCAGCCAGCTGCCGGAATATGGGCCCGGGCTTGCCGGAACCGATGATCCGCCCGTCACACCAGACTATGGGGGCAACTTCGGCTGCCGTGCCGGAGCAGATCAGTTCGTCGGCCGTATACAGGTCGAAGTACCCGAGGTTCTGCTCGCGTACGGTGATGCCAAGTGACTTTGCGATCTCTAAGACGACAAGCCTCGTGACGCCCCGGAGGTTGTTGAGCGTGGGCGGCGTGATGATCTCGCCGTTCTTGACAATGTAGAGATTGTCACCGGAACCTTCCGACAGGTACCCGTTCGTGTCAAAGAAGATCGCCTCGTCCCCGCCCTTATAGTTCGCCTCGATCTTGGCAAGGATGTTGTTGAGGTAGTTGAGGCTCTTGACATTGGGAGGCAGGCACTCGGCGGGATTGCGGCGGACCGAGACGGTGATCCCCTTGAGACCTTTCTCGTACAGGTCGCCATACATCGCACCCCACGTAACGGCAATGACGATGACCGAGGGTTTGGGGCATTTCCGCGGGTCAAGCCCGAGGTCACCGACACCGCGGGTGATGATCGGGCGGATGTAGGCATCCTGCAGGTTATTCCTGCGCAGCGTCTCACAGATCGCCTCGGTCATCTCCTCTTTTGTTATTGGTGGCTTGATATCGATCGTCTTTGCCGAATCATAGAGCCGGTCGATGTGCTCCTTCAACCGGAAGACCCTGCCCTTATAGCACCGGATACCTTCGAATACGCCATCCCCGTACAGGAGTCCGTGGTCGAAGACCGACACTTTTGCCTGGTCTTCCGGCAGGTATTTTCCATCAAGATAAATGATCATAACCGTTTATGGGGTGGCGGAGGTTTTGTAGTTTTTTCTTTGGTTCGGAATCTGTCGTGGATAAAAGTGGACGGGGCCGGTGATCAGCCCGGAGATGTGTGCGTTGGGTGATCCCATTGTGGATTATGATCCCGCTGGTTCAATCCCGTGTTCGAAAAAAACGATTGTTCAGCCCGGCTATTCTGCGTTCCGGCACCGGTCCACGAAATGCCGGAACATCCCGGCACTCGATACCGGGTGCAGGTGCGTATAACTCCCGAGCGTGTTGCTGATTACGGCGCCGTCCAGGTTGTCGTGGATGCCGACGCCCCGCGAGAGCGTGTACGAAAACCGGGTCTCCTTATCCAACAGGACTTCCGAGTAATGGAACTCGTGCCCGCGGAACGATGCCGGTCCCATGGGGGAATCCGGGCTGCTCGTCCCTTCCACGTAACTGACGATCCTCCGGGCCGGCATCCGGGTCTCGCCCGCAAAAACCCCGCACATCGCAGAGGTCTGATCGGTTGTCTGGTCCCGCCAGCCCTTTTTCAAGGTCATCTGCCGGGTCAGGTACATGAGCCCCCCGCATTCGGCATAGATCGGTGTTCCGTTCCGGGAGGTTTCGCAGACGGCCTCACGCATCCGGTCATTGGCTTCCAGTTCCTTTGTGAAAAGTTCCGGGTATCCCCCGCCAATGATGTAGCCGTCCGCATCCGGGAGCCGGTCATGGACCGGACTGAATGGGACGATCTTGGCCCCGCAGGTCGCGAGGATATCGAAGAGGTCCGCGTAATAGAAGTTGAACGCCTCATCCAGGGCAACGCCAATCTTCACGTCGGGTTCTGCAACGGGCTTGAACAGGGCCGGGATATCAGCATCGTTCGTGTCCGGGATCTCCCGCATCAGCGAGACGAAGCGATCGAGATCCACGTACTTGCCGATCATCTCCGTGATGGTGGCAATCCGGTTATCGAAGTCCCCGCGTCCCGCTCCTTCGCGGTACGGGACAAGCCCGAGATGCCGCATGGCCAGTTGCATCTCGTCCATCCGGGGGATTGCTCCAATGACCGGCACATGGCAGTAATGCTCGATGGCGGCAACGGCCTTGGCCTTGTGGGACGGGCCCTTGATGTTATTGAGGATGACGCCAACGATCCGTACTGACGGGTCGAATGCCTGGAATCCTTTGACAAGGGCGGCAGCGCTCCGGGTGATGCTCTGGGCCGAGACCACGAGAACCACCGGGAGGTCGAGCTGTTTTGCAATTGCCGCCGTGCTCCCGGTATCGGTCAGAGCTTCGGCGCCTTCATACAGGCCACGCACTCCTTCGACCAGCGCAAGGTCAGCATCGCGGCAGCCGAACCGGAAGATATCGTTGATCTGCCCGGGCTCAAGCGCAAAACTGTCAAGGTTCCGGCAGGGCCGGTGCGAAACGGCTGCAAGGTACGACGGATCGATATAGTCCATCCCGACCTTGAAGGTCTGGACGCGGTTCTTTTTTGAGAGGAGGGCTGCAAGAGCGAGCGTGATGCTGGTCTTGCCGCTCCCGGATCGGTCACCGGTGATGAGGATTGCCTTCATGCAAGGCTCCGGAGCACGGCCCCGAACTCGCTCTCAACAATCTCGCGGACGCCGAGCGTCTTGGGGTGCAGGTCGATCTCGACCATCACGTGCTTGTGACCGATTGCATGGAGCGGGGCAACCTGCCGCGGGCCGTTCGTGATGGAGAAGCACTCAACGCCTTCGGTATATTCCGGGGGAATTGCGTGCGGGACTCCCGCGATCAGGGCAAACGCGGGTTTGATCTCCCGGATCCTTGTTCCCAGAGCGTCTCCGTTTGCACCGTACTCATCCAGTGCCCCGATCAGTTCCGCCTTTACGCCGCGGGCGGCAAGTTCTGCGGCAATCCGTTCTGCATCGCCCCGGGTCTTGGGCAGTCCGCGTTGTTCGAGGTTTGCGATGTAGGTGATATCCGCTGTCGGGCAGGCATCGTGGAGCGCGATCAGTTCGTCAGCGAACATGTACGCGGTCTCTTTCTTGGCATTCAGGATGGCAACCCCTTTAGCTCCGCTCCGTGCGAGGCGGAGGAGTTCCTGCGCAGCAATATGCTTGAGATCGCCCCGCGAGGCTTCGATGTAGGGTTGTGACGCGGCACCGCGAAGCCGCTCCACTTCGTTTGCCTTCTGCATCATGAACCGCTGGCGGGTCAGTTCCTCTTCCGTGATCCATCCTGCTTCTGCCGCGGCTTCGAGCGTTGCGATCACGCCCGCGATGTTTTCCAAAAACCCGGCATGGATGTCAACCGCGATGGTGGGAGTCGTGATACCCGCACCATCGATCGCGGATTGCAGATCTTCCCCGATGATCATCGAGACGCAGGTGCCGACCACCGCGATGCGTTTTGGGTGAAATGTATCTTCGGCATACCGGAGCACGTCTTCGAGCGGTTTCTGGCCGCCAAAGATGAACTCGTTGTCGGCAAGGGACGTGGTGAGCACCCGCATGCCATCCTCTTCGAGCAGCCGGGCGTGCTTGAACGAGCAGCCTGACGGGCCGTGCAGGATGGCGACATCGACAGCAAGATCGCGGGCGGTATAGAGCGCTGCAACAATCGAACTCGGGCGGGGGTGCATGTACTTCATGAGTTTTATCTCCAGGTTTTTACCGCAAGGACAATGGAGCCCGAGGGAGTTATACGGCGGGCCCGGGCATATCCCGCTTCCAGGTTCGGGACGCGGATTTCAGCAGCCGGTCCGGATAGTTCCGGCCCGGCCTGCTTTCCAACATAAATTACGCGGGTCGGGCGGATAGCATTTATCGTGGCATCAATCTGATCCTGGGCAAATCCCTCGCAGACAGCCCCGTCGCCTTCCTGCTGGCCGATGACGAGCGTGAGATCAGCAGAGCCCGAACGCTGCCGGGCATACTGCGCTGCATCGATGGTAGTGGCAAGCGTGGTACCGCTGTTTGCATTGTCAATGATGAGTACGCCGTCTTCGTACCGTTCTGACATGCGGCCGGGAAGCGCCCCGAATGAACTGAGCGGAGCCGGATCGACCCCGAGCATCAGGGCCGCAGTTGCCGCAAGTGCCAGGGAATCGCGATACGCGGGCAGGGTCATGAGCGGGTTGGAAAATTTCCCGGTCTTCCCGTCAATGATAACAGAACATTCCGTGCCGGTGCACGCGGCTGCCGATTCAATATGCACGACACCAGCCTGTCCGGAATCCGGGATGCCTTCGGCCAGCAGCAGCCTGCAGCAGGAGCAGGCGGATGCGAGTTTGGCTGCCAGAGCATCTCTCTTTCCTGCAGCGCACTGGTAATCCCCGGCCGATGTGATGATACAAAGGGACCCGGCCCCGGTCACACCCAGGGATTCTTCAGCAATCAGCCACCCGCGGATCGCGTTTGCCTGCTCCACCGCTGCGAGCACGGAGGCCGGTGTGATACTCGATCGCGAGAGAAGGATCTTCTCCGGATACTGGAATGTCCCGGAAGATGTATGGAGAATGCCCGGTCCCGGCATCACGGATGCGAGGGCATGGGCGGTGGTGGTCTTCCCGCGGGATCCCGTGATCTCCACAAAGATCTCCGGCACCCGGTTGTCCAACAGCTGCCGGACTGCTTCGTGGTGCGTGATGACCGGCGCATTGATCCGGGTCACAAGAGGATGATCCGGATCGAGATGGATCGGGGCAACAATGAGATCGTACGTGCGGGACAACGCAGTGGTGATATCAATTGCGCTCGTGCCACGGTACACATCCACAGCATCCACCCGGTCGCCCCGCGATCGGAATGCGGTAGCGATGATCGTTCCGCCATGGATTGTGTCAAGCACGAGAATTTCCATAAAAAAAGATTAGTGGATCGAGAGTGCCGTATTTGCGTTCTTGACCATCAGATCGGCGAGGAGCGGATCGCTGCCGATGGGATCGGCATAGAAGAGCGGGATTGACTTCCCGTTGAGCACGAACATCCCTTTCTTGGTCCCTTCCGGAAGCCCGATCTCACCGGGAATGTCTTTTTCAATGTGGACTCCCTTTGCCAGGAAGAGGGGAACGACCACGAGCGCATCGATCTGTTCTTTTTTGAACGCTTCCATCGACTCCTTGATCGACGGTTTGTTCATGTTCATGAAACCGCATTTGACAATAAAATCCGTATTGTGCGCCCGGATCATGGCGGCAGTCTTCTCAACGAGTTCCTGGTTGTAGGGCATCGTGCTCCCGTGCCCAACAAGTAGCATTCCCTTCTTACTCATATAACAAATAGTATTACCGGGAAGATTAAAAATTCTTACCAAATGGTTTTTTTCTTCGATGGCATCGCACCGGTAACCCATGAGTGATTTTAAGCGGGAGATCGTCCACTGCATGAATCGGATGACCAACGAAAGTAATTTCATGGTACATTGTTAATGGATATGAATCTATGATGGATGCATTCGATCGTTTTGGGTTGCTTATCAACGACCGCGTTGTCCGGACACCGGTTGCGATCGCATCCATGGCCGGGATTGTCGATGCAGACTATGTGCTTGAGCGGGCCGATCATATCGGCCTTGCATTTATCGGGGGATATTCGATTGACACCCCGACCATAGAAGCCGCAAAGGTTGTTGCATCAGCCGGCGATCGAAAAGAGTTCATCTGTGAAGATCCGGTAACAGAACTCAAAGCCCAGCTTGCAAAGATGGCAACCAGCACGGTAATCCCCGGTATCAGCCTCCGCGGGACCACCCCGGAAGCGTTCCGGGCAGTGGCTCGGGCGCTGGGAACTGCAGTCGTCTACGAGATCGATGCCCATTGCCGCCAGCCGGCCATGATTGCGGCAGGGTGCGGTGAAGCCTACCTGAAAAAGACCGGGAGTCTTGCGGAAGTTGTGCGTGCACTCAAAAGCGAAGGTGTCACGGTCTCGGTCAAAATACGTGCCGGTGTGGCTGATGATGACCGGACTCTGGCGGAGCTGCTCTGGAGGGCAGGAGCCGATATCCTCCATATCGATCTCATGGACTACGGAACCGCCAAACTCCGGCAGATCCGCAATACCTGTCCCCTGCTGCTGATCGCGAACAACTCCATCACCTCGTTCGACCGGATGAAAGATATGCTCTCCCATGGGGCGGATATGGTCTCCCTTGCCCGGCAGTCCGATATCCGGACGCTCTCCGGGCTCGATGCCGCCATCACCCGGTTTGCCGATGAGGAGGGATGGTACAATGCCCCCAAGCAGCTCTGCCGTGGCGGTGATATCCGCTCGCTCGCGTTCTGCTGCATGCCGGTCAAGGAATGCCCGCTCATCCCGGCCCTGGCACGGATCGGCCTCTCCCACGAAGTGTATGTCAGCCTGAAGCGGAAGAGTGTTGAGGGAACCCCGCTGAACGAAGGGCCGCAGACCTGTTTTGGCAGCCTCGCGTGGTGCTGCAAGACCTCGTCGCCCTGCATGTTCCGGGACATGACGATCAAGCAGGTCGGGCTCTCGAAGAAAGAATATATGCGTCTGAAGCGCGATCTCTCTGATACGATCACAGGGCAGATTTTTAATGACCGATCTTCGGATAACTGTTGTTGAACGGGCGCAGCTCGCGATGATGCTGGAGGTCTGCGCATTCCCCAAGCCGGGAAACGTGGACCGCTGTCATGACTATCCGGATACATTTCTTGAACATTTTCTGACATCTGCCATCCTTGCCCGGCCTGCCCTTGAGGAGGCGCAGACCGGGAAGGGCCGGATCGGGGAGATCATCAAGCATGCCGTCCGGGACACCAACAGCCACGGCGGGGGAAATACCCATTTCGGTACATTCATCCTCCTGATCCCGCTCGTGTACGGAAAGGATATTCCAGGTGCCCTTGCGGCAATCGCCCGCACGGATTCCTCTGATGCGATTGCATTCTACAAGGCATTTGCGATGACGTCGGTCCGGATGCCATCATCCGATGAACTCGATGTTCACGATCCCCATGCCCTCACGGTCATCCGCGAGCGCGACATGACCCTGATGGATATCATGCAGCACTCAGCGGCTAACGATATGGTTGCCCGTGAATGGGTGAACGGGTTTGCCCTGACACGGCGGGGAGCCGATCTGCTGAAGGAACTGGGACCGGGCCGGAGATCCATTGCCCGGATGTTCTTAACGCTTCTTGCAACCGAGCCGGATACCTTTGTCATAAAAAAACACGGTGTTGCGGTTGCACAAGAGACCCTGCAGGCTGCCCGGGATGTGCTTGACGGGCGCCGGTCTTTAGAGGATCTGGATGAGGAATGTATCCGGCGCGGCATCAACCCCGGCTCGATTGCGGATATTGTCATTGCCTCGATCTATATCGCCCTTGGGGAAGGCTGGTCATGGGAATTTTAAAGAGCGGCATCAACGAGGTGATAGCCACCACCCGGCATAATGCGGCGCCGATGGGTATCCATGTGAGGGACAAGAAGACCACCGTCATCCTCTTTAAGGGGAGCCATACTGCAGAAAATGTGAAAAACGATGGGTGGATTGTTGCAAATTTTATCCATGATCCGGTACTGTATGTCCGCACCGCGTTTGAAGATCTCCCGGATGAGATGTTTGTTGATGAACCGGTTGACGGCATCACCCTGCAGCGGCTGAAAGGCGTGGATGCATGGGTGGCATTCACCGCCACGATCGATCATGAGACTCCGGAAGCCGTGGTTGCCGTGCTCACGCTCCAGAAGGAGCTGATCCGTGAACCGATCATCCATCCGGTCAACCGGGGTTTTGGGAGTATCATCGATGCCACGGTGCATGCGACACGGTACATGAAGACCCGGGATGCGGACCTGAAGGACCTAATCGATTACCATGCCGGCATCATCCGCAAGTGCGGGGGCAAACAGGAGCTGGCAGCTCTCGCACTCCTGCAGGAATATATCGCAAAAAACCCCGAAACACCATAATATTTTTAAAAATTTAAACCGGGAAATAAATATATATCAGGGATCCCCACTTCTGGATATGCACCAGCGCAGGGAGACGGGCCCGGTGATTCGCTCTTGACCATGCGGCCGATGACCCGGCAGAAGCAGATGCTCTATGACCTCTGTATCGGGGTGAGCATTCTCGCTGCGATTGTTGTCACCTGGTTCAGCATACGTCATGATATCTACGATGTCTTCCCGTACTTCTATCTCATTCCCATTATCCTGATCGCGTTCTCGCGGCCGAAACTGAGCATTTACGGGACGGTTGCCATCGGGTGGCTGTATCTCATACTCGTCTTCCTGATAGGACAACCGGATCTCCACCTGTATGCCCTTGCCACCGTCTGGTTCTATATCTTTGTCTCGTTGGGGGTTCTCATCTCAACGTATTCGCAGGTCTACCGCAAGGAAGGCGAGAAGAGCTGCGGGGCCTACTATAATTCCCAGGCCGGGGTCTTCAGTTATGATCGGGCTACTCTGAAGATCCGGGATGCGAACCGGAAATTTGCCCATATGATCCGGTACGATTGCGATGAACTGATGAAGAAATCCCTTCCTGATATCATCCCCGATGCAGATGAACGGGAGGGATTTCTCACCAGTATCCGGGATCTGCGCCGCGTGGGCGATATCGAGGTCCGGTTCCGGGCATGGGATGGGAGCATGCGCTGGGCCCTTGTATCCGCAGCGGAGACCGGAGAGCCCGGTGTGATCTGTACTGTCGTTGACATCACGGACAACAAGCTGTCCCGGGAAGCCCTTACGCAGGCCAACAAAAAACTGAACCTCTTGAACAACGTGACGCGGCACGATATCCTGAATCAGCTCACCGCACTCCTTGGGTATATCGAACTCTCAAAGCAGGATGTAACCAATCCAGACCAGCGGAAATTTTTAGACAAAGAAGAACAGGCGGCTACAGCCATCCGCCAGCAGATCCTCTTCACCCGCGATTACCAGAACATCGGAATCTTCTCCCCCCAGTGGCACCGGGTTGACGAGACTATCTCACTTGCTATGGCCACCATCGATCTCAGGTCTGTTCAGGTCAGGGTAAATATCCCCCGGGTGGAGATCTATGCAGATCCCCTTCTCGAAAAGGTCTTCTATAACCTGATCGAGAATTCAATCCGCCATGGGGAGAAGGTTACGGAGATCACGATCCGGAGTGTGGAGCGTTCGGACAGTCTCGATATCATTATTGAAGATAACGGAACCGGTATCCCGGACACTGAAAAAGAACGGATCTTCAAGAGAGAATATTACAAACATACCGGGTTTGGCCTCTTCCTCTCACGGGAGATCCTGGCAATCACCAATCTGAGTATTTTGGAATCCGGGACATTCGGACACGGTGCACAGTTCATCATTCGGGTTCCACGAGAGCATTTCCGATCGATTGCCGAATCAACACCCGTGTAATTTTTAAAAATCCCGGCCGGCCTTCACACCCGGTTAAAAAAATATAAAACCGGGATCAGCAGACCCGGGGAACCGGATCGCCCATGGGGGGTTCAATGAACCGCTCCCCTCCGATCACGGTCTCCATAATGACGTGTGCCCCGGTCGTGACGGTCCCGACAATCGTGGCATCTTTCCCGTATTTATGCGATTTGAGTGCTGCAAGAATGGCGTCAGCATCCGCAGCCGGGACACCCATCACCACTTTTCCCTCATTTGCCACTTCCAGCGGATCGATGCCGAGCATGGCAGCAGCGCTCTTCACGCTCTTCTTGAATGGGAGGGCCTCTTCACGGATCCGGACAGACACGCCACTCTTCCGTGCCATCTCGTTGATGGCATTCGCAAACCCACCCCGCGTGGGATCTTTCATGGCATGGATGGTGCCGGCATCAAGGACCGTAGCCATCATGTTCGAGAGCGGTGAAACATCGGAGAGGATCTGTTCCCCGAGATCAAAGCCTTCACGGTGGGCCATAATGGCGAGACCATGATCGCCCAGTGTCCCGGAGACGATGATCACATCCCCGGGAACCAGACCATTGTCCCGCACAATGGTCTTTGCCACACCGATACCGGCGGTATTGATGATAATCCCGTCAAGAGAACCGCGTTCCACGACTTTGGTATCCCCGGTAACAAGGTTTGCCCCCGCTTCCCCCAAGGCTTCATCCATGGAGGTGACGATCCGTTCGAGATCCGCGGTCTCAAAACCCTCTTCAATGATCATGCCGCACGAGAGGGCGATGGGTTTGCCGCCCATCATTGCAAGATCGTTCACGGTCCCGCAGACGGATATCCGGCCGATATCCCCGCCCGGGAAAAAGATCGGGCGGACGACATGGGAATCGGTGGTGAACACGAGATTCTGCCCACCGAACGGGATAACTGCACCGTCATCCATGGCCTCAAGCCCGATTCCCCCTGCGTTGTTATGCCGGAATTTTGTCAGTGTCTGGAGCAGTTCCCCCATCACTTCCCCGCCGGCGCCATGCATCATGTTGACTTTCATATCAGTCATTCACCTCGATTTCCACGTTGGTTACGACAATTTCCCTGCCTTTGACCAGTTCGGGAAGCGCCCCGCACTGCGGGCAGACATAGATCTCGGTTCCGGCATATCCACACGGGCATTGCGACTGCGGCTGAACTTCCTTGCACTCCAGTTCGGCCTGCACAAAGAGCGGATCGTCTTCACGGATTGTGTTGAACAGGAATACAACCTGCTCCGGGTTTACCATTGCCATCTTCCCGACATCAACACTGATCTTCTTGACCTTGGTTGCCTTGTGTTCGAGAGCAGCCGTACGGGCGGTTGCGTAAAGGTCATAGGCAATAGAATACTCGTGCATCAGTTCTCCAGAGCAGCATAGACCTGTTTGAAAATTTCCCGGGTCTCAAGCCCCTCTTCGCGTGAAAGTCGCTGGATAGCAAAGCCGACATGGACTAAGACGAACTCCCCGACTTTCACATCAACGAGATCCAGCCTGACTTCCTGGCGGAGTTCACCGTAATCCACAAGACCGATATTTCCCTCTTTTATTTCAATGACTTCTGCGGGAACTGCAACACACATGAGATGGTCCTCTCTGGTACCTGATGGTACTGTTGAGTGTTTCAACCACATAAAAACAGTGATGTGAACCGTTGAAATAAATCTAAAAACGAATCACTACGCCGGGGAAGAGATTTGAACTCTTGAGGTGCAGGGCACCAGTAGCTTTCAAGGCTACCGCCTTCCCGGACTAGACTACCCCGGCAGTGCTCCATATGTTAGTTCTTGGGTATAAAAAAGCCTTCTTGTACAGGATACCCGGGATATATTGGATCATCCTCCGGTATCCCTCTAGCGGATGCGGATTTAGTACCAATATTATGTAGATTCAGCTCGTTCTGCGGGCCAGGAGATACATGGTGATGCCCAGGGAGATGACAGCAATTCCCGGGACGAGGGGAGTTGATGGGGTTGTCGCTTTTACTGCAGATACTGCAAACGGTGCAGGTACCGATGGACTCACAACCACCGCCTTGACATTTTCCCCGTACAGGGTCACTTCGGACGTTGACGCATATTTATACGGGTATATCTTCACGTATACGGTCGTTCCCCTACCGGTGAATTCAGCCCGTTCCGGTGAGGCTCCTCCCCGGTCATTCTCAGTATACAGAACTCCCTGGTCATCGATATATTCCATTACCCAGTCCGTGCTCTTTGAGGTATACAACACAACCGGCCCGACATCCGTCTTCACCATAAAATATGCGGGCGTGTCGCGGGAGGAGGGGGAATGTGCAGATAGTACGATGACCTGAGTGGTTTTTGAGATCCCGGTAGTCCCGGATATGGAGGGCGCGTCGCCGCCAAGGATCGTAACAACCCGTGAACCGATGTACCCGTTCCCATCAGTGAAGGATACTTCATAGGAGCCCGGCTCACGGATGGGAATATCGGCAGCAAAATGAGCGATGTTGTCCGTATTGATATACCGGGGCCCGAAGATCACAAGGCCGGTGGGATCGATGACCTCGACCTGCACCCCGGAATTTTCTTTGCCTTTGATCTCCCCGTTAAGATAGAGATTCCCGGTATAGGCCTGAGTCAGAGGTGATGAGAGCGAGATCTCTTCACTGCGATCATACAGGGTAACAAGGCGCATGGTCACGGAATCCCCGTTTGCCGTCGGGGGTGCCTCCACTTTATAGGTGCCAGGAGCAAGGCCGGTGGTATCAAAAACCGCCTCAAACGATTGATCCGGCTGGATATAGACGATCTTACGCTGGATCTCGGTGGTTGTGGTTACCTGATGATACAATACGATATCGATCGGCGTCCCTATGCCGAAGGTCGTCGTTCCGGTGACAACGAGCGGTTTTCCAATTGCAAGGGAATCCGGTGCATCAATGGTCACATGATAGGCCGAGACCATGTTCGCCAGAAAGAGAAGTCCCATACACAGCAGGACGATCTTTTTCATCTATATGAGATCAACTAATAGGCTGTTAATGATTTCTGAATCTGCAGAGAAGCCGCTTGCCGTCTGGCGGGGAAAGGAACGGTATGGCACCGATGAACTCGAATGCCTGACCATCATCTTTCAGAGCGGGGGGTGCAGCTGGTCGAAATGCCGGATGTGCAGTTACCGGCATGAACGGTATGCGTCGAAGGATTGCCGTGCACTCCTGTCACACCTGCGGGCACAACTTGTCTGGGTCATGCGGGAACATAAACCGGAAGACTACCTGATGGTCAAGATCTTCACATCCGGGAGTTTTTTTGATCCTGCTGAAGTCCCCCCGGAGTTCCTCTCTGATGCGGCAGCGGCATTCCGCGGAAAACTCGTGATAGCCGAGACCCGCCCGGAGTTTGTCCAGGAAGATGGTCTGGAACAATTTATCGGGGGTATTGATGACGGGAGCTGGAAGACACCCCTGTATTGTGCCATTGGTCTGGAGACCAGCAACGATGAGATCCGGGACAAATGCATCAACAAAGGGTTCCGGTTTGCGGATTTTACTCATGCTGTAAGTACAGCTCGTAAATCTGGAGCCGGTATCAAGGCATACCTTCTCTTCAAACCACTGTTCCTCACGGAAAACGAGGCCGTGAAGGATATGGAGTCCACGATACGCGATGTGATCCCCCATGCGGATCTTGTCTCGATGAATCCCTGCACGGTTCAGAGAAATACGGAACTGGAATATTACTGGAAACGGGGTGCATACCGCCCCCCCTACCTCTGGAGCGTGCTCACGCTTCTTAAAAATGCGCCCATCCACATGACCTGCGATCCGCTGGGTGGCGGCCAGAAACGGGGTCCGCATAACTGCGGGAAGTGTGATTACGAACTCGTCAAGGGCATTCGCGACTATTCCCTCAACGGCGATCGTGAACTTATCAACGCATTACTTGAGACTGAATGCACGTGCAAAGCCGAGTGGGAATTTGTTCTTGCCCGGGAGATGCCCTATTGTATGCCGCTGACGCGGTAATTAAAAAAGAAATTATTTTTTCGCATGACCGCTCTGGATCTCGAGCTGCCGTGCCAGCAGGGGAAGGAATGTCCCGGCATCCGAGACGATGCCGATTGCCTGTGTTGTGCCCCGGTCCATCAGTTTCGTCAGGTGTGCGGGATTGATGTCCACGCAGACCGTCTTGACACTGGAGGGGAGACAGTTCCCGACTGCAATGGAGTGGAGGAGGGTTGCGATCATCAGCACCATGCTGCACCCATCGATGTGTTTCCGCATTGCGTCCTGAGCAACCATGGTATCCTGTATCACATCCGGCAGGGGACCGTCGTCACGGATTGAACCTGCAAGGACAAACGGGACATTCTTCGTCACGCACTCATACATGATCCCGCCCTTGATGACACCCGTGTCCACGGCGTTTTTTATTGAGCCGGCCCGCATGATCTCGCTGATCGCGTAGATGTGGTGTTTATGGCCGCCCATCACGGGGTTGCCGGTGGAGATGTCCATGCCAAGGGAGGTCCCGTAGAGATTGTATTCAATATCGTGGGTTGCCAAGGCATTTCCCGCAAAGAGGACGTTGATGTATCCGTTATGGATCATTTCAGCCAGTGCCTTGTCGGCACCGGTATGGATGATCGCAGGGCCGCCAACGACTGCGATCTTGCCTCCTTTTTTCCGGATCTCAAGAATCTCTTTTGCAATCTTTGCAATCAGGGTCTCGCTGGGTCGTTCTGAGGAGACGGTCCCGTGCATGAACTCAAAGGTACTCTGCTCACGGGGGCGTTCGGGATACTGGACACTCACACCCTGCTCTCCTACGACAACGAGATCTCCTTTCCGGATTTTCCCAAGAGCTACGGATCGGGCCCGCTTCTTTTTCGGGTCCACAACGATGAGAAAATCCATCTCAATCGCTTCAACGGGGATCCATTCGCCGCCGTACTTCACGTTGGTCGGGTGGTTGCTTGTTGTATAGAATCCACGGGGGATAACGCAATCGCCCTCTGCCGGGACAAGATGCACATCCTTCACTTCAACCGGGCGGGCGCCAAGCCGGTGGACCTCAGACAGGATTGATTGCAGATTATTCTTATTGGATGCCGCGATGCGGAGACGAGCGTAACTCGGGTCGGTCTTTTCCTTGCCAATGTCAAATGTGAGGATCTCAAAATTTCCCCCCATATCCATGACCCGGTCGAAGAGCTGCGTCAGGATACCGGAGTCAATGATATGACCCCGCAACTCGATCTCCTGCGACTCTGTCATAATATCATGATCTTGGGCGATAATCCTTAATATGCATTCCTGAAAAACAGGGCAGGATTGTCCGTATTTTGAGATGAATGTCACAATTTGGAAAGAAAAAGGATCACATATCAAAAGGGATTCAGAATTGTTTCAGATCTGTATTCTTCAGGATTGTTTCAGCGAACGTAAGATCGTCACAGGTGTTGACATTGAGTGCCAGGCGGGGTTCATGGAGGAGAAGGGCGAATTCATCCTGTGGTTCGTGGATATGATCTCCCCGGAGAATATTGATACCAACAGGACAGGCTTCAATATCTTCGATCTGTTCCCGGTAGGGCATACCTCCGCGGCAGGATCTGACCATGGTTGCCGGAATCCATGTGGACAACGCCTCTTTATTACACGCATCATAGGATTTTAAAATTGATTTGATGATACCCGGGGTTATTCCGGGAATATCGGAAACCGTGATGAAAATGGGATTTTCCTCTTCGAGAGCATGGATTGCGTACACCATATCCTCAATAAATCCGTTTCCCTCCGTATTGCAGAGAGAAATATTATTGGCACGACACCAGTTTTGCGTCATGGGTGTGCGGGATGATGCCGCAACCACCGGTTCACATCCTGCCTGCTGAAAAGCCGTTACAACATATTCAATCATCGGTCTTCCACAGATCGGAAGAATCGGTTTTTCCCCACGATTAAGGCGGCTTCCCGCCCCCCCTGCCATGATCAGCGCACGCATATCGCCAGTGCCTCTATAAATTTCTCGTTTTCTTCCCGCGTCCTGACCGCTACTCGTATGGCATCCGGCAGACCAAACGAAGTACAGTCGCGGACGAGAATACCCATCAAAGCGAGCCTCTCGCAAAGGGGGGTGACATTCCGGCCGCAATCAATGAGGATAAAATTGGTTGAAGACGGGTGGCAGTGCATCCCCCGTGCCTGAATCTCTGAAACGAGCCATAATCGTTCAGTGTCGATACGGGATCGGGAGACCGCCAGTTCGTCCATATGGAGGAACGCTTCCATGGCATATGCTTCGGCATATGCATTCACTCCCCACGGGGAACGGGCAGTCTCAATTTTCTCAATGAATGCAGGGTCCCCGAAACCGTAGCCGAACCGGATCCCGGGAACCGAGAAACACTTGGTGAGAGAACGCACAACAAAAAGGCCGGGATCGCACAGGTCTGCTACGCTCTGGCGGGGATCGGCGAGTTCAATGAACGCTTCATCGCAAAAAAGAATCCCACCATTACTTTGTACCATGTGAAGATGGTGGATTACTTCATCTCGGGTGAGCAATCGGCCGGTTGGATTGTTTGGGTTACAGAGAAACGATACATCTGCATCCGGGTGCCTTTCGGTCTGGACCGCACCGGCCAGGAACGCAGAGAGGGAATATTCACCAAATGTCGGGGATTCCAAAAAGAATGAGTGTTTGTGCGATCCTTTACGGAATGCCACTGAACAGAACGCCCGGATCAGTTCAATCGATCCATTTCCGACACAGATCTCCGCAGGATCCTTATGAAACACCGTAGCGATCCGCTCTTTTAGTGCAGTATAGGTATCATCTGGGTATTCGGATAATCGATCAGGATCCATCTTCCAGGTGAACCGGGGCGGGTACGGATTCACACTCGCGCTGAAATCCAGCACAGTTTTGTTCGTTTTTTCCATATGTCGCTTTCCTATCCCCCCATGTACCGCCCGTTTTGGAAAGTCAACAACCATAAAAATCCGCTCTATTTCTAAAATACTTGGATAATCTGTCATAAATGCGTTGTGAAGCCGTTGCCAGATGCAAAGAAGAAGGTTTATATACATAGATGTTTTATTTTGAACCATCTGGTTGAGTCAGACACAAGGGTTCTCTTTGTCTGACATATGAACGACAAAAGCCAGACATATGTCAGAAAAGTGAGATACCATGATGCAAAGGATCACGCTCCGGTTGCCTGAACAGCAGATCAATCTGCTCCAGCAGATGGTCGATTCGGGGGAATACCCCAATGTTTCAGAAGCGGTGAGGGCAGCTGTCCGTGAACTTGTTGAAAAACGTGCAAGTCGTGTCTTAAAGGAAAGTGACCAGGTTTCATTCAAGGTTTGAGAGGGTAGAAATGCAGAGTATTATCAACGACGCTTTAAAAAACGCCGAGCTTGAGAAAGAGATTAACAAGCCCGGCACAGCCAATGCAACGGATGACGACTTCGTAGGCCAGCCAAGGATCGTCATCATTGGTTGCGGAGGCGCAGGGAACAACACCGTGAACCGTATCCACCACATGGGTGTTTCCGGTGCTGAAACGATCGCCATCAACACGGACAAGCAGCACCTGGATATGATCCAGGCTGACAAGCGCATCCTCATCGGGAAATCCTTAACCAAGGGTCTCGGTGCCGGCGGTTACCCCGATGTCGGTAAACGCGCAGCAGAGATGGCACGCCCGACGCTTGAGGCAATTCTTGAATCTGCCGACCTTGTCTTCATCACAGCAGGTATGGGGGGAGGTACCGGTACCGGTTCAGCACCCGTTGTTGCCGCTATCGCAAAGGAGCAGGGCGCCATTGTCGTCGGCATGGTCAGTTATCCATTCCAGGTTGAGAAGGCACGCCTGATCCGCGCAGAAGAGGGTCTTGAGGCACTCGCAGCAGCGGCAGACTCCGTGATTGTCCTCGACAACAACCGTCTGAAGAACTTCGTCCCGAACCTCCCGCTCGGCCAGGCATTCTCTGTCATGGACCAGCTCATCGGTGAGACCGTCAAGGGCATTTCCGAGACGATTACTGAACCCTCGCTCATCAACATCGACTACGCAGATGTCCGCGCCATCATGTCCAAGGGAGGCGTTGCAGTCATGCTCGTTGGTGAGAGCAAGCAGCAGAACAAGGCAGAGAGCGTTGTCCGCGAGTGCCTTTCCAACCCGATGCTCGACATCGACTACCGCGGTGCAACCGGCAGCCTGATCCACATCACGGGCGGCACTGACTTAACCCTGCAGGATGCAGAAGAGGTCGCCACCTCGCTCACGTACGAGCTCGACCCCCACGCAGATGTCATCTGGGGTGCCCGTGTGAGGAGTGACATGGAAGGCAAGATCCGCGTCCTCGCCATCATGACCGGCGTCAAGAGCGCACAGATTCTCGGAACCCGCCAGTCCTACAAGACCATGGTACAGGATATCGAGAACAAGCGTTCCAGCCCCAAGGCCGTTGAGATGCCCGTACAACGGAGAACCAGTGGCGGAAGGGACCAGCCCAGTGGCGGCGGCGTCCTTGAGTGGGTCGGTTAAGTACCGCACCCTCACAAAACTAAAAAAAAACAAAAATCCGGCCAGTAACTTTGGCACGATTGGTTCATTCCAATTACCAACACCCTTTTTAAAAATTCTTCTCCTTCCAATCCCCGACATCACACTATGGGTATGTTTCCTTCCTGTAACCGGCGAAATGCTTAATAGTTCCCCACGCCTTTAAAATATAGTACATTCGACCAATCCTTCGCTGGGAGGATGGGGGTGAGATCCTGTGGACGATCACGCCCCGGTATCGGGAGTTGAACATCATGAACAGAGTGTTGAACAAAGACTTCGGTCTGGAGTCTTATCTGAATTCAGGCTCGAGTATCTTTTCTGGTGTTTTTCATCCTGCATCCTGTATGCAGAGTTATAGTATCGGTGTATCGGGAAGCTGGAATACGGCATTCCTGATCACAGAAACCTCATACGAAAGAGTGTGCGCCTCCCGTGAATGGAGAATCTGATGAGGAGTTGGTAACGCATGTTGAATGACCTGATGGAAAAGAGAAAAAAAATCCTTGCCGAGTCTGAAGAACACAAAAATCACCGCAACGAGCTCAATGCAAATGCGAGCAAGTTCGCACGTGAGCGCAATACATTAAACAACCAGACCCGCGAGTTCGTCGAAGAAGCGCAGAAGAACAAAGATCTCCGGGACAAATCCAATCAGGATGTCCTCGATATCAAGGCCCAGCGCAACGAGATGAACGACAAGGCGAATGTCCTTTTTGAGGACATCGAAGCGTTCAAGAAAGAGCACGGCACCCAGAAGAATCGCGGCGTCAAGGAACTCCAGAAGCAGATCGAGTACATGGAGTACCGCCAGCAGACAGAGGTCTTCACCACCGATAAGGAGCGCGAGCTGATCGAGAAGATCAAGCAGATGAAAGGGCAGGTCCGCGATCAGGAGGCAGAGCTCGAACAGAACAAGGAGATGCGCACCAAGATCACCGAAGCCCGCGATTTTCGGAAGGCCGCATCCGATCTCCACGCCAAGGTAACCGAAGTTGCTGAGCTCGCCCAGAAACACCACGACCTCATGGTGGAGTCCTACCGCAAGGCCGACAAGTCCCGGGAAGCGGCCGATGCAGCTCACAAGAGTTTCGTTGAGGCACAGGAATCCGCTGACGCCGAGCACAAGTTCTTCATTGCCTGCCAGAAAGAGCTCCGCGATTACGACAAGGTAATTTCAGGACTGCGCAAGAAGACCAAGAAGGTCAAGGTCACCAAGGAGCAGAAAGCAGTAAGGAAGGAAGCAGAGAGCCTGTTCAAGAACTTCCGTGCGGGTGAGAAACTCACAACGGATGATATCCTGCTCCTCCAGCGCTCAAAACTCATCTGATCTTTCTTTTTTCATATTTTTTGCCGTCAGCAATGATTTAATAGATTTACGGCATTTTTATAGATATAATGACACCGGGGAGAACATTGGTCCTGAGTGTCGACCGTGACGATGACATCGGCTGGAAAGCCAACATTGAAAGCCCCTGCATCGGACGTGCGGCATGTCTGAAGGCGGCAAATACACTGGCACTTGCTGATCCTGAAGATTCCGATGTCAACGCAATATTTTCAGCCGTGAAAATATTTGATGAGCTGGATGCAAAAGGCGAGGATACGGCAATAGCCGTTGTGGCCGGCAATCACCTGCATATGATTGAAGGGGACCGCAGGATCGCCTCATCCCTTGACAAGGTGATCGAGGAGACAAAAGCAACGACCTGCATCCTTGTCACCGATGGGGCTGAAGATGAATATGTGATCCCGATCATCCAGTCGAGGATCCCCGTCTCCAGCATCCGGAGAGTAATTGTCAACCAGATGCCCAATCTCGAAGGCACGTATTACATATTGAAAAAATTATTTGACGATCCAAAAATTTCCCGCATGGTATTCATCCCGATTGGGCTCGCGATGCTGTTGTACGCAAGTGCATACCTGCTGGGTGCCCCGGGACTCGCAACAATTGTCGTGGTGGGTGTCATCGGATGCTTCCTGCTCTACAAGGGATTTGGGTTTGACGAATTTGTTCACGGCATTACCGATGCTCTTCGCTTATCCCTGTCGCGTGGCCGTTTCTCCTTTGTCACGTATACCACAACCATCCTCCTGGCGATTATCGGGTTTACGGTCGGGGCCATCAATATCCTCAAATATTACTCTACGGACAGCAGTCTTGGCCTGATTACGTACCTGATGACCTTCATCTACGGGGCATTTGAATGGCTCCTGTTTGCCGGGCTCGTACTGTCCATTGGGGTGATCATAGATGTGTATCAGAATGAGCGGGAGAACCTGGGAAAAGTGATTGTGTTTCCCTTCTTTGTTACGGCCATCGGCCTCCTGCTGTATGCAGCAAGTATTTACATCATCTCATTTCAGGGCGTGCCGGATTTTCCCCTGTCAACAGAAACAATCTCCCGGTATATCCTGTGGTCAACGATAGCCGGCATTGTTGCTGCGATCACCGGCGTGGCTGTCCAGCATATCATCACCAAGAAAGTAACAGATCTGCAGAAGCAGGAAATTATTGAAATCATTTGAACAGATCTTTTTTTCAATTCCCGATCGTTTAACATTCAAACCAGATCCATAACCGGATCACAAATCATCACTTTCAAGTACACATGATAAAACCGGGGAGTGGAATTTTATCAGCCGTATTTAGATAATGGTGTCTTAAAAAAGTTGCACAACTCAAGAAATGTGTATGTGGGCAGACTAGAAAATTATTTCATCATCAACTATCCTTGCGCGGGAATCGGATGGATGGTATCTGACTGCGCAAAATACCCGATCCCACCGGGGAACTCCTTTACCATGCTGAAATTCCGGGTAACCTGGGGGGAACTGATGGTCAGATTAGGAATCACCACATTGAATGCATGAGCCGGATACCAGTAAATTCCATCACCATAGGAGAATGATGCATCATCAACGGAAAATTCCGCGCTTGATAGATCAATATTTTTTATCCGGGCATCATCGTAATTCAGAATCTTGAAGAGTTTGTTCTTCAGATCCTGTTTTCCAAACAGGAAGAAGATAAAACGGGTTCCTTCATCAACCGTATAATTGACACGGATATTTGCAGTACCATTGTCGAGATTGACATTGATATCGGATATCTTCAGGTACCCGTACCGCTCATCATCGACAGCACAGACGGGTGCCACAACGCAGGTAAGGATAAGAAATATCAGCGCGATAGCACGGGCTCGCATAACATACTACATTCGTGAATTTTACATAAATTGTTTTGGGTAATTTCAGAGAGAATTATATAAAAAAAGACGATTCCGGGTTATTCCTTTTTCATTAAGGTGATCTCAATCGATGAAACATTCGTCTTGCCGGAATCCGTGTCGATATTTTCCGTTGAGGTGATGATCTCCTTTTTTGTCACACCATCAAGGAACCGGTTCAGTGCGATCTCTGAGGTATCGACAGCCCGTGAGATTGCCTTGCCCCGGGCCTTGATCGCCACCTCAGTTGCCCCATTATTAAACTGGGTTACCACCGCAAGAACATAATTCATCACCGGCTTGGTTCCTACGAATACGATATTCTCTTTTGTCTGTTGCATGAGATCCTCCACTTTTTACAGATACTTTTTCTTCACAATGAGCTCTGCATTGAGCACACTGGCGCCAGCGGCACCACGGATTGTGTTGTGACCCATGGCCACGAACCGAACCCCTTCACGGAGCCGTCCGACCGAGACGGTCATGCCCTTGCCCCGCATGCGGTCAAGCCGGGGCTGAGGCCGGTCCGGCTGATCGTCCTCAAAGAAATGAACCGATTCGGCGGGCTGGGTCGGGAGACCCTTGATGGGCGGCTTATAATCGCGGTATGCCTTCTGGATTTTATCAAGAGGCTCCTTGATGTCTGCCCAGACGGCCATGGTGTGCCCGTCGATTACCGGTACGCGATGGCAGCTGGCGCTCACCTTGAAGGGAGCGTTCTGTACTTTCTTCCCTTTGAGCGTGCCCATGATCTTGAGCGCCTCGGTCTCCATCTTCTCTTCTTCCTTGCCGATATACGGGATCACGTTATCGTAGATCGCCATCGCGGCAACCCCTTCGAACCCGGCACCGGAGATCGCCTGCATGGTTGCTACCCGGATATCCGTGAATTTGAATTTCCTTAAGGGAGCAAGAGCAGTCACCATCATGATGGTGGAGCAGTTGGGATTGGTGACAATGAATCCCTCGCGGCCGGCATCCCGCTGGACATCGATAAGGCCGAGATGATCCGGGTTGACCTCAGGTACCACGAGCGGTATCGTGGGTTCCATACGGTGGGAACTGGCATTGCTGCAGACCGCGATACCGGCATCCGCGAACTCGGTCTCGACCGAGGTCGCGATCTCAGCCGGCATGGCGGAGAAGACAAGGTCGACATTCTTCATGGCCTTTGGCGATGTCGGGACGACCTTGATCTTCCCGATATTCTCCGGGAATGGCGTATCAAGACGCCATTTTACGATCTTTCCATAGGGCTTTCCCGCACTGCGATCGGAAGCGGCAAGCGTTGTAAGTTTGAACCAGGGATGATCCGCTAGAAGTTCAACAAATCGCTGACCCACCGCACCCGTTGCACCGAGCACTCCAACATTGATCATGATGACAGGTCCTGTAAGTTCTTATCTCCCCGTTTTTTAGAATATTGTCGGGTTGTAAAATCCCATTTCACTTAAGATGATAAAAACATTGTTTTTTTATAGTAATTTTTATCGCCGAATACTATAGCGGAGCAGTTCACTTGTTAGAAGAACAATATATCCTTGATGCAATGTCAGATTAGAGACATTCGCTCTTAACCGCACCCTGCATGCTGAAAAGAGGAAGGGAAAAAGATCCGGATCAAGGTAATGAATATCGGATTTCTGTAGAAGAATCCATCATCCTTTTTTGAAAAATTACATTTAAAAAGAGACCGGGTCTTGCCAGGATTATTCCATGCGGATTGCTTCAGAGGGGCAGACATCCACACAGGTCTGGCAATCAACACACATGTCCTTGTCGACTTTTGCCTTGTCATTCTCCATGGCGATTGCCGATGCGGGGCATTCGCTCACGCAGGTTTCACATCCGGTGCACTTATCGTTATCAACGATTGCTACCAACTCGTTCACTCCGTCTATATGTTTCTTTTATTGGTAAAAAAAGGGTTACTATTACGATCCCCTCAAGTCAGGACGTGGGGAAAATAAAAAATCGTCTGAATTACCGGGAAACGAGGATTATATCTTCAGGCCCAGCACATCGCTCATGCCATAGATGCCCGGCTTCTTCCCGGCAACCCAGCGGGCAGCAACAATGGCACCGCTTGCGAAGACCGAGCGATCGTATGCACGGTGCGAGAGTTCGATCGTCTCGTAGTTTTTCGAGTACATAACTTTGTGGTCGCCCACGATATCCCCGCCGCGGATCACGTGCACGCCAATCTCGTTCTTCCGCTCGGTCATGCCCTCGCGCCCGTACTGCTTCTCGCGTGCACCGGCCTCCTCTTCAATGATCTGGAGGATGGTCTTGGCTGTTCCGCTCGGCGCATCCTTCTTGTTCCGGTGGTGGGCCTCGATCACCTCGATATCATAATCTTTTAAGAGTCGTGCCGATTCCCGCACAAGCTGCTGGAAGATGGCGACACCAATTGAAAAGTTGGTGGATATGACTGCCGGGACGTGGCCGTTTATCGCTTTCTCCATCTCCGCCCGCTGTTCGGGGGAGATGCCCGTGGTGCCGACAATGAGGGCGCAATTGTTCCTTGCTGCCACCTGGACGTTCCCCACAACGGCACTCGCAACCGTGAAATCGATGACAACATCCGCCTTTGTCTTCTTTAAGAGGGCATCGGCATCTTTCGCTTCGACAATCTCGGCGCCAAAAAAGGAGCTGGGCTTCAGATTGATCCCGCCCACAAGCTCCATGTCCGGTGCTTCCTGCACCATCCGCCCGAGGGTCTGCCCCATCCTTCCCGAGGCTCCGCAGATAACTACCTTGATCATGATTGGATCACCTGAGCGTGCGCCGGGTTGTGGTTTTCTTCGGTGCGGCTTTTCCGGGGGTTGGTTTATTCACAACCGTTTTAACCGGTGCCTTTTTGGGTGCCACCTTCACTGCTCCTTTCGGAATGGTAGCGAGGACTTTTTTCAGCTGCTCAATCTTCTTTGCATCCAGCTCATCGAGCGGGAGCCGGACCGGGCCGCCGGCAAGGCCGATCAGTTCAACAGCCTTCTTGACCGGGATCGGGTTGGTGTCGATGAACATGGAGCGGAAGAGCGGTGACATCGCGAAGTGGAGCACCAGCGCTTTCTGGTAATCACCCTGCTTTGCCGCCTCGTACATGGCTACCATGCGAGCTGGATCCACGTTCGCTGCCACGGAGATCACACCGGCACCGCCCAGCGCAAGGATGGGGAGGGTGATGTTGTCATCACCGGAGATGACCGAAAAGTCCTCATCCTGAGTCTCCTCGATGATCCGTGAGATCTGGCCGATATTGCCGCTCGCTTCCTTGACGCCCACAATATTCGGGTGCTGCGCCAGTTCCGCGATCAGGTCCGGTTCAAGGTTCTGGCCGGTCCTCCCGGGAACATTATAGATAACAACCGGGATATCGAGATCCGCCAGTTTCGTGTAGTGCTTGATGAGACCTGCCCGGTTCGGCTTGTTATAGTACGGACTGATGACGAGCACGCCGTCCGCACCGGTGTCCTTGGCCGCCTTCGTCAGGCGCACTGCCTCGGCAGTGTTGTTGGATCCCGTGCCGGCAAGCACCGGGATCTTACCATTGACCTTATCGATCGTTACTGCGACAACCTTCTCGTGTTCCTCGAACGTGAGCGTTGCAGACTCCCCAGTCGAACCGCAGGGCACGATCCCGTGAATGCCGCGGGATGTCAGAAAACCGATGTTCCGCTCAAGACCCGGAATGTCCAGGCCCATTGCAGGGTTTCTTTTAAAAGGGGTAATGATTGCCGGAAGGACACCTTCGAACATAAATAGGATTATGCGTGTCTTTTGGTATTTATTTTTCTTGTAATGTATCCGGCGATGCGGTTCCGGACGCGCTTGCTCCCGATGACGGCGGACGCGCCGAGCTGGACCTTGTTCTCATCGAAACTGCCCGAGAAATAATCTCGCTGCTGTTTCAGAAGTTCTGTTCCAATGTTCTTGATATATGACGGCTTGATTCCCATGAATGATTCCTCAAGAATTCTATACGTTAAATGCGGTTTGAGCAGATAATAATATTGTTTGCAACGTCGATCGGATTCTCGCCCAGAAGAATAAGTGTTGCATCTGGATTCCCGTTGTTTTCTGAATATATTACGTCGGGGACTTCCTTGTTACAACACGAGGCAATCCCCCAGTCCATGGTGCTGATGCCTGCCTGGATTTTTGATCCATCATAGGACACGCATTCAAGAAATAAGTCCCCGTCCAGTACGTCAAGTGCCCGATCGGTGAACCGAAGGAGGGCTGCACTTCTCCTGCGGGGATCAAACTTCAGGATCGTCAGGATCACCCGGGCAATCTCTTCATCATTACCGAATGAACAGGGCCCGCCGGTCTTCATGGCCCCGGCAGGGCCGGAGATCCTTCCCTCAACTGATGCAATGCCACCCTCGTCCCGGGCCCCCCGGATCGCGTACCCGATCTGAGCGCCCGTGGGAAGAACCAGCGCCGGGCTCATCGACTGCTTCAGGAGGGCAACTTCCTGTTCCAGCTGTGCCAGGACAGCACTTCGTTCAGAGACCGGATCCATTGCAGTACTCTTGGAGAGCGGGGCAATATTAAGATAGGCTCTCTGGCACGATCCGTGCAGCCCCGGTTCGTTATGGATCACCATGAGCCCCGCGAGTGCGTCAGGGCAGCGCAGATCATAAGGCGGATAAACCTATATTCTCCGAAAAGCAAAATGTGTAGCAATGGATGCCCGACTTCTTGATGTGGTCATTGGCCTGAGTGCATTTGTGATCCTGGTTATACTGCTTGCCGTCCTGCCCATGGCACTCCCGGCAGCATTTGCCTATCTTGCTGCGATCATCGGGTTCATGATCTTCCTGTCCAGCGCAGGATATCTCGTGAACGATAAGATTACTTAGGTGCAGAAGGGGCGTCTTCCCTTGCTTTCACGGGAGCCAGAGGTTTACCTTTTCGTGCCAGATCCTTCTTTTTTACTTTGTAATAACTGAGGGGATGCGCCACCCGTTCGCAGAGGGGATCGCGGTTCACACAGAGACCGGTGGTCCGCATGGCTGCACAGGCCGGTGCGGTATATTCGGTACCGGATCCCCCCCGGCCGGTGATATGTTCCACTTGGTACATGGTCTTCTCCGGATCAAAGTCCGGCGACCTGCCGTACAGGGCCGCAATCCCGTTGAGATCCATGCCGATGATGTGCAGAAATGAGGTGAGCGCAAAACGTCCGGCATGGGTCAGGTTGGTGCCGGCCGTCAGGGCCGTGATCAGGGCCTGCATGCAGGGAGGAAATGCGGTCTCTTCAATGGTGCCGAACTGCTGGAGCATCTGCTCCTGGTACTCCTTTTTTATCGTCTCGGCAACCGGCTTCAGCTGCTGGCAGAGGGATTTCGGCACCGTATAGGGCAGGTCCCGGCGCAGGATGACCCGTATCCGTTCCCGGAGCAGTTCGAGCAGTTCGGTTTTTTTGATCTCCACCTGACCGTTCATCACACGACGGTTCACCAGTTTGAACCGCTCATCGTGCAGAACCGAAACGATCTCCACATAATCGGCAAGGGGCAGCCGGTCTTTGGCCAGATCGATCCGGAATTCCTTTGCCAGGTACGCTGCAATCCTGCTGTTGCCCTCATCATCAAGAACCGCATGTTCGTTCCATCCCTTCTCGTTCTCCGAACCGGTCTCGGTATTGAGGAAATGGTATGCCCGCTCGGATTCATAGCGGGTCACGCGATCGTACAGTTGTTTATCCTGGATACAGGAAATGATGATCCGTGCAAGAACGTAACTGGCAATCTCCTCGTCATCGCGGTGAGGGAACTGTGCAGAGATGGTTTTTTTTGAGAGCAGTGCCTGGTTGATCCGCTTCACGGCAAGATCGACAAGGAATGCTCCCTTCTCCTGGTTCAGCAGCTGTTCGAGCGGAGGGAAGGATTTCTTGATATGATCCTGGGATTTTTTTAAAAAGGGAAAATGGGAGAGTTCCTTTGCCGATGGGGAATATTCCATCAATCAGCCTCAATGCGGGGTGCAAGGAGGTACTCGACATGCCCGTTGCCTCCCGCGATATCGAACGAGAACCGAACCGGGTGATCGATGCCAAGGAAGATCTCAACTTCCGCGGCCTTGCTCATGACCTTGCCCATATCCTTGAGGTAGTCGAGGCTGAAGAGCGAGCGGGCTTCTGCCGGTGTTATGGATACCAGTTCGTCTTTCGAGAATTCGCGGCGGATGTGATCGGTGTCCCCTTCCGCGATCAGATAGAAGGTCTGGTCCTTGGGGTTGATCCCGAGTGCAATCTTGTCGGAGATCACGGCGGCAGCCTTCATCGCGTTATTCAGGTCCTCGCCTTTGATCACAATCTTGCCCGGCAGGCTGATGGTCGGGGGATTGGGATCCTTTCTGATCGTGTTTGTGTCAAGGAGGGTAATCGAGTAGTGGTAGCCGTGTACCGACACCGACATCTTCTGGGCATTGTCAGCCATCTCGATACTGATCAGGTCGCCTTTTGTGGCCATACCGAAGATGTTCTTCATCTTCATGAGATCGATACCCAGCTGACCGGTGCTCGCCTTGAACGAATCGAATGCCTCTTTTTTGAGCGTAAGCGAGATCATCGCCACGTTCGCCGTATCAACGGCCCGCGTGGAGAAACCGCTCTCGTCCGTGTGCAGGCGGCACTCAGGGATGAGAGCCGAGATCGCTTCAATCGTTTCCCTGAACACGTCTGCATCAATGGTTGCTTTTAACATCGGTGACCCCTTAACAAACTCTAATACAGTATATCGTCATACGTTAATTATAGTGTTTTGGGTTTTAACCTGATTTCACGCTAGTAAATTTAAGGGGAACGATCTGCGTCATGGGTTCACAATGGGGATTTGACAAAACGCATCTCAGGGCCAAGCAGGAGGGATATCGATCCCGGGCTGCCTACAAGCTCCTCGAGATCCAGAAAAAGTTTGAGATCATACGGCCTGACGATAATATCGTGGACCTCGGGGCTGCGCCCGGCAGCTGGCTCCAGATCGAGCGGACGCTCACGAATGCACGGGTCATCGGCATTGATCTCAACCCTATCGCAAACCTTGATGGCGTGGAGACGATTGTCGGGAATCTGAATGATCCTGAGATCATTGCGGAGATCCGGTCCCGGCTTGATACGGTCAGCGTGGTCTTGAGCGATGCCTCTCCCAAGTTATCCGGGCACAAGAGTTACGACCAGGCCCGGGCGATCGAGCTGAACGAACAGGCGCTTGCGTTTGCCTGCCGAGTGCTGAAACAGGGTGGCAACTTTGCGGTCAAGTCGTTCCAGGGAACGGACTTTCCCGAACTGTATGCCATGGTGAAAGAACATTTCTATGCTGTAAAGACCTGTAACACCCGCTCCACAAGGAAGGGCAGCACCGAACTCTATATTGTGGCAAAAAATTTCAACGGATGATCCTTGCATGGCCCTTGTTGATTCGTATAATCGCCCCGTCACGAATATCCGGATCAGCCTGACCAAGCAGTGTAACCTCTCCTGCATCTACTGTCACCGGGAAGGTGAAAAATCCCCCAAGGAGCAGATGTCGGTCGATGAAATTGCGGAGATCATCCGGGTTGCGGCAACGGTCGGGATCCGGAGCGTCAAGTTTACCGGTGGCGAGCCACTGCTCAGGAAGGACATTATCGATATCGTACGGTCCGTTCCTCCGGGGATGGAGTCATCGATGACTACAAATGGGACGCTCCTTTCTGAATATGCGCAGGACCTAAAAGCAGCCGGCCTGAAGCGGGTGAACGTGAGTGTTGACAGCATCAACCCGGAGACCTACAAGAAGATCACCGGCCGGGACGATCTCGGTAAAGTACTGGCAGGCGTGAAAGCGGCGCTCGATGCCGGCCTGACGCCGATCAAGATCAACATGGTTGTGCTTGAAGGGATCAACGACCACGAGATCGATGATTTCCTCTCGTACATCCGGGGGAACCGCGACCTGATCCTCCAGCTCATCGAGCTGATGGACTTCAATGACTGCGACCATCATTCGATGCTGAACGGCGTGGAGGACTCGCTTGCTTTACGGGCAAAGACCATCATCACGCGCCGGATGCACCACCGGAAGAAGTACTGCCTTGAAGGCGCGGAGGTCGAGGTGGTCCGGCCGCTCCACAACTCCGAGTTCTGCGCATTCTGCAACCGGCTCCGCGTAACCTCTGACGGGAAACTGAAGCCCTGCCTCTTACGGGCCGACAACCACATCGATATCCGGGGGAAGAGCGGAAAGGAACTTGAAGACCTGTTCCGGAAAGCCGTGGCAGAGCGCGAGCCGTTTTACCGATAAGCACCGGGTTTGCGGGAATACCGCATCATTCTTCAGGCATTTCCCCCCGTGATCCCCTACGGGAATATATTTACAATCCCGCATCGAACTTCTGGACATGCAGGATGAAAACGAATACCTGACGGTCCTCGATTACCTGTATGGTAAATCCCTGATGCTTCAGGATACAAGCGGGTTCAATAAAGTATTATATTTTTATCTCATCGACTCGCTCGCCCATATCGATTATACCGGGGGAATATTGGCATATAATTTCGGGTCGCCAAAGAACGTCATCGGTGCCGAATACATGCGCTGGAGGATTGATGAGGAGAAGAAAGGCGACCGGGCAAAGTTCCCCGCATTTATCAACTGGCTCCGTGAGAATAAACCGGAGAAGTTCAAGGCGCTGCCCTCGCTCTGGCAGATGATCTATGACACGGAAGACCCGGCCAGCTACCGGAGTTTCCGGATTGTCATTGACCCGGACAGCAAACAACCCCTCCAGCCGGACTTTTTCATTGCCGTCATTGATGAGTTCTTTGATTCTGAATTCTTAAAGAGCCTCTACGCGGAAGCCTCGCTCGGGACGCTGTTTACTGCGTACTGCGCTGAACATTAAGGTATCAAGAGATTTGTATCATGCATGTCAGCCGGATCTGTTCCGATCTTGTCAGGATAAGGAGTGAAAATCCTCCCGGAAAAACGGATGAAGTGATCGAGTACATTCGGGCATTCCTTGACGGGATTGGTGTTCACGCTTCCGTGTACGGGAACGGGGAAGGTCTTGACAATCTTGTGGCCGTCCGTAAAGGCAGTCGCTTGTTGTTTGCCGGCCATGTGGACGTGGTGCCAGCCCTTGACCGTACCTGGAAACGACCTCCGTTCTCCGGCCTGATCGAAGAGGGGTACGTCTGGGGGCGGGGGGCAACCGATATGAAAGGCGGGTGTGCCGCGATCCTGTCCGCATGCGAGATGCTGGTGAATGCCGAGGGGGAGATCCCGGCGTCGCTGGCATTTGTCTGCGATGAAGAAGAGGGCGGGGCTCACGGGATGAAGTACCTGCTGTCGAAGTTATTACTCTCCCCCTGCGACTGCGTGATCGCTGAACCCACCCCGGCCCGGCACCCGACCATCGGACAGAAAGGCCTCTGCCGGGCCAGTTTTGCGTTTGAAGGCGTTTCCGCTCATGGCTCACTCTATCCTGCGGTCGGGATTAGTGCCATTATGGAAGCAGCGGCCCTCCTCACGTTTATCCGTACCCTTCACGATGAGGAGTACCTGGCGGATGAGACCATGATGGAGATCCTCGCCCGGTCATCCGATGTCCTGGGACAGCAGTTCGGAATCGAAGGGGTGCGCGAGGTCCTGCCGAAACTCACCTACAACCCGGGCATTATCCGGGGCGGGGAAAAATCCAATGTGGTGGCCCAGCACTGCGAGTTCGATCTCGAGATGCGGATCCCGTGGGGATGTTCCATTGAGAAGATCCTTGAGCGCCTGTCCGCCCACACGAACCATGCAACCATGACGGTCACCGAATCGAATAACCCCACCATCACCGATCCCGCATCCCCGCTCGTTGCCACCACCTGCCGGGAAGTGGAGCGCGTGTACGGCGGCCCGGTCTTCCCGATCGTTCAGTGGGCAGCGAGCGATGCCCGTCATCTCCGGAGAAATGGTTTTTCCGTGTTGGAGTACGGCCCCGGTGAGATCGCAAGCCTCCATGCCGTAAACGAACGTGTCTCCGTAACCTCCCTGGAGAACGCAACGGATATTTACTGCGGTATCATGAAAAAATATACTGAAATCCCACCGCAGGATTAAATGGATTCATTCAATGGATTGTAAAAACTAAAAAATCTTTTTTAGTGCCTGAATGCACAAAAATTAAAAAATTATGTTCTGCGGTTTACCCATATCGCAATACCGCACGCGCCAATAAGTGCAGCGAGCAGGGTGAACGGCGAGAGCGGGGAATAGGTTGCCTTACCGGATACCGGAAGCGTTGTGGCTGAGGGTACTTGCGATGTCGCGGTCACTTCCTGAGTACCGACATTGGTTGGTGTTTCAACAACCGTGGGCGGTACCGTGGTATAGAATGTCCCGAGGCGGCTGATGGTGGACGTGGGGGTAACGGTGCCGGTGATCTGGAATACCTGCAGCTGACCCTGCATGCTCTCCCGGTTGTTCAGGGCATCCGTATACCCGGGATCGATCCCGATGGCCTTGTTGAAACAGTCCAGCGCATCGGATGTGCGACCCAGACCAACAAGCGCCTTTCCTTTGTTGTTCCAGAGGGTTGCATTCAGAACCGTCTGGCTGGTACCCGTATCAAATGCGTCGAGTGCATTTTCATAACGACCCTGTGCAATATAGATGAGCCCCAGGTTGTTCCAGCTCATGATATCGGTTGGATTGAATGTGGTACATTTTTTATATGCCGTGACAGCACTATCGGTCTTGTTCAGCATCCAGTACGCATAGCCCTGGTTGCAATATGCGTCGGGCGTGTTGACATCGGTTAGCGAGAACAGGGCATCGTAGGCAACAACCGATTCATTGTATTTCTGGAGTTTCCACAGGGCATATGCCCGGGCATTGAGGGCTTTGTCATTCTTGGCATTGATCGCGAGTGTACTTGTTACCGCATCGAGGGCACCGGAATAATCCCCCAGTGCATTGAGTGTAACTGCTTTTCCTGAAAATGCCGACGCAGAATTCTTATCGAGTGCAATGGCGTTGTTGAAATACGTGAGCGCATTTGAGTACTGTTTGGCATCAAGAGCTGCCCATCCGCGTACGGTCCATTCGCTGGCATCCTCTGCCTGAACTGCCGGGATTATCAGGATTGCCAGAAGAAGGCCGATTACCAGAAGTTTTGATCGCATATTCTCATGACGAAGTTTCCCCTCATCGCTGATGAATGTATTGCTTTCGCAGGAAGTGGAACCGGATCGGGATGTGGTAGTATGGGAGTCTCGATCCCCTGTCAATCCTTTCGGGAAAAAATTTGCGGGAATGGTGGAGGAAAATTTTTAAAATCGTTTCGTGCTGCAAACGTTTGCCAGAAATTTTTTGAAAATATTTGAATGCGAACATGATCGTAGTGAAAAATTTTCTAAAATATTTTCCGGAAATGTTTTTGTGAGCCGGAAAATTTTTTTTCAACGCGAAATGTTTCCGGAATTTTTCCCGGGCCGGGAAAATTCGTGTTTTGACTTTATTCCACCCGCTCCAAATCCCTATATCTATCGTCGGAAACCCTCTCTCCGTAACCCCCTTTTTCCGGAGTTGGCCACCTTCCGAATCCGGGCACGCTACGGCCCCCGTTTCCCCAAAATTCCGGAACAGTGCCCAAATTGAGCCCCGATTGGGATCCGACACCCCCCTGTTTGATACAAAACGTCTGGAGTTTTTTCATGAACAGGGGGTCCGGCAGATATTCACGATTCTTCATTGTTCGTCTGAGAAATACGGATTTGAGGGGAATGCTGCTCCGAAATGCCGAAAGGGGCGACGGAATGTGGAGACCTGGCCGGTAAACCTCTGACCTGAAAGGGAAACTTCAAAACACGGGTTTCTTCAGCTCCACCCTCGCCCGCGACCAGAACATCGCGGCAGCTCCCTTTCCTCAAAGGAAACAGGTTCTACACTGGCCGGTTTTTCTCTGAGGAAACCTGCCATTTTCCCCAAAAGGGGAGCGCACAGGGGTTTTCCGGAAAACTTCCCTCAAAAACCCCCGAAACAGGCCGGTCGGGCATCAATGGAAAGTGGTAATCCGGGGGTGCTGTGTGCCCGGATGGACCGATCAGGGGTACTCCCGGGAATGGGGGGTTGCTGTTGTGGACCGTTCAGAAACGGTCCAAAGGGGGGGTCAATCGCTGACCCCCCACCCCCCATGTCTCAAAAAATGATCCAACCCCCCCAGCGGTTTTGTTCGAAGAACCCTGTTATTCTCGTCTCTCGGGTCAGTGGGCCCTCAAAATTCTGGAAAAAAATTACGGACGCAAAAGTTTCATTTTCGAATTAATCACAGTCAATGTTTTTTGCGATCATAACAGCCCATTGGTATCGTATTTTTTTATTCTGGAGTCTGGCTATTCTATTAAAGAATATAGGATGAAACTCGGTCCATTCTCTTTCACTGCCGGTCCCCCGCACGGATCAGCTGCTCACCCGTCCTCTGATTGCCACCGTCCCCGCCACCACCGCCATCACGCAGAACGCGACAAAAAAGCTGGCCGAGTCAGCGACAAGACCCGCGATAAATGGCAACAACGCCATCCCAAGATAACTCATCGTGGAGAACAGCCCCATCGCAATCCCCTGGTGCTCGCGGACCCGGGCAAGGACTCCCATCTGCGCAATCATGACAACCCCGGCAAGGAATCCGAGCACAAGGAACCCGACCGGCGAGAAGAACGAGGTCATGACCCCCATGATCATCAATACAGCGGAGACCCGGATTGCCAAGATCTCGTCAAACCGGAACCGCGAAATGACGAGCACCGCAATGATGGTTGCAACACTCATGCCGGCGATCCAGAGCCCGAGTATGTCTGATGATGCTCCGGAAAATTTCGGATAGAGTGAAGTGACAACGCCCGTGATCCCGATCAGGACAATGGATGAATACCAGATCCACCGGTACTCCCGCACGAGCGCGAGGAATGCCAGAAGATCCCGGCTTTCGGCCGGGGCCGGTGCATGCGGCTCCCGGGTGAGGAGGCCGGAGACTAGCGGGATGATCGCGAGTGCCGTGAACAGGAGGATGCCGGCAGCGGGTTCGTGGAAGACTTCTGCCAGGATGCCGGCACAGATCAGGCCGAGGACCAGCCCGGCATTCATCAGCGCCATAAAGTAGCCGCTCAGCCGGGCATGATTCTCTTCCGCATTGATAAGCGACAGGGCCGGGGCAACGAAGAGACCGGCGCCGATCCCTTCGATGAACCGGGCAGCGAGCGCCGGTACCGCAGCCGTGGTCATGCAGAGAAACGCACAGCTGGCAACGGTCACGATGAGTCCCGTGCGCATCATGGCAAGGCGGCCGAACCGGTCCGAGAGGATCCCGGACGGCAGCGTGCTGATGCATGCCCCAAGGAAGTAGGCGCCATAGATTGCACCCGACCAGGAAGATTCCGTGGCAAATGCCGGGAGTACGGGAACAATGGCATTGGACAATGCCATGATGGAGAAGACGCCTAAAAAAAGGGTGATGTACGATCGCATGGCAATCGCGTCAGACCATACGATAGGTCTCAAGGTTCATGGGGGCGTGGGTCTGGATATGGTAGCGCTTGTAGATGGAGCTGGCAAGATCGATCGTGTTGTTCTCATCCCCGTGGATGCAGAAGATCTTTTCGGGGCGGGGCGAGATCTGGCCGATGTAGTTCATCAGCTGCCGGCGATCCGAGTGGCCTGAGAACCCATCAACCGTGACAATCTCAAGATTGATCGTGATGGTACCCTTCCGGCCCATGGGCACTTCGCGCCAGCCCTTCTGGATCCGGCGGCCGTAGGTGCCGTCGGCCTGGTACCCGACAAAGATGAGGGCGTTCTTCTCATCCTGCGCAAGGTTCAGGAGATATTCCATGACCGGGCCCCCGTTGAGCATACCGCTCGTGGAGATGATGACACACGGGTCAGCCCCGCTCATCACCTTCTCGCGGAGCTCCTGGCTGTCCACCTGGATGAAGCACTCGGCCAGGAACGGGTTCATGCCCTCGCGGAAGATCAGGTTGCGGAGCTCCGTGTTCAGGTACTCCGGGTAGCAGGTGTGAATCGCGGTTGCCTCGCGGATCATCCCATCAAGGTAGATCTTCACTTTCGGGATCTTGTCAAGACGCATGCCCTCTTCAAACGCCAGCATGACTTCCTGCGATCGGCCAACGGAGAATGCGGGGATAATGACTTTACCGCCACGCTGAATAACCGTGTTGATCGTTTCGTAGAGCCTGTCTTCCGCCTCGGAGCGGGGCTGCTGGAAATCATTGCTGCCCCCGTACGTGCTCTCCATGAAGAGTGCTTCAAGGCGCGGGAACTGGTTGATGGCCGGGTTGAAGAGACGGCTCTTGGCGTAATTGAAGTCGCCGGTGAACGCGATGTTGTACATCCCATCACCAAGGTGGAAGTGGGCGATCGCGGAGCCGAGGATGTGACCGGCATTGTGGAAGGTGAGCTTGATATCCGGGGCAATGTCCGTCACGCTGCCGTAATTGAGTGTGATGGAATGACGGATGTAGGTCTTGACCTCGTTTGAAGAGTAGGGGATCTTGCGACCCTCCTTGTTGATCACATCCAGGTAATCGAGCTGGAGCATCACGGAGAGATCCCGGGTGGGGGGCGTCGAGTACACCGGGCCTTCGTACCCGTACTTGTAGAGCAGGGGAATGAGTGCACAGTGATCGAGATGGGCATGGGTAAGGACCACGGCATCGAGCCCGGTGAGCGGCTGGATCTCGGGCACGTAGAGGTAGGGCGTCCCGCCCTGGTTGTCGGGTTTCTCCCCGCAGTCGATCAGTACCTTGCTGTTCGGGGTTGAGAGGAGGAAGGCGGCCCGGCCGACTTCGCGGCAGCACCCGAGCGTGGTGACCCGGGCCCACTGGTCCCTTTTTGTCGTCTCGTCACGGGCGGGAAGATCCCGGTGAATTCTCCGGCCAATGGTGCGCAGGAACTGTTTGCGCTCCTCGTTTGAAGACCGCAGGTACTGGCGGACCTGCTTGACGGTTGAACTCTCAATGGGGGGGGTCCGGACTACTTTCGGTGTCCAGCCGATATGTTTGGTAATCTCCCGGAGGGTTGCTCCGTTCTTCCCGATCACGACGCCGGGTTTCTCGGCTTCGATGAGAACTTCCCCGGTATCCGCATCGAAGAAGATGTCCGTGATACCGCCCGTCTCCGGAACAACGGCCTTGATCTCGTTGTAGGCCTTTTCAGGATCTTCGAGGATTGTCGGCCGTACAACAATTCTCTTGCGCAGGTCGCGGGCGAGAATCTTGATTAAGTCCGCTTCATCCGCAAACCGTTTCGGGTCGTCGGTATAGATGACCAGTTCGGGTCCTTCAAACTCAACCTGCGTTACCGTGATGCCATGAGGCACTTTATCGTTGATCTTATCCTTGAGCTCTTTGAGCCGTTCTTCTATCTGCATAAAATAATCGTCCTAAAAAAAGTTATGCGGAGGTTTTTGCAACAACCTTATTGACTGCATCCTCGCTGAGTTCCTGGTACTTGTCTTTCGTGATCACAACCACATGGATTCCTTCGCCCGACCCGGCATCGCGTTTCATCGCGGATTTGAGGCCGCGGACGGCAAGCTCGATCGCCTCATCCTCTGTCATGTCCGGCTTGAACCGGTCTTCCAGAACCCCGTACGCCATGGGGGAGCCCGATCCGGTTGAGACGATGGACTCTTCCTTTGTTGCCCCGCCCATGGCATCGACGGAATAGACGCTCGGGCCTTTCTCATCGATACCGCCCACAAGGAGCTGGACATAGTAGGGGTACATGCGGTTCTGGTTCAGGTAATTTGACAGCAGCGTGGCTGTTGCTCCGACCGTGATAGCCCGGGATCTGCGGATCTGGTACAGGTTGCATTCCACGTTCAGGATGCGGGCGAGCTGCTGTGCATCTCCCACGCCCCCGGCAATGGTAATACCGATCCGTTCTGCGACCTGGTATACTTTCTTGGCTTTCTTGCTTGCGATCATGTAGCCCATGGTCGCCCGTTTCTCGGTTGCGAGAATCACGCCTCCGGCGAAGACAATGCCGATGGTTGTGGTCCCTGTCATGGACTCCGGTAACTGTTCAGGCATATTGAAGACCCCAAAAACAAACTTAAGACGCCTAAAATTTCTTAAAAGCGCTATAAAGTATAAGGTGTTACCCAGAAATTTAAAGGTTTCTAACGGTGCAGAGACGCAGGGCTGTTCTTTCACCCCGTCAATAAAAAAATTTGATTGTTTCCCGCATTGGTGCGGACATTACGATTTTTATTCCGAATCTTCGTTGCAGAAGGCCCGGATTAGTTCCCGGTCATAGAGCATGGATACCAGTTTCTTGTCTCCGTTGACAACCGGTAGCTGGTCTACCCGTGCACGCCGCATCTTCAGGGCGCACTCGCTCACTTCAGCATTCTGGGGAACTGCGACAACGCTCTTCACCATGGCAAGTTTTACCGGACGGTTCGGGAGGTGGACCCGTGAGATGCCAAAGCTGATGGTATGGTTGTCCCGGATACTCTCCCAGGTCCATTCATCGTCATCGGTCCCGTTGGAGAAGTCCGAGACACCGACTGAATCTTCGATGCTGGAACTGCGGATGAGATCGCGTTCAGAGATGATACCCTGTAACTTATTCTCGGCATCGAGGATCGGGACGGCGTCAACACCGGAGATCTCCATGACCCGGCCGACCACCGGGAGCGGCGTCTCTTCCCAGAGGGCAAAGGTCTTGCTGGTGTATTTGTCCTTGATCTCTTCCTTGTTCTTCATCTGGGAGAGGGCGTGGATGACATCCGCAACGGATAAGAGGCCGATAAGGTGGCCACCTTCAATAACCGGCAGTCTCCGGATCCGTTTCTCGATAAGGATTCTGGCCGCCTCGCGGAGATCGGTATCCGGATCGATGGTGAGCGGCTTTGCGGTCATCAGGAGCCCCAGCTGGGTCTCTTCGGGTTTGCTGAGGAGGTCTTTACGGGTGATGATACCGACAAGCTTCTTGCTCTTGATGACCGGTACACCGGAGATTCCTGTGCGCTTTAAGATCTTGAGGACATCGTCACGGTTGCCGGGAATTTCGACGCGAACCACGTCGGATGTCATGTAGTCTCTGACAATCATTTCGGTTATGATCTCACCACCATGGTGGATGCCGTGCTGTGGGTGACGATGAACGTGCTGACGCTGCCGATGAGGAGTCGGTCGGCCTGGCTCTTGCCATGGGAGCCGACAACAATCAGATCGGCTTTTGTGGATTCGGCGAGCGCGAGAATTTCACTGCCGGCATGACCGAATTTGAGGTGGGTGGTGAGGGTGATACCACGTGCCGCCGATTCCGTCTTGGCCTTTTCGAGCACCGATTCTCCTTCCTGCTTGAGGACATTGTACATGATCTCGACCGTGTTATCGGCAGGAATTGACGAGAACAGGCCGGTCTCCACCACGTACACCGCATGCAGTTTTGCAGTCCCGGCACGGGCCATATCCACGGCCCGTTCGAGGGCAATGTGCCCGGCCGGGGAGCCATCAAGTGCGACAAGAATGTTAGCAAACATCGGAATCACCCAGAATAAACATGCCTGTTTTATTTGAGTTATGAATTAAAAACTTTTTTGGAAATGACGTGCGATGAAATCCGTTTTACAATGGATGTAACCGGATCGCGGCTGAAATTCAGGGCATTTTTTTCCGGGTCGATCACAAACAGGTTTGCCCGCGCACCCTCCCGGATATAGTAGGGATTTCCGGACATGGAAGAGCCCCCGATGGCTGATCGCAGGATGGTTGGGGGATCTGATTTATACACGGTTGACACAAACGCCATCTCACCGAACAGGTCCGGCGGGACGAACATCACGTTGTCCGTCCCGAGGTACACCGTGCAGCCAAGGTCCTCCATCACGCTGATCGGGGGGTGGCGGGCGGATGAGGTGACCCCGAGGATCCAGTTCGATCGCGGGCAGATAACAATCGGGATCTGCCGGTCGGCACAGGCCCGGAGCTGCTTTTTTGTTGCATGGGTGGCATGGACGATAAAATCCGGGTCGAACGAGAGGGCCGCATCCACATCTTCGCTGTCCCGTTCACCGGCATGGAACCCGATCATCTTTCCGGCCCGGCGGACTGCGGCAATACTGCGTTCAAGGTCCGGCACATCGCGGGCACTGCTGATCCCAAAGCCGTCCGCTGCCATCTCGCCCCTTTCCCGGCCAAAGATCAGGGTCCGGAACGGCAGGCCATCGTTCGCCTCCTTCAGTGCAGATACTCCTTCCGGGCCCCCCTCCCGGAAATCTGCGCACCCGGCAGTCCCGCAAGCGATCATGGTGTGGATACTTCCCCGCATGCCGGCAACGAGATCGTTATGGGAAGATTCCCGGAGCAGTCGGTGCTTCAGCCCGTCCGGGGGTGTGACCAGCGCGGCGAGGTCTCCGGTTGCCCCGCAGTCCATGGCAATGGTATCGCCAAGGTGGGTGTGGGCATTGAAGAGCGCCGGGCAGATCCAGACGTAGGGTGCGCGTGAATTGTCCTCGATCGCGGTAATCGTTCCGTTTTCGATTACAATGTCCACCGGATGGAAGGCAAGGTCTTCTCCGGTGAGGGCATATCCTGAAAGGATGCGGGAGGATGAATTCATAAATCGTCTCACTCCTTTATATGTCGAAAAATGAAATATATTTGCATGGCAAAGAAGCAGGGTGGAAGATTATTATCCTCAGCAGGACTCGTCAATTATTATGAGAGCGAAGACCGGCGGGCCGTGCATATCAGCCCCATCACAGTTATGGTCGTCGCTGCCGTGATCGGCATCATCGTTATGACCCTCAATATTGTATTCCCCGCATAACCGGGCATCATTTCCATTCTTTTTTCAGCACGCGCCGCGTGATATCCTCATCGCCTTTGAAGTACAGGTTGTCGTGTCCTGTCCATGAGGGAATATGCCGGAAGATCACGGCTGGTACACCGTTGTTGCTCTCGCCCATGACCAGGTTGGCAAATCCCGCAATCTCGTCGACAACCGCCTCTTCCGTAATCTTCAGGACGTGACCGAAGAGGTCCGTATCGCCCCGGAAGTCCCGGATCGCGGTCATACCACTCCAGCCGATCGCATTGCCGGTCTGTCCGCGCCGGAACGAGCGCCCGCAGGTATCCGTGATGATCGTCCCGACATTCTTTTTGCTGATCTCAAAGATCCGCTTCCGCAGGTCCTCGGCCGCTTTCATGGGTTCCGGGGGAAGAAAGATCACCATCCCGTCCTCGATATTGCTCTGGTCAACGCCTGCCCGCACGCCAACATGCCCGAATGAGAGTTCTGAGAGGATGAACGGGTGCTCCATGATGATATCCGTGGAGGCGTCCAGCACGGCCTGCACAAACCGCGGGTCCTCCCCGTTCAGCCCGCCCAGCCGGATGGCCCGCTCACTTGGGGTGATCTCCTTTAATGATTTGGTATAGCCTTTTGATTTCGAATAGATGGTGGATGCCACGCAGAGGATATCCCCGTCTTCCACCGGCTCGCGTTCACAGATCAGTGCCGCCACATCGTCTCCGGCATGGATGAGGGGAAGACCCCGCACACCCCGTACCTGAATCGGATCAGTCATCACAGTTCTATAAAGACAAAACGCCGATATCAGGGTTTCGGATTGTTCCTTGGGACCCATGCGAAAATAATTGTTTTTTTAGTTTTTTCATAAATTCGCGCACAATGTACGGCAATGACGATATATATTTATACAAATCTGACGATGGAACCTTAATTACATGTACCTCATCATCCGCTGCCCCAGCTGCAGGACCTTTACGTATGTGGATAACTTCCAGCTCTGGAAACTCTGTCCCCACTGCGGGCATGCGTATGAAGTAGGAAAAGCACCGGCGTACCTTGAGGTCGGCGATCATCACGAGGCTGAGCATATCGTGCGGCAGATGGAAAAACATCTCCATGCCACCAAAAAGAAGGATTTCTCCGACGAAGAGAAAGCGGAGCTCCGCCACCATTATACCTCGCACCTAAAGCGGAAGAAGAACCACCACCCGGTGCACTGATCTTTTTTCTTTTCGGGCCTCTCCCTATCAGACCGAGTCTTTGTGAATCGTACCGCGGACAAAGGACGCGGCAACTCCGATGATGCAGAGCAGGGTAAAGATGATGAAGGCAATGACTACGCTGGTCATGAGCTGGGGGTAGACTAACGGGGTAACACTGACCGGGCCGATGAAGATCGCAAAACAGAACATCGCTATGGCCATCGAGAGGAGCTGCCCGATCGATCGCATGGTGGCATTCATGCCGGATGCAATACTCAGGTGCTTATTCTCAACGGAACTCATGATGGCGTTGGTGTTGGGGGATGAAAAGAAGCCGTACCCCAGGCCCAGTACCATCAGGCTTACGACAATCACCCAGAGTGGGGTTGCCGGGGTGAGGAAGATAAAGAAGGAGAGCCCCAGCGTTGTCAAGGCCATGCCAGCGGTAGAGACGATGCGGGGCTCCACGCGATCGGAGAGCCGGCCCGCGATGGGGGAGAAGATCATCTGGACTACCGGTTGCGCGACTAATATGAATCCAGCGGATTCAGCAGAGAAGCCCTGTATGTACTGGAGGTAGAGCGAGAGGAGGACACCGACCCCGAAGGTCGCGCCGTAATTGATCATGGCAGCGATATTGGAGAAGACAAACGCCCGGTTGTTCGAGAAGACGGACAGGTCGATAAGGGGATCGGCCGTCCGCCGCTCCCACCAGACAAAGCCCGCCCCGGCAGCAAGTGCTGCTGCAATCCATACGATGCCCCATGGATCGGGAAAGAGTAGCATACCGTAGATCAGGCAGAAGAGCATGATGCCATACAGGATCGCCCCGTACCGGTCAAAGAGTTCGCCGGCGGCATCGGCCCATTCATGCGGGATCTCCCGCAGGGTAAGAGCGATTGCCAGGAGTCCGAGGGGTACATTGATGAGAAAGATTGCCGGCCAGCCGAAATGTTCGGTTAAGATTCCCCCTATGAAGGGCCCCAGGGAGAGCCCGGCATAGACGGTTGCGATGGTGATGCCGATTGCTGCCCCCCGCTCACCCGGGCCGTAGACTTGGGTAACGATCGCAAGGGAGGTCGCAAAGAGCATTGCCCCGCCAATTCCCTGGATAAACCGTGCACCGATTAATATTGCTTCGTCTGGTGCACAGGCACAGGCAAGTGAGGCAATCGTGTAGATGAGAATGCCCAAAAGGAAGATCTTCTTGCGCCCCACAATATCGGCATACCGGCCGAACGGCACGATGAAGATTGCCGCAGAGATGATGTACGCGGAGGTGATCCAGCCAAGCGTGATGGCATCCGCATGAAACTGCGAGGCCATGGCCGGGAGTGCCACGGTAATCGATGAGCCGGTGTACGGGACAAGGAAACTTGAGAGTGCGGCAACCAGGAGAATGATCCTCTTTTCCCGTGCTTCAATCATGGACACTCCGCTCTGCAGTAGTCTGCTGTAAGCACCATTGTAATAAAAAACCGCCCGGTGGCATTGCCCTATCAGACCGGCATACCGTGGGATACATCCCCGGTCTGGAAATACCCGGGGGGAATGGTGATCTCAAATCGCGCACCCTTGCCCGGCACACCGGTCTCCCGGATCGAGAAACCGGTGATGCTGAGAATATCCCGGGCAAGGAAGAGACCAAAGCCGGTATTTTTGAAATGTTTCCTTGTGAAGATGTCCTCTTTGAACTGCTCCGGTACCCCGCAGCCGTTATCCTCGCAGATGATCCGTACTTCCGTATCAGAAATTTCTGTGCTGAACCGGATCCGGGTCACATGTTCTCCGTGGCGGAGTGCATTTTCAACCAGGTTGTAGAATACCTTCTCCAGCATGGGGTCGGCATAGATCGAGAGATCCGCGGTCTCGATGGAGACGGAAACGACCTGCAGGGGGAGTGCCGCAGTAGCACGGGCGATGATCTGCCGGACGTCGAACCACCGGGGCGACTCGATGCCGATATTCTGGTAATCCTTTGCAAAATGAATATGGAGGGTGATACTCTGGATAATCTCTTCCTGTATCCGGACATATTCCTGTATCCGGGGATCGGGAAGATCGCCCTTCATCAGTTCCATGTATCCCAGCAGGCCGGTCAGTTTATTGAGAATGTCGTGCCGCGTGATGGTGGAGAGAAGATTGAGCTTCTTGTTTGCCTGGGCGAGTGCCACGGCAAACCGGTTCAGCTCGGATTCGTGGTACTGCGATTCCTGTTCAAACACCCGGTGTTCGGTGACATCTTCGACGAAACACTCCACAACCTTCCCTAAAGATTGTGGATTCTCCAGCATCCATCCCTGTAACGAGACCCATGTTGCAGAGCCATCCGCTCGTTTCAGATGAATTTCCAGACCGGTCACCCCACCGTCCCGCGCAACCGATTCGTTCAGGGTATCGAAATCGCCCGGCTGGAGAAGGATGTCCCGGAGGTTTTTCCCCGCCAGGTCCGCGGGGTCATCGTACCCGAGCATGCGTGCCATGATCCTGTTGGTGGAGAGGATACGCCCGTTATCCCCTAGGCTGATCTGGAACATCCCCAGCGTGAGGTGCTCTTCCATGATACGGATCCTCATCTCGTAATCCTGCATTATCGTGCGGGCAGGATCGTCCGTTAAAGGAGATGGGGTTTCGAAAGGCATGTGACCGGATAATGTGTGTCGTTTGGGGTTTTGATGCTTTCATTTTGGTTTTCCTGCACATAGGGGAAAAAATCACCCGGCCTGTGACAACATACCCGGTTCAGGGAGGATAATTCATCTCCCATGCAGGGATAATGATCTATACGGTGGAATATGGAGAGATCCGATGTCGTGGTTATTGGTGCCGGACCGGCCGGCCTATTCTGTGCAATCCATGCAGCAGCCCCGGGCACCCGGGTGCTGGTGCTGGAGAAGAACGAACGGCTCGGTGCCAAGCTCCTGCTCTCCGGATCCGGGCAGTGCAATATTACGCATGACGGGGAGATCCGGGAATTCATTCTCCATTACGGTGACCACGGAAAATTCATAAAACCGTCCCTGATGGCATTTACCAACCGGGCGCTCACCGCTTTTTTTAATGAACGCGGACTTCCAATGGTGACCGAAGAGACCGGTAAGATCTTTCCGCAGACAAAGAGTGCTGAAGATGTGCTGGAGATTCTCCTCGCGGAATGCCGGAAGCGGGGCGTGGTCATCCGGTGCAACGAATCGGTGCAGGCGATCACACGGCAGGAGGGGTTGTTTACTATCACAACCGGTTCCGATCAATACCTGGCTCAAACGGTCGTGATCACCACCGGGGGAAGATCCTACCCGAAATGCGGGACAACCGGTGACGGGTACCGGTTGGCAGAGACACTCGGCCAGCCCGTGACGGAGATTGCACCGGCCCTTGCCCCGCTCCTGATACGGCCGTTCCCGTTTGCGAGTCTCTCCGGCATCTCGTTTGAACAGATGCTGTTCTCGGTCTGGCGTGGAGGAAAGAAGATCGCAGAGCATACCGGCGATGTTCTCTTTACCCATCTCGGCCTCTCGGGCCCGGCCATCCTCGATGCCTCGCGGGGGATCCGACCCGGCGATGTGATCAAACTTTCCTTTGTGGGCCCCCTGCGCCGCGAGGAGTTTGCCGCGGAGATTGCGAAGCGTGCGGCAGAAAATACCAGCTGGCAGGTGAGCACGATCCTGGCAAAGTACCCGGTCCCGGAGCGGCTGAACCGGAAACTGCTGAAACTGGCCGGGATTCCGGAGGACCTGAAGTGCGCCCATTTCTCAGGAGAGATGCGATCGGCACTGGTGACGAACTGCACCGAGTTCCCGCTCACCGTAGAGCGGCTCGGGGATTTTGCCGTTGCAATGGCAACCCGGGGCGGCATTGCACTCGAACAGGTGAACCAGAAGACCCTGGAGTCGAAGATCGTGCCCGGCCTCTTCTTTGCCGGTGAAGTGCTGGACATTGATGGCGATACCGGGGGATACAATCTCCAGGCCGCGTTCTCGACCGGGTATTGCGCAGGCCAGGGAATCCGGAAAAAAATGAGTCCCCAAAAAGAACAATCGGGGCCATGAACGAAACGCGTGGTACCCGTTACAACCGCAGCACGTAAAATCCCGGACAACGAAAATATCATCATGGATCTCTCGTTCAAAAAGAAGTGGGGCATCATGCTCAAGGCGGTCATCCTGATGCTCATTCTCCTCGCCATCCGGACGTTTATTGACATCAACGGGTATGACACGGTTCCTATCACACCGGTTGTTGGTGCGTTTATCACCGGCGCGATCTTCACGATTGCCATTATCTTCACCGGCACATTCACCGATTTCAAGGAGAGCGAGAAGGTAGGAGGCGACCTTGCCGCATCACTGAAAGCGCTGTATAATGACAGCCGGGTGCTGCCGCTGAATGACGATGCCCCGACCCGGGTCTTCCGGGCGCACCTGCGGGACCTCCACCGCACCATCAGCAACGGGCTGCGGGAAAACTGTTTCAGCCTCCCGGACGTCAACCGCGCCATGGACACGCTGAATAACGACATACGGACCCTCGCGTTCCTGAATGTGGCGCCGCCCCTGATTGCAAAACTGAGAAACGAGCTCGGGCTCATCGATAAGACCTGCAACCGGGTTGAAGTGATCATCCGGACGGACTTCATCCCGGCAGCCTATGCGCTGGCCGAGATCGCGACAGGGGCCGTCATCCTCGTCATGCTCTTTATCAAGATGGACCCGTTGTTCGAAGGCACGATCATCTTTGCCGTTGTCTGTGTGATGCTCATCGGCCTCCTGCTTCTGATTCGCGACATGGACAACCCGTTCGAGTTCGGGCCGGGCACATATGCGGATGTGGACCTCGAGACGTTGGTATACCTTGAGACGTATTTCGATGAACAGGACAAGATAATGGCAGGAAATCCTCCCGGTACCGTGTGAGCCCGGATTAAACATCTTTTTTCATTTTTGATAATATTCTGATATTGATCACCGGTCGTTTGATGCCCGTAACGGTGTACTGCGAGATTGCGGCACAGTCAATCAACCCGGCCCATGCAGGGTTCAGAAGAGGATTCCCGGATGGCTTATCGCGCATGAACCTGCGAGAAATTTACTGTGGCTGAAAAGAAGGATTGGTGAAAATCCTAGATGAGAATGTATGAAAAATGAAAATTGTGATCTTTTTATGGAATGCAAACGGTCGGCTTCCGTCCTCACTCCCCGTTTTTCTTGATCCCGCCCGGTCCGATCGTGATCCCAGCCTTCTTGAGCAGGTAATAGCCTGCAGCAAGAACGAGCAGGCCCGCACAGACCGTCATCACTTCAATTCCAAACTCAAAACCGGTGATGGGTGTAACAACCGTAACCGATTTGCCGTCCGTGATAGTCGTTGTATATGTGGTGGGATCGAGAAGGAGTACTTTTCGGGCCACCGCAATGATCGCCAGCAGGACTACAATCTCCACATGGATCGTGTTCTCGCGGAAGTATGCCTTGATCGTATCGAGCAGTTCGACGCCGATGAGCACCAGCAGGAACGCACCGAGCACTGTGATCATCTCATGGGATTCCAGCAGTACGGGTGTGGTTGTCACCAGGGCTATGTAGAGGTAATTAACGAGATCCGCAATTGCGGCTAAAACAACCACGATGAGCAGAATCATCAGCACAGCATAGATGATCTTCTCAAACTTTTCAACAGGGTTAGTAATGTCCATGTTCATTCCTCAAACGGTATCAGGTCCGGCTCGGCCGGGTCATACAGGTTCACAACATCACCGATCACGATCACGGCCGGGGGTTTTACACCGGCATTATTCACAACAGTGGCGATGGTTGCAATGGTGCCAGTAGTCACGCGGCGATCGCTCCTCAGGCCGCGTTCGATGATGGCGACCGGTGTCTCATGAGATTTTCCGTGCTTCATCAGCACATCGGCAATCTTTGCAAGGTTGGCAACACCCATAAGGATGACGATCGTGCCCCGGCTCCTGGCCAGGAGCGCCCAGTCGAGCGCGGGTTCAGTTTTCGTCGGGTCCTCGTTGCCGGTCAGGATCGTGACCTGCGAGGCATACTTCCGGTGCGTGAGCGGGATGCCGACAGAGGCCGGAACGGCAAGGGCGCTGGAGATGCCCGGTATCATCTCAACGGGGATTCCGGCAGCCCGCACGGTCTCCAGTTCCTCGCCGCCCCGCCCGAACAGGAACGGGTCGCCGCCTTTTAACCGGACCACGGTCTTTCCGGCTCGTGCCCGGTCTACGATCAGTGCCTCGATCTCGTCCTGTTCGAGCACGTGCTTCCCGCCAAACTTTCCGCAATCGATCTTCTCGGCCCGGGCCGGAAGCGTGGAGAGGATCTCCTCGCCGGGCAGCTGGTCGTAGAGTACGACATCTGCCTTGTCGATAATGGTCCTGCCCCGCTGTGTCAGGAGTCCTTCTGCACCAGGCCCCGAACCCACCAGATACACTTTGCCGTTCATTGTGTGATCCCCAGTTTGTTGTATGCATCCTCAATGAGATCTTTTGCCTTACCCAAGAGGACACGTCCCTGCTCACGGGCCTCGTCGATCGTCTTTACATCCGTCTCGATCCGTTCCGTCCGCTGGCCATCCAGCGAGAGGACTTCTGCGATGAGGTGCCCGGCCCGGCAGTACACACCCAGCGGCGTAAAGCAGCCGCCACCGAGCTGCTCCATCACTGCCCGCTCGATCAGCACGTCCGTCCGGCTCTGCGGATGGTCGAGCGCTGACAGGACTTCCATCAGGGACGGGTCGGCCCGGCTTACCACCGCGACCGTGCCCTGGTTGGGCGAGGGTACGAATTTGTCCGGGGTCAGGCGTTCGCCCGGGACCCGGAGGCCGAGCCGGGTTAAGCCGGCCTCGGCAAGGATGATCGCATCATACTCGCCGGCACTCATCTTACGGAGCCGGGTGTCCACGTTGCCGCGGAGATCTTTTATCGTGATCTCCGGGTCGTGCCGGAGGAGCTGGGCACGGCGGCGCGTGCTTGATGTCCCGATAACCTTCACGCCGCCGATCGATCTCGTGTGGGCGATGAAGTCCGCCGCCGAGTCCCGCTTCAGCACGGCTGCCGTAAAGAGGCCGCTCGGCCGGTACGCGGGGATATCCTTCATGCTGTGCACGGCGCAGTCGATCCGCCCGTCAAGGATCGCATCGTCCAGCGCCCGGACAAAGACGCCCTGCCCGCCCACCGCGTGGAGCGGCACCTGCGTCTTGACATCGCCCTCGGTGCTGATGATCACCTTCTCGGTCTCGATATCGAGCTTGGTGAGTTTTGCAATCACCGTATCCGTCTGCGCAAGGGCGAGCTTGCTCCCCCGGGTCCCGATCGTTATCGGCATGTCTTGTAGGCCTGTGCCAGCGCGGCACAATCGTTGTCGGTGTGCGCTTCAGAGAGGAAGTTCGTCTCGAACTGCGAGGGCGGAAGAAAGATTTCGGCTTCCAGCATCTTCTTCCAGAATGTGCCGAAGGCTGCGGTGTCGCACTCCTTTACTTCCCGGTAGTTCTTCGGGGGTGCACCCCGGAAGAAATACTTGAACATCGATCCGAGCCGGACAAACGAGCCGCCAGCCTGTGGCCCCATCGTTTCCTCAAGGGCCCGGGTCTTCTCTTCAAGAGTCCCGTACAGGGATGCATGATCGTGTAGGTACCGGATCGTTGCACTGCCTGCGGCAAGCGAGAGGGGATTACCTGAGAACGTGCCGGCCTGGTACACCGGACCCTTGGGGGCGGTCTGCTCCATGATATCCCGCCGCCCGCCAAAGGCGCCGATGGGCAGGCCGCCGCCAATGATCTTGCCAAGCGTTGTTAAGTCTGGCTTCACGCCGTACTTCTTCTGTGCCCCGCCAATCCCGATGCGGTACCCGGTGATCACTTCATCGAAGATCAGAAGGACATCGTGGGCTTTGGTGATCTCCCGCACATCGCGGAGGTAATGATCCTCCGGCAGGATCGGGCCGATGTTGCCGAGCACCGGTTCAATGATCAGGGCCGCGACGTCTTTCTGCGCAGTGAGGAGCGTATCCAGTGCTTCGGGATCATTGTAGGGAATCTGCCGCGTATGGGCCACGAGATCGGCGAGCACGCCTGCAGAGTCCGGCACGCCCATCGTGGTCGCTCCTGAGCCGGCCTTTACCAGCACAGCATCGTGCGCCCCGTGAAACCCGCCTTCGATCTTCACAATATCCTTCTTGCCGGTGAACCCCCGGGCAAGCCGGATGGCCGCCATCGTGGCTTCCGAGCCGCTGGAGACGAACCGGATCATGTCCATACCCGGATGATCCCCCGTCACCAGTGCGGCAAATTCCGGTTCCAGCGGGGTCGGTGTGCCATAGAGCCACCCGTTCTCCAGCTGTTTCTCAATGGCTGCCCGGATCTCCGGTTTCGCATGCCCGAGAAGCATCGGACCATAGGCCATACAGCAGTCGAGCAGGTTTGCCCCGTCCGCGGTCTTCAGGTGTGCTCCCTTTGCGCTCACCGTGTAGAACGGATGGGGTTTGATGGCCCGGACCGGGCTTGAGACCCCGCCCGGCATCAGGGTCTGTGCCCGCTCAAAGAGGGCAGCACTCGTCTTATTCTTCATCAAGCCACTCCGCAACCTCTTCGGCAAAATACGTGATGATCAGGTCAGCCCCCGCACGCTTGATGCAGGTCAGGCTCTCTAAGATGGTCTCCTTTTCCTTCAGCCACCCGTTCTGCGCAGCGCTCTTGATCATCGAGTATTCGCCGCTCACCTGGTACGCAGCAACGGGAAGACCGATCGTTGCCACTTCGGAGAGGATGTCGAGATAGAACCCGGCCGGCTTCACCATCAGGATGTCAGCGCCCTCATCGGCATCCATCTGCGATTCGAGGAATGCCTCACGGCTGTTCCCGGGACTGATCTGGTACGTGGACCGGTCGCCAAACGAGAAACCCGAGTCCGCGGCCTCGCGGAACGGGCCGTAGAGTGCTGACGAGAACTTGGTGGAGTAGGACATGATCAGGACTTCATCGAAACCGGCATCGTCCAGTGCAGACCGGATCGATCCCACCATCCCGTCCAGCATGCAGGACGGGGCAACAATGTCCGCACCGGCCTCTGCGTGACTGATGGCGATCATGTCCATCAGTTCAAGCGACGGGTCGTTGAGAAGATCCATGCCGTTCTTTGTCTCGCCCACGATCCCGCAGTGGCCGTGATCGGTATATTCGCAGGCGCAGACATCCGTGATGACGACCATCTTCGGGAGCTCTGCCTTGATCCTGCGGACGGCCTGTTGCACCACGCCTTCCGGGTCATATGCGGACGTTGCTTCCGGGTCTTTCCCCTTCGGGATGCCAAAGAGCAGGACCGCACGGATCCCTTTCTTCCAGAGTCCGGCTGCAACTCCCGCGATCTCACTGATGGGGTACCGAAACTGCCCGGGCATTGCGTCAATGGGTTTCTTTGTAGAGAGGAGTTCGTCAACAAAAAGGGGGGCGATCAGATCGTTCTTGGTCAGGCTGATCTCGCGCAGAAGCGGCTGGATATTCCGGGACCGGTTTCTCCGCATACGTCGCTTGGGAAAAATGCTCACTCTCTACCACCCACGATAACTGGTAACTACATTTTTTACGATCCATCGTATTTATGACTAGAGTACCTGATGGGAGTATATTCCCGGATATATCCGGGCACTTCATGTACAGAAGGGCCGGTCATTCCCCGCTGCACCGGCCTTCCCGGTCGCACTGCTCATGAAGGGCACAGGCAAGCCGGAGCGCACTCCGCACCAGGTTGTCGAGGTCTTCCTGCGTGTACTTGTTCACCTCGATCTGGTCCCGGTCCTTGGTCGTATCCTCATCATTCTCCCCCACCCATGAGGCGATGGCAACTTCCGGGATATGGAACCCGAGCCAGGAAAGGAAATTCAGAAGGTTGCCGGCTACGTGCTGGATCCCGTCCACGTGACCGATGATGATAAGACCGGCCACCTTGTTCCGGATCAGCCGGTTGCCGAACCACGAGTACTGGTTCTCGATGGCGTTCATCCGCTCGACAAACTTCTGGACCAGGGCCGAGTGGTTGTTCCAGCGGATGGGGGTTGCAAGGATCAGGATATCGGCGGCAAGGATCGCATCGTAGACCCGCTGCATCTGGTCGTCCGGGTACTTCATGGTGCTCTGGCAGGGATAGGTGCAGTAGGCCGGGTTCTCAGAATAGTTGCCTTCGCACTCGTAGATCTTCAGGTCTTTGAGCCGGATGAAGTCCGTTTTGCACCCGTATTCGCGGTACTGGGCGAGCGCCCGGTCCAGGAGCGCTTCAGACTTGCTCATCACCGGTTGCTGGCGGCTCGATCCCGAGATCCCGAGCACCCGGATCTTCGTGCAGGTATCCTTATCCGGCACCGGAATGATGTTGATGCCGAACTTTCTTCCAACGAGCGGTGCAGGCATAATTTAAGTATCAGGAAGCGGGGGATAATCTACTTGTTGATCCCGGAGAACCGCGGGATTTGAGGGAGCGGGAGATAGGCAGGGCCGCTCACAGAACGTCCCGGACACAGCGTAAAGGAAAACGAATAAATACATTTTTCATCATTCGCCATCGACCGGAGTGTATGAATGTTCATGGCTTCTTGGTCCTCGCGATCCTCGTTTGCACAGCGCTGGTAGTTGCCGGCTGCACGACCACCCCGGCCTCCCCTGTAACGCCCACCCATTCCCCTGCAGTCTCGCTCCCGGCGCTTGCCATTGACCGCACCGATCTCCCGGAGGGCTATGTCCTGACCATGAGCAAAGAGAAGGACGCAACGGACGTGAGCGACCTTGCCCGCACGCTCGGCTGGAAGGGTGGTTATGTTGTACAATATAGCAAGACCACGGCCCCGACAAGCGTAGTCCTCCATTCGCTTGCCACCTATCCTGAGAGCAGCATGCCGGACGTCATCGAGTTCATCAACCGGACGGACCGCTCCTACACGGACCTCAGTTATTTCGATATCTCTGCACCGGGTCTTGGAAAGAACAGCAGGGCATTTGTCGGATACATCCCGAACCAGGGCCAGCTCCCGACCGTGACGCCCACATCTGCCATCGGGTCTCTTGCATCAACCGGGCTGTCGATGAAGGGCACAACAGAGAATGCCTACGGTCAGACCTTTATCGAGATCATCTTCGCCAACGGAACTACTCTTGAGGTGATCCGGATGTCCGGTACAACACTGGACGACAAGGAAGTGATCGCGATTGCACAGAAGGCATATTCGAAAATCCCGTGAACGGGATTTTCTCCAGCCTCGGCTATGAATAGCCTCGTCATTTCGAAGATTCTCTGATGGGAATCTTCTCGTTTCTCGGCTCTGATGAGCCTCGAAATCCCGAAGATCCTGCAACTGGAATCACTTTTTTTAAAGGAGTCCATGACACATACGTGGGAAGATCAAAAGACCATCTCCACGGGAAAAACAGGGAACATCAGGATTCCACGATAATCGTGCCTTTCATTGAGGGATGGATCGAACAGTGGTACGTGTAGGTCCCGGCCTGAGTGAATGCCAGCGGGTACGAATCTCCGTTGGCAAGCTGGGGCGAGGTGAACGGGAATTTGGATCCGTCATCGGATACAACGGTATGCGATGCACCGTCTTCGTTGACCCAGGTGACGGTTGTTCCGGTTTTTACCATGAGTGTTGCCGGACTGAATGTAAAGTCCTTGATGGTGATCGTGTTTGCAGTCGCGGGGGCCGGACTCGCACCTGCGGGTGATGCCGGGTTCTGGCCGAATGCACAACCGGCAGAGAGGCAGGCAAAAACCAGTACGAATGCACACACTGCAAAGAGGGTAATACCGGAATAGAGGGACATACTTGGATGGAGGTATCGGGATATAATAAAGGATTGTATGCAAGATGATCGACAGGACCGGATTCGCCGGTCCGCCACGGGGTTTCCCGCACACCCGTGTGACGGTATACACGTTTTCGCACGAATACCTGAAACAACCGGTTATGTGCAGCGATAAATACCGGTGATTATATGAACCTCCCGGCACAGTATCATTGATCGTATGATTTCTTCCTTCAGTCATATCGTGATATTTGGTCTTCCCCTTGCACTTTATTTAGGAATTGTCACGTTCATCTGTCTCCTGACGACGGCCATATTAGGTTTTCTCGTGCTGAAGGGCCTCTACAATATCCCCTTCAAATGGCATATGAGAATGGCTGTCGCTACCATCTGTTTTGCCATAATTCATGTAATCTTCGTGATATTGCAATACTTCTTCTGATCCGATAACGGGAGTCCCTTATTTTTTAAAAACAGGCGGAGTAAGGGACCGGTCATTCATACCGGTCAGTCTTTTTTGGGATTGCCTTCGATGCGGTCACCCCGGGTGATCGCATTCACCAGCGCCTCAGATGCCGCGAGATCGCCCTGCTCGGCACAGGACCGGACGGCAAAGGTGGCGTCCGTTAAAAGTTTTTTTGTGAGAACGCGGGTCAGGTCGTCCACGATCGCCACGGTCTTCTCATCCGCAGGGCCGAGCCGGGAGATCGCCCGCTCCCGTTCCCGTACACGGATGGTCTCGGCCCACGTGTGGAGTGCAGCAAGGCAGTCGTCCGCGGTCTTCCGATTCAGGTGCCGCAGGAAGATGCCCAGTTCGGCCTCGACAAACCCGTGCGCCCGGTCGGCCTCGGCCTTCCTCGTGCTCATGGTCTGCTCGTTGACGCCGCGAAGATCATCGATCGTGTAGAGCCGGACGCCGTCAATGGTGCCCGCCCCTTCCTCGACATCGCGGGGCTGGGCAATGTCCACGAGAATGAGGGGGCGGGGGTGGCCCTCGGGTGGCCAGCAGCGCTCCCGCATGGCCTTTGCAAGTTCTTTTCTGCGGATGATTGCGTGCGGGGCGGCTGTGCAGGAGATCACCACGTCAGAGAGCGTGATGTAGTGGTAGAGTTCATCAAACTTCACGGCCTTGCCCCCAATCTTCCCGGCAAGGATCTCGGCCGTCTTGTAGGTCCGGTTCGCCACGTACATCGCGGTCAGGTTCTTTGCCGCGAGCGCCTGTGCCACAAGGAGCCCCATCTCCCCGCTGCCAATCACCAGGATATGCCGGCCGGCTAATGTCCCGATCTCGGCCTCTGCAAGCGTGACCGCGGCAGAGCCGATGGAGACCGAGCCCTTGTTGATGAGCGTGCGCCGCCGGACTTCGATCCCGACATGCACGGCCTTGTTGATGCAGAGTTCCAGAAACGGGCTGGCGGTGCCGGCTTCCTGGGCATCGGCAAGCGATTTCTTGAGCTGGCCGATGATCTGGTCCTCGCCCACGATCATCGAGTCGATGCCGGAGGCAAGGGCAAAGAGGTGGCGCACGGCCCCGGGGCCGTCATGCACGAAGAAATCTTTTCTGCCCTCCTCTTCCAGGAACGCCCGGAGCCCGGCCTGGTCGCCTTCGACCATCACTTCGACACGGTTGCAGGTCTGGAGGAGGATCACGCCCGGGAAGCGGTCGCGTGCGGACGTGAGGAACTCCTCTTCGCCCGCGAACCGGAACGATTCGATGGTCGTGACATTTGCCGTGTGGTGACTGACACCGGCAATGGCGAGCGGGACAACTGGTTCAGTCATGCAGGTACCTCTTCTTCACGTTCTCCCATGCGGCCGTTTCATCGGATGCCAGCAATTCCCAGACCACATGATCCTCCAGTACGTCCCGGAGGATCACGTTTCTGCGTTTCTGGTCCGGCTCGCTCTTCTTCAGGGCGTCCCGCAGTTTCTCCTGCAGCACGATCATCGCGTCGAGCGCCGGGAACTCATCTTCGAGTTCTTCGCGCACGAACCGGGCTACGGCCGGGCTCGCACCGTGCGTGCTGATCGCGATGGTGTAGTGCTCGCCTCCCGTGACCGCGGGCAGGACCACATCCCCCGGCTCCCCGTCCGCATTGTTGAAGAGGATGTCCTGTGCCCTGCAGAGCCTTCCGATCCGGTTGTTGATGGCAGGGTCGGAGACTGCCGCGATCACGAGGAACGCTCCGCTGACGAGTGAGTCCAGTTCCGGAGCGGTGGCAGCCGCGAGATCGCGTTCCTGCCGGCTCACTGCGAGTTCGTCAAACGCCGGCACGAACGAGCGGCTCACGACCGTCACGTCCGCGTGCCCGGAAAAATAGGCAGCCTTCCGGGCTGCCACGGCTCCCCCTCCGAAGATGACAATAAGCCTGCCGGAACAGTCAACAAAGAGAGGGATCATCTGGTATAAGATAGTGCGATGATGCTCAAAAATCCTATGATATTTGTTTAGCGCAATGCTCAAAAAAACGGCCCGCTCCTCCTGCGCTTCGCAATACTTAAATCATTTGAGTTCCCACATTGTAGAGCACACTGCGCCGATAGTGTAGTGGTTATCACTAGGCGTTGCCAACGCCTAAACCCGGGTTCGAGTCCCGGTCGGCGCACTTGTTTTGTGAGTTTTGAACAGAAGAGCGAAGGCGGTTTTGCTTTTGTGCTTTTAAACTAAATGGTCTTTTTACTGATTTTTTCAATAAAATTGATCAATCCAGCTACATATCCTAAAGACTCATTTAAATCGGGTTGATACGGACTTGGGTGTGCACACTCATTTCTTCGTGATAACTCCCCATGTAACCGTTTCATTTCTGCTTTCGAAATCAAATCAATATCTTTAGCGACTTTGATAAGTTCATGTTCCGTAGCAACATTCTCACGAATTTCTTCAATAGATTTGAACTTAATCCATGCAGGCCTTACCTGCTTTATTTTTACAAGACCATCAGCTGAAATTTTAGCTTCTAAAAAATCCATGAATCCCGCCCATGCCATAACAATGGACGCGCGATATAACTTTTGTTCAATACAGGAAAGGGAATCTTCAAACAATTCGACTTGTTGCAAACTTAGGTTTTTTAATTGTTTTCTCGATTGATCAACATTTATGATTCTTGAAGGTGATGCCTCAAACTTTGAAAATAAATCATGCGATTTCGATTCAAATTGTTTGACATTTTCTCTAATAATTAAAAAAAAATCTTCCATTTAGATCAGTTTTGGAATAGGTGGGTCTTCATTGCAGCAAAAAAATTATCGTATACTTTCGGATCAGTAGTATCAGGTAGAGTTAATTGAATGTTAATATTAATCGTCACACCGGATTCTTTTGAGGGACCACTTCTTTTTAACATAACTTGATCTGCCGTTGTAGATTGTTCGGCAGATGTATCAGGATTATTTGTTGGGATTTCATCTTGTGAAGCAATCCCATTAAAATCAGCTAATTCACATAATCCTTTAAATGTATTTATCGTTTTATCGATAACTTGCTTTCCAGCCGATGATTTTGATGTAAAAAAATTACCCAAATCTTTAGTACTCCGATTATTGGCATCGGGATAAATGTCAAAGAGTTCTTTATACCCCTGTTTAATCCCTTGAGCTAATATTTTTTTATGATCATCTGTTCTGTATAGTCTCCAAAGATCTGTTGGTTTACTGGAAGAATCAATAAAATTGATAAATCGCATCAGACGAAGGATTGGACGGTCATTGCTAGATTTAAACCCAATTTGCTGGAACCAATCTTGACTTGCAGCATTAGGGATCCCAGCGGTGCGAATTGTACCTAAAAATTCTTTTAATTTCCCAGTGTTTGAAGTGTAAGGAATATCTAACATGTTTCCCTCAATATATCCCATTAATTTATCTGCCCCATAAACATTTGCATTTAATATCGAATGTGTAAATCAAAGAAAAAAATGGATATTACGATATTTATGTACCATTTATGTCATCGTAATCCAACGATTTTTCATGAGTTTCTATTAATACCACTCGTTCCCATTTTCACAAGGATCATACATCAATCTCATTCTCGTGTAATAGTAAATTTCATTTTTTTCCCCAGATAATTTCGTTGCGATTCCCACCATCCCCACTTATACAGGGAGTTGCTGCGACGCCTCGTCAAGTCGCGGCTGGGCAACATTCTGGATCACCATGAGAACCGGTAAGTGCGTAGCGCAAAAGTCGCCAGACCTTTTGCGCGTGGGGCATCGCACATTATAAAGCCGCCAAAAAAATTTCCTGAAAAATTTTTCAACATCCCGGGTTTCGCATGAAAAAATTTCAAAAAAATTCCGCAACCGGTTTTTTTCAAAAAAAAATTTGAAATCGCAAAAAAAATTTCCCCAAAAAATTTCCCGTCCGGAAAAATTTTCCCGGGTCTCCCCCTCCCACGGTTCTCACACCATAACCTGCCCCGGCACCCCCCTGTAAGTTGCCGTCGTTAACGCCGTAGAACACCGCCCTCAGGGACCTGCATCCCCCTCATCCATATTCTCCGTCGGAGGTTCCCTCCTGTATCCATCTCCCGATCCCCCAAAACGGGACTAATTCCGGAAAATGAGACACTATTATTTTAATACCTTTAAGAATATAGCCCCGTTTGCACAATTTCGGCATAAAATGAGCCCCGGCAAAAACCTAAATAGCGCTAATTGGATGGCAGATCTTCCCTTCCATGGGTTCCTGGACGTGGAAATGCAACCGGATGCGTCTATGGCCCTTTTGGGGACATATGCCGGATTTACCGTCGTGACCGAAGAGCAGCAGTAATGATCTCATCTTCCATTCCCCCGTGTCCTTCCATGGATCCTGGTTCCTCCCCACCCCCCGTTGCCATTTATTACCGTTCACGCAAATCATCTATCTGAGTGATCATGAAAGTTCTCGGAATCGCAACAAGCCCGCGAAGGGGCGCAAACAGCCAGACACTTGTCGGACATATCCTTACCGGCGCAAAGGAAGCCGGGGCAAAGACCGAGATGATACGCCTCTGTCTCATGAACATCCAGCCCTGCCTCGGGTGCAACAAATGCAAGAGCGACGACGGTTGTATCATCGAGGATGATATGGAGAAACTCTGCGCGAAACTCGCAGAAGCAGATGCCGTTGTCCTGGGCTCACCGATCTACTGGGGCCGGCTGAATGCCCAGGCCTACCCGTTCATTGACCGGCTCTATGCGCTGATCAATCCGGATTTCACCAGCGATTTCCCGAAAGGCAAGAAGCTCGCAGTTGCGCTGACCTGCGGGGGCATGGAGCCCGAGGCCATGAAACCGGTCAACGATTACGTCAAGTTCGTCTTCGGGTTCCTCGGCTTTGTGGACGGGGGTTTTGTCTGCCAGAACCATTGTCTCCTGCCCGAGGATCTTGCCAATTACCCGGACACGATCGCGGAAGCAAAGAACCTGGGCCGTGCGCTCGTAAAATAATTTTTTTAAAGAATCCGGGGCAACCAAAAAGAGTGATCGTATCGTACGGTCTGATTGTCATGCCCGTCGCCCCGCCCGGCTGCCACGTCCTCTATCCATACCCTTATAGGATCCGTGAAGAATATGCTGGCGTATAAAAAGGGGGAAAAATATGCCACACCAGAAAGACGGAAAACTGGAACTGCTCACCGACAAAAACAGCGCACTCGTGCTCGTGGACTACCAGCCCACGATGTTTGCCGGCGTTGCATCGGGTGACAAGACGATCATCCGGAACGCAGCGTACTGTTCGGCAAAGGCCGCAAGCATTCTTTCCGTGCCGGTCGTGCTCTCGACCATCAACCCGCAGCACAACGGGAATTTCCTCATCGATGTCACGAAACTGTTCCCGGGACAGGAAGTGTTTGCCCGGGCGGTTCCCAGCTTCGATGCATTCGAGGATGAGAAGACCTATGCCGCGTTTAAAAAGACCGGCCGGAAGAAGATTGTTGTTTCCGGGCTCTGGACGAGCATGTGTTTTGCCTACACGGCCCTGCACGCACTCCGGGACGGGTACGACGTGTACGGGCTGATGGATGCGGCCGGGGACTCAACGCCCGATGCCCACAGGTACGGCATCGAGCGGATGCTGCAGGCAGGCGTCATTCCGATCACGGTCGAGTCCCTGGTCTCGGAATGGATGCATGACTGGGCCAACCCGAAGTCCATGGAGCTCGTAAAAGACGTGTACTCCCGCTACGGCTATATGATCGGGCTCCAGTAGGAAAACTGCGGTCACAATTTTTTGATCTTTGTTTTTTACAAAAACAGAAGTGTATAGCGGATGCTGCATGGTTTCAAGAAGTCAATGAAGGCAGGTTCACGGTTTTACATCAAGATCCATCTCAATGCCCCCGCTCGCCCCGAGCACGAGATTATAGATGAACGTAATTACAGCGCCGCCAATGAACCCGAAAATTCCCCCCAGAATTGTCATGAGGCCCAGTGCGACAAGTGCCCCTGCAAACCCGGGAACCTGCGTTCCCATCATGGGGCTCATACCGCTGACATTGAGAGCAACAATGAATCCCATAAAGAATCCCCAGACAAGTCCTAAGATTCCGAAAAATTTCCCGACACTCACAATGTCGAACTGCCTGATGATGTAGGTTGTCGCGGTCATACTGATCCATAGCGGAGCCATAATGAAAAAAGCAGCGGTTATCCATTCCGCCCGATCCACGTGATCACCGGGAACAGTCGTTCCCGTATTCCCCCGCAAAACCGCACTAATGCCGGAAAAAATGGCACGACTATTTTGATGCATCTGAGAATATTGTTTTGTTGGCCGGATTTCGGCATAAAATGAGCCCCGGCAAAAACCTCACGAGCACTAATCGGATGGCAGATTGCTCCTTCCGCGGAGGTCTGGACGTGGAAATGCAACCGGATGGGTCTATGATCCTTTTGGGGCATTATCCAAATTCTCATTCTGAAATTTCGGTTATCGGTGTGACCGCCCCATATGTTCCCCCAAATTATCTCTGCTAATATTGGGAGGGGGGTTACCGGCACCGGGAGATCCTGGTCCCAACGCTCTTCACCCGCGGTCGGTATGATGACGCAACACCGGCCGCGACTGTTGGTTACCAGACAATGCTGCAGGGCCCGCAGGTAGCGGTGTTCAATGATCCTTTACACACACCCCTTGGAGAGAGAATCAGTGGTCCTATAACCGTATGACAGTTCTTACACTGTGCGTGAATCCGCTGAAAAGATCGATCATCACGTGGCAGAGCCGGACTCATTCGACATCTACCCCACCACCGCCAGCCACCCGGCAAAGATTGTGACCTGAACAATAGTCAAAGGCAGCCCGACTTTCATAAATTCGAAAAAGGATAAAGTCGCCCCCTGCTTCTCCGCGTTCTGGATGATGATCACATTGCTCGCCGCCCCTAGGATCGTGAGGTTGCCGGCGATCGTGCTCCCGGCCGCAAGCGCCATCAGCTCTGCCGTGCCGGATCCGGCCTGCATCACGAGCGGCTGGAAGAGCGCCACGAACGGGACATTGGAGATGAACTGGCTGACAATCACGCTCGTGCCAAGCAGCAGCGGGACCGATGAGAGCATGGCACCGCTGACCATCGACTGGAAAAACCCGGTCTGCCAGACGCTCTCCATCAGAACGAACATCGCTCCAAAGAAGACGAGCGTGCACCAGTCAATGGTCCTGAGGATCTCAAAGCGCCGCTCTGAGAAGAGGATGACAGGAAGCGCTGCACCGATCGCGATCAGCGGCAGGGTCACGAGCATGGAACCGAATGCGAGCGATGCGATCACGTTCGCGGCCGCGAGCAGCAGGATGATCGATAAGGAAATTTTTACGAGAAGCGTGAGCCGTGCGTCACCGGGCATTGCGGGCAGGCTCGCGTACTCCCGGGCCGTGAACTCTTCCCTGTAGAACCAGCGCAGGATCGCATACGCGGCGATGAGGCTCACGAGGGTCGGGATCGCGAGGTAGATCGCAAACGTGACAAAGGGTGACACCATCCCGGCATTGATCGCAACCAGCAGGTTCTGCGGGTTGCCGATCGGGCTCATCACGCTGCCGGTCGTGATCGCAATCGCGAGCGCAAGCAGCAGGAGTTTTTGCGACATCTTCCGGTCCGCAGCCAGCGCAAGCACGAGCGGCGTCCCGATCACGGCAAGCGTATCGTTCATCAGCACCGCGGAACCGATCCCCATCCCAAAGAGGATGAAGAGCACGATCTGGTCGGGATTCTTTGCCCGGGAAAAGAATCGCCGACCAATCTCCGCAAGGTAGCCGCTCGCAACAAGCGCTTCCCCGACCACGAACATGCCGAAGAGGAAGAGCATCACGTCAATATTGATCACGAGGGCTGCATCGAGCGGTGAGATCTGGCCGGTGATGAGGACGGCCACCGCTCCGACTAGCATGATCTGCCAGATCTTTAAATTGAACCGGCCCACCTGCCGGACCGCGATGAGCAGGAAGACCGCCGCGAGGATGATGAGGGGAATGTACGTACAGGATCTCTCTTATTATTCCTTCATGAGGATTGGCATCAGGGAACCGAGGATAACACGGAGATCAAAAAGGTATTACCATGACACTGGATAAAATCAGTTGATTGTTGCAGCACAAGAGTCACTGCACGGATTTTTTCACTCATCGTCAGCGTTATCTTACAGCCGACCGACTCTTTTCCATGGCACACTCCCCCAAAAAATGGTATATTATCCTAGGAGTAATAATTCTCATTGGCATCGCAGGATTATACGTCATATCCCTCTATGCGAATCATTCCATATCAAACATCTATTTTATTCCCGCGGGAACATTCAGTCCTCTGCCCCAGCAATCGGTTGTAATACAAACATCACCATCTGTTGAATTAAATCCCCCCCAGACAACATGCATCCCTGATGGACGTAAGGAATATCGAGTCGTCCAGGGCAAATCGTTCTTCTATACGGGATCAGTTCCTAATAATGCCACTCAGTCGGTAGACGTTTTTTCAGACACCCTCATGAACCCAACCCCATCCATAATGCAACACCCTGTAGATCCCTATGGGAAACTCGCATTTCATATCGAGGGTGCGGTGACGAAACAGATTTGGGACGATTATATCAGCGACACGTATGGTAATGGAGGTGATCGCAGCCCCTACGAACATATATGCATGAGATATTCTGCCGGAACCGAGTGCTTCGACGTCCTGATAGTACAGGACACAAATAATCTCACAACTCATAAACAAAATGACTGGATTCACATCGATCCCATCCCGGATCCGATCATAGCAGAAGAAGATCGCAAAGAGTACACCGGGAATTTTTTCATCAACGGTACCACGAACTTACCCCCGGGAGAACAGGTCCATCTTACGATCGGATCACTCTGTTTCCTTCCCTGTCCAAAGACGTCCACCCCGAATGCTATCGGCTGCTGCGGCAGTAACGTCTATGAGAATGTTGCCACCGTCAGGGAGGGGCCCTGCGGAACCAGCACTTGGTCCGTCTTTGTAAATACAACGCCAAACCGTTTCATCGTGGTGTCGATTAATGGAGAATATGGGGATGCGAACACGTTTCTCGTCATGGCAACCCAGGTGAACCGGACCCGGGATGACAACCGGTGGGATGCCACGGACTTCGTCATCCGCGTGGGATAAGGGGAGATTCCCCTAATGGCCCTGCCAGATAATCCTAAAAATTTCTGAAAACGAGGACTCCCTAAAATTACCGGGCTCCATCAGTGCGTATGCTTCACAATCCAGTGCACGAGGATTCCCTCTTCCATTTTTTGCACATCCGCGAGCGTCAGCCGGCAGAATTCGGACTCCTTAACAAACCCCGGGCCGTCCGCAAGCGTGGGCGCATCCTTCCCTCCGATGATGATGTTCCCGATGAACGTGTAGATCTCATCCACAAGGCCGGCTGAGATGAGGCCGGCGATCAGGGTCCCGCCCCCCTCAACCATCAGCCGTTTGATGCCCATCCGGCCCAGCTCGTCCAGGAGCGCTTTCAGGTCAACCGTCTGGTCACCGGTAATGATCACGGTTGCGAGTTTTTTCAAGGACGCAACTTTCTTTGCATCGGCCGCCTGCGACACCGCGATGATCCGCTGCCCCGGCTCCTTGTGGAGAATCTTCGCATCGAGTGGTGTCCGGGCATGGCTGTCCACCACGATCCGGACCGGGTGCAGGTCAGCGCCCCGGCTGAGCCGGTTGTTCCGGTTCTCATCAGACTTCACGGTCAGGGACGGATCGTCCGCAAGTACCGTCCCAATCCCCACCATGATCGCATCGCAGCCGGCCTTGAGCTGATCGACCCGGGAGAAATCTAGTGCCCCGGAGATCTTCACCTGCCTCCGTTCGCGGGTGGAGAGTTTTCCATCGGCACTCATTGCGGTATTGATAATGACATGGGGACGCATGCTTCATCGATGATTGCCTCCCGGGTTATATCAACCCACCGTTTTTTTTAGGCGCAGTGTTTTTGAAAATATAATATTCACCGGGAAATATGAAATCTGAAAACAGATATAGAGACATTAAATAAAAAGAAAATCAAAAGCAAATATCAATATGGGTGAGACTGCAGTTGTCCGGTTCAGATTGGCGATGCCGGATACCGATCTGGTCAGGATCTTTGTAATTGCTGCCCTCACGATCTGTTGCATCCTGATCGAGACCATCTCATTATCCCAGCCGATCAGCCTGGTGAGCACCCAGCTCTTCTTCATCCCGATCATATATGCCGTGTACGTGTTCGGGCATCGCGGGCTTTATGTGGCCGCCCTCTGCGCCATCGCGTACCAGACCGTCGGCTACTTTGCAACGTATCCGAATACGGATTCCCTGATCGCGATCTCCAGTGAAGCGGTCCTCTTTGTCGTGATCGGGGTGGTCCTGTCGTTCTTCTTCGAGAAGATCCGGGAAGGGGAGGTCAGGTACCGGACCATCTACGAACATTCCCAGCTGGGCATCCTTCTCTTCAATCTCTCCACCTTCTCCATCAGTCATGCCAACCAGAAACTGCTGGCCATGCTGAACTATGCACCGGACGAGATTGCCGGAATGAGCCTACCCGACCTGCTGCTCACTCCCCGCGAGAAGGAGCGATTCCTGGAACGGATAAAAAAGGAGACCACCACCTCAGACTTCGAGACCCGGTTTGCCACAAAGACCGGGGCATCCTGCTGGGTGAACCTCTCCTGGGATCGTATCGATGAATCCACGATCAGCTGTTCGATCATCAGCATCAACTCCCGCAAGCTGGCCGAGAAACTGAACAACGACAACATGCTGAAGTACCGGACGCTTGCCGAGAGCACGCCCACCAGCATTCTCATTGTCCAGGACGGGGCGATCCGGTACACCAACCCGTCGTTCATCGCATTTTTGGGATATTCCATGCAGGAGAGTATCGGCAAAGATCTGGGTTCATTCATCGAACCGCAGGATCATGCACTCTACAGAGCATTCCTTGAGGAGAGGTCAGTAAAAAAACTGGGCACGATGACCCAGGTATTCCGGTTTGTCACCAAGTCCCGGGGTACCCGTATCGGAACCCTCCTGACCACGCCCATCCGGCATATGGACAATCCCGCACTGCTAATGAACATCATCGATATCACCGACAAGCAGCAGCTCGAGGACCAGATCCGGCTGGACAACGAGCGGCGCCGGGGCGTGATCGTAACCGTGGCCCACGAACTCCGGACACCCCTTCAGCCGATACTCGGGTACCTGAACCTGCTCCTCTCGGACCCGGAGGGGTTCGGTATCCAGGACGATACAAAGAAGATCCTGGACCGCTGCCTCACGAGCGTGGATCGCGAGCGGCAGATCATCAACCAGATGCTGGATCTCTCGGTCCTTGAGAGCGGCAAGATTCAGCTGGCCAGAACCAATTTTCTCCTTGCACCCCTGGTAAAAAAAGTACTCGAAGGGGGAGGTTACGCATCCAAGGCCGAAGTTACAGTCGATATCAATGATGCCGTTGTCATCAATGCAGATAGCGACCGGCTCTACAATGTGCTGGACTCGATCCTGACAAACGCCGTCAACTTTTCCAAAGCCCCGCGTAAGGTTGAAGTATTCTATACTTCAGGGACAGATGATTCCGAACACCTCATCTCCATCCGGGATAACGGTGTGGGAATCGCCCCGGACCAGATCGATTCGGTATTCGAACCCTTCCAGCTTGCGGATGGGACGACCCTGTCCCGCAAGTACGACCGGCTCGGCCTCTCCCTCTCAATTGTCAAGAAGATCCTAGAGATGCATGGCGGAACAATTACCGTAGAGAGTGTTGTCAATGCCGGCAGTACGTTTACCATTCACCTTCCCAGAGGAAGTGCACCATGACCCGTAAGATTATGCTTGTGGAAGACGACCAGCCCATCCTCGATATGATGGAGATCCTCCTGAAACGGATCGGTTATGAACCGGTCATTGTGCCGGATGTAAAAGACGCGCTCGAACGTGTCAGGACCGATCCCCCGGCACTCATCCTGCTGGATATCATGATGTCGCCCATCAATGGCTGGCAGTTTTTGGAAACGCTCCGGAACGAATACCAGATCCGTGAATTACCGGTGATCCTCTTCACCGCGTCTCCCTCGGTTAAAGAGAAGATCGAGCACATGAACGATCCCCACCTAGGAGTTTTGCAAAAACCGGTCTCGATTCCGGAACTCAAGGCCGGGCTCGAACATTTCCTTGGGCAGAAATAAAAACCAATACGGGAAGATCAGGGAATTGGTATCTCATTTTGGGTCATGGTGCCGGATCAGATGACGGATCCGAAAAAGAATCCTGAACTTTTTTAAATTCCTCGGAGATCTCATGGGTCACTTTGTGAATCCCTGCCCCGAGTTCTTTGATCTCCCGGTCGATATCCGATTTGTGGCGCTCTGCTTCTACTTTTTTCATCTCCTTTCCCAGATCGTCGGACAGTTCGGTCATTATCGCCTGACTCCATCGTAGTATTTCGTGGTGTGACTGAAAAATGATTCTATTTCAGGGCGATGAATCCTACCGGGCAGGGTGGAGTGGGTCATGGTTCCGGCAGGCGGGAGTTATCCTCATATAAGGATCATCCGGCGGGATGTTAAAAAAGGGATTTCTGATTGCGTGACAGGTGATCTTCCCTCAACAGCCGCATCGTCAGGAGTCCGGACTCTTCCGGAACAGGAAGGAGATCTCACGGGCATTCTCGTCCGTGATGAAGATAATGAGGGCTTCTCCTGCGGATAGTCTCCGGGAGTCTTCGATCCTACTCTTGGTCTTTCCCCCGCTGCGAAGACCGAACTCAAAGATACCAAAACGGGTGGAGAGATCCAGTTCTCTGATGGTCTTTCCTTCAGCCTCAGATCCGGGTTCGATGATGAAGGTGTGCACGTGCCGGTCATTGAACATGATGGCGGGATCTTCCAGTTCTGCTTCACCATTGGCATGGGTACTCTTTGCAAAGAGGGTAGTACCGACCTGCTTGGTCTTTTTTATAATGTACGCAATCTCCTCATCGGGAAGTTCGTATCTCCGGAGTACGCGGGAGAAGATCTCGAGCGATGCCTCGAACTCTTCCGATATCACCTCGTCCGCACCTAGGTCCAGCAGGGCCCGGGCCTGCCGCACGTGTCGGGTCCGTACAAGGATATGGATGCCCGGTGCAAGCTCGCGTGCCGTAGTGATGATCCGGGGTATGGATGATTCATCGGAGACCACGATGACCAGCGTCCGGGCCCGGTGGATGCCGGCATGTTCCAGCACTTCTGCCTGCACGGCATCCCCGAACAGGAAATGGGGGCGGAAGGTGGATCGCTCCTGCCGGATGATCTCCGGGTTCAGTTCGATCACCATGGAGGGGATCCCGGCAATGGCGGCGGCCCGGGCCACGCTCTTGCCGGTGATGCCGTAACCGGCAATGATGATGTGATCGGAGAGTAACTTCTCCGGTTCTTCTGCGGGCTCCGCCTTGCTCCCCAAAACGCGGGCCGGCACGATCCGGTAGATGAGGTCCACCACTTTGGGCGAGGCATTCATGGCAAACGGTGTCAGGGCCATCGTGATGATCGCGCCGGCAAGGAAGACCTGGTATACCGCGTTTGGTATGAGGGAGGAGTCAAGCCCGGTCTTTGCGAGAACAAACGAGAACTCCCCTATCTGGCAGAGGGCAAGACCCGAGAAGATACTGACCCGCAGCGGCATCCCGAGCACTGCGGCGGCGGCAGTCCCGGTGAGGATCTTCACGAGAATGATGATGAGGACAATCATGGCCACGTAATAGAAATCGGAGAAGATCGTCTGCGTGTTCAAAAGCATCCCGATCGAAAGGAAGAAGATCGCGGCAAAGACATCCCGGAACGGGATGATGTGGCCGAGAGCGTTGATGTTGTAATCCGACTCCCCGATGATGAGCCCCGCAATGAATGCCCCGAGCGTATACGAAAGACCCGCCTCGCTCGTCAGCCATGCGATGAGCACGACAATGCCGGCAAGGGTGACGAGAAAGAGCTCGCGGTTCTTCTCGCAGGCCACTTTGTACAGGAACGCCGGGATCACCCAGCGGGCCATGACAATGATGACGAGGAGAATAAGGGCGACTTTTCCGATCTGGTAGGGAAGCGAGTTCAGGTCAAGTCCGCCACTCCCCACAAGCAGGGGGGCGATGAGCATCATCGGGATGATGGCAAGGTCCTGGAAGATGAGGATCCCTAATAGGGTCCGCCCCTGGAGGGTATCCACCTCACCCTTCTCCTGCAGGATCTTCATGACGATCGCCGTGCTGGAGAGTGAGACGATGAACCCGAAGATCAGCGCCTCGTTAAAGGGCATGCCGAAGAACTCGGTGATGAGGGTGATGGCAACGATCGTGGCCAGGACCTGGACCGTTCCCCCGATGATCACCGTCCGCCACGAGCGCAGGAGTTTCTGGAACGAGAACTCAAGACCGATCGTGAAGAGGAGGAGCACGATCCCGATATTGCCGAACGTGTCGATGGCGTCCTGGTTGGTGATGATCCCAAAGCTGTATGGTCCGACCAGGATACCGATGATCAGGAAAGTGACAATACTGGGGAGCTTCAGGCGCTGGCCAACGTACAGGAGAACAACGGCGAGTATTAGGATACTTACACTGGCAAGGAGTATGTCCATACGAGTATCTTCCGGGTTATTGAGCCGATAAAGTATGAAGGACGAACCGGATATTATAGATTATGCGAGACCGCGTTTCTCGAAGAGAGGCGCTTGATGGTGAATGCTGATGGGCATCAAGCCCGAAACAGGAGAATGCTTCAGAGTCTTCAGACTTGAAGCATGAGAAGACTAAAAAGGCTTCGAAGAACATCAGGTCTTCGACATGCTGAGGGCCATCAGGCTCGAGGCAGGAGAAGAATGCATCAGCATTCTTCGACTTAACCCGGGAAAAATCAGATGATTTCGGGTTTTGCGAAGAGACATGCGAGATCTTTTGCCGTCTGATCTGTGGAGAAGATGATGAGCGCGTCACCGGCTTGTAAACAGGTGCTAAGATCCGGCTGAGGGGTCGTCTTGTTCTCGCGGCGAAGACCAAAGTCCGAGACCCCGTACCGGGCTTTCAGATCCAGATCCGCAATCGTCTTCCCGTCAGCAAAAGAGCCCGACTCAACGTTCAGCATATGGATGCGCAAGTTCAGGAGGACGGTGTCTATTCCCATCGTGGGCGTATTGTTCCCGTTCTTGATGAACTTGGCATAGCCCCAGTTCTGGAGTTTACTAACAATCTTTGCGATCTCCGACTCCGGCAGCCGGTATTTCTTCAGTGCCCGTGTGAAGATCTCCTTTGCCGCTTCGTACTCTTCCGAGACAACCTCATCAGCCCCGAGATCCAGCAGGTACTGTGCATGACGGATGTGCTGGGTCCGGGCGATGATATAGATCTCAGGTGCCAGCTCCCGTGCGGTATGGACGATACGGGGCACCACTTCCTGGTCGGAGACGACAACAACGAGAGCCCGTGCATCGCGGATCCCGGCGTGCTCCAGCAGTTCTTCTTGGGCCGCATCCCCAAAGAGGAAGAACGGGCGGCGGGTGGATCTCTCCCGCCGGATGATATCCGGGTTCAGTTCGATGACCCTGTAGGGGATGCCGGTGATCTCGGCGGCCCGGGCCACGCTCTTTCCGGTGATACCGTAGCCGGCGATGATGATGTGATCGGTCATTGATCGTTCCGGTGCGGCCCCGGTCGGGCATCCTGCAGGATCCCGCGGGATCCGTTTGGGTGCGTGCCGGTACCAGAACTCGGTGACCCGGGGTGCAACGTTCATCATAAATGGCGTGAGTGCCATCGTGACGATCGCTGCCGCAAGAAAGATCTGGTAGATCCGGTTCGGGATAAAATTTGAGTCAAGACCGGTCTGTGCGAGCACGAACGAGAATTCCCCCACCTGGCAGAGCGCAAAACCCGTCATGATGGAGACACGGGCCGGCATCCCGAGGATTGACGATGCAAAGATACCGGTCAGGATCTTGATGCCGATGATCAAAACCACGAGCATGAGAATGAGCGTGATAAACGACGTATCGGCAAAGATGCTCTTGGTATCAAGAAGCATGCCTATCGAGAGGAAAAAGATCGCGGCAAAGATATCGCGGAACGGGATGATGTGGCTGAGCGCATCGATGTTGTAATCCGATTCCCCGATGATGAGGCCGGCAAGAAACGCCCCGAGCGTGTAGGAGAGCCCGGCCTGGTTCGTCAGCCACGCAACAATTACACAGATGCCGGCAACCGTGATGAAGAAGAGTTCCCGGTTCTTCTGGGAGGCCACCTTATAGAGCATCTTCGGGATTACCCACTTTGCGAGGATGATGATGACAATGAGGATCGCGGCAACTGTGGCAATTTCACCGGGAAGGTCGCCCAGGTCAGTGCCACCCGTGCCCATGAAAACCGGTGTGATCAGGAGCATCGGGATGATGGCGAGGTCCTGGAAGAGCAGGATCCCAAAAAGGGTCCGGCCCTGCAGGGTGTCTACCTCGCGGCGCTCCTGCAGGATCTTCATCACAATCGCTGTGCTGGAGAGCGAGATGATGAACCCGAATACGATAGCGGCCTGAAGGGGTACCCCGAGTACCCATGCGGCAAATGTGATGGCAACGATCGTGGTACAGAGCTGGGCAAGGCCGCCGATGATCACAATGCGCCACGACTTGAGGAGCTTGTCAAACGAGAACTCGAGGCCGATCGTGAAGAGCAGGAGCATGATCCCGATCTCCCCCATCGTCTCGATCATGGACTGGTCGGTGATGATCGCAAGACCATAGGGTCCGGCAAACATACCGATGATGAGGAAACTGACAATACTCGGCAGCCGGTACTGCGCTCCCACGTACAGGAGAATGATCGAGAGGATACCGATACCGACAAGAGCAAGCATAAAATCCATTACCGGATCATCTCCACAGGAATTGTGACGGGGCTGGTGCTGTTCCGGGGCCGGGGATCCCGGCAGGAACGTTTCAGGAATATCGTTGGCGGGACAGGATTATGTATGTTACGTGAGACGTATGCCCCCGTATTGAGCGAGATTTGGGTCATACAGAACAGATCACAAAAAGAACAGTGCCCCAGGCCTGATTTGAACAGGCGACAACCAGATCTTCAGTCTGGCGCTCTCCCGGGCTGAGCTACTAGGGCAGGGATACAAATGTTGTTCCTTGATACTAATAAATGATCGGGTCGCCCGCAGTGGATTTACCAGGGTCCAACCGCTTATTTTTATACGCCGGCATGACAGTATTATGCAATGCCTCCCCCGGACACCCGCGATGAATCAGGCCTCGCCCGCGCAGTCAAAAGCCGCACGGCAAAGGTCGTCCATCTCACGCATAATGATCTCGATGCAGTGGGGGCGGATGCCATACACCGGATGAAGTACGGCACCGAGGGCGTATTCACCATCTGGAGCTCGGTGGGCCGGTTTGGTTCGCTTTTTTCGCTTGTTTCATCCTGTGAGGGTAGCGGCGACCTCCTTTCGATCTCGGATCTCGGGGCCTGCAAGGATGCTGCCGCAATTGCCACCAGGGCAACGAAGAACGGGTGGGTCGTGGAATGGCGCGACCACCACCGCTGGCGCGATGAGGAGATTACAGCGGTTGAAAAGGCCGTCTCGCTCCTGAACGTCGATACGGCCACCTGCGGCACCGGCATCGTTGCCCGCGACATGATGCCGGGCGATCCCGTTGCAACGGAAGTGGCACGCGTGGTCTGCGATTACGATCTCTGGAAACATGCCGACCCGCGTTCCGCGGTGCTCGGCCAGGTGCTCCAGAGAAAGGAGAACCGGGACCATGTCCGGGACTGCCTGATCAAGGGTATCTTCACGGACGATCATATTGCAGAGGAGGACCGGAAGATCCGATCCGAGATGCAGGCGATGATGCACCGGAGTCTCGCCCACGCTACGTTCACCGGCACAAAATACCGGATCGCCTTTGCCCCGATGTACGGCTACCCGAGCGAGACTGCGCACTTCATCCGCGATGAGAAGAAGACCGAGATCGAGGTGATCATCGGAAAGGACGGCAAGTTCTCCATCCGCTCGGTCCCACCCATCAGCCATCTCATTGCCCGGGAGTTTGGCGGCGGCGGCCACCCGAATGCGGCCGGGGGATCGTTCAAATTCTCGGTTGTGGAGCGGTTCACGTGGTGGCTCTTCAAGAAGAGCCGGCACTTCGATGAACTGGTGAAGGTGGCCGAGAGCCACTGACACCTTTTCCGCTTTTTCACTCTTTTTCTTCCAAAAGCCCAAACATTATATCCGAGGGAGGGAAACCCTGTGAGGATCACATGACGAAATATTTCATTCTCGGACTTCTCCTTGTGATGCTCTGTCTGGGTGCTGGACCGGTTTCGGCCTCCGCACCAGCCGGGGGATTGGGATGGCTGACGATCAACTGCAACACCGATGGGGCATCGGTCTATCTCGATGACACCTACAAAGGTACCATCTCGGGCGGGTCACTGGACATTGCAGACGGGACTTCTGCCAGTTCGTACAGGATCACAAAAGATGGGTATTACGATGCCACGGGAGAGATTAATTATGTTCCGGGCGGCGACGCAAACCTTGAGATCACGGTCACGCTCTCGCCCAAGCCTGTCGGCAGCGGCAAGGGCTGGATCAATGTGTACTGCAATGTAAATGGCGCCATCGTTGCATTTGATGGCCTGACCAAGGGAAAGATCTCGGGAGGGGTCTATTCGCAGGAAGTCTCCACCACCGGAAGCCCCTACACATCCTATACCGTAAGCAAGAGCGGGTACGATACCTACTACGGGACTGTCTCCACCATGCCCACCGAGGATGAGACCCTCTCGCTGTACGCCACCCTCAACCCGGTTGCAACCACTGTGCCGACCACTTCACCCACGCTCATTGGGGGTGCCACTGGGTTTTACCAGGTTACCTGTAACGTGAACGGCGCGTCGGTATACTTCGACTCGAATTACCTGGGAACAATTTCCAGCGGTTCACTCACGGTCCCGGTCTATCTCACCGGAACACCCTACAAGACCTATCGCGTGGAGAAGAGCGGGTATGTCACCGCAACCGGCACGATGCCCACGCTCCCGGCGCAGGACAAGACCAAGACATTCGCGGTCACGCTCAACCCATCCAGTACCATTGCGCCGACCACGATCCCAACCACCATCGTCCAGCCCCTTGGCAGCGGTAAGGGTTACCTCACATTCCACACCAATGTTGACGGCGCAACCGTGACCATCGGTTCGTTCATGGCGGGAGTGACCAAATCCGACGGCCTCCTGACCGTGCCGGTCGCAACCACCGGGACCCCGTTCTCAGAATTCACGGTCACGAAGGCCGGGTATACAACCGCAACCGGTACCGTGCCCCGCCAGCCGGCCGAGGGCGAGACCGTGGACATCTATGTTACGATGACCGCGGAGCAGCCAACCCCGGTCCCGACCACGCAGTCACCCGTACCCGTCTCCATGATCGTGCTCGGGATTCTCGGCGCCTGCCTGATCGTCCGGATCAGGAGAGCCTGATCGTTTTCTTTTTTAATTACATAACCCGGGGAATAATTACACCAGAGGCATCCACTGATTTTATCATCCCCATCTGCCAATTACCCATTACCATGAAATACAGTATCTTCGTAATTGCCGGGTTTTTTATTCTGGCCTGCCTGGTGATGCCGGTCAGCGCATTCACCATGAAATCCCTCGATGTCGCGGTGGGACAGAATGGCGACGCCACCATTGATGCCCAGTACGATCTCTCGTTTATCGAGCAGAGTGCCGTCTACTTCCAGCTTGCCGACCCGTCACGACAACTCCAGTCCGCATTCAACACAAAAGCCTCGGCACAGGTCACGGTCGAGAGCGTGAGTCCCAACTCCGCCCGTATCAACGTCCCGTTCTATACCTCCGTAAAAAACGGCGATGACGGCATCACCTATACCACCCCCGTCCTCTCGTTCGAACGGGCGAGAACCGCACTGAAGAGTTACTGGTTTGCCCCGCTGGTCTCACTGGACTTCTCAAAAGGAGTGACCACGGTCACCTTCCCTGACGGGTACCAGGAACAGTTCTACGGCCAGATCACCATCCCCGCGGTCAGCCACACGGTCCCATAATTATATCGGGAATTGATTCCCGTACTTTTTTATTTTAAAAAAGGGGCCTCCCTGTCAGCGTTCGCATTCCGCGTGCGCCACGAGATCCTTCCAGTATTGTTCGCAGCCGTCCGTGCAGTATCCCCCGACCGAGATCTGGTCCGGGTCAAGATGTGAACGGGCGAGATCGATCGCGGGCTGGTCCGGGTCAACGAGAATGAGATGCCGGACCGTGTACTCGTTCATGAGATCGATAAGGGCCGGGAGTTCATTCTTCCCTACCGCAACCTGGTGCTGGTGTTCGAGTAATATCTCAAGGCCCACCCGGTCCGGCTCCGGCTGGAAGAAGAAGACATTCTGCCGGGCAAGAGCAGCACATTCGGATTCATCCGCCGCATCGCAGATCAGGACATGCCCAAAAACACCCATATCCCGCATCGCTCGCAGGATCGTCTTGTAGATCCCGCAGATCGCATCCGACCATTCGTCCGCGTCGCTGTAATACGCATCCTTAATCGAGAGAACGTGGGGGGCTGGCACAGCACACCACGACTTGCGTTTCTGCACCACAATTCCCGCCGCATCTTCGATGATGGCCGGAGTATCGGCATGCAGGTCGCAAATCGCCTTCCGGTCCGCGATCCCGTCAATGGAGTCCAGCAGCCGGTCCGCATAAAATTTCCCGCCCGCACATGGCATCCCGATCCCGGCTTCGATCTGCGGAGCCATCGACCGTTCCAGCAGGTAGGTGGTGATATCCGCCATCCTGCCCCGGTGCTCCGCGATCCAGCCGGCGAGTGCAGTCACGTCCGGCTTTTTCGGCTCCGCTCCCAGCGCCCTTGTTGCGAGTTTCAGCCGTTTGCCCATGATAGAGATCTTATTACTCATAAGCATCTAAAAAGTACTGATGAACGAAAAACCGCTGCTCGTCACCTGCGGGCTGCCGTACACAAACGGCCCCTGTCACTTAGGTCATCTGCGAACGTACGTCCCTGCCGACATGTACGTCCGCTACATGCGGCGGGCAGGCGAAGAAGTGCTCTTCGTCTGCGGTTCGGACAACCACGGCACACCGATCGTTGTCTCGGCTGAAGAGCAGGGGATCTCCCCGCGTGCGCTCTCGGAACGCTACCACAGGCACTTCGATGAGACATTCAAACGGATGGGTGTCATCTTCGACCGCTTCGGCATGACGGACGACCCGGCCACCCAGCACCGCACGCAGGCAATCGTAAGCAGCCTGGAGAAGAACGGCTACATCTATAAGCAGACCGTTCACCAGGCCTACTGCACGAAATGCAAACGATTCCTTCCCGACCGGTATGTGGAAGGCACCTGTCCCCACTGCGGCAAACCGGCCCGGGGCGATGAGTGCGACCAGGGCTGCGGCAAGCACCTGGAGCCGGGCGAGATCAAGGACCCGGTCTGCAAGGTCTGTGGCACGAAAGCAGAGTTCCGCGACCAGGAACACTACTTCTTCAAACTCTCGGAGTTCAAGGACTTTCTCCTGCCGTTCCTGGACACGGTCCGCGGCACCAGCAACGCGAAGAACTATGCCATCGGCTGGATCAAGGATGAACTCCATGACTGGTGCATCACCCGCACGCTCGAATGGGGAACAAAATTCCCGGGCCGTAATGATCTCGTGGTCTATGTCTGGGTCGATGCCCCGATCGGGTACATCGGGTTCACGGAAGAGTGGGCAAAGACGAACGGCAAGGACTGGAAGCGCTACTGGTGCGGCGAGAACCGGGTCACGCACTTCATTGGCGGCGACATTATCTACCACCACGCGATCTTCTGGCCCGCGTTACTCAAGGGTGCCGGGTACTCCGCCCCGCACGCGATCATCGCGAGCGGGATGCTCAAAGTCGATGATCACAAATTCTCGAAGTCCCGGGGGTACGTGGTCTGGACCAATGACGATTACCTGGACAAGGGACTCCCCGCCGACTACCTGCGGTATTACCTGCTCGCGTACACGAGCCACACCAAGGAACTGAACTTCTCGTGGAGCATGTTCGGCGAACGGATCAACAACGAAGTGGTCAACATCCTGGGCAACTTCGTGTACCGCACGCTCTTCTTTGCGCAGAAGGAGTTTGGCGGTGTCCCGAAAGGAACCGTCGATCCCGCCATCACGGCCGAGATCGAGAAGAGTCTTGCCACCGTCAACCAGTACATGCAGGACTACGAGTTCAAGGGCGCCGTGGACTCGATCATGGCGCTGGCGGCATTCGGCAACACCTACATCCAGACGAACGCCCCGTGGAAACTGATCAAGACCGACCGCGATGCCGCGGCACAGGTGATCCGGAACGCAATCCAGGTGGTCAAGGCCCTTGCGCTCTTAATCGAGCCGGTGATGCCGGAGACTGCCGCAAAGTGCTGGACACAGCTCGGGTACACGAGCCCCGTGGCAAAGCACCCGATCAGCGATGCACTCGAGCCAGCAGAGGAACGGGCGCTCCAGCCGCCGGTCCCGCTCTTTACCAAGATGGAAGAGGACCAGATCAAGGAACTCGATGCCCTGCTCCAGAAACGAGTCAGGGAGGCGAACAGAAAGATGGAAAAGACTCCGCAGATCACAATCGAAGATTTCGCAAAAGTTGAGATGAAGACCGGGACGATCCTTGCAGCCGAGGCAATCCCGAAATCAAGCAAGCTCCTGAGGCTGCAGGTGGACATCGGCGGCGAGACACGCCAGATCGTGAGCGGTATTGCGCAGTTCCACAAGCCCGAGACGCTGGTCGGGAGGTCTGTCGTTGTGCTGACCAACCTTGCGCCGGCAAAGATCTTCGGGGTCGAGAGCAACGGGATGATCCTCGCTGCTGGGGATTCGGCATCTCTGCTGACTCCGCAACAGCCGGTGGAGCCGGGAACAAAGATCCGGTAATTTTTCGACATCGACACTGGGATTACACGGACGATCTTTTGTTGAAAAAGCGATCATATATTCTTTTAGCCAGGATAATGCCGGGCTGATCAACGTACCTGTACATCAGATAAGACACCCCGAGGAGAACGGGGATTGTTACAATTAGGGTTATTGTACCATTTATGACAGTCACCGGCCCGTCGAACAATGCGGTCATAATGAATGCTGAAAATTTGAAGATTACAATCATATGAATAAGGTAGAGTGAGAACGATATTTTTCCAAGAAATACCGGAATTTGGTGGGATAACACGGCCTTAAGCCAATCAGAATTCAAGATAAGCATCAGCAGGAGAAATGCCGCCACAATATGGATAAAATTCTCAACAGATATGTTCCCCCCATACTGGAACAGAAGTGTATCTATGAATGGACCTGTTGTTGTCACAACGGTTGTCAGAGCAGATATACCAGATGAAATTTCTGTTCCCGTTAGATCCAGCGGATATATGCCAAGGATTGCCACAATCGCAAATGCTGCTATCAGGATCAATGGGTTTTTTATTCTGATTATCTGTCCGGATTTGTTCGTGGACAGGTCTGCAAGAATCATCCCCAGAATAAATGCAAGGTAATATGTATTCAGGAACAGGAAAAGTGCCACGAGATAAAATACCCAGCGGTTGCGAAGCTGGCCAAATAACGCGGCAAATGAAAAAACGATAAAACTCCCGATAAATTCAATGGTAATGGTCCATAATGCGCCAGTGTAATCCTTGACATTGGGAAGATATGCGGATTGCCCTTGCAGAAAAACCCCCCATAATCCCTGTGAGATCATCGCGTACAGGGCAGACAAATCAAAGAGATTACCAAGTCCCGGATAAATAAGCACATACGTTACCACTAAAAGGAAGAGGATCGGAACTAGTAACCGGATATAACGACGAACTGCACCGGAAACGAGTGTCTCCTGGTTTGCGGTAGAGAAGAAGGCAAACGTCAGGACATATCCACTCAAGACAAAAAAGATGCAGACACTAAAATCCCGAAGGATATAGGCAAAACTCATTAAGAGTGCAATACGGATATACAGCGGGAAAAAATGACCGAGGAACACCGTGAACGCAGCTATGCCGCGCAATCCCTCAAGATACTCCACCCGCCCTGCCATTAAATCTCCTCTGGTATCTTCGTTCCCTTAAATTGATCTTCATAGATGAAAATTTGATCAACTGCTTATAAATTCCCTCTTCAGCAAGAACTCCCGACCTGGTAAAGTTCGTTGGTGTTGAGAGCAGCGGGATGATCCACATGGCCGGGTCATACCGTGTTCTCAACGGGGAATTGGTTCCGGTAATAAAACCTTGTCAATTATTTAGGCGGGGATCTCCATTCAGTGCAATGGAGTATCTGGCATAGCTCTATCCGTTTACTGTAGCCATTAAAAGGAAAATAAAAATAACTGGAAATTTCAGGAAGATCACTTGAGTTTTTTCTCAAGTTTCTTGAGCTTCTTCTTGGCGCTTTCGCTACCCGACGCCGCTTGCTTCGAGAGCTCTTCTGCCTTGACTTTCTTCGCTTGGTTCAGTTTCGTCATCTGTTTCTTACTCGTTGGCATAAATCACCTCGCAACGCCTTTTGGCTGATTATATTTGGCGTTTTTCCTTCTTAAAATATCCCTGTATCGGGTCTGTTTTGAATTTCCTTAAAAAAGATATGCCGGTGGTAGCGGCGTCTCCGGTCATTCTTTCAGGGAACCTCTTACGTCATACTGGAGACCAGTTCATCATAGACTCGGTAGGATCCACCTTCGGACATCAGTGCAATGATCTCCACACGGTCTGTCCCTTTCGATCCATCAAGAATGATCTCAGATATGCCCTTTAATGGCTGGAGAATTCCTGTTGACACGGATCCATCCGGATGGGTGACCTTGACATCCGCACTTTTAATGCTGTTATGCCCCGCACTTCCGGCAAACGTGATCACGATCCTTGTAGTGATCGGGCTCTTCTGGACCTGGAAGTAAAGTTTCTGGCCCGAGGGGATCGTCTGCGTTGGCTGGGGGATGAGTGCTTTGGATGCCATTATGGGTGTTACGGTTCGTGTTGGTGAAATTGTCCCGGCAATCGTTGTATTCGGCAGGGACGTGATCCCCGCCACGGACGGATTGCTGACCGTGCCAGTTCCGCTGTTCGCGCTGATCATCGGCAGCCCGATAAAATACACGGCTGCAATAACGGCAATCAGCACCATGCATCCGAGAATAATTGCGGCCCTGTTTACCTGTGGTTTAGCCGGTGTCTTCGGCTTCTCCGGAGACAGGAACAGCGCGTCATCGATGGTCTCCGGTGACCCCCGCGTTCGTTGGGTAAAACCCGGGGCCGGTTTTTTTGCCTCTTGTTTTACCGGAGACCGGGGTTTTGGCTTACGGGAGGATTCCAGTGTCTCATCCGGATCATATTCCTTTCCGTATTTCTCCAGTAATTCTTCAGTATCCGGTTCCTGGATCTCCTTAGTATCGTGGCGCGGAGACCTAGCCCCAGTTGGTATGATCTTCTCTTCATCCCGGTTTTCCGGTACTTCATCGGTATCTGGTTCCGGAAGTTCCTCATCATCCCGTTCTGGTATCTGTTCTTCAACGGACACGTTCTTTGCATCCTCATCGAGTTCCGGTGAATCATTCGGTTCCACTTCTAGGACAAGCGGTGCCCCGCACAGATCGCAAAACTTTTCCGGAGCAATGAACCTGGTACCGCATTTGCTGCAGGTTTGCAGAGGAGAGATCCGCACTCCGCACGTCTCACAGAATTTATCCCCAACTACGACGGGGCCCTTGCATATGGGACAGGGACGCGTGAGCTTGTGAGGCAAGGCCGGATCCTGCATGGAACGCACTTTATCTTTCACACATTAAAAATGTGAGTTATCCAACAAAAATTTCCGGAATTTAAAAAAAAAATTCAAAACAATTAAAATTTTCTGAAGCGACTGTCGGATTTTAGTTCCCCGAGCATGGCCCCGCGTGTGTGTATCCTGCGGATGGGTCGAAGTGCCGCACCCCTCATGACCCGGGAAAATCCCGGGTCCGTTCCTATTACGTCTTTGGGAGTTGAGCCATGGAAAACGGTCTCACAACAACCCGCCCGAATCATAAATGGCAATAATAAAATATAAATCAGTCAAAGGTGTGGTTGAATAGATCCCGGTTAAATTAACGTACAGAATTGGTGCCGGGTAAGAAAAAATCATGGAATTATCATGTCTTCCCAGCGCATCGTTCTTGCAGGAATTGTCATTGCCTTGTTTCTGTGCATTATAGTGGTTGGTTCCTTTATTCTGCCCCTGCAGGCAAACACATCACCGGTAACACCGGATGACAAGCTGGCCGAAATACTTACCCGTGGGAAACTTGTGATTGCTACAGACGCAGCGTATCCCCCCAATTCAGAATTAATACCCGGTGCCAAACGTTCTTCAGGCACGATATGTGCCCGGAACGAATATACCGCAGATGAATTCACCGGCTATAATATCGCAGTCGCGGTGGAGATCGCGAGGAGGCTCGGTGTCGAACCCTGCTTTGTCTCGCCCACAAGAACTGAGATCATCAGTGGCAGCTGGTCCGACCGGTGGGACATCCATATCGGGTCGCTGGCCATCACGCCGGAACGCATGGAAGTGATGTACTTCACGCAGCCGTATTATGCTGGCCCGGTAAGCCTGTTCGTGAACAAAAACAACACGGCCTATGCGAAGCCCGGAGATCTCTCTGGAAAGAAGATCGGCGTGTGTGCCGGCTGCATTCTTGAGCGGTACTTGGAAGGCACGCTTGATCTGCCAGGCCAGAAAATTGATTTTGCGATACAAAATGCCACGGTTGTTGCCTATGAGAATGAGGCTGTTGCCCTGTCAGACCTCGCACTCGGTGATGGCGTGAAACTGGATGGCGTTCTCACAAACCAGCCCTTGGGTGAGGACTCGATGAAAAATGGCAGGTCCATACGGCAACTGGGAAAACCCGTATTTTATGATTATGATGCAGCAGCCGTAGACAAAAAGAGCGGCAGGGACCCGGCCTCGTTTGTCAGCAATGTGACCGGGATTATCCGGGAGATGAACCGGGATGGCACACTGCTCCGGTTCTCGCAACAATACTACGGGCGGGATCTTGTTTCGGAAACCGCCCGGTTCAATACCAGTGCCCTCGGGCAGATTCACGAGTAGGAAGTGACCATGAAGAGTACCTGGTTCTGGCGCCGGAATCTGACAGCCCGGCTGATCTGCTCGTTCCTCATCTTCTCGCTCGTAATTGTAAGTCTTGTAGGAATTATCGTCTACTTTCAGGCCACCCAGTCCCTTACCCGGTCGGTAGATGAACGGCTCGATGCGGTAGTTATCTTAAAAGAAGGCGTGCTGAATAACTGGGTTGATGACCAGACGCAGAACGTGGTCATGATAGCAGGGATCCCTGGCATCCGGAAGCAGTCTGCCCTCCTGTTTGTATCGCCCGGCGCTTCACCGGAGCGGGAACAGTCGTATGCCGAGTTATCCGGTTTTTTGCCCCAGGTGGTTTCCAGGACCATATATACAGATGAACTCTTCATCATTGATCTAAATGGTACGATAACTGTCTCCAGTGACAGAACTCATGAAGGCCTGTCGGTGGATAAGGATCCGTATTTCTTGGAGGGCCGATCCAAAACGGTTTCAACAACCGTATATTCTTCTACACCTGACGAAAAACCGGTCATCATTGTCGCGACCCCGTTATTCGATATGAAGGGAAAACGCATCGGTGTGTTGGCCTCCCGTCTTTCCTTTACTCATATCAATCGTATTATTCTCGAACGTACCGGCCTCGGCACCAGTGGCGAGACCTATCTGGTTGACCGGTCCAACCGGATTGTCTCGGAAACCCCTCTTATGAACAACGGGACCTCTTCGCGATTCGTCCGGTCTGAAGGGATCAATTCCGCACTCCTGGGTAACGATGGCTCCGCCGTTTACCTGAATTATGAAGGAGTTCCTGTGGTTGGGGTGTACCGCTGGGTGGAGAATCAGAACCTGGCCCTGATCGCGGAGATGAGCCAGGAAGAAGCATTTGCCCCGGCACGGGACCTTGCCCTGACAATTTTTTATATCGGGATACTTCTGTCTGTAATCCTTGCAGTCGGGATGTTCCTGCTGGCCCGCCAGATCACCCGGCCCATTCTTGAAATTGCAGACACCGCCGCCCGGGTCACGGCAGGAGACCTGAACCGGGAAGCTCCGGTCCTAACGGAAGATGAAGTCGGTCACCTTGCCCGTGCCTTCAACCAGATGACGAAAAAACTGCGACAGACCCTGGAAGGATTAGAGCAGAATCTCCGCGAACTAACACAAAAAGAGGACGCCCTGCAGAAATCAGAACACAAATACCGGACCCTTCTTGAAAATATCCCGCAGAATATCTTCCGGAAGGATCTTGATTCCGTATTCGTTTCCTGCAACAAGAACTTTGCAGCTACCCTGAACCTGCGGCCCGAGGAGCTGATTGGAAAGACCGATCTTGATCTCTATCCCCGTGAACTTGCAGAAAAATACCGACTTGACGATAAAAGGGTGATGACAACGGGACAGGCCGAAGAGTATGTCGAGCAGTACCTGCAAAACGGGAATGTGCGCTGGGTCAATACCATCAAGACGCCGGTAAAGGATATCGACGGGACCATCACTGGCATTCAGGGAATATTCTGGGATATCACCGAGCGGAAAATCGCAGAAGAGGAACTTTTCCGGCTCAATACCGAACTGGAGAAACGGGTTGAGGAACGGACTGCCGAACTCCGACAGGCACAAGAGGCATATCTCCAGGCAAATACAAAACTCAACCTGCTCAGTTCCATCACCCGGCATGATATCTTAAACCAGCTCACGGTACTCCAGGGGTATCTTGAACTCTCTGAAGACTCGATTAACGATCCCGATACCCTGCGGATGTATATTGCCCGGGAACGGAAGAACGTGGAAACAATCGAACACCAGATCCTCTTCACGCGGGAATACCAGGATATCGGGGTGAAAGCCCCGGCATGGCAGAGTGTCAGCTTGAGTATCATCCATGCAAAAGGAACGCTGCACCTGGGAAACGTAGCCGTATTCACCGACCGGCCGGATCTGGAAGTGTATGCAGATCCGCTTTTCGACAAAGTCTTTTACAACCTGATCGAAAATGCGCTCGTGTATGGCGGGGAACGGCTTACAACCATCCGTATCTCCACCCGCGAGCCCGGGAGCGGGCTTGTGATTGTCTGTGAGGATGACGGGGTGGGGATTTCAGAACCGGATAAAAAACGGTTGTTCGAACGGGGATATGGGAAACATACCGGTTTTGGGTTATATCTCTCCCGTGAGATCCTGCAGATTACCGACATAACAATCACAGAAACCAGCGTGCCGGGTTCTGGTGCACGGTTCGAGATCCATGTACCAAAGGGTGCGTATCGATTCAAAGGGATAGAATAAATCCGGATGAACCGGTTGCTCCTCGACCGCTCACGGCCTGAGGTAATCCAGTACCGGTACGTCCTGGTCGAAATTTCCTGTACTGATCATCCGTACATGCGAGCCGGTCACTCTCGCATAAGTGGCAGGATAAAGATCCCGGAACGTGATATTGCCGTTTGCCTTGAGCGTGCTGATAACGCCCGAAGTGAACTCGTCCGAGAGCCACTGCTTGATCTCCATATCGTAGACCGCCCCGAGGGATGGCTCGTTTCTGGCTGCCCCGGTCAGGTACAGGATACCCGGTGCCGTAACATTCGTGGCAACGCTCTCCCCAAAACAGGTATCCACGAAGAAGGCCATCTGCCGGTACTGGCGGTTCTGCTCCATCGAATCCGTGAGTGAGGTAAACTCTTCCGTGGTCAGCACCGAATTACCGGTCCCGAATACAATCTCGCCCGGTGCACCATGGCTCGCAATGTACACGAACAAATCCGTGCTGGCATTACTCGCGAGAACAACAGGGGTAGATGATGTCTGTGTCCCGGTCATTATGTTTTTGAACGTTGCCGCGGTCACGTTTGCGCCGGAGTAATCCACCAGCGCCCCGGACCGGATATTCTGTCCTTTGGGGACATTGTGAATGTCCCCCCTGAGGGGATTTTCGGGGACCGTGGGGACATCGTCGTATACCATGAGGATGATGTCGTTGTCTGAAACCCCGTTCTGGCGGAGCAGGGTATAAACAGACAGGGCATCAGACTGGTGTCGGTAATTTTTCCATCCCCTCGAGGGACCGACGATCACTGCCTTTAAACCGGTTCTCTCATCGGAATCGCTATAGGTTCCTGAGAGCGCTGACGAAGAGGACATGTGTCCGGTCGAGGCCCGGGACAGCCCGACCGACTGGCGGCCCGTCTTCTCCGTGACGGTGGCGTTCAGGGAATTGATGACACTGACGGTCCGGAACGTGCCGTTGTCCACCAGCCAGTCAGCGTAATATGAGGCGATCAGATCTACGCCCAGCAGTTCGTCGTACTCCAGGCCGCCGCTTGCGCCGGTGATCCAGGGCATGGATCCATGCAGGGTATCATCAATCGCCGTGCGGATTCCCGATGCATTCCAGCCAGTGACCGTAGCTTCACCGATCACCACCTGCCGGACCGACTCCCCCAGCGGTTCGAATGGGGCTCGCTCCTGGCGGGCTTCGGTAAACACAGCGATCATGAGGGCATCATAGGCAGGCGCCGCAAAATCTGCCGGGCGTTTCTCGAACTTTTTCTCGTACGCCTCAATGAACCCACTTGCCGGATCGGCCGTGGGGTTGGTTCCCTCGAGCCCCTCCGCGGCAGCACCGAGTGAACGTATCAGAACCGGCGTGGCTGCCGCATCGGTGAGGAAGAGTTTTGTCTGACTTCCGGAACGGTCGATCGCCCGCTTGATCGATGCAGCATCTTCAGGCCCGGCAGCTGCAACAATATAATCCGGTTCCGTCTTCAGGGCTTCCTCAACATCAGCATTGATCCGGTCCGATCCCGCGTCGAACTGCCGGATGAAGGGGACATCAATGCCGTATTCGGTTGCGAAGAACCCGGTCCAGTCATAGAACGTCTGCCCGTACGTGCTGTTCTCCGCGAGCAGGGCAACTTTTGTCGCTCCCTTCCCTTTCAGGATCGTGAGGATGACCTTCACCTGGGCTGCATCGCCCTGGGTTGTCCGCCAGACATAATACCCGTTCTTGCCGAATGCCCGTATGATATCGCCGGATGTTGCCGTGGGACTTATCAGGACCTTCTTTTTCGCGATGAATGCAGGAGCAAGCGCGTACATCTCATCGCTGGTCGTGGGCCCGATCACGATCCGGATGGAATCGTCGTTTAAGAACTCCTGTGCCTGCCGGGTGATATTACCGGTCGTGGTGTCCTTGTATACGAGTTCAACCTTCCGCCCGCCGATCCCACCCTCGCTATTGATGGTATCCTTTGCCCATTCGAGCGGTTCCTTGAACTCCACATCCCCGGTCAGGGCAAGGAGGACACCGATCTTGACCGGCGTATTCGCGTGGATGATCGTGTACCCGATCCAAGCTCCGGCAGCAATGAGAATGATGGCAAGAGCGATGAGCCCGAGAGTTTTCTTGTTTATGGAAATCACCTCATTACACCGAATGGACCGGGTATTCCTGAACAACAGCCTGTTTCAGTTGTGCGTAACAAAGATGGGAAAACCAGCATTATAAGGCTAGTTATCCATAACTTCCCCGATCCCCTGGCCATCACTTGACGTGTTCCCGCTTGGCATTCTCTCAACCATCGCGAGACTCCTGTCGGAAGCGGGGGATCCTTCATACCCTTTCCGGAATTCACCCGGTATTTATCAGGAACCCCGATGATCCGTTGGACAGGCTCCATTTATATGAGAATGACACCCATTGAATTTTATGTTTGACACCATTGTCACCAAAGTGAAAGGATTTCTCCTGAGTCCTGTTGAAACATTTCAGCAGTCCAAAACTGATGAACCGAAGGCGGTCTTCACCTATTTTGGCATACTCCTCCTCCTCAATGCAGTCCTCTCTGCACTGATCGCAGCTCTCGGGATCGAGACCATGCAGATGTATGCCGGATTGCCCCTGGGACATGCATTCCCGATCTTGGTATTTTTCATGATGCTCGTTGGCGGGTTTATCTGCACGGTCGTCTTCTCAGCATGGCTTCATCTCTGGGTATATCTTCTTGGCGGAAAGAACGGGATCATGCAGACCGTAAACGCGGTGATCTACGGGAGCACACCCCGCCTGCTTCTCGGCTGGATCCCCTTTGTCGGGATCATCTTCACGCTCTGGTCGCTGGCCCTTGGCATACTGGGAATTCGCGAGCTCCAGGACCTCAGTACCGGTAAGGCAATCCTTGCGGTTGCAATCGCGGTGATCATCCCGCTCATCATCGTGATCCTCGTTGCCGCATACTTCTTCACCACATACATGACAACGGTAGCGGTGCCATATCCCCCGACCAATGCGATAAATTAAGCCCCCGAAAAAGGTATCAGGAATTTCTCTCTCTTTTTGGATTTTTAATACAATGCCGGTGTGGATGTGGGGAATTGATCCCCATCAAGGTCGTTTCACAAGCACCACGGCAGTCCCGATTGCAGCAAGTACCACAGCCCATCCTGCCGCAGCCCGGGGCGTTGGTGTGGCAGTGGCAGACGGTGTCACAGGGAACTGTGATCCTTTGTAGTCTATGGACACATGTTCTGAAATATTTGAGAGACAATGCTGCGGCAAAACATTATAATCCCGTTACTGGTTGCTGCAATCCGAAAACCGGTATGCATCTTTCGGAACCGTGATCTCAAACCGTGCACCACTCCCCGGCTGGCCGTTCTCATGGATGGCGATACCGGTGATATCAAGGATCTCCCGCGACAGGGATAGACCAAGCCCCGTATTTTCGCCAAATCCCACATTGAAGATATGATCTTTGTTCTCGTTTGGGATTCCAATTCCGTCATCCTCGCAGATGATGACCCGGTTCCCGTCACATTCCCGGGAAAAGAATCTGACCATTGATATCTTCCCGCCATACCGGGCGGCATTATCCATCAGGTTGTAAATGACCCGTTCAATGAGCGGATCGGCAAAGATCGCAAACCCTGGCGGAAGGTCGTTTATTATCCGGACCCTGCCCAGGGGGGCTTTCTGTGCCTGTGTATCCACAATCATGCGGCAGTCCTGCCACGCGGGCGCCAGCACGCCGATCTTCTCGTACTCTTCGGAGAACCTGATCATGGCAGAGATCCGGTCACTCGCTTCTGTGATCTTACTGAAATAATGTTCAAGAGCAGGATCGGAAGTATTCCTCTGAAGCAGTTCAACAAATCCGTCCAGGGCCGAGAGCTGGTTGATGATATCGTGCCGGGTGATGCCGGAGAGGAGGTTGAGTTTCCGGTTTGCCTGCCGGAGTGCCTCTTCCGCGCTCTTGCGGGCAGTGATCTCCTTGGATGAACAGATGGCAGAGACAACCGATCCCGCCTCATCCTTCACCGGGATCACGGTGGTCACGTAATACCGGTCGCCATCGGGACGGGGAACCCGGACTTCAAACTCTTTTCCCTCACCGCTGGAGAAGACCGTGCGCAGGACCGAGAACCGTTTCTCGGCCTCGTCCCTGTTGAACACATCCCAGATCTTCTTGCCGGTGATCTCATCTGCGGTCTTTCCAACGCCCTCGGCAAATGCCCGGTTCACATACCGGTACGTCCCGTCCGGGAAAAAGGAGAAGATGGGATCTGTTGATTCGTCGAGAAGAATCCGGTACTTGGCCTCGCTCTCCCGGATTCGCTGCTCGCTCTCGGCAAGCTCGTTGAATTGCGATTTGAGTTCTTCAGAAGAAGCGACAAGTTGTTCATTCGCTGCATTGAGTTCCTCCTCCGCCCGGACCTGGTCCGTCACATCCCGGAGGATGCCGAGGATCGCCGGTTGTCCCAGATAGGAGACGATATCCACGAAAAATTTCCCGATCCGGATATCTCCGGCCTTGGTCAGGATCCGGGCGGAGAAGACCGAAGAGAGCGTCTCACCACCCAGTCTCCGGCTCGCGGACTCGCGGAGATGGTCGCGGTCTTCCGGATGAATGAGATCCCAGACGTTTTTTTTCAGGAGATCGTCATGCGTGTAACCGGTAAGTTCAGACGCCACCTTATTGACAAACAACAGGTCGTTACCCCGGTAGATGTAGATGGCATCATGGCTGTTCTCGACAACCATGCGGTACTTCTCTTCACTTGCCTGTAGTTCAGCTTCTGATTTTTTCAGTTCGGTAATGTCCCGGATCGCTTCGATCGCACCGATGATCTCTCCCTGGCAGTTGAAGAGCGGGCTCGCTGTGCCCGTGAGAACTCCCAACTTTCCCTTTGGGCATGATAGCGTTGTTTCGGCAATCAGGAGATCGCGGTCGCGGATGATATGGGTGTAATGATGGCTGATGATCTCATCAGGTTCATCGATCAGGTCGATGAGCATCGGCCGCCGTTCTCCATAAAATGGGATGGCGTACGCATAATCGCTCTTCCCTACCATCTCCGCGGCCGGGATTCCGGTTATCTCCTCAATGGCACGATTCCACACAATCACATGGCCGGATCGATCGATAGCAAATGTGGCATCCGGCAGGAAATTGATGATGTCCGTAAGGCGCTGCTCGGAATCCTTTATAGCATCCTGATCCTGCCGTCGTTCGATGGCCTTTTTGAGATGGTGGATCAGTTCGGCATACTGTGCCTTGGGCTCCCCACCTTTCTGAATATAGTAGTCAGCCCCGTTGTTGATCGCCTCGATCACGATCTCCTCGCGACCCCGACCGGTAAAGAGGATGAACGGGATGGTATGGCATCGCTCGCGCACTGCCCTTAAAAATGCGATCCCGTCCATCTCCGGCATCTGGTAATCGGAGATGATGGCATCGTACTGTTGGAGATTGTGCTGTTTGAGGGCCTCGCTGGCAGACGTGAGCGTATCGACAACAAATTCTCCCTTTGCTTCAAGAATGTTTTTGGAGAGATCCAGAAGATAGTTTTCGTCGTCGACATAAAGGATACGGTACATGGAAGACCTGTAGTAGTAATCCGTAGTTGATCGAATGTAAATATATATCAATGGTATTGAATGGTTTTCCAAAAAATGATCTTGCGATCCCCGTCCCGTTCGTCAATCCGTCAATCTATCAGATTCATGGGGGATTTTTTGCACATCCAGATACGGACTTTGTAAGCACGGACAACTGCCGGTTTCACGGGAATTTCCAACGATTTTTTATGTTCTGGGGTGTGATCCATAAAAAAGGGGAGAATGTGTGGATCAGGCGTTTTGGATTTCAGCCGATCCAGCCAAAGATCCCGCGATTCTTTTGCACCTGGGTAATGAGCTGCTGCCTCTCTTCCATCTGTTGTCTGAGGATCTGGATCTGCTGGTCCATCTCAGCGCGGGTCTCTGTATCCAAGGTTGTCGTGTTCATCAGATTTTCGATCTCGCTGATGTGAACCTGGTTCTGTAGGGTCAGGTTTGACAGTTCTGTTGCAGCCTGCCGGTCACCGCCAAAGAAGAACAGGGTGACGGCATCGCGGTTCCTGATCCGGGCCTCATACTTATCGCTGGCATTGGCGGAGTTGTTGAACTCGCGAGCGAGTGCCGAGACCTGCGGCCCGATGCCACCGGTACGGTTTTCCATGGCGAGCAGTGCATGGACTGCATCACGAACGGTATTCGGGTTCTTCTCCCATCCCTTCGGGACCGCGCTGGCATTCCGCGGAATGGCTGCAAGATCCTTGTCACTCTGGTTCTTCAGTTCTGGGATCTGGGAAATATTACGTGGCGAGTCTGATGGTTTGGTCTTGTTCGTGTCCCGTGCATCGCGTTGAGCGGTCCCGGCGATCTTTTGGGGTTGCGTGGCGGCGGTGCTATTGTCTTCAGATCCTACGGAGACACTCCTCTCCTCATGAGAGAGGCTGTTATCTCCGGCAGTTCCGGCCGAGCCATCCCCCGGTGCCCCCACCCCTTCCTTTGCTGCAAGCACCGGCAGCGCCATGATGGAAAGGCAGAGAAGAACGATCAATATTGCAGGTATTTTCTTCAAAGAATTCAATCCTCTTTTTTATATCCATGCTTGCACGTGTGAGCAATAAAAATATTCTCTCCCCTGAGTGATCGACTCGTGCATCTCTCCTCACATTCACGTTTTCCCTGGGTTATGCCAGGTACTTCTCCTCCCCCGCAAGTGCCTGTGGTTCCCATGCAGTCACGCTCGCGTTAAAGGGCGCGAACTTCGGATTGTAGACGATACCCGTAGCCCCCTCTTTAAGTCCGGCACGATGATCTCCCCCGGTGAAGGTACCGTTGAGCACCCCCGCAACGCTCGCATACACGATGCGATCAACGCGTTTCACCGCAGAGGCCAGCACGAATTCCGGTCCTAGTGGTGACTGGTCAGTGTCCGTACCGATAATAAACCGGCCGGTTGTCGAATTGGCCGCTCGGAACGCGCCCATGTTGGAGTAGCCGGCACACGTGTAGATCACATCTGTGCCATTGGAGTACATGTTCTCTGCAATCCGCTCGGCCTCATTCGCGTCAGTGAACCCGTCCACGGAGTACTGGTGGACCCAGGCATGATCAACGATGATCGATGCGTTGACGGCCCGGGCACCGTCACTGTACCCTTGTCTGAATGCCTCAAGCACATCTGACTGCATCCCCAGGATGGTCCCGACATGCCCGCTCTTTGTTGCCGAAGCTGCCAGAACGCCGGCCAGGTAACTGTCGCCATACGACGAGATCTCGTACGCCCTGAGGTTCTCCGACCCGATGCCGGCCTGGTCAATGGCAAGGAACCGGATATCCTTATGCTGCTGTGCGAGTTGTCTGGTGAAGTTGGCGTACTGGAAACCGACCGTGATAATAAGGCAGGGCTTTTCCGCTGCACTGGTGTGATTGAGAATCTCCGGGAGCGTCTCATAATCGCGGGGGAAGAACTCTTTGATTGCAACCGGCATATCCCGCTGTGCGTTAGCGAGACCCTGCGACGCAGCGTCAGTATACGAGAGGTCGCCCTTCTCGGACCCGTACACAATATACACAACCGGGACCGGTGCGGGTGACTGCTGGGTGCACCCGGCAGCAATGAGCAGCAGTGCCAGGATTGCCAGGAGCGACACGAGAGGTAATGTCGGTTTCATGGATACAGGTGGTCTGGGAATGATAATAAACAGGAATGATTTCTGTCAGTATCGTACAAATTACCCGTGAAGTAGAACCTGTTCTGGATACCGCCTGTCCGGGCTTGCACCGCTTTTTGGTGCGTCGGTTATTATTTGGGGTTTCGATACGCGGTTTGGAACTGTGGTGTAATGGGAATTCCTCTGGCGGGGTACCCGGTTACCCTAATCAGGGTTCCGAGACCCTGCGACGACTCACTCCTTTAATATGTCAGCGATCATCAGTAGTGTTCTGTATGCACTGTCAGCAACAAGGATCACAGTCCCGGCGAGTGAACTTTATCGTCAGGAGACACTGATTACAAATATGGATATTTCAGGAACGGGCGTACCCGAAGACCGGATCGTAACTCTTGAAAAGAAAGTGAGGGATCTCGATGCGCTGGTCAAGGGACTGGTTGATGAGTTCCTTGACTTCAAGGCAGTGGCTATGAAGCTGGCCCGGGATGAGGGAGAACGCAGTCGCGAGGAACTTAAGCGTGCACCGGTTGCACAGGGCACGGCATCCCCCTCAAGTGCCGCACCATCAGAGGGTAGTACCATTATTCGCCCGAAAAGTTCACACCAGCCGGATGCCCCGGCTGCACCGCCAGAACCCACCATGGTCAGGATCATGCAGACCGACGGTACCATGAAGATGGAGGCCCGGTACGGGGATAAGAACACGACGAGCTCAACCGCGGGATACGGGAAGAACCGGAAAGGCACCTCCGTGAAAGGTAACCAGAGTGCCCTGATCTACGCAGCCGATGAAAAGAAGTCCGGTCCAAAAGAAAAGTAAGCGAAAGGGGGAGCTACCCCTTCATCATGGGGACTTCTTTAAAGTCCTGACCAGGCCTGCATGAGTCTATTACTCTTGCGAGGTCTGATGATCCTTTGAACAGGACCGGACAACGTGATCTTTTTTTTTAGCGGTTAATTCGTGAGAAGATCGATCTCCAAATCCACATTACGACGATTCTTTTTTATATCCCCGCTCCTATTATCGCCTAGAGCATAGTCCCGTGACTGGCTGGAGTGTGCTTTCCGGTGCCCATGATCGAGATTGCTATTCTCACCATCCTGCTGGCGCTTGCCTTCACGTTTACCAATGGGTTTCAGGATGCCAGCTCGATTGCCGCTACCTTCATCTCCTCCCGTTCTGCTACGCCCCGGACCGGTATCATCCTCGTGTCGGTCATGTCTTTCTTCGGTGTTCTTGGGGGTGGAAGTGCGGTTGCCTTTACACTGACCGGCCTTGTCAGCCTGCCATCGAATGGTGAGGAGATCACGGTCATCTTCGTTGCACTGATAACGGCAGTTGCATGGAACATCCTCACGTGGAAGTATGGCATGCCCTCATCCACCTCCCATTCGCTGATTGGCGGGCTTGTCGGAGCCGGTATTGCCGCAGCCGGAACCGGGAGCATCTTCTGGGGTGTGGATACACTGCTCTCCCCAACCCCGGCACTGGAGGGTCTGGTCAAGATCCTTGCGTTCTTCGTCATCTCGGTCCTTATTGGTTTTGTCGGCAGTTATCTGATGCACAAGACAACAGCCGTGCTCCTCAGGAATGCTGAACGTTCCGTGAACCGGAAGATCATCGGGCTCAACTGGTGCGCTGCTGCGGTCATGGCCTTTGCCAATGCCGCTAACGATTCCCAGAAACAGCTCGGTCTGATCGCAATGGTCATGGTGGCCTCGGGCATTGCCCTGACGACAGATGTCCCGCTCTGGGCCCGTATCACCTGCGCTATCCTGCTCGCACTCGGCACGATCAGTGGCGGCTGGCGGATCATGAACACACTCGGGCGCCGGATCTTCCGTATCGAACCCATTCATTCGTTTGATTCACAGTTCTTCTCTACCTCCTCAATTGCCTTCTCCACCATCGCAGGGGCACCGGTCTCCTCAACGCAGATTATCACCATGTCTGTGCTTGGTGTCGGGGCTGCCGAGAACCCGAAGAAAGTCAAATGGGTGGTTGGGCGTCAGGTCGTCACTGCGATGGCCATTACCATTCCGGTCACGATGCTCTTCTCCGCCATTCTCTACATCATCCTCTTCCCCATAATCGGAGGCTGAATATGGAAAATCGACAGACAAAACCTAAAAACGGCGCAAAGGAAGATCTCTTTGCGTCGATCTTTCCCCGCGAGTACGACTTTGAGGGCATGCTTGCCGACCAGGCCAACCGGACCGTGGCCGGTGTGCAGGCATTCACCGTGTGGTTGCAGGTCGTCCCCCTGACCAATCCTGTTCATCTCGAACAGATGGAGATCGAAGTGGACCAGATGCGCCATGACATGGAAGACAAACTGATCCGATCATTCTCCACACCGTTCGACCGGCAGGACATCTACAGCATCTCACGTCAGATGGACTATATCCTCAACTTCTCAAAAGAGACCGCTCGAGAGATGTACGCGTTCGGAGTTGAACCCGATGAGCATATCGGGGGCATGGCAGCCCGGCTCCTTTACGGGACAGAGTGCATTGCGGAAGGGATCAAAGTGATCCGCACGGATAAGGACCGTGTCGAGGACAGGATCCGGTCCGCACGCGAATCGTACAATACGCTCGAAGAACTCTATGTCGCCGGCATGGCCGAACTCCTCCGTACCAGTGATGCCATGTGTGCCATGCGGACAAGGGAGATCTATCATCACCTGCGGGGAGCAGGCCGGGCCATGCGGGACACGCTCGATATCCTGCACAATGCCGTGATCGATCTGGTGTAAAAAAAAGATTATTTCCTGGCCTTCCTGATGATTGTCAGGTCACCCAGTGTGGGGGTAAGGGAACCGGGTACTTTCTTTTCTACCTCGGTCTCGGGTGCATCGATCAGCCGGATACCGAGTACCTTCTCCAGTTTCTTGCGGACATTCTCCTCAGGAATCAGGTCGTGGTTCTCGATCTTCTGGATGAGGTGTTCCTTCTCCTTCATCTGGAGAGCAAGGTCTTTCTGGCTGAGTCCCTTCTCCAGCCGGGCCCGCTTGATCCGCTCGTGGTAATCATCGACAATGTCTCCTTCGATGTAGTCGAACATATCGCGTTTCCGGTAGGCTGATGGAGCTGCAGCCGGCGCACGGGCACTGCCTGCCTTTGCCACAGTCGGGCGCACAAGATCGGTGCGCCGGACCTGCTGGACCTCCGTGCCGTATTTTTCGCATTTGCTGCAGACCTGCAGCTCGGCACCTTCAACCCGAACGAGTTTGGGTGCACCGCGAATGGTTTCTCCACACATTTCACACTGCATAATCTCACAAGAAGGTCGTTGTCCGGGTATAAATGTCCACTGAATGGAGCCAGACCTGCGGGATGCTCTGACGGGTGCCTTCTTACAAACACTTTTAATGCAATATATCTATATAAGCTATTTGAGATACAAGATGTCCGACACCCTCCATCAGTCCACCGAACCCCAGACCCCTGAAGAGTTGTACCGTTTATACCGGGCGCTCTCAGAGGAGCTGCGGGAGCAACTGAACCAGATCGGGGCTGACAAGCATGAGCTTGAAGTCCAGATGATGGAACGTGTCGGCAACCTCGAATCCCGTAACCTTGAGTTGCGCGAACAGCTCCGTCAGATCGAAGCGGACAAGCGGTATATCGAGACCCAGAAGATCCGGTACGAGCGGGAAGTCAGGAAACTCAAGAGCGAGAGCGAACAGCTGAGAAGCCCGCCGCTCATCATTGGCACCGTGACCGATATTGTGGATGCAAACCGGGTGATCGTCCGGAGCAGTGCCGGCCCCCGGTTTATGGTCAGGAGCTCGCCCTCCATCAATGCTGATGATCTCAAGCCCGGCACCCGCTGCACGCTGAACCAGCAGTCGCTCGCGATCGTGGAACTGCTCCCGAACTCATTTGATTCACAGGTCTATGGTATGGAACTGGTGGACTCACCGCAGGAGTCCTATGCTGATATCGGGGGGCTCAAAGTGCAGATAAACGAGATCCGGGAGGCGGTCGAACTCCCGCTCAAGCGCCCGGAACTCTTTCTGCGGATCGGGATTGACCCCCCCAAAGGTGTTCTCCTCCACGGCCCGCCGGGAACCGGTAAGACCCTGCTGGCCAAGGCAGTGGCCCATGAAACCAATGCGCATTTCATGCGGATTGTCGGGTCAGAGCTTGTCCAGAAATATATCGGGGAAGGAGCCCGGCTTGTCCGGGAACTCTTCGATCTCGCCAAGAAGAAGGCCCCGACCATCATCTTCATCGATGAGATCGATGCGGTGGGGGCGAGCCGGACCGAGGCGAATACCTCGGGTGACCGCGAAGTACAGCGCACCCTTATGCAGCTGCTCGCTGGTATGGATGGGTTCGAGAACCGAGGCGATGTGAAGATCATTGGTGCGACAAACCGGATCGACATCCTTGACAAGGCCCTCCTCCGGCCCGGCCGGTTCGACCGGATCATCGAGATTCCGCTTCCCGATGAAGAAGGCCGTCGCTCAATCCTGAACGTGCACTGCCGCTCGCTTACGGTTGACGAGGATGTTGACCTTGCAGAGGTAGCACGGCGCACCGATGGCAAGAATGGTGCGGATCTCCGGGCAATCTGCATGGAGGCCGGTATGTTTGCGATCCGGAAGGATCGGCAGGCCATCACCAACGAGGACTTCCTCGCGGCCATCGATAAGGTGGCTCTTGACTTTAACCGGGGATCGACCGATGTTGAAGGCGAGATGTTTGCATAATTACCCCCTCTTTTTTCCTCTTACACGTTTTTTCCTGTAACCTGACGGTTCAATGATATATCCGTGCGGTATTCAGGTACAACCTTTGTCATGAGCCCAATATATACGGTGACCGGTGAATGACCTTGTATACCCGTACCGGAGAAAACGGGCAACTGTGGTTGACCCGAGGTTCCAGTACGGTGAACATAAGGAGATCTGATACCATTGAACGCAATAAATAATCTTAGAGACGTCCGGGTCTGCCTCAGTGCCATTGAGGGCGTATTCATGCTCTCGTTTGTGCTGGGCTGCCTTGCAGTCAGCTGGCTCGTGAGACACGACCCGATAATCTGATCTTTTTTTATTTTTCTTTTGGATTACTACCAGAATGGTTGAGATTTTTCTTTTGTGCAGGACATACTGCGTTCCGTAGTACTCAATTACCTTGCCATCGATCCGGATCAATAAAGGCGGTCAGCTGTCCGGCTCATCGATCCGCTCGCCCTCTTCCACCTCATCTTCCGTGCACCAGATCTCGATCGTATGGTCGGCTCCGATATACTCTTGGTGGTATTCATCGGGCGTTGAACCGGGAGTCATGGGCAGCGAACTGATCAGTTTACCCTCGCGGAACGCGTAGAGTTTGCGGTGCTTCCAGCCGGGCCCCAGCACGGCGGTACGTTCGAAGTAGACATCCTGTGCCAGCTGGTGGGTAAAAAAAATCCCCTTCTCAAATTCAAACAGGGGTTCGTGCACGTACCTGCGGATATACCAGCGCAGTTCGGCAACAAGGGAGAGGGCGCTGCTGAGGGCGCCACAGGTGATATACACGCCGCAGGATTTCTTCTTCGGGTGGTAAAACCGCAGTGCCATGCGGCTGGTCTCTGATGAAAAGAGGGTGTGGTGGAGATCGATACCATCGCGCTGGATCAGGAGGATGTTCATCCCAGTCTCCACAACGGTTCTGATGCCTGCGGCATACACCGGTTCAGATATACATACGGTTATCAGCAACCGCCTCGTTCTTCACCTTGTGGACGGCACTGGTGAAGTCACTCATCTCGACAGACTCCCCTTCACGGCGCACGGCCATCATCCCTGCCTCACGGCAGACCGCCTCAAGTTCGGCACCGGTCGACTTCTCGGTCATGCGGGCGATCTCTTCCAGGTCCGCATCGCCGATCTGCATCTTCCGTGAATGGATCTTCAGGATCTGGAGCCGTGCATCCTTGTCCGGCAACGGGATCTCGATCAGGCGGTCGAACCGGCCGGGCCGGAGGAGTGCGACATCCAGCATATCGGCACGGTTCGTGGCAGCCATGATCCGCACGTCGCCCCGGTTGTCAAACCCGTCCATCTCGGCAAGCAGCTGCATTAAGGTCCGCTGGACCTCGGCACTGCCACTGGTCCCGTCATTGGTCCGCATGCTCCCCACGGCGTCGATCTCATCGATAAAGATAATCGCCGGGGCACGTTCGCGGGCCAGCTGGAAGAGTTCACGGACCAGGCCAGCTCCCTCCCCGATAAACTTGTGAACCAGTTCGCTGCCGGACATACGGATGAATGTGGCCTTGGCTTCATGGGCAACCGCTTTTGCGATCAGGGTCTTACCGGTTCCCGGTGCCCCGAAGAGGAGAATGCCCTTGGGGGGTTCGACACCGATGCGGCGGAAGATCTCGGGCCGGGTCAGCGGGTATTCCACGGCTTCGCGCACTTCCTTGATCTGGTCGGAAAGGCCCCCAATCTGCGCGTAGGAGATATCAGGAGACTCCTCGAGTTCCATCACGCGGACGCGGGAATCGTAGATGTTGCCGATCACCTTCACGATGGAAAGGGCATTGTTGACGGCTACCTTGGCACCCGGTTTCAGGAGGGGCCGGAGTTCTTCCGACACATTGGTTAAGTATTCCTGGTTGTTTCCCTGCTGGCGGAGATAGATCTCCCCGTTCTCCAGGATATCGATCACGACCGCCACAAAAAGGGGCATGCGTTTGAGCTGGTTGTTCTCGCGCTTGAGTTGGCCGTTCTCCTTCTGGAGATCTTCGATCTTCACCTTCAGGTCGAGAAGTGCAGCCTCAAGCTCGTTGAGCTGGATCTGGAACTTCAGTTCTCCGGAAGATGCAGAATTATTGACGGCAGTCTCTTCCATATCACTCTTATATGTTCATCTTCAACCATTTATGTGGTGTGATTTTGCCAATTACCGGAAGAGGAATATCAAGAGGGACGGGGAAGGGCAGGCTGCTGGTCAGCCCGGCCCCCATCTCGTTTTTGTCGGGAGTGGACCCGGAGACCGGCATCATTGTCGAGACAGGGCATCCGCTGAAAGGGTCGTGCATTGCCGGGAGGGTACTGGCTTTCCCGTATGGTAAAGGATCGACAGTCGGGTCCTATGTCCTGTATGCGCTGAGCAGGAACGGTCATGCACCGGCTGCGATCGTTAATACTGAAGCAGAGGCGATCATTGCAACCGGTGCAATTATCGGCAACATCCCGATGATCGACCGGATCTCCGTGCCGCTTGCAGACCTAAATGATTCTGCCATCGTGTCGGTAAACGGGGATGACGGAACACTGGCATACGAAGGGTAAATGGGGTAAAACTGTTTTTTTAATTCCGGAAACACAACTCTCAAATAACCCCGGGTTGCATGTTCTGGTATGAAGCGCATACTTTCGGTTCTTGTGATTCTCCTGTTAAGTGCAACCGTTGTCCTCGCCGGTTGTTCCGGTACATCTACCGGTTCTGCTACAGGGACATCTGGTGCTACCGGTTCGGCCGCATCCGGGAGTAATCTCGTACCTTCGCCTACGGATTCAATCCCGGATAACAATGCCGTAACTGTCACGGTCCAGGAGAAGGTCTATGACGGAAAAATCCCGGTAGTATTCAATGGAGGCCGAGGGCAAAACCTGGTGAAGAGCATCGAAGTAACATTGTATACATCAGACGGGCAGGTCAAGACTGCAAATCTCGGGATCAACAAGGACGACACCATCTCCCTGCAGGGAACCAAGGATCCCAACAATCCTGACCGTGTCGTTGTCAAGGTATCAGAGATGAACGGCGAGACCTACAAGGTTGCCGATGTATTGAGCACCTACCGGCAGCACTGATTCCCCACTCCTTTTTTTATCTTTCATTCATCATGCAGGCCAACTGGCGCATCATCCCGGCAGCACGGAACTCTTTTGCGGTCCTGTATGCTGCATGCGAGCGGGAAGGTATTGTCCTGAACCCGGTCGAGGCTCCGATGGATGATCTGACCTGTTACAGCCTCACGTCCATCAGTGCGGCCCGGTTCCGTGATGAGATCGCCCGGGCCGGGTGCATCACCATTGTTGGCGGACCGCATGCAACAGCCTCTCCCCTCGAGGTTGCGAAGATTGCCGACTATGTCGTGGTCGGGGAGGGAGAATTCACACTTCCCCGTCTCATCAAAAATCTTGATGATGGCGGTGACGGCAGGATTCCCGGCGTGATGACCGGCGACTGGTATAAGCCAGCAGATACCGGCGTGCGGCTCGATGCCTATCCGGCATTCACGGAATACAAGGGGTACATCGAGATCTCGCGGGGCTGCCCGTTTGCCTGCGGCTACTGCCAGACACCCCAGATCTTCGGTCACTGCATGCGGCACCGTTCCATCGACTCGATTGTCCGGTATGCCAAGCGGCACCGGCAGGCCCGGTTCGTCTCGCCCAATGCCCTGGCCTACGGATCGGACGGGATACACCTGCGGCTCGACAAGATCGAAAAACTCTTCCGCTCCTGTAGTCAGGAGATCTTCTTCGGGACCTTTCCCTGCGAGGTCCGGCCGGAATCCGTCAGTCCGGCAGCACTCGATCTCATCACCCATTATTGCGCCAATACAAAAATCCACTTTGGTGCCCAGTCTGGCAGCGATGCGGTTCTCGCCCGGCTCCGGCGGGGCCATACAACCGACGATGTGATCCGGGCCGTGGAACTATGCCGGGAATATGCGATAACCCCGATCGTAGACTTCATTGTGGGGTTCCCGTTCGAATCGGACGAGGATCAGAAAAAAACCCTCGACATGATCCGGTGGGTTGCCCGCTTTGGGAAGGTTCACGTTCACCGGTTCATTCCTCTGCCCGGAACCCCACTCGCCGGAACAAACGCGCGGCCACTCCTGACGGAGACCGAAAAATGCTGTGGAGAACTGGCTTTACGGGGTAACCTGACCGGTTCCTGGAACGATCCAGAGATAAGGTTTTTACGACGCCCTTCAAATGATATATCATGAAAGATGTGCTTTTGATAGCAGATCTCCATGGTCAATTCGGTAAAATTGATTCATTTCTGGAACTCTCTCCGGAAGCGGTATTTATTGCAGGCGATATCACCAATATGGGTCCAGTTGACGCGGTCGACGACGTGCTCTCACGTATCGACGTCCCGTGCTTTGTAGTCCCCGGTAACTGTGACCCGCGTGAGATCCTCGACACGTTCGAACACTCCGATGCCGTGAACATGCACGGTTCGGCGATGAACCTTGGCAAGATGACCATCGTTGGCGTTGGCGGGTCCAATCCGACTCCCTTCAACACCCCGTTCGAACTGACCGACAAGCAGATAGATGACGTGTTGAACAGCGCGATGAAAAAGATGGAAAAGACGGTTCACAACGTCCTCCTCTGCCATGCTCCCCCCTACGAGACCCTCGACAAACCTGCCGGGGAACACGTGGGCAGCCAGAGCATCCGCAAGCACATGAAGTCATTTGACCTCGTCTGCTGCGCTCACATTCATGAAGCCCGGGGCATCATGGAAGTTGACGGCGTAAAAATTGTCAATCCCGGCCCCGCAATGGACGGGAACTGTGCAATGATCCACTTCGGAACAGATGCACGGGACATCAAGATCGAGCTGCTGACTGTTTAATCAGCCCGCAGAACGAGGCAGATGGTGGGAAGAGACCCGCCAACTGCATTAATCTCTTTTAACAATCCGAAGAATCGAGCGAAGCGAAATCGAAGATCGGCTTCGCCTCCCTTCTCTATCTCAAAGTCCTGATGGACTACTTCAAAAATCGAAGAATTATCTATCCCGAGTGCCCTGCCGACCGCGTGGTGAGCAGCAGTTCAAGGTAGGATGCAAGGATCGGTTCACCCGTCACTCCGATCTCTTTTGCAAGCAGGGTGATCCGGTCAGTGGGATTATCGGTCTCGTTCTCCGTGATCACCTCAATCTCCACAAACGTACCCAGTTCTTCCACCATATCAAGGGATATCGTTGCGCCGTCAAGCGAGTATGTCTCACGCCATTTGTTCACATTGGTCGTGAGGGTGAACCCGAGCCGGGCAAGCATGGTCTCGAATGCTTCCCCGGATTCAACGGCAAAGTTGAGTTCTTCCCGGGCCTTGAGCCCGAACTTCTGTAATTTCGGGCCTTTGTAGGTGACAACGGCATGGTCGTTAGTATAACGGACCCTGACCGCTTCGTCCGTTACAGCAAAGTCACGGTGGGGGGCATTGTAATACCGGTCATGTTCATGTACCCTGCCACAGGACCGGGCATGGCGCCGGACGAGATGATCCCGGACGGGATCGAGCGAGGGAACACTGACTTTCAGTTCGATTTCAAGCATGATTGTGCCACACTTTTATCTGTCTTGATTACGACTTAATATAGCAGGTGAACCATGGCAATTATTAAAGAAGGAGATTTTATCCGGATCAGCTATTCCGGGAGTGTCGCAGACAGGGTTTTTGACACCACCGATGGCGCCGAGGCAAAGACCGCAGGAATCCACAGCGAGAACGCGATTTACGGCCCCGTCACCATCTGTGTCGGCCAGAAACACGTCATTACCGGACTCGATGAGGATCTCGTAGGAAAGAAGGCCGGCTTCGAAGGAAGCGTTACCGTCGCTCCCGAGAAGGCATTCGGCGAACGGGACATGAAGAAGGTCCAGTCGTTCCCGAAGAACAAGTTCAGCCAGAAGCCCGTACGCGGTATGCCGGTGAAGATCGAGGAGCAGGGCGAAGGAACGGTTGTCGATGTGATCGGCTCCCGGGTCATCGTGGACTTCAATGCCCCGCTTGCCGGCCAGACTCTCACGTACAAGTACAAGATCGAGGAAGTAGTCAAGGAACCCCTCGACCAGCTCAAGGGACTTGTGCGCCTCTATGCCGGACGGGAGATGGAGATTGCCCTTGACGGGGACAAGGCAACCATCACCCTTCCCCCCGGTATCAACTACGACCGCCGCTGGTTGCTCTGGCGTGGGCGGATCATCCATGAAGGTTTTGAACTGATCTCCGGCATCGCCGAAATTGTTCTGGTTGAAACCTACAAGAAGCCTGAGAAGAAGGAAGAATAATTTTTTTTTGCCTGGTACTAGGCTGTCTTCAATCGATTTTTAGTATTTCTCTCATTCTACCGGTAATGGCTTTTTTTATAGGACAATGAAGTAATTCTATTTATGAAAAAATCGTTAAGCGCATGTTTAATCCTCGCAATCCTGGTTATTACCAGCATTTTTATTGCAGGATGTTCTGACAGCACAACCCCTGCCGATTCCCAATCAACAGAGCCGGCGGTTACGACTGCGTCCACAACAACCCTGTATGCTGCCGGAGATATTGTGAAAAACCCCAAGTCAAGTTCTACCGCAGGACTCCTGATCCTGGGGTATGATGCCGGCACGGATACCTATGAACGGGCCTATATCTACCCCAACACTGACGGAAGCTGGGGATACCGGCTCGATACCAAGACCGAAAAGGTCAGCCGGTCAACGGTCGAGACCTTGTATACGGAAAAGTCCGGCACCATCGAAGTATCTGCCGTTCCTGTGGGGAAACCTACTACGGTTGCCACAACTACCGCTACAACAACAGCAACTACATCTGCAACCGTTGCAACCACGACGACATCATCTGCTGCAGCACCCAAGATAACAGATATTACTCCAGCAAAAGGAGCAACCGGAACTACTGTGTCGATCACCGCACTTGAAGGAAAGAATTTCGTGTCCGGGGCAAATGTGACCCTGATAAAGAAAGGGGAGACATCCATTGTAGCGTCAAGCGTCTCGGTTACATCCTCTGAATTAATCACCTGTAAATTTGCCATCCCCTCCGATGCGGGAACCGGGGTCTGGGATGTAGTGATCAAGAATCCAAGTGGACAATCGTATACCTATGGAACCAGTTTTACTGTAACTAAAGGGGATTCAACTGCAGCAACAAACAGCTCGTCCACGAGTACGTCCACGGCAGTAGTGACATTATATTCCCCGTCCCCCTCTGTCGTTTACTTGAGCGGAGCACAAACAATAAACCTTCTAGTCTCGGGAACAAATCTCAGTTCTGCAGCACATCTTAAACTGGTTGGTAGTTCGTATACGTTGACCGGAACAAGTTATTATTGTCCTAACACCCAGCAGGCGCAAGATACAATCGTCATCCCCGCAGGTTATAAAGATACATATACTATTTATGCGGTAGATTCCAGTGGAACGACCTTGGGCACATCTTCCGATAAATTAATCGTCCAGTAAATAATCCCTTGCATCTTTTTTCCTCAAAATTAACTTTGAAGTTACTCAGACGCTATTGAAATCGCATCTCACCAATTAATCCTTGCAGATGCAACGACAGGTTAGCATCAAGACTTCGCTGGGGAAGGTTACTGCTCACAACCGCGATAAAAGTCAATGTAAATGCCTCAGATCTCGCAAGAAATCTACCCCAGTTAGCAAGTGTTGCTATCCACTCCCAAAAAATAATGGGGGGTCGACCGCAGACCCCCCACCCCATTTGGGAGCGATGAGGGGCAATTATAGAGGGGGGTCGATTTGAGCCGGAGGGAGGGGGAGGGGGTGCCTGCCTGTGCGGGTCGCTGCCCCAGCCCAGACCCCCCCACCGTTAGTACGAGGGGTGGGCACCTCCCATGGCAGGGGAGGGGGTACTCCCCCTCATGGTGCGGTTGAATATTTTTGAGAATAAAATTACCGGCCGTGATCCATGGCTGGGTTCTCAAGAAAGTGCCGGGCATCCCGGAATGCATTCTTTCCCGAGAACGATGCCACCGACTTCTCGCCATCCCAGATCGCGAGGATTGCCTTCCCGTCCTTGACTGCCATGTGGAGTTCCAGCAGGTCCACCTCCTCAAGCATCAGCCCGTTGGCGAGCACCGAGGCCGGCTCCAGGTCTAGTTTCTCCCGAATATAATCACCCGGGTCCGTGCGGAAACAATAATAGAAGACCTGCCACGCGTTCAGGAGGTCCGAGACCATCAGTTCGTTCCTGATCTCCGGCTCAAGTTTGCCCAAGTGGATGGCGATGCATTCCACATCCTCCTCGCAGTCATCCAGCATCCGGTCAACCAAGGCAACCAGTTCCGGAAATGTCGGGCGCGGCTGTGTAATCTCCATTACGGATCATGTCAACGTGCAACGAGAAAAACCCGCCCGCATCCGTCCGGACAAAATCCTTATTCGGCTTTACATGGAATGCATACAGGTGAAACAAGAGGATGCAGACTGGCGGATCTATCATGCGATCCCGCCAAACACTCCCACAAGCATCGAGGCCCTCACCAGCGCGTGCGGTCTTGCTCCTGACGTGGTGGAAGCGTCCCTTGCCCGTCTCGAACGCTACTGCCTCATCAGCCGGAACGGCGCAGAAGTCCGCGTCCTCTCCTTTGGCGAAGCGCTCATCAACAACCAGATCCAGTACGACAAGGACCTGCCCTATACTATCGAGAACGGCGTCATAAAGGCGCGGAGAAATTAAAACATGTCCGATACAGAAATCGTCATTTTGCGGATCGGCCACCGGCCCGAACGCGACCAGCGGGTCACGACCCACGTGGGGCTCACGGCCCGGGCGCTCGGCGCAAAGGGAATGTACCTCGCGGCCTCAGACAAGGGTGTTGTCGAGAGCATTGCCGATGTCACGGATCGCTGGGGCGGGAAATTCTTCTGTGAGCACGACGTGAAGTGGCGCTCCTGCATCAAAGACTGGAAAGCAGCGGGAGGCGTTGTCGCCCACCTCACGATGTATGGCCTGAACCTGCCGGATATTATCGGCGAGATCCGCCCTCATAAAAAAGTCCTTGTGATTGTCGGGGCCGAGAAGGTGCCGGGCGATATCTACGGTCTTGCCGACTTCAACGTGGCCGTGACCGGCCAGCCGCACTCCGAGATATCCAGCCTTGCGCTCTTCATGGACCATTATTTTTCCGGAACCGAGATGAGAAACGAGTTCCCCGGCGCCCATATCCGTATCATCCCCACCAAAGTCGGAAAACAGACGGAGGAACTGTGAAAGGCCGGGTGCTCATTGCCGGTTTTGCCACACGCCACGTTGCACAGTCTGCCCATAATGCGGGATACGAGGTCTGTGTGGTCGATCACTTCTGCGACCAGGACCTTGCCTGGTACACCAAAGACCGGGAAAAGTTTGACGAGCTGAACGATCTGCCTGATGCCGTGGACCGGATCGCACAACGGCACCGGTTCGATTATTTTGTCGCCACGTCCGGCGCGGAAGATCTCCCGACAACCATCCCGCTCGCAGGCACGCCCCGTGAAAAGATTGCGCCGTTTCTCGACAAACTCGACACCCAGCATTTTTTTGAGCAGTGCAATGTCCCGGTTCCAAGCCTTGCAGGGTCCGGCGATTTTCCGGTGATGGTCAAGCCCCGGCGCGGGGCCGGTGGATGGCGGAACGCCGTCATCCATGAGGAGCAGGGGCTCGCGAACTGGGAGGCGCTCTACCCGGATGTGCCGTACATACGGCAGCAGTACGTGCCCGGGATCCCGGCCAGCGTCTGCTGTGTGACAAACGGAAAGGAAGCCCGGGCCATTGCAACGAACGAGCAGATCCTCCGTGGGAGCGGTGAGTCCGCGTACGGGTTCTCCGGATCGGTGACGCCGTTTTCCCACCCGCAGGCCGAGCCGATGATCGCGTGCGCTGAGAAGATTGCAGCAGCGAGCGGATGTCTCGGCACCATCGGGATCGACTTCATGGTGGACGACCATAACGCGTGGGTGATTGAAGTGAACCCCCGCTTCCAGGGAACGGTCGATACCGTGGAGAGAGCCACGGGATGCAATCTCTTCGACCTCCACGTGAACGCATGCAAAGGAACTCTTCCGGCATCCATGCCCGCATCTGCCCGGGTGGCGGCGCGGAGCATCCTCTTTGCCGACCGCGACCTGACGCTTGCAGCGGACCTATCTCCGTTAAAAGAATTTGTTTCGGATATCCCGTGGCCCGGCACCTTCTTTGAAGAGGGGCAGGCACTGGTCAGCGTATCCGCAGACGGAGCCACGCGCGATCTCGCGCTTGCCCTGCTGGATAAGCATATTACTACCGTCCGACAATATATGCGCTGATGGACTCATCCGAAGAAATGCTGAACGACCCGGCAATCCGCTCCTATCTCTTCCGCCTTATTGGTGAAGAAGGGCTCAACCTCATTGAACGCTTCCCGGCCGAAGGGGAGCACAGCGATGAAGACCTGGCCGCAAGCACCGGGATCAACCTAAACTCGGTGCGCCACACGCTCTACACATTGTACGAGCGCCGCCTTGCCGAATACCACCGGATCAAGAACAACGAGACCGGCTGGCTCACGTACCTCTGGCAGCTCCGCCCCGATCACCTGTTTGGTGCCATCCGCGAGGACATGGAGGTCGTGCTCTCCAAGCTCGACCGCCGGTGCAAATACGAGATCGAGAATGACTTCTTCATCTGCAATGACTGTCACCTGATCCTGACGTTCCCGAAGGCCATGAACACGGATTTCAAGTGCCCGGACTGTGACAAGCCGCTGGGACATTTCGACAACGAAGTCCTCGTAGACGCATTGCAGGGTCGCATCGATGCGATCAAGAAATCGCTCGGGCATGCCTGATCCGGCTCCCGAATCCTATGAAGACCTGCTGCGCACGGCCGGGTGCAGCAGGAAGGTCATTGACCACTGCAAGGCAGTCCGTGACTGCGCACTCTCTTATGCCCGGCGCTGTAAGGATGCCGATATCGCTCTTGTTGAGGCCGGCGCCATGCTTCATGATATCGGCCGGAGCGTGACGCACTCGATTGCCCATGCCCAGGCCGGTGCGGACCTGCTGCGCACCAAAGGATTTTCGGAAGATATTGTCCGGATTGTGGAGTGCCACACGGGTGCGGGTCTCACGGCCGAAGAATGTGTTGCACTGGGGCTGGATGCCCGCGACTGCGTGCCGAAGACGATAGAAGAGAAGATCGTTGCGCATGCCGACAATCTGATGGCCGGGACCCGGCTGATGACGATCGATGAGTGTCTGGAGAAGGCCGCCCACCTGCCAGAAGAAGCACGGAGACGGATGGCCGCGCTCTCGCAGGAGGTCGAGCGGCTCTGTCCGCAAGAAGGCGCACCTGCACAAGAGTTCCGGAAATAAAAGTATCGGATTGCCGGTCCGGCAATCGATTTTGAAATTTTTTTCAGATGATGACCTGTTTTACCTGCGGCAGCGCACGGATCGCTTCGATGACACCCACGGGCAGTTCATCTTCGATGATGATGACGAGCTTGGGGTCTTCGGAGAACTCGGGGTCGGTGACAAAGATCTGGCGGATCGAGAGATGGTGATCCGAGAGCACGCGGACGGCAGCCCCGACAATACCGGTCTCGCTCGCGTTCTTGGGCAACACGGTGATGACCGTGTACCCGAGCGACTCAGCTACCCGGCTCAGGTCCGGGGTTGCCCGCATGTTCAAGAAGATCTCGCGGAGCATGGGCCGATCGAGGATCCTTCGCGCCGTGGAGTCCACGACCCGGCGGTCGGCCCCGATCATCTTTGCAATGGCGGTTGCCGGCATCTCGATCCCATTGCAGCTGATCCTCCCGTCTTCGGTAACGCCAAACCCGTTCTCAAGCAGGAACCGGACCACGCGGCTCTGGGCAGGGGAGTCGGCGAACTCGTGGATGATATCAGACCACATACTCACCACTTAAGAAGAGCGCATATAAATATACAGCGATGCTGCTCTGGGGACACCGGTGCCGGGAAAATAATTGCGGTAAAAAACGGTCATGCGTGGCTGCAGGATTCCGGAACTTTCGGAGGGGATCAGACTGGTGCACGACAGGATTGGTTACACAAGTTTTTATTAGATAGACAACCTCTTTGTTATGGCACAAAAGCGAGGATAAGTCAGGTCAAAGGCGCCAGGTTGAATGCCTTGGACAAGGTTTATTCGCTGCCATAAAGCAAATCCCTCAGAAATTTTACCCCCATGCGAGGGTAGCCAAGCCAGGTCAAAGGCGCTAGGTTGAGGGCCTAGTCTCGTAGGAGTTCTTGGGTTCGAATCCCATCCCTCGCACTTTTCCTAGTTACTCTTTTTTTGCAGGAGCGTATTTCTTCTTTAGATTGACAAATTCCTTTATCAGATGCTTCGCCTTCAATGTTGCTCGTTGCTCCCGGGTATTTTTTGTAACCTGTTTGATCACATCTTTGTGTTGGTCAATATACGTGGAAGATAACATAGCAATGATCGGGCAAAAATTTTCATCATCTGCAGGTTTGATCGCATCAAGGTAATCTTTGCGATGGGGCAACCCGAGATATATTGTCGGGTATCCTGCCCGCTCAAGCACATAATTCATGAGCGCCCGTCCAACCCTTCCATTACCGTCAGTGAACGGGTGAATGAGCTCGAATCGCGTATGCAGGAGCACAGCGAGCTCGAAGGGATGCATCTTCTTCGCATTAGCTTTATACCAGACGATCAGGTCTTTCATGTGATCCGGTACGAGAATTGCAGGTGGGGGTTCATAATCAACTTTCTCGATATTGACCTGAATCTGCCGGTAATCTCCGGGCGTCCGCATTAGATTCTCCATGAGGATCTCATGCATCTTTCGGATTAGTTTCTCTGAAACCTCACCATCCTGGGCCCTTAAATAATCGCGTAGCCTCACAAAGTTCAGGATCTCATAGACCTCTGAAACCTTTTTTCCCGCTGGGGAAATATCGTGTTCAAGAAGCTCTTGGGCCTCCTGAGGCGATATCGTGTTACCTTCAATTGCTGTTGTTCCCTGAACGTATCGAACAAACACGGAATCGATATATCTTGTGCTCTCATCAGGATAGTAATCCCTGAACTCATCGTGATAGAAACGGAGCATTTCGAGGGCAGCGATCTTTTCCTTATCGAGGAACTCGGAGCGGTAATGCCCCGCCCCGTATTCCAGATATTTTGTTAACTTGAGAATGGTAAATTCAGATAATTTTTGAGCGAAGTCGTTTATGGTTATTTTATCGATTCTGCCGCCATAGAGCATCACAGATATTGATTTCGAGTTAACTTTAAGCCCCTCTTTGAAATAGAGGTAATTATGGCCTTTAATATTCTTAATTTCAAGTTTAAGCATGGTAGTTATGTGACAATATTATGTTAGTAGCCAAGTAAAAAAAGTTGATTGTTGGGTTAACCGCTCCGGAATCTCGCTCAAAAATTGCGCACAATTGCGCGATTGCCACATCTGAAAGGAGCGATTGATCTGCGCAAGTTGGTCGCAATCTTGTACCTTCATTCCGATCCCGGTCATGTTGCATATCCTCTGAAATGCTGATTGCTCCGTTTGACCGTTTGCCAAGGGAGGCAGTATACCCAATGAGGGTGATCGTATACCGCCCGTAATCGTCACCCGTATCTGATTCAGGTCCGGATACGGTACTTCTGGCTGGGAACGGTGATCCTGAACTCTGCACCCCGGCCAGGCTCGCCACACTCGCGGATGGTCATGCCGGTGATCTTCAGGATCTCGGCACTCAAAAAGAGACCAATACCGGTGCGGTTACCGGCCCTGCGTTCAAAGAGTGTGCTCTTATCTGCATTCGGGATACCCACGCCATTGTCCTCATAGATGAGGGAGAGTGTGGTATCTGCGATCTCGTACCGGATACGGATTACGGTCACATGGCTGCCATGCCGGATTGAGTTCGTGACAAGGTTTGAGAATACCCGTTCGAGCAGGGGATCGGCAAAGAGCTCGATCGTTCCTGCCGGCATCTCAAGGGAGATCTTCCGTGTCTCAAGATCCGGCCTGAGCGGATCCATGATCCGGGAGAGATCCATCCATTGGGGGGGATTGACACCGAGGTCTTCGTAATCCTTTGCCGCAGCGATCTGGTGCTGGATATTCAGGATGGCCTCTTCCTGATTATTCAGCCACAGGTGAACCCCGGGATCGGTTTCCATGGACCGGGCCAGATCGATATGCAGGAGGAGCCCCGTCACCTGGTTGAGGATATCATGGCGGGTGAGGCCGGAGAGGAAACTGATCTTCTTACGGGCCTCCGTGAGCGCGAGTTCTGCCTGTTTTCGTGGGGTGACGTCGCGGATGAGGATCATCTGCCCCTTGATCTCCTGTGCGTGCCGCTGGAGCGGGACACACCGGAGCTCGAAATACCGGGGAACGCCCGCGATCTCCCGAGTGATGCTGTGAAGGTCCCCTGACCCGGACTCAGTACCGGTCTTCCTGATACATTCAAGCGCAGCATTGGGAAGAAACGCATCAATGGTCTTCCCCATCGAAGTTTCTTCTTCAATCTCAAGGTAGCGGCACGCGGCCCTGTTGAGCCGGATGATCCGGCCCCGGGCATCGATGACCAGGATCCCGTCCACCATCTCATCCAGGATCTTCTCAAGAGCAATGGGAGTAATGTCGAGGAGCTGGAACCGGGCCATGCCGATAAGAATCACAATTCCCGAAACGAGCAGGGCAAAGGGAGTCGGGTCGATCAGTTCAAAGGCACCGATCCGGGAGACCAGCATCAGGTTCAGGACCAGCGGGAGCAGGGTTGCGATCAGGATCGTGGTCACCTGGGCGCGATAGACCGGGGAGGTGAAGAGGAACCGCTGGAGGACCAGGAGGAGCGTGACGAAGATCAGGGAATAGGAATAGATGGAGTGAAGCCAGAATGCGGGGCCGTACGTGACAATATGAAACGAGAGACCTCTGATAACCGTTTCAGAGACGGTTGTATAAAAGAGATGATGCAGGTTGTTCGTTGCAACCATGATTACGGTAAGGGCAGGAATGAGGGAGAGCAGGGCAATATTTTTTTTAGTGATCCATTCCTCATGGCCGGTATATTCAAGGGCAAAGAGGATCCAGCCGACCGGGACCACCACCATAGCCAGGTATTCGATCTGGATGGCCAGCATCTGGGTGGCAAGGTCGGCGCTTGAGAGTTCGAGGGCCGTGCAGAATGCCCAGACTGCGGCAGCAAACATCAACAGGGAATAGGGGCGGGCACAGACCGAGGTGCGGTTACGCAGGCCGGTGATGCCGAGAATGATGAGAATGAGCCCGCAGGCAACAAACGGGATCAGGTAGGACGTGTATTGCCAGATCATGGATGGGATATCATCGTTCGATTAATCGGATATGTTCATCAGTGGTTTTTGCAAGTTCGCCCTGCCCCTGCAGGCGCGCAACATCGGACATTGCTTCAAGCACATGGACGGATTCCTCCAGGAACGAGAGAATATCTGTTGGGAAGACTTCGATTCCGTACTCATCCAGCAGGTAACTGGCAATCTGCCGGTGATCGAGCCCGTTCTCCCGCAGTTCGAGAACTTTCCGGGCAAATTTCTTCTCGGGACATCCGCAAAGCGGGGCATCCCGGCAGGTACAGCGTAAAAAATCATTGAAAAATGCAAGGATCTGTTCCCGCACCCCGTAATCAAGGGCATCGTAATTGAGGTGGGAACAGAGGGTTTCGAGCATGTTGCCCGAAAAAGCCAGCTCGGGAAGGCGATAGCCGGCAAGCCGTTCGAGTTTCTTTGCGTTGCGGAACCGTGCCCGGTCAGCGATCAATCGTCTTCTCCGGTTGACTCGTCAAAGTTCTTTAAGGAGGCCATCGCCTCGTTCATACGCTCGCATTCGATGAGCCATTCGTCAAAGAGGGTCGGGTTCTCGAGATCGTCCTTGACATATTTCCCGCAGCAGGCTGCGCCATCGATGACAGCGGCGGCAATGTTGGATGCGGTCTCAAGCGCGGCTTCCATGTCCTTCTCGATCTCGCCCTTGCCTTTCTTGACAAGGGTCTTGATGTCCTTGTCAAACTCCCCGGACAGGTACTTCCGGCAGCCGGCAAAGAGCGCAAGTTTTGGCAGCTGGAGGATCTCGACCAGTTCTTCCAGATCGCCCTTGGGCGGCGTGGTCATGACAATGGCTTCCACGTCAGACAGTCGGGTGATGGTCTCCTCTAAGGAGAACCGTTTGTTCTGGTAGAGCTTGATGATCTTAAGGGCCGCAAGGGTGATGTCCACGGAAAATCCGTCGAGGATGCGGAACCCTTCGGGCAGCTCTTCGCTCTTTTCGTCGGGCTCGAAACTCGATTCAGCGAGGGTCTTTAACCAGTTGTCCCAGCGTTCCTGGTTGTAAAAGATATAAAACAACTTGAGCGGTTCTTCTTCTGCTTTCTTTGTCGCCTTCTTCGCCATTTGAGTACACTAATCCCGTTAGGAATTAAAGGTTTTTCATCAGGTGTATGTGCCGGGCCTCCATAACCTGCGGGTCCGGCGCTAACGGTTATCATCCCCTCCTTTCAATAGATAGAGGTACAATGGCATCTTCCCCCGGGGCAGTGGATAAGAAAAAGGAACGCCTTGTCATGGTCAGGTACGGGGAGCTCTTTCTTAAGAGCGAACCGGTCAAGTACCATTTTATCGGGATCCTCCTGCGGAATATCCGGCGTGCGCTTGCTGCCGGGCAGATCTCCGCCCACTGTGAATCCCCCCGGGGAAGAATCCTGATCCACGGCGACCGCGCTGACGAGATCGCGGCTGTCGTGTCAAGGGTCTTTGGCGTGGTGGATGTCAGCATTGCTACCATCACCGATACCTCCGCAGACTCGCTCTGTGCGGAAGCCGTAGCGCTCGCGAAGGATCACCTGCATGCGTGCATGCGGTTTGCCGTGCGGGTGAAGCGCCAGCGGAAGACCGGGCCGACGAGCCAGGAACTTGGCGCTCTGGTTGGTTCCGCCATCTATGATGCAATCCCGGGGCTCACGGTGGATCTCGAAACCCCGGAGTACGAAGTCTTTGTCGAGATCCGGGATCTCGGCGGGGTGGTATACGACTCAAGGAAGACCGCTCCCGGCGGGCTACCTCTCGGGACCCAGGGGCGGGTCTTAAGCCTGCTCTCGTCCGGTATCGATTCCCCGGTGGCCTCGTGGCTTGCCATGAAACGGGGCTGCGAAGTAGTACATCTCCATGTGGACGGGGGCCGGTGGGCCGGGGCAGATGTGCTGTCAGCGGCCATCGAGAATCACCGGAGACTCTCGCTCTGGTGTCCCGGGGAACCATTCAGGATGCTTATTGTGCGGGGAGAGCACTTCTATGAAGCGATGGCCACTACCCGCATTCCCCCGCGTCTCCGGTGCGTGCTCTGCAAACGGTTTATGCTAAAGGTTGCGTCACGTCTCATGGAGCAGGAAGTGGCCCAGGCACTCCTTACGGGAGAAAATCTCGGGCAGGTCGCCTCCCAGACACTCCCCAATATGGCCGTGATCTCGGAAGCGGTGCCCATACCCGTGCTGCGCCCGCTCATCACGTACGACAAGTCAGAGACCATCACCCTCGCCCGATCGATCGGTACGTTCGATGCCCATCCGGGCGACCTTGCCTGCCGGGCAGTACCCCGGATGCCGGCCACGAAAGCCGCAATTGCCGAGATCCGGGAATGCGAAGAGCAACTGGGAATCGATCAGATCGTCAGTACTGCCTGTGACCGTCTGCGTGTCGTTATTGCCCTGGATGGCCGGATCATTCCCGATGAACCGGCACCGGCCCGGACTTCGTGAGATTCGCTGATACGAAGATCAGAGCAGGCGGTGAGCCGCCGCGATGATCGTCTTGAGCGCCTTCACCCTGGAAAACCACTTGTCATCGGATTCAACCACGGTCCATGGTGCAATATCCGTGCTGGTCCGGGCAAGCATATCATCGACCGCCTCATCGTAGAGATCCCACTTCTCCCGGTTTCTCCAGTCGTCTTCCGTGATCTTATATTTCTTCAGGGGATCTTCAGCCCGCTGGTTAAACCTCTTCAGCTGCTCGTCTTTACTGATCTCCAGCCAGAATTTTATGATGCCGCCACCAGAAGAGTACACGAACTCTTCCTCCATCTCGTTGATCTCCTGGTATGCCCGCTGCCAGTCGGGTTCGGGTGTGATCTTCTCCACCCGCTCGACCAGCACACGCCCGTACCAGCTCCGGTCGAAGATCGCGATATCTCCCCCCACCGGGAAATGTTGTGTGAACCGCCGCAGGTAATGGTACTCTTTCTCGTGTTCGGTGGGTGCGGCCACCGGGACAACGTAATAGCCAAGCGGGTTCATGAAGCGCGTGACCCGGGTGATGTTCCCCCCTTTTCCTGCCGCGTCCCAGCCCTCGTACACGATGACGAGCGGGATCTTCCGTTTGAAGAGAAGATAGTGCAGTTCGAGCATCTCAACCTGGAGCTGGGAGAGCGTCTCCTGGAGTCCCTCCCGGGTAAATGCCTTGTCGGGAGGGGCGTGGTGCCTCACCGGGTTCTTTTTTGGCTTTACCATCACCGGGGGTTTTGGCTTTTTTGTCTTCCCCTCGTCAGCGGCTTCGCACGTCTTCTCCAGGGTTTTTATGATGGTTGCATAGACTTTCAGGATCGCATACCGGGGGTCGGTGGCCTCGACCAGCGTCCAGGGTGCATAGGGGGTATCAGTCTTCTCGATAAAATCGTCAAAGACCGGGAGTGCATCGTCATAATGATGGTGGAGGTTCCAGATCGATGGCGTTACCTGGCACGCTGTCAGTGGGTTTCTCTCCCTCCCTTCAAGCCGGCTCTTCTGCTCCTCTTTGGTGATGTGCAAAAAGAATTTCAAAATGACCGTCCCGTCATCAGCCAACTGCCGCTCGAAGGTATTGATCTGGCGTGCACGGCCTTTTAGGGATTTTTCCCAGCTGGGTTTTTGGGTCTCCTCGGCGATCACCCGGGTGTACCAGCTCCTTGCAAAGATCGTGATGCGCCCTTTGGGAGGTGTCCGGAGCCAGAACCTCCAGAGGAACGGGTGCGCCCGCTCCTCTTCCGTGGGCTTCTCGATTTTGTAGAGGGTATACCCGCGGGGGTCGAGCGCATGGACGATCTCGTGGACGGTCATTGTGATCCCGGACGCGTTCCATCCTTCGATCACAAGTATGGTGGGGATCTTCTTCTCGCGGAGGGTACGCTGGAGGACGCTCAGGCGGTCTTTGTACTCTTCGAGTGTGGCCTCGTATTTTTCTTCGTCTGTTTTCCTGGTGAGATCGAGTTTGTCGAGCATCTGTTGATCCCTGCGAGCGGGGGTGTTGTTCACGTGTTCGTAGGGCATGACGGGTGATAAGGGTTTCCGGGAGGTGGGGGGTGGGCTGTTGTGTACATGTGTGAATGCAGAGTGAGTGATTGGAATGACGCCGGAATTGTCGCTGAACCTTGTTTGACTCGTTGTGGCCGTTATTAATGAATTACCTTGACTAATCTCCGTTCTATTAAACACAAGTTTTAATAAAAAAAGGACACCCGGAATCACACTTGTAATCCTTTCAACTTCAAAAGTAATTTCGAAATTTCTAGTGGGACTCCCATTTTTCGTTTTACCATTTCAGTTGCTACATATTTTCCCACTCTTGGCTTACTCCCACCAACGTTCTTTTTGGCCTCAACAATTAGGTCTCCAGGTAATATCGCTTCAAAATCTTTCGAAAGAATATTTATTCGATTTTTTTTGCTTTTTTCGGGGATATCTATCTTTTTTAGATCCTCTGCAGCATCTCCATCAGCAAGAATTAGATAGGGAATGCGATATCCTTCACATATCTTTGCAAAAAGACCGAGGCTTGATTTGCCCCCTACATCTATGATGCTAATCCCATTCTTATCAAAGGAAAATTTTTGTGCTTTGGCAAAGACTGGAATCGCTCCATATTCGGTTGGCCCTTCAACAAGCAGAACTTTTCGGGCAAAAAAAATTTCCTTGCTGCAGATATCCAATAAAAAATCCAATTTTGAATATTCCCTATCCGTAAAATAGTCTGGTGCTATTGTGTATACTTCAGTCTGAAAATTCTTTTGAGTAACTCGTATAATTCTATGTTGTTTGTCGATATTAACAAAATATGGGGAATGGGTTATCAGGAAAATCTGGGTATCTTTTGATTCGTCAATAAGACTTGATAAATTGCGTTCTGCATGTGGATGCAGGTGAACCTCTGGATGATCAATTAAGATAATTTTGTTTTTATGAGCAACGATATGAGTAATTAAAAGTAATATCTGTAATAGTCCAGCACCTAAATAATGAGTTGTCGATTCAACGCTACTTTTTTGTGTAAGAATTTTAATCTCTTCGCCCTCCTTTATTACGTCGAGATCAACGTTGGGAAATAATTCATGGAAGTTTCTCTTAATCTTTTCAAATTTTATTTTTCCAGTTCTTGAATTTTTTAAATTAAATAAGATGCTAGCTAAATCTACACCTGTTGGTGATACTAATGTTGTGTTAAGCTCTTTTTTGGGCTTCTGCCGATATTCATCAATTGAAATAATATCTTCTTTTAAAAGATCAAGGAATAATGTTGGAAGATTTTTTTGGAAACTAATTCTTACTTTAGAAACATCTAATGTGTCTGCATTTTGTTCCTTATTTATGCTGGATTGCCATTCTCTCGTAAAGTATTCTCTAATCGATTTCTCGATTGATTCCATGTTCCCAAGTAGATGTAGGTTTTCCCAAGCAACTCCATAACTATGGCTTTTTCCTTCGAAATCTCCAATTCTACCTGCACCATTATAAATTGTAAAATCTCCAAGAATGAAATACGATATAGGTCTATCATCCGGAGTTGAGGTAAGAATTTTATAAATTAATTGATCGGAAAAGAACTTTTTATACTCATCATTTGAAATTTGAAGTGGTTCAAAGAAAGGAATGATTTTTGATATATCATCATCGTTTAATAAAATTGTAATCTTCAATTCAATGGTTTTACTCTGATCGCTCTTGTTCCAATTTTCGATGTCCCAAGGAATTTTCTCTAATACATTAAGATTGATCATCATTTTGATTGCTTCAAAAATAGATGATTTCCCAGCATTATTCTCCCCTATGAGAATGGTCGAACCTATTGGAAATGATAATTCTATTCCGTTATTTCCAATAGACCGAAAATTTCTCAAAAAAATTTTTTGAATCCTCATTGATCTTCACTTCATTATATTTTATTTTAATATTCATATTATTGAAAGTCTTGGATTCGATTTTGGTTTTCAACACTCCCACATTTCAGATCAATATTTTCTACCTAATAAACCCCATGGCCCCCTCTTTTCGCTTCCCAAATGCACCCAAATCATCTATCAGGTTTCCCGACGTAACACCGCGTATCTCACAACGAAATACGCCCTCACTCCCACAATTCACGTCCTCCCCTTATGACGCACAGACAAACGCACTCCTGCACGCACCCAACCCGCCCCCACCCATGCAACAATCACTCCCTACCCCCAACCCGGGAACCCTTTCAGGTAAACCCTGCCCGGAAAATTTCAACCGGACCTTGCTCAAAATTTTTCGGTTGACCCCTCAGCCCCTGCTTGAAATGCGCGAGCCGATCAACCAGACCTTGCTTGAAATTTTTTCAGCAGACTCTGCGTG
>CAZQGG010000001.1:513625-513717 GCA_964592875.1 uncultured Methanoregula sp.
AAAATTTTTCGGTCGACCCCTCAGCCCCTGCTTGAATTGCGCGAGCCGATCAACCAGACCTTGCTTGAAATTTTTTCAGCAGACTCTGCGTG
>CAZQGG010000002.1:0-476280 GCA_964592875.1 uncultured Methanoregula sp.
CGTAGTATACTGTACTGAGGTACGCGAGTCCTCGGGAACTATACCAAGCTGCTATTACCTTCCTTCTTAATGGTCTTCTTGTAATGTTTCACTAACCAGCGAATGCTCACTTCATGGTATCGTTTCTACGGGATACTATCAGGTTCACGACCTGCATGATGAATAAAAGAGGGATTGATCCCGGGTTATTTCTTACGAAGGGCGATCTCGATTGCTATTTTAAGATCCTTATCCTCAAAGGGTTTTGATACCCAGCCGGCCGGCTGGGTCTCGGCTGCCTGGAGGATGATCTCGTCATCGTTCTGGGACGTAAGGTACACGAGCGGTGCAGCGGTAATACCTTTCAGCATCTTCGCGGTTGTTATCCCATCCGTGGGCCCGGCAATTTTGATATCCATCAGGATGAGATCGGGCGGGTGTTCTCTTGCCATTTTCAGGGCATCGGCGCTGTTGGTCGCTGTTCCGCAGACTTCATATCCGAGTTTCTGCAGGCGCCAGACGGCAACCCGCGAGACAATTTCATCATCTTCAACCAGGAGGATCTTCGTCATCGTTCATTCACCCGTATCATGGTTCTTTATAGCCCGTTTCATGAATATTCTCATCCTTATGGTGTCTCCATGCCGCTTTCGGGACCGTGATCTCGAATAAGACCCCGCGTCCGAACGTTCCGGCCTCCCGGATGGCAAGGCCGGTGATTCCCAGGATCTCCCGGATGATGAAGAGGCCAAAACCGGTATTCTTACCAAATCCCTGTTCAAAGATCAGCTGTTTCTCTTCGGGAGGGACACCGATCCCATCGTCACGGTACCGGATAAGGAGATCCCCGTCTGGTACAACCTCCGTCTCAATCGAGATGGTACGGACCGATCCCCCGTGCCTGAAACTGTTATCGATCAGGTTGTAGAACACTTTCCCGAACAGGGAATCTGCATAGATCTCCGTATCGCATGCCGGCAGATCCAGCCGGGCAATATCCCGCCCGGTTGCCGATGCCGCATCCCGGATGCACAGACAGAGGCTCTGCCACTGAGGAGCCTTCACCCCAACGCTCTGGTATTCCTTGGTAAAGAGAATCTGGTCTTTTATCTTGACGGTCTGATTACGGATCTCTGCAAGGAGCCCCTGTGCATCGCAGTCTGTTGTTATCTCGGCCAGCATGTCGCACAGTCCGAGAAGCCCAGTGATATTGTTCAGGACATCGTGGCGTGTTACGCTGTTCATCATGTTCAGTTTCTGGTTCGTCAGCTCCAGCGCTCTCTCAAGCCGTTTCTGTTCTCCGATATCCACGATAACCCCATGGGTTCCCGCAATGCGCTCTTCCCCGATAATCGGGGATGCATAGATGATAGCAGGGATCTCCCTGCCGTCCCGGGTAACGAGTCCGCATTCGATATGGTCGCTGGTAATGTCCTGCTGAAGACGGGTAAAAAAGTGCTCTATCTCCGTTCGATCTGACGCCCGTATGATATCGAATATGGAGGTCCTTTTCGAGGAATCTCCATAAGCATATCCGGTTATCCTGATAGCATACCAGTTGAAGAAGGTGAAGTCCAGGTTCTCATCGAGTTCGAATACGATCTGGGGAAGGAGGTCGGCAAGATCCCGGAAACGGGCTTCGTTTTTCTGGAGATGGTCCCGTTCCGCAGATGTGTGGCTGGTAGAGTTGCGGAAAGAGGGCATTGTATTTTACTATGTTACCGCGGTGGTACTTAAATCTCCTGTGATCTGATGGATGTAACCTGTGGAGATCCCCGATGAAAACAGCCAAAAAGGGATTATTCCGATGCCGGAACCGGTTGCATTGTTTCCGGCATCCCGCTCGCGGTGGGTGTTCCACACGCGTATAACTTGGTGATGGCGATTCCCAGAACCGTTGAACCCATGGCAATCAGCACGCCACACGCAAAGAGGAAACCGTAACAGGCAATGGTCATCAGCACCTGCCCCCGGGACATCTGGAGGAAGAAGTCGTAGTCATGGTTGAGCAGCAGGGGTGATTGGCCGATCACGAGCCCGACAGCAGCGACCACGAGAATGATTGCCCCGAAGACGAAAATACAGCCCAACAGCTCACGCCAGGTCTTCTTTATGAGAGTAATCGATCTGGCAAGAGCCGGGAGCAGTCCCTTGTTCTCCAGCACGATACCCGGCACCACATACAGGGCCAGCAGGAACAGGAGAATGTTGATGGCCATGATCTTGAACGAGAAGTAGTACATGGCAGAGATTCCGTTGGGTACATAGTACGCATAGGGCAGGTTGAAGAGGGCCATATCGATGGTGAAGATGATCTTGCCGATAAACTGGCTCTGGGAAATTATCTCAAAGAGGACTGTTGCGAGAATTGCCATCGTGATGGACAACGCTGCCAGTGTACCGGCATGGGCATTAACCCCGTCAAATGCATTCCTGATCGTGACCGGCCTCTTTGAACTGTCCGCGTTCCGGTACAGGACAAGACTTGCAAGCACGCAGGTGAAACAGGACAGGCAGACTGCTTCGATCAGGAAGAGCTGCATGTTAAACAGAGCAAGGCTTGAATCCCCGAACGGAATCCAGATGCTGTATGGCAGCGGGATGAAATTATAATGGGTCACGCTCCACCCTTCTGCCACGAAGAGGAAGAGGATCGCGAGACCTGCAAAGAGCGAGAACCAGAGCAGGTGCCTCTCCCTGAACAGGGTTCTGATGCTCCCCGTGGCGATACCGATCCCGCGCCGGATCCGGCCCGGGCTCCCGGAAGTACCGCCGCTGTCGGATTGTGCGGGATTTGCGGTTACCGGAACTTCCATGAGGACCACCGGGGCAGTGTGCAGGGTCGGCGGTTTCCGGCACAGGCCAAGCCATTGCCCGACAATCTCGGATACCGATGTCATGGTGCACTCCCCCTGTTTTTTGCATGCTGATAGAAGTCCAGCGCAGCGATCCCACCGATGGTTGCCACGACAAACGCAACCGCCAGAAGTACGAGATTATAGAGACCGGCAAGAGTAATCCAGGTGACGGTGGGATGGAACATCACCGTCTTATAGGGGTCTACTATCCCGGATGCAGCCTGGACGAGCAGGTACGTAAGGAACATGCCGAGAACGACTATCCCAAGGAATGCGGCACAGGTAACGATCTCCGCCCCGATCTTTCTCATAATGGCAAACGACTCCATAACTGCCTCCCTGAGGGTCTTCTGTTCAAGTACGATGAGGGGCACGACAAACGGGGTCAGGATGAACATGAGCAGGGTGATCGCAAGGAAGTTCATGGTCCACATGAACCCGAAAGGATAGATCAATAACAAAAGCGATCGTCCCCCATAGCCCGGAATCTCGGTTAACATGGCCCAGTCGAGCGTCCAGTTGAAGGGGAACTGGGTGATCGTGCTGATAACGAAATTAGAAGGCCCGAATATATAGAGGAACTGGAACTCAGGCTGTAGCCAGGTAAAAAGACCAACCCAGAGACGTAAGAGTAGTATTCCTGCGAGTGCAAGAATCATCGACCACAGGAAAAGTGGTTTCCAGTATTTTTTTGCCCCGGCAAGCCCTTCAGTGAATGACGCAGCCCCTTCCTTCTTTGAAGAGAGACTCAGAATAAGGCCTGCAAGCAGGAGCAACAGGCAGAACAGTGTTGTAACTCCGAGGAAAAAGTCCTGGAGATATAATCCGATAATATCCGGTTGCAGGGTCCTGTTGATATACCAGAATGCCCCCTCGCCGACAGCATTTCCGGCCAGCACAAGCCCGGCAAGGAGCGCAAACCAGAGGAGCTGCCGGTTCCGGTTCAGTGTTCTCATCCCTGAAAGGGCTGCACCGATTCCGCGTCGGATCGTTCCCGATCCGCCAGCCCCGCCATCCGGGAGTCTCTCATAGGCGGGTTCAGCTGGATAACCAATACCTGTCTGCGAGGCATGGAACACCGGCGGTTTCCGGCACAGGCCAAACCACTGTTCAGCAATTTCCGATACCCGGGTCATGAGGCATGCTCCGGTTTTTTCAGGTTCCCTTCCGGCATACCGGCTATCCCGTTGTTCTTTCCGACATGGTAGAGATCCACAATGGCAACACCCGCTGCAGTAAATCCCGCCGCCATAATGATTGAGCAGGCAAGGATGAATCCATAATAGACAACTATCATCAGCGGATGGGTGAGAACGGTGGCGTGATAACTATAGCCCTGGTAGAGCATCTGGGGCAGCTGGCCAATCACGAGCGCTACGGCAGTGACACCCACGATGATTGTTCCATACACAAGGATGCAGCCCAGCATCTCGCGCCATGTCCTCCGTATGAGGGTTATCGATCCCGCACGAGCGGGAACCGGCTCCGTCTTTTTCAGCACAATGCCCGGTACCAGCCAGAGTGCGAAAAGGAACAGGACCGTGTTGATGTCTAAAAGGATGAACGAGTACAAGAACGCCATCACGTCCCCGTAGGGGATATAGGCATCGGGAATCCAGATGATGGCCATCTGGATGAGCATCACGATATCTCCGAAAAAGTCGATCCCGGAGAGGATCCCAAACGCCATGGTCGCGATGAGAGCCATTGCAAGGGACATTACGAAAAGCGGACCGATATAGGTGAATGCCCCGGCAAATACTTCCCGGAATGTGACCGGCTTTTTTACCTCATTTCCGCTCCGTTGCAGAACCAGACCTGCCAGCAGGATGGTGAAGCAGAAGAGGCAGATCAATTCAACCAGGAAGAACCACGGGTCAAATACTATGAACGAGGTGCCGTACGGGATCGTTATCAGGAGAGGCAGGGTCTCATTAAACTGTTGTACATCCCAGACTTTTGCGACGACCCATAAGAACATCATGAGCCCGGCAAGGAACGAGAATCCGAGCAGGTACCGGTTTCTGACCATCGTCTTCAGACTACCTGTAGCAATGCTGACGCCGTGCCGGATCCGCCCGGAACCGCTGCTTTCGGGCCGGTCGGCAAGCATTGTTTCCGGTGGGGCCGTGAGGAACGTCGGTGCCGTGTGAAATGTAGGGGGTTTCCGGCACAGGCCGAACCCGTGTTCGGCAATTTCCGATACCCGGGCCATTACACACCCGCCCTGATTTTTGTGAGCAATTCTTCAGCCATTTTTGTCGGGTCGGCAGTTTTCTCGATCTTTATCCCGAGTTCGGATGCGAAATCCCAGATGAATTCGATACACTGGGTGAATTCATCGCAGGCCTTACAGTCGCCGTCATGCTCGTACCAGACCTGCATGCCGTGCTTCTCAGAGACGAAGATGTAGGCATTGGTCTGGAATGGGATGGACCTTCCAATCAGGACACCTTTCTCCACATCGATCTTCTCGATCTGGATCCGGTTGGCCTGCGCCATCTCCCGCAGCGATGCCTCTATCTTTTCGTTCATCGCAAAGAGTGCCTGGGAAACACCCTGCCTTGTTATTCCAAGCAGGTTTGCAATAGAGACATTGGACATCCCGCTGCGCCGCATCTTCCAGAACCCGAACTGTTTCTCATTCGTGGGTAGGAACATATGTAAATATATTGACATTTACAATATAAAAACATTGGGAGTTACAGGCCGGGTTTCTCCGGCCGGGAAAAATGGAGGAAAATGGACTGCCTGCCGCAGGCTTCAGAGGGCCTGTCCGGAATACCGACTGGTAATCCCGGACAAGATGGATGACGGGGTCGGCGCCTCTTGTTATACCGGGGCGGTTGCGACCGGTTGTGCCCTCTGGGACGAATTGGTTTCGCCCACGGTGAACGCTACGATCGCATGGGTGTCCCTTGCATAGGTCTCATTCCTGTGTTCGTTCTCACTCAGTGCGGAGACGAGCGCATCGGCCGCGTCCCTTCCCTGCAGGCTGCCCGGGCCGGTGACCTTGAAGAGGATTGTACTGTCGTTACCCTGCATGGCGGTGACATGTTCCCCGTTAAAGGTGAAGTCGAACCGGTTGTCCGCCATCGGGTGCTCCGCGATGAGATAATAGTCACCGGCGATGAGCTTTTCGGAGTACTGTGCGTCGGCAGTGAATGTGTAGTTCGCCTCGTAATCAACCGGGACGGTTATGAGGGAGAAGAAGCTGTTGCCGAGTATCCAGAGCTGGACTGCGGGCGGGTTGCCTTCCGCATACCCGGTTACCGTGAACGGTTGTCCTTTCTGGACCGGCAAGGGAGAGATCGCGGTAGCGATGAAGGGCTTTTTGTATATGATATTGACCGTACCATAGGTTGTCAGATTGTTGAACTGGTCTATTGTTTCCGGCTTAGTCATTGCATAGACCGTATATGACCCGGCATCCAGCTTGAGATCAGATGTATACCAGGTATATTCCCATGTCTTATCCGGTTTTGTTTTTACCAGGGTGAATGAATCGGGATTCCCGCTGCTCGTATTCTGTTTTGGCGAAGCAAGTTTTCCCCCGTTATCGGGAAGGTTGGGTCCGGTTATGAAGAGGTATGTGGAATCCGAATCGGTATTTGTCCCGCTGAAGACCACTTTTTCCCCCATATAATAGGATTGATCGCCTTTTGCCACGATAGTAACGAACGGTTTCTCTGCAGATACGGGAGATACCGACAATACAACTGCACCTGCCATGATGAGTAGCAGGATCATCTTCCAGGACCCGAACGGGTTGTTGCTGGCTGGTTTTGACATACGTAAATGTATTGACATTTACAATATAAATCTATTGTGGATGGGTTTCAGCTCCGTAATCGACGGATTACTCATTGCCGGACAATATTCCCTTACTATCCGGGTGATTCCCTGGAGCCCCATCATTATTACACCCGTGCCGGATCTGCCTTTGCCAGCCGGTACGACCAGACCGAGATATACAGGGTGGCACCGGTAATGATCACGAGCATCAGGGCCATTGCCCAGATGCCGGTAACGAGGCTCCCGAGCACAATCAGCACCCCGGCACCCAAGAAGACCCGGCCGCCGTACTCATGCGTCTTCTTCCAGACCTCCTCGCTCGCGAGTGTCCACGGCAGGCGGATCCCCATCGAGGTATTCCGTCCGATATGGGGCATCAGGCCTCCCATTACGATGAAGAGGAACCCGATCAGCATGGAAAATATCGTGACAACCGGCAGGACCGCTCCCATGGCGGTGAGAAGTGCCATTACTTCGATGCAGAAGAACATCGAGATGGTTGTAAAGATGATGATGGCATAGATATCCCGGAATGCAAGAAGGGAGAACTGCACGGTATTGTACCTGGGCAGGATGAGCAGGAGAATCATGATGAGCGTGGCTATGACCGGAAGACCGAACGTGCCGGAGAGCCTGTCTGAGAACCCGTTCGCTTCACCCTGCAGGCCCCAGTGGACCGGGACTACCTCCGGCATGTGGGGCAGGGCCAGAAATGCGATGACCCACGAGAGGATGACGACCGCCCATGTGAGGCGCATGAACCGGGTTGACCTGCGGGCAACCGGCCCACCATCACCTGCGGTATCCTTATTCGGTGTTACCCCGGTTGCACTCTTCACCGGGTACCGGATGGAAGCCTCCATCGGGCACCAGCCCATGGCGTCCCAGAGAATCGTGGAAAAATGCATGATCAGCTCCTCCGGTATATCAGGTTCCCGTCGGTGTACAGCGGGATGCCGGACTGTCGTTCCCACATGATGATCGTGAGAGCGTGGTACCAGCCACAGGCAGCAAACCCGGCAAGGAACCCGTTCACCATGAGCATCGAGAGGCCGGGGATCAGGCCGAGGAGGATGGCTCCCACGAACGCGAGGATGAGGGCCGCCCCGATGATCGGGAGGATGCGGACAACCGAAACCTCCTTCCAGTTCTTCTCGTCAGCGACACCGTTCTTCTCCACGTCATGGAATACCTCCCAATAGCTGACGGCGTCGGCACAATACAGGAGGGTGGCAAGCACAACCCCGATACCGAACATGGCGAACCGGTCCGCCGTTGATATGGCAAAGAGGGAGATCCCGACACCGGTCATGCAGAGCGCGAATGCAAGGGCCCGGGTGCGGTACCGGTTCTTCCAGCCAAAGGAAAGGGTGGGCATTCCCCCTGCGCTCCCGGCCGATGATGTATGTGCCGTATCCATCGCGTTATCCCTGTGGAACGTGCACTGCTGTGCCTGGGGGCACCAGCCCATGAGCCGGCGGAACTGTTCGATAATCGTATCTTTGAGATAGTATTTTTCTTCTGACTGCATTTTTTCAGGCTCTCCGCTGGGTCTGAACGGTCCGGATCTGGATAACGACTATTATCACAAGGACGACGAGAACAAATGCCACCCACCAGAGGTTCCCTCCCACAAAGAACGTGGCAAAGAGGATTGCGAGCGCAACGGCGGTCATCCAAGCGGGCGTTGCGATCCGCGTCGGGATTGTCTGGGGTTGTGGCGGTTCCGGATCGGAAATTCCTGACGGTCCAATCCTGCTGGTGCGGGGTGTCTGTGTGTCCAGAGTATGGGCATTCGGGCACCAGCCCAGCCATCCCTGTATCACTTCAGTGACCTGTGTCATTTCATCATCTCCTTCACTTTTTCAAACAATTCCTCTGCCATCTTCGTTGGATCCGCGGTCTTCTTGATCCGGATGCCCAGTTCGGTGGCATAGTCCCAGAGCAGCTCGATGCATTCGGTGTATCGCTGGCACGCACCGCAGTCGCCGTCGTGCTCGTACCAGACCTGTATCCCGTACTTCTCAGATACGAATATGATGGCCGCGGTCTGGAACGGGATCGAACGACCGATGAGGATGCCCCGCTCCGCATTGATCTTCTCAATGGAGATCTGGTTTGCATCCGCCATCTCACGGAGCGTTGATTCGATCTTCTCGTCCATGAGGAGGAGCGCCCGTGAGACTGCCTGGCGGGAGATGCCGAAACGGTTAGCAATCCCGATATTGGACTCGCCGTTCCTGCGCAGAGCCCAGAACCCGAACTGTTTGTCATCGGTAGTCAGGAACATATGTCAACATTTGAATGTTGACAATAAATATGTTGTGCCCCCCGATTGACCGTTCAACCCACCATTCCAGTTTCACTCCGCACAGCCCCGGTTTAACGTTACCGGATGCAAACATCTCTTCAGGTTATGGATATGTTACCTAAAGTCATCCTTCACACGGCCACGAGCCTCGATGGCCGCATCACGAACTTCCCCGCCGATCTCGAACTCTACTATACTCTTGCGGCGCAATGGAATCCCGATGCGATCCTGTTCGGCAGCTCCACGATCCTTGCCGCCCCCACGCTCGAAGTACCTGTAGAACACCGGGAGATGTTCACGCCGCCAGCGGACGGACCTGACCCCCGGCCCCTTATGGTGATCGCGGACAGCCGGGGTCGTGTGCGGTGCTGGGAGACCCTGCGGACCTGGCCTTACATGCGTGACCTCGTTGCGCTCTGTTCTGATTCAACCCCGGAAGAATATCTTACTTATATCAGGTCCTGTAATGTCGGTGCGGTTGTTACCGGTAAGAATCAGGTGGATATGCGGGCCGCCCTTGAAGAACTGAACCGACAGTACGGCGTACGGGTGGTCCGTGTGGACAGCGGCGGAACACTCAACAGCGTACTTCTTCATGCAGGGCTTGTCGATGAAGTGAGTGTCCTTATCCACCCCTTCATTGCCGGAGGAAAGCCCGATCCGACCCTGTGCGACCCCCTGAGTGCCGGTATTTTAGACCTGCAGGTTTCCCTCACACACCAGCATACGGAGGTACTGGCAAATGGCATCATCTGGGCCCGGTATATCCCGGACAAAACCGGGGCAAACCGGTAACTGACGATAAAAATCCCCAACATTTATCACCCTTTCTCCCCCATTTCCCCTTATGAGATGCGTTTATTGGATCGCTCTTGCAGCGTTCGTTCTTGTTCTTGTCAGCGGGTGCCTCCAGCCGGCGAATACCGTAGCTCCGACGCCGACACCGCAGTTTGTTGTTATCCCCTCAACCACCGCGCCTGTTGTTGCCACCACCGTTCCAGAGAAGCACTTGGCCTTTGATGTCACGAAGTCTGAGAAGGCTGTGACTATCACCCTTAAGGAGAGTCCCGATACTGCAGATCTGGTAGCCCTTGATATCCTGATCAACAACCAGGACGGCTCGAAGATCAAACAGACCATCGTTGAACCTGTGGTGGGTTTCCCCTATGTCTTTACGTATATGGGTCTGGCAAATCCCACTGTCGTGAACATTGTCGGGACCTTCAAGGGCGGATACCAGCAGACCGTACTCATGTATTATTTCCCGTGAAACAACGGGTAACCCTATTTTTGGTGTAATTTTTAAGAAATGCAGATGTTACCTGCATGTGCCTCTGTGCCTCACCATTTCTACGAGGTAAATCGGTACTAGTGGGCAGATCCCTGCACCCGTACCGCAAACGTGAGTATCCCGCAGAGCACGAGGCAGCACCCGATCGCGACAAGCCCGGCATTGGTTGATCCGGTACTCTGGGTGAGATACCCTACGAGCGACGGGCCGATGAACCCGCCAAGGTTGCCGACCGAGTTGATGGTCGCGATACCGACCGCGGCTGCAGTCTCTGTCAGGAAGACCGCAGGGAGGGTCCAGAACGGGCCGAATACACAATATATGCCTGCCGTTGCAATGATGATCAGGACAAATGCAAGGAGGGGAACCGGTGCAAAAGCAGCGCCTGCGAGTGCTATGCCTCCGATGATGGGCGGGACTGCGGTATGCCAGATGCGCTCGCCGGTGCGGTCTGAGTGTGCGCCCCAAGCAATCATCATGCAGAGGGCAACGAGATAGGGAATCACCATGACAAGGCCGATCTCGAAGTTGGAAAACGACGGGCTCATGGTCCGGATGATCTGCGGCATCCAGAACCCGAGGCCGTACAATCCGATGACCACTGTGCAGTAGATGCACGCAAGGTGCCATATCCGCCGGTCGCGGAATATTGCCCAGATATTCTGGTGAGTACTCGCCGTCTCCCCATTCTCCCGGGCAAGCGTGCAGGAGAGCCACTCCCGCTCCTCCGGTGCAAGCCAAGTTGCATCTTTCGGCCGGTCCGTCAGGTAGAACCATGTGACGACCCCCAGTACGAGTGCCGGGATTCCTTCGAGGATAAAGAGCCAGCGCCAGCCCGCGATGCCGAACCAGGTTACATTGTCGAGGATCCACGTGGAGACGGGTGCACCGATGATGTTCGAGACGGCGAGTGCGGCCATGAAGAGGGCGACGGCACTGGCGAGGTCCTTCTTCCGGAACCAGCAGGTGATATAGAGAATGAGGCCCGGGAAGAATCCCGCTTCTGCCACGCCGAGAATAAACCGGAGTGCGGCCAGCTGGATGGCATCTGTTGCTACAGCGGTGACGATCACCACAACCCCCCAGCTGATGATGATCCGGGAGATCCAGATACGGGCGCCGATCCGCTGGAGGATGATGTTGCTCGGGATCTCAAAGATCAGGTACCCGATGAAGAAGATGCCAGAGAGGAACCCGAAGATCTCGGCGGAGAGACCCAGCGCGCTGTTCATCTCGAGAGCAGCGTACCCGAAATTGACCCGATCAAGAAATGCGACCACATAAAGGATGAACAGGAACGGGAGCAGGCGGTAACTGACCTTACGGACGGTCCGTTCTGCGAGGGCATCACCGGCATTCATGAAGGGTACTGTTGGCATCGTTGCAGATATGCATTCGGTTTTACAACCAAATCGTGCCCATTTTAGCAGGAATCCGGCTTTCGCATCCTCATCCTTTATTATCCAGCCTCTCTAAAACAGAGAGATAATGATCCGTGAATCCCCGGAGGAACTCCTCTCGGTCATCCGATCGAACATCCCGGAGAAGAACCGGCCCCTCGCCTCCTGCCGGGAGGCATTCTCCTCGTTTTACCAGGAGATGCAGGAGGAGATCGTGGATGAGGGCGGGTATGCTGCGGAGAAAGTGATGATCCGCGACGACCTGGCCGGCTACTGGATCTCGGTTGCGGAATCGCAGCCGGATTATGCGGTTCTCTTCTTCCATGGGGGGGGGTTCACGCTGGGATCGACCCGGGATCATCTCGGCCTCTGCATCCGGCTCGCCCGGGCCGCAAAGGCACGGGTCCTCTCCGTGGATTACCGGCTCGCTCCCGAACACGTCTTCCCCGCACAGATCGACGATGCCGTCTCTGCCTACCGTTATCTCCAGGCGCAGGGTTACCTACCCCACCGGATCCTCCCGGTGGGGATCTCCGCGGGAGGCACTATAGTACTCTCGGCTCTGCTCGCAATCGCCGGCCTGAAGTACACGCTTCCCAATGGAGCCGTCTGCATGTCTCCCATGACCGACCTGCAGTTCCCCGGCGAATCCATCACAAAAAACGGGGAACGGGACTGGCTTGATGCAGATCGTCTCCATGGCCTGCGGACCACCTACCTCTCCGGTCATGACCCGGCTGACCCCCGGGCATCCCCGGTTCGCGGGGCTCTCAAGACTCTCCCCCGCCTGTATGTTCAGGTCGGGACCCACGAGATCCTCCTCTCCGATATCGGTACTTTTGTCGAGAAGGCCCGGTGGGCCGGTGCCCAGGTACAGGTCGAGATCTGGGAGGGCATGTTCCATGACTGGCAGCTCTTTTCGAGCCAGCTCCCCGAGGGGCAGGAGGCCATCGACCACGTCGGTGCCTTCATCAGGAATGTCCAGGGCCGCTAAAAGGGCGGGTCATGCAGGCTTGTGGCAAAACCGACACCTCTATCAGCCGCAAGGTAAACCCTCTTTTAACGATACATCATGACTCCGAAGATCCGTTCCCTGCTCTGCGGGTGCCTGTTGCTCCTGCTCATTGTGCTTCCGGCTGCTGCAAGTCCCCTCCTTGCCAGCGAGTCCTTCACCCCCAACCCTCCTCTCGTGTCCGGGGGACAGCAGCAGCTCGTGGCCACGTTTGCGATCCCGAGCGGCACGACCTTCCCTAAAGACCACGAGCTCCAGCTGCAGACCCAGCTTACGGAGGCCCGGTGGAATATCCAGGTGATTGTTGATGGTCACAATGCAGCACAACAGCCGGCATCCGGTTCTGCGGCATTCATCAACGGCATGCTCCTCTCATACTCAGTAAATCATGACGTACAGTTTACGGTTACGATCACCGGAAACGTCCCCTCATCCGCTACCGGCACCGTGACGGTACTGGACATGGTGGAGATCGACAATTCCAACAATATTGTACCGGGAAGTGAGATCGTCATCAGCCAGCCGGTGGCTGGTACAGGAACTCCGGCAGTCACAACCTCTCCCGCCATCCCCACGCTGACACCCCAGCTCGTCACTACCGCTCCTGCGGCAAAATCCCCCGGGTTCTCTTCCGTGGTCTGCCTTACCGGCGTCAGCCTTGCCTTCAGCCTTCTCCTGTGGCGCCGCAGGGCATGAGTACCATAAACCGGCGGCTTCCCGTGCCCTGTTCTCCCTTGCCGGCACAATCTTCATCAATTCCCGATCCCCACGCTTTCATGTATGTTTGAAAGTATTGGCAGGAGCCTCACGCTCGTCAAGACGAGCTGGGAGATCCTCATGGCCGACAAGAAACTGCTGGCATTCCCCATCCTTTCGGGGATCGTCACCATCCTTGTCCTCATCTCATTCATTCTCCCGATTCTCTTCACGGGTGCATTCGGGAACGCCGGTTCGATTCTCTCCATCGTTGTCCTCTTCCTCTTCTACCTGGTGAGTTCCTTTGTTGTGGTCTTCTTCAACACGGCCCTCATCGCGTGCGTGAACGCAAAGCTGAACGGGAAGACGATGTCGGTCTCCGATGGCCTCAAGGTTGCCGCAGGGCACCTGCCCGCGATCATCGGCTGGGCAATCGTCTCTGCCACGGTCGGGCTGATCCTGCACCTTCTCCAGGAACGGGCGGGGTTCATCGGCGACATCATCCTTGCCATGGTAGGCGGGGTCTGGAGCTTTGTCACCTACTTTGTCGTGCCGGTCCTTGTCCTTGAAGACAAGGGCGTTATCGGTTCGATGAAAGAGTCGGTCTCCCTGATCAGGAAGACCTGGGGCGAGAGCATTGTCGGCGCGGGATCGATGGCGCTCATCTTCGTGGTTATTGGCATCCTTGCAGCCCTCGGCGTGTTTGGAACTATGTTGCTCGGGAATTCCACGGTCTTCATCGCGGCCCTTGCACTCTTCCTGCTGCTGGTAGTCGTCCTTGCGGTTGTGTACGGGGCCATGCAGGGTATCTTCGTGACGGCCCTCTACACGTATGCGAAGACCGGCTCGGTTCCGTCTGCATTCAACCACGACCTTATCGCCAATGCATTCGCACCAAAACAGCAGGGGCCTTTACAGGGCAACATCTGATCTGAACCCGTCGTAATCCATTTTACAACCCTTTTTTCCCTGCAAGCAGAAAAAAGGCGGGAGCCTTTTTGACTATCGGAATCAATCCCTAGACACTATGAGTATGGTGAGTGATGCAAGGGGTGGTTCCAAGGGCCAGCCGAAATGGTGGTATGGCTCTGCCGTGGCACTGATGATCTGTGCATTCTTAATCGGGATAGATGTCTATCAGAACCACACGATCACCTGGTCGATCTGGCCTGTTGCCGCCGTGCTGTTCTTTGGGGTTGGTTTTACGCTCCTCAACAAGTTCGGCCGGGAATAACTCATTTCATATCTCATCCCTTTTTTGTCAGGTTCGTAATCTTTACACCCACCGGCTTCCCATAAGATGGTATGCTGAAACCCGCCGCTTGGGCCGCCCTGCCCGGGACGACACCTGAAGAGAAGTTAGCACATATCGGCCTTGTTCCCGGAACAACTGCTGATATCAGGAAACTCGGGCGGATCGCGGACAACTACGGTCTCCCGATCTACCTGTTCTTTGAAGAGGACCTTGCCCGCAACCGGGATCTCTCTTCTGTGCTCAGCGAATATGCATCCGTTCCTGAATACGAGCGCCCGGTGATCCTTGTGGAAAGTTTCCTTACGTTTACGCAGGAGAACGATCCCTCGTTCGAGCAGACCATGGAAGAGCTCCCGCTGATGGTGCATATCATCAAAACCGGAAGTGACCTTTCCGGCCACGGACCCTCCCCATCCCCGTATGTCACCTGCCTGATGCCGTTCCTTGACGAACTGGACCTCAATTCCGAAGCCCCGCAACCGGGACAGATCCAGCCCATGCCCCCGTCCTAATCCCGATCCTTTTAAGGGCCAGAGTGTTCTCCCGGTTCGTCGATCCGTGGATATAAATTACCGGAGCACCTATATAACTGGACATGAGCCTGCTTCAGAAGAAAAAAATCTATTCAGTTTTTGATTCTGTCATTCCCAGCAGGTACCTGCTTCGGTTCCGTAAGGCTATCTTCTTTGAACCGTTCATGGGTAACGACATTGCCAACCGGGGCCGGCTCTCCCATTACGGCTGTGGTGACCGCAAGCAGTTTGCAAAGAACCTCAAGCAGATCCGTAAGGATACCGAACTCCTGCTGGAGGATATCGAAGCCTACCACATCTACATGGCCGTGAAGACAACCCATAAGGTGCCCGGCGATATCGCTGAGGTTGGCGTGTACCGTGGCGGGTCGGCCAAGATCATCTGTTCGGTCAAGGGAGACAAGGCGCTCCACCTCTTCGACACGTTCGAAGGCCTGCCGAAAGTCGATGAGATCGACATGGTCTGGCCGTTCTATGAAGGCAAGTTTGCGGCCTCCTACGACAGCGTGCGTGACTACCTGAAGGAGGACCACAATGTTCACTTCTACAAAGGTATCTTCCCTGCCACCTCGGATCCAGTCAAGGACAAGAAGTTCTCACTCGTGAACCTCGACGTGGATTGTTACGAGAGTACGAAACACTGCCTTGAGTTCTTTTACTCCCGTATGAGCCGGGGCGGGATCATCATCTCCCACGATTACATCACGGCTCCGGGCGTGAAGAAGGCGTTTGACGACTTCTTTGACGGGAAGATCGAACCGGTCCTCGAGACCGCCGGTTCCCAGTGCCTTGTGGTCAAGGTATAATAATCAAAAAAAGAGTTCTTATTTTTGGTTCGTCTCAATCCTTGAGAATCAGGGCGCCGAAGACGATCATCATCAGGCCGATTAAGAGAACCACGATACCGATCAGTCCCTGGACTGCAACAATGACCTGGGGAAGGAACGCCAGAATGGCGTAAACCCCGAGCACACACAATACCAGACCGATGATCAATGCAACTAATCCTGTCTTGTCCATAATGAATCTCCAATGGTACTATCCTGCCGATAAAATATAAGGATATTGGAGTTACGGCGCATCCGGTCCTGTATGTTGATTCCTGAAGGATCTCCACGGGTAGGGCACCAGTGCCATCAGGATCACTGCGGCAGCAATGGGAAGGGGAATCGTGCCGAGTGCTGCGGCGAGCGAGTAGTGATCGGCGATCATGCCATTGACCGCGACCCCGAGACCACCAAACCCGATGGCTAGGCCCATCATCATGCCGGAGGCGAGCCCGACATTGCCCGGCAGGAGTTCGTGGGACATGGCAATCGCCACGGCAAACGTGGACCAGAGGAAGAACCCGAAGAGGAGGATTGCAAGGATCGAGACAAGTCCGCTTGTCATGAAGAACAGGTAGAAGAACGGGATTGCCAGTGCAAGGCCAAAGACCATGAACTCCTTCCTGCCGAAACGATCGGAGATCCGGCCCCCGGCAACCTGCCCGGCCACGCCTGCAAGGAGCATCAGGGTCATGATCAGGGTGGCGGTGACGAGGCTGTACCCCAGCGTAACGAGGTACATCGGAAGGAACGTGATCGCGGCAAAGACTGCCCACGCCCGGAGGATCGAAGCCACCATCAGGATTGCAAACGGCCGGTAGGATACGGTTTTTCCCGTTGGCAGGAGCGGTTTTGCATGCCCTTCGCAGGCGCCGGCAATCCCCCCTGGCAGGAGGTGGCGGAGAAGAACGACCATCACCAGTGCAGGCAGGATGAGGAAGAGGAGCCCTGGCATACCGAGCCACCAGACCAGTGCGCCGGCAAGGACCGGGCCGAGTGCATACCCGAGGTTGCCCCCGACCACAAAGTACGAGGTGATACGACCCCGGTTCGCCGGTGTGCAAAGCCGGCTCACAAGACTCAACGCGGTGGGGTGGAAACAGGCGTGCCCGAGTGCGGCAAGCACGGCAAAGGCCATAATCAGGTAATAATTCTGGACCACCCCCATGAGGGCGATAAAGAGTGCGCTGATGAAGAGGCTCGCACTCACGCTGATAGCAAGGCCTTTCCTGTCTGAGAGCCAGCCCACCACCGGTTGGGTGAATGACGAGGTGATGTTGTACGCGGTGACGAGCAGTCCCGCAGCGAGATAGGAGTAGCCGTTGGTTGCGATGAGGAGCGGTAAGATCGCCGGCAGTACCGGCATATAGATGTCGGTGACCATGTGGGCCGCAGCAAGGCCGGTGAGAGTACTCCTGGTGCTGCGGGGTTCGTTTACGGTATCCGTTTCAAGCGTAGTATCTCGACCTCGATCTCCTGGATATCCTTTGTGTGGAAGGCAAAGGTGCGTTTTATCTGGAATTTTCCGCCGGTCTTCGCAGTGATCTCCGCCCGGTGTGCCGTGTAGGTTTCAACGAATGGGATCGATCCTGCATTGAATATCCCGTACGTGACCGGGGCCACTTCAAGGGCAAAATCAATGAACGGGCGGTCGGCGTGGACTTTCTGGGCCCCAAAGGGCGGATTCATGATGACCGTGTCGCAGGCCCCGACCCGTTGTGGGAGAAGGGCATTCTTCACATCCCCCTGGATAAACTCCACGTCGGTTTCGAGGAGTGCGGCATTGGCCCGTGCGGTGGCGAGCGCCCCCTCATCGATCTCGATCCCGATGACCGATTCCGCACCGAGCAGTGCGGCGCCGATCGCGAGCACGCCCGTTCCGCACCCGGGATCGCAGATCCGTTTTCCTTCGATATCCCCGCTCATCAGGGCATCGAAGAGCAGCCGGGCCGCAAGCGGGGCCGGCGTCTGGTACTGTTCGAGCGCTGCTCTTGGCCGGGTATAGCCCTCACAGCGCTGGAGGGCCATCTCGAGGTTCTTGAGTTTCATATGATCTCGTCGATCTCGTAATGGTCCCAGTCCCGGGCACCGCAGAGGATCTCATACTCCTGCGGGGAGAGAACGGGCACGGGGAACCGTACCTGGTCGTCGTAAGCGAGTCGGGGGCAGGCCGTGTTCACGTAACAACCGAATCCGAGGTTCAGCAGTTCGTCCGGGCTCACTTCGCGTACGGTAACGATCACGGCATTGTCCGCGAGTGCGGCAAGCCGGTGGGCAAGATCAATTCGGTTCTGCCCGCTCTTGGTGCTGATAAGGATGCCGACCGTGGCAGCCCCCTTGGCCTTCACGATCACCGCAAAACGCCTGCGCAGGAGTGTCTCGCCGCTCACTTCCTGTGCCGTGCCGGTGAGCGGGTCGAGGGCAATCACACGTGCACGGGTGGCAAGTGCAATCCCGATCGGGTGGAAAACGCCGGTACCGACAAAGAGGATCTCGTCCGCCCCGGTCTCTTTTGCCGCAGTGAAACAGCACCCGAGCACCTGTCCCCGGAGGGGAGTACGGCCTTTCCCCTCAGCAACCCGGACCTCATACCCTCTGCTCTGGAGGTACTCCATCATGGCCGGCACAAGGTGGGCGTGCTGCACCGTGGTGACAAGACCGATGGTCTTTCCTTTGATATGGGGGAGGGCATGCTCCAGCATGGCGCTATCAAAATCCATCCGGTAGGGAAGGAAGATGACATTTGGCCGGTCATCCACCGGGGCATGGCCCACATGGACGAGCACATCCGCCTCAGCGAGCGTGTCGAGTGCAAGGTCGCAGGCGCCGTAACAGGGATCGCCGCTGATGACAACCTCAAATCCTGCTTTGCGGAGCGCACTCCCGTATGCTGCGGCCTTCCGCTTCAGCCCCTCCGGAAACTGGAGGGCAACCCGTCGTGCGCCCCGCGCCTTCAACTGATGGATCAGATCAGAGGTATCGTCTGACAACATGCACCCGGTCGTCCACCTCGATCTGCACGAGGCTCTTGTAGGGCCGGCCGATGTCAGGTTCTCCCCGCTGGATTGCGATGCAGACATCCACGACCTCTGCGCCGGCGATCTCCAGTGCTTTCAGGAGCGCCTTCATCGTCCCGCCCGTGCTCACCACATCGTCGATGATGACAACGCGGTCTCCTTTGTACACCCCATTGAGGTAGAGTTCCCCTTTCGAGTAGCCGGTGGTCTGGTGGACCGGGACCTCGTGCGGGAGCTTGTACTCCCTTTTGCGCATCACGGTCATCGGGATGTCGGTCATGGTCGAGAGGATCGATCCGATGTGGATACCCATCGCTTCCACAACAACGATCTTGTCCACACTGTTTAGGTCCATCACCTTGACCATCGCGGCTGCCACGTCGCGGAGCAGTGCGGGGTCAACGATCGGTACGCCATCGGTGATCGGGTGAATGAAATAGTTATACTCCCCGCGTTTCACCATGGGGCAGGTTTCAAGTGATTCTACCAGTCTGTCAAGCATGCGGTTCACCTTGTCTTTTGGTTTTGTATATCTAGTAAAAATGCCTCGATCCGGTCCGCATGCACATGCGGCATGCAGACGATCCGCAGGTGTTTCCGGCAGGTCCATGAGACCTTCCACGGTGCAGGTACGGCCTCTTTTGGGCAGGCGAACGTTGCAACGTTCACGTCAGGTGTTGCAGCCCGGGGAAATCCGAGTGTTTCCATGCCTGCGATCAGGCGCATTGTATTCTTCATGCACCCGCGGGCAACTGCCTGCATCCCCTCCATACCAAGGTAATCGAGCACCGCCAGCGCCCCTGCCACGGGTGCCCCGGGCCGGGTGCCGCCAAGGGTGTATTCCTGCTTCACCGTGAGGTACGGGGTATCGATGTTGAGCGAGTCCAGCAGGTATGGATCGCGGGTGAGGATGCAGCCGCAGGGGATCGTGCTCATCCCCATCTTGTGCGGGTCTACGGCAATCGTGGTCACGCCCGGGAGAGTAAAGTCAAAGGGAACAGGCTGTTCGAGGAACGGGATCACCATGCCCCCGAACGCCGCGTCCACGTGGAAGAAGAGATCGTGCTGCACGGCGATCTTTGCGAGATCGGCAATGGGGTCGACCATACCGTACTCGGTTGTCCCGGCCACGCCAATAAGCGCAATTGTGCTGGTGTCGATCTGGTCTGCGGCATGGTCAGCATCCATCCGGTACTCCTTGGTCAGGGGCACTCTCCGCATCTCAAGGCCGAGGATATCGCAGGCCTTCTTGAACGAGAAGTGGGCGGAGTCCGGCACAATTACGTTGGGCTTTTCGATGCCGCTCTTCTGCGCCTTTGCCAGGCGAAGCGCCTGGATATTGGACTCGGTCCCGCCGCTCGTGGCATAGCCTCCCGCATCGGGGCAGTGGAAGAGCGTGCCGAACCGCTGGATCAGGAGCCGTTCCAATGCGTGCGTTCCCGGGAAGAGGCCCGGGTCGCCGAGGTTCGTCTCCATGAAGAGGCAGTGCGCCCGCACGGCAACGGAGTGCGGCAGCGTGCACATGGAGCTTAAGATGTAATCGTGGTCAATATCCTCCCGCTTTTTGCGGGAGAGAAAAGTGAAGAGTTCTTCCTCAGAGAGACCCTTATTCAGCATCGTTTGTTCTCGCGGCTTCGAGGATGATGCGTTTTTCCGTCTTTGCGACTGCTTCGCGGATCTTCGCGATGGCGTCGATGTTGGCCGAGATACTCGTGATACCGTGCTCTACCAGCCAGACCGCCATCTTCGGGTCGGAGCCGGCCTGCCCGCAGATCGAGCATTCCACATTGTAGGCCCGGCAGGTCTGGATGGCGTTGTGGATCAGGTGGAGGACGGCCGGGTGCTTCGGGTTGTACATGTCCGCCACGTTCTCGTTGTTGCGGTCGATGGCGAGCGTGTACTGGATCAGGTCGTTCGTGCCGAACGAGGCGAATTTTATCCCTGCCCGGATAAAGTCCTCGATCATGATCGCACTTGACGGGATCTCGATCATGATACCGAGGGTGACGTTCTCCACGTCCACGCCCCAGCCCCGCATCATCTCTTTTCCGCGGGTGAACTGGTCGGGGTGGGAGACCATCGGGAACATGATGCCGAGGTTGTCGTAACCCTCTTTCCAGAGGCGCTTGAAGGACTCAACCTGGAGCCGGAACTGGTCGGGGCTCTGGAGGTCGCGGCGGATACCTCTCCAGCCGAGCATCGGGTTGTGCTCGTGCGGTTCGTTCTCGCCGCCCGCCATGTTCCGGAACTCATCGGTCGGGGCATCGAGCGTCCGGACCCAGACGGTCTTTCCGGGGAATGCATCGAGCACGATCTTGATCCCGTCATGGAGTTCTGCAATGAAATCCTCTTCCTTGTGGTTGGCAATGTACCAGCCGGGCGTCTTGTTGAGCCCGAGGATCAGGTGCTCGATCCGGAGGAGGCCTACGCCATCGGCACCGGTTGCTGCGGCCCTCTTTGCCGCCTCGGGGATTGAGACGTTCACCTTCACGCTCGTTGCCGTGATGATGGGAGCGGCGACAGCTGCCATTGCCTGTGCAGCCACGGCTGCCTGTGTCGGGGCAGTTGCTGCAAGAATGCCCTCGTAGATATGCCCCTTCTCGCCGTCAACGGTGACGAGTTGGCCATTGTTTAAGAGGTTGGTGGCGTTCTTGGTCCCGACCACGGCCGGGGTGCCCAGTTCACGGCTCACGATCGCCGCGTGGCAGGTCATGCCGCCCTCGTCCGTGATGATGGCAGCGACCTTGCGCATCGCCGGCACCATGTCGGGGTTCGTCATCCTTGTCACCAGGATATCCCCTTCCTTCACCTTGCCGATGTCCCGCACATCGCGGATGATGACCACATTGCCGGATGCGATACCGGGAGCTGCTCCCTGTCCCTGCAGGAGGATCTTTGCGCTGGGTTTGTGTCCTTCCGTCATGCCCTTGGCCTCTTTCTTGTTACCGATGGTGGTGATCGGGCGCGACTGGAGAATATAGATGGTCTCGCCCACAATGCCCCATTCAACGTCCTGCGGAATCCCGTAATGGTTCTCGGCGATCTTGCCGTACATTGCGAGTTTTTCGATCTCCTTATCGGAGAGCACCCGGGCATCCTGCCGGTCCTTTGCCACATCGACAACCTTTGTGCCGTGGTCCCCGTCAGGCACAATCTCGACCTTCTTATTGGCGATATAGGCATCGGTCACCTTCTCTGACCGCTGGTCGAAGACATAGTTGTCCGGGGAGACCGTGCCCGAGACAACCGCCTCGCCAAGACCCCACGAGCCTTCGATGATGGACTTGGAGTCGCCCGTGATCGGGTGGGAGGTGAACATGACTCCCGCCTTCTCCGAATGGACGAGCTGCTGGATGACCACCGCAATGTTCACGGAATTGTCGTCAAATCCCTGCTTTGCCCGGTAATAAATTGCCCGGGCACCGTAAAGGGAGGCCCAGCAGCTCTGGACCGATGAGATGAGCGCGGTCTCGCCTTTGATATTGAGGTAGGTCTCCTGCTGGCCGGCAAAACTGGCATCGGGCAGGTCCTCAGCGGTTGCGCTTGAACGGACCGCAACGATGAGGTCGTCTTTTGACATCTTCCTGTAGGCCTTCTTGATATCGTCACGGAGAGTTGTCGGCATCTTTGCCTTGAGGACCATCGCTTTTGCGCCATCGGCAGCCTTCTCAAGTTCCTCGTTGTTCTCCACATCGAGATCCTGGTAGGAAGCAAAGAGCTTCTTCTCAAGGCCGGTCTCCACCAAAAAGCGGCGGAATGCCTGGGCCGTCACGACAAATGCCTTCGGGACCGGGAGGCCGATGGAGGCCATCTCACCAAGGGATGCACCCTTACCGCCGACCGAGATGATATCCTCTTTTCTGATCTCTTCGAGCCACAGAATATTGGGGACTTCTTTCATGCTCGCACCACTTATGATCTTGCCGCCACCCCGTTTAATGATTATGATGTCCCGTCACCCGTATGCGGGGAACGTTGCGGGGCACATGATTGTTCCCGTGGGATCCCGGGATCTTTGATAAGGATCCTTGAGTAAGAGCGCCCGAGGCAGAAGAATAACCCTGATTAAGTATGGAGCAGATATTGTATGGGTTTTTTATGGCAAAGGCGAGAGTGCTCGTCAGCGATCCGCTGGCGGAAGAGGGGCTTGTCATCCTGCGGGCAGCCGTCGACGTTGATGTAAAGACGGACTTGAAGGAAGACGAGCTCTGCAGGATCATCGGGGACTACGATGCCCTGCTGGTGCGGAGCGGCACCGATGTGAACGCAAAGGTGATCGAGGCCGGCAAGAAGCTGAAGTTCATCGGACGTGCGGGTGTCGGTGTGGACAATATCAATGTCGATGCGGCAACGAAGCAAGGCATCATCGTGGCAAATGCCCCCGAGGGCAACACCCTTGCGGCAACCGAGCACACGATGGCGATGATGCAGTCGCTTGCCCGGAACATCCCGCAGGCAAACGCGAGCCTCAAGAAGAAGGAGTGGAAGCGCTCCAAGTTCATGGGCGTGGAACTGAACGAGAAGACGCTCGGCATCGTTGGCTTTGGCCGGATCGGCCGCGAGGTGGCGAAAAGAGCCCAGGCCATGGACATGAAGTGCGTTGCCTACGACCCGTTCATCACCAAGGAGCGTGCGGCCCAGCTCGGTGTCGAGATGATGTCAATGGCTGACCTCTTCAAGGTCGCCGATGTGATCACCGTCCACACCCCGCTGATCCCCGAGACCACGCATGTAATCAATGAAAAGAGCATCGCAACGATGAAGGATGGTGTGCGGATCATCAACTGCGCCCGTGGCGGTATCATCGACGAGAAGGCGCTCTACGATGCCGTCAAGGGCGGCAAGGTGGCGGGAGCTGCCCTCGATGTATTCGAGCAGGAGCCCCCGACCGAGTCTCCGCTCCTCACGCTCGACCAGGTGATCGTCACCCCGCATCTCGGGGCCAGCACGGTCGAGGCGCAGCTGAACGTGGCGGTCTCGGTGGCAAAGCAGTGCATTGAGGTCTTAAAAGGCGGATCCGCGAAGTACGTGGTGAACGCACCGATGGTCCCGCCCGAGCACGCGGAGATCCTCCAGCCCTATGCCCAGCTCGCCGAGAAGATGGGCCGGTTCGTGATCCAGATCGCAGGCGGGCGGCTCGCGTCGGTTGAGTGCATCTATGGCGGCGAGCTCTCGGCCTATGCCGGCAGCATGAAGTTCGTCACACGCCTGGCCTTAAAAGGACTGCTCGATCCGATCCTCCAGCAGCCGGTCAATCTCGTGAACGCGGAGTTTGTGGCAAAGGAACGCGGTATCGCGATCAGCGAGACCGTGACTGAGGAAGCCCACGGGTTCAAGAACCTGATCACGATCAGGATCAAGACCGACAAGGGCGAGGAGACGGTCAGCGGCACGGTCTTCTTCAAGGGCCGGAGCCGGATTGTCGCGGTCGGCGGCTACACGATGGACATGATCCCAGAAGGACACATACTGGTCTCCCGGCACCTCGACAAGCCCGGTGTGATCGGGCGGGCCTCGACCATCCTTGGCAAGAATAATATCAATATCGCCGGCATGCAGGTCGGCCGGGTCAAGGCCGATGAACCGGCGCTGATGGTCCTAAACGTGGACAGTTCCGTGCCGCAGGCCGTGATCGACGAGCTTCGCGGCCTTCCGGGAATCTCCTCCATGACCTTTGCCAAAATATCGGATGAGCGGATCTGAAGAATCCCTATATCGTTTTTAATTTTGCAATCACACTTTTTTTATTCTTGAGAAAATAATATTAACAATAGGTTGAATTATTTGTATTCAATGAATAGCAAATCAGAAGATGTTGATCTACCAATTACAATTAATTCTTATGTTGCAGAAAAATTTGGTATCTGTATCCAAGAGAATAAAAATATCTATAAAATTTTTCAGATAATCTTTCAACGAGACGGAAGTATTTTCATTAATTTTCCTTATTATTCAAAAAACGCTGGAATACTTGCATGCGTTACGTATCCGAGTAATATGAAACAACCAACAGATTTGAGTTTTTTACCAAATGCAAAAACAACCTCTCATCTCGTGAAATATTCTCACCATTCAGATGGTAAGGTACATTTTTCTCAAGATGGAAAAATTCTTACGCTAATTGAAAAGTTTTCTCCACCTTTAAATAAAATAAATGGACATTTTTTCACTATATATTTTCAGGGAATTAGAGATTTTAAAAAACATACATCAATAACCAGAAGAAAAGACAAATCTTCAAAAAGACAGAACCTATTCTTAAAACTAGAGAAATCAGAGCCTGATGCAATAAAAATTGTTGGGCGATTACATCCTGTACAATACGTTCAATCGTTTATGAGCAGACCTAATGAAAAGCCAATAATCTATTATGAAAATCCCAAACATTTTTACAAGCCAGCACTTATGCTTCAACCCCCTCGAGATGGATTTGACAATTATATCTTGACAATTACTTATGATGAAATTCCAAAAATATGTAACAACAGTTATTCGTGTTTAATATTTACCGGGGGATTTGATGAAAAAACAATATTGAACGATAATTCTCTTGATACATCATTTTTATCATTTCGTTATCCAATTGACGATATCGAGGAAATGACAAAAATAATTGGAAGTGCAGATTTTCGACGTGAACTACAAGATGATAATAATATTACCCTTTAATCCCATAATTCCCAATACGTGGTGAAAAAAGACAATTAGTTTGGTTTTTTCCTTCAAAGTGGTTTGACTTCATCTATATTTCTCCTTGCTCGTTTCAATAATTGCGATGCCCCGCCGCCCTCGCGGGTGCCCCCGTCGGTGGATCAACTCCCTATCAAATCTGATACAACACGTAATACAGTACAATCGCAATGCGGCTAGTCTTCAAGTGTGGATCAAATTTTACAATCAACCCCTGCGCAATAATTTTCCATCGCGATCACGATCCTGATTGAAACAATGATCCGGATTAATTAAACTTTGATGAAAATTTTTCAACCAGACCTTGCTTGAAAAATTTTCATCAGAGTCTGCTGATTTTTTTCCAATCAGACTTTGATAAATTTTTTTTCATCGCGATCCCGACCCTGCCTAAAATCTTGATCTGGATCAACCAGACCCTGATGAAAATCGGTTAACTGGCCACTCAATGCATGCACTTGCTGAAGCGTTGAGGGGGGTCGCGTGGGTACACGTGTCCTACCACAATCCCGGGGTGTCGCACAACCATCCGTCCTGAAAATCCGGTTTTTGTCTTGCAGTCCGGGTCCCAAAAATAATCTTGTACCCACGCGACCCCCCCTCGCCCCTTCTTCATTTTGAGCGAAAAAGCGCCCGTTTCACCTCGTAAAACGAAGCGTGACAAGGCTTATTGGGTGAGGGGGGGTCGCGTGGGTACAGATTGATCGCAAGGGTGTACGGACAGGGAACTGCTGCGTTCGAAATTAGCGGGGCACGCCCCGGTCAGGAAAAATGAGAAAAAGAGTGAGTCAGGATTCTTCTAACCGGTGAGGGTCTTTTAACCCGAACCGCGAGAAGAAGCCATCAGGCTTCTTCGATTTCCGACAGGTCATAAGACCTGGAGGACGAGAGGAACTCTTCAGAGTTCCTCGGAGATCTTCACCGGCACCGGGAAGATATCCGGTCGCTTGTCGCTCATGAAGTATATATATGGCATCACATGCACGAGATATTCTAAGTACCCTTTGACAAAGTCCGAGAGCCATTCATTCCTGCGCCCGAGGATCAGGATATGGATCCACTGGATGATGAGACAGATGCCGGAAACGATCCCGTAGACCCACAGGACAATACCGATGATGATCCAGTATACGATACGGATGAGCAGTTCGAGACGGCTTGCGTCATGTTCGAACACGAAGAGCTGGTTACTGTCGGTCATGGTAAACCAAAGAGGTGATGGGGGCGTGCATGACATAAATGATGCGGTTTTTTTATGGGCCGTCCCCCGGTACGGCAGGTTCCGCACCGCAACCGGGTGCACTAATTTTTAATAATACAAGAACAGAAGTTATAGAGCATCAGACTTACGAGGGCTCGTGGTCTAGTTGGCTATGACGTCGCCTTGACATGGCGGAGGTCCTGAGTTCGAATCTCAGCGGGCCCATTCTTTTTCTTTACGGTTTTTCGAATTCGTATTCATTGATTCTTCAACAAGTATCGGATGAGTTCTGAAATGAATTTATAAACGCTAAAATACGAATCGACCGTTTTACTATTTGTATATGGCAGAATTCAAGTCATATGAACGGTCGTTCTCGTATACTAGTGCCATTTATAAAATTGTAATTGGACTTGATCTTTTTCTCTTACTTTGTTTAATTCTGGGAGTAACTAATTCATATTTTACTCAGACTGAAAATTCGAACAGTGTTGGCGCGTTCATTTTCCTTACCATACTTTTTTCCAATGTGTGTATTGATGGCGTCTTGATATATCGTCAACTGAAGCAACCTGATAGAATTAGTATCCATTTATGTTTGCTAAAAGGCATTTTTGGTTTTTTTGGAATAGTAACAATCCTCTCAAGTCTCTATTTCTTACTAATTACAGAAAAAATGTGGAATGCAAAACCTCCCAATAAGAAATATGAGCCATTATTTTGTCCTAAATGTTACAAAGAAATGAAAAATACAATGTCTGCGTATTGTCCGTACTGTGGGCAGAAAGTGGATTTCCCCTTGACTATGGAAGATCTAAAAAAAGCTCAGTATAGGGAAAAACTCAAAGAATTCAAAAATGAGTACTTGAAATTAGCCAATGAGGGAAATTCACAATACCTTGAAAATTTTCAAAAATTATACCAGAATTACGATCTCAATAGTGCCGAATTTAAAAAAATAAAAGAATTGCTTGCCTCAAAAGGACACCGTTATAATACGAACCAACTGGTAGATTTGCTTGCGATTGCTGCAATCCAGATCGAATATCGTGAAATTCGGGGGAAGTTGCTTCATAATAATCCGAAAGATTCTGATGACTGCATACGTAATTTTTTAGAATTCTTTGGAAATACATACCCTGCTCATATTGGAACATTAGAAACCCTATTACTGAATGATTTTGATTATCATGGAACTCTTGAATCGGATATCCCCCGAATAATGAAAAAAATTGAATTATCTAAATTCGAATCAAGTTTAAAAAACGATGATGATTCCGGAAATTATTACACAATAACTGATGTTGACCGTATCTCTGGCTATGAATTTGAGCGCATATTGAAACAATTATTTGAGAAAATGGGATACGCTGTTACCCACACCACTCTCTCAAATGATCAAGGTGCAGATTTATTGGTTGAACGATTTGGAGAGCGAACTGTTATCCAAGCAAAAAATTGGCAAAATAATGTAGGAAATACGGGAGTCCAGGAAGTTGTTGCCGCAATCAAACATTACAAAGCTCACAAAGCGATGGTAATTTCAAGTAGCGGCTTTACAAACAGTGCAATCAGTTTAGCCCGATCAAATAATGTTGAATTATGGGATAGAGCCACATTAAGCAGAAAATTGAAGGATTATCCAATCAGTAACGATTCAATAATCCATATTTAGTCCATGATGGCTTGTGGGAATCAATCTGCTACAAATTAGTGATGAGTTTTATCATATCCCGGCGCGGGTCTGATGCCTCTCACCGGGTCGAAGGTCGGCTGATGCCTCCCTTCTCCTTCTCAAGGTCCTGATGGACCTTTTCGAATCTAAAAGAACTTCTTCCGCCACATGAAGAGCCCAAGACCGACTGAGACAATGCATGAGATCCCAAAGATGATCTCAAAGGCAAGGGGCGTATCCTTGAGGGGCAGGTCCGCAACGTTCATGCCGTAAAAACTGGCAATCATCGTCGGTATCGCGATGATGATCGTGGCCGAAGCAAGGAACTTCATCACGATGCTTAAGTTGTTCGAGATGATGGTGGCAAATGCCTGCGTCATGCCATTCAGGATGTGCAGGTAGATCTGCGACATCTCCATGGCCTGCTTGTTCTCGATGATAACATCTTCGAGGAACTCTGCGTCATCCTCGTACATCTTTAAGGGTTTTGCCCGCAGGATCCGTTCGAGCACCGCCTCGTTGCTCTTGAGCGAGGTTGAGAAGTAGATGAGGCTCTTTTCCAGTTCCATCATCTGGAAGAGTTCCTCGTTCTTCATCGAGCGGTGCAGTTCGGATTCGATCCGGGAGATTGACCTCTCGATCTGCCGCAGGTGCTGGAGGTAGGTGGATGCATTGCGGTGGAAGATCTGGAAGAGGAACCGGGTCTTCTTGGCGGAATGGAAGTGCCGGATCTTGCCTGCCACAAAGTCGTCGAGGATCGCGGACTGGCGGTTGCATACGGTTACGGTCAGGGTACCCGTTATGATGATCCCCAGAGGCAGTGTCGTTAAGGTACGGATCCCGTCGTTCTCGGTGACAATGGGGATATCGAGCACAACCAGGACGATCCCGTCCTCCACGTCGATGCGCGGCCGCTCCTCTTCATCAAGTGCCGCCTTGAGGAAATCCAGGGGAATGCAGCAGGACTCCGCGATCTCTACAAGTTCAGCTTCGGTCGGGGTGGTGAGGCGGATCCATGCCCCGTCGCACTGGCGTTCGATGATCTCGGTGACTGCTGGCTCGGTATCTTTCTTTGACCGGTAGATCTGAATCATGGTCTCCCCTCCTGACGGCTTAGGCTTTAAGGCCGTTGTGATTAGCTATGGTATCCGGTATTCCATATAAGGATGTGGCCCGTGCCCGTGGCAGAAAAATGCGGGTCTGGTATGTCTTACTGCTCGTTCCAGAGCAGCCACATGGCATAGAGCATCGATATGCCGGCAATGAGGAATACCAACGCATCCAGTTCTGCCGGCATCCCGACCGTGAAGACGCGAATGATGTTGAAGACTACGAAAAGGCCGAACGTGATGGCAATGTACCAGCCGTAGGCCTTCTTCTGTTGCACGGCAATCCGGATCGCAACCAGTGCAATGAATACTTCCGCAAGAGATGCAATAAGCTGGATAACTCCCGAAACGTCCATGGTATGCAGGTATCCCGCTGCGGGAGATAAAGTATGCGAATGAGTTCCCGGAGCCGCTCTTGTCCGGCCCCGGGCTTTAGCGGCACTGGCCCGGTTTACGGCTTTTTCCAGATCAGATAAACAGCGTAGAGCATCGAGAGGCAGGCAATGAGGAGAATCAGCGCGTGCTGGTCTGCCGATACATCCAGCGCAAAGATGCGGGCAGTATCGAAGATGACGAAAAGGCCGAAGGTAATCCCAATGAACCACCCGTAGATCTTTTTCTTCTTCCACGCGATCAGGCATGCAATAACGGCGATGGCGACCTCGATGAATGTTGCCGTGAGCTGGATGGTTCCCGGTATGTCCATGAAAGGTAGTACTCCGGAAAGCCTGATAAAGGATGCGTCCGGCACGAAGCAAAGGGTCAGATGTGGCAGTGCCCGCCGCCTTTCTTCGCGAAGTACTGTTGGTGGTACTCCTCGGCACGATAGAACGGGCCGGCGGGCTGGATGGCCGTCATGATGCTGCGTGAACCGAATCTCCCTGAACTCCCGATCGCGTCCTTTGACTGCCGGGCGATCCTTGCCTGCTCTGCATCGTGATAGAAGATCACCGAGCGGTAGTTCGACCCTATGTCCGGTCCCTGCCGGTTGAGCTGCGTGGGATCGTGGATCGACCAGAAGATAGCGAGCAGCTGCTCGTAGGATATCCGTTCTGGATCGAACGTGACCTGCACGACTTCTGCGTGACCGGTCTCACCGGTGCAGACCTGTTCATAGCTGGGGTTCCGAGTAGTGCCCCCCATGTAGCCGGTTGCGGTGCCGAGCACCCCGTCAACTGTGCGGAACGCTTCTTCAACGCCCCAGAAACACCCGGCGCCAAATGTTGCATGCTGCACGGACTCTGCCTGAACTGCCATAATTAGTCCCAGAACTGGTTGTCGTTTGGGGACGATAAGAGGCTTCCTGTTGAAGGGGCCGGGTTTTTCAGGGTGAGGATTAATTGCCCCGGCATCCAATGCGTGACCATGAACCGGTTATACCGCCCGATCGGAGGCCGGATGCTTGGCGGTGTCTGCGCAGGAATCGGGATCCATCTCGATGTCGATCCTACGGTCATACGTCTCGTCTGGGTGGCCCTCACGCTCCTTTCCCTCGGTACCGGCATTCTCGTGTATCTTGCTGCATGGATTCTCATGCCGGAAGAACCCGGTGGGGCAACCCCTTAATTCATCAGGCATCAGGACAAAAATTCAGGCACACTACATGAAGATCCTCTTTGTGGTCTGCGGCGAAGGTCTTGGTCATGCCTCCCGCAGCCTTCACCTCGGCCATTACCTTCAGCAGGAGGGGCATACCGTCCATTTTGCCGGGTATGGCAAATCCTACGATTTCATGAATCAGCACGGGTGCACGGCCCTGCACAAGATCCACCGAGAGGTCTGCCTTGAAGGGGAGAACGGGTTCTTCAACATGAAGAGGACCCTCTGGTATTCAAAATTTTTGATTTTCGATATCCTCTGGTCTGCGTTCAATGTCTGGCGGATCCTCCACCGGAACCAGTATGACTGCGTGGTCTGCGATACAATGTACGGCGGGGTGCTGGCAGCCCGGCTGCACGGTATCCCGGGCGTCTTCATCACCAACCAGAATCATTTCAATGAACCGGACGGGTCGATCAACCCTGCCTGGGTTATGCTGAACCTCCTTGTACGGCGCTACCTGCACATGGCAAACCATGTGATTGTCCCCGACTACCCGGCGCCCGATACAGTGAGTACCTATAATCTCCGGATCATTCCCCGTGAACGATCGCGGTACAGTTTCACCGGCCCGTTCTACCAGTTCGATCCGGACCGGTACACGTACGGGGATACGACCATCTTCACCAGTTTCGGCGGGGAACCCTACAAGCTCCCGATGTACCGGATGCTCCGGTCGATTGCCGACCGGCGCAAGGACCTGATCTTCGATGTGTTTTACACCGGGCCTGCGCTGCCCGGGTCCTCGGATAATTTCCTCTCCCACGGCTACGTCCCGAACCTCTACGAACACCTCGCCCTAGCCAAGATTGCGATCGTCCACGGCGGCCTGACCACGCTGCACGAGGCCCTGATCTTTGAAAAACCGGTCCTGATCATCATGGACCCGGGTCACCCTGAGCAGATGAACAATGCCAAGAAGATTGTCGATATGGGGGCAGGAACTGTCGTGGACGGTCGGGATCTTACGCCCGAGGTTCTGGAACAGAAGATCGCAGAGACGATGGCCCTGGTCCCAAAACCCTTCCGGGCCACCCATGCTGCCATCAACGGGCGGAAGAATGCCGGTGAGATCATCTTGGCCCTTGCCGCCCGCAGGCAACGTTAATATCGGTTTTAAGAGTATAGTGCATTATCAGGGATCTTGAATGACACCACAACCGGGAGAAATTACCATGATCCGGGCAGGTCCTGAGTTCCACATCTGCCCGGCCTGCGGGTATGCCTTGGGATTCCATACCTCGCTTGTCGGCATGAATGCTGACAAAGACAATCCGGTTAAATCCACCCGCGAGGTGTACCGGGTGATCCTGATCTGTCCGGAGTGCGGCGCCCGCTATGATGTGGGGTGGCATATCTCCCTGTCAGAACCGGAGAGTACGTTTGTCAAAGCAACCACGATCCCGCTGCATTCCCTTGTGTCTCCCGATGCGCAGTCTCCCGGTTCTCCCCATGTCCATGTCATTTCACTCGATCCGTCCCGCCCGCACCGTGATCCGTTCCTGCCCGAATAATGCCCGGGGCTCCCTGTTCGTGACGGTGAGTATCCGATGATGCGGTGTGCGGAGTGCAAGGGCAAGGGTCTCTGCGGCCTGCCCCGGTGCCCGATCGTGAGCCGCTTCCAGGCGCAGGTATCCGCAGTGGCCAAACCCACAACCAGTTACCAGGGCAGTTCCCCATCGGTCTTTATCGGGAGTTTTGGGTATCCCGATGTCCGGGGCGGGCCGCTCCTCATCAATGACTCCGACAACCCGCCGGACTGGCTCCGTCAGAACCTCGGGATGGATGACATTGTCGGTATCCGGGCACGCACGCTCCGCGGGAGTTCGGCCCTGCCCTCGGTTGCGGAAAATTTACAGGAGATTGCGCTCTCCACAACGCCGCTCGATGTGGACGTGGCGTTTTTTAAGCCGGTCTCCTTCTCGCTCAGTTTTGATGGTACAGCAGCCCCGGTCGGGATGACCGGGCCCCTGCGGACCCTTGATGTGATCGGGAGCGCCAAAGTCGAGCGGGTGGTGGACCGGGTCACCTCCGATACGGACCTCGGGGCCACCGGGGCCTGCGTGACGCTCGCCGATGCGGATATCGATGTCTACCAGATCACGAAGCTGATGACCGCGGGGCTGCTTGGCAAAAAACGGACATTCGTTCCCACCCGCTGGGCGATCACAGCGGTTGACGATACCCTCTCCCTCAGCCTGAAGAAGGAGATCGCCCGGTTTTCTCCGCTGGACGAGATCCGGCTCTTCACGGCAGAGATCTTCGGGAACCGCATTGTGGTCATCCTGCTGCCGGGCGACTGGAAGTACGAGATGATTGAGTGCTGGGGCAAACATACGCTATGGGGCGGCGAGGAGGATGTGATCGTGCAGGACCAAGAAGGACAGACAAAGCACGGGTACTCGCCGATCACCGGCGCCTATTACTCGGCCCGGCTGGCGGTCACGGAGTACCTGGCCGGGATCCGGCGTTCGGCCCGGGTCATCGTGGTACGGTGCGTCTCAAACGAGTACTGGGCACCGCTGGGAACATGGGTGATCCGGGAAGCGACACGGAAAGCGATGGCAACTGCACCGCTTTCATTCTCCACGGTCGATGCGGCAGTCAGCCATGCGGCCCTGATCACGGGATCCGCGGCCTGGGTGGCGCACAGCCGGCTGATCCCCGAGCTCCGGGCCCAGCGGACGCTTTTTCAATTTGCCGAATCCCCCTAATGGGTGAGGCACGAGAAGAAACCGTAAGGTTTCTTCACTGCTGGTAGGCCTGCGCGGAATTCGCCTGACGACTGTACCGGGACCGGATACCCTCGATGGTCTCGATATCATCGATGGCCTTGTCGTCCCGGAGCCGGATAAACCGGGGGAACCGGAGGGCAAACGCCGCCTCATAGTTCTGGCTTGCCTGCAGTTCGGCATACCCGACCTCGAAGACAAGCGTTGGTTCGAAGGTGACTTCCTTTCCCGCAGTCCGCACCACGCTGTCTTTGAGCAGCTCGTAGACTTCAGTGAGTTGCTCGTCCGAGAACCCGGTGGCCACCCGGCTCAACGGGATGAGTCGTCCCGCATCCTGGCAGGCCACGAGGAACGAGCCGAAGACATGCGCCCGTTTCCCCTCGCCCCACTCGGCACCGATTACGGCAAGGTCGAGCGTGTCCACCTCCGGCTTGATCTTGATCCAGTTCTTCCCGCGCTGGCCGGGGGAGTAAGGGGAAGCGGGCACCTTGATCATGATTCCTTCATGGCCGGCGGCGAGGGCGTCTTCGTAGGTCTTTTCGATCTCTTCTGGATCGCTGCTGACCACCTGCGGGGCAACATATTGTGTCACCACGCGTTCGAGAATTGCCCTTCGCTCTGAAAATGGCAGGTCGATCAGGGTTTTGCCGTCAAGCCAGAGGATGTCGAAGATGTTGGGCACCATCTCGATCGCTTCCTGCGCTCCGGCAATATCATGTTTGCGGCGGAGACGGCGCAAGACGGACTGGAAGGGCATCGGCTTCCCCCCTTTAATGGCGATCACCTCCCCGTCAAGGATCACATCATGATCCGTTGCTGCCATCAACTGCTGGATCACATCCGGAAGAGCCGTGGTGATCTCTTCGAGCCGGCGGGAATACATACTGGTCTTCCCTCCTTCCTTGTGGAACTGGAAGCGGGAGCCGTCGTACTTGAACTCGGCGGCAATCGCTCCGTGTTCCGCGATCATATCGGCAATCGCACCCTGCTGGGCAAGCATCATCCGCACCGGGTGGAACGGCGTGATACGCACATCGGCAAGTGCGCCCGGGCCGATCTTTGCGAGCCTGGCCACCTCCCCCATATCGTTGAGGGCCTGCTGGGCGTGCTCGACAAGTTTCGAGTCGACACCAAAGGCCTTCGCAATTGCTTCACGCACACTCCCTTCCCCAACCCCGATCCGGAGTTCTTCGAGCATGATCCGGGAGAGGTAGCGTCCCTCAAGCGGCTGGGAGTTCCCGAGCAGCTGCCGGGCCACGAGCATCTTCTCCCGCTGGGACTTCTTTCCCTCCTGATCCGCGATGCCCGTGAGGGAGGTATAGACCGGGACGAGCTCAAGATCCTCGTGGAAGAAGGTTGTCTGGGTCTTGGTTGCAAGGAGTTCCTCGACCGCTCCACCCACATCACCGGTTGTATTGATCCTCCCTACTACCCGGTCCTTGGGTACACCGGCAACATGCCCGACCGCGTCGTACAGGAGGTTTGGCCCGATCCCGAGTTTCTTGGGGCTCCAGTCGGGAAAGATCCGGCCCATCACGAACCGGACAAAGACCGGCAGCTCTTCTCCAGAGAGGCCGGGAAGCTCTTCGCTGATGATCGCGATCAGATCGAGACGGCCGGCGGTCTTCTCCAGCCGTTCGCAGACCCGGCAAAAATCCATAAAGAGCATGGCGGTTCTCGTTTGTGATCTTACGTGGGAGGGTGGATTAATATTGTGCTTTGACGACGTCCGGCTGGTCAGAGCCGGATCTCCTCCGGGCAGCCGGAAGCCGTACCGCACTGGGTGGCGACAACAACCCGCTCGTCTGCAAAGAAGAGCCCAAGCCCGTCGCGGGCAGTCCCCCGTGCTTTCTCGGGCGTATTGTTCACTTCACTCAAGTGGGCAAGGATCACGAGCGGGACATCCTTCCCGAACCCGTGCAGGCATTCCGCTGCGGCCTGGTTTGAGAGGTGTCCGTGTTTCGAACGGATTCGGCGTTTCAGGTATTCCGGGTAGGGACCGTTTTCCAGCATATCCGGACAATGGTTGCTCTCAAGGACAAGGCCATCACACTGCCTGAGCAGTTCGTGCATTCCCGCAGTCATGACACCGGTATCCGTGCAGTACCCGATACAGCAGTCCCCTTCCCGGATCACAAACCCGCAGGGCTCGGCCGCATCGTGGGAGGTGGCAAACGGCTCGATGGAAAAATCCCCGATACCGAATCCCTCGCCATACCGGATGGTGTTGTGGCAGAGAGGTTTTACGGATGTGCGCCGGTTGTTCAGGAACTCATTGAGGGTGCCTTCCGTAGCATAGACCGGAATATCGAGTTTACGGGCGGTCACATCCAGCCCTTTTACATGGTCCCCGTGTTCGTGGGTGACCAGCACAGCATCGAGGGTATCCGGATCAATCTTTGCAATAGCCATCCGGGCCAGCAGTTCCTTGGCACTCAGGCCGGCATCGATCAGGATCGCTCCCGAGGCTCCTTCAATAACAGTACAGTTGCCTTTGCTCCCGCTGGCAAGCACGGTACAACGCATTATCTCATTATTTGCCGTCTTCGTATTAGAGCGTATAACCCGGGACAATTCGGTAATGGTCTGATGGCCCGGTCAGGCTTGACGGTGCAAGGAACCGGTAAAAAAAGATTATTTTTTCTGCTTGAGCGATTCGTATTCAGAGAGGATCGGGGCAATGGTCTTTGAGGATATCGACCTGCGCAGGAGTACGGTGAGTTTGTGGCAGTAATGGATATGGGCAATCTGGAAACTCACGATTAACCCAAAACAGAAGCAGGTGACGCTGATGAGTGTATAACTGAGAAAGTCTACCATGGTAATCCTCCGTTTAAGTCTCCCGGGCCAGTTCATCCACTACCGGGAGAACGGAGTCGGAATCCGAGCAGTCCCTGGCAACCGTCATGAATCGCCTGGTATAATACATAATCAGCAGTTGGTACCCGAGAATAAGCCCAATGCAGAACATAATGATCCCGATACCGGCATAGATCAGGATATCCGTAGATAAATCGACCATAGATTAACCTTACTGACTGTTACAGTGAGGAACCTGATAAATTTATTGAATGGTCTCCCGGATATCCACGGTACTCCCGCGTCACCCTCTTCCTTCTTTTGTGAAAAGGTTAAATCCTGCGTGTATCGTTACCTTAACTTAGAGATGTCTCCTGCCGTTCAGCCGGTCGGGAGACGTACCCGTCCTGCTGCCCTGCAGGCACGATAATCCCCAACTGCCATGCCCTCCGAACCCCCGCTCCCGTTCTCATTCTCCCTCTCTGAGCTGGCGGGTTCGCTCGGCGATTTTGGCACGATCATCCCGCTCATCCTCGCGGTTGCGCTGGTCTCCGACGTCGATCCCCGGTATATCCTCCTGTTCTTCGGCATCTGGTTCATTCTCACCGGCCTCTACTACCGGTTGCCGATCCCTCTTGAACCCATGAAGGCGATCGCGGTTGTTGTCATCGCGGCAGGCGCCGTCGGGGGCATATCCGCGGGAGAGATTGCAGCAGCCGGCCTCATCCTGGGGATCATCTTTCTTGTTCTCGGGTACGGGCAGGTATTCTCCTGGATCGAGCGCTGGGTGCCGCAGAGCGTGGTACGGGGTATCCAGCTGGGCCTTGCCCTCCTTCTCTTCCGCGCCTCGGCAGGATTCATTGTACAGGATCCGGTCTTCTTCGGCATCGGTGTGGCAATCATCCTTGGATTCATTCTTCTTGTCCGGTACCGGGGCATTCCCGACCTCTCCTCCATCTGCGTGATCGGGGCCGGCCTTCTGGGAGGTCTCATCCTCTATGGTCTGCCCCCCTTAAGCCTGATCCCCGCCCCGCATCTCGTGATTCCGCAACTGTCAGATATCCCGATAGCCATCGCAACCCTCGTCCTCCCCCAGCTGGTCCTCACCATCGCCAACGCAATTCTGGCAACGGCCCTCCTGACCAAGGACCTCTTCGGGAAAGATGTCCCCCCGAAGAAATTTTCGACCACCATCGGTCTCATGAACCTGACCTCCGTCCCCTTTGGAGGATTCCCGATGTGCCATGGCGCCGGGGGGCTTGCCGGGCAGTACCGGTACGGTGCCCGGACCGGTGGGGCGAACGTCTACGCCGGCCTGATCTTCATCGTGCTGGCACTCTTCTTCACGTCCCCTCAGGTGCTCTCACTCATTGCCGTTGGCGTTCTTGGCGCCCTTTTGATCTTTGTCGGGATCGAGATGGGCCGTCACAGTCTTAAGACGGATTCGATACTGGTGACGCTGGTCATCGGGATTCTTGCCGTGATTTCGTCTATCACCCTCGCGTTTATTGTGGGAATGATCCTTGTGTACCTCATGGCGCGGGTTCGCAAGGCAGGGCCAAACCCGGCCTGAACCAGGGCTTTCCGGGAACCATCCCCCGGTCCGCCCGGCAATGGCCGGGTTCAGTTTTTTATCGTGATTCCGGGAGCGGGCATTCCACCAGACCCGCGTCAGCGGAAAGTGACCGGATCATACCGGTCTTTTCGGTATCGTACCCTCCCCGCCTCTGCAATGCAGACCGGTAGGCTGGGGATTGTATCCGGGCGATCAGGCCCATAAGGCGCGGGTCTGCGGCAAGCAGGTCCCTTCGGATAGCAAGTTCGTAATCTTCGCGGGCGAGCGGCACGAACTTCAGCCCGCTGGCATGGGCGATGCCGGAAGTACACATCCCGGCATCGGCAAACCCGTCGCAGATCGCCGCCGCTACCGCATGGGGCCCGTGTACTTCCTGAAGGTACCCGTTTACCCGCGAAGGATCAGAGCCCAGTTTTTTGAGGAGTGTGTCAAGGATGGTGCGGCCGGGCGTCCCGGTTTTTGTGTTGATGAACCGGATCCGGGACAGGTCTTCGGGACCGAATCCTTCCTTTGAGGCGATGCCCTGTCCGATGGTTGCGATATGAACAAAGACAACCCCCTCCCGGTTCAGGTACCGGGCGATCTCCCGCATCGCATCCGGGCCGGGCTGTGCGGGAAGGATAAGCGGGGCCGCGTGGCAGAAAGAACTCTGGAGTGCGATGAGACCGGCAATGTTTCCCGGGTTGGTGGCATGGATGGCAACGCCCTCCTCCTGTATAATAGCGGCCAGTTCTTCCAGAGCCGGGTCTATCGATCCGGTGAAGAAGAGCGTTCGTTCGATACTCCCGGGATCTGTTGTCAGGAATACCTCGCAGACTGTGCCGGCTTCGTAGCCCTCGGCCGGTGCCGGGATATGACAATACCCGTTGGCTTTGATGGTCGTCATCTGTACCGCCGGACCTTTTGCATGGGGTGTTCCGTACAGTTTTTTTCCGATACGTCCCACGAAGACCGGGACGAATTCATCGAACCCGATATCTGAGATAATAGGTTGTGCAAGGCGTACGGAGACAATTGAGCGGGGTGCCGGGGGAAATCCCCAGTGCTCCAGCAGGGGAGCAGCAAACTCCCGCAGAACGGTCTGGGCAGCCAGCGGGTAGCCGGGTAAGCCAAGGACCGGAGTTCCCCCAATCTTCCCGAGCATCACCGGTTTTCCCGGTTTCATTGCCACGCCATGGAAGAGCAGATCTCCAAGGGACCGGATCACGCTCTCGGTGAAGTCGCGGGTGCCGGCAGAGGACCCCGCTGAGATGATCACGAGATCGTTCTTTTGGGCAGCAGCGTGCAGTGATTCCCGGATCAGTTCCGGATCATCAGGAACAATGGGGCTGCGTGTACAGGTTGCCCCCATCTGGGAGAGGAATGCCTCTGCCATGAGCGTGTTGCTCTCAACCACCTGGCCCGGCTTCGGGCGGGTGCCTATCGGTACGAGTTCGCTGCCGGTGGGTATGATCCCGATGCGGACCGCTTTTACCACAATACTGGTGATCCCGTACGTGGCAAGTGCACCGATATCGAATGGCCGGATCACATGACCCCGGGGAAGGACCAGCCGGCCTTCGCGGATGTCTTCCCCTGCGGGCCTGATATGCTGATGAGGAGGCGCAGATTTACGTATCTGGAACAACCCGTCCGTCTCCCATGTGTCCTCTATCATGACAACGGCGTCAAATTCCGGGGGCACGACATTACCGGTATTGACCCGGGCATACGATGGCAACGTAACGGGAGCCTGGTCGCTGGCTCCCGTAGTATCCCGGCTCCGTACCGCAATACCGTCCATGGCAGCGAGGCTGACCTCCGGCACGGAATACGGTGCGTGCAATGGGGCGGCGACAACTCTCCCGATTGACTGCATGAGCGGGATGACTTCGGTCCGGTCGGGTGCCGTGAATGATGAGGTGAGCTGCGCGAGCGCCTGGTTGAGAGAGATGAGTTCGAGGTATCGCTTCACCATGATTTGGTATCCGTACATGTTTAGGACAGGAATGCGAAGGGAGGGGAGACGGTCTCCGCCATCCTGACAGCACATTGGATCAACCCTGTCCCGTTGTAAAAGAATATTTCTTAATCATCTTGGATATATGCATCGAAAGGCCGGCCGTTAGATCCCGGTTTACTTTTTACGCTACATGCGGTGTCCCGACCCTATCCTTAATTATCAGACTCTCCTCAAGTACTAAATAATGCAGCACGAGTTTGGCATTCACATGAAAGGCGGGGTCATCACCGAGAGGAACCTTGATCTTTCCACCGTCCGTATCCGGGCACCGGCCGGCATCCTCTCGGTTGAGCAGTTGCGGGGCATCGCAGCGATCGCAAAGAGGTATGGCACCGGTGTTGTCCACTGCACGACCCGCCAGACCATCGAGATCCCCCATGTTGATTCGAAACGGCTCAAGAATATGGGTAAAGCGTTAGAGAAGAACGGGACACCGATCGGTTCCGAGCAGGACGAGGTCGTGAACATCATCTCCTGCCCGGGAAACGAGCGGTGCAAGTTCGCCAATATCGATACCGTCAGCCTGGCAAAGAAGATCGATGCCACACTCTTTGGGAAAAAAATGCCGGTCAAGATGCGTATCGCCCTCTCTGGGTGCCCGAATGCCTGCACGAGTCCGATGCTCAACGAGATCGGGATCATCGGGCGTATCCGCCCGGTGCGCACCGAGGGCCTCTGTACCGGCTGCGGCGCTTGTGTCCACTTCTGCAAGGAGAAGGCGATCCGGGTCACGAACGGGATCTCGGTACTGAACGAAGAGAAGTGCGTCCAGTGCGGCACGTGTGTCAAGTCCTGCTCGTTCAACCTGCTCAGGGAGTTACATACCCACTACCTCATCACGGTCGGGGGCCGGCGGGGACGGCACCCGAAGATCGGCCGTGAGCTGCTGACGGTTGATAATGAGGAACAGGTTCTCTTCGTGATCGAAAAGATCGTTGACTGGGTCTACCGCCGGGCCTGGAGCGGCCGGCTCTTGTCCGAGCAGCTGGACGAACTCCATTTCGAGAAGTTCCGGGAAGATATCATGAAACAGGTGCCGGAAGCGGGCATGGCAAAGCCACATGCCCTTACAAGCGTGTAATCCGGAAATGGCAGCTGCATAATAATGGGGAGTGGTTGGGACTTATGATCCTCTCGCAATTTCTCTCCACTATAATCGGTCCGTTTGCCAATCGGAGTCCATTTTAAAGAACCACTATTTTGATAGTCGCGTTTTTTGGCGAATTATAGAGTACTGGTTTTGAACGGGGGCTGAAGTATCGTTATTTTGCCCATCTAGAGGTTATTTCAGCCTCAGAAAAACGTCTAATTGTTGCCTTTTGGATGAGCGACTACTGCCAAAACGGCAGTAGGAGCTTGAGAAAAAGGCCGGTGGCCTTTTTCGAATCAGCGGTGAGCTGAGATCCTGTGGAAAAGGCTGGCCGGGGAAACCGACTGGACCTCAGTCCAGGAGGTCGAGAAGATATCCATTGAAATCTTCGAGTTTGGCGGGGGTCAAATCCTATAAAAAAGAGAGTTCCCGATCACAGCGATACGTTCTGTTCCACGTTTCCCACCGCGGCAAGGTAGACCGGCCACTGGGTCTCCGGGTCGAGGTTCGCAAGTTTTGTGATCAGATCATCATGGAAGAGATCGATCGGTGCTGCCTGAAGACCGAGTCCCGCTGATGCCAGGATCAGGTTCTGGCAGGCATGCCCGGCCTCGATCAGGGCGCTCCGGTATCCCCGGTTCCCTACCGCCCAGACCGTGCGGTACGGGATGGCAACCCAGAGGAAGGTGACGGCAGCCCGGGTCGTGAGCTTGAAGTTCAGGCTTGCGGTGCTCATCTCCAGGGTGATCCCTGAGTCGATACGTTCGGCCACGATGCTGTGGGATTTCGGCAGGTACCGGTAGAGTCCGGTCTCCAGACCGTCTACTTCCCCTGCGACAAAATAGGTCTCCAGCGGATTCCGGGAACCACTTGACGGGATGTTGCGGATCTCGATCGTCTCTGCCACGATCTTCTTGAACCCCTGGGTGCACCAGAGCAGGTACGAGAGCTGTTTTAAGTCCATTGTGGAGCGGGGAAAGAACCCTACGGGTTCCCAGCCTTCAATGGCTTTCCTTACCGGTACATCCGGGAGCTTGAACCGTTTCGGGCTTGGGAGCTTGATTGTGGTCTGCCCTTTTTTTACCGGGAGCTCGTGGGGGGGTTCCGGGACACGGAGGACAAGGTCGACCGTGGAATAATCCGGGCATCTGGTTCCATTGATGAAATCGTTTCCAATCTTGTTCATGGGATCACAGCCTGTAATTGAGATCTTCTGTTTTGGTCGAAGAATCCTGATGGATTCTTCTCCTCCTCCTGGTTCTGATGAACCATTCGGAGAAAAAAGAGGTTTGGCCTGTGTGGATCTGTGTGTTGTGATGTGAAGCGGGGTTCATGCCGCCTTCAGGTACAGGTTCGCGTACACGACCTGGCCCTTGCTCTTTCCATGCCTCTCGCCGAGGTCGCCGATGTAGTGGTCGAAGGTGTAGGTTGTGCCATCGCATTCCTTCTGGACCTGGTCGACCTTCTTGTACCCGGGCAGCATGAACTTGATCTTCCCGAGCACATACATCTCGCCCTTGACCATCTGGCCGCCGACACGGCCTTCAACATCGCCCTTGACGATGACGGTGCCGCCCTCCGCGTGGGTGGAGACGTGGATGAAGGCGTTCTTCTCGATGATGATGGTCCCGCCGAGCATGGCGGTGCCGATATCATTGCCGGCACTGCCCTTGATCCGGATGAGACCGCCCTTCATGCCTCTCCAGTCGCCACGGTAGGCGCAGCCGACGTGGTTCTTGGCATCGCCATCGCAGAGGAGCTCGCCTCCTTCCATCTGGATTCCGCAGAAAGAGTCCATGTTCCCCTTGATGTGGATCCTGCCGCCCTTCATCCAGCCGCCGACATACATGTCGGCATTGCCGTTGACGGTGACCGAACCTGCGGTCATCTTGGAGCCGATATACTTGACACGGGTGCAGTCACCGGCAATCACGATGTCGGTGTCTGCGGCAGTGTCGCCGCCGTTTCCGGAGACCGTAAAGAAGTCCCCGAGTTTCAGGACGAATTTGCCCTCGTGTCCCGGGAGCTCGGCGATCTCTGCTGCCGTCTTTCCTGCGAATGCATCGGGGGTGATGCTGTAGCCCTCGAACATGAGTTCGGGAACCTTGGTGGGTGTTAACGTTACAGTTGCCATGATCTCGACCTCAGGCCTCCACATTGACATCGATGATGGACTGGTGCGGTGCAAGGTATTCCCGGACCGGGTAGTTGCTGATGTCGACCGTGTAGGTTCCCTGGTGGAATGCCTGGCTGACATCACGGGTGACCTGGGCGTTCTCGGGCATCTTGACCTTGACCCAGACCGTCTTCTTGTGGCCGTGGCTGACAACCTCTCCATCCTTGACAACGATCTCGCCGTCCTTGATGAAGTACGCAGCCCGCTGGAGTGCAGTCTCGATCTTCTCGGCGTCGCCGGGCATGTTCTTGTAGTTGAGATCGAAGACCGATACATCCCCGTGCATGCCGGGTGCGAGACCTCCGTAGGTGTTCTTCAGGCCAAGGCATTGTGCCGGGCCGGACCGGGTCATCTGGGCGATCTCGTAGAGAGAGAGCTCGCGGTCGATGCCGTGGATGTAGGTGGCGTTGATCACCTTGTCAGAGTTCTTCATGGTGGCAAGGGTTGCTTCCCGGGCCTTCTTGCTCATGAGCCACTTGATGACGCGGGGGTACCGGGTGAACGGCCCTGCGTTCGGGTGGTCGGTGGTGATGAAGGCCCGGTCCATATCCTTTGCAAAGAGTGCGAGTTCAAGACCGGTTGCCCACTGGATTGCATTGGGCAGGACATCCTTGTCGTAGATGTAGGGGACGATGCCGGCGGCAGTCTCCATCTCGACATCCACGTTGGTCCACTTTAAGTGGTTGAGTCCGTGCAGGTGGTGCTCGAACGGGCCATCCGCGGTCATCGTGGTGGTCTCGTCCAGCGTTACGCAGCCGAGATCGAAGGTGATGTTCTTCTGCTTGTTGACGTAGTCCATGACTTCCTTGGACTTGGAGCAGAAGTCCTTCCAGCCTTCTCCGCCATAGGAGTGGAACTGGAGGTGGGTGGAGTGCAGGACCGTCTGGCGACCGAACTTGTTGTTGGCCTTGACTCCCTCTGCAATTTTGAGAGCGGCAAGGGTGTCCGGGTAGTTACCGGGGTTGCCGAGATTGTTCTGGTGGAGGTGAACGGAGTGCGGAAGGCCGAGGTACTCGTTTGCCTCGATCAGGCCCTTGATGATCTCTCCGGGCGTGATCTCGAAGTACGGAACCGCGTCATCGAGACTGAGACAGTTGAGACCCCATGCCCATGCAGCGGTGCCGCCGGGGTTGACGACCTTGATACCGTACCCTTTCGTGACCTTGAGAAGCCAGGCAATGTAGGCTGCGGTGTTCTCGACCTCGCCCTTCCTGAGATACTCCATAACGAACCAGTTGTTGCCAAAGACCGGCAGGGCTGCTTCATCGATGATGGGGGTGTCGTGGATCTCCTCGTGCACGTGGGGTGCAAGGAGCGGGGGCATTGCTGCTTCCATGACAAAGGAGTATCCCATCCGGGCATAGTCGTACCCGGTCTTGAAGACCGAGGGGATGGAGAAGCCGGACTCCATGCGGTAGCCGTTTTTCGCCATCCCGCTCAGGCAGACACCTGACCGGAGTTTGTCTTCGGGACGCATCAGGCGACCGGCATTGACCTTGGGGCCGGCCACGTGGGAGTGAATGTCCACACCACCGGCCATGACAACCTTGCCCTTTGCATCGATGACCTTTGCAGAGGAGCTGACCTTGTCGACAATCTTGCCGTCCTTGATGGCAACATCGCCGACATCGCCATTGATCTTCCGGGTCGGGTCGATAACAAATCCGCCCTTTACGATGATTTCTCCTGATGTCATCTTTAGTTCACCGCCTCTGACTCGGGGTATCTCCGGTCTTCCTTTGCCGCAAGCCAGATGGGCTTGGTCTGGGTGAGTTCGCACATGCGCTCGTAGACTTTGTTGAAGAGTTCCTCGTCGCTCGGGACGCCCGGAAGCCCTTTGAGCACTGCCTTGAACTGGATCGGCACATTGTCCATACGGTAGACAACGCCCGGCTCATCGACACCGGCAATCCGGACCGGGATATGGAGGTCAGAGATCTCGCTTGCCATGTTGAAGTTCGGATCGATGGTGATGAACGGGTGCTTCTTCAAGTGCTGGACCGGCTGGATCGGGAAGTGTGCTCCCGCGTCGGCGCCGACGTTGACGAAGCAGTCCACTTCGTCCCGCATGGCGAGGTCAACGGAGCTGGTCTCGCCGGGGTTCATGTGGGCGTGGGTGCCCTTTGAGAGGTCAATGCAGTACGGGAAGCCGAACTGCCATGCCCAGACCTGTCCGGGGCCGGCGATATTATAGTGGCCCCGCATCGCCATGATCGAGCACTTGGTGTGCTCGTTCAAGTCACGGGTCAGGCTGATGGCATGGTCGATGTTGTGGTTGCGGCCGTCCGTGTGCGTGCAGCCCATGCCGAAGAAGATCATACAGAAACGTGCCTTCTTCATGATATCGACAGACTTGATGATCGTCTCCTTCTTGATACCGGCTACTACGTCAGGGATGTTGTGACCCTTGAGCACGGTACGGAACGCATTGAAGAGTTCGTAGTCGTGGCCTTGGTCGAGCATCAGGTGGTGATCTGCAAGTTTTGCGGTATCGGTCTCACGCGGGTCGATACAGAGAACGGTCCTCTGCATGGCACCCTTCTGGGTGAAGTAGCCGCGGGGGAAGATCGAGTACCGGGAGGTGTGGCGGGGGTGGGCATGCATCGGATTGCAGCCCCAGAAGACCACGACATCGGCACGGTTCTTGGCCTCACCGAGCGTGCAGCTCGGGTAGCCGTTGTCGAAGATGGCGAGGAATGAGGGCCCGTGGCAGATCGTTGCACAGTTGTCGAGCACCGCACCGGACTTCTCGGCGATACGGGCGACTGCGCTCATGCCTTCGCAGTTGGTTGAGCCAAAGCCGTACACAAGGGGCTTCTTTGCGGCGAGCATGGTCTTGGCCATGTAGTCGATCGCCTCTTCATAGGGAATCTCCTTCATGGTGCCATCGGGCTGGCGCTTGCGGGGGAGCCGTGGCCGGGTAGGGTCGTTTGCATGGTGGAAGAGGTTGGTCCCGATGATACATGCATTGTGGACTTCGAGCACCTTGGTCTCGTCGTCCGATACGAGCACTTCGATATCGTCGCAGGATGAGCCGCAGTACGGGCATCCCACACCTTTGATAAGCTTGGGCATAATTACTGACCTCCGTTCCAGAGTCCTACGGCACCCTGCACAAGGTTGAGGGCGGTTTTCAGTTTCTCTTCCGGTGCCGGTTCGATCGTGACCGGGAAACCGCTGTACTGGGGGGTGCCGGTGGACTGGGTCCGGGGCGGCACGACCTGGTTTGCCCAGACACCCTGCCGGATGTGGGCGAGACCGGGTGGGCAGTACTGGGTCGGCTCGATGGCCTTGACGATGACGGTGCCGCACTCGCTCGTGACACGGATATTCGTATTCTTCAGGATGCCGGCACGCTTCATGTCCTCGGGGTTCATCTCGCAGATCGAGCAGGCGACAAAGTAGTTGGGATTGGTCTTTCCCTGCTCCATTGCAGCGCCCTCCTCAATCGAGCGCTGGGTAATCATGTTCAGCTGGATCTTTGCCATTCGTCCATCTCCTCAGTGTGCCAGTCCGCTGGTCATTCCTTTTCCTGAAAGGGTGATCACTTTGTACGGGCAGGCAGCTACACACACGCCGCAGCCGGCACAGAGTTCGTTCTTCGCATCCACATTGATGGATTTCCCGTCCTTCACCTTGTAGATCTTCTCGGTGGTCACCGGGTCGACCGTATGAAGTTCGAGTGCGTTGACCGGGCAGGCAACCACGCAGATGCCACAGCCGGTGCAACGGTTCATGTTTACATGTACTGAAAACGCCATACACATCACACACAATGAAAGTTAATATGTTGTATGTTGATTGATCATTGGTTTACTAAAATTAATAAACCTTTTGAAAACTAGTTTTATGTGTGTTAAATGAACCTCGGTGGTGTCAACGGTACCGTTGAAAAAAATTCATTGAAACGGGGAATGTGGTCTCAAAAAACCAGGTAATGATAATCACATTTGAACATACAAATTGAGAATGGTTAACAAATTTTTTTACCTTCACGAAATAATATTTTATGGAGGTTAACAACATGGGCCTGAATAATATCGATACCAAGCAGGTAGTGGAGTACAAAAAGGAGATCCAGACGAATCCCGCAGATGCGAAATTCACTGCAAAGATCGAAGGAGACTGGCTCTTTGAAGTGGGCGGTCCCCAGTTCCGCTCAACGGTCAAAGTAAAGGATGGCAGTTACACGATGGAGGCAAGCCACCCGAACTTCGCCGGCCCCGGCTCCCGCCCCGGCCCGATGGCCTTTGGGCTCTTCTGGTTTGCTGCATGCTATTCGAGCACCTTTGTCACGGAAGCAGCAATGCGGAAGATCACACTCACTGCGGTCAAGACCCGGGTAGAGGCAGACCTCGATTACACTGCCCAGTTCGATCTCGGGAATGCTCCCCTGATCAACGGCTACCGGATCTTCATGGATGTGAAAGGTGAAGCAACCGACGCCCAGATCCAGGACCTCAAGGAATATGCCCTCAAGCGGTGCATGGGGATGTTCACCATTCAGAATGCCCTGCCGTTAAAGGCTGAAGTACGGCTCCAGAAATAATTTTTTGGGGCGTGGTTATGCAGGAACCGATCAGACCGGCGGACCCGACACGGATCCGGGAGATTGCCGAGGAGTATTACCGGTCCGGCCAGTTCTACTGCTCGGAAGCGATCGTCAAGGCCATCAACGATGAGTTCGGTCTTCGCTATCCCGAGTCGGTTGTCCGGCTTGCATCAGGCTTTCCCATCGGTATCGGCGGTGCGGGCTGTTCCTGTGGGGCCGTCACCGGTGGCGTGATGGCCCTCGGGATGGTCTTTGGAAGGGATCAGCCATCAGATCCCCGTATTGATCGGTGCCTCTGCCTCTCCCGGGAACTGCACAATTTTTTTGCCCGTCAGCATGGCTGCCTCTGTTGCCGCTCCCTGACCCACGGCATGGTGCTGAAATCTCCCGAGCACATGCAGCAGTGCATTACCTTCACCGGTGAAGTTGCGGAAGAGACCGCAAAGATCATCCTGCGGGAACTGGACACACCTGCAGGCATACCCTGTCCACCATCAGACTGACAATTACGGAAGGAACCAGACATGAGAGCAGAAAAGATGACCTATTTCGATTCGGTAATCCCGAATGCATCGGCAGCGATCAAGAGCGTACGCGAACAGGGTAAGAAGTTCGTGGGATTCTATTGCGTGTTTGCGCCGCAGGAACTCATCGTGGCCGCAGATGCGGTACCGGTGACACTCTGTGCAACGAAGGAAGAACCGATTGCTGATGGGGAGAAGTACCTGCCCCGGAACTTCTGCCCATTGATCAAATCCTCCTATGGATTTGCGATCACCGAGAAGTGTGCGTTCTTCAACAACTCCGAGTTCATCATCGGCGAGACCACCTGCGACGGTAAGAAGAAGATGTTCGAGATGATGGCGACCTTCAAGCCGACCGTGGTCCTTGAAATCCCGCAGAGTGCCAAGGGAGAGGCCCAGAAGCAGTACTGGCGCTCGGAAGTGGCCCGGTGCAAGATGGAGATCGAGACGCGCCTCGGTGTCAAGATTACCGATGAGAAGATGAAGGCCGCGATCAAGGAGCTCAACGAACAGCGTGCACTTATGAGGGAGCTTGCGCACGTGAACACGGCAATCCCCGCTCCCCTCGCGGGTCTCGACATCCTCAAGGTGATGTGGGCCCGCAACTTCACGTTCGACCGGGCTGCCTTCAATGCGCAGCTGAAGGACCTGATTGCGGAACTCAAGGCAATGAAGGCAAAGGGCGAGGGAGCAATGCCAAAGACTGCAAAGCGGATCATCGTGACCGGTGTTCCCACAGGTGTCGGTGCGGAAAAGGTCCTGAAGATCATCGAGGAGTCCGGCGCAGCAATTGTCTACATCGAGAACTGCTCCGGTATGAAGCAGTACCTCCACGATGTTGCGACCACCGGCTCACCGCTCGATGCGATTGCCGATAAGTACCTTGAGACGCCCTGTTCCTGCATGAGCCCGAACACCGGCAGGCTCGAACTTCTGGCCAAACTCGCAAAAGAGTACCATGCAGATGGTGTTGTTGACATCACCTGGATCGGCTGCCACACCTACAATGTCGAGTCCCGCGTGCTCAAGGACTACCTCTCAAAGCACGGGAACGTGCCCCTCCTCCAGATCGAGACCGATTACTCGCAGGGAGATGCAGGCCAGATCAAGACCCGTGTCGAGGCATTCCTCGAGATGATCGGGAAAAAACAGTAATCTCTTTTTCTCCTCCTGGCTCTCAAGCCAGGAGGACGAGAAGAACTTTATCAGCGTTCTTCGAAGGTCGGCTGATGCCTTCCTTCTCATTGTCGAGGTTCGAAGAATTCCTGCGTAAATCTTCTCTTCCTCACGGTCATGACGGACCTTTCGGATTCTGATGAACCTCTCCAACTTCGAATTCCGAGTTATTTCGGTGCTCCCACGCAAGGAGCGCTGCACCGATTGCCCCGGCATAGATGGCATCCGGTGGGACGATAATGGGATGACCCAGTTCAGCTGAAAGTCTCCTGACGAGATCCTCGTTCTGCGATACGCCCCCGGTAAAGACAATCGGGGGTGTCGGCCTTAAGGACGCGACCATTGATGCCGTGCGCCGGGCAATGGAGGCGTGGAGGCCGGCGATGATCGCACTCCGCTCAATCCCCTGGTTGACGAGGCTGATCACCTCCGATTCGGCAAAGACGGTGCACATTGCATTGATCCGGTGTGGTTCTGCTCCGTTGGCATATGCCGCGAGCTGGTCCACGGGTACACCGAGCGCCAGCCCGGTTGTGGAGAGGAAACGCCCGGTCCCTGCTGCACACTTGTCGTTCATCACGAAATCTTCGACACATCCATCGGTTGCGAGCCGGATACCTTTGGCATCCTGCCCTCCGATATCGATCACGAACCGGCACCCCGGCAGGAGGAACGAGGCACCTTTCGCGTGGCAGGTGATCTCGGTCGGAGTGAGTGCCGCGTCTTTCATTGCCCTCCGGCCATAGCCGGTTGTGGCAATAATGACCGGCGTGACGGGAAGTCCAAAGTCTGCTGATGCCGCTGCAAGAAGAGCAAACGCAGTACCGGCAGGATCCCATGATGCAGGGGTCATACGGGCGATATACCGTGATCCATCATAAACCACGACCTTGATGGTGGTCGAGCCGAGATCGATTCCCGCCACCGCATTTCCCACAGGTGTCATATCGCATCCCTAATCAGAATGGTTCGATCCATTGCCCATCGTCTCCCAATGTTTGTCTGAGGGCCGACAGTATCCGGTTGGCGTCATCAACCGTACAGTGCCATGCGATGAGGTCGCCATCATCCAGCGCCACGCCCCCGGTAACAGAGAGTCCCAGCCCGCACTCGATGCAGAGATCGGTCTTCTCCATCAGCGTTGGCAGTTGTTTTTGGAAATTGTTGCCAACCATGAGCGACCGTAACGGGCGGGAGATATGGGAATAATAGAGAAACTCCTCGTCTCTTCCGGCAATTGAGAAGATACAATACCGGCGTTCGTGACGGGTAAATGTTGTGTGTACTGCCCGTACCGGGGGAGTGGGTGCCATCAGAGATCTGGTTCCTGCTCGATCTTTGTCAGGCTCACGCGATACCGGTTGGTGTCGGCCTTCTGGATCGTCACATCATATCCGGACCGGGAGAACGGGACCTCCACGGTATCCTTCTGGTCCCGGCGGACATAGCACTCCACGGGGGTACCTGCGGGTGTCTTTTTCAAAAGCATCTTCAGCCGGATCATCAGGTTCGTGCAGGTCATGTCTGAAAAATCCGGAATGTTCTCAGTTCTTGCGGTCATATTCCGACACCTGGCTAAAAGTAGATGACCCGCTGGTGGCTGGCCTGGAGTCCTTTCTGCGGGTAGAAGAGCAGTTGCCCGAGTTCTGCTATGCCAATATCCAGTACCGCATTCATCTTCGCGTTCTTGGAGATGCTCCGCTGGTGCAGGGACGGCTGGAATGCATAGAGTTCAAGGCTGGGGCTTCCGGCAACGGCATCGATCACGTCCTGCAGGTTGAAGAACCGGTCATCTTCTTCCTGCCTGTGGCTGCCGGTCAGGGCATAGACTCCGTCCTCGATGAAGATCACCCGGGTTAGGATGCCCTGTGCAGCACAGGCAACCGCAAACGATAATCCCCCGAAGGCCAGTTCGGTCCCGTAAGGAGCGTGGGTGATGAGGATAGTGATTGGGGGAGCACGGCTCTCTGCATCCAGCGGGAACGACGATGGCGGTCCCTCTCTCTTCATCTGGATAGATGCCACATTCTCCCCGAGAATGATGTGGTTCTTCCCAAACCGTTCGATCATCTCGTTCAGGTTACGGATCCGGAACGGCCGTATGGTACAGGCCGACACGATCTGGCCCTGCCCGTCATCCCATGTGCTGTATCCCCGTGCAGCGGAACACCGGGCGCAGGCGATCATCTGGCAGGTGAGCCCGCGTTTTGCCGCCTTCTCAGAGACGCCTTCCAACCCATCGCCAATATTATCAAACTCCGTCGGGTTCTGGCTGCTGTGCCCGCAGTGGATGCCGTCGAGATAGGCGTACAACTCAACGGAGGCATGGGCTTCGAGGGCTGCCGTGAGACATTTCACCATGTCGAGTGGGGACCGGTGCATATAGGGCGATTCGAGCTGGAGGTATCCGATGGTGCTCGGGACCGGCTGCTCGTGTTGCCGGGCTATCTTTGCCACATCGTTCCAGAACGAGGGCTGGCCGCTGATGCCGAGCCGGTTGTGATCGATCATCTGGTCCGGGTACTTCATCTTCAGCCCCTCGATGGAGATTCCCCGCAGAGCAAGTTCCTTCCTGTCGCAGATGATCCGGACTGATGGCAACGCGAGCAGGATCTCCCATATCCTCGCGGTCCCGGGCTCGTGGAGGCTGTAGAGGGCTTCCCCGGTCAGGAAGAACGTGAAGATCTCTTCAGTGGGTTTGTTGTGATGCAGGAGGTTCTCGGGATTGAGTTTGACGAAATAGAATTTCAGGCACTCCTCGATCAGCGAGAGTCGCTCCTGCGATATGAGCCCGCTGAGGAGAAAAAAATGGGGATTCATGTCGTGTTTCTCTCATAAGAGTACATCGACATAATTCATTAGGGTTTTGTTATTCCCTTCCGGGATTATCTCTTCGTGAGCCGGATCTCCCATAGCCCCGGCTCGGTCTTCTTTACAACGCATTCCATCTGGTTATCCTGTGCGAACTGCGGGATGGTAGTGGTCGCTGCGGGGGGGTGATCGCATGTGATGACCAGCACGTCCCCAGAGCCCAACGCAGCTGAAGCCTTCTGGACTGCGAGGAGGCAGTACGGACAGACTTTCCCGGTAATATCAAGGTTTTTTGTTGTCATGTTTTCCCTCCACGTTCCGTTATGCGATCCCTATTGCTTTCAGAAGCGTCACTGCCAAGCCTGAAATCCATGCGGTATATACTACGGCACCGATGCACATGCCGATGACAAACCCGAGCGACTTGATGTTCCCTTCAGAGGTCATGACAACCTGCCGGAGCGGGCAGCCGCCAAGCATGACGCCGATGAGCCCGACTGCAATTCCGCCAACCACTGCAAGCACGATATACGCCGCAACGGTCAGGCCTGCCGGTGCTCCCGGTACGGGCATGAGACCTTTTCCGATCAGCCAGAAGAAGTTCTCAAATGCCGTGGGCGTGATGAGCCAGAAGACAAGGTAGCCGATGAATGCCCCGACAATCAGGGCAATATACCCGTAGAGGAGCCGGGTGTGCTTGAACATGAAGAAGTCCCGGAAACCGCCGATCGAACAGAACCCGCTTCTCTGTGCGAGCCACCCGATGAGGAGCCCGAGGAAGAGCGTGACGATGGGGACGGCGATGACCGCAACATCCTTGGTGAGCCAGCCTGCTGCTACCATGATTATCCCTCACGCTCCGCGAGCGTCGTTGCAATTTTTATTCCTATGAGGACACCGGCAATGATCGCGATGACACCGATGAGTGCCACAACGTCACCATACCCGATGCGCAGGCCCATACGGTACGGGCAGCCGCCCATGAAAAGGGCAAATATCATGAACAGGATCCCGCCGAGCAGGTACCAGATATACGAAACAGCATTGCCGGTTTTTGTCCTGAACTCTTTGTAATACCGTGCGGACACGAAAGCCCCGATCAGGACACCAATCACGGTCATGACCGGCAGGATCGCGTTCTGGGAGATTGCGGCAACGGCCAGTTTTGTCCCGGCAATATCGTTCACCGCAACGTTCACAACATCACGGGTGTGGCAGGCAACACAGAACCCGTAGGCTTCCGGTCCCCCGGCACTGATCAGCAGTACCTGTACGAATGCGGCGAGGAGACCGATGGCGAGCCCGACATAGAGCGGGCTTCGTGCAATGGTATCCAGGCACGATGTTTTCTCTTCAGTTTTTGCCTTGATTTCGGCCATGTAAATAGAATCTGAATGACGGTAAATAAAGGTAATGAAATTATTTTTTGGGTTAATGATAAAAAATTGATTATTGCCGCTATTTGTGCACGTATGTCAAACCTCCGATGAGCCGGGTGCAATGAGACGGGTTGAAACGATGATCGTGCACCCGCACGATCGGGTGAAGTCTGATAAAAAAGAGACTGGGGGGGCTGGGTGATTGATTATGAGGAGTTCTCTTCCATCTTCTCACGGACTTCGTCGATGTGCATGACATTGTCGAAGGCCGGGCCGGTGAGGCAGTAGCCCTGCTTGTCAAGGGCATAGACCGGGAACTTCATCAGTGCTTCCGGTACCGGCTGGGCAGTGAGTTTCTTGAAGTTGACTAGGTCCCGGATGTTCAAGCCGATCTTCTCGCAGATCTCCTGCAGTTCCTTGATCCAGCGCTTCAGATCCCGCACATCGGCACCGTCCCACTTGAAGACCTGATAGATCTTCATATAGGCATCCCGTTCAAGGATGATGTGGGTGGAGGTCTTGTCCGATTTGAGGTAGAATTCAAGGAACGCACGGTTATCCTTGATGGTCTGGGCGTTCTCGTAGGCAACGGCCCGGCACTCCTTGATGAGGGTTGTTCTCTCCTCGGGGGATAACTGGTTTTTGTCCAGTTTCCCGATCTCCTGGGAGAGTTCCTTTAAGTCAGCCTCGGTATTTTTCAGTTCGGTGATGATATCCTCGAACTTCGTATTGAGCTCCACCCCGAAGAAGGCCTCCATGTATTCGGACTTCTGTGTCATATTTAGATCATTGGTTAATGATCGCTAAAATGATTAGTACGTTGACAACATCTATGAGTTTACACACCAAAAGGATGATACTATGGCACGTCCGCCACGAGAGATAAACCAGGACCTCTATACAAAGGGAGGGATCATCACCGAACGTGACCCGAATTTCGTTATCGTCCGGCTTCGCATGCCTGCTGGTATGATCACGCCCGCCCAGATCAAAGAGGTCGGGGAGATTGCAGCCCGGTACGGGGTCGAGACGATCCATCTCACCACCCGCCAGACTATGGAGTTCCCGCACGTGGACCCATCGCAACTTGACGGGCTTCTTGCTGAACTGGAAGCGAACGGGACTTCCCTCGGGGCTGAACGCGAAGAGGTCGTGAATATCACTGCCTGCCTCGGGACCCGGCACTGCAAGTTCGGGATCATCGATTCCGTTGGCCTGGCCGAGATGATTGACAAGAAGTTCTTTGGCAAGGAACTGCCGGTCAAGGTGCGGATTGCCATCTCATCCTGCCCGAACGGGTGCGAGAGCGAGCGGCTGAACGAGATCGGGATCACCGGCATCCAGCGCCCGATCCGGGATCCCGGACTCTGCACCGGCTGCGGCACCTGCACCCACTACTGCCGGGAGAAGGCGATCGAAGTCCTGGATGGCATCATTGTCCTCCAGACCAGCAAGTGCATGGAGTGCGGGTTCTGTATCATGCCCTGCCCGTTCCATCTCATCAGCGGAACACCTCCGGAATACCGGATCACGGTCGGGGGTCACCGGGGCCGGCACCCGATGATCGGCCGGCACCTTGTCGATGTGAAGTCGCCGGAGGACGTGCTCAGAGTCGTGGACAAGATCATCTACTGGATTTACCGGCAGGCATCGACCGGATCGCTCCTTCCGGAACAGCTGGAAGAGCTCGAGTTTGACAAGTTCAAGAAAGAGATCAGTTCGATCGTGGAGCAATAACCACGCCCTTCCGGACCCTCGTGACCGGCATCGGTACGGGATGAATCCGGTTGTGTGGTGGCGGTGAATCTCCGCATCCTTTTTGTATTCTTTTAACTTCCGCATCCCCAATCCTTATCTCTTCACCCGCTCCATTGCCGCATGAGGCACTCGTACCGGGTGCACTCGCGGAGGACTCATTATGAACATGGTATGGGACAGGATGGTATCCAACAGGATTCGCGAACTGGGATACGATGTGAAGACGCAGACAATGGCGGTTGTATTCTCTGATACTACGAGGAAGTTTCATGCACCGGTATCCTATCCGTTGTATGCTTCGATCAATCACGCGACGTTCCCTGAGCGGCTTTATCGGGATGTCATTGACGGCAAAATTCCTCAGGTGCCCGGATCCTGATCGCAGGTCAAGTCGTGTGACGGGAGTGCGCCAAGTCCCGTGACTGGCGTGTCCGTCACTTCGATAATTTTCAATGGCAGCTGCTATTTTTTCGGGATTCACGGAATCATTGAACCGATTGGGAGAATGATCTGAATAAGAAAAAAGGTGTGAACCTGCAGTTCACATCAGTAACTGATGGTCCGCATTGCGGTGAGGGTGTCGACTTCCATCTTGCGGAAGTAGGACTTGGGGTGACCGCAGGAGGGGCACTTCCAGTCAGCGGGGATATCTGCAAAAGCGGTACCCGCCTTGATTGGCGTTTTTGCCATGACCTTGCCCTCGTATTCTTCCATTCTGTCCGTGTTGACCAGGATCGTGTTGTTGAATGCCTTGGTCTCACCGACTGCCGGGTCATAGATATGACCGCACATCATGCACACATACTTGTCCATCGTGATAACCTCGTGTATATCCTGCAATCAGGTAACATAATCCTATTATCGTTCACCCCTTATTAGCGTATTGAAATCTTAATAGTGCACGACCTGCCCGCCTCTTTTTTTAATCTCCTCCCAAACACCGTTTTTTTATCAAAAGAACCAAGAGGACCCACTTCCCACACTACAGCAATGGCAGTACCTACAGGGGAGCTTCCGCTCATCTACCTCAACAATGCCGCAACCACGTGGCCGAAACCCAAAGAGGTTCTTGACGAGGTTACCCGGTGCCTGCATACCCCCTTCTTCGAGCAGGGCCGGTCAACGGCAGGAACTGTGACCGATTACCCGACCGCTGCACGGGAAGCGCTCGGAGAGTTTTTCCATGGGGAGGAGCCGGATCACTTCATCTTCACGCAGAATGCAACGGATTCCCTGAATCTGCTCATCCACGGTTTTGTGAAGAAGACCGGTGTACCGTTCCACACCCTCACGACCGAACTGGAACACAACTCGGTGCTCCTCCCGATGAGTACGCTCGAACAGGAAGGCCGGCTCTCGCTCTCGATTATCCCTTTCCATGATGGTCGGGTTGCGTTGAAGGAGATCAAGGATGCCATCTGCCCGGAGACCCGGCTCGTGGTGATGACCCACGGGAGCAATGTGCTCGGTTCGGTGCAGGATATAAAACCCGTTGCTGAATACTGTGCGGCCAACGGGATCTTTCTCATTGTCGATGGTGCCCAGACTGCGGGTCTCGTCCCGGTTGACCTGATGGCAATTCCTGCAGGAGCCTTCGTCTTCACCGGGCACAAGGCCCTCTTTGGTATCCCAGGCATTGGTGGTTTTTACCTGCGGGACAAGGACGCCATCGTTCCCGTCCGGCAGGGTGGCACCGGCACGGACTCCCGCTCACGGTCCCAACCCTCCCTGATGCCGCAGAAGTTCGAGGCTGGAACACCGAATTATCCCGGTATCGCCTCGCTCCTTGCCGGCATCCGGTTCATCAACCAGGAAGGGTTGGGAGCCATTATGAAAAAGAGCCGGGATCTCACCGGGCTCTTCACACGGGAACTGAAAAAAGATCCCCGAATCACCCTCTACGCCCCATCACCCGATCTCCCGGTGATCTCCTTCAACATCCGGAACCTGGACAACGACGAGGTCGGTTACATTCTCGCAAAAGCGTATAAGATCATCACACGGACCGGTCTCCACTGCGCACCGATCGTTCACGACCGGATCGATGGGGGGAAGGGCTGCGTGAGGGTGAGCCACTCTCATCTCAACACCCGGGAAGAGTGCCAGATTGCAGCGGACGCGATCCGGGAGGTGGCTGAGGGTGCGGATTGTTAAGTCGGTCCAGTCAAAAGTCTGTGTTGATGGCTCCCTGATGAAGGAGTACCTCCTCGAAGAACCGCTTACGCCCGGTTTCCTCACCTTTCTGCGGGCATTCGGTACGGTTAAAGAATATCCCCACATGAAACGCCCGTATTTCTCCTTTGAACAGGAGCACTTCATCTCCATCAAGGGATTTGTCGGGGATCCTACAGTGGAAGTGCGGTACCGGAAGGAGTTCTCTGACCTGATCGCGGACTACTTCCACCTTCTCCTCTTTTACTATCGCGAGGGAGAGCTCGGCACCCGGAAGATGCAGGGGATCTGCGAATCGATCCGGGAGAAGATGATGATCCGTCTCCCCGGCAAGGGCGAATCCGGATGAAATCCGGCATTGCAGTGTTTAACCGGTATGCTCCTGACTATGATCGCTGGTTCGATGAGAACCCTGACCTGTTTGCGGCTCAGCTCGCACTCATCCGCTCTGCGTTCCCAATAGATGGGAAGGGGCTCGAGATTGGTGCCGGGTCCGGCCGGTTCGCATCGGCCCTTGGCATTCGACAGGGTCTCGATCCTGCACACATTCCTCTGGCCCTTGCGCGACAACGCGGGGTGGAAGCAGTGCAGGGTGTGGGAGAATACCTGCCGTACCGGGCCTGTACGTTTGACTATGTGCTGATGATGACCGTGATCTGCTTCATGGGGGATACGGCCCGGTCATTCCGTGAGGCCTTCCGTGTGATCCGTCCGGGGGGAATCCTCGTCATCGGGTTTCTGGAAAAGGACGGGGAGATTGCTTTGAGGGAACGGGGGCGTGAATCGTCAGGTCGTTTCCTGCAGCATGCAGTTTTCCGGACCGTGAATGAAGTGGAAGAGGACCTGTCGGCTGCAGGTTTTTCACCGGTTATCGTACGGGAGAACCTGCACGGTCTCCATGTCGTTACCGCAGAAAAGTAAAATATGATGGTGAGGGGATGCACTCCCTCACCGCATGTGTGACTGGCGTAAAAAATTATTTTTTCATGTAAAGGTGGCCGTAAACGGTCTCGCCCTTCCGCTTGGGGTGGCGCTCGCCAAGGTCACCAATGTAATCAACAAAGGTTGCCTTGGTGCCGTCAACTTCCATCTCTTTCTCGCCGACCGGCTTGTAACCGGGCATCATGACATTGATCGTGCCAAAGACGTAGATCTCGCCCTTGACCATCTGGCCGCCGACACGGCGGTTCGCGTTGCCCTTGAGAATGATCTTGCCGCCTTCCATGTGGGTGCCGAGGTGGATATCAACATCGCCTTCGATGATCATCTCGCCGCCGATCATAAAGGTCGCGACATCGGAGCCGGCATTACCCTTCACGCGGAGGACGCCGCCTGACATGCCTCTCCAGTCGCCACGGTAGGCAGCGCCGAGATAGTTGCCGGCATTGCCGTTGATGGTAAACTCGCCGCCTGCCAGTGCAAGACCGCAGAACGAGTGGACATCGCCGTTGACGGTGAGTTTGCCGCCTTTCATCCAGGAGCCCGTGTACATGTCGCAGGCAGAATTGACGACCACTTCGCCGGCGGTCATCTTCGCGCCGATGTACTTCATCTTCGTGCAGTCACCGTTGATGACGATCTTTGTGTCTGCTGCCGTTGCTCCGGCTTCCCCGGTAATGGTGAAGAAGTCGCCGAGGGTGAGGATCTCCTTGCCCTGGAATGCACCGAGTTTTGCAATCTGGTCGGCCTTCTTGCCGGCAAACACGTCAGGGTTGACGTTCTCGCACTCCAGATAGAGTTCCGGTTGCTTTTTTACTGTGAGTGTAACCGTGTTCATTCTTTCCACCTCACTGGCTCGCATCCACGCTTATGATGTGCTGGTGCGGTGCATAACTCTCGGGAACCGGGTAGTTGTTCTCGTTGATGCTGTAGTAGCGGAGGAACTTCTCCTTGATGTCGTGCATGACCTGCTTGTTCTCAGGCACTTTTGCATCCACCCAGAAGGTTTCCTTGTGGCCCATATCGACAACCTTGCCGCCCTCGACACAGATCTTCCCGCTCTTGAAGAGGTAGGCGACCTGGGCGAATGCCTTCTCGATCTCCGGTCCGCTTGAGGGGAACTTGTCGGGGTTGATGTTGTAGATGGCGATGTCGGCGTTCATGCCAACCTTCAGGCCGCCGTAGTCCTTTGAGAGGCCGAGGCACTTGGCCGGGCCTGCACGGGTCATGGCAGCGAGCTCGTAGAGCGTGATCTCACGGTCGATGTTGGCGAGGTTGGTTGCACTGATGACCTTGTCGGCTTTCTTGAAGGAGTTGAGGCGTTCGTCACGGACCTTCTTGGACATCAGCCATGAGTAGACACGCGGGTAGCGGGTGAACGGGCCTGCGTTCGGGTGGTCGGTGGTGATGAAACAGCGCATCGGGTCCTTTGCATACAGAGCAATCTCAAGACCGACAGCCCACTGGCTGGCGAAGACGGCGTTGTTCGGGTCATAGATGAACGGAACAATACCTGCTGCGGTCTCAAGTTCAACATCCACGTTGAACCACTTTAAGTGGTTGAGGCCGTGGAGGTGGTGTTCGAAGGGACCGTCTGCCGTCATCGTGGTGGTCTCGTCAAGGGTGACGTTACCGGTATCGATGGTGAGGTTCTTCTGCTTGTTGACGTAGTCCATGACTTCCTTTGCACCGGACTCGAAGTCGCCCCAGTTGGTGCCCTTGTAGGCATGGAACTGGAGGTGCGTGGAGTGCAGGACCTGCTCGCGACCGAAGTTGTTCGTTGCCTTGATCCCTTCTGCAAGCTTCAGGGAGTCGATGGTGGTCTTGTAGTTGCCGGGGTTGCCGAGATCGTTCTGGTGGAGGTGCATCGAGTGCGGGAGGCCGAGGTACTCGTTTGCCTCGATTAAGCCCTTGATGATCTCTGCCGGGGTGATCTCGAAGTACGGGACCGGGTCATGGATGGTGAGACAGTTCAGTCCCCATGCCCATGCTTCGGTGCCACCGGGGTTGACGCACTTGACACCATAGCCCTTGGTCTGGCGGAGAATCCACGCGATATACGCAGCGGTGTTCTCAACCTCATGGTTCTTGAGGTACTCCAAGATGAACCAGTTGTTCCCGAAGACCGGGAGTGCTGCTTCATCAATGATTGGGGTGTCGTGGATCTCTTCGTGGACATGCCGTGCATAGAGCGGGGGCATGGCTGCTTCCATCGCAAACGTGAACCCCAGACGGGCGTACTCGTAGCCGGTCTTGAAGACGGTCGGAATGGACTTGCCGCCTTCGATTCTCGTGATGCCGGCGGTCTTGTGGGAGTCGAAATGCTTGTCCTCGGGGCGGTACCAGCGGCCTGCGTTGACCTTGGGGCCTGCCACGTGGGCGTGAACCTCAAGGGCACCTGCCATGACGGTCTTTCCTGATGCATCGATCACTTTTGCAGAGGAACCGACCTTGTCGACAATCTTGCCGTCCTTGACGGCGATATCCTTCTTGTCGCCCTTGATCCCCTGGGTCGGGTCAAAGACATGTCCGTTCTTGATAATATATTCAGACATTTACTGTCCCCCCTTGGCCATAAGTTCGTCAACACGCTTGTTGATCCTGGTCAGGAGTTCTTCATCGGAGAGTACACCCTCTGGCGGGTCAACGACCTTACGGGTCTCGATCGGGACATTGTCCATACGATAGGCACAGCCCCCTACTTCAACACCAACTAAGGCGACCGGGATGTGGATGTCCGAGATCTCGGTGGTACAGTTGATGTGCGGGTCGATACAGACCGTTGGCTTCCGTGAGCTGCTGATCATCGCGTTGACCGGGAAGTGTGCACCGGGGTCGGTTGCAATGTAGAAGCAGGCCTCGACTTCACTGCGGTTGAGGAGGTCGACCGAGGTCGTCTCACCGGTCTGGTGGCGTGCCTGGTCTCTCCTTGATAAGTCGACTGCGTACGGGAACCCGTACTGCCAGCCGAGTACCTGGCCGGAACCGGTCACATTCCAGTGACCCCGCATGGCCATGATCGCGAATTTCGTGTGGTCGTTCAGGTCACGGGTCAGGTTGATGGCGATATCGATATTGTGGTTCCTTCCCATGGAGTGGGTGAGTCCCATGCCGAAGAAGATGACACCGAAGCGGGCCTGTTTTAAGTCTGCAACGATCTCGTAGATCTTCTCTTTCGGGACGCCACCAACGGTGTCCGGAAGTGCTTCGCCGCGGGCTGCGGTCCTGAAGGCGTCCAAGAGTTCGTAGTCAAAGCCCTGCTGGACCTGGATGAACTCATCAGCGCACTTGGCGGTATCGGTGTACCGGCAGTCTACACAGTAGATCTTCCGGCCCTTGTGACCCTTGACGGTGAAGAAACCGCGGGGGAAGATCGAGTACCGGGACATGTGGCGGGGGTGGGCGTGAGCCGGGTTGCAGCCCCAGAAGATGACACGGTCGGCACGGTTCTTGACCTCACCGAGCGTACAGCTCGGGACACCGACATCTTCGATGGCGATGAGGGACGAGCCGTGGCAGACCGTTGCGCAGTTATCGACAATACCGCCAACCTTCTCTGCGATATCGTGGCCAATGCTCATGGCCTGGCAGCTGGTGGATGCCCAGCCGTACATCAGGGTCTTTCGTGACTTGACGAGCATCTTTGCGGTCCAGTCGATCGCCTCATCGTAGGTGATTTCTTTGTACGAGCCGTCAGCCTGTCTCATCCTCGGGCGGAGGACCCGTCCGGGTTGCCGCTGGTGGTTGAACTTTTCGGCGCCGATGGCGCAGGCGTTCTTGACTCCAAGGATGGTCTTGTTGTCGTCAGATACTGAAACGATGAGATCATCGCACAGGGTACCGCAGAACGGGCAGATAACATCAGTTACTTCTTTTGGCATTGCTCGTCACTTCCTTATGAGTCCGCAGGCGTCCTGCAATACTTCGACAGCGCCCATGATTCGTTCACTTGCAGCGATCTCGACATCGACCGGGAAGCCCTTGAAGCACGGTTCGCCGGTTGAAAAGGTATAGGCCGGAACGATCCGGTTCGCCCAGGGTCCCATGGGGATGTGGGCAAGGCCCGGGACAAGGTCCTCACGGGTCTCGACAGCTTTCACAATAACACTGCCGACCGAGCTCGTCACCTTGACGTTGGTGTTCTTCATTAATCCGAGTCTCTTCATGTCGTCTTCATGCATATGCATGATCGTGCAGGCATCGAAATATTTCTGGGATGTCTTTCCTGCTTCCATGCCAACGCCCTGCTGGATCGTCCGGCATGTGATCATGTTGAGGGTAATTTTCTTCTCTGCCATTAGCATCTCCTCGCACTATTCCCGTTCACGCGTTAACGAGGGCGTCGGAAACGCCTTTCCCGGAGAGTCTTATCACATCATACGGGCATGCATCTACGCAAACCCCGCATCCGGCACAAAGCTCGGCCTTGAAATCAAGAACCCGTGCCACACCATCCTGTACCTGGTAGATCTTTTCCTTGGTAACAGGATCGAGCGTAAAGAGCTCGAGTGCATTAACCGGGCAGGCAACAACACAGTTGTTGCAGCCGGTGCACCTTTCCATGTTTACATGTACTGCAAACGCCATGCACATCACACACAATTATACACACAAATTTTTTGATCAAAATTTGCTGATTCAGAGGTTGGAGGAAAACAGTTAATAAAGATTCGGATTTTTACAGACGGTAAACTGGAATAAATTAATCCCCAGATCAGAATTTTACAAGTAATTAACCCACAACTTCCTTTTTTTCAACAGATTGACAACCGGTGATCGTAAAAATGCATATTCTCTCTCAAAGAATATGGCTGCAAATATTTTACTCCGTGGTTTTTTCAGGATGTGCGGTCCGGCTTCTGACCGGGAGAGCAAAAAACGTGAAACGCGCAACCCTTGGGATCTCTCCCATTCTCGTCGATGCCATTACATCTCACGAATGACTCCGTCACTCTTCTCGTCCATGGGATTCTGCAGGACTCTTGGATATGTCCATCTGGGGTGTGCAAGGTGATAGGCATGAATGAATACATTTCAAAACGGGAAAAACAATGGCAAATCGGGGCCTATTGGGGCATTAAATTCATTTCAGGCGTACCTCCGTGCGCAAAAATGGGGGGTGGATTTAAAAATTATTCAGAAGTTCCTGGTAACTTGCCACCTGGTTCTGGGTGGCACTCATGACCCTCGCTGAGATAAAAACGGAGAGCTTCGGATCGATCTGCATCGCCTTCTGGTACGCGGTCATTGCGTTCTGATAGGACTGCATGCTCTCAACCTGTCCGGCAGACGATGCCGGCTGGTAGCCCGCCGTGCCGGGTTGTTGCCCAAGCGCCTTTGCGGCAGCCTGAAGTTTCTGCATCTCCAGAGAAGACATCAGCAGGTAGGTATCCCCTTTCTTCATCAGGATCTTGGAATCGTTGGGGGTGATCGCGAGTGCCGCATCATAATATGACAGAGCCGCATCCAGGTTGCCCGCTTTGACCTGGCTGTCCCCCATCCGCATCAGGGCAGTGGGATCGTTGTTGTCCTGGGAGAGCACCTGTTCATAGATCTTCGCCGCCTCCTGGCTCTGCCCGGTCTTCAAGAGCATCTCGCCCTTCTTCTTCAGGATCACCGTATCGGAGGTATTGAGACTGAGTGCATTGTCGTACATCGTGAGGGCCAGTTCGGACTGGTTCATAGCAGCCATGGTATCGCCCATGGTAACCTGTGCATCACGCATCACCGTCTTCTCAGTAACCTGAGGTGCTGCCGCAGGAACAACAACAAACCAGCCCGCAATCACGGCGAGTAAAATTACAATAATCCATAACACTTTCATGGTCTCTTAACTCCCTATCATCAGGAACTTATTGATAAAGAATAGTATTATGAGAAAATCACATAAAAGCGATGGTTTTGATTTCCGTCCGTTATTAGAAGATCAGCACCCGCTGGTGATCCGCCTGCACATTCCCCTGGGGGTAGAACAGGATCTTGCCGAGGCCCGGAAATCCGATGTCAAGGACTGCGTTCAGGTCCTTGTTCTTTATGAGCCCTCGCTTCTGTAGGGACGGCATCAGGACAAAGAAGTGGAGGTTCTCACTGCCGGCAACAGTATTGATCACATCCTGGATATTGAACGGTACGGACTCGCGGGGGGTCCGGTGGTTACCGGCAACCGAGTACACCCCTTCTTCCAGGAAGATCACCCGGGTCAGGATACCCTGGTGGGCGCTTGCGACCGCAAACGAGATGGCGCCAAACGCCTGCTCCGTACTGTACGGACTTGAAGTGACAAGGATTGTGACCGGTGGTGCAGGCCAACTCTTCTCGGTCGGGTCAAACGGACCGGCCGCGGGTCTCTTCTGGAACTGGATAGAACCGGCGTTTGCTGAGAGGATGATGTGCGGGCGCTCGAACCGGTCGATGATCTCGTTCATATCCCGGATATGAAATGGTTTGAATGCGCAGGTCGAGATCACGGATCCCTGGCAATCATCCCATGTGCTGTAGCCCCGTGATGTTGCAGACCGGTTACAGGCAAGGAAGATGCTCGCGAGTCCCTGTTTTGCCGCACGTTCGTGGATCTCTGCAAGGCCCCGGCCGACATTCTCGGACTCCGTGGGGCTCTGCCCGGTGTGGCTCATGTGGATGCCGTCCAGGTACGTGTAAAGTTCCGGGGAGAGTCGGGCATCGAGTCCGGCAGAGAGGCATTTGACGCCGTACAGTGCAGAGTGGTGCATGTAGGGCGACTCGCTCTGGAGCCAGCCGATTGCATCGGGAAGTGGCGGACGGTTCAACCGGATGAGCCCGATGACATCCTTCCAGAACGAGGGCTGGTTGTCTGCTGCAAGGCCGTTGGTGTCGATCACCTGGTTGGGATACTTCCTCTTCAGGCTCTCGACAGAGATCCCGCGGAGATCCAGTTCATCCCGGTCGCAGATGAGCCTGACGGGGGCGAGTGCGAGGATCACGGACCAGACCTGCTGCGACTCCTCATCGGTGAGGCTGTACAGGGCATCCCCTGTCAGGAGGAACGTAAATACCGGGCTTCCTGTGGGGGCCCGGTGTATCAGGGTCTCCGGGTAGAGCTGGACAAAGAAGAACTTGAGGCTCTCCTCCATCCACGAGAGCCGTTCAAGGGACACGTGTTCCGAAATGAGGAAAAAATGTGTGGTCATGTCAGGGTGGCCATAAGGACTATTCTCTTCTCTTCAACCTGATCACCCAATGCCCATCCGATGATTTCATGGTCTCCATGAGCAACCCTTCCTCACGTGCGATCCGGGGAATGGTGGTCGTAACGGCGGGGAAATTATCGCAGGTAATGAATAATTCTCCGGATTGCAATAAAGCCTTTGCTTCCCTCTCCACTACCGAGAGGCAGTGGGGGCTCACCTTCCCGGAGATATCGAGTTTCTTCATGTTCATACCAGAAATACCCTGTCTCGTACTTCTCTTTCCCCCGGTATGGTTTATAATTTCATCCCCGGGCCGGTATCCAAACACAAAAAGTAAACACAATAAGGAAGTACAGTAAACCGGGTTACCATGAGCGACGCAATCATCAAAAAAGCGCTGCAGGATGCAGGCATAACCGAGAAGATCACCTGCGAACAGGCATTCGATATTGCCGAAAAGGCAAAGATCTCCCGTATGGCCCTGGGAGAATACTGTACGAAAAACAAGATCAAGATCCGGAGCTGCCAGCTGGGCTGCTTCAAATGAGCAGGTTCTTCTCTGTCATTCCGGTTGACGAGGCCATTGCGATAGCGAGACGGATCGCGCCGGCAAAAGAGATTGAAACGGTTCCGGTTACGGAGTCCACCGGCCGTGTACTGGCTGCTGACATTGCTGCTGATCTGGATATTCCCGGCTTCGACCGGTCGATCGTGGACGGGTATGCCCTGCGATCTGAAGATACGATTGGTACAGCGGGCTCCTCCCCCGTGTCCCTCCGGTGTGTGGGAACCGTGGCGATGGGAAATCCCGATACGGCTCTTGTGATCGGGCAGGATGAATGCGTCTATATCCCCACCGGGGGAGTACTCCCGGCCGGGGCCGATGCAGCGGTCATGGTGGAGCATGTGGCGGTTGCAGGAGATACCGTTCTCATACGAAAACCCGTTGCACATGGGGAAAATGTCCTCTTCCATGACGATGATTTCCGGAAGGGTGAGACAGTTTTAACATCCGGCCGCCGGCTGATGCCCCAGGATGCCGGGGTTCTCTCTGCCGTTGGCTGCACGAATGTCCCGGTCGTGAAGCGACCGGTCATCGGGATCATCTCCACGGGCAACGAGCTGATCCCGGCAGCAACGATTCCCGGTCCCGGCCAGATCCGGGATGCGAACGCCCCGATGCTCGCGGCATGGCTTCGCGAGTACGGGTGCGAGGCTAGGATGTACGGAATCGCCCGCGATGAACGTGGTGCCTTTGAAGCACTGATCGCCCGGGCGCTCCCGGAATGCGATGCGATCCTCATCTCCGGTGGCAGTTCCAAGGATGATCGGGATATGACGGCGCGGATCATTGCTGAACAGGGTGAGGTGCTGGTCCACGGGATCGCGCTCGCGCCGGGCAAGCCCACCATCATAGGAAAAATTTCTGGCACACCGGCCTTTGGCCTCCCGGGTCATCCCGGTGCAGCGTTCGTGGTGCTCATCACCATCGTGCGCCCGTTCATTGATGCGATGCTCGGGCTTGAGCAGCCCCTGATCCGGACAACCCGGGCCACTCTTGCAGAAAATATCCCGTCACAGAAGGGACGCGAGGAATATGTGCGGGTCCGGCTGGACGGCGATGTTGCCACACCCATCTTTGGCAAGTCCGGCCTGCTGAATACTCTTGTGAAAAGCAACGGGCTTGTCCGCATCCCCTCGGGTGCGGAAGGATTGGAGAAGGGAAGCGAGATCGAAGTCCAGTTATGGTGAACCGCTTCTCACCGGACAGGTGTATCTCCTTTTTAAAAATTATAGCGTGACCTTATCCGGATTATATGCCTGCGGGGGAATGTCCGCCCGGACATGGATATCGGACATGTAGATCATCGATCCGACACATAACGCCATCACGGCCATTCCCTCCGGCACAATATCGGTTGCCGGTACTCCCATCATGAACATGATACTGAGAAATCCCCCGGCTATGGTGATGTAAAGAATATGGAATTCTGTAATGCGGGGATCTTCCGTATTGCAGGGCCGGATGGATCCGGCAACACATCTCTCACTGAATGGAAAGGCCGGGAAGATTCCTTTCTTGGTGCACATATCCTCCGCGAGATGCAGTACCATCCCCATCATTATCCCTCCCGTGAACCCGATCGCTGCAATGAGCGGGATTGGGGACGGGAAGAGAAGAACCAGCCCTCCCGTACCTAGTGCGAAGACGAGGGAGTAGATGAGGATCCCCGGCAGGGAATGGGTCATCCGTTTGTCCAGCGGATCGGTGTCTATGCCAAAGATGGTCCGGTACAGTGCCTGCATCAGCGGAATGCAGAGCATCCTTCCGGCCTGTGCGATTGCCCATGGTATCCTGCGAATCCGGCTTGATTTTGACCGGTGCATATGGATGTCCGGAAGGATCGCGCCGATCGCGGTGCCGATAACCACCAACACTGACGTAACCGGATCAAAAGAGAAGATGATGCCTGCAGGAATCATGCTGCAGAGCAGGGTCAGCGCCACGTGATGCCGGGTGATCATAGATGGCGCCCACTATTCTGGGTTATGCCGGGACCGATGCCGGTTCGCAGGCAAAATGTTTTGCATTTTTCTTTTTGGTGAGCCAGACCAGTTTTCCCTCGGCAAACGCAAAGGCAGTCATCAGGATGATCCGGACATGGGGCGGGACACTCGCGGTGCTCGCGGCCTGCGGTGTGAGCAGGTACTTCCTGGCCTTTGCTCTTCCGGTCTCGGGTACCGAATCAAGGGCAGCGAGTGTCGCGTCCGTGGGGACCTGGTTTAAGGAGAGTGCAACATATGCAACCTCCTCTCCTACCCATTTGCTCTTTGAGACCCGGTACATATACACGCCCGAGGGAACATTGGCTGCCGGTGCGATCTTCCACCCGTCATATTCTGAGAAGTGCTGGCGGAGATCGCGTTCTGCGAACAGTTCCATGACATCTTTTTGTGAGCCCATTGTGATCAGGATCCGGTTGTCTGTTCGATCATATAAGTTTTAGTAATTGAGTTGATTTTTACGTAATATTAAACAAAAATGGTTAAATAAGTCCGGGGTACGATGGATAATTAACGTTCAGGGATCCCCTTTTCGAGGTTATCAGATGAAACGAAGTATCCGACACATAAATTCAGGCTCCGTTTTTTTTTGCGTATTATGCCTGTCATGTATTGTGGCATTCTGCATTCTTTCCGGATGTACCTCAACTGCAACAACCGCCTCCGCATCAAAACCTGTGGAATCCGCACTCTCCGATGTGATCATCCCGGTGGACACTACGTCATCAATCACGTATTCGAATGGCCTGAAGAAGGACAGCAGCCCGCCTGCGGTGTACGAGGGCTTGGTGATCAAGGCCCCGAACGGGAAGTTCGATCCCTCGCTTGCGGAGAGCTGGGAGGTTTCCGATGATGCAAAGACCTGGACATTTCATCTGGTCAACGCAACGTGGAGCGATGGTGTACCCTTCACATGCGCTGATGTGAAATTCACAAAAGAGTACATGAAAGAGAAGAATCTCACTCTGGGATTTGTGCTGAACGATGTGCAGACTATCGAATGCCCGGATGACCATACAGCAGTCTTTACCCTGAAAACCTCCTATTCCGGGTTCCTCGATCAGATCTCGCATACCCCGGGAATCAATTTCGCTCCCCGCCACATCTGGGAGAACATCTCGGATCCCCAGCATTATGCGGACTCAACGTTCGTGGGAACCGGCCCCCTCGTCTTTGTAAACGCTGAACCCGGGTATGTCCAGCTGAAGACGAACGATGCCTATTACGGGCGGGTCTTCAATGTAAGCGGTGTTGTGCTGAAACTGATCACCAACCCGGACAGCCAGGTGCTGGCCCTGAAGAATGGGGAGATCGATGTGGTATCCGGCCTCACTCCCGCGGTGGCACAGAGTCTCTCAGGAGAGAAGAGCATCAGCATCTATACGATCAACGACACGGGCACATTTGAGGTAGCCTTCAACATGAACCAGTATCCCTCCAACATCACGACGTTTCGTCAGGCGATGAGCCATGCCGTGGACCGGGATACCATGAGTTCCCTCATGGGCACCGGCAGCCCCACGGATTCCACATTCCTTATCCCGGACCTTGCCGGCGATTATGTGAACCCGGCCGATGTGGGCATGTACGATTACAACCTGACAAAAGCAGGGGAGATTCTCTCTGCTGCCGGATTTACGAAAAATGCAGAAGGCGTGCTTCTTGGACCTGACGGGAAGCCGGTCACGATCACGATTCCGACCGGTGGCGAAGGAGGCAGCGGCAAGCAGAACACGGGCGTCAACCTCGGAGGCGGCAATACCCAGAAGATCGTTACCGTACTGAAAAATGACTGGGTAAAACTCGGAATAACGTTGAGCACGGTCACCTATGATGACAAGACCCGGTACCGTTCCGCTGTGAACCAGAACCCGATCTTCATCGACTCGTTCCCGGTCCAGCTGCACGATGATGCCAATGCCCTCATCGATTTCTCGGTGACCCCCATGCAGGAGGCGAATTATTACAATTACAATAATCCGGAATACAACAGCCTTGTCAACCGGATGAAGAATACCTCCAACCAGACCGAGATCAAAGAACTCGCGTACAAGATGCAGGATCTCCTTGCCCGGGACATTCCCACGGTTCCGATCGGGACGACCGATACGATCGTGGCCTACCGCAATGACCGGTTCACCGGGTGGGATATCGGGCCGGGGTATCACAGTATCCTTGATCCCCGTGTGCTTGCGAACCTGACTCCGGTCAGGAGTGCATAATTTTTCCTAACCGTGTAAAAAATGCGTACCATCGTTCTCCCCGCATGAATCCAAGTTCCTGTCATTACCATGTTCCCGAGCCGGGCCTCAGTCCCGGATGCATGGGAGAAGCTACCCCCCGGGGTTGCCTATGATCAGCGGGCGGTATCTCCTGCGGCGGATCGGATACAGCGGCGTATCGTTTCTTGCCTGCGTTACCCTCACGTTTTTTCTCCTTCACCTCATGCCCGGGGACTATATCACCAACTACCTGCTCTGGCTCTCCAACAAGGTGCCCGCGGAGACGGTCCAGCAGTTCTACGAGCAGATGGGGCTGAACCTTCCCCTCACCGACCAGTACATCCTTTACATCATCAACATCCTCCAGGGGCAGTGGGGTTACTCATACCAGTATGGCCTGCCGGTCTTCTCCATGATTATGGAGAAACTCTGCTGGTCGCTGGTCATCCTCCTACCCGCCACGATTCTCGGGATCCTTATCGGTACCGTGATGGGTGCCTGGTCGGGATGGAGATCCGGAAGCAGGAAGGATCTCGCACTCTTCAATGTCATGATCGTCTTCCGGGCAATCCCCGAGTTCTGGTGGGCGATCATGGCTGTGATGCTCTTCTCGTTCTCTCTCCAGTGGTTCCCTCTCGGGGGATACAGCAGCATCAGCATCCTCTCCACCGGTCTTACCATTGCCGACGTACTGTATCACGCGATACTGCCCATCCTGCTGATGACGTTCTTCATTGCCACCGGGAATTATTACGTGATGCGCAACTCGATGATCTCTGTCATCGGGGAGGATTACATCACCACCGCACGGGCAAAAGGGCTTGACGAACGTACTATCCTCTGGCGGCATGCTCTGAAAAATGCTCTCCTCCCCATGGTGACCATCACCACGTTCCAGTGTGCCGCGATCATTATGGGAAACGTCTTCATCGAGACGGTCTTCTCCTGGCCGGGGATCGGCTTCATGACAACAGAAGCCCTACGGATGCGGGATCTCCCCCTGCTGGAGGGGATCTTCCTTTTGGACTCCCTCCTGACCATCGGTGCCATGCTGCTTGCCGATATCCTCGCCACCATGATCGATCCCCGGATCAGGATGGGGAACGATGAATAGGCAGCTCATCTTCTGGGTGAGTATCGCGGTTCTCGTCATTTACATTGCGATTGCACTCGCTGCCCCCCTGATTGCACCTTTCGGGCCGACGGCCATCACCGGGACGCCACTTGAGCCTCCGGGGGACGAGCATTTGTTCGGGACCAATGATGTGGGCCAGGACATCTTTGCCCAGCTGGTGTTCGGGGCACGTGTAACGCTCTTATTCGGGTTCTGTGCTGCCCTGTTATCCGTGCTGATCAGTACCAGCGTGGGGATCGTCATCGGGTATTACGGCGGCCTTGTCGATGAGATCGTATCGCGAGCGATCGACATCTTCATGCCGATCCCGATGTTTCCGCTGCTCATTGTCCTGACCACGTTCTTCTCTCCCGGTATTTTGCAGATCAGTATTCTGATGGGTGTTCTTGGCAGCATCTACGGCATCCGCATCATACGTTCGCAGGTGCTCTCGGTTTCCCAGACATGTTTCGTTGAGGGGGCCAGGGCAATCGGTGCCTCCGACATCCATATTATGTCCCGCCATATCCTGCCCAACGTGATGCCGCTCGTGATGGTGAAGTTTGTCTCCCAGTCCCAGCACCTGCTGGTGATGGGGGTGGGCCTGAGTTTCATCGGTCTGTGGGATACGACAACCGTGGACTGGGGAACCATGATCCAGAACGCGTATTCCTCCGGGGGGATGGCACTGGGGCTCTGGTGGTGGATCCTGCCACCCGGCATTGCGGTCATCGGGATCTCCCTTGCCCTTGCCATGATCGGGTACAGTATTGAGGAAAAAACCAATCCACGGGTTGGGGTGAACCGGCTATGAATTCCATACCAGATCAGGCCCTGTGCCGGAGGATACCCTGATGGCGCTGATCTCCCTTACCGGTGTTCAGGTTGCATTCCCTTCCCTCCACGGCCGGATCCGTGCAGCGGATTCTGTCGACCTTGCTCTCGATCCGGGGGACCGCATGGCACTCATCGGGGAATCCGGCTGCGGCAAGACGGTCCTTGGCATGGCGGTGATGGGGCTCCTCCCGGAGAATGCGCACGTCAGCGGTACGATACGGTACGGTGATCGCGATCTCCTCCCCCTTCCCCCCGCTGCGATGCAGCAGATCCGGGGGAGGGAGATCTCCATGATCCAGCAGAACTCTGCCAACTCCCTCAACCCGGTCATGACCGTTGGGGAGCAGGTTGCAGAATCTCTTCTCGTTCACAGACGTCTCTCCCGTCCTGCAGCAAAAGAGGAAGTGTCCCGCCTCCTTGGGTTGATGGGATTTGAAGATCCGGAGCGGGCGCAAGGGTGTTACCCGCACGAGTTCTCCGGGGGGATGCGTGAACGAATCCTCATCGCTCTCGCACTTGCCTGCAATCCCCGGCTGGTGATCGCGGATGAACCGACCGCAGGACTAGATGCACAGGTAAGGCTGCAGGTCCTGAATCTGATAAAAAACCAGATGGGAGACAACCGGACGCTCCTCCTCATCACGCATGACCTGGGAGCCGCTGCGCTCCTGTGCACCCGGATCGCCGTTATGTACGCCGGGGAGATCATCGAAACGGGACCTCTGCATGCGGTTCTCTCCATGCCAAAACACCCGTATACCCTGGGGCTGATCGCGTCTCATCCCTCTGCGGGTCTCCACCCGATTCCCGGCATGAGCCCTCCGCCGGATCAGTTGCCTGACGGGTGCAGGTTCTGCCCCCGGTGCTCTGCTGCAACTGATGCATGTCGCTGTACCCATCCCGCGTTAACAGATACCGGCGGTTCGCGCCAGGTACGGTGTCTGCAGTATGATTGACCTTGTGCATATCTCAAAAACCTATACCGGGGGTTTTCTCCGGAAGCAGAAGACCGTGGCCGTCAGCAACGTCTCGCTCTCCATCCGGAAGGGCGAGACGCTCGGTCTCGTGGGCGAGAGCGGGAGCGGGAAGACCACGCTGGGCCGGATTGCGCTCCGGCTGATCGAGCCCTCCCGCGGGACGGTCCGGTTCGACGGCGTGGAACTGACTGCACTCTCCCGGCCGGCGCTGCGACAGTACCGCCAGCGGATGCAGATCCTCTTCCAGGATCCGGATACCTCCCTAAATCCCCGGATGACAATCCATGACTGTGTGGCTGAGCCGTTCAGGGTATGGAGACTAGCCGGGCCCCGGGAGATTGATGACCGGGTCCCGGCCCTGCTCGAGCAGGTCGGACTCCAGCCTGACCTGGCGGCACGCTACCCGTTCGAGATCTCCGGGGGGCAGAAGCAGCGTGTAGCGCTGGCCCGGGTGCTGGCGCTCGACCCGGTGTTTATCGTGGCCGATGAACCGACCGCGGCACTGGATCTCTCGGTGCAGGCACAGGTGCTCAGCCTGCTCAGGGAGATCCAGCGAAAACGGAATCTTACGCTCCTCTTCATCTCTCACGATCTCCAGGTAATCGGGAGGATGAGCGATACCGTTGCGGTCCTGCACGAAGGAACGATTGTTGAACAGGGAACAACACCGGAAGTTTTACAGCACCCGCAGGATCCCTACACCGCCCGGATGATTGCTGCCGCTCGTGAGAGCGAGGCGTGGTTCGGGAAGGGAACCTGATTAGAAAAACCGGAGTCAGATGCCGGAATTTTTTGATCCGACTATCATATGCGGGCGATCAGATCGCGGATAACCGATCCATTCAAAATCAACATTAATCAATTAACAAATGATCGTAGTTAAATATTTTAAATTAAAACAGTTAGGCTGACATGGCAGGACAGGTTTACAGCCACAAGGCTGTCGCTCGTGCTCCGTCATGACGTATTCATGGAGAATTGAGCAGAGGAAGAATCTATGCATTATCTGAAGAGACAAACGACAGAAAATGGCGAAGATGCCGCATCACCGGTCGTTGGCGTTATGCTGATGCTCGTGGTTGTGATCATTATTGCAGCAGTCGTGAGCGGATTTGCCGGTGGCCTGATTGGCGGCCAGCAGAAGACTCCGGCTCTGACAATGGATGTGCAGATCAAGAACACCGGGTACTATGCAACGAGTAACTTTGAGGCAAAAGTACTGTCGGTTACTGAAGCAATCCCCACAAAAGACCTGAAACTGGTCACCAGCTGGACAAATTCATCGGGGGGTAAGGGGGGTGCAACCGTCACTAAAGCCACAAATGTCTTTGGTTTTTTATTTACTAAAGCCGGTGATATTACTGGAGTTGCCCCGTGGGGATATGGCCCCGGTGTCGTGAATTCAAACTCCGGAATTCCGAATAGCCAAGAGCAACAGTTTGGAAATTACTCGCTCCTTGGGGGAACGATTATGACCGCATGGCCCGCCGGTCAGACTGCCGGATATATTACTGTTGCCAGTGGCTCCGGATACGGAACTGCTACTCAGTATGTGTATGATACGACCGCTTGGGAATACACACCGGGCACAACCGTTGATGGAATGCAGGCTGTCCTTGGCCCCAATTGGGAGTCCCTGCGGGCCGGCAACACCGTGAACATCAAGGTGATCTATCTCCCGAGCGGTGCGACACTTCTTGATAAAAATGTGGTGGTGAGCTAAGATGATGAAACAGAGTAAAGCCCGTAGGGAAGATGCAGTGTCTCCGGTCGTCGGTGTGATGCTGATGCTTGTTGTCACGATCATCATTGCCGCCCTTGTATCCGCATTCGCCGGTAGTTTCGCTAACTCGCAGGAGAAACCACCGCAACTTTCCCTCAAAGGGACCTACAGTCAGACAGATGGTATGACCATCACGCACGCGGGTGGCGATCCGATTGCCCTTAAGACGGTTAATTTCATGACAACGCCATCCGATCTCTTCGGTGCAGATTCCGCTAAATTTACTTATGCTATCGACAAGTCGATCATCAATACATCGGCCGGTGCACCCATTTACAATCCTGTGTCGGGCTTTTATAATACGTCAGCGCTCGTTGCCGGTGACACTCTTGCAATTGATCACGCACACTGTCTTGATTATATCGACAACAGCACCGGATCGGTACTCACGTACCCGTGGACAACAAAGAGTGTCAATGCAAATGCTCAGGTAAAATGGGCTGGTACTGGCAAGGACGCCTATTTTGGAGCATATGGATTTTCAAATCCCACCAACGTTGGTAAGTACTTCTATCTGGATATGGTCGATCCGAAAGGAACAGTCATCACCCGGGCAAAGGTCACCATTACCTCGTGATAGGACTAAAACAAACTTTTTCTTTTTCTCATCTCACAGGATTGGTCAACGAACAAAGAATCAGACGTCAGGCAAAGAGACAATCTGGGGTCGTTTATTGGTAACGATAGACTATGGCTGAACTCTCCAATCCCTTCAGGAAACCGGCATACGATACCCGGCAGTACGACGAACCCCCCAGAACATACGGTTTCTGCATATATCCCGTCATCGCCAACCAGATCCTTGAACGGACCGGCATCACGCGAGGAGCCTGCCTTGATGTGGGATCCGGGCCGGCACCGCTCGCGATTGCCCTTGCATGGATCTCGAACCTCTAGGTAACGGCGCTCGATCCCTCCCCGGAAATGTTTGATCGTGCCCGGGAGAATATCCACAGGAGCCACATGGAAGACCGTGTCGTGCCGGTGACCGGGGATGTGACCGTGATCCCGGCAGCCGATGCCACGTTCAGTCTCGTGGTCAGCCGGGGTTCGTATCACTCCTGGGCCGATCTCCCGGCCACGTTCCGGGAGATTCACCGGGTGCTCAGGCCGGGCGGTAGTGCCTATATCGGAGAAGGATACGGCAGTGCAGCGATCCGTGACGAAGTTCTTGCAGACCGCAGAGCGCTGGGGATCGCAGATGATCCTGACCCTCACGCACGAGCCGGGTTCCGGAAATTCCGGCGCGGGGAGATCGAAGCCGCGATGGGATCGGCCGGCATTCCGGAGTACCGGATCATCCACGATGCTACCGGGTTCTGGATCCTGTTCCGGAAAACGTAACCGGAAAAACCCGGGCCGGCTGGAACTCCGGCATCCCGCGATATTAACAAAATTGTATTTACAAATACAATTAATTCAGCATTTTTAATTACCATTATTTCCAATCATAAATGATGGTAATACAGGTATCCTCTGCAATTTCTTGCAACGAACGGACTATCGCGAATGGATCCGGGCAGCCGGCCTGCCGCTCTCTTGTACCCCGGGTATGCGGTATGATTCTCATCCTTTCTCTCTGTCTCCTTCTCACCTCTGCTGTAGTATCCGCAGCAGAATACCGCCTCAGTGCCGCATCCGCAGATCAATTCAGCGGTGGCATCAACTATACCGGAACGGACGGACTCATTCTGGTGATTGAAGATAATGTCACGATCAAGGGCACCGGCAGTACCGGTATTGTGTCAGCATCCCCCATCACGATCCGCTCCCCAAAAGGCCGGACGCTTACACTTTTTGTAGACAATGATGATGAGATGCTCTATGGAATCAAAAGCCCGGCCGTTTCCCTTGAGAGCGGACGCCTTGACATTACCGTGAACGGCAGGAACGCCAGCGGCATCAGCAATGCATTTGGGATCTCTGCGGAGTCCGGTGATGTCACCATATCCGGAGGATCGGTGTCCACATTGGTTGAAACCACGTGCCACAAGAACAAAGGGATCTTTGCCTCACGGTACATCGTTGTCTCCGGCGGTCTCGTTAATGTCACGCAGCGCGGCGGGAGCAATACCTTTGGGCTTGATGGCGGCGATGAAAAGAATAGCAACAGCGGCGTCAGGATCTCGGGCGGACGCGTACTGGTAAATTCTGCTGGGGCGTTGAACCGGAATATCGGTATTGATTCGCGGTCCGGTACGGTTGAGATTTCCGGAAACACGGCCGTCATCGTTCGTATCGGTGAAAGCGGTGCCAGGCAGAATTACGCATTCAACCCCAACATTACTACGATCGATGGGGCAGCCTGGTGACCTTCACCACACAATTTTTTCCATCAACAATGTAAAAAGAGAGAGATTAATCGACCGCTACCATCACTTCTGAGGCCTTGACCACCGCATAGACCTTCGATCCCTCTTTCAGTTTCAGGGATTCTGCTGAGTGGGTGGTGATGGAGGAGACCATCTCATGGCCTCCGCCAATCGTGATCACGACTTCGGTACTGACCGGGCCCTTCTTGATGGACTTCACGGTGCCCGGAATCTGGTTTCGTGCACTGATCTTCATGGTTTTCACCAAGCAATACTGCTCATGGAGGCTGATAAATCCATCGGACTGCCATGCGCAAGCATGCGGGAACTCACCATCAGGTTAAAACAAATCGTTGATAACATCATAAAGTTAAATTATTTATGTGAATCATCAGGAACCTTCGGGTACCGGTAAACCTATACCGGCTGCAATGGATCGCGACAACTCGCTTACGTTTCGCGAGAGGTGGCGCCAGCTGAAGCTTGCCCACTGTGCCGTCCCGAACTATGGCAACTCCCGCCAGTTCTGGGGGAACAAGAAGAAGATCCATACCGTGTACGCAAAAGAAAACACCAATCATGACGAGATCACGGAGACCCGGCTTGCCGCCATGCATATCCCGGATCGATCCCGGGTTCTTGACATCGGTGCCGGGCCGGGCACGTACGCCATCCCCCTTGCAGAGCGGGGCTGTGATGTGACCGTTGTCGAACCCTCGCCAGTCATGCGGGAGATGCTGGAGGCCCGGATACAGGGTGCGAAGGTAAAAAATATACGCGTCATCCCAAAACGGTGGGAGGATGTGGAGCCCGCGGAGCTTGGCGCCCCCTTCGATGCAGTGATTGCATCCTTCTCCTTGACGATGATGGACATGGGAGAAGCGCTCGAAAAGATGCACGCATGCTGCAACGGGACAGTTCACCTCTACTGGTTCCTGACCTCCCCGGCATGGGCGCAGGTCAATGCGGATCTCTGGCCGCTCCTGCACGGGGGAACGTTCCCGGGAGAGCCGACCGCGGACTGGCTCTGGCAGATCCTGTACGAGATGGGAATCTATGCCGCGATCCAGCCGGAGCCCCGTCAACCTCCGGCACGATATACTGCTGTGGATGGGGCGCTGGAAGAATTCCGGCAGCGCCTCAACTGCACAACACCGGTCCACGAGGAGATTGTCCGTAATTATTTCCAGACCGTGCTCCGGCACGATGGCAACGGGTACACTCTCGGGGACGGGGCTGTTAGCGCCCATATCTGGTGGAGCACGGTATAACCGCCCGGGAGAAAAAACCCGGAATCGTTACGAGGATCAGGAATATTTGGTGAAACAATGAGCGAGTACGAAGTATTATTCAACAAGGCAAAGGCCTTCCACGGGCATGTCTGCCCGGGCATTGTGCTGGGAACTCGGTTGACCATTGCGGGTATGCGGGAACTGGGCATGAACCCCCATGAACCGCAGCGCAACCTGATCGTATACATGGAGATCGACCGGTGCGGGGCGGATGCCGTGCAGGCGATCACGGGTTGTTCCCTTGGTCATCGATCCCTCAAGCACAAGGACTTCGGGAAATTTGCCGCCACCTTTGTCGATCTTGCAACGAGAAAGGCCGTCAGGGTAGCAGTCTTTGAGAAGAAACGGGCTGAACACAACAAGCTCGACCAGAAGGACGTGATCAGGATCCTCGGGGAGTGCCCGGAAAGTGAGATCCTGAAGATCGAGCAGGTTGTAATAGATGTTCCCGATAACGATATCCCGGGATTTCCTCTGGGAAAAGCCGTCTGCAGTACCTGCGGGGAGCTCGTCATGGACAACCGGCACATCATGGTTGATGGAAAACCCATGTGCAAGAACTGCGGCCCGAAGTCATACTATACGGTTATCCCCCCGTAACCGGGAATGCCGGATGGAAGAATGGACCGGAATAATCCCGTGACCCCGGAAGGTTGTGTGTCGCAAACGTACTGGCGCGATCGCTGGCGTCGGCAGAAACAGGCCCTGTTCGCAACACCGGGATATGTGGATCCGGCCCGGTACTGGAGCACGGAACAGAACGTGGGCCTGTACCGGAAGAGCCGCGACCGGCCTGCATGGAGGGAGAAGTCTGCCGCACAACTGGCTGCCATGCAGATCCCGCCCGGCTCCCGGGTGCTCGATATCGGTGGGGGAGCCGGGACACTTGCCATTCCCCTTGCCGTACAGGGCTGTGATGTGACGGTCATCGAACCCTCTTCGATGATGCGGATCGAGCTTGCGGGAAACCGCCCGCGGGAGATGTCCGGGTCCCTGGAGGTCCTCCCCCTCCGCTGGGAAGACGTACCGGATCCCGTTCCCGGCGGTCCCTTCGATGCGGTCATTGCATCGTATTCCCTGACAATGACGGACATCGAAGGAGCCCTTCTGAAGATGCAGGCCTGTTGCCGGGGCACCATCCATCTCTTCTGGTTCCTCACCCCCCCGTCGTGGGCCCGGGTGAGCCGCGATCTCTGGCCCGCGCTCCACGGGGCGGAGTACCCGGGCGAGCCACTTGCCGACTGCCTCTGGCAGGTACTGTACGAGATGGGCATCTATGCCGGCCTCTCCGTTGAGAAGAAACCTCCCTCCGGTTACCCGGCAATCGATGACGCGGTGGAGCAGGCGTTCCAGAAACTGAACTGCAGCACCCCCCGCCAGAGGGAGATTCTGGATGCGTATTTTTCCGCAATGCTCCGGCAGGGACCTGAAGGGATTATCCTTCCATCGGAGACCTTCAGCGCCCATATCTGGTGGAATGCCAGAACTCTGCCGGGTAATTGAAAAATATCTCAATGTTACCGTTCGTCGGGGGAATACACTCACGCCAATGTAACGTCACCGATACCGGGACCCCGGATCTGACCCTTCGCCATTTCACCGGCCAGCCTTTTCCACAGGATTCCAGCTCATCGTTGATTCAATAGGCAACAATTAGACGTTTTTTAGAGGCAGAAATGCCACTCAAACAATGAAAATGGGGCCATATATGCCCTCATTTAAAACCAGTACTCTATAATTCGCAAAAAAACGCGACTATCAGAAAAACGGTTTTTTAAAATGGGCTCCGATTGGAAAATGGGGCGTTTTACAAGGAGATAATTTTTAGGTGTGATTACTCCCTGAAGGGGAGTAAGAGCTTGAGAAGAACGAAGTTCTTCGAGGGAGAGTAAATCCCGGATACTCCTGGAAATGGGAGGTTATGGGTTGTTTCTCTGGTCGGCTGACCGACAGGAAATCCCGACACCTGGTGATACAAAGGTATGATCGGACCTGCAGGGGATGGTGAGTTCGTTATTCTCAATCACGGACCTGTCAGCTCCCCGAGGTGTAAATCGTGACATATCCCCGGTAACCGTGGTGTCCGGTACTGCGCCGCCGCTCTGTTCACACATCTTTTGTTAATTTACATACTCGTGATTACCTGTCTTCCCTGTTCTGGCTACTCTCACTCGTGAGTCAACACTTTTTAGTGAACAATCGTAACAGTTCAAAAATTATAATTAAAACAAGATTTTAATAACCGGTTTATGTATCTCCATCTATGCCCACTGCAAAGACCGTGCAGGGATCCGGGTTTGCGCTTCCCGGACCGTATCCGCTTGATACCGTACGGGCCCGGCAGATCGTGGAGTTTACCCTCATTCTCGGCAGCCTGTTCCTCCTGGATATCGGGACCACCCAGATCATTCTCTGGATGGGGGGCGTGGAACTCAATCCCCTGATGACCGGGATCGTGACAATGCCGACACTGCACCTTGCAATCAAATCGGTGATCCTGCTGGCGGCGGCACTCGTGGCAATCCAGGGAGAGCGGTATGTGCGGGGATCCAGCATATACCTGTACTGCATCCTGATCCCGCTCTACATCTTTATCGTGGTCAATAATCTCTTCGTTATCCTGCCCCGGCTCCCGCTGTAAGGTTTCCGCAGGGTCTTTGATTGGAATTATTTTTCCTCCGACATCACTGCTTCTAAACTAAAAAGAGTTGGGGATGTGCATTCCCGGAACCGGTTTCCCCGCCGGCTCAAGGGTTAGTCAGAACATACCTTGTCGTTTACCTGGTCGAAAGTGGGGTGTTGCTGTGTGTGATATCAGCTCTGCCCTGTATCCACTATGTGATCCGGATATTATTATACTTTTTTATTTTCGTATGAACTCATGTGAAAACTATTAAATTATAATATTTAAAATTTTTTTAAACCCGCACGATGCCTGACCAAATAAGGTTATTTTTAAAATCATGGTTCTTTCGCAATAATCGTCGATATTTTCCTTCATTTACGAGCATTTCCTTAACCATATTTTTAATTCGGGCGATGAGAGAAAATAAATTTTCACTCAACGCCAGTGTTATTTCTTTCATTTCCAATTTTATTTTATGAACGTACTGGAAAATTCATTGAATATCCGGGCACGCTTTGCTACGGGGATGCGAAAAACCCTGTTTACGCGTGCAGTTGTGGGAAACAATATGCAAACACTACCGGGACAGACGTCTTTGAATGCAAGAATCAAGGAACATCGTATGTTCACGCCACCGGCATCAGAGGATGTTCACGATCATGTGATACCTATACGGATTTGTCCGCACTGCGGATACGTGATCCGGACCTGGATTGATGGAGAATTATCCTGCATCCGATGTGAAAATGATCTTTATCCCGGAGAGGGAGTTGTATCGGTTCCAATGTTACAGGCACACGGTATCAGGTATATGGGTTCCCGAGTATGATCTCCATGTGGACGGGAGAATAATCAATCTGTGTAAGGGCATTGGGATAACAGGATTCTTTTTTAAAATGACCGTGGAGAATCTTTAAAAAAAATTCCCCGGGGCAAAAATGATCCGGGCAGGACACCTGTCGGATCCTGGAAGAAGGGATATCTGGATGTTCCGGGTGCCTGCCCGGGATAAAAAACGGTAATCTTTTAGCAATATACTATAATTATGTAATACTTAATAAAACGAATTGGAGAATGCTCATACTATGGGTCTTCCGGTATTGCAGCACGAGGAACAATGGCTGGTGCAATCAAGGGACGTGACGGTCCGGGAGATCCCGTTTCATGCATATCTTACGAACCGGCGGGTGATCCTGCAGTCCCCCCATGATCAGCGTATAAGGGACAAGGAGCTCGCGCTGGATCGTGTTGAGGGACTTGAATCCCTGGCAAACAATGCGGGTGAGCCCGTACTTGCTATCCGTGCGAAGACTCCATCGGTGGAGAGCCGGAGACTGTTCATCACGTTTGCCGGCAAACCGTCCGGACGATTGAGAACTGATGAACGGGACGCCTGGCACCGGCATCTCTTCAGTATCCTGAATCCTCCTAAAAACAGGGCATCCGGTAATCCAGCTGATCGTGTCCCCTGCACAAATGAGGGAGGACGGGTCCGGTACGATCCCGGGAAACTGGTATTCAGTCCGGGGATCTGCGATGCGGGAGATACCTCCTCAAAGAAGAGAGAGGTGCGTCTGGAGATCCGGGGTGTCCCAAAAAGCGATCAGGTTTGCCGTTTCCCTTCGGGATTGCCCGGGCCCTCCCCGGAAATACACCGTCCATCCCCACCCGAGATCCGTCCAACAGATCGTCCCCGGCCGCCTCCTTCTTCCCCACCTGGCGCACCCCGAACGGCTCTCCCCGCGGCGTCATCCGTGGATGGCTCGTTCTTCTGCACAACCTGCGGGAGCCGGGTCCGGGCCGGTTCGCGGTACTGCGATCACTGTGGGGCAAAAGTCATCCCCCCGGACCCAGTATTGCCGGTATCTTCAGATGATCCCCCGCGATTCCCGGAGAATGCTTACGGCCAGCCCAACCTAACCTGTGATCCTGATCAGCATCGCATGGATGAGTGGCAGCATCACAGGCCCCCCGGGCAGCCCGTGAACCGGGCGGGGGGCACGATATTCCGACGGCACCGGGCCGCCAGGTCCGTTGCAGTGATCGTCATAATCGTTTGTATCATTGCAGGGGTATTTGCGCTGGTCTTACCGGGGCGATTTGCCGGGGCCGCGGGAATGATCATCCCTGCCGGGAACTCATCCGGTGCGGGAGATACTACGATCCCCACGATGGCGCCCGACACCCGCGCCCAGGGGTCATCCGATGCAAAACCTGCGGCAACGAGCGTACAGTCTCCCGGATCGTCAATACCGCAGGAAGGCATATTCCTGAGGATTGGGTATACCGGACCCTGGTCCGGGACCTTCAGCATCACCGATGGGATGCAGGAGATCAAAGGTACCGGCGAGATGATCTTCCCTGTGCTGACGGCAGGGGATTCCGTGACGGCGACCATCAAAAAAGATGATGCTTCTTCCACCACGCTTATTGCTGAGTTTTACCGGAACGGCGAAACGATTGCCACGGGCGATACTACTGAACCGGGCGGTTCGGTTACGATCACAGGACCGGTCTGATCCTGTCGTATCGTTACCTGCTCAAAGATCCCGTGTAATCCTGAGGATTTCCAATCATACCCGGCTATGCTTTTTCCGGGTATTGATCATGGCGGTCAACCAAGATCATGTACCCCGGGTCGGTTGAGCATACCCAGCATTTCTCCGTTTTGGAATACCCGAATATTTCGCACCGGATTCCTGAAAAAATGATTATTATTCGTCCCGCTTTCGCATCCTGTATACTACGGCAAGCCCGATACATCCGGCAATGATCATGATTGCTGTGATGATGATCACACCGTACGAGATATCGAGACCTACCGGGGCAACCTGATTGAGGATCCCTGCATCACCGGAAGAAGTGGGTCCAGACACCTGAGCGGTACCCGGTTCCTGTGATGCAGTGCTGCCACCGGTGGCTGGCTTGACTGCCAGGAGGGTGAATGTGCAGAGGCCATTCGGAGATTCTGCCCTGAATGTGAGGTACCCGGTATCCATGTCGTATTTGCTGAACGCGGTGGTGAGGAGTTCCGCGATACCTTCATCGCTGACACGGAATACCCGGATCTGGTTGATCCCCCCGTTATCGGTTACCCACTTCTGCGGTGCCGTCATCTCGATGACACCCTCTTTTGTGGCGCCGATCCGGTCATCCTTCTCAACACTCATTGCATAGGCAACGGACGACACGTCTAGGCCCTGCCCGGCAAGAACCGTGCGGTATGATGCAATCACCGTCTCGGGAATCGTACTGATGAGGCCCGTACTGATCTTCCCACCCCCGTCAGGATCGTTGACGATCTCCGCGCTCCACGATGCTTTGGCGCCCGGCATGGATTCCGTCTCTGCGATCAGGGGAGTGACAGAGACTCTCCCCTTCGCGGAGACGGTGGTGGTCCTGAACACCGTGTTTGCGTTGGGCGGGGCGATCTGGGCATAGTCAAAGACCTGTCCTTTCTGTTTATCCGTTGTTGTCTTGGAACTGCTGCTTACCGATGAACTACTGCCTCCTGACGAGCTGCTGTCCGTTCCTGAACCCGAACTTCCGGTTGACCCGCCACTACTGTCACCGGAACTTCCTCCGGACGAGGCCGGTGAGACCGCTGCAAGGGCGAAGGTCGAGAGCCCCTCTTCCGAGACGGCAGAGAAGAGGTCGTTGCCGTCAGCATCAGTGCCGAGATAGGTTGTCGGGAGTAGCGTGGACAATCCTGCTTCATTCATATGCATGATGACAATCTTTGAGGTACCCCCGTGAGCGGCCACCCAGGCCGGGCTGATGGCGAAGAACACGGTGGCATTCCGGATGATGCCGCCATCCCCGGCATTTTTAATCCCCCCGTTCTTGGTGAAGTTGACGGTATACGCGATCTCATCGATGTTTTTCCCGCTGGTTGTGGCGGCAAGGGTAAAGGACGTGGTAGTACCGGCAGTTGGATCCTTCGTAATGGTCTCCGTGATGGAAGCTCCCGAGTCAGGGAGCTCATCGAGCGCCAGTTCGAGGTGGACCTTGGGCGACCCGACTGACGGCATCGGGACGGTGATGTTCTGGCCTACGGCCTTCACTTCCGTGATTGTGCCGTTCACTGTGGACGTCCCGATCTCCGGTGTGCCGTTCATGGTAAGGTCCATGCGGGACCAGCCATTCCCGATTCCCTCGATCGTCACCACGGAGGAGCCGGGGGTGGTATTCACGGCTACCTGCGAGGTATCGATGGAGACGTTCTGCGATCCCCCGACCTCCTCCGTGTCAACTCCGGCGAGATTGAACTCCTTTTCAACGATCACTTTTGCATTGACATTGATATACCCGGTTCTGGTCGCAGTGTTGCTGCCTGCGGCATTGCCTGCGGTCAGTTTCACGGTGTAAGACCCTGCCGACAGGTAGGTATGGACCGGGTTCTGTTTTGTGGCGTTGGTTGTGTCACTGTCGCCGAAGTCCCAGGTCCACGATGACGGCAGCCGTGCCGACTGGTCGGTGAACTGGGCGGTGAAGGGGGTGTCCCCGGCGGTTTTAGTTGCATTGAATGCTGCTACCGGGGTACCGAGCGTTGCGGTGATGTCATTGTTCTTCACTGTGGTGTTTGCGCCTAGTGCGTTGGTTGCGGTCAATCTGACCGTGTAGGTTCCTGCGGCTCCGTACGTATGGACCGGGTTCTTTTCCGTGGAGGTTGACCCATCGCCAAAGTCCCAGGCCCAGCTGGTCGGGGTTCCGCTTGAGCGATCCCTGAATGCTACCGCGAGCTCTGCATACCCCGATGTGACGTTTGCGGTAAATGATGACCTGGGCGGGGTTGGCTGATTGTCGTATTCGACGTTCAGGATGGCGAGGTAGGGTTCCATATCCATGTTATTCGTGGCCTGGCTCCGGAACATTGCGACATTACCGGTCTCTTTTAAAAATTCCGTAACAACCGTTGTGTTTGTTGCGATCTCCGCGTCGGTGGTCTTGACCCAGTAATCCGGCCATTTCTGTCCATTGAAGAGCATGGCGCCCCGGCTTGATCCGGAGACCCCCCGGTTCAGTATCGTGGTGACGGTTGCGTTCTCCACCCGGCTCAGGTTGATCTCGGCACCGGTGAATGGTGCGTATGCGGTCGCGGTCTCATCTGTTGTATAATACTTGGGCGATGAGAAGACGATGTCGAAGCCTTCGTTCAGGAAGATCAGTTTCTCCGATTCCCCGGGGTCATTATAGACCACGACAAGGGTCATTCCACGGAAGGGAACGAACTGTCCCGACTGGCGGTTGACCAGATCCATTGCCATCGTGTTGCCACCGGCACTGAACTGGTCGGTGACATCGTAGATGAGCACACCGAACGGGTAATTGTAAATGTCGCCCCAGTTCTTATTGTCCGAATACCAGAATTCATAGGGGACCGTTTTACCGTTGAATGCCATGGTGATATGGTCCGGGACCAGCCACCCGGAGTCCCAGGTATAGGTGGCATAGAGCCGGGCGGACTCGATGGTTGCATTGGCGGGAACGGGCAGGTCGGCTGCCGTCCAGTGGGTATAATAGGTGTCTGCCACGTACCGGTAGGTGCTGTCGCCGTTTGAATAGAGGATGTTCCCGTTTACCGGGTACACGGATCGTGTGGCGATATCGGGGCCCCCATCTGCCCAGCGCCGGCCATTGTACCCGTTCCAGATCACGTTTGCGGTGTACGAGTACTCGTTGTTAGTCTCGGAGATCTCGGGAATCTCGTTTGCGGAGTCCACCGTGGCATTCACCGGGACCGTGGCACCCGGGCTGCGCTCCAAGGTATCGGTGATGTTCACATAAGTGAACGATCCTGCGGCAAGGCCGGCCGGGACCGTGACATTGGTACTGTTCCCATCAACCCGGAACGTGACATTGAAGGCCGGTGCGGTTCCGGTGCCCGCGTTCGTGATCATCACGCCGATTTTATTCCCGACCCCTGCGGTATAGTGGGCGAACAGGTTCGGGTATGGCACCCAGTTCTGGCTGTATTCGCGGGTGACGGTGAGATCCGGCCCGCTGGTCACCTCTGCCTGAACACTTACTGTCTTTGTGACGGTGTTGTCTGTCGTATCAGCATCGCCGATGGCATTCTCTGGGTCCACCTCAGCGGTAAGGGTCACGGAACCACTTGCCGAAGGAGTCCAGGCGATGCTGACATCTGCGGACTCCGCGGCCCCGAGTGATGATACGGTTGCCCTGTTCACTTCGGTGCTGCCGGCAAGGAGTGTGACATTGAATTTCCCGGCTGCTGCCCCACCGGCATTCAGGACCCTGACGCTTACGGTCCCGGCATGGTTGACAACGGGAGTACCCGTGGTAATCGAGACCACGGACAGGTCGGGGGCCGGGGGCGTAACGGTGACCTTTGCTGTCCCGGTAACGGTTCCGTTCACGGCGCTGATGTTTGCGGCGCCGACACCGGTTGCGGTGAAGAGGCCGTTGGAGCTCACGGTCCCGACCGTCTCGTTGTCGCTTGACCAGGTGAAGAGGATGCCGGACATGGGCGAGCCGTCCTGATCGTTTGCGGTGGCGGTGAACTGCCGGGATTGCCCAGTTATGAGGGATGCTGTTGTGGGAGAAAGGGTGATTGAGGTCAGGGAATGTTCTGAAGGAAATGAGAGTTTAGTGACGAAGGCATCATATGTGTATGGATCTCCATGAAATGTCGGTTGGTATGCTCCCGCGGTGGTGGGAAAACCCGAACCGGCATATCCTGTAATAAATACATTCCCTGCATTATCTGCTGTAATTCCATTTCCTCCATAATCTTCATCATTATTTCCGAGGTAGGTGGAGTAGACCAGATCGCTTGTCCCACCACCGGCCGTATTGATCTTACTGACAAACGCATTTGTGCCACCCCCCCAAGTCGGTTGGTATGCATCACTGGTGGTGGGAAAACCTGAACCGGCATATCCTGTAATAAATACATTCCCCGAATTATCTACTGCAATTCCTTTTCCGTTTTCAGAGTCGCTACCCCCGAGGTAGGTGGAGTACAAAAGATCATCTGCCCCGTCTCCGGCCAGGTTGAGTTTACTGACAAAGGCGTCCCCGCCCCCCCCAGGTGACGTTTGGTATGCCCCTGATGTAACCGGGAACGAACCTGTTGAACCGGTGATATACACCATGCCACTGCTGTCAAGCACTATTCCATTCGCAGAATTTGTGGCCCCGTTCCCTATATACGTGGAATAGTCCAGATCATTTGTTCCACTGCCGGCCGGGTTAATCTTACTGATAAAGGCGGATGTCTGTGATGCGGTTTTCGTAGTCTGGTATGCCCCCGATGTGGTGGGGAACGATGCGCTCCGTGTCGCACCTGAGATATAGATTATCCCCGAATTATCCAGCGCAATTCCTATGGAATATGTATTACCGCTTGCCTCCCCGAGATAGGTAGAATAGACCAGATCGTCATCACCACTCCCGGCCGGGTTGATCTTACTGACAAATGCATCGGAACTACCCTTTTTCGTAGTCTGGTATGCCCCGGCAGTAGTGGGGAAATCTCCGCTTCTTGCATACCCTGTGACAAAAATATTACCTGCACTATCGGTTGCTATTCCGTTAGATTCGTCATCATCGGATCCACCGAGATAGGTGGAGTAAAGAAGGGTTGTTCCGGAGGGATTGAGTTCACTCACGAATACATCAGGGAGGCCGTCATCGGGATTGCCGCTTATGGCCGTCTGGTATGCCCCGGCGGTATGGGGGAAATCTGGACTTATCGTGTATCCCGTGATATAAACATTGCCTGACGTGTCGTTTGCAATCCCCGTTGCCGTTGTCATATAGGAGACTCCCCCGAGATAGGTGGTGTAAAGAAGGGCCGTTCCGGCCGGATTGAGTTTGCTTACAAAGGCATCCTGAACCCCCTCCTCAGTACTGTCCAAGGTTGTTTTGTAAACCCCTTCCGTTGTTGGAAAGTCCGAACTTCCCGTCGCACCCGTGATATATACGTTACCCTCAGCATCGCGAGTTATCCCAAATCCAAAATCATCCAATCCCCCCCCGATATATGTCGAATAGACCAGTGAGGGATCGATTACCAGTGTCCTGCTCGGGTCATACTCTCCCACGACAAACCCGTATGTTTCATCACCCAACACGCGGTATGCGACAGCCACGCGCTCGTCATCCTGGAAAGCATTCGGTGCCGCCATGATCACTTCGTCATCTCCCGTGACGATGACAAGGCTCCCATCATCTACAATGCGGATGCTGTCGGCACCACATACCTTCACGCGAATGTCTGACGGATCAGCACCGGGTGCCACCATGAAGAGTTTCTCCACATTATTGCCGTGCACCTTTGTGGACACCCTAATCCCGGGATACAGTTCTCCGAGCGAGACGCGGTTGTATGTTGGGAGGCCGGTCTGCCACGTGCGTGAGTCATTCCCGATGAAGTAGGAAACCCTGGTCTCGGCCGGATCCTCCCCCTGCGGATTCATGGATATCGCGGTACCGTCAGCGGTGATGAACTGCTCTTTGAGCGCAACGTTATATGTCTCGTTTCCCTTCGTGACTGCGACCGCGTGGGTCAGGTCGGTGCCGGTGATATAAGCGGTGCCGTAAAATGTGTTGGCATAGAACTTCACGGAGTCCGGCTGCTGGCCATTGTTCGTGATGAACGGGATGGCAAGGCTGAACATCCGGGCCTGGCTGATCGAAGATTGGTTCGCTGCTCTATCCGATAGGATAATATCCTGCGCCCCCACCGGCGCTGCCGTCATCGTAATCGCGAGCAGCAGCCCTATGAGAAGTATCCGGTGCCAGATCTTGGCTGATGATTTCGCCCCCCATGGGGGACTGCGGTGTCCGACTTCTGATTCAGGATGGCAGACCTGGCTGGGGGATACGCAGATGGGATAACACGTCATGCAATTGTCTCCGCATAAATTAAAAATAAACTGTTATTTTGTAGAATCTGATGTTACTTTAATTAATCTAAATAAAATTTAGTATTACATTTTTAAAATACGTGTGAATGCCCCGTTACTCCATTCCGGCATTTATCTGCGCAAAAGAAACGTATCGCGGAATTTGATGAGGAACTCAAAGAATCGTTGTCTTTTGGCATCAGAGGTAAATAGTGTAAACCTGTTCAGCAGATCTTCGGATGATACACCGTAAATGGTGTTGCACTGCGTGACTTGAGAGAAAAAAGGGGAAATTTGTGGTAGATCTATGGGTCGACCACCACCAGTTTGACATAATCCGTGTCAAGGTGAACAGCGTAACTTGATGATGATCCATACTTACTCTCTGCAACGACGATGACCTTGCCATCGGTACTGATGTAGTTAGTCAGACCTGAGGTCTTGGAGCCGGTAAGCGTTGTCTTACTTCCGCTCGATGTAGTAGCGAGTTGTTCGTAACTGCTGCTGGTCCAGTTCCAGATGTAGAGATATGCGCCATTCCCACTCGTCCTGTATCCTTTGCCGATCCATGTTGCAGTGAGGCTCTGCACATTGCTTCTGGACTCGGAGATAGTGAAATTGAACCTCTGGGCAGCGTAATAGTCCGTATCTGCTGCATATCCGGTCTCGTAGACATTATCGTTATAAGCGAGGTTGGAAGCCGTGACATCATACACAGGATCAGAGACGGAGTTAGGTGGTTGGATATAGAGCTCTTGTTTGTATCCAACTGGCGTCCCGGCATAGTTCCCCGAGAAGTCGTAGATGTTACCGGTGTTCTTGACCGTCAGGACAGCTAACGGAATCTTATACCAGCTGTTTGTCCGGTAGTACGTGAGGACATTGTTGCCGCTGGCGAGCCCGGGACCGCTGCTGAGATCGTTCCAGGTCCACTTATTGGTTCCTGCATAATACCCTGAGGAAATTTCAGGTGCGTATGTGGATCCCTTTGCGATGTTAACGCCATTCCACGTGTAGGTACCGTTCCCCAAGTATGTTGCCGAATAATCCACATACAGCGTTGCGGTGTAGTTGGTTGCATGGGACACACTGCCGAACGTTGTTGTGTTCGTCGTATACGGGTTAGTAAGATCCTTGGTCACCGGATCGTGGCCTTCATTGATCCAGTACTCCGTACAGCCGGTTGAACCGGATGTCACATCCCACCCGTAGACGAGTCTTGCTTCCTTGACACGGCCATCGAACCTTGAGGATGATCCGTAGGTCGTATTGATATACACGGTCATGTCCGATGCGGTGATGTAGTCCTTCACATCGAAGACCGAGATATAGTCACTTGTTACACGGCCTAATCCGGTGCCCGTTGTAATGAAAGGCGCTGTGACTGACGTGTTGAAATACGCCCCAACTTCTCTGGCGTAATTGAGATCCAGCGGCTGCGCGTTTGCAAGGACTACGGGTGTGCCCCCGCTTGGAACCAGGGTGATGGTCTCCGTTCCGGTCCAGTTCTCCGTCATGTTCCCGGTGTACACCATCACATACAGCCGTGCGAACTTGACATTTGAGGTAGTGAGGCCGGTAAATGTCGCTGTTGTGTTGTCGTTATTAGCCGGGTTGTCGGTCTTCCACGTGTCGGCAAATTTGACATCGACACTGCCATTCACCGTACCGTGCGGTCCTGTTACCGGCGGTGTGCCCTTCCAGTAGTTGTCCGCCGACGCCACGCCGGCAAGCGACAGCATCCCCACAAGCACCAGCGCCATCATGAGCGCGAATGACCTGCGCGGCTTTGCCCCGCCCTTGAGCAGGCATGCGAACCTGCCGAGTCTGCTTTCAGTTCTTGTTGTTTGCATTGAGAGATTCTCCTTGCCCGCGGGACCGGTTACGGAAATATGTATAATCATCAGCTGCACCGGTTGCGAACACGATCTCATTTGCGTAAGATCTATTAAAACATTTTTAAATATTAGTAACACTTGGTTTTACGATTTTTTTTTTTGTAATACTAGGCCGGGGAGGGCACGATATAATGTACTATATGCGGACTGGACTTTGCAATCCGAGAATTTGTATACAAGCCGTGGTATCTTGCGGGAGCGATTTTTTAAGCGGGTGCGGGAAGCGGGGCGCATCCGGTGGGGGACTTGGGTTACGGGTGCTACCCGGGGGGAAGGACCGGAGACGGGTCATTGGCAGGGATCGTGATAAGAAATATTCATTAAACAGGGACGCGATACGTGAAATCATTGCATGAGAAAAACTGAGATACACTATCGTGCGTGGAGGTTAACGTGGCGATAAAAATCTACATGGACGTCTGCTGCCTGTGCAGGCCCTTCGACGACCAGACGTCCAACCGCATCAGGGTGGAGACCGAAGCGGTGATTGCAATCCTCAAACGGTGTATGACGGACTGGGAACTTGTTGGAAGTGAAGTGATAACCTATGAAATTGCCGGCATAGCCGATGATGAACGGATGAAAAATGTTGAAAGCCTGTTGCAGTTTGCGCATGATCAGATACTGATCGATACCCGGATCCTTTCCCGTGCCCGGACAATCCATGCCATGAAGATCGATACCTTTGATGCCCTTCATCTTGCGTGTGCCGAACGGTCCGGTGCGGTATTTTTAACAACCGATGATCTCCTCATCAACACCATTAAGAGGCACGCGGACAAAATCACAGTTGCAACAAAAAATCCCGTTCAGTGGTTCATGGAGGTGACTGCACATGGAAGCAAAGACGCTTAATGAGATTCGTATCCGGGGATTTGAAGTACTGGTGGAAAATCTCGGGCCTGCGGATGCAATACGGTTTATCCAGAGTTACACGCACGGGAGCGGCGATTATACAAAAGATCGCAAGACATGGCTCGAAAAAGATTTCGATACGGTCGTTGCAGGTATCATGAATCTCCGTAAGAAAAAAACCTGCCCATAACTTTTCCTGTTTTACCGTGCGATAAGAGGCCGGACATCTGAATATCTCTGCAGAGCTGCGGAAGAGTTCAGGTTCGTATTTAGGGGTGTCCGGGGCAGCCACCGCGTTTATACCCGTGATGGTGTCCGGGAGATTGTCAATTTTCAGGTGATAGACGGAATGGCTAAACCTTATCCGGTTAAAACCGCTCTGTAAGATTATCGAGGATTATTCACTGCTGGAGGAGGATGACGGCGTATAAATATGCAATAGAAATCTTCTACAGCGAAGAGGATGGCGGGTATATCGCGGGAGTACCTGAACTGGCGGGCTGTTTTTGCATATGGTGAGAGTGAAGAGCTGGCATTACAGGAGATCAAAACGGCAATAGATCTCTGGCTCACAACTGCTCAAAACACGGGCCGGGAGATCCGCCGGCCTCAAGGCAGGGAAGTACTTCAGGATCTCCTGGCCGAGCATTCACGCCAGAATCCTCGTGCGAGTGACGGGGGCATCAGTGCCCATTACTGCAAGATGTCGGCCCCCGGTTAAAAAACCGGGCGAACTGCGCGGGATCCGGCCTTTTTCACACCGGTTATGGATACAGACCTGGCACATAAGACGCCGGGTACTCATCATTATCTGGATATCCCCGGGACATGTGCACGATCTGACCATTTGAAATCTGCACATATAAGTAATGTGTAAATCAAACGGGCATGATAATTGCTGTAAGTACTATAGAGAAAATATCAAACCTGTTTTTGCACATATAAAATGAAGATTAATAGTGTTATTTTATGGCAGGCAGTTAACACGATAAAGATCTGATTAGTCCCCGTATGACAGAATGAACCCTCCCGTATGAAAAACCGAATTAAAATATATCCCCCACCCCCGTCTGACCGGGGTTTGCCACCCCTTTTTGGTAACGTCCCTCGCTCCGGCAAACCGTCCGGGATCTGGATGTATCCGGGTGATCCGGGAGTGTTGAGAGATCCCGGCCCGTTCATTTTAAAAGAATATATATAGAATGTAAGACTTTTTTTTAAAAAGTATTACGTAATGTAAAAAATTTGAGATAATTTATTACAAATAAATAGGAACGTGGGATGGGAAACTAAAAAATGAGAGTCACCAATGAGAACCTGATACGCAACGAATCCGGCGCAAAGGAGTACCTTATCCGTGCCGGTATCCTCCGGGCCGTGCAGCCCTGCACCCTCTGCGGCAGCACCCGTATTGCCCGCATCAGCCGGGGCCGGAGCAGGTGCAGCGACTGTGGTTTTACCTGGGGGCTCCGCCGCGGCAGCATCATCGAGAGCACCCACATTACCTACCTGCAGTTTATCCGCCTGATCCGGATGTTTGCCGACGACATCCCGCCGGATGAAGCGATCGCGCAGCTGCACATGGAACGCGCGATGGTCAACCGGATGTATCGCCGGATCCGGCTCGCAATTATCGATGCACCGGTCGGACCGGACGATATGGGAACCAATTCGGTCGTATGGGGAATCCCTCACCAGCATACCGCATCGCGCGCAGACCCTGTGGTCTTTGGTATACGCATCCATTCCGAAACGATTGAGATCGAGCGGTTCACACCCCCAGTACCGGATCTGATCATCCAGATGGAGATCCCGTGGTCGATCCGCAACAATATCCTCTTCCTCGATGTCTGCGAAAAGCAGTATCATGGTCTCATTGCCTACTATCCGGATCGCAGCAACCAGGAAACCGTCGTCATGAAACTAAAAAACCGGGGGACCTGGCCGCCACTTACGGTATTCTGGTGGTTTGCCCAGACCTGCTGGTCCCGTCACCGGTACCTGGAACGTACGCAGATCCCCGACTTTGTACAGGAACTTGCCTTCCGGTATAATCACCGGCATATGGATATGTTTCACGCAATCCTTGGAAAAATTTCTCAATATGACTACACTGCCCGTCAGATGGTAGGAGAACGCCATGAGGCAGCATTCTCTTCAGTTTTGAGGGCAGAAGAATCCTGATCCGGGATTATAGAGTATCACGAATATTTTAAAAATGCTACCAATTACGATAAAATAACAATCTTTATCTGAAATATTATGACAAGTACATGGAAACTGGTTCTTTTCCGGGATGATATGCATGCTACGTTCAACGCTCGTCTGTGTTCTCCTTGTCTTGTTGCTTCTGGTCCTTGTTCTCCCCCCGGTGTCAGCACAGTATGATTTCGAAGGTCTCCCTCTTACCGTAACCGCACAGGGGACGGTAAACGGCGACGTTCTCACGTTCGGGAACTACGGCCTTGACAATCCCCCGTACGAACTCCAGTTCACCCTGCCATCGGCACCACGGTATGCCCGGGTGTACACCGGGATCTGGGGCGGCACAGAAAAATATACCGGGTGGGCAGACCTGACCATCAATAACTTAAAGAAAGTCCGGTACCTGTTGAATGGCGACCGGGACCAGAACCGGGAACTCTACGAATCGGGCCACGGCATCTACTGGATCGCGTACGACACGACCACTCTTCTCAATAAAGGCGACAATGTCATCACCGTCACGACAAGCAAGAACGATCCCGGCAACAAGCTGGACGGCCGGGTATATGGCATCCTTGTCGTTGCGGTAGTCGACGATCCGAAATCCGGGGAGTCCACCCAGTACTGGATCGCGGAGGGCAACGAGAACCTCCATGGCGAAGGCTGGGCCGGGACCAACCCGACGAAGCATGAAGAAACCAATATCACCTTCACCAATGCCGCCCCGGCGGGTATCACCAGGGCCAACCTCTCGGTCCTTCTCCTTGCCGGGGGAAAAGGCCAGCCGGATTACGTGCAGTTTAACGGCCGCAGCGTGGGAATACCGTCCCGGGTCGTGAACGGGACCAATGTCACCGATATCGGGGACGAGGTCTCCTTTAACGCTGAAGGCGGCACCGGTATCCCCTCACGGTATGCCGATATGGAAACATTCGATGTCACGTCCCTGGTACAGGATGCAAACACCATGCGGTTCATGCGGGGCCTTGACCTGACCGGGGACGGTCTCATCGACACGAACGGCGATTCCCCGGAAGGAGAGGATTACATCCATCCCGTCATCGCGCTCCTCACCCTGACAAAACCCGGCAGCGCAGCGGCGACAGACCTCACCACCGAAAGCCTCAGGGCAGAGAATGCATACTCGGGAGAGTCTGCCACCATCAGTGCTGAAGTCCGGAGTTACGGTATCCCGCCGCAGGATACGGTCCCGGTCACCTTCAGGGTAGACGGAAAAACCATCAACACCACGCAGGTGCAGATCCCAAAAAGCGGCATTGCCGTAGTGCGGGTTCCCTGGACTGCGGAAGAAGGACCCCACACGCTGTCCGCTGAAGTGACGGCTGCCGCCGATTCCAAGCCGGATAACAATGCAGTCTCGCGGGGACTAACCGTTGGAACGCCTCCCGATCTCTCCTTATCCGTGGGTTCACCGGTTCACAAAGAGGATGCCACCGGCCCGGTTCCCACAAAATCGCCCCTGTCCGTCATCCCGATCATTGCGGCCGTGGGAGCGCTCATCGTGGTACGGGGCCGGAGATCCCTGTCAACAGTTCCGGCACTTCTGCTGGCCTTCGCGTTTGTCCTTGCCACCCCCGGCATCGTCGCACCGGCGGGTGCAGTCTCCGGGATCCAGGAGTATTCCATTCCCCTGACGATCACCAACAATGGCGGGAGCGATGCCCCGGCCTTCACGGTCACCGTGTACCTTGACGGCGAAAAGATTGCCGGGAAACTGATCGATGCGGGCATACCGGCGCATTCATCAGCATCGGTCTGGATTCCTGTCTTTACCACACCAGGCTCCCACGAGCTGAAGATCACCGTGGATGAAGCAGGAGCAGTCCGGGACAACAACCGGAACAACAACCTCGTCCAGGACCGTTATGATTTCCCAGAATAAGGCCCTGATGATGATCGCTGCTGTCGTGCTCCTTGCCCTTCCCGCTGCTGCCACGTACGCCGCGGACCGTCCGCTTACCGGGGTATTCAGTTACGAGGGAAATGGGGACTACCTCTTCTCCACCGGGAACAGCACCTACAGCGGCACCCTGTACGCAGGGAGCCGGTATCCCGTTGCATTCACGGTAGACCTTCCCGATGATGCCATCGTGAAGTACCAGCGGTACTATGTGTACTGGGCGTGGAGCAGGAGAGACCAGCAGACCGTGTATCCCTCAATTGCCGTGACCCGGGAACCGGTTCCCACAAGTCCGCTGGAGCCGGCCAGCCGGTACGTTGACAACAAGGGATTTTCCAGCCCGAGCGATTTCTACTCGGGCATGGACACCTTCTCCGGGGGAACCATTTCGCCCGGAAAGAACGAGGTTACCCTTGAAGTAGAAAATGCCGGGGTAGGCAACAGTACGTTTGTGATCCAGGGGATCGGTGTCATTGCCGTGTACGAGAGCTCCTCGTCACCAAAGGGACTCGTTGTTGTGGAGGAAGGGTGCGACATGCTCTACAACAGTTTCGGCATCACCCCCCAGATGGCAACGAGCCGGGTGGATTTCAGCCATGAGGTCGATACTGACCGCCTGAAAAAAGCCAGCCTGGAACTCATCGCACCATCCGGCGGGTATTCCCGTTCCGACATCATCCGGAAGAACGCCCTGTACGTGAACAGCCAGGAGAAACCAGATCTCCCGTCGTTCTTCACCGTAATCCTCGATCTTGTCTTTCCCAATGCACAGGGAAAAGAATGGACGGATGTCTTTCTTTCCGACCAGCAGCAGCAGATCGGTATCGACACACGCGATGTTACCCCGTACATTACAAAGAGGTCAAATTTCATTGCCGTGCAGGACCGGGGAGATTATCTCCTCCTGACCAACGCAATCCTGCACGTAGAATATGCATAACGGAGGAACCATGCCGGCAATCATCGAAGCAGACCACCTGAAAAAAGCCTACCGGGGAGATGTCCCCGCGCTCGCTGAAGCAACATTCAGTATAGAAAAAGGGGAATTTGTCACCCTGATCGGCAGGAGCGGGTCCGGCAAAAGTACCCTCTTGAACATCCTCGGGTGTCTTGACAGCCCGAGCTCCGGGCTCCTCACGCTCGATGGCGAACCGGTAAACTTCCGGGACCCTTCCCAGCTCGTCTCTCTCCGGCGGCGGAAGATCGGGTTCATTTTCCAGCAGTTCAACCTCCTCCCCTACCTCACGGCACAGGAGAATATCGAGTACCCGATGCTCTTCAATTACCGGGAGCCGGAGGTCCGGGCCACGGCAGCGCAGGAACTGCTCACCTGTGTTGGGCTCTCACGTCGGGGACACCATCACCCATCCGAGTTGAGCGGGGGCGAACAACAGCGGGTGGCGATCGCCAGGGCGCTGATCAACAATCCCCCCATCATCTTTGCCGACGAACCCACGGGGAACCTTGACCAGAAGACAAGCGAGGAGATCTTCCGGCTGATGCAGTCCATCGCAAAGGAGAAAAAGACCACATTTTTTATTGTTACCCACGAGCGGGAATTCGGCGAATATGCAGATCGATCGTTCCAGCTCATCGATGGGAAGGTGATTGGTGCATGACGAAACTGGTTGACTATGCGAAACTGTCCGCCCGCCAGCTTATGAAGAAACGGATGCGGGTAATCCTGACCGCATTCGGGATCGCTATCGGTATCGCGGCCATGGTGGGAATAATTTCGTTTGGTGAAGGAATACGATACCAGGCAATCGAGACCATCAAACAGCAGTCGGATCTCACCCTCATCGAAGTGACGGGATCCGTCCGGGACGGAACGGTCATCCCGATCACCGAATCCAAGGTCTCCCTGATACAAAAGATCCCCCATGTCGAAGCGGCCGGCCCGGTATACCAGGTGTCGTTCTCCACGCTGCGGCAGACCTATCTCAGTGTGACCGGTATCAGCGGGGAGGATCTCCAGAAGATATTCAAACCGTCATTTGCGTCGGGAGGAATGTATGACCCTGCTTCCAACAAGGTAGTTTTTGGGCATGAGCTTGCGGAAAAACTGCAAAAGTACGAAGGTGTCCGGCAGGGCGATCTCTTCACGGTCGTTATCCGTGATTATGACCAGAACGGGGCCCCCTCCGACCGGAAGCTGGCGATCCTGTCAAGCGGTGCCCTCAGGGAACGGGGGGACAGCCTGGATTCCCTGCTTCTCATGGACCGGGATTCGGTCAGCGCTCTCTCCAATGAATCCACTCCCTACAATGCTGTGTATGTACGCGTTGACAACCCGGAGAACGTATTTACCGTGGTGGATGAGATCCAGTCCCTCGGCCTCTCGGCAAACGGGTCGTTCCGCCAGATCGAATCCGTCAACCGGCTCATGGACCTGGTCATCCTGTTCCTGTCGATCTTTGCCGCCATCTCCCTGATTGTCGGCGCCCTCATGATCGTCAACACCATGATCATGTCGGTCTATGAACGGACGCGTGAGATCGGGGTGAGCATGGCCCTTGGGGCCTCGCAGGGAGATGTCGTCACCCTGATCCTGATGGAGTGCCTGTATATCGGTGTGATCGGCGGGCTTTTGGGGGATCTCCTGGGGATCGTCTTCTCCTGGGCGATCAACTCGGTCGGGAAGGCATACCTGATCACGCAGATGGGCGACCTGTTCTCCGGGTTCGCCCGCTATGACCTGACGCTTGTGACACCGGAAATCCTGGTCCTGGGTTTCCTTGTTGCGGTCGTGCTCTCGCTCCTCTCCGGGATCTATCCGGCCCTGCAGGCAGCCCGTCTGAACCCGGTGGATGCAATTCGTCACACGTAGTTGGAGGATCCCACGCATGAACGCATGGTTCCGGTACTCCCCGGCCAAGGGTTCAGCCGGCGAACCCGAAACCGCAGGATCCCCGATCCCTGCATCAAAAATACGGACTGAATCATTATGGTAACAAAAACATACTCCCCGGGACTTTCCCCGGATTCCTGTACAGTAGTGCTCATTGTATTCACACTTCTGGTTCTTGCAGCATGTGCAGGTGCCGGGTGTGTCAGCCAGCAATCCCCTGCCCCGGTACCGGCAGTGACGACCCTTCCCGCCGCATCCCCGGGCCCGACCCCCGTACCGACAGCCTCTCTCACATCCCTGCCGGCCACACCCCTGCAACGGATCATCGTCACCAATGCCGATGCCGCGGAACTGCTGCTGGCCATCGGCGTACAGGACCAGGTTGTCGGCATATCCGATACCGTGAAGACGCATCCGTTACTCGGTCCCCGGTTTTTTGGGGTGAAGAGCATCGGTTCCTGGCAGACTCCCGATGTCGAGACGATCCTCTCCTTGCACCCTGACGCGGTGATCAGCTATTCCAGTTATACGCCAAAAAACATCGACAAGATCACGTCAGCCGGTATACCGCTCCTCCTCATCGATTGTTACAAGATCGATACCCTGGCATCCGACACCCGCAAACTGGGGAACCTGACCGGGAGGGAAAAGGGGGCCGCGTTGTATATTGCATTCCTGGAGCAGAACGAAGCACTCGTCCAGTCTCGCATTGCAAATCTCACCTCCGTTGACACGCCCCGGGTCTATTTCGAATCCTATTCCGACTATTCTGCCCTGACCGCCGGATCCGGGGGCGACCTGCTGACCACCATGGCGGGGGGCAGTAATATTGCCGGGATGCTCCCGGCATCCTCGCCCAAGGTCAATGCGGAGTGGGTCTATGCCGAGAACCCGGCTGTGATCGTGAAGGTTGCCGCATCGGGCAAGAATGAATCGGAACTCCGGAATATCCGGGATACGATCGCAGGCAGGACCGGTATCGCGAATACCGCAGCAGTCCGGAACGGGCAGGTCTATGTGATGTCAAACAGCGTCACGTACGGGCCCCGGTCAGCGGTAGGTCTTGTGTACATCGCAAAGATCCTTCACCCGGCAGAGTTTGAAGACATCCACCCTTCTGCAATACTGGATGACTATGCGGGCCGGTTCGTCCAGGGAGCGAATGTCACGCCGGTCTTCTCTCCCCCTTTGAAATAATGGATGTCCCCTGATGAACCGGATGGACTCCCTGCTTCACACCCTCGTTGAGTATACGTCGGAATGGTGAAAATTGCGTAAAACGTATTCTCAAAAACATCGTAATAGTTATTACGATAATTTCAATAAATTTTAATAAAGGCGCAATAGATAGTTTAAAGTATGATTTTCTCCGGGCCCGGGTCCTCAGGACCGTCCGCCAGCAACAGGATCGTTCCGGTAATACAGAGTACTGAGGGCAACCGGGAGAAGGTACGCGGAATCTCCCGAAGAAAAAACCAGATTTGGCGCAGGATCTGCATCGCGACCGTTGTGGTGCTTGTCGCGATCCTGGCGATCACCGGTATTGTCGGTGCCAATGATTACCTGGGGGGCATCCCGTTACAGACGGTGAGTAGCGGCGTGGTCTCCGGGGGATTGTATTACAACACCTACCCGGGATTCTCCACCTCTGCGTCCCAGTCATTTACCCTGCCCAAGTACAAGGATATCGCATGGGCACGGCTGTACGTGAGTGTCTATTGCGGCCACAAGCAGAATAACTACGAGGGAACCGCCACCGTGAACCTTGATGTCAACGGCGATGGGAAGGACGATATCCTCCTTGCCACAGAATCGATGAATGTTCCCTATAGTTATCCCGGGGAGAAGGGAACCGGGCCGGTAGATCTGGGACATGGCAACCGGGTGACGAGTGACTATCTCTTCTGGTATGATGTCAAGGACCAGATCACCGGCGAACGGGTGGGCGTTAACGTAAAGACTGCAAAAGCCTCGCCTTCGTCGTCGTTTGATGGCAGGATCAAGTTCATTGCCCTCGTGGTTGCCTACAATGACGGTGACCGGGACAAGATCTATTACTGGGTCAACCAGGGCCACGATCCAATGGACTTCGCAAATGACAACGGATACACCGGAGAGACCCAGTTTGGCACATCCCAGATCGTTGCAAATGAAGATGCGGAGTACACGGCAACGCTCTCCTCCCTGTACATGGCAAGCGAGGACGGGGTCTATACCTTTAACGGGGAGGAACTACCCGGTAATGGCGACCCCCAGGGATCGTATTTTGGTTCTGAAGACTGGGACGTGTCAGATTCGATTGTACTTGACGAGGACAGTACGCTTGAGTACGCGCGATCCGGCTCGTACTTCAAACTGCCTCTCACATTCCTCACGGTGAAGTTCAAGGAGCAGCCGGAAGGCACGCTTGAGATCACGTCCATTCCTGCGGGTGCGCAGATCCTTCTGGATGGAGAAGAGATCGAAAAGACCACCAACCAGACCTTAACGGAGATCAGCGCCGGCGAACATACGGTACAGGCAATCCTGGTGGACAATGAGAAGTACCGTGAACCGGACGAAAAGAGCGTCACGGTAAGGACCGGGGAGACTACTGCGGTCCATTTCAACATCCCCCAGGTAAACGGGTCCATCGATATCTCGTCCGAACCTGCCGGGGCCTGGATATACCTGGATGGCACGAACCTGTCCGCCCGGACGGATACCCTTCTGGAGAACGTGATTATCGGCGATCACACGATTCTCCTGAAAAAGGCTGGATATGTGGATGCAAACTCAACGGTCACCCTTGAAGAAGACCAGACTGAATCGGTGGCATTGATCCTTGAGGAATCTGATGGAAATACAACGGCCACCACCAGCGACAACTCGACAGAGCCTAGAGGTTATTTTGGAAAATCCCTCTCGCAGTACATCCATGGATCAGTGCATGGCGGCCTGACGCTCGCGGATTCCAGCAGTTATTCCGGCCTGCTCGGAAAAGATATGAGTGTATCCTATCCCCTCACCGTCAACCTGACACCGAATGCTACGGTGAAAGATGCCCGCCTGTATCTATACAGTACGTGGAGTTACGATGCGGATACGCTCACGGGAAAACCTGCAGCTCTTCAGGTAGATCTGGATGGGGAGCACCTGGCACGAGAACAGATATATACCGACCGTAAAGGCGACGGGACATACGATTATCCGGTCGAGACCCATTGTTATGCGCTCGAAGGAAATCAGATTGAGGATACACCCTTGTCGTTCACGGTCACCAATGTCGGGGAAAAACCGGACAAGTTTGCCGTATATGGCATCATGCTTCTCGTAATATATGAAGACCCTGACGGTCATGAGATTGAGTACTGGATCGGGGAAGGATCGGATGCTGTCTACGCAAACCCGGAATTTGGTGTTGATTCAGATAATGCGGTGACCCGGATCACGTACCCGGGCACACTCAACACAACCGGGATTTCAAACGCTGAATTGTATGCGGTCAGTACTGCAGCTTCCGGGGAGAATAACCGGATCACGTTCAATGACCGGGAGTGGCCAAACCAGTTGGCCGCAGGGTCTTCCGGTATCAGCATTGCCCGGCTCAATGTATCGGAACAGATCCGCCAATCAGGAAACCGTGCTGGTATAGGGAGTGTTATCGGGAAAACCAAGGGGGATTATATGGAAAACCGGAATCTTATCCTGGTGGTCACCGGGACCGCGGATGGCGAGACACCGGCCAATATGACAACCGTGGGAGTGACCGGTGCCGCGAACCTGACCGAAGAAACTTCAAGTCTTACAACAGATGCCGTGAATGAAACAATGCTTGTCACCGGCCCGATAGAAGAGACACTCAACCAGACCGGCAGGTATTACCAGATTCGTGTTCTCTCGAATCCCCCCGGTGCGATGGTCTCACTGGATTACCGGTACAGCGGGAAGACGACCCCGGATACCATTCAGGATATCCCCGGGGGGAACCACACGATCTCTGTGGAATTGCCGGGATTTGACCCGGTTGAGGAACGGCTGTTTTTGTCCAGCAACCAGACGATGACGTTTGACCTGGCGACAAAGGGCACATCTGTTGTCGCGTCGGAGAAAATTTCTGAGTCGCTCCTCGATCAGGAAAAATATGGCGGAATCTACGTCACATCCAGCCCGGACCAGACCCTGATCTACATTGACGGGAAGAAGACCTCATTCACAACACCCGGCCTTGTGTATGGCCTTAAGCCCGGGAAACATACCGTGCAGGTCAAACTGGCAAAGACCGCAACGGCAGGTAACAAAAATTCCCTCACGTTCCCGATTGAGAAGAAAGAGGTCTGGGTGGATAACGGCGTTGTCAGTACAGTCTCATTCGAGAGTTTTGAAAACCCGGTTCTTTCTACGCCGGTGATCAATTCGACCGCGTATAACAATTCGTTGTTCACCGTTAATGGCAAGATGCAGAAATATCACATCTCCGATGAAGTGAATTTACAGGCATCCCACAATTATGTGACCATTAAAACCGGTGATGCCTATATCACTCACACGATTTTTACGGGTACCGACAATGAAACCTGGGTGGAACCACGGACGTATACGCTCAACGATGTCCAGGTGGAATCGGATCCCCCGGGCGCCGACATTTACGTGGACGGCTTTGCCACCGGCCTGACCACCCCCTATCTTGTGAAGAACCTCTCCGATATGGATCACCTCATCATGGTCTCCAAGCCGGGATATTACCCGCTTGAAAGTACAATTCGTATCACCGGGACCGATCAGTACCGTCGCTTTGTCCTGGAGCCCTACATGAACGGGAGGCTCTCCGTTGCGAGCACTCCCTCCGGAGGAAAGATCTACATCAACGGCAAGGATACCGGGCAGAAGACCCCGTACACGTACCAGTACATGGATGTTGGCGAATATACTGTCAAGGTCGTCCTGAACAAGACGCAGGCTACGGTAGAGGATTTCATCGTCCAGCCCGATATGACAAACGAGCTCAATCTCACCCTGAAGACCAAGAAGTAAGGTAGAGGGCGACGGGCCTTGCGCACTATTTTTTTAAAATCCCCGCAGGGAAACCGCTGAGCGGAGAGGAATTTATTTGGAATTCTGTCATCGACAGGGGACGAGTGGGGAACTATATCCGTTGCCCGCTACGACGGGTCGGATAATCTTTTCGAAAAGGGGGGTACTTTGGCGTAATAAGCCGGATTCACTGTGACTGACGGGGTGCTTACTCCTCAATAGTAATGGTCGTGAGTTTCACGGACTCAATTCCTTTGTGGGCCATCAGTTTCTCGGCAAGGGATTTAAGTTGTGCACCTTCCCCGTGAACGAGAATCACTTCCATACACCGGGTATGTGTCACGTGAGAGTGGAGCGAGGCCTTGATGATATCGTGATATTCGTGCTCAATCTCCATAATATCCGTGAGCAGGTTACGCTGCTCATGCTCGTATACCATCGTGATGACTCCTTCCCGGTCCCCCTTGACATCCGACATCCATTTGTAATAGGTAATGTAAGTGCGGATCGCATCGCGTATGCCTTCTGAGCGGGAGGAGTACCCCCGGTAGTTCAGGATTTCATCGAACCGGTCGAGCAGGTTTTTTGGCAGTGATATGCCAATCCGTGAGAGGTCGTCATCCATGGTCATGGTAACATCCGTAATAAGAATATCACTGTTGTGAGGTTTTGAATGTTTTTAACAATTGGGGAGAACGTTGTACTGATTAAGAATCATCTTATTTGAGAATGCCCGACAACCTCAGACCTGCATACCCATGTACTTATACGGATAGCCTTGCCCGGCATAGCACACTGGCCTTTTTCCGTGGTTCTCAACACGGATGAAATTGATCCTGATCCAGAGTCGGGGCCTGATGGCAATGTGGATTAGTGCATTTTTATCGAATCCTGGCTGACGATCAATGAGAGCGGGGAGATGGTATTGATCTGGCCCACGAATGGCATACGGTCTGAACCGGATATATCTTACGGGTTCATGGGGTGAAATCGTGGCAAAAACCCGGTAAAAAAAGTACCTGTCACACTATCTTAAAGTATTACTTTTTTTAAAAAAATGTGATTTGATAGCATGAATACAAAATTTATTAACAATTGACAAATTACAGTTCATGGTACGTTGTACACCCATTTTCGGTTACCCGACATCCGGGCCTGGATGGAATAACCCATGAAAATTACCTCAATCATGTGGGGGTCCTATGCCCCGGTACTGAAACGCGCAGCAGAAGCCTGTGGCATCGACTGCACCATCTTTCCGACCCGTGTGCTGGAGGATTTTCCCGAGAAACGGGACGAGGCAATCGCCGTAATGAAACAATCGGATATCATCCTTGTGTACCATACCTCCGACATGTTCTGGGAACAGGTGGACCGGGAGATAGGAGAGATCCGTAAGTCCGTCCCGGTCATCTCGCTGGGCCCCGATCCCTCGTTCTGGATGCAGTCGACCGTACGGCCGGAGGTGGTCGCGACCTGTCACCGGTACATCACCAATAATGGCGATGAAAATTTTATCCGCCTCCTCCATTATATCGAGAGGGAACTCTTCGGGAAGGACTGCCCGGTTGCTCCTCCCGCAGATGTCCCCTGGGAAGGATTGTATCACCCTGCCGCACCGCAGGTATTTGCCACCGTTGACGAGTATCTTGCTTGGTATGCCGATCGCGATTTAGGAAAATTCCGGGTGGCCCTGGTCTTTTCCCGGACCTCCTGGGCTGCAGGGAATGTTGCGCTCGAAGATATGCTCATCCGCAGCCTCGAACAGGAAGGCCTCAGTGTCCTCCCGGTCTTTACCTACGCGATCCGTGACGAGGCGCTGGGTGCCCGGGGCATGGTGGAGGTAGTCTATGAGTACCTGTTCCGTGACGGGATCCCCATTGTCGATGCCCTCGTCAAGCTCATTCCGTTCCTCTTTGGTTCGGCAAGAGACGCTTCGTCCGGCAGGGCAGGTTCTTATGGGGGTATCGATCTCCTCCGGTCGTTCGATATCCCGGTCTTCTCCCCGGTGGTCTCCATGTACATGTCCCTCGAACAGTGGCAGGCCTCGGAAGGTCTCTCGATGGATGTCGGGTGGGCCGTGGCATTACCGGAGTTCGAAGGTGTGATCGAGCCGGTCTTTATCGGCACCAGCAGGTGTGAACCCGATGGCGGGAAGACCCGGGAAGCCGTCCCGGACCGGTGCACGAAGATTGTAGGCAGGGTCCGCCAGTGGATCGCTCTTGCGAAAAAACCCGCGCACGAACGTAAAATCGCGTTCATCCTCAACAACAACCCGTGTGCCGGGACCGAGGCAAATATCGGCGGTGGCTCGAACCTTGACACGCTCGAAAGCACGGTTAGGATCCTGAAGCGGATGGCGGAAGCCGGATACGATATCTCCACACCCCCCGCATCGGGAAAAGATCTCGTTGAAACCATCCAAAGGAAAAAAGCAATCTCGGAGTTCCGGTGGACGACTGTCCAGGACATTGTGGCAAACGGTGGTGCACTGGCCCGGATGGACCTCGCAACCTACCTCCCGTACTTCCACTCGCTGCCGGTGGCAGTGCAACAGCGGGTGACCGGTACCTGGGGGGAACCCCCGGGAGATGGAATGGTTCTTGATCAGACGATGCTGATCACGGGCCTGGCGTTTGGCAATGCCACCGTGCATGTCCAGCCCAAGCGTGGGTGTTACGGTTCACGGTGCGATGGCACGGTCTGCAAGATCCTGCACGACCCCAAATGCCCCCCGCCCCACCAGTACCTGGCCACGTACTTCTGGCTCGAACAGGTGCGCAAGGCCGATGTGATTGTTCATGTCGGCACCCATGGCAGCCTCGAATTCCTCCCGGGCAAGGGAGTCGGTCTTTCGCAGGAATGTTTCCCGGATATCGTGGTCGGGACCGTCCCGTTCCTCTACATCTACAACTCCGATAACCCGGCAGAGGGAACGATTGCCAAAAGACGCAGTTACGCTGTAATTGTCGACCACATGCAGACGGTCATGACTGGGAGCGGGCTGTACGATGATCTGGAAGAGATCGATACCCTTCTCACGGAATACGAGACAACGAAGAACGATCCTGCCCGTGCCCATGCCCTCCAGCACCAGCTTGGTGATGCGCTCATCCGTGCGAACCTGGATACGGATATGCACCTGAGCCACGGGATGCCCCTGGCGGAGATCGTAGCAAAGGCGCACGAAATCCTGTCGAAGATCCGCAACACCCGGATCCCTGCAGGGATGCATATCTTCGGTGAACTGCCTTCCGGAGAACGCCGTGCCGGGTTCATCAGTTCCATCGTCCGCTTCGATAGCGGCACCTCGTCTCCCCGCCGGATTATTGCAGATATACTGGGATTTGACTTGACCGGCCTGCTTGCCGGGCAGGACCGGTACTCCGAAGAACTGGGCATGTCGTATGGCGCCATACTCGAACAGGTTGACCGGGAACTGGACCGGTTCATCGGTTCCGTGCTGGACGATCCCTCCCTTCCCGTTGCCCTGATCTTCGGGAAGAGGATCTCGAACGGGCAGGTCGAAGATCTCGGTTCGCTCCGGGCCCGGGTGATCGACATCAGCCAGCGGATCGATGCGTCGCGGGAGATCGAATCCCTCCTGCATGGCATGGACGGCCGCTACATCCCGGCCGGGCCCTCCGGCCAGATCACCCGGGGGCACGAGAATGTGCTGCCAACCGGCAGGAATTTCTATTCCCTGGATCCCTACCGCGTCCCAACGAAATCTGCATGGCGGGTGGGCCAGCGCCTTGCCGACGCCCTCATAGATAAATACTCCCGGGAGGAGGGAGCGGTTCCCGAGAATGTCGCGTTCTACTGGATGGCCGGTGACATCATGGCCTCGGACGGCGAGATGTTTGCCGAGATGCTATGGCTGATCGGCGTACGGCCGGTCTGGCAGAAGAACGGGCAGGTGAAGTCCTTTGAGGTGATCCCGCTCCACAAGCTCGGTCACCCCCGTATCGACATCACGGTCAGGACCACCGGCATCCTGCGGGACAATTTTGCCAACTGTTACGAACTGCTCGACGATGCCGTGCAGGCGGTGGCAGCACTGGATGAACCCCCCGAAAAGAATTTCGTGCGCCGGCACGCCCAGAAGAGTATGGTTGAGGACGGTGCAGGATTCCGGGACGCGACATTGCGCATCTTCTCTTCCCGCCCCGGCTCGTACGCAAGCGGGGTGAACCTGGCGGTCCTCTCCAGCGCATGGAAGACCCAGGGAGATCTCGCCGACATCTTCGTTGCGTATAACGGATATGCCTATGGCCGTGATGTACAGGGAAAGGACGCTCACGAGCAGCTGGCAACGAGCCTTTCCACGGTCTCGATCACGTTCAACAAGGTCCAGTCAGATGAGCACGATCTCCTTGGCTGTTGCTGTTACTTTGGCACCCACGGCGGATTTACCGCGGCAGCCCGGCATTACTCCGGGAATGTTGTGAAACCGTATTACGGAGATACCCGGGAACCTGAACATGTGGAAGTGCGGGATCTCTCGGACGAGATCCGCCGCGTTGTCCGTACCAAACTCCTCAACCCGAAATGGATCGACGGCATGAAGGTGCACGGGTATAAGGGTGCTTCCGATATCATGAAGCGGGTGACCCGCGTCTACGGCTGGTCGGCATCCACGCAGGAAGTGGACGACTGGATCTTCAATGACATCGCCGATACGTTCGTGAACAACGAAGAGATGAGGGAGTTCTTTGAAGAGAATAATCCTCATGCCCTTGAAGAGATCGCCCGCCGTCTCCTTGAGGCCAGCCAGCGCAGTCTCTGGGATGCCGATCCCCGGGTACTGGATGAACTCAAGAAGAATTACCTGGAGATCGAGTCATGGATGGAGGAGCAGTCCGGCGAGGGGGATTTCCAGGGCGGCAATGTGGACATAGTCACCCCGGATGATAACCCCCTCTGGGGTAGCGCGATGAACGATCTTCTCCATAAGATCCATGCAAAACATTCACGGTGATTGTGGTACCTTTGTCCTCTCCTTAAACTATTGATATGTGGAGTTATTCCTCTCCCGGAAAATTATGATGACCGGTGAAAAATTAGAATTCAATACGCCCCTACTTTAATCTCGGTGGTCTCCCGGATCAGGGTCATGTTGGGATAGCCCTGATTCTCTTTAAACGTGAACCGGGTCTCATGCTCTGAGGGAAATGCCATCATAACATTCTCGCATTGACTCAGTCTCTCAACACTGGTCGCATTCACCGCTTTCCACAACGTTGAATTCCACAACGTTGAGTTCCTGAACCGGTCCGGTGGAGTATTGATACTCAGGTGCATGCTGGTGGCGTAAGTGATCTCTTCGGGGGGCATCACCACACTTTCCAGAACCAGCATCCCGTTTCCATTCCCGCTTGTTTGTAAATGCCGGCTGTCCGGTGTGATATCCACAACGCGGATTGTAATCGAAGAACAATTCCTGTTCGTGGGAATTTCAGCGGTCGATACCGATTGAACCGGCTCCACCTCGACAAGGGATTCCGCCAGTCCGTACGTGACATCGCTCCAGCGGGCGAACTGCAGGGGAGTTGAGAGATTGCGCTCGGTATTTAAGACAAAGACATTGCCGTACGACCATCCATATCCCTGGTCCTGCCAGAAGTTATTCACCGGTTTGTATGAAAATTTCACGAGACTGAAGTTCTGCATGATTCCAATGTAGGAGATGACGGGACCCTCGGAAGTGTTGTTGGTCCAGTTGAGCCGGAAGTACCCGGTGGAGGAGGTATCGAGAGGTGAGGCATTCCAGACCTTCAGTTCCCCTCCGGATTTTACCGGGTCAAAGGTAAAATCACCGCCGCCAAGGGGGATTGCTTCAGAAAGTTTCATCTTCTTTTTCATGGACGCAGCGGTCTCGATATCCGAAGAAAATCTCAGAAAGCCGGTCTCCACGTCCTTGATGTGGGAGATCTCGGACTGGGCCTTCATGGATGGAACGTAATACGCATGCCATGCAGCAAAAAATGTGACGGCAATGGCAAGGATCAGCATTACCGCAATAACCGGGGCAACGGCATCATCGCTCATACAAAAATTCTCCCGGTAAAGATTACGGTATGGGGGGTGACGAGCTTGACACTCTCATTTCCTAGGAGATCGTGCGACATCCTTACGGTGATGTTACTCCCGAGATCGAACACATCTTTGTCCGGTACCATCAGGATCTGAGCATCCGGATTTGTATAGGTTTTATTATATCGGTAGGATTTCCGCTCGTCCTCAGTACCGACAATAACTGAAAGATCCTCTGCCTTCGCCCAGTCTCCCCCCTTGTGCCAGAGCGTGATATTCCGCGTGTCATTCGTCATCTTCACTGCGATGCTCGGGTCGCGGTCGGTCGGGAGATAATTGTACAGTGCAGCCGAGAATACCGAGAGCAGCACGATGACAAGGGCTACCATCAGCATCTCCCCGACCACTTCGGAGACCCCCAAATCCCCTGTACGATTGTGCTGCATACCCTATCTCCTTCAGATATTTCCCGGGAATTTTTTCATGCTGTGATCGTACCAACAGCACGGTGTGGAAATCGTTACCGGTGAAAAAAGTCCGGGCCCTCCAGGTACTAGTACCTCCGCGGGGAATGGTTGCGGGATCCTTTCGTTTTTTTGACGGGGGTGGGTCTTGGGGGATTTCAGGTTCATGTGCGTATCCGGACTTTGATCGGGAATTACCCGGGTCTTGTTTTTAATATTAAGCACACTGTAATAAAAAAATACCTTTTCGTTACACGCATGTAAATTTTTAATAGTAAATAAATTGCATTTGTAAATAAAAATTATTAAACAATGTGTGAAGTAATCGGACAATCAATCCCCACCAAGTACAACTAAAAAGCAAAGTGGTATTAATGAACAGTACGCATTGTTATGATCATCAGGGAGGATCTGAATGGTCAGGTATGACGAGGGTGTATCTCCGGTTGTTGGCGTAATGCTCATGTTATCCGTGACGGTGATCATCGCCGCTATTGTCAGTGCTGCAGCCGGCGGTCTCTCCGGTACCGAGAAGCAGGCACCTTCCGCGATTCTCGATGTACATTTCTATGATAACCGGTCCTATAGTGGGGGTGCGTTCTCTTCCGATACCATGACCATCGAACAGGTCAGTGGGACTCCTCTCCAGACCAAGGACCTGAGTATCTCCACGTACTTCAGGAACTCATCCGGCATGATCAAGGGATCCGTCATGGGAGAGAAGTATGTTGAGGTTGACTCGAAGAACTGTGGTGTCCTGTACATTAATAATCCGGACCGGTTCGGGGATCCCTGCCAGTCCACGGATACGACCGGGTACCAGAGCTGGTTTGGGAATTCCTCAGCAGTGCTGATGGCCGGTGATGTGCTGGTGACCCCAGCCCAGTACTTCGGGTCAGCGGATAACCTGGCCATCAATTCAATCCTCAATATCGATACTGCGACTGACAAGGATTACCGGGCCGGCGCAGTCATCAATACGAAGATCGTCCACATCCCGAGCGGGCAGGTCATCTTTGACAAAGACGTGGTGGTTGTTTGAAGCATTTAAACCGGGATAATGCCCGTGCCGTCTCACCGGTTGTAGGGGTCATGCTGATGCTGGCGGTAACGGTCATGGTTGCAGCGGTTGTCAGTACCTATGCCGGGGGATTTTCCGGTGGGGCAGAGAAGAGCCCCCAGAGTTCGATACGGGCAACCCCGAATCTCCTGCAGGACCGGATTTATTTCGAGCATAACGGGGGCGATCCGTTCATGCTCAGCTCCGTCAAGGTAGTGTTCAGAGCCAATGATAATACCACCTCCTTTTCGGCCAATGATGCCGGGAGCAATCTTGTCACTGCGTTTACGGAAGTGGGCACAACCGGCAGCACGAGTGACACCACCATCCAGGCCGGGGATACGTTTTTTATCCAGGCTGCGAACGGGGATAACCAGACCTGGATGAAGTTCGGGAGTATGTACTTGACGAACAACACCCGGATCACGTGGCTTATCGTGGACAAGGAGACCAGTAAGTCAATCTCATCGGGTTCGTTTTATCTTTAATAAGAAGGGAGATGGGAACCTGATCCCTGAAGGGATACCCGAAGTCACTTTTTGACCTGCTCTCCCCCCTCCGTGGGAAGTATTCTTTGAAGGAGAATCTCCCGGTGGCCGTAATTTACCGCTTTTGAGGGACAAACTCGGCAGAATGAGAGGCTAAGTATTTTAATTCCTGCGCAAAGTGGCCGGATCGGTCGATCCGGGGTATTTGGACGGCCCGACACATCCGTAAATTGCGTTAATTGATGGGAGAAATGGGTGATGGATTGGGAGGGGTAGCAGAAAAATGGGAAAAAACCCTTATTTTCTGACCGTTTTCCCCTCAAGAGAACCCGCATAGCGTAGTGACTTACCGGAGATGAAGGTGCGGTCACAGGAGGATCAACCCGAGCAGGTATGATAAGGCATTCATCACCAGCGAGCACACTGCCGAACGTTTCACATCAAGCCCGAGCACCCGGTTAAGCACAACCGCTTCTACCACAACGACCAGCGCCTCCCCGATCAACGGGTAATATGCTGCATCGACAAACGGTGGCAGCACAAACCAGAGATACGGCAGTGTCAGCGCAGTACAGAGAAGTCCGGCAAAAAAAATTTTACTTACCGGCATTTCGGATTTGTGATACACAATCCGGACAAGAATGGTAAGCAGCGGGATCTCAATGACCCATGTCGTGACCAGTGCCAGCAGGAATTTTGTTTCATAGAGCATGCTAACAGGAGGCTCCAAAGAACGGGGCGATGCTACAGTACAAGAACTCAACCGGGCTGCGATGGTACGGTGATGGTGCAGGTTGTATCCCCACAACAATATTCTCTGGTGCAGATCCCGCATCTTGTGATCTTTTTGATATGGGTAATAGAACGGAAGGGGCGCCGTTCAGGTTACCTGAAGGAATTGAAAAATGGTCTTCGCAGATCTGCATCGTATAGTTACAACCATACACACACGCGTGATTCCAGGGGTTCCTTTCTGTAAACGGCATAATCAGTGATGGATCAGCCGCTACAAGGAAAGTATCGCAGGGATGATCCTCAAGATGCGTTGCATTGTTTTTCAGGGGCCGGTATTCAGAATATAATTTTAGGGGTTTTCCATCTACAATCCATCCACTGCATTTTTTATCGGTGATGGGATCACAGGTTTTCAGATAATCGATATACTGATCGCGATCTATGGTGATATCCGTTTTATTGATGATGAGGTGACTCCACTGCTGGGTTGCATAAAAGGGGTTGAGTCCCTGAAGCGGCAGTATCTGCGATGAGTTGACAGGAACGGTATGTGTAAAACTGAGGCGGTCTGCCCATACGGTCATTGATTTATTATTCACGAATCCGCGACATGCGAAGGCCTCGGGAGTATCGTAATAATATTCCCGGGTGTTTCCCCATGTTTTCTCAACTCTGCGCGGAACACCGGCACATATTGTGTAGGGCAGTGTGGAAAAATTCCGCAATACAAACATCTGGCTTGCGGTTGTTCCTTCGAGATCGCACCAGTCGATGTGGGTATATTGCAGGTAATAAGGCTGGTAGATCTCACAGCCGTATTCCTTGCAACTGGCAGAGTAATGGTAGACGAGTTCCGGCTGGTACGAGCCCGCCGGTTTTTCCGCATAAGATTGAAGCCGGGAATACCCGTAACAGTTGACCGAGTAGTCCACACTGCCATGATAGGGCATGCCGTCCTTTTCAAAATAGACCTGCGTGATCGCTGGGGCGATTAAATCTCCGCAGGCTGGTACGATCATCAGGGATACCATGCAGAGGCAACAGAGGATTACCCCCCAGAATGATCGCCCCATCACTCGCATTTCCCCCCAAGGACCTGCATAATACCGCAGTACAGCGCCTCGACCGGACTGCGGCTGACACGTGATGCACCACTTGCAGAGGAGTTCGGGGCCGGGGACTCCGTGGCCCGGGTTGTCATAGTTGGTGTACTGTACGGCCGGTCCATAACCGTCCACGGGACAGTAATTCCCGTGGTGTTTCTGGATTCTGTTTTTGGTGTCTCAGCCGATGAAGGGATCGTGAACCGCGACTCGCAGACCTGATACGTGTAATTACAGGCTTCTATACAGGGATGGTGCCAGGGATCCCTTTCGGTAAACGGCATGATAAGTGAAGGATCGGCCCTGATGAGGAACCGGTCGCAGGGATTTTCCCTGAGATCCGTTGCATTGTCTTTTAATGGACGGAGCCCCGGATAGGTTTTCAATGCCGTGCCATTCACAACCCATCCTGGACACTTGGGATCGGCGACGGGATCGCAGGTCTCCAGATATGCAATATAGTCGTTGGTATCTGGGGGAATATCGGACCTCTGGATAACGGTGGAGTTGTATCCCGGTGTCCTGTATAACGGTGTATAGCCGGGAAGAATGAGGAGCGATGTGCGGTTTGGGGATGTCTGTGTTTCAGAATAATAGTCGCGACTGGCATGCCAAGTCTCGCTTAAGTTCCTCGTTACCTGCCTGCACAGTGAATATTCCGGTGTATGGTAATAATATTCCCGGGTATTCCCCCACTGTTTTTCCACCCGATCCCAGACAAAATCGCAACGGGTGTACGGGTACGAGGAAAAATTCCTGATCTCAAACGATTCGTTCTCAGTCTGCCCTTCAAGATCGCACCAGTCGCTGTGTCCGTAATAATAATACGGCTGGTAGATCCCGCAGCCATATCCCGGGCATGTTGCGGAATACCTGAAGATGAGTTCCGGCTGGTACGAGTCGGGCGATTTCGTTACCGGAGGATAACCCATAAAATACCCGTAACAATTAACCGAGTACTGTACGCTGCCGTTATATGGTACTCCTCCTTTTTCAAAAAATACGTGCGTGATGGCTGGAGTGATCATGTCTGCATGGGCGGGAACTATCAGAAGAATCGAACAGGTACAGATAATAACAGCCGATATTCTGCGGATTGTCCCGTTCATTATACGAAATTTTCTTTAAGTATAAATAAATGTTATTAATTTATATTTTAGTATGCAGTATTGGATTTAGAAGAAGATGGAGTCGATTGCCCAGATCCCTGACTGGAGGACCGGTACGGTCTCTGGACCATGAAAACCGATGAGTCCGATTCCCGTGAGCTGTTCACGCGATAATCCTGGCTACCCCTCATACTACAAAGCGTATATCCCCGGCAGAATAATACAATCAGGAACACCCGGCCCGACCGGTTCTCCGGTACACGGGGGCAGTACATTCCCGGCGCCCGGGCCGCCCGGGCCGGCACTCATGGAGCCATAACATGACACACAACGAGCGAGCGAACGCTCCGGAAAATCCGCCGGGGCACAAGGAGATGGTACGATAGCCCGGGGACGCCGGCCGCTTATCGCACTGGGCGAAGCAAAACATATCGCGGAGAAACGCGGCGAGGTCCGGCATTTCCGGCACGAGCCGGACATGATCTGCACCTTCGTGATCTACATGATCGGGCTCATTGCACATGTCCGGATAAAACGGGTCGAACGCATCCGCATCACGCCGGCATGGCTGGAGCGGGAAGCGGCAGAGGAGATCGCAGCGCTCCGGTTCATTGTATCCTCACCTGAGATCTCCCGCGAGCTCTGGATTTATACGCCAAAAGGAACGTTCCGGTTCTTCCGGGTGCTCGAGAATTCGCTCGTGGAACTCGACCGATCCGGGAACCCGCTGCCAGGCCAGCCACCGGTCCCGGTACGAACGATGCCGACGGCAACACCGGCACCGTCAGAAAAATACAGCGGCCCTGAGTCCGCGACGGGCTCACCGGAATCTGCGGTGAGCGTGCCGGTACTCCTCCTGCCCGCAGCGAGCCCCGGATACATCGATCCACCGACGGTCACCGTCGGAGAAAACACCCCTTATGGGGGTGAGGGAGCGGACGAGGGGTGATCTTCTAAAACGGGCTCCTTTTGCCAAACGGGGCTATTATGGGGCTATTAAAAAAGGCCGGAAATTACGGTGTACACAAAATCCGGGGAATTCAGGAATAACGGTACAATAACGTTTTTTCCGGGCCCTTATAGTGCCCCGATTGGGTTTTTTACTTCGTAGAAAAAATCCGGGCTAATACACGCAATTGGATGGCAAAAGTCCTCCTCAGTCAGGCTGGAGACCGGGTAAACGGAAAGAAGTGGGGGTTTGCCAGTCAGGAGATCTCCGGGAAAAACCAGGGAGATCGGAGAGATATATGAGATGAGCTCTGTCGTGAAATCATTTATCCTTGAATCGATTCCCGTTAGAAAGTGCGAAACTTTCACAATAAATGCAATATTTCATGCTATAAATATTGAGATAAAATCAATACTTCTTATTACTTATATTAACAATATTCATACGCAATGGATGCGGGAGAGCAGAATCCCGTAATGACCCACCACCCAATGAGGCATTCACGATGACAAAAAAAGGACTTTTACTCGTAGGTCACGGCAGTTCCATGCCCTACAACCAGGAACTTGTTGAGAAGACTGCAATCATGATCCGGAATACCCATCCCGATTATATTGTTAAAAGCGGGTTCATGAACATCAATAAACCCTCGATTAAGGAATCACTCGATGCCTTCCGACAGGAACCGATCGAGACCCTTGTTGTTGTGCCGCTCTTCCTTGCAAAAGGCGTCCATATTGAGAAAGACATACCGGGCGAGATCGGATTTCAGGAAGGGACACGAAAAGGTACTTTTAACCACAACGGGAAATCAATCCCGATGGTATATGCAGAGCCAATCGGTGTCGACCCCCTGCTCGCAGACCTGATGATGAAGAACGCCGCAAGGGCACTCACCCTCATCTGATCTTTTTTTGTAAATCCTTGTACCTGAAATGATTCACGGGGCACAGGGGATCGGAGCAGCCTATGCGAAGGCAGGGCATACCGTTGATGTCATAGACATTGACCGGGGGGCAACTACGGAAGCAATACAGAATGCTATGACCTATTCCTGTGATCTCATCACCGCCCCGGTACACAGGGATCCGGATCATTCTCTTCTTACGGGCAATACTCCGCCGGTCCTCACATATCATGAAGCAGGTCACAAGCCTGGCGGGGAAGACGGTCCCCCTTTCCCCTGATCGAGATCACCGGCTCGCGGGGAAAGACGACGACCGCTCATGCGCCCGCCCCTATCCCGAATGAAGCAGGAAATTTTTCCGGATTTTATTATTTGAGATCACGGGGATGCTTTTGCCCGGAACGGCACCAGGAATTTCCCGTATTCATTATCCACGACAAAGGCATCCACGCCATACACTTTGCTGATACAGGCCGGTGTCAGGATCTCCTGCGGCTTTCCGTACCCCGCCATCTTCCCTCCGTTGAGGACAACCACCGTATCGGCATAGCGGTACGCGAGATTGAGATCGTGGACCGCGATGATCATGCCGGCACCCCGCTCCCACGTGATCTCCCGCATCGTCTCCATCACCTCGATCTGGTACCGGATGTCAAGGGCACTGGTCGGTTCATCGAAGAGGAAGAGTTCCGGATCCTGTGCCAACGCCCTTGCAATGAACACCTTCTGCCGCTCGCCACCCGAGAGCTGGTCCATATAATTCCCGGCCATGTGCCCCATCTCCAGTGCATCGAGCGAGTGCTGGACCCGGGAAAGTTCCTCATCCGACACCGACCACTTGATATGCTGGCGCCGTCCAAGGAGAACCGTCTCAAAGACCGTGGAATAGAGCGTATAGGTGAAATGCTGGGGAACGTACCCAATCATCTTCGCAAGATCGATGGGGTCCATCTTACGGATATCGTTACCGTCAATGCCGATTGTTCCCGAGGTCTGGGTATGGACCCCGGCAATCGTCTTGATGAGCGTGGATTTGCCGGAGCCGTTTGGACCCACAAGGGCAACTATCTCTGCGTTCCCGAGGGAGAATGAGATGGTATCCAGTACCCGTTTCTGGTCATAATCCTTGCAGACAGAGTCAATCACAATCTCCATACGGACACTCCCTAATACAAACCCCGCCCTCTGCCCCTCATGATCAGGAAGAGGAAGAACACGCCGCCGATGGCATACATGATGATGCCGACCGGGATCTCCACCGGGCTCATAATCGTCCGGGCCACTGTATCGGAGATCAAGAGGATTGCCGCACCCATCAGCCCGGAGCACGGGATCAGGTACCGGTGATCGCTGCCTATGAACATGCGGCAGATGTGAGGGCCCATCAGGCCGATGAACCCGATGATGCCGGTGAAGGCAAGGCAGCACGATGCAGCAAACGTCGCGATCATCAGGCCGGATAGCCTCAGGCGCTCGACATTGATCCCGAGGTTTTTCGCCACGTCGTCGCCCGCAGAGAGGGCATTCAGGTCCCATGCCTTCCGTTCAAGGAGGTAGAAACAGACGATAACGAGCGGGATGAGCAGGAGGACTGCGTTCCAGCTCGCGCCCCACATCCCACCCATCAACCAGACCATCAGCTCCCGGAGCTTCTCGTTGTTGGTGATGTACTTGAGCGCCATCACGCCGGCCGTGAAGAGGTAGCCGATCACCACACCGGCAAGGATTAATGTAGACTGCGTAGTCCCCCGCGACCGGGAGATCCAGTAGACGAGGAGCATGGAGAGCCAGCCGAAGAGGAACGCGAAGACGACAATCCACATATCATAACTGAGCAGGAAGTACGAGACAAGGACGCCCGGCCCCAGGACAATGGCGAGCGCTGCGCCAAAGGATGCGGCGGAGGAAAGCCCGAGGGTGAACGGGCTCACGAGCGGATTACGCAGCAGGCCCTGCATCACCGCACCGGCCACGGCAAGGCTGATCCCGGTGAGGATCGCAAGGAAGATCCGGGGCAGCCGGAACCCGACCACGATCAGTTCCGCCTGAGGATTCGAAGGTGCGGGAATCGTGAACGGGATGGAATCATACCACGCAGCAACGGATGGCAGGTACGTGTGCAGGAAATTCTGGAGCATCACCGCACAGGAATGCCCTATGGCAAGGATGGTATCCATGGGCGTGATCGGGACCGTACCGATGCCGGCTGAAAATATCGCCGTGACAATGACCAGGAGGGTAAGACCGATGATCAGGGCGATTCTCCGTGTGCTGCCCTGGTGGTAGAGCGAGTGGACTGATACGTTGCCCATTTTTTTTTCACTTTCGGTTTCTGCCATGAACGCTCCTCCCCGTTATCCGATCCACGGTTCCGGCGGTCCTGCCGTTAAACCTGAATTCCTTTCACGACATCTGCGATCCGGTCTGCCTGGAGATCTTCAAGTTTGAGATATTTTGCCCCCATCTCTTCTGACAAAACCTGCGCGAGCCCGAATGCGATGAACCCTTTCTCGGAATCGATCACGATCGATGCTATGCCGGAATCCCTGATGTGTGCTGCAACTTCCTTTGCATCGTCCATGGGAGACCCGGAACCCATGCTGACGTTTGCCTTCCCGTCAGAGATGAGGATGAGGCGCGGGATCGTGTGCTGGTTGATCATCTTCTCCCGCTGGAGGACTTCAAACGCTTTTGAAAGGCCGTGGGCGAGCGGAGTCTTCCCGCCAACGGGGAGCTGCTGCATATATTTCCGGGCCAGCTCCACGCTCGATGTCGGGGGGAGCAGGACCTCAGCGGTCTTTCCCCGGAAGACGACAAGGCCGACCCGGTCCCGCTTCTGGTAGGCATCGATGAGGAGCGAGAGGATCGCGCCCTTGACTGCGGTCATCCGCTGCTGGGCGCCCATGCTCCCGCTGGCATCGACCACGAAGAGCACGGTATTGCCCATCTTCCGCTCCCGAACTTTCTCGCGGAGATCCGAGGTCTCAATCTTGATGGCAAGGATGCCCGCCCGGTCTTTCTGGTGCACGGCTGCTGCACGGATGGTAGCATCGAGCGCGATGTCCGGCCCGATCGTCTCCGGGATCCGGCTCCGCACATATTTGCCGTCACGGGACTCGGTGACGCTGCGCCTGCCGTTTCCCTCCCGTTTGAATGAGTCGAGGCGCCGGGGGGATGCAAGCGGCTTCTGGTTCACCTTGAACGATTGTCCCTCGGCAAACTGGGTTGTCGTGGAGCCATCGGGCATCGTGTTCTCTTTCGGCTTCTGGTTCTCCGGGTTCTGCTGCTGCTGTTCGGGCTGCTTCTTCTCCTGCTGCGACTTCTCGATGGACTGCTCCATCTTGTCCTTGTCCATCTGCTGCTCGGAGAAGGGCTGCCGGTGCATGCGGTGGGAGAGGACGAGTTCGGCTGCTTCCCGCACGTCCTCTTCCTGGACATCCGTCCTGCCTTTGAACGCGGCGATCGTTGCTGCGGTCTTCAGCATCACGATATCGGCCCGGTGCCCGTCAACCATCATGTCGATGCAGATCTGGGCGATCATGGTGAGCATCTCATCGGAGGCTGTGACCGAGGGGAGCAGCTCCTTGGCCCGGATAATGCGCTGCCGCAGGTCTTCTTCCTCTGATTGCCAGGAATGGATGAACGATTCCGGTGAAGCATCATAGGTCTGCCTCCGGCGGATCACTTCAACGCGGGTATCGGCATCATGGATCCCCTCGATATCCACGCAGAGACCGAAGCGGTCGAGAAGCTGCGGCCGGAGTTCCCCCTCTTCCGGGTTCATGGTGCCGATCAGGATAAATGCAGACGGGTGGGCATACGAGATGCCTTCCCGCTCGATGATGTTCATGCCCATTGCGGCGGCATCGAGGAGCACATCCACGATGTGATCGTTGAGGAGATTTACTTCATCCACGTACAGGATATTCCGGTGGGCTTTTGCAAGTACGCCCGGCTCGAATTTCCTCTCGCCGTTCTTCAGCGCATATTCGATATCGAGACTGCCAACTACCTTGTCTTCCGTAGCACTGATCGGGAGTTCGACCACCCGCATGGCAATGGATTTTGTCCGAAAGTCCGGGTATTTCTTCTGGCAGTCAAGGCACATCTCTTTGGTATTTTCCGGGTCGCAGCCGAAGATACACCCGTCCACTGCACACTGTTCCGGGAGGAGGCGGGTAAGGGCCCGGGCCGCGGTGGATTTCGCGGTTCCCTTCTCCCCTTTGATCAGGACGCCCCCGATACGGGGATTGATCGCGTTCAGGAGCAGGGCCTTTTTCATCTGTTCCTGGCCGACGATTGCAGAGAACGGGTAGATATCATTGAAGTGGTGCATGCGAGGTTCCTGTAGGAATGCTGATGGTCTCCGTCCTGGCGTTCAGTGCTGGTGATTGTGCGTATGGGTGTGCTGGTGGTCGCCGGCAGCAGCTGCCTTTGCACCCTGTGATTTCTGGATGGACTGCTCCATCTTGGCCTTGTCCATCTGCTGCTCGGAGAATGGCCTCCGGCGCATACGGTGGGAGAGGACGAGTGCCGCCGCTTCTTTTACATCCTGTGGCCTGACCGCATCGCAACCATTGTACGCGGCAATGGTTGCCGCCGTCTTCATCATCGTGATATCGGCCCGGTGCCCATCAACAGCCATATCGATGCAGATCTGGGCGATCATCCGGAGCATCTCATCGGATACGTTCACTGTTGGCAGGAGTTTCTGTGCCCGGACAATACGCTCACGCAGCTCCTGCTCGGCAGCGTCCCACGTGGGGATGAACTCTTCCGGTACATCGTCATACTTCTGCCGCCTCCGGATCACTTCGACCCGGGTCTCCGCATCATGGATCCCCTCGATATCCACGCAGAGGCCGAAGCGGTCGAGGAGTTGGGGCCGGAGTTCGCCCTCTTCCGGGTTCATCGTGCCGATCAGGATGAAAGCCGCCGGGTGGACGTACGAGACGCCTTCCCGCTCGATAAAGTTCATCCCCATTGCGGCGGCATCGAGCAGGACATCCACGATGTGATCGTTCAAAAGATTCACTTCATCCACGTAGAGGATATTCCGGTGGGCCTGGGCGAGGATGCCGGGCTCGAACTTCTTCTCGCCCTTTTTCAATGCGTGCTCGATATCGAGGCTGCCGACCACTTTGTCTTCCGTGGCGCTGATGGGAAGCTCGATGACCCGCATGGGGGCCATCTTTGTCTTCAGGTCCGAAGTTCTCTTCTGGCAGTCGAGGCAGAGGCCGTTTTTATCCAGGGGGTCGCACCCGAACGTACATCCCTCCACCACCTGCCGGTCCGGCAGGAGGTGGGCGAGCGCCCGGGCCGCGGTTGACTTGGCGGTTCCCTTCTCCCCTTTGATCAGGACTCCCCCGATACGGGGATTGATTGCGTTCAGTATGAGGGCTTTCTTCATCTGCTCCTGGCCGACAATCGCGGAGAATGGGTAAATGTCATTGAAGTGGTGCATGGGGGGTTCCTGCTATGATTTTAAAAAATCGTAGTCTTTCTTATCTTTATTGTTGACTGTGATCTTATAAAATATTTTATTTTTAAATTTTATTGCTAACTAGTATGAAATTTCGTAAGATATTTAACAACGTTTGAAGAAAATTACACACACGATAACCTGATGGCCATTCGGTCTCCTGCCAGTAATCTACGAAGGATCTGGCATTCTGAAGCAACTGGTGTGGGACCTTAACGAGCGTTTTGTTACCTATTGCACTCATTAGTGGGGGAAACGTTTCCCCAAATGTCGTGCATCATAAGAGGTGAAATGGATGAAAATTGCATGCGTAATGTGGAATTCTTATGCCCGTCTCTTAAAAAAGGCGGCCGTTGATACCGGAACTGACCTGCGTCTGTTCCCGAGCAGTATCTTTGAACAGAATACCGAACGGTTTGACGACCTCTTTGCCGCATGCCGCGATGCAGACATAATCCTGTTGTACCGGACGATGCATGCATTCTGGGATGAACTGGAGCCGGAGATCCGGAAGATCGGTAAAGAAAAACCCGTCATCTGCGTTGCCCATGATACCACGCTCTGGGGAATGACCAATGTCCCTCCCCTCATCGCAATCACCTCGTTTGCATATCTCACGAACAACGGTGAGGGAAATATGCTCAACCTCATCCGCTATCTCGAACGGGAGCTCCTGGGACATACTGTCGATGTCATTCCCCCGCAGGACCTCCCCTGGGAGGGCATCTGGCATCCTGACGCACCATCCCACTTTCTTTCCATCACCGAATATCTTGACTGGCATGCAGGCCGTAGCCGGGGCGATTCACCGTTTGTTGGCATTCTCTTCCCCCGCATGGCATGGGCTTCCGGCGCGCTTGAGATCGAGACGCTGCTGGTGCGCGACCTCGAGGCCGAAGGACTCAATGTCGTACCGGTCTTCACCTACTCCGTCCGCGACGATTCACTGGGCGCCCAGGGGATGGCTGATGTTGTTGTACAATATCTGGTGGACAATGGCAAGCCCCGTGTCGGAGCCATCATCAAACTCACCCCGTTCCTCCTTGGTGCAGCCCGGGGAGATTATTATGGTAGTGAGCCGGCACGGGCGGGAATAGACCTGCTCACGTCCCTCAATATCCCGGTCTTCCAGCCGGTAATTTCTCCCCGCATGACTGTAAGCCAGTGGAGAGTATCCATTGGTCTTGGCGATGATGTCGGCTTTTCCATTGCCCTGCCGGAATTTGAAGGTGTGATTGAACCGATCTTCCTTGGTTCCAGCGCTGTCGGGGATCAGGATGACCAGGAGCGGGTGCCGGTACCAGATCGCTCCAAAAAGATTGCTCACAGGGTCAGGAACTGGATTGCCCTTTCAGCCAAACCAAAGAACGAGCGGAAAGTTGCGTTCGTTCTCAATAATAATCCCTGTGCCAATGCTGACGCCAGTATCGGGGGAGCCGCGCAGCTGGACACACTGGAGAGCGTTGCACGCATCCTCCAGCGCATGCAACAGGCCGGGTATTCCATCACCCCTCCGGCGGACGGGAAGGAACTTATCACTACCATCCTCGAACGAAAAGCCATGTCGGAGTTCCGGTGGACCACGGTTCCCGATATTATAGCAAAAGGCGGAGCACTTGCGCTCTTGAGCCCATCAGAGTACGAACCGCTCCTGTCCGATCTCACCCCTAAAATCCGGGAACGAATCCGCCAGACTTGGGGTGATGCCCCCGGAAAAAGCATGGTGCATGAAGGAAAAATTGTCATCACCGGGGTCACGTGGGGCAACGCTGTTGTCTGCGTCCAGCCGAAACGTGGATGTTACGGAGCCCGCTGCGATGGGGAAGTCTGCAAGATCCTGCACGATCCTGAATGCCCGCCCCCCTACCAGTATATTGCAACCTACCGGTATCTCACGGACGTATTCGGTGCTGATGTCATTGTCCATGTCGGTACCCACGGGAACCTTGAGTTCCTCCCGGGCAAGGGTGCCGGCATGTCCCAGGACTGTTTCCCGGATATCGGGATTGGGGATGCCCCCCACCTCTATATCTACAATGCTGACAACCCTGCCGAGGGGACAGTTGCCAAGCGGAGGAGTCATGCCGTACTCATTGACCATATGCAGACCGTCATGACGCAGGGGGAACTCTACGATGAACTTATCGAACTCGACCGGTTTCTCGGGGAATATGAAACTGCCCGTACCGATCCTTCGCGTGCCCATGCCCTCCAGCACCTGATTCGGGATGCCGTTGTTGCAGCCAATCTTGACAAGGACATGCACGTTACTCACGATACACCGCTCGAAGAACTGGTGACAAAAGCTCATGAGGCCCTGTCCCGGATCCGGAACACGCAGATCCAGCGTGGCCAGCATATCTTCGGGGAGCGTCCCGAAGACGACAAGCGGGCCGACATGATACGGTCGATCATCCGCTTCGATGCGGCAGAAGGATCGATGCGGCACCTGGCGGCATCGATGCTCGGGCTCAATCTCGGGGATCTCCTTGCCCACCAGGAGCAGGTCTCAGAGAAATACGGCCTTGCAAACGGGGCGCTGTTGGAGCGGATCAATGAGAGTATAAAAAATTATGTTGCCGCAGTGCTCCTAGGCGGCAGTATTCCCTGTGCGGAGATCTTCGGCCGTGAACCTGACGAGGCAGAAAAAAAGATACTGACTGCCATCGCAACACGGATCCGCGATATCAACCGGAGGATCGATGATACAGACGAGATTGGATCGCTCCTGAATGGGTTCTCCGGTGGGTATATCCCGGCAGGCCCGAGTGGCATCATCACCCGGGGCCAGGAAGAGATCCTCCCGACCGGTAGGAATTTTTACTCGCTCGACCCCAATCGCGTGCCGACACGTTCTGCCTGGCGGGTCGGCCAGCGCCTTGCGGAAGCGATGGTGGCTAAATACATCAAGGAAGAGGGAACGGTTCCGGAGAATGTTGCCTTCCACTGGATGTCCGGCGATCTAATGTATTCCGACGGGGAGATGATGGCAGAGATGTTCGCTCTTCTCGGTGTCGAACCGGTCTGGAGCGGGAACGGGAGGGTGGAGTCCTTCACTATTACCCCGCTTGAAAAACTCGTCCGCCCCCGTATTGACCTGACGATCCGGTGCTCGGGAATCATCCGCGATAATTTCAGCACCCGGATCGATCTTCTGGACGATGCCATTGGTGCGGTTGCAGCCCTTGATGAACCGCCAGAGATGAACTTCGTGCGGAAGCATAGTAAAAAGAGCATGGAGGAGAACGACAGTTCATGGCGTGATGCCACGATCCGGATCTTCTCTGCCCAGCCGGGAACCTATTCAAGCGGCGTCAACCTGGCGGTCCTCGCCAGCTCGTGGAAGGATGAGAAGGACCTCGCTGATATATTTGTCTCTTTCAACGGGTACGGGTATGGCAGGGGTATTCCCGGCAAAAACGCCCACGCACAGATGGCAAGCAGTCTTGCAACCGTCTCGCTCACATTCAACAAGGTATTCACCGATGAAAAAGACCTTCTTGGCTGCTGTTGTTACTTCGGCAACCACGGAGGGTTAACCGTTGCTGCACGGCAGTATTCCGGTAAAGATGTAAAGGCATATTACGGGGATACCCGCGAGCCCGAACATGTCGAAGTCCGGGATCTTGCCGACGAGATCCGCCGCGTTGTCCGGACAAAACTCCTCAACCCGAAATGGATCGAGGGGATGAAAGAGCACGGGTACAAAGGTGCATCTGACATTATGAAGCGCATCACCCGTGTCTACGGGTGGGAAGCATCGACTCAGGAGGTCGATGACTGGATCTTCGATGATATTGCGACCACATTTGTCAACGATGACGAGATGCGGGAGTTCTTTGAACAGAACAACCCGTTCGCGCTTGAAGAAATTGCACGACGGTTGCTCGAAGCCGAACAGCGCGGACTCTGGGATGCCAATGAGCAGGTGCTTGAGGATCTCAAGAACAATTACCTTGAAATTGAGTCCTGGATGGAAGACCAGGTCACAGAAGGTGACTTCCAGGGTGGCAGTATCGATATCATGACTTCTCAGGATATCGCTGCATGGGGGGCTCCTATGGAAGAGTTACTGGCAAAAGTGCAGCACCGCCCCAAGCGGGACTAAAAATACCGATCAATTACTGGATGACACGATCATGAATGCAATTGAGACAACGAACCTGACCAAATACTATGACAAGCTCTGTGCAGTGGACCATCTCTCGCTCTCGGTGAACAACGAGATCTTTGCCCTGGTCGGACCCAATGGGTCCGGTAAGACCACGACCGTAATGATGCTGACCACCCTCCTGCACCAGACCGAAGGCAGTGCCACGGTGTGCGGATACGATGTTGTCCGGGAGGGAGAGCAGGTCAGGAAGAAACTCAGCTATGTTCCCCAGGATATGGCGGTTGACATCAAACTCACCGGCCGTGAAAACGTCATGTTCTTTGCTAAACTCTACGGGGTACAAAATCCCAAGGACAAGTCCGATGAGATGCTCGCCATCCTGGAGTTGTCCGAACGGGGTGACGATCTCGTGAAGACCTATTCCGGGGGCATGCGACGCAGGCTTGAACTTGCCCAGGCGCTCGTGCACCAGCCGGAAGTACTCTTCCTCGATGAGCCCACCATCGGTCTCGATGTTGCTGCACGAAAGAAGATCTGGGAACATATCGCGAAACTCCGGAACAAAGGCATGACGATCTTCGTCACCACACATTACATGGACGAAGCGGACCAGTATTGCGACCGTGTCGGCATCATCAGCAAAGGAAAGATCGTTGCCCTCGACTCCCCCTCCGCATTGAAATCCAAGCTGATGAAAGACGTGATTACCGCAAAGATCTCTGGTACGTATGTTGCCGTTCTCATCGAAGGTGTCCGCTTTGTGGGGCAGAATGATGATGAGATCACCTTTACCGCGGAAAACGGTAAGGAAGCACTCCCATTACTCGCAAAGATCCTGTCCGATAATGGTATGAAAGTCCATTCCCTTTCCCTTCGCGAACCAACGCTCGATGATGTGTTCATCGATGCTGTCGGGAGTCATGAGGAACCTCATAATTTCGATGACCATCAGTTCCGGATGATGCTTCACCGGAGGCACTAAATGAAAACTATCTGGTATTACATGGAACGTGACATGATCAAGTGGCTCCGCAGCAAGCTTTCTGTTGTATCCATGATGGTCATGCCCGCTGCATGGCTGATCTTCGTCGGCCTCGCATTGCCGGTTCAATTTACCGGTAATTATCTGGATTTCATCACCCCGGGCATTCTTGTTATGACTATGCTCTCCTCCTCCCTCGCAGGTGGGGGTCTTTTAATGTTCGACAAGATCCTGGGATTCCTGAACAAGTTCCTGGTACTCCCTTCGCCCCGGGAGAGCATCCTCTTCGGCAAAATCCTGTTCATTACTATACGGGGTGTGATGCAGGCAACGATCATTCTCATTCTTTCCATCCTGATCGGTGCGACGATTCATTCGCTGGCAGAATACGGGATGATTTATCTGATCCTGATCCTGTTCGGGGTTCTGATGTCAGCTCTGGCAACAACGATTGCCCTGTATATAGGAGAGCACGATACGCTTGCAGCAGTCACTTCCATGATCACCATGCCGTTGTTCTTTACATCCAGCGCCCTGATGCCGTACGATGTGATGCCTTCGTGGCTGCGGGCAATAGCAATAGTCAACCCTTTGAGTTTTGCCATTGATGCGGTACGGTCGATCGGATCCAGCGCCATCCCCCTGTTCCAAATTGGGCTTCTTGCCGTACTGGGTGCGCTCGTGCTCGGAGTCTGCATGCATGTGTTCCGCAAGGTGACCGTGTGAATGCAAATATCTGGGCTGGGAGTATTCTTTTCATCCTGCTTATCAGCTTGGTTCTGGGTGCAGGGTGTACGAGTCCCTCTCCCGGTACTGATCATTTAGCATCGGCTCCAATGGATGTGAACGGTACATCAGATATAACACCCGGGTTAACAACAGAATCCTGTACGCCCCTCACCATCACCCAGACCGATGGATCGCTGGTCACCCTTCCCTGCCATCCGCAACGGATCATTGCGGCAAACAGTAATGCGGCCGAGATGATGATTGCCATTGGCGCACAGGACATGATTGTGGGAGTTACCCAGTCTACAACCAATGTATCGTATATCATGGACAGGATCCCACTGGCAGAGAACATCGGCGACTGGCAGATTCCCAATGTCGAGAAGATCCTGGCCCTGCACCCGGATGTCGTGATCGCATATGCGAGTTCAAAACCCAAGAACATGGACCAGCTTGCTGCGGCAAATATTACGGTTGTTTATCTCGATTGTTTCCGGCTCTCAACGCTCGCCAGTGATGCACGTTCGCTGGGCACACTAACCGGAAGGTCGAATGAGGCGGAAGTCTATGCCCGGCTTGTGGAGGATACTGTCGCGGAAGTGACTGGCCGGGTTAAAAAAATCCCCGCAGATCAGTATCCTGCAGTGTATTCTGAATCGTACACGGATTTCACGGTCTCCGGGCCAGGGTCCGGATCGGATGAACAGCTGACCCTTGCCGGAGGAAAAAATATTGCTTCGGATATTACGACATCGTCTGCAAAGATCAGCACGGAATGGGTTGTTGCCCGGAAGCCGGACTTTATCTTCAAGGTGATCTCGTCAAGCAACCAGAAACCGTTCCCGGAAATTCTTGCGTTGCTGAAGAGCCGGATGGGCTGGGATACGATCCCGGCCGTGAAGAACGACCGCGTGTATCTCTTTGCCAACGATGTCGAGTACGGGCCCCGGGCCTATATCGGCCTTGTCTACGCTGCACAGCTTCTCCACCCGGATGACTTCAGGGATATGCACCCGCGGGCAATGCTTGATGCGTATGCCGGGCGGTATGTGTCCGGGACGAACGGGACGATGATGGTGTACCCGTGAGCGGGCGGCCGCCGCCCGGTTTTTATTTTGGGGATAACTCAATAAGATCCCTTTGAGTGCCTGACAATCAAAACCGGCTTTCTCCCGCATCACATTACCAAGAGAACTCCCAGTACCCTGCGGTCGGACCATTTGTTGAGGTGTCGGTGACGGAGACATTGAACGGGGCAGCACTTGATCGCGGGAGAGGTTGCGACGCTCGCGACCGGGGCCACATCCATCTCCATGCGAAGAATGAGCATCGGATTGCCCCCGGGACGTCTACCTTTTTACCTCTAGGGAATAGCCGGGTGCAGAAGCGAAGACGTTGAAAATCGCTCCAGATTGCCATCCGGAACATTGTCCCAATCCCCGTTCGCGCTTCGGAGCATAGCATAACCAGTAGCATCCTAGTATTTTATTAATAACAATATAAAAAAATAATTTCCGGATTGTTCCGGATCATCCCGCCAGCTGAGTGCTGCCGGAAGATGATGCCGGGCGCAACGATACAGAGAACGGGCCGGGTTCCCGTGAACTCAGGGTACCGGTCGGGAATTTGAACACCATGCAGGAACGAAAGAACCAACCGCAGATGTGCCGGGCCGGAACCGGCCGTGCAGCGTACGGACATGAAGGATGGCAGGATCTGTTGGGGGCCCGGCCATGAACCGGGGACGGCCCGCGACACGGGGCATTGACAATGCCGTTGCGATCGCACGGACCCGCGGGTGCACGATGCGGATCGTGTACGGCATGGAGAGTTTCTGCGACCTGATGGTCCGGACCGCGACCCACATCATCTTCATCAAGGCGCGGCGCATGGACCGGATCACGGCAACGATCGCGGAGATCGAGCACGAGTGCCGGTCCCTTATCGGAGACCTCCGCATGGTTCCGGCATCGGCCCAGATCCTGCTAGAGCTCTGGATCTATACCAAGTACGGAACGTACCGCTTCTTCCGGATCGGAGCGTCCGGTCTCACCGAGATCGATCGTGACGGCTTGCCGGCCCCTGTGCCCGGGCAGCAGGCTGATCCAAAACGGGAGGCCGGTCCAAAGGACCGTGCCAATCTGCTACCCGGGGGAACGGGAACCGGTACTTCCGGGTGACGGTATACCTCACTCCTGCCGACGGGCACCCCGGGGAATGCCCCCGTATCCTCTTCGGGGTTTTACAAACCCCTCCGACGGTGAATCCCCCTGATGGATCGGGGGAAGACCGGAATACCCCGGTTTTTTGGGACTATTTCCTGAAAAAGTGGGACTAATTATTCCGGTTCCTGCTTAAAATTCCCGGATCAAGGTATAAGGGCCTGATTTAGGGCCGGAATAATCCGTAATATATCGCTAATTCCGGGGCTGAACGGATGCCGGATCGGGCTGGGGGAAAGGGAAAATGGGGAAACCAGGGTCCGGATCTCTAATTGGATCTGAACTGTCCTTTGAACACAGCCCGTTTCGTGAGCGTGTCTGTTGCATGCCGTTCATTGAGAACTTTAAGTTCTTACTTGAGATCAACAAAATTCTGTTGGGGCATGGGTATACTACTTTACTCTCAACGAAAAGAAACGGTTTTCCGTTAGATGGGGCGTCCGGGTCGATGTCCGTGAAGCGGTCGGGATAGATTTGCGTTTACGGGATCGAGGTAATGGATGCACGGAATCCCTCACTGAAGGGATACCCAGAGTCATTTTTGACATGCTCTCTTCTCCCCCGAGGGGATTATTCTCCGACGGAGAATTTCCTGGTGGCTGGGGTCCGTGACCGTAATATACCTCTTTTGAGCGACTAATTCACGAAAAAAAGGGACTACGTATTCCGGTTCCTGCGCAATGTGGCCGGATCTGGTGATCCGGGGCTATTGCAGGGCCCGGTAAATCCGTAAATAGCGCTAATTACCGCGCGGATCGGGGGATGATGTGGGTTGGGAATTGACTAAACCAAGGGAGATGGGGTGTTTCCGGGGGAGATCATGAAGATAAGTGAGAGGGCAGACTCCTCGTTTTGACAAGAAAACAAAGATTAAAAATCCCGGACTCTTTGAGCGCCATTGTTGTCTACAAAAAAAAGCCAAGAGTTCTTTAAAAAAAATTGTATCCAATTATATGGCATCGCCGGTTTTGAATGCGAATGCTGCAATTACAATCATTATTACTGAAGTAACTACAAGGATTCCCAGATCAAGAATCAGGGGGAATGCCGAGACCCCGATGAGTAAACCCCTGAGTGCATCAACACCGTACGTAAGGGGATTTATGTAGGAGAAGATCCTGATCGCTTCCGGAAGATTCTGGAGTGGGAATAATGCTCCTGACATGAGGAAGAGGGGAAAGATCATGAAGTTCATGATATTGTTGTAATCATGGACATCCCGCAGGCGGGATGAGAGGATGAGGCCCATACTGATGAAAATTACAGATATCAGGAACATAACAACAAATGCGGCAATACCCTGCAGGAAACCGGAAACAGAAAAACCCATGAACAGGGAGATCATCAGTATCACAAGCGCCTGGATGAGAGATGTTGACACGCCACCGGCTATTCTCCCGAGCACGATAGAGACCCGGCTCGCCGGGGTCACCATGACCTCTTTGAGAAATCCAAACTGGCGATCCATCAAAACAACCATGCCTACCGTTGCGCCGGTAAAGAGCAGCGTCATCCCAAGGATGCCCGGGACAAAATACTGGAGGTAGGAGATTCCTTCTGGAAGTCCCGGCACATCCACCCGCCGGAACCCAAAGCCCATAAACACCAGCATAAACAGGGGCATCGCGATCGCTCCGATAATGCGAAACTTCGACCGGAAAAATTTGATCATTTCCCGCAGCCAGAGGACATAGACCGCAAACGGTTGGATCACGAGCGGGTCCTCCTGAGCGTTATGGAACGGACCTTATCTGAGAATGATCCTTTTTCTTCGCGGATTTTCGAACCGGTATACCGGATGAACACTTCCTCCAGGCTGGGTTTTATGATCGATGCGGATCTCAGTTCAATGCCCCGATCTGATACCCGGGCAATAATCCGGGGAAGATGCTGTTCCGCATCGGTCATATGTATGGTGATTATTGTACGATCGGTTTCTACACGTGCAATCCCCGGATACTCTTTGATCACATCCAGGGCCGGTTCAAGAGTCACATCATCCGCTTCAAGGATGATCCGGTCACCCATAAGTGCGGATTTCAGATGCTGGGGAGTGTCCAGGGCAATTATTTTTCCCTGATCGATGATGGCAATCCGGTCGCAGAGATGATCAGCCTCCTCCATATAGTGCGTTGTGAGGACAACGGTAATTCCGTACTTTCGGTTAAGGTTGCGAATATATTCCCAGATTTTTCTCCGGGTCTGCGCATCAAGGCCAAGGGTTGGTTCATCAAGGAAGAGGATACGGGGATTGTGAACAAGGCCCCGTGCAATTTCAAGGCGGCGTTTCATCCCCCCGGAATAGTGTTCGACAAGCATGTCCGCTTTATTCGTGAGGTCAACAAGATCAAGAACCTCGTCAATCCGTTGTTTCCTGAGATCCGCTGACATCCCGTACATCATGGCATGGAAATCAAGATTTTCCCGGCCAGTCAGGTCCTTATCCAGGGAAGGATCTTGAAAGACAATACCAATGCTCCTCCGTATGTTGTCCGGGTCTTCCCGTATGTTAAATCCCCCTATCGTTGCGGTTCCCGAGGTAGGCTGGAGCAGGGTAATGAGCATGTTGATGATCGTGGTCTTCCCCGCACCATTCGGTCCGAGAAGGCCGAAGAGCTCCCCCTCCATTATATTCAGAGAGACATCGTCAACGGCCCTGAGTTCACCAAATGTCCGGGTCAACCGGTCAAGAATTATAGAAGCCATAAAAAATTATGGGGTCTTCCCGGTACTCCCTGCAGGTCGTGGGTGCTTCTCCCTCACTTTTGCCATAATATCCTTGTTCGAGTCACCCCATGCCGCAATATCTTCCTGCGTGAAGATATCCACACTTCCTCCCTGGTAATCGCCTTCTCCGACCTGATCTTCCATCCAGGATTCGATCTGGAGGTAGTTGTTCTTCAGGTCTTCCAGCACCTGCTCGTCAGCATCCCAGAGCCCACGCTGCTCCGCCTCAATCAGCCGGCGGGCTATTTCCTCAAGAGCAAACGGGTTATTCTGTTCAAAGAACTCCCGCATCTCGGCATCATTGACGAACGTTTCAGCAATATCGTTAAAGATCCAGTCGTCGACTTCCTGTGTGGCTGCCTCCCAGCCGTAAACCCGGACAACCCGTTTCATGATGTCGGCAGCACCTTTGTACCCGTGCTCCTTCATCCCGTCGATCCATTTCGGGTTAAGGAGTTTGGTACGGACAACCCGACGGAGTTCATCGGCGAGATCCCGGACCTCGACCTGTTCCGGCTCGCGGGTATCACCATAGTACGGTTTCACATCCTTGCCGGAATAATGACGGGCTGCAGCGGTCATACCCCCCAGGGTTCCAAAATAACAACAGCAGCTAAGCAAATCGTATTCATCATCATGGACTTTGTTGAATGTGGCATCGACCGTTGAAAGACTGGCAGCGAATTGTTCGTGGGCAACCTTTCCGCGGACATCCTTGCCATAGGCATAACCACTGAAAGCCACAAAAATATCAGCGAGATCGATTTCCTCCTTCCATGAACTTGCATAGACGGATAATTCAACACCATTGTGGTAGGTTCCCGGGCGTGCAGAAAAAATCCTCAATGTTGCATCCCGCCATGTCCCGCCATCTTCCTGCATGGAATTCAGGGTGTGCTTCCGCACGTAATTCTGGTCTGCAGGCTCCTCAAGAGCTGCGACAGCTTGTATAGCTTCATCCACCAGTTCGTAACAATTGGGAAAGAGATCACGCAGCGTTCCGGCTGTCCGTATCGTGATATCAATCCGTGGGCGGCCGAGTTTTTCAAGAGGTGTGATTGAAAATGACTTTACCTGTCCATTCGAGAGCCATACAGGCTCGACACCAATTAAGGCAAAGAACTGGGCAAACATTTCCCCGTGTGCAACCACAATGTCCTGGCTCATCCAGTAAAAGGCAACATTCTCCGGTAATCTCCCCTCATCAGTTTCAAATTTTTTTATGAGTGCTGCCGCCAGACGCTGCCCGACTTTCCAGGCAGCTTTTGTCGGAACGCTGTAGGGATCGAGAGAATAGAAATTCCTGCCGGTGGGGAGGACATCTTCGTGTCCGCGTGAGATCACCCCGGAGGGCCCTGCAGGAATATAACCCCCATTGAAACCATTGAGCAGGGAATCGATCTCGTAGGATTTGTCTATCCTCTCATTGATATCTTGAATTCTCTCCCGGATGCGGTCAAGTTCGCGAGCCTGCTGGTCATGAACCGGCAGGTTGAATATTTCAGAATACGGGTTTTTAGGATTTTGGAGGATGGATCTAATAAATACTTTCAACCGTTCTTCGAGTTTTTCAAGCAGTGCCCCGTTGGATATACCATAGGTCTCAGAGAAGTAACCGGGGTTTGCCATGAGGTCGGTCAGGTCCAATCCCATGATGGTAGCAATGATTCGCCGTGTTGACGGTTCACCGGAATCGAAGCGGATGATTGAATTGATGAACTCAATGCGCTTCTCTCCCTCAGGGACTTGCCCGAAAATATGCATCCCTTGGGGGATATGTGTATTCCGGATCCGGGAGAGGGCTTCATGGGCTTTGCTGACAACTTCGGGAAGGGGCATTTCATGAGTAAGGCGGATCTCCTTATCCAGATTGACCGCAGCAACTGCTTCCATGATAAGGTGCTTGAGAGCATGAGCACGTGCCGGGTCGCTCTTTGCTGTTTCGTACTGGTTCAGCAGGACATCCAGTTCTTCGAGTCCTTCGTATAATCCTCCCTGCATCATGACGGTCTGCATATGATCCACAAGGGTTGCATAACCCCGCCGTTTTGCTATCGTCCCCTCGTGCGGATTGTCTGCATTATAGATGTACAGGTGGGGGATGGTGCTGATTGCCACATCGGGGAAACAGGTATCAGACAGACCCACTCCTTTCCCGGGCAGGAATTCGAGGTTGCCGTGAACACCCACATGAACGACAACATCGGCGCCATAGATCTTGTGTATCCAGTAATAGGTTGCAAGGTACTGGTGTGGGGGAGGACACAATGGATCATGAAGAATTTTACATACTTCGCCATCGCACCGGGCACCGTAACATCCACGTTTGGGCTGGACCTGGACCGTTGCATTTCCGAACGAAACCCCGGTGATGAGGAGTTTGTTATTATACACCATCCCGAGGCCCGGGGCTTCACCCCAGGTTGAGTTTACCCGCTCCTGTACTGCTGGTGGAAGTGTTGAAAAGAACTTGATATAATCCGGCATCTCCATCTGCATGAGGACACCCCCTTTTGCTACAATATCCTCAACGGTTGTCCACCGGAATTCGGAGATTGCTTTTCTCCCCATGATGGTTTCAATCAGTTCCTTGCCGGATTCCGGGGGTGTCACATCATATCCGGCACATTTCATCTGCTGGAGGATCCGGGCAACGCTTTCCAGCGAATCCAGATGTGCAGCCGATCCGACATTTGCTTCAGCATTGGCACATGGATTATTGTTGAGGATGAAAGCAACTTTTCGTTGAGAAATAGGTTTTCTGGCCAGTAAGATCCACTCCTTCACCCGTTCCGTAACCTTCCGGCACCGTTCATCAAGGGGAACCCTCGGGTTCTCACCATCTGAAAGATTGTTACTAGCTCCAATGTATATCGGTTCGATAACCCCGTCGAATTCCGGCATCGCGACAGCCCACCCAATATCGACAGTCAAACCCGTCCCCTCCCTCCATTGATCAAGAGACTGGTATGAGGATACGATTGGCTGGAATACCGGGATGTTGAGTTGTGTCAGGAGGTCTACACCGGAACTGATGGAAGTCTTCCCGAAATAGTTCTCACCGTGGGATGATCCAATAAGAAATGAAATTAATTTAATGACCGCATCCACGCGGGGTTTTCCATCCTTCACCAAGAACTGGCTGATAGCTGCTGCCACTCCTTTTGCTCCCAGGGTATCATCCCGTATTGAATAACTGAAAACCGGTATGACATTGATGCCTTCCCGTTCAAGATTTCGAATTAAACAATCTTCAATCGATGTATTACCTGCTGCCCACCAGGTCCGGGAGAACAGGACTGCCGCCCATGGTGCATCCCGGTGACTACGGGATGAGTACCAAGAAAGATATTCTTCAGTATTGCAAAATGCCCGGTCTGATTCGGGGTGATAAATCCCCTCCCAAGGTACCTCTGCAGGAGGGAGTATCGGCGCGTCTTCCTGCAATACACGGTTCCTGATAAAATTCAGGAGATTGTTAAAATTTTCCTCGCCATTAAAATTGAGATATTGTTGACAGCTAATCACAACTTCCGGTTTCACAGTTGAGTGGATCCAGAATGCCGGATCATGGCTCAGGGAGATGACTGGAACCGTTTTTCCAATCTCCTTGAGCTCCTTATCTATTCTCTCCCAGAAAAATTCTGACGTGTGGTATAACAAAATCACATCAGATTCTCGCATAGCCGCGAGTGCCTCATCTACTTTCTCCGGCTTTTCTTCCAGAAGACGCGTGGGAAATAAGGTGTATTCAACACCTGCACGATCCAGCGACCGTTTCAGGAGGGAAGAATATGCCACCCACATGATCGAGGTTATTTTCATAAGATACCAGATCTCCACACAGAGCATTTGAATTTTTCAGGAGTACCCTGTGGGACAAGGTAATGCCAGATGCTCTTATGTCATCTGGTACTCTCTTGTGTAATATTAAATAACTTATTAAATTTCATACTAACTGCTAACAAAAAAATAAATTGATCTAATTGGTGTAAAAACATGTAATTAAAATAACAAAAGTGGCTATGTAATTCTATAAACTGACGAACCGGTCTTCCGGCAGCTCTCACGGCATTCCTGATGCGAGCACTGTCTTTCCAATGTTTCCCTGAGAGGTTCCCTGATGAGAGAAAACACTCCTGATTTGCCGGTAATGATCCCATTATCGGAACTGGTTGAATACGATAAAGAACTGGACAATACCGATCCCATATTTCCCGGACTCGGCTGCGGTTTTTTTACTGTGAGCCTGATCCTCCCCTCCATCCGGCGGGCCTGTGCTGTGATGATTGCGCCGGCACTCTGTGCGCATAATGCCCGGCTGATGGTCTCCCACTGGGAACATTCCTCCATGGATATCGAAAACAACCTTGTATTCCTGCTGTATGAGGAAGACGATATCATCCACGGGGCAGCGGATAAAATCCGTCAGGCCCTCATGGATGTTGCAGAAAGGAACCACCCCGATGTCCTATTCGTTGTCACATCCTGCCTCCCTGAGATTGTCGGTGAGGACATCGAGGCTGTTGTGCGGCAGGTCCGGACGAATGTCCGGATCCCGGTCCTGTTTATCAAAACCGAAAACTTCACAGATATCACGACCCGGAAGGGGCTTGAGTATACCATGGCCGCGTTTATGGACCTTATGACCCCTTCCGCAGAACGGATCAAGGGATCCGTTAATATCATCGGCTCGAACGCCAGCGAGTTCCCGGCCACGGAACTTGCTCGGATCCTGACAACCGCAGGATTTCGGATCAATGTGGTTTTCCCTTCCCGTTGCGACCTGAACCTTCTGCGTGAAGCCCCGAAAGCGGAGTTCAACATTGTCACGAACCGTCACTCCGGTGTGCTTGCCGAGCGGATGAAGGCAGAGTTCGGGATCCCGTATTTCCGGTTCGATCCGGTATATTCACCGGATGCGATCCTTACCCGGTACCGGGAGCTCGGTATATTCCTTGGTGTGGATCTGATGCCTGTTGTGCTATCATCGTATGTGAGTCTCACGGAAGCGATTGCCACCGCTCAGGAAAAACTCCGGAATACCTCGATTATCCTTTCGCTAAATTCCGGGAGGGTGTTTGACCTGGCGCTCCTGCTTCACATGGCTGGGATGGATATCCGGGTCATCGGCACCAATGAGCTGAACGAGGATGACAAGGCAGATGCCCGGAACCTCTCCGCATTATCGGAAAACACGCAGGTTGTACGGAACCTCTCATGGCATCCGCTGGATGAGTGCATTGCCCGTTTCCGGCCGGATTATTTTCTCGCATTCGGGGGGCCGGAAGCTCCATTCTGTGCCAGGTATGGGGTGAAACACCGTAACGTGATATTACGGCCGCACATGAACGGGTTTGAGGCCGCAGTCCGGATTCTTGATACGCTCCTGAATGAAAAACCCGGATGTTCCACACTTGAACTCAGGGAGCAGATGCGGGAAAAGGTGGGTCTTATATGAAAGTCATTACGGAGGGGCTTCCGGAGGCAACCGATTATTTCGGGGTGATACGCACAATAACCGGAGTCAAAGACTGCATCATAGTAGAGCATGGGGCCCCGGGGACTATGACCTATACCCAGTTGAGCTTCCATGCCATGAACCGGGAATCGATACATGGCAGGATCTTTTCCAGCGGAGTGGACGAGAACGATATTGTCATGGGGTCCGACGTCCGTCTTGCCGATGCAGTCCGGTGGGTGGACAAGAAGTTCAACCCTGCAGCGATCGCGGTCGTTGCAACGGCAATAACTGCGGTCATTGGGCTTGACATAGAAGGGTTCTGCCGGAAGGTACAGCCGGAAGTATCTGCCCGTCTCATTCCCTTCGCGTCAGGTGGATTCCGCGGGACATTCTTTTCTGGGATCGAAGAGGGAAGCCGGGCACTCATCGATACGTTTATGGAACGGAAGGGAGTACGTCCCCGGCAAAATACTGTCAATATCCTCGGGCCAACCGGTGAAGCGTTCAATACTGCTTCCGATATCGCAGAAATCCGGCGCATGCTTGACCTTATGGGGATAACAGTCCGGACTGTTTTTCCAAAAGGGTGTGCAACAGCCGAAATTTCCGCGATCCCCTCAGCACAGCTGAACCTTGTAACCCGCGACATGATGCTCCCGGTCGGAAAACATATCCGGGACCTTTGCGGGCAACAATATCATTACGGTCTCCCAATGGGTATCCGGGGCACGGTACGGTGGATCCGCGAAGTCTCGAATCTGCTCGGGCTACCCTATCCTGAAACAATGGCAGCCGGTGAGATCGCCAGGTACGCATTCGCTCTCCCGGAAGTCTTCTCCCGGATCCAGCCGTACGAGCATTTCTCGGCAGTGATTGCCTGTCCGTACGAGTATGCCTTCGGTCTTGCTTCTATTGTAACGGAAGATTGGGGCCTCCAAGTATCTGCAGTGATTCTGCCGGAGACTCCCTGCAATCCGGATTATCCGGGGGTTTTCGGAAAAATGGGCATTTCCGATGTATTCGTTAATCCTGCTGATAACCGGTTTGCTGAAATTATCAGGGACCGTAACCCGCAGGTCCTTTTCGGGAATACCTACCACATGAAAATCGGGAAAACCGTCCCGATCCGGATCCATGCGGCCTCACCGACACCGGATATCCTGACTCTCTATGATGGGATGCCGTTTGTTGGGTTCCGTGGGTATGCGTACCTGACCCAGTTGCTCGTGAATGAGGCAAGCGCCCACAAGGAGGTGTTCACTGTATGAGAAGAATAGCCCTTTACGGGAAAGGAGGAATCGGGAAATCGACTACAACCTCCAATCTCTCGGTCATGTTGGCAAAGCAGGGATACCGTGTGATGCAGATCGGGTGCGACCCGAAGGCGGATTCAACCCGGATGCTGACCGGGGGAAAGAAGATCCGACCGATCCTGGAGATCATCTCTTCCGGCAGAAAAGACATCCTCCTTGATGAACTGGTGACGACGGGTGACTGCGGGATCATCTGCGCCGAATGCGGCGGCCCAACACCGGGGGTCGGATGTGCCGGTCGGGGGATCATTTCTGCATTTGAATTACTGGACAAGCTGCAGGCATTCGAGACAATCAAGCCGGATTTTGTCCTTTACGATGTGCTGGGGGATGTAGTCTGTGGGGGTTTTGCCATGCCGCTGCGGAAGGGATACGCCCGCGAGGTCTATATTGTCACTTCCGGTGAGATGATGAGCATGTACGCGGCAACGAATATCGTAACCGCCGTATCGCAGTTCAGCTCGATGGGTTACGCACATCTCTACGGGATCATCCAGAACAGCAGGAACGTTGTAAATGAGGATCAGCTTGTGTCGGATCTCGCAAAAGAGTGCGGGACGGTGATCGTGGCCCGGATTCCCCGCGACCCGGTTGTGCAGGAGAGCGAGGCGAAGTGCGTCACGGTGGCTGCCATGGGAACTGAGTGCGGGTACTTCCGGGCTGTAGAGAAGCTGGCGGATTCTATTATTTCTTCCAAGGGATCCGACTAAACTCCCCTCACCAATTATCTTATAAAAGATCTTCTCCCTTTATTAAAAAAAATGATACTGCCGGGTTCATCCCTCTGATAATACTCCCGCATTACTCATCGTTACCTTCTGTTTTTTCCGGTTATATCTCCGGGAAGTGCCGGATAATATGTTGCTATCTGGTCGGCGTCCGGATGGAATTCTTCTGCATAATCCTTAAGGATCTGATCCGGGTCAATATCAGAAAATTCATCCGGGTGGAGAGCCTTTGCCAGATACATCAGACCGGCAATCCCCCGGGGGCTTGAAATAACATCGCCACTTATCACATACACCCGATGGTTCCTGACAGCGGAAGTGCCGGACAAGCCCGGGCGGGTTATGGTATTGTTGTAAACCTGCTCAATCGGTGTTGTGCTCGATGAAGAGACCCATTTGACAATCACATCGGGGTTCTCTGATACAACCCATTCCTGGCTCACGACCGGGAAGAGATCCATGTTGTGTGCAATGTTATCCGCGTGAAGCAGTGTCAGGATCGAGTCCCCCTGGGTATTGTTCCCCTGCGCCGAGTAGTCATGGTACATTTCCATATACACCCGCGAGGGGTGCGTGGATGATCTATTTGCCAGCCGCGAGTTGATGAGATCGAGATAGTGTTCAATATATTGTGCATATTTTTCTGCCCGCTCTTCCTTACCGAGAACCTTCCCCATCATCCGCGCTTCCCGGGGAAGTTCGGGTATAAAAAATGCATCGAGATGCATCATCGTCAGGTTTGCATCGTTCATTAGATCGTAGTTCTTGGGCCTGTAAATATCCTGAGTATAGAGGATAATGAGATCCGGATGAAGGGTCAGGAGCCGTTCAAAGTTGGGAGTCCATGCATCAGTCCCACCAATATTTACTGCGTTCGGGATGTGCTGTACGAGATCGACCTGTTTAAGACAGGATGCAGACACCCCAACTACGCGGTCACCGGCACCAAGGGCAATAATCAGTTCCAGTGCCCGGCTGTTCAGTACGACAATGCGTTGCGGGGAAGAATCCATGGTCACGGTATTTCCAAGAGAATCCGTCACGTGTATTGTTGAATTCGTCGGGAATGGTTCCTGAACCGTGCGTGAATCCGTGACCGGGGTAGTAGTACACCCGGAGATCACAGAAAAAAGAAGGATCATTATACAGCAACAACTCATGACGGCTATCCATCCCGGACCTTCAGATTTTCCTTTCGATCTCACAATTTTACCTCATTTTTATGGAAGGGGCGGATAATACCGTTCGAATTCCCTTATTTCAGTTTCATCGGATCCCGGTAAAAACTTCATGGCATATTCCTGACGAACCTTATCCGGGTCGATATCCGTGAAAAGATCCGGATAGAATTGTTTGGCAAGATAGAGAAGTGTGATAACGTACCGCGGTCTGGATGTCTGGACACTGTTATATACATACACTCTGTTGTGTTCAATCGCAGTAATTCCTGAAAGATCAGATCGCCCTTTTACTTCCTGATAATAATCTGCAAGGACCGGGTGCCATTCCGTTCCTACAGATTTTACGATGATATCCGGGTTGCTAGACGTGACCCATTCTTTGCTGACAACTGGTGTCCCCGTCAGGTTTGCAATATTCTCGCCATGGAGGAGCGCGATCAGCTCGTCCCCCGCCGTCCCATTTCCTTGGGTGAGATAAGGGGTCTGTCCCTCGATATATACCCGGGGTGGGGTGATATTCCCTGAAGAGATCCGGGAATCAACAAGGTTCAGGTAATAATCACTGAATTCAATATATCGGGTGGCATTCTCTTCGGTTCCGGTGACGTTGCCGAGCATCTGGATATCACGGTTGATTTGGGATGGCAGGCAGGTGTTGACATATATTAGCGATATTCCCGAATTGGTTATCTGGTCGACATTCCCGGGTTGTGATCTTCCCGGATATACTATCATCAGATCCGGTTTTAAGGTTATGATTTTGTCAATCGCGGGTGTCGAAAACCCCCCAATAGGTTCGGCATTCGGAAGATGGCCGTTTACAATCGTGTCAACGGTATACTGATTGTCAGTAACTCCGGCGATTTTGTCTCCGGCCCCAAGAATCACCAGCATCTCAACAGCACAAGTACTCGTGCTGATAATCCTTTGTGCCGGATGCTGGAGGATAACGGTGTTCCCTAATGCGTCCTTTACAATAATTGAAGTGTTTTCTTTTTGGGGCAGAACATCAGGTCCAGACGGAGCTGTACAGCCAACAAAAAAACATAAGAGAATTATAATGCTGATAGTCGAGACCATCGGTAACGGGAAGTTTTTTTCCAATTTTTTTTCTTGCATAGGTATCAAGGCATACTGTTTTTTATCTGATTACGATCACCCGTGGACAATGGCGGGTAATATCGGGTGAAATCACGGTTTTCAATTTCATCGGATCCCGGTAAAAATAATGTGGCGTACTCATGCTGCACTTCTGCCGGGTCTATATCCGAGAATTGGTCCGGGTAGAACTGCTTGGCGAGGTAGAGTAACGTGATGATGTACCGTGGTCGTGAAGTCAGGGGGCCGTTAAACACGTAGATTCTCTGCTCCCGGACTGCGGAGATATTGGCAAATCCCGGGCGTGTCAGGATCTCATAATAGGATTTTGTGAGATCAGGGTGCCATTCAGCAATGCTCTTGACAATAATATCCGGATTGTTCGAAACAACCCATTCATTACTCACTATCAAAGATCCTGAAAGGTTCCGTGCAATATTATCCCCGTGGAGAATCGTTATCATTTCATTCGCACTCGTTTCGTCCCCTTGTGCGCTGTACGCGGCGTGTGACTCGATATATACCCGTGGTCGCGTGAAATTTTCTGAAGAAAGGCGGGATTCGATCAGATTGAGATACTTGTTATTGAATTCCATAAACCGAGTGGCATTCTTTTCCATCCCAGTCATTTTTGCCAGCATCAGGGTATCGTTGTTGATCTTCGATGGCCAGCAGGAGTCAACATATATGACCGGGATCCCCATGTTCCTGATCTGGTCGATATTACCGGGCTGTGATGATCCGGAATAAAAAATTATCATATCCGGGTTTATCTCAGCAATCTTCTCGATAGAGGGGGTAGCATAACCGCCAAAAGGGATGGCATTGTGCAAATGGCCATTTACAATTGTATCGACCAGCAGCTGGTTGTCCGTCACTCCGACAATCCGGTCTTCTGCACCGAGAAGTACCAGCAGTTCGACAGCACAGGTGCTCGTACTGATAATCCGCTGTGCCGGATGTGACAGGATGACTGTGTTCCCAGAGGTATCTGTCACTTCAATTGTTGTGTTTTTCAGGACCGGGTCAACTGGATATTCCGATCCTGCCAGAGTTATACACCCGGTGGTCCAGCATAACAAAAATATTATACTGATAACCGGAATTATCGAATATTGAAGAGTATTTTTCGACATGATCTTTTCGTGCATGGATATCACCTTGTATTATCCAAACTAAGATCCTGATATTTACCGGCTAGCGGGGGATAGAATGTAACAATCTTATCACCGTCCGGCTGAAACCGGTCTGCATATTCTTTTAAGACGGCTTCAGGATCGATATCCGAAAAAAGGTCAGGATACAACGCCTTTGCCAGATAGAGTGTTCCGGCAATTCCTCTTGGGCTGATGAGTGCATTGCTATTCAGCACATAAACACGGTTGTTTTTCACTGCGGATACGTTGGCAAAACCCGGCCTGTTCATAATTTGAGAATGGATCACGCGGAGCGTTGCGGGTTCCCGAATGGCAGAAGTCGATACCGTGCGGATGATGATCTCCGGATTCTGTTCAATGATCCACTCCTTACTGACAATCGCAGAATCCGTGCCCAAATCACCGATGATATTCTCACCATGAAGGATCGTAATGATACTGTCAGCATACGATCCCCTGCCTCCCCCAGTGTAATCGGTGTACGCCTCAAAATACACTCTCGGCCGGTGGGGCGATGACTGATTTTGTATCCGTGATTCGATTAATGCGAGATAATCCTCAACGAAGCGTGCATATTCTTCAGCCTTCTCCTCCTCTCCGAGAAGAACCCCGAGTTTTCGTGCCTCGGCAGGAAGTTCGGGCACATAATAGCAGTTGAGATAGATAATCGGGATATCCGCATCGATGATCTGCTGGATATCCTTTGGTTTGTAATCAGAATAGGCAATAACCACATCGGGGTGGATGGAGAGAATCTTCTCTGAATTCACATTTGCCAGGGTGCCCCCGATCCCCACAGCATTTGGCATGTGCCTGATAAGATACGTTTGATTGGGGATGTTCTGGGGGACGCCGACAACCCGGTCCCCGGCACCGAAAGCAATGATAAGATCAAGCGGCTGCCCGTTGGCAGCAATGATGCGTTTCGGATGACCCGGTAGAGTGATAGTACGATTCAGCGAATCGATCAATGTCACACTGCTGACAGAAATATTTGTCTGAATGTGGGATTCCGGATTCCCATTGTGGGAACTGCAACCGGCACCCCAACTCATCAGGAATAAAAGAAAGATTGCAAGACCTCCGAAAAATGATGGACTGATCCACCGGGGAATGGTGTTGATGGACATTGCTGCTCCTAGTTACATACCATCGGACTTCTTTGAGGCAGACCGCATAGGGGCAGACAGTAAGTGTATCGGACAAATCATTTCACGCAGAGTCCCACGAGGATCCGATCCATTAATCTCTCCTACAGATCAAAAAGGGAAAAAATTGATGTACTGGATCCCTACGGGCTGATGACAAATTCACTTTTTGCTACCATACCCCCGTTCATGTCGTGAAGTTCCACAACATACGTCCGGCCGAGATTGACTGATGTGTTCAGCCATGTATAGGAAGAATATCCTGTACCAAATAATGTCGGCCCTTCACAGTTTGCAGCACTAATATACCATATATCTCCCGGTTTGAGCACGGCCATATCAGTGCCATAAACTCCCGAAGATTTCAGTAGCTGCTGGCCTGTAATGGGATTAAAAACAAGTGACTTATTTACTGTAGCCGACTGGTAATCAGAACCCCACGACTGGGATGGCCGCATGAGAATATTCACCGTTCTCATACCGATAGGGTCTCCTCCCAGATGTTGAATTGTAAGGCCCCCGCTCTGGCTGTAGGTGGCCTGTATATTGGCCTGCGGTGCTTTCTGGGTACCGGATGTCAGGCCCCCGGAAAATGCACTCACTACAGCAGCAATAATGATTGTCACAACCAGCATCAGCATGACTCCGATGACTGGTGAAACCCCAGTTTCTTGTTGATTTGTCATAATTTATGCTCCCGTTACAACTATGTTTTCGTTGTAGAGTGTTTTACCTGAAGGGATATGTACAATTTTTACGGTCACGGTTTCTCCAGGCCTTAATGTGTTCCAGTGTTCACCGAGCATTGCTGTGAGTCCATCAACTTTATCTGTAGCCCAAGTTCCGGTATTGCAGGTCTCCTCACAATACTCGTATTTCGCTGCTCCATTCGCGCCATATGAACTGGTAGCCCCTGATCTCATCCAAGTTCCTGAAGTCAAAGAATAATTCCCAAACTGTTGTTCGGGATACGTTCCAACCGACATCTGTTGTCCTACTAATGGACCATACCCTAGGGGAGTATTTTCTTTGTAAAGTGTAGTGCCACCTGGGGTACCATAATGTGCATTGGGGTCTCCGTAACTCCCATCAGAAGTAATGTTTGGGCCAGTAATCGTTTTTCCACCTTTATATCCAAGCGATGAGTTCCATGATGTAATGATCTTGATATCTTTTGTCGGAATCACTTCACTTGCTGAAAGGATTTTAATATACATGTTCGTCCCACTTGACCACTGACCCGTATTTTTTATCATCGTTTCGACACTGACGCTTGGTGCTTTTTTCTGTCCGGTTACTAGGCCTCCGGCAAATGCACTGACCACAGCTGCGATGATGATGACCACGACGAGCATGAGCATAACGCCGACAACTGGGGATACGGCATCAGATGAAGGGATTTTAGATAGGTTCTGTCTCATGGCATTTCCTCTTTATGCTCTGATTTTAACCTCAGTACTGGCAATCGCCTTACCACTCTCATCATTTATTGAAAGGATGAAACTGTTGCCAATATTGTTCGCATTCCCAAAACCGTAGGACTTTGAAATATAATCTCCCCAGGCACCATTCTTTTCCTGGATGCGGTTGAGATCAGAGGCACTGATGCTTGCTGTTGAGCCTGGCTGGAATGTACGGGCAAGGTCATAGGAGTATTTACTGGCATTCACCCATTCTTTGTCATTGTCCGAGATGATCACGGTTTTATTGACAACCCATGACAGATGATCATAATTTCCAAATGTTTTAGTTGGTTTCACGACGAGACTGATCTCTTGGATTGTGAGGGGATCCCCACCGTTATGTGAGATTTCCAGTCCACCGCTTTGACTGAGCTCAGCAGAAATCGATGCTTGGGGAGCCTTTTTTGTACCTGACATGGTACTCCCTGCAAAAGCGCTTACGACAGCTGCTATCACAATCACGACAACCAACATGAGCATGACCCCAACTACCGGTGATACCCCATCCTCCTTTTTATTGAACATTATCCCACCACCTGGACATTCTTGTTGAATATCGTTTTCCCACTTGGCATATGCAGAATCATGATATTCACCGTATTTCCGGTACGCAGGTTATTCCAATTCCCTCCAAGAATTGACTGCATACCATCGATACCGGATGTGCCATACGATGTCCCGGTCGTATAGGTGTACGGGGTTTCGACGCCATATCCTCCATAAGCGAGATTATACCCATATGCAGAATTCTTCATTATCGTTCCTGCAGTGAGTGTATAATTTCCGTATTGTTGTTCCGGAGGGAAAGTGCCGGAGGTCGCCCAATTTGTTACACCCGGACCATACCCCAAGGGAGAATGATACCATCCGGAGGAACTCAGGTTTGTTCTGGTATTGGGGAAATTTAATCCTGCCATAGTTGAATTACCTCCTTTCTTCCCATCGGATGAGGTCCATAATGTGATAATCTTGAGATCCTTTGTCAAAATTGGTTCGCTGACCGATTTCACGTCAAATAGAATATAACTTGACGACCAGACTCCGGAATTCTTAATCGTCACATCCATTACCAGGGTCGGAGCTTTATCTGATGTTTTCGCAAGCCCTCCGGAATACGCGCTCACCACCGCTGCGATGATAATCGTAACAACCAGCATCAGCATAACGCCGACGACCGGAGAGACGCCAGCGTCTCTGGGTTTTTCGTAAGAACACATCATAACACCTTTGTCAATTTTTGAAGATGCAGGTACAAATTTCATACATCTGTTCAAATTCGTAGCACCTGATCATATAAAAGAATTCGTTTTTGTAATTTTATCAAATAATATTAACAAAAAATACTTGATTTAAAACAAAAGTTAATATTTTGTTTTGAACTAAGTGGCGTAACAAAAACATAGTTTTTTTTAATACTGTGGTCCAATACAGTATGAAATTCCATAAATACGGCGTATTCGGGGATTTCCCGGGTACAGGAATCGTATCGGCATACAATAATATAATGAATACCGGGGCATCATGGTTCAGACCTATCTGTTGTTATTTTCCAGCGCGTGCATCCTTATCGGGCTGAACGGGATCTTCACGAACCTGAAAGACCGGATCTCTCCCCCCAAGGACCCGCTTCCTCCCGATGCCCTGCCATCAACCCCGGCCACAAGCCCGCAATCTCCGGCAGAAAACTGTAAAAAAGAGTTCCCGGGTTTTAAAGCCGCGGACATGAAAGCCGCCTTCGAACCGGTCTTTGTACTTCCTGCCGAACCCTCGCTGAAGGGAGTGGCTGCCTTTGCAGCAGCCATCGCCATCGCACTGGTCACCGGCATCATCACCCTCCTCATCGATCTTCCCGTTCCGCTCATGATCGCCCTCGGCCTCGTATCGCTGATCACATTAGGACTGTCCGCCGAAACCCTGCGCCGGAGGTACGCAGCACATGCATGGTTCCCGGAAGGGTTCTCCATAAAGGATCTGGAGTCCGCAATGAAGATGCCCGGGTCCCTGTCATTCGGACAGATCTTTTCACGGGGCGAATCTTCCGGATCGCAGGCCGTCGTAACAGTCCCGGGCGATCCTGCCACCACCGGTGTAACCGACCGGCACTCTACCGACCTCCCGTTCTTTGTTGCGGAACTTCCCGAAGATCCCTCCCTTGCAATCCTCGAACGCTACTGGGTCTTCGAACCGTACGCCTACATTAAGATCGAACGGGTCGGCAACGAGGGATTTACGTACATTGTCATTGAACCGCCCATCTCCCAGAAAGAGAAGACCATCCTGCTGGAGACCTATGCCCAGCTCCGGGACATCATCATTTACGATGATATTGAGAAAGGAAAAGAGGAACGGATCGATCATGTGGCTGTCGCAAAGATCATCCGGGAATTCGATCCGGACATCACCGAAGACCGGGTGGCAATCCTCAACTATTACATCACACGGGACCTGACCGGTTATGGCCCGCTCGATGTCCTCATGCGCGACCCGGCGCTCGAAGACCTCAGCTGCAACGGCCATGACCTGCCAGTCTTCATCTTCCACCGGTCCTATGGCAGCCTGCCCACCAGTGTTCATTTTACCGAATCCGAGCTCAACCAGTTCGTCTTAAAACTCGCCCAGAAAGCCAACAAGCAGATCTCGCTCTCGAACCCGATGGTCGATGCCACCCTGCCCAACGGCGCCCGTGTCCAGATCACCTACAGCGATGTGGTCTCGACAAAGGGGAGCTCGTTCACGATCCGGAAGTTCCGGTCTGACCCCATGACGCCGCTGGATCTCATCCGGTACGGCACATATAATGCCGAGACCCTTGCGTTCCTCTGGCTTGCGATCGAGCATCGCAAGAGCCTGCTCGTGGTCGGTGGCACCGCCAGCGGTAAGACCTCGATGATGAACGCAGTCTCGATCTTCATCCCCCAGAATGCCAAGATCGTTTCCCTTGAAGATACCCGTGAGATCCAGCTGCCGCACAAGAACTGGCTTCCCACCCAGACCCGCGAGCTCAATGTCGAAGGTCTCAAAGGCGACATCGATCTCTTCTCCCTATTGAAAGCCTGCATGCGGCAGCGGCCTGAGTTCATCATCGTGGGAGAAGTCCGGGGCAAGGAAGCCCAGACGCTCTTCCAGGCCATGAACTCGGGCCACGCCACCCTCTCGACCATCCATGCCGGCAGCGTGTACGAGGCGATCAACCGGCTCACCCACGACCCGATCAATGTGCCCCCGGTCATGTTCCAGGCGCTTGACCTTGTCGTGGTCCAGTCCATCTACACACTCGGGAAGACCCGGATCCGCCGCTGTCTCACCATCCACGAGATCGAAGTCGACAAGCAGGGGGAGATCAACCCCATCCTCCTGTACGACTGGGATATCCAGAAGGATACCTTCCCGAAACGCTATGAAAAGTCCAAGGTGCTCGCCGAGATCGCCTTCCATTGCGGCTGGGACGATGCCGAACTGGAGCACCAGCTCAAAAAACGCGAGGAATTTTTCACCTGGGCACTTGAAGTGGAGCCGCCCACGCTCCGGGATCTTGCCAACGCCATCCAGGACCTGGAGGACTAATGGACTTTTTGCTCCCTCCGGCCGTGCTCAAAGCCGAGAAGAAGCTGACTACGTTTGAACTTGCAACGCTCGGCACCACCCTAAGGAAGGATCTCCGGTCAGCCCACCTGCCCATCACGGCCGAAGAGTATCTCCGGACCATCCATCTCAACCTCCTTGGCACGCTCGTCATGTTCGTAGCGCTCTACGGGATCTTTCTCATCAGCGGGTTCGAACTGAACATCTTCGGGTTCAGTACAGCAGACCAACTTCTCTGGCTCCTCCTCTTCATCCTGATCGTACCCGGGATGTATGCCATGCAGATCTATTACCCGCAGATGATTGCCCATGGCCGGAAGAGTCGGATCGATATCGATCTTCCCTATGCCATCTCCTACATGCAGGCCCTCTCCACCACGATGGCCCCCTTCGACATCATCCGCAAGGTGTACGAGGAACAGGATATGTTCGGCGAGATCTCAAAGGAGTTCGGGATGATCGTGCGGAATGTCGAACTGTTCGGCGATGACCTGGATGCCGCCATGAAGGATCTCCAGCGCACCACCCCCTCAAAAAATCTCCGGGATTTCTTAAACGATCTTGCCATCGTGTTCGACAGCGGGGGAAACGTCAGCGCATATCTCGGGGCCAAGACTGAATATTACCGAGACCAGGCCAAGCAGGAGGTCGAGCTGGTCTTGAAAACGATCGAGATCATGGCGGAAGTATACGTGACCGCGTTCGTTGCCGGCCCCATTGCGCTCATCATCATGATCGTGGCGCAGGGCATGACCAACAACCAGGAGATGTCCTGGATCCTGCCCATGATGTACATCTGTATCCCTGCAGGAGCTATCGTTCTTATCTGGATCCTCTCGATGATGCTTCCTCCTGAGAACCTGGAGATCTCAAGGAAGGAGACCGTTGAACAGAGTTTCGGTTCCAGTGTGGAGCAGACTATAGAGGTGGGCCGGGCAGAAGACGATCCGAAGAACCGGGAATTCTATAAACGGATTGCGGACAAGAAACAGAGGAATTACTACATGAGCCTGCTGAAGCACCCGTTCCGGACCTATATCCGGAGTTATTATTACGGGCTGGGCTTGGGCAGTTTTTTTGCGGTGATCGTGGCCCTCGTCTGGCTTACCGGGGGATTCGATGTCCTGATTCCGCATGATCAGATGGAGACCGTACTCTGTATTATGATCATGGTGTTCATGGCCCCCGTTGCGATCTCGTTTGAGGGACGGCGCTGGTATGTGCGGAATATCGAGGAGCACCTGCCGGATTTCCTCCGGGAACTCTCGGATATGCAGGATATCGGGATCACCCTGCAGGGGGCTATCCAACGGATTGCCGGCGCAAAACTCGGCGTGCTGAGTACTGAACTTTCGGTCGCATCCCGGGACATCCAGTCGGGCGCGTATGTGAACTCAGCCCTTGTCAAGATGGAGGAGCGGATCGGTCTTGTCTCGGTCAAGCGGGCAATCTCCCTGCTCGTTCGGGCCAGCGAGATTACGTCAAACCTAAAACAGATCTTCATCATCGCCATCACGGACTTTGAATATTATCTGCGGCTGAAGCGGGAGCGGTCGAACACGACCGTTATCTACGTGATGATCATCTACCTCTCGTTTGGCATTTACCTGTACACCGCCTACCAGCTGAACGTCCCGTTCCTCACGGCATTCAAGGGTATGAACGTCAGCGTTGATACTGCCGGGAACCTGACCGATATGTTCCGCATCGGGATCATCCTTGCCACCTTCTCCGGCATCATGGCCGGCCAGTTCAGCTCGAACAGTGTCCTTGCCGGCTTCAAGCACAGCATCGTTCTTCTCGCAGCCACGATTGCCCTGTTTATCTTTGTGATGTAATCCAGAAGATCCGGCGGTTCATACACAGTCGATCCGGGCGTAACGGTTTCTGGATTTGTCTGGATAAGACCAGCTCCGTCCGGAGTCTGGCGAATTCTTGGTTTTTATCCGGTCTGCCAAACAATTTTAATAAGAACCACCTGGCAAATTTTATTTAATTAAAGCAAACAAAGTTGTTTTGTATTACTATGTGTGTCACGGAAGGAACCGGAACTGGTGCTGCTTGACACCGATCATTAAGGATCCCCTCAATGCGATCCTGCGGAGCAGGCGCGAGGTCTCACGCTTCCAGATCCTTGTTGAGATTGCCGAGCACCAGCCGGCGGTCCGCCAGCAGGAGATCGCCGATAAACTCGGCGTGACCCCGCAGGCAATATCCGAATATCTTAAAGAACTGGTTGATGAGGGAAAAGTCTCCGCGATCGGCCGGGGCAATTACGAAGTGACGAAGACCGGCATCGAGTGGGTGCTGGCAAACGCCGAGTCGCTTGAATCCTATGCCCGGCACATCCGGCGCGACATCATCCAGCAGGTCTCGGTCTGGGCCGCGATCGCTGCCGAGAATCTCAAGGCCGGGGACGAGATCGGCGTATACATGAAGGACGGGTTCCTGTACGCCGCAAAGAAGTCGTCGTCGGCTACCGGCTCAGTTGTTGCAGATGCAAAGAAGGATACGGATGTCGGGATCACAAACCTGAACGGAATCATCGATCATCATGAGGGTCTTGTTCACATCTGCAAGGTGCCCCGGATCCAGCAGGGGGGTTCCCGCCGGGTGCACCAGGACAAACTGAAGGAGATCACGGCAAAGGCCGGGCTCGTGGCAGCCGTCGGGCTTGAAGCCTGGATCGCACTGAAAGCAGCTGGCAGAACGCCCGACCTTTTCTATGGTGCCCGTGAAGGCGTGATCGAGGCCGCGTTCCATGGGATCGAGTGTGTGATTGTGATCGTGGACGAGGAGTTCACGGATTTCTTAAAACGTCTGGAGACAAATGAACTCGCGTACGTGATCCACGATTTGATTGAACCGTGAAGATCAGTGTCCGGCACTTGTGTGACGGGATCTCGGATTGTCTCTTTTTTGTGTGAGAAACAGATTTTGTTCGATTGTGATGATACATAATCCCGTGATTGCGGACCCCCGGATCCGGCCCTCCACCAAACTCGAAGATTTCTGGGGAATTCGAAGAAGTCCATCAGGACTTCGAAGAACTCTGCGGAGTTCTTCTCGTATTCAAGATTCTTGCGAACATTTCATACTTCGAGATGGTGAATTGGGGAGGTTAATCGTAACCTCCACGATGAGGAGTGAGGCCCATGGCCGAACTTTGAAGGGAGGCATCAGCCGACCTTCGACTATCTTCTCGACCTTCTGGACTGAGATCCAGTCGGTTTCTATGGCCAGCATTTTCCCTGGGATTTCGGGTCAGGATTATTCGAAGGATCCTGTTAGATCCCTCTCTTGCTTCAGATCTGATGATTCTTAGCATTTCAAAAAAGGCCCCCGGTCATTTTCTCAAGATCCTACTGCCGTTTTTGCAGTAGTCGCTCATCCAAAAGGCAACAATTAGATGTTTTTTAGGGGCTGAAATAGCCACAATATTGGGAAAATAACGTTAATTTAACTCTCTTTTAAAATCAGTACTCTATAATTCGCAAAAAAACGCGACTATCAAAAAAACGATTTTTCAAATCGGGCTCCAATTGGCAAACGGGGCGTTTTTAAAGCATTTTTTCTTCAGGGGGTCTTCAGGTCTGAAACACACCTGAAATAGGTGAATTCACACTGAAGATAACCGTGGCTCACGCTCGTTTCACATTACCTTAATGATTTCTGGAGTGTCCCATTGGTACAACGATATCCAGAGATTGGAACGATCATTTTACGATAGTATCTATTCTGATTATTCCACATCATGATCCTGCACATCCCAAAGCAAATATTATTTAGTTAAATCAGTTAAAGTTGTTCAATAATTCTGATGCATATCCCTTGGGGGGAGAGTGAAACGTATCATGTCTGAAACAGAGTGTGAGCAGCAGGGTTCAATCACGGTGATCTATGATAATCGCCAGCGGGATGTGTGGCCATCGCTTGAACGGATCCAGCAGAGATTCCGAACGATCATCCGGGCATCGTTCCGGGCATCGATGAATGACGATACCGCGCTTGAGTTTATCCTGATCCAGGGTAATGATGCACGGATCAAGGCTCTTCTTGAGCAGCTAAAATCAAGGAAAGGTGTCAGGTCCGTGGACCTGACCGTGATTCCAGCCTCATAAAAAATTTCGATCGCAGTATAATCTGGGGTCTTTTTTGCAGCCCGGAACCTGATCCAGATTTTGCTACGTTTTTTACAAAATTTTATAATAATTGTTACGAACGCGGAAAGAGAAATGAACAATTAAAATAGTTTTAATGCAACTTTACTTGATCGAGTCATCTACGGTTGGACCATGTGGTCACTGGCACTCTGGGGGAGTGTCTTTACTCATCGCATGATGGCCAAAGATTTGGAGATTTTTGTACATGAGCGTGAATAAAAAAACCTTGTCTGAGCATGCAGTCTCACCCGTAGTGGGTGTCATGCTCATGCTTGTCGTAACGATCATCATTGCAGCGGTAGTATCTGCGTTTGCCGGGGGGATGGGTTCCAGTACGAAGGCCACCCCTTCCGCAGCAATGGATGTGAAGATCGTCACCGGCGCGGATGACGGCATGGGGGGAACAACCACGAAGATCCTCTTCGAGATGCTGAGTGGCGACGCGATCCCGACCAAGGATCTCAGTATTGTTACCTACTTCACCAATGAAACGGGGGGTGTCTACAAGATGAGTCACACTGCATCGAGTACGGCATTTGATCTTTATGGCTATGGAACCGGGTATACCCGGCTCCCGTACCTGAACGATGCTGTTGCTGTTGGTATTGCAGGAGGTAACCCGAAAGCAGACTTCGGGAACTATACTGCATCGACAGGAGATATCATGGCCGTTGGCAGTACCCGCCAGGTTGCCGATTTCCTTGGTCTACCGTGGACTGCGGGCACGTATCCGGCACCGGACACCATCGATGATCCATCCTTCAAGCCGGGTGCTGTGGTTGATATCAAAGTCCTGCATGTTCCCAGCAATAAGTACATCTTCAACAAGGAGGTTGTTGTGAAATGAAGCAGATGAACCATGAAGCAGTCTCCCCGGTGGTGGGTGTCATGCTCATGCTCGTTGTGACCATCATCATTGCCGCAGTTGTGAGTGCATTTGCCGGTGGTCTCAACTCCGGTTCTTCAAAAGCACCTCAGGCAACGCTTGGTGTTACTCCCGTCATTGCAGGTATTCAGGACACTGATAAAACAAACTATGTTCCCGATTATCCCACCACCTTTGAAGCAGAGAACGGCCTGCTCTTCGAACATAAAGGTGGCGATTCGTTCGCACTCAATGATGTCTACGTCCAGTTACAGAGCCAGGATGCCAAGATCACGATTGGGCTGAACAATGCAATTAACCGTACCGCTACCACCTGCCTGCCCACGGATGTCAAAGCATACCTGATGGAAGTGGGTGACAGCAACGGGTACATCGATCCGGGTGACAAGTTCATGCTCTACGCCGATAACTGCTACGACAGCAGCGACGCAGGCTATGCACCGGAAGGAAAAGCCCTCTCATGGAAGCCGGAAAGGGCAGCCGGGGGATTCGCCGCGTTCCTCAACACCAAGTGCGAGTACAAGGTCATCGACAAGGCGAGCAGTAAGGTAATCCAGACCGGTACGTTCACCCTGAAATAATGGATGACCTGTCTCTATGAATCAACCGGGCGTCCTGTAAGCCCGTTTTATTTCCAGAACAACAGACGAGAAGATTTGGTGTAAAACTGAGGATAATTATGTCAGAAATAATCGAAAAACAGAATCGGGCACAAAATGAATGTGCGGTATCTCCGGTTGTCGGCGTGATGCTGATGCTGGTGGTCGTGATTATCATTGCAGCGGTTGTGAGTGCATTTGCCGGGGGCCTTGGGGATACATCCAAGAAAGCTCCCACGGTATCGATGGATGTGACCATAGATCTAAGTGCTGATAATGGCATGGGAAGCAATGTACCAATGATCAATTTCAAGCACCTGAGCGGGGATCCGCTACCCACAAAAGATCTCCAGATTATCACGTACTTCACCAACAAGAGCGGGTACACCTACAAGCACACCCAGTCTAAATTGAGTAATGTCTCGTTACTCTATTGGGGAAGTAAGTCGGATGTCCGTGTTCCCTATCTTGGCGATATGACCACGGGATATGCTTCCAGCAGCCCGGAAACCAAGGACTTTGGCAATTTCACCATCAAAACTGGGGATGTCATGACAACATATAATCTCCGGGGGACTGCGGAGCTCCTTGGTATGAACTGGACTGCGGGTGCAACTAAAACTGATCCCGACACATTTGATGATCCCAGCCTGAAATCCGGGAGTGTTGTCGAGGTAAAAATTCTGCATGTTCCCAGTGGGAAGTACCTTCTTGACAAGGAGGTTGTTGTCAGATGATCTCAAAAAATAATGATTCCGCAGTATCCCCGGTGGTGGGCGTGATGCTGATGCTGGTGGTCACCATCATCATTGCGGCCGTGGTATCTGCTTTTGCCGGGGGCATGACCGGTTCTGAGAAGAAGACGCCGCAGGCAACCCTGTCCGCAGTAGTTAATCTTGGCGATGGTATCAAAGGCGTCAACAATACGGGTGTTGGCGATCATTTCCCCGTGGGATACACATGTGAGAATAATTACATCCTCTTCGCGCACGATGGCGGGGACAGTTTTAATCTCAATGATATCGAAGTATCGTTCCAGAACGGAAATACCAAAACAACCCTTGGCCCCTCGGATAAACCGGTGACGGATACCACGACTGCATATTCCTGTCGGGATGATCCTGCTGATAAGACATATCTCGAAGAGATTGGGAACAATGCCGACGGGTTCATCAAAACGGGTGACAAGTTTAAGTTAACATTTGACGCGAACTATCAGAACGATGTGTACGATCAGACATATCTTATCCTCCAGAAGGAGGGTGCAAAGAATGGGTTCGGTTTCCCGGTGAATAAGGCTGTCCAGTATATGATCATTGACCGGGTCAGCGGGAAGACCATTAACTCCGGTGAGATCATTGCGAATGTGTAAACCGGTTATCCTTTTTTTATATGGCCTTTTTCATTCACAGCAACCCGGTACCAGGCACACCGATAAAAAGATCCTCGCGATTCAGGATCTTTGTTAGATACCGCAGGTTGGGGAGTTCATTACGATGAAGATCATGTATACCAGCCCGGGTATCACTGAGAACCCCTGGTTTGTGCAGGCAGCAGAAGCATGTAAAAGCCTTGGACCGGTCCCGGAGATCATCCAGGTGGCATCCGACCAGCTCGATGCAAATGAGAAAAAATGTGCAGACCTGGTGAAGACTCAGCTTCCCCGGTGCGATCTGCTTGTCATCGGCTACCACGGGAGCATCCGGCATTTCAAAAGATTTGAGCAGCTCATTGCGGTTGCAAAGGAACATGCCATCCCTATCTTTGTGGGGAGTACCCTGCCCGAAGAGATGAAGGAGTTCCGCAGCCTTTTCCCCTTTAGCGATGAGGACTATGGTTTTATCCAGGCCTGCATTGAACTGGGGGGAATGGAGAACACGAAAAACCTTGTGCTCTGGGCGTGTAAAGTCATTGGTGGGGCCCAGATCGAAGTGCCTCCGATCTGGTATCCCCCGACAGAAGGGTTCTATCATCCCTCTCTTCCCGGGGTCTGGGATCTAACCTCTCACAAGGCACGGATCGAACCGTCACGGCCTACCATCGGGATCCTTATTCACCAGACCACTTATATCCGCGAGAACCTCATCGCGGTCGATGCACTGGTCGCCGCGATCGAATCACAGGGCATGAATGCCCTTCCGTTCTTTCTTATCACCCAGCCGAACCCGGTCACCGGGGCAATCGGCATCCGGAAATTCATCGAGAACAACCTGATCACGGATGGTACCCCCATCATTGATGTCTTAATTCTCAACATGATGCTGTCCCAGTTAACCCTCTCGGATCCCAATGACGGGACCCGGACCGAACCGGTATACAATTTTTTTATCGACCTTGGTGTACCCCTGCTCCAGACCATCACGATGCACCGCACGTATGATGCATGGTCTCATGACGCGTCGGGTCTCACCTCCCTGGAGATCTCATCCGGGGTCATCCTGCCGGAGTTTGACGGGCAGATCATCACCATTCCGTTAGCGTCAACCGGGGAATATGAAGGGCAGACAAACCGGGCACTGCCCATCCCGGGCCGTCCCGGGCGCGTGGCGGCGATGGCCCGCCGTTGGGCAGAACTGGGAAGGACACCGGTACAGGATCGGAAAGTGGCGATCCTCCTGTACCAGTACACCGGGGACATAGACGGACTGGGCCATGCCGCCGCGCTTGATGCGCCCCAGAGCGTGATCGGGATGCTCCACCGGCTCCGGGAGGCCGGGTACCGGGTGGACCAGATCCCCGAATCCGGAGACGAACTCATCAAGAAGATGATCGCCGCTCTCACGAATGACACCAGCTGGATGTCGGATGTACAGATGAAGGAACGGGCTGCCGGCACGGTCAGTTCCGCGCTCTACCGCGAATGGTTCCGGAAGATCCCGGAGAAGAACCAGGTCAAGATCGCCGCAGACTGGGGTGATGCGCCGGGGGAACTTTTTGTGAGTGATGGAGAACTCTGCATGCCGGGTCTCATCAACGGGAACGTCTTCATTGGTATTCAGCCACCCCGGGGCCTCTTTGAACAGGTCGAGTCCCTGATCCATTCCAATGACATTGTGATGCCCCACCACTACCTGGCCTATTACCGGTGGATGAAGAACGTATTCGGTGCCCAAGCCGTCATTCATGTCGGCACGCATGGCACACTCGAATGGCTGCCGGGTAAGGGCAATGCCATGTCAGAGGAGTGTTACCCGGATGTCATCTTCGAGGATATGCCCCACATTTATCCGTACATCATCAACGATCCCGGTGAGGCAGTCCAGGCGAAACGACGAAGCTGGGCGGTTATCCTCACGCATATGATACCGGCGATGATGCGGGCCGAAGGGTATGGAGAGTTATCCCGGCTTGACAGCATTTTGCAGGAATACTTCCGTGCAAAACGCGGAGGGGAACTCCAGAAGGCCACGGAACAGGCTGATGAGGCACATGCAATCGTTGTTGCCAACAACCTGACAAACGACCTTGGTCTTCCAGCCAGCGTATCCCGGGAACAGGTGGCGGAGAATGCAGAACGGATCTATGATTATATCTGCGAAGTCCGGGATGTCATCATCAAAGACGGGCTGCATATCCTGGGTCTCCCCCCCACCGGTGACCGACTTCTTGAGATGATATATGCCCTGTCCCGGCTGGAAAACGGGAAAGTCCCCTCATTGCGTGGAAGCGTAGCAAAAGCGCTCTCGCTCTCACTTTCAGCACTCCTTGTGAATCCATCCGGCTTTAATGACAGGTTCGGTGAGATGAACGGTACCCTTATCGACAGGGTTGATTTCCGGACCCGCGAACTTATCGCGAAGATGGCTTTAGTATCCTTCGATCGGGATGCCGTGATCGCTTGTGTCCGCGAAACATTTGGGAACGGGAATGAGGCACTGGAACTGTCCGCCCGGTACATCTGCACCGCCATTGTCCCTGGCATCGGTCAGACAACCGACGAACTCGCAAACATGGTGCGGGCTCTCGATGCAGGGTACATCCCACCCGGGCCAAGCGGGGATCCGACGCGGGGGAATGCCCATCTCCTCCCTACCGGCCGAAATTGCTACTCCCTTGATCCGGCGACCATCCCGACACCTGCGGCCTGGAAGACCGGCATGGCCATGGCAGACCAGATGGTCGCACGATACGTGACGGAGAAGGGAGAGTATCCACAACGGGTCGGTATAGTCGTCTGGGCTTCTGATGCCATGAGGACCGGTGGCGATGACATCGCGTATATCCTCTGGCTGATGGGACTACGACCGGTCTGGTCGGAACGGGGTGGCTCCCTGACCGGAATTGAAGTGGTTCCGGCTAAGGAACTTAATAGACCCCGCATAGACGTAACGCTCCGCATCAGCGGGCTCTTTCGCGACACCTTCCCTGACCTTGTCTCCCTGATTGATGAAGGTGTTGAGAGTATCGCGACCCTTGATGAAGCGGACGATGTCAACTTCCTTGCCGCACATCTGAAGCAGGACCTGCTGGAGAAGCTGAAGGCGGGAATGCCCGAAGCGGAGGCACGCGATCAGGCGCTCATCAGGATCTTCGGCGATCCTCCCGGTAACCATGGCTGTGCTGTGGGGGAGGTCGTGCATGCATCGGCATGGTCGGAGAGAAAGAACCTGGCGGATGTGTACACAACCTGGGGTGCCTATGCCTATGGCAGGAAGTTCCATGGGGAGAATGTCCCGGAACTCTTCCGGGAGCAGTTCGGGAAACTGGATGCAACCGTCAAGAACCTCGTTTCACGGGAGTTTGATATCCTGGATACGGACGATCCGTACATCTTCCTTGGGGGGATGAATGCCTGCGTCAAGGCCTATGGAAACAAGGACCCGGTCTCGGTCATCGGCGAGGCGTCCGACCCGAAGAACGTGAAGACGCGGCTCCTTGATGAAGAGATCCGGTTTCTTTTCCGGAGTAAGGTTTTGAATCCCCGCTGGATGGAGGGTCTGAAACCGCATGGTTTCCGTGGCGTGCAGGAGATCATGAACGCGATTGAGTACACCTTTGCCTGGGACGCCACTTCAGATGCCGTGGATGACTGGGAGTACCAGGCAGCTGCCGAGCACTTCCTCTTCACTGCAGAGAACCGGCAGTGGATTGAGGAGAATAATCCCTATGCCCTCCACAGTATGGCGGGCCGTCTTCTCGAAGCGCACGAACGGGGATTCTGGGACACCGATGATGAGACCATACAAAAGTTACAGGAGATGTATCTTGAGACCGAGGAATACTTCGAGAGGACGGGCGAGGAGCAGCATGTATGAACCTGCAATCCTGATTGAGGAGATCATACAGCGCCCTGCTCATCAGATCGCGGCACGCGAGTTACCAAACCGGCAGAAGAAACGTACTATGCAGGAACCGGGTGAGGATGCGGCATGACCTCCATCCTGACCGATAATCTGACAAAAAAGTTCGGGGCTCTCTATGCTGTCGACAGCCTGAACCTCGCGGTCGAAAAGGAGATCTTCGGGCTTCTTGGCCCCAACGGCTCCGGCAAGACAACAACGGTCCTGATGCTCACGACCCTCCTTGCACAGACAACGGGGACGGCAAGCATCTGCGGCCATGACACCCGTCGCGAGCCGGACCGGGTCCGGGAATGTATCAGTTACGTGCCCCAGGAGATGGCTGTCGACCCCCACCTGACCGGGCGGGAGAACCTGCTCATCTTCGCCCGTCTCTACGGTATTCCAAATCCCAAGGACAAAGTGGATGAACTCCTTGGGATCATGGAACTCACCGACCGGGCCCATGATCTGGCAAAGACATACTCCGGCGGCATGCGTCGCAGGCTCGAACTGGCCGAGGCGCTCGTGCATGAACCTGAGGTGATCTTCCTCGACGAACCCACGCTCGGGCTGGATGTCGGGGCCCGGCAGAACATCTGGCAGCACATCCATGCCCTGAATAAGAAGGGGATGACCATCTTCATGACCACGCATTACATGGACGAAGCCGACAAGTACTGCGATCGTGTCGGGATCATCAGTCACGGGAAGGTTGCGGCACTCGGGAGCCCGGCGGAACTGAAGGCCCGGCTGATGAATGCGGTCATCACGGTCACCCTGGAAGGGAATTATTCGCCGGTCCAGCTTGACGGGCTCGTGTTTGTCGGCCAGTCGGGGAATGCATACGCATTCACTGCCGAGAACGGCAGCGAGGCGCTCCCGCTCCTTGCCGATGCCCTGGGACGCGCCGGTAACCGGGTGAAGGCCATGTCGCTGCGCGAACCTTCCCTGGATGATGTCTTTTTGCAGTCTGTCGGGAAGCAGGAAGAGCCCCGGGGATTTGAGGAGATGAAATTCCGGATGATGCTTCACCGGAGGCACTGATCGTGAAAGGCGTTACCACGTATATCTACCGGGATTTCATCCGGTGGATCCGGTACCGTGTCGGGGTCGTCTCGGCTCTCGTCCTTCCCGCGGCATGGCTGCTCTTTGTCGGTTGTGCCCTCCCGGTCACGTTCACCGGGAATTACCTTGACTTCATCACCCCGGGTATCCTTGTCATGACCATCCTGACCGCCGGGATTGCCAGCGGATCGCTCCTGATGTTCGACAAGATCCTCGGGTACCTGAACAAATTCCTTGCCATGCCGGTGCCCCGCGAGAGCATTCTTGTCGGTAAGATCCTCTTCATCTCGATTCGTGGCCTTCTCCAGGCCACCATCATCCTGGTCATTGCGGTCCTGATCGGTGCGACACTGATGACCCCGCTCCAGTACGGTCTGGTGTACCTCATCCTCTTCCTCTTCGGGGTCTTCATCTCCTCGTTCTCGACCACGGTTGCACTCTACCTGGAGGAACACGATTCGTTTGCCGCATTCTCGGCCATGGTGACGATGCCGCTCTTCTTCACCTCAAGCGCCCTGATGCCGTACGATGCAATGCCCGGCTGGCTCAGTGCCATCGCCCATGTCAACCCGCTCAGTTTTGCCATCGATGCGATCCGTGACGTGGGCGCAGGATCGATCCCGGCAGTTCCGATCCTGCTGCTTCTCATCGTTACTGCGGTTGTCGTGGTGTGTGCGGGGTATGTATTCAGGAAGGTGACAATATAGGATTGGGGAAAAACATTTCGAATCTTTTTTTGTCTGTTAATTTTTGGATTCGTAAATAATCACAATCAGGACCGGAAATTTTTTGGGGAAAAAATTTCATTGTCTGTTGCATGGAAAGCACATCCTCATTTCCTCCCCATTGTTAACCGGATCTGATGTCGGTGACGATGGCAGAACGATATCATTAACTGATTGTGTATCCCCCTGGCAAAACTGCCTGCAATAATTGCCGGTGCCACCGTCAGTTCATTGGGGTCTCTGAAAAAGATGGGCAGGCCTTTTCACCCGACCAGGATCCGGTACCCTGTTTCCCCGTTTTCATAGGACCGCAATACGCTCAGGCCCGCGTTTGGCTCCTGTATTAGCGCTATTTACGTTTTTATCCGGGCCTGCTACTGCCCCGGAACACCCGTTCCGGGCACGATCCAGAGACTTCGAAATATTTAGTCCCTCATTTTAACGAATTAGGCCCCCGAAATGGGGTAATTACGCCCCCGCCTCGTCTCCGGCACGAGATTCTCCGTCGAAGAAATCCTAAGGATCACTTCTCCTCATGGGAACCCTGAAGAACTTCTCGAATGTTGAATAATCACACTTGGCGCCGTACCGGTGACATTCCAGCGTCACCGGAAAATAGCCTTTTTGGCCCGTCTTTTTTAGAAGTCTCCGGTCTTACTACTCATCGCCATTATTATGAGGGAACGTGATACACCCGATGAGTTCGCGGATGCTGTTACAGTCCTGCTGTCCGCCCAATTGGGAATAGTGCCACCACGTTTTATCTCCCTCGTTTCGAACGGTCACTGAGATATCTGCGGTAGTACCTTCGGCCTGTACAAATCCGATCCGTTCCAGTGCACACCGGGTCCAGATCCGCACCACCGATTCCGGGGCAGAGAGTGTAAATGTGCCTCGCCGCTCGACCGGAATGGAGAATTCCCCGCGGACTGCATCGAAGTGCACCCCCTCAATCTCGAATGCCGACCCGAAGATCCCGGAGAGGACAAGATCTTCCGGTGTCCCGGCAATCATGTTTCCCTTGCGGTCGATGATCCAGAGCTGGTCTGCGCAACGGATCGCAAGGTTGAGATCATGAGTGGAGAGGAGGATGGACTTCTTCGTCTTCTGCGCAACCTGCCGGAGGATCCGCATGGTCTCGATCTTATGGGGGAGGTCGAGGAACGCGGTGGGTTCATCCAGTACCATCAGTTCGGGCTCCTGCGCAAGGGCCCGGGCAATCATCACTTTCTGCCGCTCGCCATCGCTCATCTCGTGGATAAAGCGACCGGCAAGGTCACCGGCCCCTACAGCTGCAAGCGCAGAGAGGACGATCTTTTTATCCGGGTCCGTCAGGTGTCCTGCCCAGTTCGTGTACGGGAATCGCCCGAGCGCCACAATATCAAAGGCCGTCAGGAAACCGGCCTGGACCTGCGATGTCAGGACAACGCTTAAGGTCCGTGCCCTCTCGTCGGGGCTAAACTCCCCAATCTTCCGGTTGCACAGGAGGACTTCCCCGGAGAGCGGGGGCTGGATACCGGTCAGCGTCCTGATGAGGGTTGACTTGCCACACCCGTTGGGGCCGATGAGGCAGACCATCTCGCCGCGCTTCAGCGAGAGGTTAAGCTCTCTTGATACCTCCTTGATGATCGTCTTCTGGTTCCGGTACCCGATAGTGAGCCCGGTGCAGGTAAGGATCGCTGTGTCGCTCATGTAGTCACTCCGCGCCCGAACCGGGTTCCCCGCACGATCACCCAGATGACCACCGGTGCACCGAACAGGGCTGTGATGGCATTGAGGGGGAGTACGATATCAGTTCCCGGGAGGTGGGAGACAAGATCCGTGCAGAGTGCAATGATACCCCCGACAAGGATGCAGCCGGGGACAAGGATGCGGTGATCGGCTGTGACAAAGATAGCACGGCAGAAGTGGGGGATTGCGATCCCGAGAAACCCGATCGGTCCGCAGAACGCGGTCACCGCACCGGCCATCAGTGCGGTTGTCGTGATGACGATGACCCGGGTACGGTGGTAGTTCATGCCCAGGCTCTCGGCATACTGTTCGCCCAGCAGGAGTGCGTTGAGTGATTTCACCGAGAAGATGGAGAGAATGAAACCGATGGTGAGGAGAAGGACGAGGACCGGAAGCTGGCTCCAGGTAACGCCGGAAAAACTGCCAAATGTCCAGAACGTATACGAGTGCAGGCTGGCCTCATCAGCAAACTGAAGCAGGATGGTGACAATGGCACCGCAGAAGTACGAGACCATGATCCCAAGGATCAGGATGGTGATATTGCTCCGGATCTTTGAAGATATCAGAAGAATGAGCAGCAGTACGGCAAATGCCCCGGCAATCGCAGAAACAGAGATACTGACATCCCCCAGCAGACCCATGCTGGCAAAGATCGTGCCCACACCGCAGACCCCCGCAGACATCATGACGAGGGCAACGCCGAGGCTTGCTCCCGAACTGATCCCGAGGATGTAGGGATCGGCAAGCGGGTTCCGGAAGAAGGTCTGCATCAGAAGGCCGCAGAGTGCCAGCGCCCCGCCGGCAAAGATGGCCGTGATCGCTTTGGGCAGACGCCAGTCCCAGAAGATGTTCATCCAGGTTTCCTTCACGTCGCCCCCGGTTATGATGGTGAAGAGTGCATCTAGGGGGATATTCACAGACCCGAGCATCAGGTCGAGGAGGAAGAGGACAATGAGGACTCCTGAAATGATTGGGAGGGCAAAGGCAAGCCTCCTCATGCTGTCACCGGGTACTCCCCCTTCGAGGTTCATACGTTCCCCACGGTCTGGTTTGCAGCAAGATGCCGGTAATAGTAGAGTTCATGATCGGGTAGTAGTTCCGGGTGCAGGATCTTCACGAGATCCGCCAGCACGATATCCGGGTGGACTACGCCCGACTGGTAGTAATCGTTGCCCCCGAATGCATTCTTACGGGCATTGAAATGGTAGACGTTACCGGTCTGGAATGCCCTGAATTTCGTGAAGCGTGAATCCAGTGCAAGGATCTCATCGATACTGTCGGCAGTGCCGGTATTGATCCAGAACTCAGCTCCCTGCGCCCGGTCGTACACGCTCTCGAAATCGAGCGTATTGTCCCCGCGCCCGGTATCGTTCCCGAGCAGGTAGTTCCCGCCCGCATCGCGGAAGAGTACCGCGGCATAACTGCCCCCGGCCGGTGCGGACCATGAGCCCTGGCTGTCAATGCCTGAGAGGAGGGTGGGTCTGCTGGTGGAATTGCCGGCAATATTTTTTATTGCAAAATAATTTGCCTGGATCTTTTCAAAAACCTCGTTAGCCGTTTTCTCATCATTGTAGAACAGCGCGAAATACTTGATCCACTCCGCTTTTCCAAGGGGGTGGTCTTCCATCCACTCGCCACCAATGGCCGGATTGAGACCCGCCTCAAGCAGTTTGGGCTGTTTGTCATATTCCGCGTTACCGGTTGCCGGACAGAACACAACATCAGGTTCCATCTCTATCATCGTCTCTGTCTTGAAGAGGCTGTCCATCGCAATGTTACCGGTTCCGACCTCGGTGATGCTGCCCTCGCGGGCAAGCCGCTGGATCTCCTCGTCATGGATGAGATTGATCGATTTGTGGCCCCGGATGGACGCGGTCTCGTTCAGCGCAGTGATGAACGAGATATGGGGCGATGAGAGGGTGATCACCGATTCCACCGGAATCGTGAATACGCGTGCATCCGGATACCCCTCCGGCACGGCCTCTCCCCTCTGAACGAGGAGATACGTGAGATTCTGTGCAGCCCTTCCCCATGGGTCGTGAATCTGCACAACCTTGTAGGTCCCATGATATTCAACAGAATATCCCTGTGCGTATTCCGGGGATATCTTGTCGGGGAAGAGATCCCTGCACTCTACGGAGTCATTCGCGATCGGCCCTGTGCCCGGGGCGCTGCCCGTTCGCGGGGCCCATGCCGCGATACCTGCTGCGGTGATGGCAACCAGTGCCACTACGATCAGAATCCCGATTATCCATGTTTTCTTTTGTTGCTCGATCATGGTCATCACCCTGGCGTATAGATCAAATCCTGCACCGTGCCGGCAAGCCCCCTGCTCCTGAGGTCTTCCAGCCGGAAATAGGTGGCTTCAAGTTCAGCGGAGAGTGTTCGTGCACGACCGAGGCGCGGGTATCCCTCTTCGGTATCCACGACAACAAACCGGATATCTTTTTTTGCTATCGTCCGTGCCAGATCCACCAGTTCGTCCTGGGGGGATGATCCCCCTTTCCATGCAACGTTGACCCTGCCATCGGTGAGAAGGACAATGGACCTGTTCTCGCACGCTTGCGTATATCGTCCCCGGGCCAGCATCTCATACGCATCCGCGATGCCTTTTGTCAGCGGGGTCATGCCCCCGGTCGGGAGCGTACTGAGGAGCCGTACCGCAAGCTCGGGACTCCGGGTTGGCGGGAGGAGGAGCCGGGCGTCGTTCCCGCGGAAGATCATCAGGCCGACCCGGTCCCTTTTCTGGTAGGCGTCGGTGAGAAGGGAGAGGATCGCTCCCTTGACTGCCCCCATCCGCTTCCTGACACCCATGGATCCACTGGCGTCCACTAAAAAGAGGATCGTGTGAGCGGTCTTCTTCTCACGTACCTTCTCGCGGAGGTCGGCACGCGTCACTGAGATTGCGTGTCCGTTTTTCTGCCGTGATTGCTGGAACGGTGCCGCCGCCCGGAGCGTTGCATCGATCGCGATATCGTTCCGGTTCTTTCCCGGGAGCCGGAACGAACGGTAATGGCCGGAGGCATCGGCACTGGTGACCCGCGTCCGGCGTCCGCTCTTCTGTTTTTTTGTTGTTCTCCGGGACTTCTCGTTCAGGTACCGGATCACTTCAAAGGCCGATCCGATGGTACTGATCTGGTCCTGCTGTGGTGGTGGCAGGGATTTTTTCGTAACAGGATCATCAGGTTCCTTTTCCTCCGGCTGCATGTCAGGGGAAGGATCCTGACGAGTGTTCTGATCGGTTGATCCCGACTTGTTCTTCCGGTCCTCTTCCCGCTCACTCTTCTGATCCTCATTCTGTGGAGGTACTGGTGGCGGGGGACTATCCGGAATCTCCCGGCGGCGGTGTTCGAGGGCCAGCAGGGATGCAAGTTTTATATCGTCGAAGACAACCTCATCCCTCCCGTCCATCGCCGCAAGGGATTTTGCTGCCCGTGCCACCGCAAGGTCGCCCCGCTGCCCGGCAACACCCAGTTCGAGGCAGAGCGAGGAGATAAGGTCAGTATGGCCCTCCGGTATACTCACGTACGGGAGGCGTTCCCGTGCAGCGTTAATCTTCGTTTTCAGTTCTTCGGTTGCCGGCAAAAACTCGCGGGAAAAATCATCCGGCGCCTGCTCGAACCGGAGATGTCTTTTCACGATCTCCGCCCGCAAATCCTCGTTCTCAAGGGGCCCAAGATGGACACAGAGATCGAACCGGTCCATCTGGCCGGGCGTGAGTTCCCCCTCATGGGGGTCCATGGTGGCAATGAGCAGGAAACGGGTTGAGATCGAACGTGAGAATCCTTCACGCTCCAGACTGAAGCAGCCGGTCTCAGCCGTGCTGAGCAGGTTCTGAACTACTCCATGGTCCATGAGGTTGATGTCGTCGGCATAGAGAATCTGGCAGTTCCCCTGCTCCATCAGGCCCGGGGTTAACCGGAGCCTGCCACTGCTGATGGCAGTCTCAATATCGACCGTGCCGAGCAGCCGGTCAGCGGTGACATTCTGCGGCACGGTTAACACCGTTTTTCCCTCAACAAGGCTGCTGACGGAACGCGCCAGGGTCGACTTGGCAGTTCCCCGGTCCCCTGTGATAAGGACCGTGCGGATCTCGTCACTGGCAAGCGCACACAGGAGGGCCTTCTTTGCATTGTCCTGGCCGGTGATGGCCGTAAACGGGAATACCGGATTCATGGACTGCTGTAACACTCCCCGATGAGCGTTTTTATGGCCCCCAGATCGGCACGGCTCTCTTCAAACGGCCTGCGCCGCATACGGTGGGGCAGGGCAAGGCCCGCGGCCTTCAGGACGTGCTCTCTTCGTACCTCTTCCTGTCCGTCAAGTGCGGCAAACGCCAGAGCGGTCTTTACGAGCGTCAGATCGGCGCGGTGACCATCGACACCCAGCGTAAGCGAGACCCTGATGGCAGTGTCGATCAGCCGATCGTCGGCCCCGATACCGGCCATGATCTTTTTGGCCGCGAGGATACGGTCCCGGATGGCCTGCTGGTCCGGCGCGTATTTTTTACAGAATGCCACCGGGTCCCGTTCGAACGCAAGTCTTCGTTTCACCACGTCCGAACGCCGGGCCGTGTCCCGCTCCCCCTCCACATCGACAACAAGACCGAACCGGTCCAGCAGCTGCGGACGCAGATCGCCCTCTTCCGGGTTCATCGTCCCGACCAGCATGAAGCGTGCCGGGTGGGAATACGAGATCCCTTCCCGCTCGACAAAGTTGACGCCCATAGCCGCTGCATCCAGCAGGAGATCGACGATATGATCGTCGAGAAGGTTCACTTCATCCACGTAGAGGATGTTCCCGTTTGCCATGGCGAGCACGCCGGGCTCGAACTTTCTCTGCCCCCGGGTGATCGCATGCTCAATGTCGAGCGTTCCGGCAACGCGGTCTTCCGTTGCACAGAGCGGGAGTTCGACGACCCGCATCAGGACCGGTTCTGTCTCTGGGCGTTCTCCGGAAGCGATCTTTTCACGACAGGACGCGCAGAGATTACGATTGTCTGCGGGGCTGCACCGGAAGATACAGCCCTTGATCACCTCCCGCTCGGGCAGCAGATCTGCAACTGCACGGACGGTCGTGGATTTTGCGGTCCCTTTCTCCCCACGGATCAGGATCCCTCCTATGGACGGGTTGACGATATTTGCCAGGATGGCATCTTTCATATCCTCCTGCCCAACTATCGCGGAGAAGGGGTAGACCGGATTTTCACTGGTCATGAAAAATCCCCGCTCGTATATTTTACGCACCACGCGCTCACGCGGATCCAGTTATCCAGAATGGATAGTCTCTCATCAAAGACCCGATCCCAGTCATGGGGGCAGGGAATTCCGGTGATACCGGGAAGCGCCTTCATCATGGAGAGTGCTGCCTTTTTGCCGGATTGCTCCGGCACCAGTCCCCACGAGATCTCATCGCAGAGGTGGAGGATGGATGAGGTCATGGCAACCACGGCAGGATTTTTAGAAAATTCGCGCAGGGTGCGGATAAACGGCTCTTTCCTGTTCACTCCCCCCAGTGAGGTGGCTGCACTCCAGTATTGCTTCTCATCGATCCGGAAGCGGTCGAGACGGACGAGCATGTCCCGTTGGGAGTCCGGTGAGAGCCCCGTCTGGCGTTCAAGTGCCTTTGTGGTGGCTTCGATAACGCACAACGCAACAAGTTCCCCGATTTTTGAGTGTTTTCCCGCCCACGTAATGGTGTGCGGGCTGTCCATGTTGGAGATCACACAGATCTGGTCCGTGCCGGAGCCGGTGGCGATACCCGTCGAGTACCGGCTCGGCGCCATCAGCTGCTGGATGGCGACCGTCTTTGCCTCGGTTGCGGTCATGATCACCCGGGCCAGCGCAAAGGCCGGAAGATGGGAACTGATCAGGAGGATGATATTGATCGTGCCCCCCACATAGACTGACTTCCCGTCCTCCTGGTGCCATTTTGCCGGATCCCCCGCCCGGCCCCCGTTAACTTCTATTCCGCCCGTGACGATTGCGGTGACTTCAATGGTGCGGAAACACCGGGTGGCGATTGCAGCGTTCTTCATGTTGGCCGCAGTGGTCATGGCCGCAATCTTCTCCGGGTTGAGCCCCAGTCGTCCGGCATGGATCCTGAGGTATTCCTCTATGCTGCCGCCTTCGAGGTCCTGAGCAGTATGACCTTTCGTGGGTTTGGGCTGGTGGTTGAAGACCGCTTCGAGATTCTCATAATATCCGCCATTGACATAGGATGTACTGATACAGTTCCGGTTTTCCGGGAGCCGCACAACGATGGAATCATCGTTGCGGTATACTTTTTCCCCTGATGTGGTCTCCAGTAATAATTTCAGATCATGCCCGGTAGTATCGGATTTTTGTATTGTTTCGGTCACTCGTGATCACGTTCCGTACATTGACCGTTGTTATTTTTTCACTTAACAACAGTTTTTTTTAGTTAAAACAATTATATTTGTTCTAAATCATCGTATTTAAACCACGTGAATCTGGTTTGAAAAATGGTGATTCAATGGCGAGATCATTGCAAAATCAGTGAGACCAAATACGGATCCCGCTTCAGTTCAAAAATTGTCGGGATTCACTCCATCATGTAATGTGCAGCCATGAGAACCGATTGGAAATTATACGAAGGTGGTCTATCATGTCAAAAATTTTTGGAATCAAACCGCAGGCAGATACGCAGAAACTGATTGAGAAGTTCGAAGACGAGGTGCTGATCCGGCACAACAACCAGCAGCTGATGGGAACCGTGTACGTGGACATGAGTGAGACCCGGTGGGCCATTGCATTCGCGTACAACTACTCCCGGAAACCCGGGCTGCACGGGCACGAGAACCCGCTCGAAGTCCGGTACTCCTGCCCGGCTCAGGAAAGAACGGGCGTGCGGATGTTCCGCTCGGACACCGCAGAAGAGAAAGCGCTCGCAACCGAACCGCTCAGGGACGCGGACGCGTTCATTCAGTTTGCCATCTCGCAGGAGCGGGCGCTCGCGGGCAGGGCTGCATAACCGTGGTGCCGACAGAAGCGCTCCGTCCGCAGTCTCTTTTTTTCTCGGTTTTTTTCACACTAAAGTAAAACAAATAAGCAATATTTATTTAATTAAAACAAGTAAAGTTGATTCTGTATTACTATGCATATCATGGAAGGATTCTTACCCTGGCAGTGGTGCATTGTCTGGTGGCTCATCGCCCTCCCCTGCCTGGCTTTTGGCGTATGGCAACTGAAGAAAGTTATGGAGAAAGATCGTGAGGCCCTGCCCCTGCTGGGCGTGACCGGCGGTTTCATCTTCATCCTCTCCTCCTTAAAACTCCCGTCCGTTACCGGGAGCTGTTCGCACCCGACCGGTACCGGCCTGTCTGCAATCTGTTTCGGACCATGGATCACCTCAGTGATCTGTGCAATCGTGCTGCTGTTCCAGGCGCTGTTCCTCGCCCATGGCGGGCTGTCTGTGCTCGGGGCCAACATCGTCTCTATGGGGATTGTCGGACCCCTTGTCGGGTACGCGATCTACCGGCTGCTGAAAGATACGTCGGTCAACATCTACCTGACCGTCTTCCTGGTAACCGCGCTCGCGGACATGTTCACGTACGTCACCACCTCGCTGGAACTGGCACTGGCCTACCCCGCAGAAGTTGGCGGCTTCGCGAGCTCGTTTGTCATGTTCCTGGCGATCTTTGCCGTCACGCAGGTGCCGCTCGCAATCGTTGAAGGTATCGTGCTGGCCCTCGTCTTCAAATACATCGTTACCCTCAAGCCCGACATCCTGATCCGGATGAAGATCTTCTCGGAGAAGCAGATCAACGCAGCCCGGGGTGAAGAATAATGGCGCAGAAGTACGTCCTTGAGATCCTTGCCGTTGTTGCGGTCCTCGTCTTCTGCGGCCTCTTCCTCTACACCAGTTCGACCATGGAAGGAGCCGAGTTTGCCGGGTCCGATAACGTGGGGTCCGGCCTGATAGCGCAGTTGTCCGGGAAATCCGTGGAGAGTTTCACACCCCTCATCCCGCAGTATGAACCCCCCAGCGGTGAGATCGAGTCCTGTCTCTTTGCTCTCCAGGCAGCGCTTGGCGGCATCTTTGTGGGCGGTGTGTTCGGGTTCTGGCTCGGCCAGGCACGCAGGGAGATTGTGATAGAAAACGTGTGAGGTAAAGAAATGTCAAAAATTTTTGGATTCAAACCACAATCAGCAACACAGCAGCAGATCGAGAAGTTCGAAGACGAAGTGCTGATCCGGCACAACAACCAGCAGCTGATGGGAACCGTGTATGTGGACATGAGCGAGACCCGGTGGGCCATTGCATTCGCGTACAACTACTCCCGGAAACCCGGGATTCACGGACACGAAAACCCGCTTGAGGTTCGGTACTCCTGCCCGGCACAGGAAAGAACGGGCGTGCGGATGTTCCGCTCGGACGCCGGATCGGAGAGCGTGCTTGAGAGCGAATCATTTCCCGATGCGGACGCGTTCGTCCGGTTTGCCATCACGCAGGAACGATCGCTTGCCGGGCGGGCTGCGTGACAAAAATGATCGCATTTAATCTCCCATAGGGATCCCCCTTTTAACCCGCACCATCCCGTCTCACAGGTATCGAAATCCGTTTGGTTGCAACGATACTTCTCCGGATCACCCTGAGGGCTGACGATTGAATAAATTGTGATAATGACGAGGGTGCCTCAAAGACCACTATCCGGTGATCCGAAACACTGATTACCTCCCGGCTGCCACGGACTATCCGGAGAAAAAAGGACGGACATATCTTGACACCGGTGAATAAGGACCCTCTCTCATCAATCCTGCGGAGCAAGCGCGAGGTCTCGCGCTTCCAGATCCTCGTGGAGATAGCCGAGCACCAGCCGGCCGTGCGCCAGCAGGCAATAGCCGACAAGATTGGCGTAACCCCCCAGGCGATTTCCGAATATATCCGCGAACTGGTTGATGAGGGGATGGTATCCATGAGCGGCCGGAGCAATTATGTGGTGACCAAGACCGGTATTGCATGGGTGATGGAGAATGCCGCGTCCCTTGAGTCTTATATCCGGCACATACGGCGCGATATCATCCAGCATATCTCGGTCTGGACTGCGGTTGCTGCCGATAACCTGAAGACCGGGGATGTGGTCGGGCTTTACATGAAGGACGGGTACCTGTATGCCGGCAAGAAACGGCAATCTGCGACAGCAACGGTCTATGCGGATGCGCAGAAGAATGAGGATGTTGGGATCGTTGACGTGAACGGGATCATCGATCACCACGAGGGAACCATCCATGTGTGCAAGGTACCCCGGATCCAGCACGGCGGTTCGCGCAGGGTGCAGAAGGAGAAACTGAAGGAGATCGTTGCATTGGCCGGGATGACCGCTGCGGTCGGGATTGAGGCTTCGGTTGCGCTGAAATCCGTGGGGCGGAACCCGGATCTGTTCTATGGCGCTTCTGACGGGGTGATCGAAGCTGCACTTCACGGCATCACCTGTGCACTTGTCATCGTGGACGATGAGCTTTCGAACTTTCTCAAGCGGCTGGAGAACACCTCGCTTGAGTACGTGATCCACGACCTGATCGTACCCTGAAGGGCCCTGCAACCGTACCGGGACTGCGGATTAGTGCTCAACCGACGGGATGCACGGGCCCCCGGTATCCGTCCAGGGACGCGGGATCGTGCCGGTCAATGGGCACCGGTCATACTTCCAAAACAACAATTTTTTTTAGTTATAACAAGTACAATTGATAAACGATCCCCTATTAAATTGCGCGAATCCGGTACGAAAACAGGTGATGAATATGAGAACCAGTGTGAGAAACGGGATACGAAGCAATGCTTTGTTGTGCATCCATTATAAGAAAACCGGCAGTCTTTTGGTCATGGAGGCCCCCGGCAGCATCCCGTATGACCGGGCCGGTGCGGCTTGAACCAGACGAGTAAGGATCCCGGCAGATCCATTCTGGGGAGCAGACGTGAGATCTCTCTGTTGCAGGTTCTTGTCGAGATCCTGGAACACCAGCCTGCCGTACGCCAGAAAGAGATCGGGAATAAACTCGGCCTGACACCCCAGGCAATCTCCAAGTACGTCTGTGAAATGGTTAACCGGGGCCTGGTCACGGGGAGTGGCCGGGGATACTACGAAGTGACACCGGCCGGCATCGAGTGGCTGCTCGAAAACACGGAATTTCTTGCATCCTATTTCCGACATATCCGGCACGATCTCATCCATTCGGTCTCCCTCTGGACTGCGATTGCCGCAGATGACGTGAAGGCCGGCGAAGAAGTCGGGATGTTCATGCAGGATGGATTTTTGTATGCCGCGAAGAAGCCATCGGCAGCAACAGGTGTGGTTGTAGCAGACGCGGGTCCGGGAACCGATGTCGGTGTCACGCATCTGCACGGGATTGTCGAGCATCACCTGGGAATTGTCCATGCCTGCAAGGTACCCCGGATCCGGGATGGCGGTTCGCGAAATGTAAATACAGAACAGCTGAGGCAGATCTGCTACGGGAAACCGATCGTGGCGGCGGTCGGCATCGAAGCCTATGTGGCGCTGAAACTCTCCGGCCGGAATCCGGACCTCTTCTTTGGCTCGCGGGAAGGTGTGATTGAAGCAGCCCTCCACGGGATCAGCTGCACAATCGTGATCGTGGATGGTGAGTTCACGGACTTCATAAAAAGCATGGAAGACCGGAGGATCACCTACATCATCCATGATCTGATCATGCCCTGAGGACTCGTTGATCGCACGGGAGAACGGATCTCTATGGGGCCTCGTGTCCCGCCACCTGAAATCCGGGTCTGTTCGCGTATCCGGGCCGGGAGTTCTGGTCCCGGTCCTGCGGTAGTGTTCACCGGTACGTTACTGCACCGTAATCTCACGCGGGATCCCGTACCGATCCCGGGCATCGGAATACGTGGGGAGGGGGGGAGTGCATCCCCTCCCAAGGGGGGCCCCGGGATGGATCCGAAGGATGCATCAAATCTGGTAACGCCGGATGGATGCCCCGATCTTTTTTTTGGAGCAGTCAAAAAAGGTTAAAATCTCATGATCTGCCCGGGATTTCCAGATACCCCGTTAATCTCTTACGAAGGTTCCGGTACCGCAATCATACCTGAGCTTATCACTCTTTGGGATCGGGTGTCGATGATCTGGTAGGTAAGGTGATCGTTGAATTTTACCGAGAATGCGCTGGTTGTATCGCTGCTCTTCCAGAAGACGCCATCATCCAGAATCCGCCCATCTGCATAAAGCCTGAACCGGTCACCGGTGGCGATGCGTATTGCACCGTCCTCATTCTCATCAACGCCATATCCTGCAATATATTTATTCAGGGGGGTGCCGGTCTCGTCTTTACCGCTCCCCGGTTCAAGGCGGTTGCTGATCACGGCCCTCTCCTTCGATGACGAACGCGATCCCAGTGCGATCTCAATGGAATCGAGGTTGACCGGATCGCCGCTCATGTGATCGAAGACAATATAGGAACAGTCGTTTGAGGAATCCACGACAAACTTCGAGACAATAATAGTGGCACTTAAGGGGGACTCCCCGGAGTCAAAGGAAAATCCCCCGGCAAAGGCGGCAACAACCGCTGCAACTATGATGGTGATGGCAAGGATGAGCATGACCCCGAAGACTTCGGATATGCCCCGGCTGCGGTCAGGATGTACGTATTCCGGCGGCATGGTCTCACTCTCCCAGGATGATCTCGGATTTGTACAGCACCGTGCCGGAAGGCCGGTACACGATATCGATCTCTGCTAGGGAATTATTTGCAACAAGGCCCTCAAGCTCTTCATCACTGATCCCAAGTACCTGTGCTGTTGCCATACGGGTTCCGGTGCCGGCAACCCTGCCGGTCTTCCATGCTGCGGAGCCGAACGAGATATCTGACGCGGTTTTCTCGTACAGGTAGGGTACGCGGACACTCTTTCCGTCAACGGTGATGGTTACGGGGTCTGCATCCAGGTCATGCTTGATGACCTGCCCCGAGCTGTCCTTCACCCAGGTGTTGATACCCAGGTCCTCTGTACGGAGGGTATCTCCCCCATGATGTTCGAAGAGGATGTTGAAATCACTGCCTTCACCATCGCTCTTTACTAGGAGGTTCACCTGGGGACTTGTCTTCAACTCCCCGGTCGAACCCCCCACGTACGCAGAGAGCGTTGCTGCGATGATGATGGTGACCGTGATCATCAGCATGACCCCGATGACCGGGGAGACCGCCTCGTCACGGCGTCCTGAATCCCGTACTGGTCTTTCCGACATTCACTACCTTTATCGGGGTTTGTAAACTTAACTGTTATTATATCAGATTTACTTGTTTTAACCGGGACGGGGAACCTGCCCCAGCCGCATCCCGGAATACCCCATGAAGGATCTTATCCTGCGAACCCGAAGAGCAGCATCTGGACGATCATCTTCAGGTTGAAGAAGAGTACAACGGAGTAGAGGGTGATCACCAGGACCAGGAGGTAACTGCCGGCACGGTTGATCTCCCTGTTGCAGAGGATTGCCACGAGTGCGATAAAGCAGAGGACGAAGAACTTCACCAGGCCGTGCAGGAAAGGATCCGCTACAAAGAAGGTCATGAACCGGTTGAGTTCATGCCCTCCCTGCATGAGAATGTATTCGGTGGAGACGATATCACAGAAGAAGAGGAATCCCAGCAGGAGAGTCCCGCAGGCGATCTCCATAAGCCGGACGTTCTTTGCCGTGCAAACGATGGATGCTGTTCCATACTGGTGTATGACGATCTCTCCCTATCCTGTAGATATGATCCGGTATTCCTTCCCGGATATAAAATGTTGCCGGGCATCTTCACCGGTTGCACGGTCCGTCTCTTGGGTAAGGGGGTGATCCCGGGGGTGCCGTTTCCTTGCGTTTCCTGACGGGGGGCGGGGTACCTGTACCGGGTTACAGCACCGGGCAGTACACCCGGTCCCGGGCACATCGCAAGAACAAAATACGGGCACCAGCCAATATTGACCCGGTAATGAGCCAGAATAGAACCCGGGCCCGTCAGAGTTGCCGCAGAACAAGTGAGGATGCCCTCTCCCCGGTGGTTGGGGAGATGCTGATGATTGTGCTGGCATTACTGCTGGTCTCGATCTTCTCGCTCTCCCTTGCGGGGCTCCTTCCCGCCGGCCGGGGCTCCACGATCGATATCACGCATACCGAGAAGAACGGGAATCTCGTTCTCTGGCACAAGGGTGGAGACTGGGCGGAGGTGTCCGGTCTCCAGATCCTGATCATCCATGACCGGAATATCCGCACCATCACCCCCGGTGAAGGAGCATTCTCGCGTTCAGACGATGCCGGGAATACCTGTAGCGGTGTCTCTACGGACAGCCGGACCTTCGATCTCGGGGATAATATCTGTATCGATCTCAAGAACGTTTATCCCACGGTTACCCTTGAGCAGGGTGATGTGATCCGGCTGGTGAATGCGCAGAACGTCATCTTCTCCGGGACGGCCAATCCTTCGTGATCTCCCATTTTTAAAAAACGTTGTTCCCTGCCGCGAGGCATGCGGGGCCAATTCCCGGATCGCCAACAACGGGCTGTTGTGTACGCACACGGGCAAAGATGGCTTCTCCTTAAAGGATATTGCCATGCAGGTCCAGAGCGGGGACAAGTCCATCACGCTCGATCTGACCTACGGGCTCAATACCACGGGAACCTGCGTGAATCCCAGCGATGCGAACCTGCTGAAGAAGAGCGACGGTATCACACCCACCAACTTCTACTTCATTGGCGGAGGAACCTCAGGGTACATCAAGCCGGGCGACAAGTTCATGCTGGTGGCCGATACCTGTCGTATCGATGCAGACCAGACGAGGATGATCACGTGGTTCCCGGTCGGCTCGAAGAGCAGTCTGGATGTGGCGTTGTACACACCGGTGGATTATACCCTCCTCCACAAGCCCTCCGGAAAAGCGATCACCACCGGGACCGTTACGTTCCAATGATTCCCTGAATCGGGGAAAAACCCGTATCTTTTTTTATAATGCAACGATTTCGGATCTCCTGGCAAGTCCGGTATTGCCTTACCGTCCAGTTCCTCTCATGAATCCAAACGGGCTTGTGCTAGGACAGTCCCATTTTAGCGATAGTATATATTGTTCAGGATACCACGAGTTCCGTGGTGAAGACGATGACGTGTGTCCAACCCGCAAAACTTGCAAAAGCACCGGTGAAGCAGATCCAGGATCTTGAGGAGAAACTCGGTGTGACCCTTGTTGCGTACGAGAAGGTTCCTGCCTACAAGAAGCTGACCCCTGCCGGCCTGACCCGGCTGAAGACTGCGGAGAAGGAGACGGGCGCAATCCTCGTTGCCTACGAGGCGTGAGCCGGTCGGTTCCGGGATATTTCCGGGCAGATCCCTTTTTTTATTTACTGTTCGGATGGTATTTCCAAGTCTCCTGTGGGGAGAAAGAATCATATCCCATGTGGCGTCCCGGAGAAAACCGCAACAGACACCTTGCGAGTAATCGTCACATACCCTTCCTTCACCCCCGTATCCCTCCATTATCATTCACCGCATCAGGCTCACGTTGTACGTCCCGACCGAGGTGTAGGTATGGACCGGGTTCTGCGTCCTGTTCTTCCCACCATCACCAAATCTCCAGGACCAGTTGGTCGGGAAGTTGGTGGAGGTATCGTTGAACTGCACTGCACGCGGGGCGGTACCGGTGGTAACATTGGAGGTAAAGTTGGCCACCGGGATATTGGCCGGATTGCCGGTCGAGATTCCGATAACGAACTGTGTCGGGGTTGGAGTAGGCTGCATGAAAAAATTATTTTGAAGATAATTCTTTTACTGCATTGTTCGTGAGTGCCGGGATATATTCTTCCACAGAATCGACTGATTTCCCATCAACTATTACATTGCCTTTGAATACATAGACCGGTTCGAGATATTCCTCAGGTTCTGCTCCGGGCTTGGTATGATATGCCAGATACATTTCATTAATGGATACTTTATCTGGATTGTTCATCCCGACAGCGACCCCTTTTATTTTGAGGTCTTCGAATGCCAGTTCCGGTGTTTTTAAGGGGAGCTCCTTATATGGTTGATAATTCCTCCAGTTGGCATAATAATCGATGATATCTCCGTTACCCCCTACCGCCACGCTCAATTGGGATCCTTTCACTTTCAGGCCGTTGAGCATACGACCGTACCAGACTTCCACATCTTCCCAGACAACGGTATCATTCCCCTTCTCGCCAAGTCGATAGATTTTTCCGTGTTCAGTTCCGATAAAAACAGTTCCCTCGGGCAAGAGATCCCGATCTTTCAGGAATGCTGTTGCAATTTTTTCTGCTTCATTATCGGTTGGAAGTTTTCCCGGAACATCAAGTGGATTAACAGTATCTGCCCTTTTGGTATTCGTATATTCGAAAGATCCTGAGTTCTTCATAATTGCATATGTTGTTCCATCTTCCGATGCAATGCTGGAACCTTCATCTACCTCTTTTATCCGATCTGTCGTGCTTATATTGAATTTCTGTGCCAGTGTAATGACGTCCTGACGGGTGTAGTGTGCAGGTACTACTTTGTAGATAAGAATTTTTTCAGCAGATTTTGGCAGTGATGTGTCAAGCACGAGATTATTTGATATTTTCCCCAACACATTGCCATTCAGGTTATTTGATGTTGAAGCAGGTTGTTCACCTTGGATTGTCCCATTAAAGATAATAAATCCATGACCCGAGGATAACAATGCGATTAATAAAAACATGCCCGCAATCAGCAAGATTCCAATTAATATGTCTTTTCTCATAATTCTCACCAATCCCTTTCACAAGTAAAACTTATCCAGTCAATCGTATACTGTCCATTGCTGTCCTTTACCGGTTCACTGAAACTACCGAATCCCGGGAGAAAATCCTCGCTACTTGGATCTGCATACATATATGCGCCTTTTATTGAGACATCATTTATCGTATCTTTCAGTGTTTTCTTCCAAGCATCACGTATTTTATAAGGTGCCGGATATAACCCGTCTCCCGTCATCCGTTGAGCGAACTGCAATCCCTGATTCGCTCCTTCGATTCCATGGGTATCGAAACCCATCAGGATGTGAAGGCCGTTGAATACCGATGTCCAATTTTGCCAATTACCTTCATTCAAAACACTGCATGAGAAAAGGGCTACCCATTTGGCTTTCCCATTATTCCCACCAAAACTCAGGTTATTGGTACGGAACAATTCATAATCCGGGTTGGCAGTTCCGAACAGGATTCCCTCATTCCAGCCATGACCCGCGTGAACGGCAAAGTCCGCGTTGTTAGCCATGGAATTTGCATCTTCGTTGATGTTCCAGTTACGCAAACCCGTGGAATCGTCAACAGGATTCCCAATTCCAACCCAGTGAATTGATGAATAGGGATCACCCTGCTTCCCGGATATATTGGTATAAAATTCCTCCGCTGTGGTTTTAGCCCTGAACAAATCGCTGTTTCCTTCATAACCGTGATACTGGCTGACACCATCGGCAAATACTGTAAATGTCGTCTGTGGCGCCGTCACATTCACGTACCTCGCCTTCACTTCCGCGTCCGCGCCGTTATCATTCGCTGCCACCAGGGTCACGTTGTATCTCCCGGCCAAGGTGTAGGTATGGACCGGGTTCTGCGTCCTGTTCTTCCCACCATCACCGAATCTCCACGACCAGTTGGTCGGGAAGTTGGTGGAGGTATCGTTGAACTGCACTGCAAGCGGGGCGGTACCGGAGGTAACATTGGAGGTAAAGTTGGCCACCGGGACCAGATCCGGATTGCCGGTCGTGGGGAAGGTGATGACAAACGGTGTTGGCGTTGGTGTAGCGTTCCCCGTGGGAGTAGGGGTTGGCGTGGGTGTCGGGCAGTCGCTGGTACAAACATAGCAGCCGGGCCAGAGGATATTCAGGTTGTAGGTATATTGCCCGGCGCCCGAGGGGCAGGCGGGGAACGACTGCGTCCCGAGGATCAGGGTATCGGTGACTTCCGCCCCCTGAGGATCGCGGATCGTGACGAGTCCCAGGAGATCCAGCAATCCCGAGAAGGTGACCGAATCGCCGGGGCAATAGGTGCCGCCCTGGCAGGGCGCGGGGGTTGGCGTGGGTGTCGGTGTGGGCGTTGGAGGACAGTACATCCCCCGTAGGATCCCGCCGCAGCCGTTCAGCGTGTAGTTTCCCACCCGGGGCAGCGTCCACGTATCGTTCATACCGGAAACTGCATTCGGGTTCACAACAAAACCGGTGTTGTTCCGGATCACGCTGCCGTTGGGGAGATCGATGCTGGCGCGGATACAGACGTTTGTGATATTGGTAATTGGTTCGGTGCACGCGCAGTTTCCGCAGGTGTAGCAGGAGCAGTTCACGGGGTCGTTCAGGCTGCAGAACCTGTAAACCCCCGGGCCATCGAAGCACGCGGAACGGTCCTGCCCAACAGGAGCGACGCTGAATATTTGCCGTGCCCCGGTCGGCCCGGTGATGTTGACAATACCGGATCCACTGAACCGCCTCGTATTGTTCAGGCAGAATGTGCCGCCGTTACTACAGGTTGGGGGGCATATGTCAGGTTCAGTAAAAAAAGATTCCAATATATATGTTTTTTGTAAAAATCCAACTTTCTCCCGGCAAGACACGTTCTTTTCCCACGTATATTCAACACCAACAATAATTAAACTCCCTCCATTTGTTAAATTAAAAAATGGGTTACCCCCATAATTCCAGGGTGCAGGATTAAAGATTGCACGATCATCGGGTGGTGTCGTTGTATAGTAATTTTCCAGAACACAACCCGCCATCCCACAATTCTCATCATATCCAGCACCGTAATCAATGCATGAGTCCATTGTAGCATCATGATGCGGAAGTCCCCAATTGTAATCCGATGGCAATGGCACTGCCAGAAATGTACCATTACCGCAGGTAGCATTCCATGTTCCTACCGCTGAAACCGGTGATGCTAAAAAAAGAATCGCAATTCCAAAAATAATGAGAAAAATTTTCGTTCTCTTTGTTGCAGAGTTTTCAGGGAAGGTGGTGACAAAACCGAGGTCACTCCCATCAGGTAAAGTCCCGTACGGTCGTAAGTGATCCAGTATCGCGTGCAAAAGGTTCCCTACTGTAAATACCGGATCGATGATGTCTGTATGCCGGTCTCTTTCTCCTGCCATCGTCACACCCGGATAGAACAATATAACTTGATATAACTCAATATTACTTGATCTCAATGATATTATCCAACTTTGAATATAAATATTTTGATCTGTCTCTTCGTCATAAACCGCTGATCCCGATACCAGTGTCCCGAATGATCCCGTGCTTTCCCTTAACGAGCCTGCTGTTCTCCGATGTTCGACAGGTTATCAGACTTGGAGGAAAAGAAGAATTCCCGAAGGGAATTCTACGACGGTGACTCCCCCCCATAAAATGGCATCCTGCCGTATATCCCCATATTTGAGGCACTAATTCGCAAAAACGAGGGTCTAATTATTATGAAGTCTCTGGGTCGGTCCCGGAACGGGTGTTCCGGGGCCGTAGCAGGTCCGGATAAAAACGTAAATAGCGCTAATACAGGCGCCAAACGCGGGCCTGAGCGTACTGCAGTCCTATGAAAACGGGGAAAATGGGTGCCGGATCCGATGAGGAATCACCAGGATACTCTGGAATGACAGACCGGTGACAAGACTCCGCTCCGCGGAATATGACCGGCGAACGGCATCTTTTTTATCCGAAGTTGTCCGGTGAGGCCTCTGTCGGTAAACAGGGATTATGCATTGCGGCTGATGGCCGGCAACTCTGGACCTTGGCCGGAAAAACTGAAATCGGGAGGAGGACTGCATCCCCCTCTCGGCTACCTGCCCTTGGGACAATTCCCTGCTATCGTGTGTAAATACGTGTATTCCGGTTACCAGAAGACATAGATCCCCTGCATCCGGGCATACCGCCCGGCAAGGGGACGCCGCACCCGTCTCCGGGGCCGGCTGAATGGCAATCTGCTCATGCTGGTTGTTCTGCCCATGATCCCTCCTATGCTGTCACGGTCCCGTCGGAACCGGTAGTTCCCGTCCTGACGATAGTACCGTCTTTGTAGATTTGTACTTTAAGATCACCGGTACCTGAAGTCCCGGTAGTCCTGAATGACGCGGAGACGGATGCATCCGATGCATCGCCAACCCCGTACACCTTCTCCCCGGCCCCCCGCACGGCCCAGATGGCCGGCATGGCCCCATAGGATCCTTCCCAGGTACCGGACCCCTGGACAACAACATACGTGCCCGTGGACGGGACCGCTGCCGATGAGGCATCGGATGCGGTAAAGGAACTCCCGGAACCGGATGATGCGGCCGGCAGGGTGCTGCCGGTCGCGGGACTGGTTACTCCGGTCTCCGGTTCCACGGGAGATACGGTCGCGGGATCGTCCTCCCCGACCGTTGGGGACGCTGGGATCATACCCTGAGTCTCCCCGGTCATGGAGGCAAGGAGCGTACTTCCCAGCAGGGCTGCAAGGATGACGGCCGTGATAAGGACGCCGGCAAGGATCGCAACCCGCTTTCCGGCCACGGTACCGGCACCGGGGATACGGCTCTCCGCGAACGGGAAGGCCGACGCACAATCCGGTACCCTGTTCGGTCCCTGCGGTACGGCCTGCTGCCCGGCGCCCGAAGCATGAGTATCCGCTACTCCCCACTGCATGGCAAGCCGTGATGGCTCCTCCCCCGGCCGTGCCGGGTCCCACGGGGACCTGACCACCTCGTTGCCCGGATGGATCAGGCTCGCCCCGCACCGGTTGCAGAAACTCGCCCCCACCGGAACACGATTGCCGCACGCAAGACAGAAGAATGACTGGCCCGGGGAGTACGATCCTGCCCGGTCTGGCGGGTTTGCCGAACGCGGGGAGGGTCCTGTTGCGGGTTCGCAATGCGAATCTTCTTTGACAATCACATCAACGGTAGTTCTCATCACGTCCCTGCGGGGAGCCACCGGGCCAGCTTCGGGCGGCTCGTTACGCAGACCGATGAATGAGGGGACGATACGATCCATGTTCCGGGTGCCAGGGTCCCGGGAGCCCGGGGGGCTGTTCCCGTACCGTTCTGGCATACCAGGGACCGGTACGACCGGTTCCGTGGGGAACGGCAGGTGCCGGTACCGTACGATCCATTGCACCCATGTGTCGCGTTCCCCCTGCCGGAGAAAGCCCGGGCGTTCGGCAAAGGTCATGATCAGCCGCCTTGGGTCTTCCCGGGATGGCCCGGTGAGGATGATGAGGACCGGTTCGCCCTTCCCGTTCCGGCTGCATTCGATCCCGGTCACCATTTCGAGCGGCAGATCCCGGCCTGCGCCCTGACCATTGCCGGCATCGGAGAGGACGATGCGTGACGATGTGAGGCAGGCTGTGAACCGGAATGCCTTGACAAACACGTCCGGGGATTTGACGATCCAGTCTTCCGGGTTCTGGGGGGTCATGGTATCAGGTGGTGTGCTCTCATATATCTGGAGAAAAAAGGATGCGGGAGTTACCTGAGCACGAACTCCCCGGTCTGGATCGCCTTGCCGCTGTTCTTGTCGAGGATCATGTAACTGACATGGGCGTTGTAGGGGATGGTGAAGGCGGCGGCTGCACCATCGGGCTTGTACGAGAACTGCGAGTTAGTGTTGGTATCGGCAGTCAGGGTAAACCGATCGCTGGCGGAGATGTACCCGTCAGAACTTCCCCCGACTTCCGTAAGATACTTTAAACCAGAATGTCCGGTCATCTTGTCCGCGTTGGAGAGCGTGATGGCCTGCCCGTTGTATTCGAGCTGGACGAGGATCTCGTTAAGGGCGAGTTCATCGCCGCCGGTCTGCTGGAACGTGACGGTGCCGTTGTGGCCTGTCTCGGTGCTCGTATCTACACTCTGGACAATAAACACAGCATTGGGCGTCTTCTTCTGATCGGATCCCATGCCACCGGCAAAGGCGGCGACAATGGCGGCGATGATGATCGTCACCACGATCATCAGCATCACGCCAATCACGGGCGATACTGCGTGCTCGTTCTGGTATATGCGGCTCATCGTACGCTCACATCCTTCTCAAAGATCGTCTTCTGGCTGTTGGTATCCACCAGCTTGATGTTGAAGGTGTCACCGACAGCCACATTCGCGGGAGTCTTCCCGATGATGGCTGCAAACCCTGCAGCATTGCCGGTGGTGATGACCTGGCCGGTATTCCAGACGTATTTGCCGTAGTTGATGGCGGTCAGTTTATCACCGGTTGAATCAAGGGATCCAACCTTGGGATCCGCAAGGTACGGAACCGTCACGGATATGGTCTCTCCGTCAAAATTGAGGATCGAGACCGAACTGCCCGACGTCCGTGTCTGGAGCGGGTTACCGTTTGCATCCTTGTATCCTACAATGATTCGGGTGTTCCGGGTATTGATGGGATCCCCGGAGAGATGGGTCATCGTAAGGGTTGCGTTGTTGGCATCGGGTTTCACGATACTGCACGAGATCGAGGCCACCGGCGTGGTGGACTGACCCCCGCTCATGTCACCGGCAAAGGCGGAGACGATAGCGGCGATGATGATCGTGACCACGATCATCAGCATTACGCCAATGACTGGCGATACTGCGGATTCATTTTGCTTCATTTTTTCGTTCACTCCAGGTTAAGGTTTTCAGGATTTTTCTCAGTGAAGTTCTCTCTCCATCAGGTATTGGGGAATTTGAACATCCCTTTTGAGAGTGTGGTACCTGACGGTTTATGGTTCAGCCACCATTCCGTTTCACCGGATTGCGTATCAATAGAAACACTATTCAGTGCCCACTGGCGAGGTGCGATATCACTTTCCTGATTATGATCCACAAGAATCATGAACTGGTCGCCCGGCCGGATGATCGTATCGTCAGTGCCTGTCGCACCCACCTTTCTAAAATACCGTTTGTCGTTGGCGGCCGCCCATTCTTCTGCGGTAGATTCGCCTCTTGTTATTGTGGAATCGGCGGTGGCTCCGCTGCTTGCTATACACGTCTCCACCTGTGACTCCAGTTCATCAAGAGTATACTTGTAGTTCTGGGCCTTCACACCCGTACCGGTGACAACCGTTTCGAGATCGTAATACCGGATCCCAAACTCAAGATCCTTAAGATCGATTGGATCACCCCCCTCGCTGGTAACGAGGAGACCATCCTTGTTGGTGAGGAGTTTTATTCCGCAACTGCTATCGGAAGTATACGCTGCTATATCCAAGGCGGGTATAATTATTTTGGCAGGTGTACAATACGCATCAACAGGGTCTACGGTCAATGTTCCACCGCTACAAACAGGAGCATCCCACCCATCAGGGTTGCTATCACAATAACTATTACAGCTAGGATCATCACCAGTACAATCTACGGTATACCCCGGAGTCGCATCGTAACATTGTTCTGGTTGCACTACGGCATCGTTATGTACAGCCGCATGAAAGGTACTTATTGTAGCCCAAGCACCGGCATACTGCGGTACCGTGGAAAACATCGTCTCTTCACTCAAGGTAGTAACCGGCCCGCTTCTCTTGGCCATATCAGTATTTCCCGCAAAGGCGGAGACAATCGCTGCGATAATGATCGTAACGACAATCATCAGCATCACGCCAATCACCGGTGATACTGCATTTTCATTTTGCGTCATAGGTTAATCTTCCCCCCCGAAATCGTCTGCTGGCTGGTGGTGTCGACAATCGTATAGGTACAGATTGTCGTATTCTTCAGGTAGAATTCCTTGGGGGTCACCCAGCCAAGGACCCCGTTCCCGTTGCCATCGTTATCCGCATACAGCATGAACTGGTTCCCGGTGTTGATCAGGCGGGGGGTGCCAAGCGTGCCCGTCTCTGCGCTCACTTTCCAGATATGGGGGTTGCCGTAAGGGGTTGTGTCAGATTCGCGGGCCGCAAAGCGTGTCGATTCGTCCCCGCAGGCCAGGACAACCTGCACGTAATTGAGATCTATGAAGTCCCCGGATTTTTCGGTAAAGAGGATCCCCGTACTGTTCCCGAGCGGGTTGTCATCGGTCCATGCAGGGTTCCACGGCAGCACTTCTGCTGAGATGACTGCGTTTGGGGCCTTCTTATCATCGTTTGCATATCCGCCGGCAAAGGCGGAGACAATCGCTGCGATAATGATCGTGACGACAATCATCAGCATCACGCCGATCACCGGGGATACTGCACGCTCGTTGCGTATGGGGTGCTTCATATGACTTTCACATCCTCATGGTAGATGATCGTATTCGTCGGTTTGTGCACGATATCTACTTCTATAGAATCACCGGGCGAAAGGCTGGTCACCCCGGGTCCAAGGACCGCTTCAATATGCGTCGTTACCGTATGGAACGATTGGCCCGGGTAAACCAGCGAATCCGCCCATCCGGCACTGGTATACCCATAATCCAGGCACATCGTTCCCTTGCCCCCGCTGCAGTAATACTGGCTGGTATTGGTGGCATCAAACACATGTTTCTGGACGGTCCCGTCCACCAATGTCCGGTACGTGACCAGGTTCAGGTCTTTTCCCGGAATTGGCTCCCCACTTTTCATGCTCACAACGAACTGCATACCCCCGTTAAAAACATTAGCTCCCTGAAATGTTTGATCAACTCCGCCATTTTCCGCCTGCAATGATTTGTACAGCCTGAGCTCGAACTGCGCGATGGGGACCTTCTTCTGTTCCCCAACCACGCCCCCGGCAAACGCAGAGACAACTGCCGCGATGATGATCGTCACTACGATCATCAGCATCACGCCAATCACGGGAGAGACCCCGGTATCAGAAATCCTTCCCGGTGTTCTCACGATGCCATCACATCCTTGTGGAAGATCAGGTCGTTCGAGGGAATGTACACGATATCGACAGTAACTACGGTTCCCTGAGAAAGTGTGCCCGATCCAAGGATTGTTGCTGTGGAACTGGCACTATTCGTTGCAAGGATATCGCCATTCATCCAGGTAGTATTCCCAAACGCGCCAGCATCAGGGCAATTACCATTCACGAATTTACACGGATACAGGATCGAGGTATTTCTCCCATCAGTCACGTGCTTATCCCCATTCTGGTCCCATACCGTGATCAGTAGGTCCCGGGTTTTGATGGGATCCCCACCCTTATGGGTAAAGAGTACCTGTGAACCCCATCCGGTATATGTTACGGACGAATCTTTTACGGGTTGGATCTGCACATCGATCTGCGCTGAGGGTGTCTTCTTCTGGTCGTCCGCAAAACCCCCTGCAAAGGCGGAAACAACCGCGGCAATGATGATGGTCACCACGATCATCAGCATCACACCGATGACCGGGGAGACCGCATTTTCGTGCCGGTTTTGTTCTTGTTCCATAATCTCAACTCATCCCACAAAATACAAGTTAACTTGTTATAATACAAGAATACTTGATCGTACCTTTTTTATATCTATGTGGGTAATATTGGTTTCGATCCGCTCTTCCGTTATAAAGCCGGGTTCCGGGGGGACTTTGATGCAGGATGCACCAGGTATCTGGGGGACGCCCGGGCAAGGGCTTGCAGAGAACCCGGGGAATGGAAGTGGGGGGAACTATGCGGGAGCCGATACAATCGCGCATGTAACCTGTTTGCGAATTCCGCACTGGTTGGTAATGGCGTGTTAAAAAAGGGAGAGTTATTTTCTTTTAGGGTTGGAATGCGTGATAATTTGCCGGATGGCTATCACCCGAACTTGTACAGATGGCCGTCGTTCCCGATTGTGTACATCTTATTGTTCGCGATTGCAGCTGTTGCTCCTCCCTGACCATACGAGAATACATCTGCCCCGGTCAGGGCATTGAGCACATAGGTTGTGTTGTAGCAGTAGAGAGCATTGTCCCCGGACTCTTTCCCTACATAGGCATACCCGCTGGCAACCGATACGGAATCGGTCCAGCCGCCCATACCCTGATCAATACGGCTCCATGCAAGGATTCCCGTGGTTGTATTGTACGCCCGGACACCGGGTTGTGCACTGCCATACGCTCCTCCATTCCAGCCGCCGGTCACATAAACGAGACCATTTGCAATGGCTGGCGTGGCATCGGTGCGTTCAGTGACATTAATCCACCGCCGTGTCCCGTCGGTCTTGTTGAATGCATATACATGACCATCACCGTTGAAGTTGTACGAGGTTACGTATACCGTATCCGAATTGAAAGATGCGGAACCTGCAAAGGTTTCACCCTCTTCGCTCTGGCTGCTCCAGATCTCATTGCCTGAAGGACTTACCTTGTAAAGGTACCCTAGCGAAGTAGAACCATTCGGGCTGGCGCCAGAGTAGGTGTACCCGGTCACGTAGATTGCGCCGTCCTTGGAATCCCAGGCAGGCGATGCCTGCGAGTACTGCATGTCCCGGGATGCGGTCTTGGTGTTATTGAAGACCCATTGAAGGGCACCGGTGGTCTTGCTCAGGTTGTAGTAGTTACCGCCGGAACCGCTGCCCCAGTCGCTCAGGAATACGTAATTCCCTCCAATCGACGGCCCTCCATTCACATTCACCTCGAAACTGGTAAAGTTCCAGACCTCCTTACCGGTCGATACATTGACTGCATAATGTTTGTTGTCGGATGAGGCATAGACATAATTCCCATCCGTTGCTGGCGACGACCATGAACCGTAATGAGTATTCCTCGGCATCTGGAAATTCCATACCACACTATTATCAGATACCTTAATCTTGGTGAGGTTAATCGAGGTAAGACTATATGGTTCATCGAATCCCGCATACCCGGTTAGGAGATAGATATACCCATTCGCAATAATCGGGTTTATCGTACCAATCGCCTTGTAGTCGGTGGACGTGATCATGGTATAATCTATCGCGTTCGAAGTTGTCGTCCCGTTGTGCACCGCGTTGTAATGGAATTGCGGCCAGTCGGTTGTAGACGGTGTCGCCTTGATCAGGTTTGTACTCACTGCTTTCGTCGCAGTGCTTACCTGCGCGTCCGGGTTCACATACGTATACCCGGCCGTGCCGGTCGTCTTTTCCGTTGCGTTCGCGAGCGCACCGGGATCGTAGTACGCAATGAACTGCGCGTGCTGCGGATAATCCGCCGCAGCAACGGCCGGGATCGCAAGCGCGATCAGCATACATGCAGCAACGAGCGCTGCAATATTTCTGTTCCGTTTCAAGATATCAACTCCTTATGTTTACTGTTCCTGTTCCCGGCAGGATATCCGTACTAATTTATACCCCACCAAGAACAAGTAAACTTGATCTAAAACAAGTTATTTTAAGTTGCCGATTCAAATCCGGGATCGCGAAAATCTGTATCAACTCACGAAACCGTACGGTGTTCGTGCATGATACAACAGGAGAATGCAGGGCCGGTTTTTTAAAAATTTGGGAGAATAAAATCCCCGGGAAAATATTTCGTGGGGAATTGCCATCCTGCACTCCGCGAAACAGGATATAGAACGAGTGCACGTATCTTCGTGAGTGTGGAATACAGCAGCTTCAGGAAATTAAAAGATAATACTGCGGATTTTCCGCACTTCTCGTTCAAAGCCCCATATCGGCCAGATCACGGATAAAATACCCTTCCTTAATAAGACTCTCTTTTCCTTTGATCGTCCGTGCAGCGATCCCGAGGGTCACCGGCCCGGATAACCCCTTGACAAGCAAGATCTTCTTTCCGAGTGCAGACAGGAGTCCCCGTGCCTCCGAAAGGGAAAGATCACAGTTCTTGATCTCCACGGCCAGGTTCCCGTCAGGGCCGAGTGCGAGAAGATCGATCTCGTCTCCGCGCCGGTTCCACCACGACCCGATCCGTTCATACCGGGCAGCGAGCTCCTCACGAAGAAGTGTCCGTACCATCTCCTCAAATGCCCAGCCGGAAAACCCGCGCCAGTCCTGAAGAACCCGGTCTTTTATAGGGCCGTACTGCCCGCTCTGGTACAGGCTCATGTTCCGGTAGATGTACCGTGCATAGAACCGGAAAAAATTGTCCGAAAAGAGGTACCGGCCCATCTTTGAACGACGATCCATTTCTGTAACCGGCACCCGGTATTCAATGATCCCCATGAGATCGATAAGGTCCCGGAGGTACGGGGGTAACGAGGTTGGTTCAAGGTGTGTGTAATCTGCAATCTCTTTCTGGGCGCACTTGCCTTGTGCGATTGCAGCAAGGATCTCGTAGTACGCTGTATGCTCCTTCCCGAACTCCTCGATGAGCACATCGCTCATCTCCCGGCGGAGGGGAGCCATATCGGAAAGGACGAGTGACTCAAGGGAACTCGTAAGATCCGTGCACCCGTACTTGAAGAGAAACGGGTAATAGTAGATCGTACCGCCAAAAAGGAGATACAGGTCCAGCCGCACCGCCGGATCGGTTATGCCCAGGTCCTTGAGGATGGTGAAGCATTCGGCTGGTCCGAACGGGCGCAGCGTGAGGATATTGTCCGCCCGTTTGAAAAGGGGCGCACCGCCCTCCAGAAAGATCTTACGGATCATCCCGACCGAAGATCCGGAGATGACAAGAAAGATACGGGAGTCTTTCCCTTTGAGATCCCAGAAGCGCTGCATCTGCGAAATAAATGAGGGATGAATCTTCAAAAACCGCTGGAACTCATCGAAAACGACTACGAGCGGCTTGTCATACGAGAGCAGGAATTCAAGCAGCGCTTCCGGTGTATTGAGCCGGATGTATTCGGGCAGGTTCAGGTTCGCAGCAGTAAACCTCCCGAACTCCTCCATCAGGATATCGATGCTCTTGTTCTGGTCAACATAATAATACAGGGCGGATTTATCTTTGCAGAACTCTTTAATGAGTTCTGTCTTTCCCACCCGTCTCCTCCCGGTAATGACAAGAAACGATGGGCCGGACCTGTACAGCTGTTCCATCAGCCCGCGTTCTTTCTCCCGGTTATAGAATTTCATATGATTATGGTTGTAATCATTATGGATATAATCATTATTGTTGATGAGTCACTATGCAGGATTGCTCATGCCCGGCCGGGACACCCCGACATCATTACGGGAGTATCATACAAAAACCCGCCCCGGACTCTACCGGGCATACACCGAGACCCTGAACGTCTTCAGGACCAGGGTCACCGGAGGTGAACCTGACGGGATGGTGATGGTATAGGTATCGGCAGTGGTGTCGGAACCGGGAGCATATACAAAGCCCTCGGAAGGATATGTGTTCTGGAGATCGATCATACCGGTGCTGATTTTCTGCGCCAGTACTTGGCGGTACGGAGAGTTGGCAACCCGTACCGTGACCGTGGCAGTGTTCGTGAATGTGACTTTGCTCTCCGTTGCATTGATCCGCAGCACGCAGGCACCGTTCCCGCTCACCTCGTGTTTCTCATCCGGTACTGAACCCGGTTCGACCGTCACACCCGTGATCACCAGATCTTTCAGGTACAGAGGATCGCTGGTACTTGCCCGTTCGTAGGAAACGTTTGCAAATTCGAGGACCCGCCCGGCATACCCGGGGATCCGGCTTGCGGTCACCTCGTCCATCGTATTATAGGACAGCGGCGTCTCCTTCTTTCCCTTGGTCACGTTGATGTACCCGTTCTGCCAGGAATATCCCTGTTTCTCCCAGTACGAGAAGGAGGGCTCGAACGAAACGGTACTGCTATTGAAGAAAACCGGTCCGGAACCATCCACCGTAATCTGGAACAGTTCACCCGTATCTTCAACCGACACCGTCCCGCTCGACTTCTCCGGGTTGAGCAGGATATCCCCCCCGCCCAGCCGGATCGTCTCCCCATAGGACGTTGTCTCCTTTTCAGACAGCACGCGATCCATATCGTTGTCGAACCGCATGAACGCCTCCTTCACGCTCGTAATCTGCTCGATCTCGGACTGCTGCTTGAGTGCTGGCAGGTACGTGGTCGCATAGAGCGACAGGAATGTGACAATCACTGCCAGCAGCAGCATCAGTGCCACGACCGATGCCACACCGTCTTCTCTTCCCATCTTTTTCCCCCTCCGTTTCATACCGCATTGTTCAGAGCACATACACGTACACCGCAATCGCTGCCAGCAGGAACACAATCGTATGCTTCAGCCCGCTCAGCAGGTTGTTCGACGTCAGCTGGCCGACCATGAGCCCCGAGAATCCCCCGATGATGATCGCAACCCGGAACATGTCCCGGACATTTCCCGCAATATCGAACTTCACATTCATCTTCGCAAAACTCGCAACGAAAGCATCGTTCAGCTGGAACGAGCAGTACAGGTAGATCCCAAACGAGAGATAGATCACCGCAAGATAGACGAACGAGACATTGAACCGCTTGTTCTTCATCTTGAGATAGTGATCCAGGTCGCTGATCGCGATGGTCAGGATCTCCCGCAGCTGGTCGGTGATCTCGCTGGCCTTCACGATTAAGGAGATCGCACGCTTCACTGCAACGAGCCCGATCCGCTCCTCCATCCGTATCAGTGCGCTGGACGTGCTCGCCCCCCACTTCAGCTCTTCCGACACGATCTTCAGTTCCGAGGCGAGCACGCCGAGTTTGCTGGTAGAGACAATGGCGATTGCACCCTGCAGGGTGATGCCGACATCCTTCATATCCGCGATGTCCCGCAGGAACTCCGGCATCTGCGCCTCGACCTGGTTAACGTAGAACCTCCTCGACTCGTAGGCCACCATCAGCGGGATGATGAAGGCAATCACGGTGATGCAGATGAAGACTTCCATCGTGTAGGTGGGAAACACGGTCCTGAATAATCCCGTGAAGTACGTGACAACAACAACTACCGCAAGGATCATGCCCATGAAGAGCCCGATCGAATAATCTGCGATAAAGTACCGGAATGGGTGCCTCAGGATATCCTCGACCTTGATCTGCTGTTTGCGGGCCTCGATCTGCTTGATGAAGGTGGGATCGTACTCTTCTTCAGACTTCTTCTCCAGGATCTCGTCCGTGAACTCTGCATCTTTCGTCTCCCCGTGCGTGATCTCCATGTTGTCGGCCGGGAGGAGCACGAAAAGGATGAAGATGAAGATGATGGCGCCCAGCGGGAGACCGATATACATCAGGGGCATGATTCCTGCCATCTGGCCGGTATGCCCCGAGAGGTTCTGCGCAACCAGCATGATACTGATGGCAATCGGGCCGGCAACAAAGACCGTGACATAGATCTCGGCCAGCATCTCCATGATCTGGAGCGTGGCCTCCAGTTCCTGTTTGGCAATCTCCCGGTAACTGTCCGACCGCGAATCGAAGAAATCCTTCAGGTTTCCGCCGGTCCGGTACACGAGCGCAAGATCGTTTAAGAGATCGGCAAAATTCTCCGAAGGCGTAATCTCCTGGAGCCGGCGCATCGCCGTCAGCAGGTCTTCCCCGAAGATCTCCACGTCCCGGACAATCATCCCGCATTCGTGCGACACCTCGCCGTAGAGTTCTTCAGCCTCGTACACGTTCCTGAACAGGGAGTAGAGGGTGACGGTGGTCGAGAGTGCTTCCATGTAGGTGATGGCATACGGAAGATCGATCTCGATCCGTGTCTTCCTTCCCCGGGCAACCAGTTCCGGGTAATACAGGGTGCAAAAAAAGACACCCGGTACCACGATGCAGAAGAGAATGACCTGGGTAACGATGGACGGCAGGAACGGGATGATGTTGAATTCGACCCCGAATGCCATGAGCAGGAACTCTCCGAGCAGGTACCCGAACGCAGAAAGCAGCGTGAGAACGATCCCGTACCGGAAAAAGACCGTGGCGGTAATGGGCATATGGGCGCCCTTTAAGGATTTATCCAGGCGCTGGAGGTTGGGGATATCCCTTAAACGTTCGAGGATCGGCATTGTTCGGTATTCTTCCTGAGCTCGTTGATGAAATGGGAGATCTCATCGATGCGGGTGATCTTCTTCTCCACCATCCGGTCGAGGAGTTTCTTCCGTACCTGGATCTGGGATTGCAGTTCCTCAGGCGACCAGCCGTGGCTGTACGCGATCGCATCGAGGTTTTTGGATGCGGTGAAGACCCGGTCGAACCGGTCGGTCTGCGAATTCCACTCAAACAGGGGAGACCACCGGATCTCCCCTTCGTTGACGATCATCTCGTTGAGCGAGAGGCAGCGCCGGAATCCCACCCCGTCCTTGTACTGCAGACCCTGGATGAGCATGAGGTTGAGGGCCTCGAACATCACGCTGGGGACATTGATGGGATCGTGGGTGAGCCGGTTGATCGCTTCCTTGACGCCGCCGGCATGGAGCGTGGAGTACGTGGTGTGGCCGGTATTCATCGCCTGGAAGAGCGTCTGGGCCTCGGCCCCCCGCACTTCACCGACAATGATATACTCCGGCCTTTGCCGCAGGGCCGTCTTGAGCAGGAGGAACATGTCGACATCCCCGGCGTCAAGGTTCTTCCCGCCTTCCCTTGTTCTCATCGGCAGCCAGTTCCGGTGGGGCAGCTGGATCTCCCGGGTATCCTCGATAGAGACGATCTTGGTGGTCTGCGGGATAAAAAACGAGATCGCGTTCATGGTGGAGGTCTTCCCGCTCGCGGTACCGCCGACAACGATCATGCTCTTGTTGTTCTCCACGCAGAGCCAGATATGCGCCATGAGTTCGGAATTGTAAGTCCCGTTAACGATCAGGTCGACCGGTGTCATCGGGTCGGCCTTGAATTTCCGGATGGTGAATGAACTGCCTTTCGAGGAGATGATATCCGTATAGGTGATCTGGGCCCGTGCCCCCCCGGGAAGGGCAGCATCCACGAGCGGGGATGTGAGCGACATCTGCTTGTCGGCCTTCTGGGCGATCTTGAGCACGTACTTGTTGAGTTCCTCGTTGCCAAAAGTAATGTTCGTCTCAAGGTTGGCAAACCTCCGGTGGTAGATGAAGATGGGGATGCCGGCCCCGTTGCAGGTAATATCCTCTATCTGTTCGTCATGCATGAAGGGATCGAGCTTGCCATACCCGGTGAAGTTCCGGTTCAGGTAATAGACTAGGATATTCACCCGGTCCTCAGTAATCTTCGGATCGAACGAGCGGATGATTGCCTTCACTTCATCCACGTCCAGCTCACGCTCCCGTTTTACCGGCGAATCAAAGATCAGGAGGGTGCGCAGTTGCTCGTAGGTCTCTTCCAGGATGATCAGTTCTTTCTCTGAAACCCTGGGCTCGATGATCTCGTACCGGGTATTCATCTCCCAGTCCCGGGTGATATTCACGTAGGAGAAGGGGGGAACGAGCCAGTACCGGTCCCTGACCAGGCTCTCGTCAATACCGTCAAACGGGGGCAGGGGTGGCAGTTCGTCATAGCCCCGGTGCTCGCCAAGGATCCGATCCACCAGATCATCTTCCGAAGGGCACTCCTGCAATGGAGGGTATGGCCGGCGTGTCCGTGTCGTGGCAGGCCACATGTCCATGATGCCGGAGAAGGCATTTTTCTGCTCTTTTACCGGGGGTTTGCCAACCGGGCGGGATCCCTGCGGTCTGGCAGAGATGGAGAGCCAGTCCCGCATCTGCCGGAGCAGGCGTCCCCCCTCATGGGTTTTTTGTATATCGGGATTCCCTGCATCCGCGTCCCTGCCGGTCGTGCCTGCCTGAGTATCCGTCCTGCCGAGCATCCTGAGGATCGCGTCTTTCATCCGCTCACCTGCCCGGCAGCCGGCTGCTTCCCGTGCATCTGGACCGCAACATCCGCCTCGCAGTTCCTGACAAAGACCGCGATATAGAACGTCCCGGTCTCGTAATAATACCGGTACTTGAGATCCTCCTGCCCGGTGGCATACCCGTACGAGAACGTATCGAACAGGTGGGCCGTATGGGTCTCCTCATCGATCTTGTACACGGCAAACCGCATATCGCTGAACGTAGACAGGCCGGGGAGGTCCTCATCCGGCGGGTTGACCGGTACTGTGGCATAGCGGATCCGCCACGCGGAGGCCGGGGCAACATAGATCTCGTTCTGCCGGGTGTACAGGTAGGACTGTTCGATCACGCTGTAGTTGACGACATCCAGGTACCACACCTGGTCGTAGTACCAGGTTGATTTGTCATACCAGACATCGCTCCAGTACTGCTGCTCACGCTGCTGGTTCTCCGGCAGGATCTCGTCCGTGTTCCCTGAGGGGACCGGGATATTCAGGTCGCCTGAGATCGATTGCTCAAATAACGGTTCTCCGGAATTGTTCGTTACGGTGAGGGGCGAAGGACTCCGGAGCGAGGCATTCAGGCCGGCATCGATCCGGTTGTCGCGATAGATCGTTATGCCCTCGCCGGCACCATTGGTAAGCGGGAGAACAACGGGATCCGCTTTTGCCAGTGGCCCGGGAATCGTGGCCGGGAGCACGAATGGGTTGGCGGTATCGACATAACAGTAATACTCGCGGTTGACCCACGAGGCATTTTCGATCTCAAGGGAGACCGCAACCCGGTCGGATCGCGGAGAAAATCCATCCCGGTACGATATGATCCCTGACCGGATATCCCAGTCCGCTACACCGGCGTCCTGGGTCCGGTTGTCGGAATATACGATGGAGGTATTCCCACGGAGGATTCCGGTGGCCATCCGGGAGACACTCCCGTTCTGCAGGTAACACAGGCCCGTGCCCGGCCGGCAGGTTGCAGTTCCCACGTCCGCGATCTCTTCGGTGAAATATTTTCTCCCGGGAACACTCTCGTCGCACCGGACTGCCGCACCTTCGTACTCATAGATAAAAAATCCCCGGTCGTACTGGCGCGGGTAATCGAGGAATGCCACCGGGTAGCCCATGGACTTAAGGAGGGATGTCCCGAGGATCGTGACATCGTCACGGCTTCCCGCCCCGTCATACAGGGTCTGGAACGGGTACTTGTAGGAGGCAGCAGGTGGCAGGTTGCGGAAGGATCCGGATCCATCGTAGTGGGCCAGGAACGAGACGAGGCTGCCCATGGTGTCATAGTCTCCCCACCCATGCTTCGCGGACTCCGCCAGGATATAGGCAGCGATCCCGTGAACGAGCCCCTCGTCACCGGTTGTGATCACATACGGCAGGAGCCGGGCCTCCCGGGCCGATCCATCTGCCGAACTGTTCTGTGCCTTCGCCGGCTTAAACGAATAATAGGTACTGTTCGAGACCGCCTGGGTATACTGGAACGATTCATTGTTGTAAATCCAGGAAAACGTGAGGGTTTTTGTATCATCCTCGCCGGGTGAGGTACTGTTCTGCGGTTGTCCCTGAAGCACCGATGTATTCCTGCCATAGGATCCATCCTCCCCGGAATATTCTAAGGTCACATTACGCGCGGATGTGGCATCCGGGTTTTTTTGGGCAGATCCGAAAAATCCAAAGGTCTTCAGGCCAATCAGGACCCCGGTAACGATCATGCATACCACCAGCAGGACGATCACCCGGTTGAGGAATTTCTGGTCGATACTAACGTTCATGGCGGGACCTCCGTGCGTTGACGAGGATTGCAGCACTCGCAATCAGGGCCAGGATCCCGGCGGCCCCGCCCATCCCCGGACTCTTTTTGGTTGGCGTTACCGTTGCCGTGCGGGAGGCTGCGGGGGTTCGCGTTGCCGTCTTTACTGGCGTTACGATACGGGTGGGACGAACGGTGCCCTGCGCGCTTGAAAATTCCGTTCCGATTGCCGGTTTGAGGGTGATCCCGTTCTTCTTCCGGTATCCTTGTTCGTGCAGCACAAACGTGATCTCGGTCGTATACAGGATGTCCTCGCAGCTGATGACCGCCACGTACTCCCCCGGCATCATCTGGGCTGAGGTCTCCGCCGGGATCGTGAACGACATTCCCCGTTTCGTCCCCCCCGGGGGAAGGGCACTGATGGACCCTTCGGTACTGTACACTTTATACGTACTCTGGGTTTTACCGGCGTAGTACATATCGGAGGTGTACAGGGACAGGGTGACCTTGTCGGCCGGATGGTTTACCTGGTTGTAGGGATAATCATAGGATTCTTCGAGGTTCGTTGACCCGTCTACCAGGATCTCGTCGCCGACTTCGAAATCCAGTACCGGATCGATGGCAATGAATGGCTCCTGGATAACGAAATGGTCCGTGAGCAGGGAATCGTCGATGTTCGGATCTTTGAGCAGTGCCAGCATTGCGCTCAATGCATCGCTGGTCTCCATTGTCGAGAGATCGAGATGCTTGTTTCCCGATGAAGAGTAGATATTGGTGAACGTGCCGGTATAGGTCACTCCCTGTTCCGGGTAGAGATCAAAGACATTGTTATACATCGGGTGCTGGTACACGAGGTAGTAGTCCCCCTCCATCAGGCCATAAGTGTAATTCCGGGCAAAGTTGATGCCGGAGTACCCCGGGAAATCGTGTCCTCCCTTGATGAGGGCATCCATCTCCTCTTCGGTTATGCTCGATCCGTCCACTTTGAGCAGGGGAAATGTCGTGGAGCCGGTGTACCGGTAGTTCGTTCCAAGGATATACCACCGGATTGTCCCGTACTTGCCATCCGTTCCCTCTTTTAACGGGCTGCCCCGTGCGGTCCAGAGAGAGACGGCATAATCGCCCTGGGCAAAGAAGCCCGGGGCTTCCTCGGGGAACTTTGCATTGATGGACGGGTTGACAAAATCGAGATCGATATAATCCTCGGCATTTCCGGCTGCAAGATTCCGGCTCTTGTACCCGACCGGTTTCTGCCCGGCAAATAACCGGTACGTTGCCGGCTCGATGCTGGATCCCATAGTGTCCCATTTATAGAAATTATCCTGGTCGGATGAGACCGGAAGAGAATCAAATGTGGTGTCATCGCCGTCGACCACGCAGACCCACGGCTCGCTGGGCTTTGCCCCGTTCTCGCACAGGTTGGGACCCGTGATATAGAAATACGCGGTATCCACATCTTTGCCGACCTTGACCTTTATGGAGATGGTATCACCGATGCTGAAGAACTCATCCGGGTCCAGATCGGGTTTCACCGGGATAACTGACGTGGTGGTGAGTCCCCCCGGTTCATCCCCGACAGCGAGCTGGGCAGTCACGGACTGCGAGGGGGCATTGGTTGCGTATATCTTCGGGTAGTAGTAACGGTATGACCCGGTATTGTCGCCGCCGATCACGGGAACGTACATCGGGACCTGAACGACACCGTTGACATCCGGGTGGACCGTGACATTGTACTGGCTCGTATAGATATCGTATGTCCCGGTAACGGGAAACTGGGGTCTTCCGTCATCCGAGTCCGGTACAACGATGGTGTAGTAGGTATAGGGTTTTCCATAGATCCTCAGCGTTACGGTATTGCCCCGGGTCGTGTTCGGCGGAGTAAAATTTGCCGCCAGCCCTTGCGTCCTCACGGTGAATGCCAGCGAGGTTGACAGGTCGAGCTTGTTGGTATCGTCCGTCTGGGTCTGGAACGTCATGTAAAATGTCCCTGCCGTATTCGTGACATTCTGGTTCTTGATCATGAAGGCAAGGGTGTTGTCGTTGAGAGTAGGGTTTGCGATAAGGTTCTGCAGGGAGACGGTCGAGCCGGCCATGTTGACCACCTGCGTTCTCTTCTGTCCATCCGGAAGCTGGAGTGTATATTTGTAGTAGGGATGGGAAAAATTCCCGGCATTCAGGTTGGTGCTCTCCAGCTGGAACTGGACGTTCATGTCATAGGGAATTGTTGTCAGGGCCGGATCACTGGGTGAAGGTGTGATGTCCGTACCGACCGGCCGGATCTTAAGGCCGCCGATCGTGGCCTGCGAGATGATAACCCGGGAAGTACCCCACGAGGAATCACTGTAATAGGGGTAGAACGGTCCGTTCAGGTACTTGGAATCCAATATGGCAATGGGCGAGATCAGGACGGCATTGCTGTCGAGCGGTTGCATTGCAGCGGGGTTTGTCCCGTCTTTGTAAGCAATATCAAACGGGTTGAGAAGGGGATTGACATTTTTGAACACGGTGAAATTCAGGGTCTCTTCCGTAAGGAAGATCCGGTCGCCAGGATTGATACCGGCATTCGATCCCTCGGGGGTTGCGTACCGTGCGGAGACACCAGTACAGCAGAACAGTCCCACGATCAGGATCGCTGAAAGGACAAGACATTGTCTCTGGAGATCCCTCCCGTTAAACGTCATGGTCAGTTCCCTTTGGTAGCATTACAGATTCACCACAAAACTTAAAATAAATTGTTATATGTCAATTATACTTGTGTAATGCAACCGGGCGCCCCGCGAATTCCCCGGTGGTCCTGCCGGTTCAAACGCTCCCTCTCTCTGTTGACACGGTGTGGCGGGGTGCGGATGAAGGCTGCATTTCCGATAGTGATCAAGAGTGCAGCATACCCTCTTCAGTACCTGGTATACCCATCCGACCCGGTTCCGGCCCCCGGTTTCCCCGTTTTCATGAGACCGCAGCACGCTCAGGTTCGCGTCTGGCTCCTGTATTAGCGCTATTTGGGGATTTTTCTGGGCCCGCAGCAGGCCCGGATTACCCCATCCGGACTCAATGCAGGGATTTTGAAATATTTAGACCCTCATTTTCGTGATTTAGTCCCTCAAAAACAGGGAATTACGCCCACGTGCCCAGCACCCATCCCCGTTCTCCGTCGTAGAATGTTCCCCCCGGGGCTGCGTGGATCGCAGGTCCCCTACGGTGTTCCGGGGGTCATCGTTCCGGGATGCTATTTTAGGGGATGGGGCTGCGTGGGCTCTCATGCCGCCGGTGGCCGGGTGCCGGTACTACCCGTATCCTTCCCGCCCGGGATCGTCTCCCCGGGGATCGCTGTCGCCACGGCAGCGGATTCCGGTACCCTGCCATTCCGGCTAATCTCTTCCAGGCCGTCATCTCCTACCCGGAAGAACCGGTAGGTCGCGTGCTTGGAATAGACCCAGACCTCAAGCCGGACCGGAAGGGAATTCGGAAACAGCCGGAGATCCGCGATCAGGTCGCGGCACTCGTATGCGATCGCAGGAACCGGTGCAACAATTTTCTCGGTGCGCCGGATGCAGACAAAGATCACCGCGTCCGCAGTACGGATAAAAAAGGCGCATACACTGTCCGGCCCGGAGCAGATCTTCATCACGCAGCCCCGCTCCCGGGCAATCCGGATCGCATTATCCAGGCCGGTCGTTGCCGGGCGTCCCCGTTTCATACAGAAACCATCCGGTCCTTCTGCTGGATCTCGTCGCATACTTCTTCAAGGTCATCGACCCGGTACTGCAGGTCGTTCACCTTCCTGAGGAATTGTTCGGACAGCCGGTCCTGCCGCTCGATGAGCGAACAGACTAGGCTCCGGGTCGTCTTCTCCCATGCAGCATAGGGAACATCAGATTCCTCGTCAAGCAGATCCTGTTCGGTCCTCTTTCGTACCGAGCGCTGGGATCGCCGCGGGGGATCGATTGCCTGTCCCCGCAGGTACGTCTTGCGCTCAACCTTCCTTGTGGCCCGGTGCGATGACCCGTTACTGGCAAGGCCCACACCTCCCGGCAGGGCATTCGTCCCCTTGGAGCCGGCAGCACCCTGTTCGTGCCTTTTCATCCAGGCGAGTTCATTGTTTTCAGGCTTCGGTGCGGCCGGGCCGGCAACCGGTTTGTCCTCATCAGTGCCGGTCAGTTCTGGCTGGTGGTCACTCTCGTTCATGTTCTCGTTCCTGTGATTCTGCTGTCCAATGGCGGTTCCGCGACCGGCTTTTCTGGATAATCCTCCGGTCCTGGCGTTCCTTTGTTATCTCTGCGATTTTTGGGACCGGCTATCGTGTACAGGTCTCACAACTGATCTTTTTATAGAGTGATTAATAAATTGGGCTGATGATACTGGTTATACTATTGATCCTGAGGGTGGCCCTGGTGTACCGCAGGCACAGATAATGACGGCAATCTGCCTTGTCCGGGTGCGGTGATGACCTGCCGGTTTCAACGGATCCGGGAATACCGTAAAGGGATTAGCGTGATCGGAAAAAGCCTGTTAAACAACAAAAATTTTTTCACTTAACAACAGTTTTTTTAAGTTATAACAATTATACTTGATATAAATCGCAATGATCCAGGTGCTTGAAAATGCCTGATGGATGAGTGAAGCCATGTGAATCCGGAATTAACGGATCCATGATTCTGATTCCATCACTCATTTCATGAGAATGGATCGTTTGTGAAGGCACGAACCTGATAAAGAGGTCTATCATGGCAAAAATTTTTGGAATCAAACCGCAGGCAGATACGCAGAAACTGATCGAGAAGTTCGAAGACGAAGTGCTGATCCGGCACAACAACCAGCAGCTCATGGGAACCGTGTACGTGGACATGAGCGAGACCCGGTGGGCCGTTGCATTCGCGTACAACTATTCCCGGACACAGGGTATCCATGGGCACGAAAACCCGCTCGAAGTCCGGTACTCCTGCTCAACGCAGGAAAAGACCGGCGTGAGGATGTTCCGTTCGGACACCGCAGAAGAGAAAGCGCTCGCAACCGAACCGCTCAGGGACGCGGACGCGTTCGTCCAGTTTGCTATCTCGCAGGAACGGGCGCTCGCGGGCAGGGCTGCATAACCGGGGTGCCGACAGAAGCGCTCCGTCCGCAGTCTCTTTTTTCTCGGTTTTTTTCACACTGAAGTAAAACAAATAAGCAAGATTTATTTAATTAAAACAAGTAAAGTTGGTCCTGTATTACCATGCCCCTCCTGAAAGGATCTCTGACCGGTCAGGAGTGTAGGATCTGCTGGCATCATATCCGCCCCGGAAGTGATCCCTCCTTTTGACCCGCACCGTCCCGCTGATCATCGGCCTGGCCATTGCCGCAGTCGCAACCATCGTACTCTGCACGTTCATCGGCCCCGCGGGATTCGGGTTCGTCTCAACAGCGCCCGGCGCTGCTGACATCGTGGGTGGCATTCGGCTCCCCCGGGTGCTTGCCGCATTCTTTGTCGGTGCCGGCCTTGCGGTTGCCGGTGCCGCCATGCAGTCGCTCTTCCGGAACCCGATGGCCGATCCCTACATCCTCGGCACGTCTTCGGGCGGGGCGCTCGGGGCATCGCTTGCCATCGTCTTCCTCGGAGGATTTTTTGTCCCGATCTTTGCCTGGATCGGTGCAGTCGTTGCGATCCTGATCGTCTGGTCGATTGCCGGGCGCAAGGGCGTGATCTCGGTCGAGACCCTGCTCCTCACCGGCATTGCCGTCTCGTTCTTCTTCTCGGCCATCGTCTCGTTCCTGATCGCAATTGCCGGCCAGAACGTCCACCAGATCCTCTTCTGGCTGATGGGCGGGTTCTGGAACGCATCGCCCCGTGACGCGATGCTTGCCGCGGCCCTTCTCATCCCGGCCGGGGCGCTCCTCTTCTTCATGGGCCGGGACTTAAACGCCCTCTCGCTTGGCGAGGAGACGGCAGCCCATCTTGGCATCGATGCATCAAGGGCCCGCTGGACCGTGCTCGGGGCAAGTACCCTGCTCGTGGCAGGCGCGGTCTCGATTGCCGGGTCGATCGGGTTTATCGGTCTCGTCACCCCGCACATTGTCCGGATGCTCACAGGCCCGGACAACCGCGTGGTGATCCCGGCCAGCATCCTTGCCGGGGGGATCATTCTGGTCATCGCCGATACGCTCGCCCGCACGTTCTTCTCCGATCTCCCGGTCGGGATCATCACCGCGTTCATCGGGGCGCCGTTCTTCATCTGGCTGATCTACCAGCGGGGGTCGACCGTATGACCACAAAGACCACGCTCAATGCCGAGAACCTCCGGGCCGGGTACAGCATGGAGGAGATCGTGAAATCCGTATCCTGTTCCTTTACCGCGGGAACCTTCACGGGCATCATCGGGCCGAACGGGTCGGGAAAGACCACGCTCCTGCGTGCGTTCAGCCATGTGCTCCCGTCAAGCGGCATCCTGGAACTGGACGGGAAACCACTTACCGGCTTCACACCCGCGGAGCTGGGCATGGCGCTCGGGTTTGTCCCGCAGGACGAGGCTCGCCCGTTCTCGTACACCGTGATGCAGGTGGTCCTGATGGCCCGGTACGCCCGGACGAGCCGGTTTGCCTCGCTCACACCGGCCGATTATGCCCGGTGCCACACGGTGCTCGAAGAGACCGGTATCGTTCACCTGAAGGACCGTTCGATCCGGGCCTTAAGCGGCGGGGAGTGGCAGCGGGTGCTGATCGCCCGCGCCCTTGCGCAGGACACCAAGGTGCTGCTCTTAGACGAGCCGACCTCGCACCTCGACCTCTCCCACCAGTCCGATGCCCTCGCGCTGATGAAGGGCCTTGCCGGTACCGGCTCCACGATCATCGGCGTCTTCCACGATCTCAACCTTGCCGCACTCTACTGCGACCGGCTGATTATGATCAGGGAGGGAACACTCGTTGCGGACGGCACACCTGCGGAAGTCCTGACCCCGGAGAAGATCCGGGAGGTGTACGGGGCGGAGGTGGTGACCGCCCGCCACCCGGCCACCGGCCGGACCTTCCTGATGCCCTTATCCTCCCGGTCCTGCAAAACCCAGGGTGCGCGGGAGACGCCACTCCGCGTGCTCATGGTCTCGGGCGGGGGAAGTGGTGCGGATCTCCTGCATTTCCTCTCAGGCCGGGGCTACGATCTCTCGGCCGGTATCCTTGCCACCATTGATACGGATTATGGCGTGGCAAAAGCACTCGGGATCCCCTCAATCCCGATTCTGCCGTTCTCGCAGATCACGGCCCACGCGCTGGAGAAACTCCGGGGCATGGTTGTACGGGCCGACCGGATCATTCTTCCGGCGCACCCGGTCAGTGCAGGCAACCTGCCGGTGCTTTTAGTGCTCCGCGAGGCCGGGCCGGCAAAGGTGATCGTCCACCTCCCCGAAGGCCGGGAGTTTGCATCCTACGATTTTGCCAAAGGTGCCGCAGCCGCTGCGATGACGGACCTCTGTTCAGCCGGCGCTTCGTGCACCAGCACCTACGATGGAATTCTCGCTTTTCTGGAACAATCTGACAACAACATCCCCCCTCAATCGGAGTAACCACGCATGACACACCCCTTCTACATCTCCACGTTCTGCCGGATGGACTACCCGCTCAAGACAGCGCTTGCAGCCCTCGCGGAGCGGACCACGCACGTTGAGATCCTTGCTGACGGGCTCCACGATATTCTCGCGGACATACGGCCCTGCACCGAGTACCCGTTCTCGTACTCCGTCCACGCCCCGACCAGCGACATCAACATTGCATCGGTCTATGAACGCATGCGGCAGGCCTCCCTGGCGGTGCTGGACGATACGATGGCAGCCTGTACCCGGATCGGGGCGGACCATCTCGTCATCCACCCGGGCTATGCCCCGTACGAACAGGTGCGGGCCCGCTCCTGTGCGGCCCTGCTCCGTTCGCTGGACGACCTGACCCGGCTCCAGGAAGAGCACGGGGTCCGGGCCTGCGTCGAGAACATGGGCATGTGGGAGTGCTGCCACTTCCGTGGCCCGAAGTTCATGATGGAACTGGCAGCCCGTGACCTTGGCTGCACGCTCGATGTCGGCCATGCGCAGCTGAACGGGAACCTTGGTGCGTTTCTCGCGGTCGGTGGCTTCTGCCACGTCCATCTCCACGACAATCACGGGACCAATGATGACCATGCCGCCTGCGGATCCGGGGCTGTTGATTTTCCTTTGGTCGTGCAGCAGATCCCCCGGGATGCGACCATGGTCATCGAGACCAGGGAACTGGATGCAGTGGACCGGAGCCGCTCGTACCTCACCTCACTGATGAACGGAGCATCGTAAATGAACTCCCAGTCACTTACCCGGACCTCCGCTGCGTGGATTGTTCCGGTACTCATTGTCCTGCTGGCATGCCTGGTCGGACCTGCTGTAGCCGTCACCGTGACCGACGATGCCGGAACCATAGTCACGCTCAACGCCACGCCGGATCGCATCGTCTCGCTGGCGCCCTCGAACACCGAACTCCTTGCGTCCCTCGGGCTCCTTGACCATATGGTCGGCGTGACCGATGTCTGCGATTATCCCCCGGGAGTTCAGAACATCACCCGTATAGGTGGTTATTCTGCCATCAGCACCGAGAATGTGGCGGCAGCCCGGCCGGATCTCGTGGTGGCATCTGACATCACCCCGCAGGAGACTGTAAGCCGGCTCCGCGGTCTTGGCCTGCATGTCGTTGTCATATCCCCCCACAACATCGGGGAGATGATCCGCGATGTCGGCGTGCTCGGAACGCTCACGGGCACGGAGACCCGGGCTGATGAACTGGCTGCAAATCTCACGGCCCGGCTCTCTGCGGTTGCAGCTGCAAGCCCGAAGACCGGCAAGCCTACGATGGCACACGTGGTCTGGCACTCCCCGCTCTACGTGAGTGGCAACGATACGCTGCAGAACGATGTGATCGAACATGCCGGCGGGAAAAATATCTTTTCTGGCAAGAGTGGATGGGGTACGGTCTCCTTAGAAGAGTTCCTGACCACCAACCCGGATATCATCATCGTGAACGGAGGCGGCGGGATGGACTCGGCAACGTCCGATGTGATTCTTGAGGCGTTCATGACAAACCCGCAGTATGCGTCTCTTGCGGCCGTGAAGAACCACCGGGTGTACGCGGTGAACGCGGATACGATCAGCAGGGCCGGTCCCCGTATCGTGGATGCCACGGAGGAGGTGGCTGCAATAGTCCGCGACTGGCACGATGCGCAGGCTGCAACGAACCCGACAGCTCTTTCGGCTACGACGCAAAAGACGCCCGGGTTTGCCGGGCCGGTTGCGATGCTCGGGCTCGGTGCCTGTATCGTGCTGATGAGACGGGGCCGGCTATGATGCAGTCTGCGATTCGCCTACCCTTTGATCAGACGTTCAGCCTGCACGGGGGAGAGACCGCCACGCGGACATCCGATGCTGTTACCCTTCGTTTTCCCGGGCCCCGTAACGTGCTCTCCACTTCGTGGATGAACGGGGGATACCGCACTGATCTCGTGGCGGTCTTCAACCACCAGATTACCCTTGCGGCCTGCGAGACCTGCCATGCCGGCAACGGGAGCGTCCAGCAGTATCTTGAGGGGGTCACACAATCCCTCGGGCTTGACCCAAAAACCTCCACCGGGCTCATCACCCGGGCGGAGATGAGGAACACGGCCATTGTTGCGGCGTCGTTCCGTGATCTCACGGTCACGGCGATTGTGACGGCCGGGATCGAAAAGAATGGCGGGAGGGCCGGTGACCCGGCATCGTACTACGAGACGGGGGACTCTTCCGAGCCGGTCGGAGGAACGATCAACACCATCCTTCTCATCAGTGCCGATCTTCCGGAGTATACAATGACGCGGGCGGTGATGACCGCGGCCGAGGCGAAGGCTGTGGCTCTCCAGCAGCTGATGGCCCGGAGCATCTATTCGACCGGGATCGCAACCGGGTCCGGCACGGACATGATCGTCATTGTCGCGGACCCCGGGTCATCCCGGCATCTTTCGAACGCCGGCAAGCATTCCACGCTTGGGGAACTGATCGGGCGGACCGTGATTGCGGCAACAACTGCGGCGCTGGAGATGGAGACCGGGCTCTCGCCCGCATCGCAGGCAGACGTGCTGGTGCGGCTCTTGCGGTTCGGGGTGGGGGAAGAAGATATCTGGATGATTGCCGCGGCACGCCATGAGGAAATGATTCCGGGAATCTCGTTGAAAGAAAAATTTCTGGATTGTTTACGGAAAAAATCCAGGGAGCCGGGTCTTGTTGCAGTGGTCTCGGCAATCATTCACATCATGGATGAAGTGGCATGGAACCTGCTGTCGGAGCACGAGGCAAAAACTGTTGCCTGCCGTTTGATCCGGGAGGGATTCGATCTCAATTTTGAAATCGGGGGAGATGATGCGGGATCGATCCTCCTGTGCATTAACACGGCACTATCCGAATTGGTGATGCGTGAGATCTGTACGGATAATCCGGAACAGACAAAAGACGGATAGTGAGAAATGGGAGATGGTGAAACCTTGCCGCGGAGTCTCATCTCACCGCATTGAATAAAAATCCGAAGTCCGGATTTTTTAAATTATTCTTCCATGGAGATCGTGGTGAGTTTTACTGACTCGACCCCTTTCTGGGCCATCAGCCGCTCTGCCAGTGCTTTAAGCTGCGACCCGTCACCGTGAACGAGGATCACTTCCAGGCACCGCTCGTGGGTGACGTGGGAGTGCAGCGAGGCCTTGATGATATCGTGATGCTCGTGCTCGATATCCGTGAGCGTAGTGAGAAGATTGCGCTGGTCGTGATCATAGACCATCGATATAACGCCTTCGCGTTCTCCCTTCACATCTGACATCCATTTGTAATACGTAATGTAGGTTCGGATTGCATCGCGTATGCCTTCAGAGCGCGATGAGTAGCCGCGGTAGTTCAGGATTTCATCGAACCGGTCGAGCAGGTTTTTCGGCAGTGAGATGCCAATCCGGGAAAGGTCGTCGTCCATGGTCATGGTAATATCCGTGGTGAGATTATCATTGCTGATTGTTTTTTAATCTTTTTGAAGAACGAGGGGATAGATTGTACTTAGTAATACTGCGTTCCAGTTATCCGGTTGCTGATCCACGTATTCTCGTTCAGGTCAGTTCTCCGTAGGTAAGGGTCGGGGCCAGAACTCTGACACTGCCATCCACTCAAAAAAAACAGAATTTTTAAAAAATCATACGAAAGTGAAAATTTATTATACTTTAACGCCCCACAACACTATGGTGATGAAGGGGAAAAGCATCGCCAGACAACAGCCTCAGTAGTATCCATCCAGGAATGCATGTCTCTAAAGGAACAATCCAATCTCATCATTACTTTTTCTCTTTTTTAAAATTCTAAAAAATCATACGAATTAAAAAAAGTTTATTACTAAAAGGGGCATACAGATATTCCGGGGTGATGATCAGTGCTCAAGCTACCCGGGCAACGTCCACCAGATACCCGTATTCCGGATACGCTTCCCATCAGTCACTCATCCCGTTTCAGTATGGAAGATTCCTAATCCGGAGTTGAAGACCTGATGGTTGTAACCACGAAGAAACCTGATACCAAAAAACCTGATCTCAAGAAAGCCGAACCGAAGAAAGCGGCTACCAAAAAAGTTGAACCGAAGACCGTTGAAGTAAAGAAACCTGTACCAAAGAAAGCCGAACCAAAAAAGGCTGTTGCGATTAAGGCCGCGGCAAAGCCCGTTTCAAAATCAAAAAAATAATTTTTCGAGTTTTTTTTAAGCGGATCTTTCAATTCGATTAACCCCATTCTTCTTCAGGGGAGCTCTCCGCTGTTGGAGCCGTAGCCAGATCTGTTTCGGTCAACCCCTCAAGTGTGGGACCGGTCAGGATCTTCAGGTCTGTATCCACATATGCCCCTTCGATTGTGATGTGGAATGTTCCCTCTTTATAGATGGGAATGTAACGCGGACCCGGTGTGGAAGTAGTTGTGGTTTCAGCATAACTGGCGCTTGATAACAGAGTATCCTGGGTACTTTTTGACGTAACACTGAACTCATAGTTCCCGGTATCAGAACTATATTCGCGGGCATACCCGTCCTGCACAAGGATCTCATGAGTCTGGTTATCCCGTACAGTGAGTGTCATGTACGGACGCTGGACGGGTTTCTCCATATCTCCCTTGCAAGAGTCGGGGCTTGTCAGGCAGTCATTTTGGGGTGTTACAATGTAAACGATATACATCGGGCCCTCCGCAACATTCACGAGTAATCCTTCAGCGCCGCCAGTGAGATGGTACGTCTTTTTAAATATCTGGGCGCGGTTTAACCGGTCGCTCAGAGGAGTAGCATTGATCCTGGTAGCGTGAAGGATTGGGTAGGGATCCGGAGTGAGAATCGGTGCAACTTCAATAACCGCTTCGGATTTCGCCGGGGTCATCTCCACAACCGGGATTTGTGCAACAGGTACATGCGTGACTGCCGGTAAAGCGGACTGATTCTCAATCACGGGTGTGGTCTGGAGTGAAATTTCCGGCATCGGGGCTGTCGAAGCACCAGGCATCACCTTATTGATACAGCCGCTGGTGACAATTGTGGCTGCTAGCATGAGCACGATGAAACAACCCACGATGGCACGCGTTTCTCCGGGATGTCGTCTCGTCTCTCGCATAGTACTCTTTTTTGGCGGGTAACTGGATCGCGGTTGCATCGTACATTCCTCCATCAAAGCGGAACAATTGTTGCCATTGCATTCTTGTACTTCGATTCCGATGTTCCCATTGAGCCAAGGGAGAGTCCGGTTCCTGTTGTCTCAAGATAATAGTACCGCTTGCCATTAAGCGGATAGTAATACCCGTTGCAGTTCTCACAGGAAACCGCTACGGCCGCATGCTCTGGCAGGAATATAACCGCTACGTCATACCCCATCTCTTTGAGTAATGCGGCAGTAAGGATCGCGGTGTCTTCGCAATCACCGTTGCCATCGGCAAGTGTCTCGATAGGATATTTCCAGTACTCTGAAGCATCATCGGCATATTGTATTGACTGGACAAATGCCACAACATTGCGATAATCATTGCGGGCAGCATAACTCCTGAAATTGCTGGCATCTTTGAGCTTGTTTATCAGCACATGGAGATACTGGCGGTCCTGTTCGTTGATGGCATATGCGGTTAAGGTATCTGAACCGGTGCCTGTCGGGTGAGGCTGGCTCTTATAATACTCGTACAACTCGCGGGGGATATCCAGGGTAACTGCAGCAACATGCCCGTTGGTGTTCCAGGTAAATGTCTGTTCAATGACCGGGGAAGCATTGACCTGTGTCCAGCCCGGCTGTGCTTTCGGGCTGCTTGTATTCTGGTACTGCCATTCGTTGGTGTGAATGGAGTCTTCGGATTCGTTTGTGAGAACGGCATACATTTCGTAGGTTGCTCCGGGCAGGAACCGGAACGACTGGTTGACACTTCCTTGGTAATTCCGGAACTCAAGCAGGTAATCTCCCGGTGGTATCGTATCGAACGTTGCCGGTGTATTCCCCTTGAATGTACCGTTAAAGAAAATTTCCAGGCCCCGCGGGGAAGAGTCGAAATACAGGGTGCTGGATGTCGGGATTATTGTTAAATCCGCTTTTGCCAAGGTTGACTCTCCTCCCGTGATCGGGAGAATTGCGGTAAAGTTCCAGTATCCTGCCTTCACCAGTTCGACAGTATGGTTCCCGGCAGGAATGCGCTGGAGGTTTGTGGGAGTTTTCCCGGCCAGCCGGCCATCGATAATTACATCAGCGCCCACCGGGGTGGATGTAATGCTTATGAACCCGGAGTCCGGTAACGGCACCAGATACTCCGTGTATTCAATATTTTTATCGATGGCAACGGAAACAACATCCCGGTAATCATCATAGCCGGTTTTCCGGATCAGGATCTCATGACGGCCCGGGAGCAGGTTGTCAACGGTAACCGGGGTGACGCCCCGGGATTTCCCGTCAACATACAGATCCCCACCCGGTGGTTCGGTCAGTATTGTTACCAGTCCCCGGTTTGCTATCTTCTGGAGGTTTGCGATGACATCCCGGTGATTGCCGGATTCAATACTGACGATCGTTGTATAATCATCATACCCTTCTTCACTCACTAGGATTGAATGGGCCCCGGAGGTAACCGGAATCTCTGTTATCGGTGTGTCACCCACATCGTTCCCATCAACGAATACGGTACCTCCCTGGGGTATTGAGACGACCGAGATAGTACAGGTCTCATTGGTTGCCGCGACGGGCAGGACGATTACCATAAGGAGTAACAGAAAAATACCTGTCACTTGCGTATTACGAGATGTCATAAATGTATGATAATGTATTGAAAAAATCACTATTTATACACATCCAAACGGTCCTCGTTTCAGTCATTTAATTTAACATTTAATGTTTGTACATTAAATTATATTTACAAATCTTAAAAAGACTCTGAATTACGATTGATCGGGGATAGGGGGAATTACGTTCAATGGGACATATCCACTCCCTGATGTAACATCATTGATCCCGGAACTCCGGATCCGACCCCCTGCCATTTCACCGGCCAGCCTTTTCCACAGGATCTCAACCAACCCATCATCCAATAGGCAACAATTAGACGTTTTTTGGGGGCTGAAAAGCCCCTCAAATGGGCAAAATAACGCTAAATCAATCTCCGTTCAAAACAAGTACTCTATAATTCACGAAAAAACGCGACTAGCGAAAAAGTGGTTTTTCAAAATGGGCTCTGATCCGAAAAATAAGCCCAAATTAAAGAGATAATTCCTGAGGAGAGAGTAAGTCAAAGACACCCCGAAAAAGAGGGGGGGTTACTTCGGTGATGCCGGAGACGGCACGGTGAATGGGTAGAGACGATCTCATCCTTCAAGGAAACACACGCATGGCAGTGCTTGGCAGGGTGACGATATCGGTATTGGCAAACTTACACCGCTCGTTTCCCGGGCAGGAGATGATGTTGACAACGTAGTATAGAAAAAATGAGATCTCCTGGCCCCCTTTCAGTACTGGATCAGCGATCCGTTGCCTCAACCCGTTCCCAGCGTCCATCCGGATAATAGGCAGTCCGCACGCCCTCATCCGCATAGAATTTCCCGCCGGGATGGCTGCTCCACCAGTCCAGGTTGAGCCAGTACCGGGAGCCGTCTTCACCGGTGGTAATGTGGCAGCCCACGTCCGTGACATGGTAACGCTTTCGGATATACGCGGCTGCCGCTTCAAACTCCTCCGGTGTGTTTCCGATATACACTTCCGGATATGCATGGCCATAGGTGCTGTTCTGTGCCGTGACAATGCGGGCATTCCCGCCAATGGATTCGATCATTGCTGCGACCACGATGGCGAAATCATCGCAGTCTCCCTTGAATCCGAGAGCAATGGTCCGGCTCGCCGGGGAGAAGTAATCCTCTCCGTTCGGGTCATCCACGTATGTCCAGCGGGTATACACGGTCTCCCAGAGATCGCAGATCTGGGCGAGGTTGATCGTTCCTCCATGGGCCCGGGGGATGATTGAAACCGCAAAGTCCCGGGTGACCGGGTCATGAGAATCCAGCGCATCGCGGATTGCGGCAGATCTCCTGACCTCCGGTACACTACCCGTACTATTCATGAGTGCCTGCCCGCTTTGTGATGCGTTGACGATGTTCTGGTAAAGGAAGATCCCGGATGAATCCGCGCCGGCTGAGCCGATGCCCGGCGCGGTGGGCACGGCCGGGCCGGTAGTGACGCAGCCGGCGCTCGTGATACACAGGATAACAAGGAAAAGTATGACCAGCAGGTACCAGCACGCGATCCCTTTTTTGGGAGCATACGTGAGGGGAAAGGAGGGCTTTGAAGTACTCCCTTCCTGTGGTGATTGCATCCCGGATGATCTCGCCGTTCCGGGGCTTTACCTTTTTTATGTTATGGTGCAGGGAATGACAGCGTCAACCGGAATCTTCTGCCATCATGCATTTGCTCTTTTAATAATAGATCAGCGAACCATTCCCCAGCAGTCCCGCGGATCCCTGCGGTGTTGTTCCCGCAAGGCCCGGGGGGAGCTCTGTGGTCACATCGATGAGCATTATGATCTCGCCCATGGGTGCCGTGACCGTCTTTTGGGCAAGCAGGGTGTTGTTGTTGTAGATGCCCACGGTCAGGGCATCGCCGGAATTATCCAGTTTCTGGATGGTTGCCTGCACGTTGTTCGTGAGCATACGGAGGGGGAATGCACGGGGGCCTGTCCCGGATACCGGGTGCAGATATCCCGGGTTCCCGGCGGTACCGGAGAATTGACCGGGATAGTCAACCCGTACCTGGATGCCGGCCGTTGATGCTGCGGCTGATGTCGGGTCAATGGTTGGCACGGCTGTTATATCAGGAGTGATGGTTGTCAGGGGCGAATTGTTTTGTGAGAACGGGAACTGGGAGAACGAAATAATTGCGAATACTGCGATCAGGGCCAGGAGAACAAGGGCACCGGCAATGACCAGGGTTTTGCCGGACCCCTGGAATCCTCCGTGGGGTCCGTCTTCCCCGGCGGATCTGCCGGTGTGCCTGGTGACGGCGGGCGGTATCTTCGGTGTATAGGTACCCGGTAATTCCCGGCGTGAGCCGGGTGCCGGCAGAGCCGGGGGTGCAGCAGGTTCAACGGATGTGGCAGGAACCGGCTCCGGTTGTGGTTTCGGGATCACCGGCTCTTCGGGTTTGACTTCAGGGGGAATGATCGTTGGTTCGGGAAGTGGTGGTTCTTCCACAACATCCGGGACCGGTTCGGGGTCTTCCTCAGCAACCGGCTCTTCCGGAGGAGCAACCGGTGGCGGCTCTTCCTTCTTTGCGTGCAGGGACTCGGTGGCGGATGCAACGATCCGGGTAAAGGCATCTGTTGTCAGGGATTCCGCTGCATGCGGTGCTGCGGTAAGGTGCGCTTCCTCTTCCGGTAACGACACCGGAACCGGATCAGCCGCTTCCGGCATCGATTCGGGAACGGGAACAATCACCGGCCATGATATCGGAGGGCTCTCAGGCTCGGGCTCCTGGGGAACTTCATCCGGTATGACCGGTTCGCTCCTGATCTCTCTTGGGGGTTCCGCCACGGCCTCCTTTGCGGCCTTCCGGCCGGTAGCGTTCCGGGTCTCAAGGAAGAACTCCATCGGATCCGGGCCCTCCGAGATCACGTCGGGTTCCGGAACCGGGGGTGCGGGTGGTTCGCGGGATGTGTGGGGATGGGGTTGTTCCGGTGCGACCCAGCGCCGGACCGAGGGATTCATCCCGGTCTTCTTCTCCGGTGTTACGGAGGCGGATTCCTGAATGGCCTGTTCGCGGGCCGAGATGACGAGCCCGATCAGGCGCCTGACCCACTCTTCCCGCTCGCTCCTCCGGTTCTCCCCAGGTTCCTGTAAGAATATGATATTGACCTGTTCGCTTGCGGTGAGATCGCTTTGTGCATTCAGGGTAAGGATGATCGCCGGTTCACCGGTGGGGACCTTCCCGGCCTTCACGGTCACGATCGCAGGAAAGAGGATCATCTTGGGCTCGAACCGGGTATAGTGGCGGTCCATGAGGATGAGGCGCCCGGTGGTGAGCAGGGCGTCGTATTCCACGCTGCTGACGCTCACCCGGTGCGTTGTTAAGATGATCGTTTCACCACGGTTCAGGTACGGTGCGCTCATACTCCCTCAATATCATCTCTTTTGGTTGTACGGGCAGATATGCTTTTTAGGTGAAATAAATCCGGGTACCCCGGGCCGGTGGAGATCCCATTCAGAGACGATCCCGGAAAAAGCGCAACTGTCCGCGAAGTGCCAGGAGAAAATTACAATCGATCGGATGGAGACGAATCCCCGGTTCCTTCATAAACCGGGGATACTTCCTGACATGAAGAGTATCGGACCTGAGCCAAAGAAATCCCGCGGGATGTGATGGATCATGATGTCAGAGGTTGTGTAAATGTTCCCCGGGATCCCGGCTCATCGATCGTTTGAGATATGGATTGTGTGTCCTGTTTCCTGTTGTGTGTGCATGCGTCCGGTTGGTGCGTGATTCCAATGGGACACAGAAATAATTGGCACGGGTTGTTTATAATATTTTTCATTTAACAATGTATACTTGTAAACAACATTATTTTAACAAATCCTGTTAAAATCCACTCCACGGGTAGTGTTCCGTCAATGGCGGATCGCGCAATCCGGTTTTATTTTCTCTGTGCAGATATCGAATTTATTTCGGGAAACAAGGTTTTATGTAAAATACTTTAAATTAATTTTTAACAAAAGAAAATCCTTTTACCCTGTCCAAACCCACGTTCAGGTACAAAGGAAGTTTACTATGCAATCAAAGAATCGAATGCAATCGCTCATCCTGATCGGTATTGTCTGCGGACTGCTCCTTGTCTCGGCATTCTTCGCCGGCTGCACGTCCAGCACCACCATACCAGCGGTAACCCCCACAGCAACCGCTGCACCGGCAGCCCCGGTCGAAACTCCCGTTGCCATCACCACCACCGTGGCAGCACCGGTAACAACCTCCGCCCCGGCAACCACAGCCACACCGGCAGCGGTTTACACCTATTCCGAAGGTAACGTTGTAGCCTACACGGCAGCCTCCCTCTCCGGAGTATCCCCGAAACTTGCAGAGGGTTTTGCAACAATGTATCCCGGCCACAAGGTCACCTTCAATCTTGCCGGTACCCAGGCCCTCAAGACGCAGGTCGTGAACGGTGCCTACGCCGATGTCTTCATATCGGCAAGCAACGCCTACACCAAGGAACTGACCACGGGCGGCTATTTCGTTTCTGGCACCGTCAAGCCACTAACCTCCAACTACGTGATCGTGATCCTGCCCAAGAACAACCCGGCCAACATCAAGTCGCTTTCTGACCTTGCAAAGCCCGGCCTGAAGATCGCGGTAGCTGACAAGAGCGTCCCGGTCGGTGCTGCAACCACCTCAGTCATGGCAAACCTTGCCAAGACGGCCGAGCTCGGCAAGGCATGGAACACCTCCGTGTACTCCAACGTTGTCACGTACGAGACGTCCGAACCGGCAGTTGCAAGCAAAGTCGAACTCGGTGAAGTGGACGCAGGGATCGTGTACGAATCCACGTACATTGCCGGCAAGGACAAATACGTGGCCGTCGCCATCCCCAGGGCCGTCAACTATCTCCAGACCTACACCATTGGGGTCATGAAGGGGTCCACCAGCAAGGGTGCAGCAGCAGATTTCGAGAACTTCATGCTCTCATCAGCCGGCCAGCAGATCCTCGAGGACTACGGCTTCAGGTCCCTCTAATCCTTTTTATTTTATAGTTGGCAGTCATTCATCTCTCAAGAGAACAACCGGCCTGAATATGGCCATTTCTTATGACTTCCGCAGGCAGAATTCCAGAAAAATACCGGCGTATCCTCTCGTACGGTGCCGCAGGCCTGCTGATCCTCATCGTCACCCTGTATCTGGTCCTGCCGGTGATTGCGCTCTTCTTCCGTACCTCCCCGGAACTGTTCCTGGCCTCGCTCTCGGATCCCCTGGTAATCAGTGCGCTCTGGCTGAGCCTGACCACCTCCATCATCTCGCTGACCATCGTGATCCTTGTCGGCACACCGTTTGCGTACGTGCACAGCCGCAGCACCTACCCGGGTAAGGTGATTGTTGATACCCTGATCGATCTTCCGCTGGTACTTCCACCGGCCGTTGCCGGGTTTGCCCTGCTGGTATTGTACGGGCGGATGGGTCTCCTCGGGCATTATTTCAACATGATGGGGATCTCCATTGCGTTTACGACCCTTGCCGTGATCATGGCCCAGATCTTTGTGGCATCGCCATTCTACCTGCGGCAGGCAAAGTCTCTCTTCGAGCAGTTCGACCAGAGTTACGAGCATACGGCTCGGACGCTCGGTGCATCGAAACTCCGCACGTTTCTCTCCATCACCATCCCACTCACCGCGAGCGGTCTGGTATCAGGGGCGGTGATGACATTCGGCCGGGCGCTCGGGGAGTTCGGGGCCACCATCATGTTTGCCGGCAACCTCCCCGGGGTCACGCAGACCATGCCGCTTGCCGTGTACGTGGGGATGGAGAGCAACTTCAATCTCGGTCTCACCATCTCGATTCTCCTCGTCATCATCTCGTTTGTCATCATGATCACGGTCCGTCTCGTGACCCGGAACGAGGTACACCATGCTTGAAGCTGCCATAACAAAACAGCTCCGGGACTTCACGCTGGACCTCTCGTTCTCGGTGCAGCCGGGTGAGATCCTGATCCTGATGGGAGCAAACGGGTCGGGGAAGTCCACAACCCTCAACCTCCTCGCGGGGCTGCTCTGCCCTGATGCCGGATGTATCCGGCTCAACGGCACAACCCTCTGTGAGCCCAGACTGGGCACACACATTCCGATTGAAGACCGCAGGATCGGGTATGTCTTCCAGAATTCTGCGGTCTTCCCGCATATGACGGTTGAAGAGAATATTGCCTTCGGGCTTCGGGCACGGCGACTACCAAAGGCCGAGATTGCAGACCGGGTGTGCCAGATGATCGATCTCATGCATCTCTCCGATCTCGCCCATGTCAATGCCGGGAACCTTTCGGGAGGCCAGAAACAGCGGGTCGCCCTTGGGCGGGCGATTGCGATCCAGCCATCGCTCCTGATGCTGGATGAGCCGTTCACGTCTCTCGATGCGGAGAGCACAGGCACGGTGAGGAACCTGACGCGGACCGTTGTCAGTACATTTAAAATTCCCTGTATTCTCGTATCCCATCATAGCGCAGACAGCCGGGAGATCGGGGACCGGGTGCTGCAACTGCGATCCGGGAAGACGGTATGGGAAGGCAGTCCCCAAAACATTCCCGATGGTGAAGAGGTCTGCCGGTGCAGATAAGAAAAAATGAATGAATTGCCTGATACCATTCAGGTTTATGTTTTTATGTTGTTGTTACGTTCGCAGTCGCGTTCCTGGCGTAGGTAACATGGATGGTTGTTGTGGTGACGGCGGGCGTTGCCGTCTCCCGCAGGTCCACATGTATCTCAACCGTGCCATGGGGACTGGACGTGGTGTCATGCCCGACAATGATGCCGTCATTCAGGATCGAGACCGTCATGGCGGAACCGGCATCGTCGGATTTCTGCACGGTGGCCTCAACGATCTGGTCCTTTGCCGGGATCTGGAAGAACTGTTCACCGGATCCGGCGATCTCCTTCAGGCGGCCGGATGTGCCGAATGAGGCGGTGTAGTTGCCGCTGTAAGCGATGTGTATCCAGACGCCGGATTTCGTTGGATCGCTCTCCGGGGTTGCCGTCACTACTGTGGTTGGCGCAATTGTCGTTGCAACCGGCGTGGTGGTCACAACTACGGTGGGTTCCATCGTGGTCGGGATGATTGTGAACGGGATTGCTGTCGTGGGAACGGTTGTTGCGACTGTAGTTGCGATGACGGTCGGTGTTGTGGGGGTTGCGGGCGTGCCGGAGAACTGTGGAGCGAGGAAATACACGCCGGTAGCAAGAGCGATGATTATGATGACTGCCAGCACGGCAGTGATCACGCCTCGTCTGGATTTTTTCGGGTCCTTTCGAGGGGGTCGCTGAGAGAGTGGGGCATACCGGAATTGTTCGTCCGGTTTATTCTGACCGTCTCCTTCACCGGGGGCTTCCCCCGGCAGGGGCCCGGGAACCCATGGCGGCAGGAGTTCGGCAGGTAAAAGACCGTTCTCTTGCTGTGCGGCAACACTCGCTTCCTTGAGTTTTGTAGCCCATTCGTCCCGCTCGCCAGCCCGTCGGGTTTTTGGCGGCTGGGTAAACGTGATACCCAGCATATGCCGGGTCTCATCCTTCATGACAATCGAGAGGGAGAGAACGGGTTCCATCTCGGAATTGTCACCGATGGTGACGGTCTCGATCGCGGAGAACGGAACATCCTGCGGCAGCAGCTGGGAGTGGCGGCTGTCAACGAGCATGAGGCGCTGGTTTGTCAGGATGGCTTCGGCCGGTATCGTATTGATGACCACATTGTGCGTTGACAGAAGGATGGACTCATTAGTATTGAGGTAAGGACTGCCCATACAACCACATTCCTGATTCTCATGTGCGTTCTGAATGGCAATAGCCCTTTGGCCCGAAAAGCCAAAAGGGCCTTGAGGGGGAGAAGATGCGAAACCTCTTCGATCCGAAAGGCACCCCTGGGAATCCGTCCATGGGGCATGCCTCATCACTGTCCCGAGGATCCCATTTTTTATTCCATGACGAGTACATGTGTGGTGATGGATCAAAAAGAATGTGAACTTGAATTGTCAAAGACCCTCTCAGAGCAATCGGTTTTCGAACGGGTCTTCGAGAAGGGCCTCTGGAGCTCGCGCCTGATCGTTATCCTCGCTGTGGTATTCGGGCTGTTCAGCTCCATCCTCCTCTTCATTGCGGGATCGGCGGAAATCCTGGGAAGTTTCCACGAAGCGATCTCTCTCTCGACCTTAAAGATTGATTACACCCCCCTGTTATCCGGTATCATCGGTGGGGTTGACCTGTACCTCATCGGCATGGTGCTCCTCATCTTCAGTTTCGGCATGTACGAGCTTGCCATCTCCAAGATCGATGTTGCCCGGTGCTCCGAGTCCTATCACAGCCTCCTGGAGATCGAGAACCTTGATGACCTCAAGAACAAGATCATCAAGGTCATCATCATGGTGCTCATTGTCAGCTTCTTCCAGAGGGTGCTCACGATGAAATTCACTACGTCCACCGATATGCTCTTCATGGCGGTTTCCATCGGTATCATCTGTATCGGGGTGTATTTCCTCCAGCAGCATAAAAAGGAATAATTTTTTTTGGTCTGTTTTAAAGAACGCAAATAAAGTTCTTCTCATCCTCAAGGCTATGAGGAGCCTCTCGAAGCGAGCAAACCTTAACAACCTTTCCCGTAGAAAATATTCGCACTATGTGGAAGGCAGTCGGGATCGATGCATGGCTTGCGGCTCGGAAGACGAGTCTCGAGGATGCCCGTGGCACCGTCACGGAGATCATCGGGCGGGTGAAGAACGAGGGAGACGATGCGCTTCGTGACCTTGCAAAGAAGTACGTCACGCTTGAGCATATCGCCGTTACCGATGAGGAACGCGAGGCTGCGTATGATGATGTCGATACGCAGGTCGTGGAAGCCTTAATCGAAGCCCATGCCCGGATCGAACGCTTCCACGAGCGCCAGCGGCCCCGCGATCTCTGGTTTGAGGAGATGGAGCCGGGCGTTGTGCTCGGGATGAAGACGACGGCATTAAACCGTGTCGGTATCTACGTGCCCGGCGGCCGGGCTGCCTACCCCTCATCTGCCCTGATGTGTGCGGTACCGGCAAAGGTTGCGGGCGTTAAGGAGATCTGCGCCTGCTCACCTCCCCCGATCAAGCCCATGACGCTGGTGGCACTTGATATCGCGGGAGTTACCGAGATCTACCAGGCCGGCGGGGCACAGGCAGTTGCGGCCATGGCACTCGGGACACAGTCCATTAAGCCCGTCCAGAAGATCGTCGGCCCCGGCAATGTCTACGTGACGCTTGCGAAGATGATGCTCCGCGAGCAGGTGGAGATCGATTTCCCGGCAGGCCCGAGCGAGATCGGCATCATTGCCGACAGCACGGCACACCCAAAGGTCGTTGCCGCTGATATCCTGGCCCAGGCCGAGCACGATCCGAATGCGGCCTGCATCCTGATCACGACCGACCCTGCCCTCCCGGCAAAAGTGGGAAAAGAGATCGAGAAGATGGTGGCAGTAGCTCCGAGAAAGGAGATCATTGTCGAGGCGCTGAAGAACTCCGGGTATACCGTGGTGAAGGACATGGACGAGGCGATTGCTGCATCCGATGTCGTTGCGCCCGAGCACCTCTCGATCCAGGTGGCGGATCCGCTCACCGTGGTTACGAAGGTCAGGAACGCAGGAGCAATCTTTGTCGGCAAATACTCGGCAGTGGCCTGCGGGGACTACGCGGTAGGCACCAACCACGTGCTGCCAACGGCGGGATACTCGAAGATGTACTCAGGCCTTGACGTGGCGCACTTCTGCAAGACGGCATCGGTAGAGATGATCGACCGCGACGGCCTCGAAGCGATCGGGGATATCGTGGAGACGATAGCCACTGCTGAGGGACTGCATGCCCATGCGCAGTCCGTGCGGGTGAGAAGGGAACTCTGACGTCCCGGACCCGGCCGCTTATTTTTCTAAAAATATTTTTCCACTGCCCTTTCGCAGTATTCCCGTCCTTTGGGATCCTCAGAACGTGACGACCATCACGGCCTCTTCCTCGCGTTTGAGCTCGCCCTTGAGATGTTCCGCATCGAAATCATAGGTATCGGCCGGATTATAATTCTCGTAGAGCTCGCACTTGTCGAGGATGTCCACGAACTCCTTTAAGAAGATCCGCGGGATGATATCCACCCGTCCCCCAAACCGGGTCGTGATCTTCTTGATCATCGCCCGTATGAACCGGTGCGAGATCCGCTCCCGGTCCGGTTCGGTATAGGCCTTTGCATAGACATCCACGACCTTGAGGGCAACCCGTTCGAGTTTTGCGGTGTCGAACTTCGATAAGACGATCTGCGGCTGGCGGGGGTTTTTGAACGCATCGTTCTGCACAATGCTGATCCGGTCGTAGAGCGGGGGAACGGAGCGGATGCCACGGGAGCCGTCAAAGAGGGCAGGGGTGCCGGTGAAAAGGAAATAGCAGCGCGGCATCTCGCCCCGGTCCAGTGCATCGATGATCCGGACCAGGGTGTGGTATCCCTTCTCCCGCTGGTTCCGCTGGAGCCCCTGCGTGGTCTCCATCTCGTCGATGGCTATTGCAAGGCCCCGGTATCCCGCCCCGTGGATGATCGCAACAAGACCCCGGAGGAATACAAACGCAAGGGTATCATCGATATCGCCCCGGATCCCGGCTTTTGCTTTAAGATCCCTTCCGATATTGGGCTCGGCGGCAATCCACCCGATTGCAGCCTGTGCGAGGGTAAAGTCACCGGCATTGTTGGCCCGGTAATAGGTCCGCAGGGTGGCGGCCAGTGCCGAGTTCATCTCGGAGATGTTCGAGAGGGCATTTTCGATCTCCCGCTCGGTTGCCGCTTCGAGAACGGTATCCTCCGCTCCTGCGTCATTGACCGACAACAGCCGTTCTTCGATCGAAAACAACCAGTTGTCCACGATCGATTTCAGGGCATGTTCGTCGGAGTCTGTCCGCAGGTTTGCACAGATCTGCTGGTAGATGCTTTTCAGTTTATGCAGGGGGGATGCCGATGAGATGACAACGTGAGTGGTGACAAACCCCTTGCTCCGGGCAATCTCAAGGGCCCGGGCCACGAGGAATGTCTTGCCGCTCCCGTATTCGCCCCGGATGAACTTGAGGTCTCCCCCGCCCTCCGCCACGTAATCCAGCTGTTTTGCAATCACGCCCTCTTCGATATCGAGCCCGACCGCGATCCGCTCAAGGCCTCCTGCAGGTACCGTGCCCCGCCGGAGTGCATTGATGATATTGATGCTGTCAAGCCGGCTCTTTGCCATTCGTTCAGGTTCCGGTGTATTCATAGATCTCTCCATTCTCCCCGATACCCCGTTTCTCGATGATGATCAGTCCCTGCGATGCTGCTTTCTGCACGAGCCGGTTCACGATACCGACAACCCGCCGGGTCCCGAGGACTTTTCTCAGTTCCATCTCGGTTGCAGTGCGGTGCGACCGGAGGAAGGTCACGATCTTCTCTTCCTGATCGGTCAGTCCCGGCAGGTCAATGGACGACGGTGCCATTTCGGTGCTGTGCCGGGTCTCCTTTCGCGGCCGGTCCTCTAACACCGGTGGATCGGCAAGGGACTGTTCCTTGCACTCCTGGAGGATACGGAGGAACTCCGTGGACCGGAGTGCCTGTGTGTGGGCCGGCAGCACATCCAGTCCTACAAGACAGTAATACTTGCAGGATGCATACCCGGCCTCTTCAAGAGCCTGGGATGCCGCAATGAAAAAAGCCATGGCCAGCAGCTCTTTTCCCTCAGAACTTAATGAAGCCCGTCGCTCTTCGAGTTTCTTGATCACCTGGCCGATCAGGCGTTTCATATGCCGCATTCTACCTTTGGTATCAAGGATCAGGGATGCGATGTGTACAATGTCTGTACCTTTCCTGACATTGGCAAGGATGTAGATCATCACCTTCTCGCATTCCCGTTCATCCCCGGTCCCGGCAAGGAAGCGGGCATAGTCGGGACCCCCGATGAGGAAGTCTGCCCGGTAGGCCCGGTAATACCAGGATCGTGCCTCGGCAGGGTTGCCGGTGGTTTCGAAGAACCGTGCCGTCTCCAGCAGGCTGACCGCGTTCGCGTCACGGGAGACCAGGTCCATGAACCGGTGTACAGCCTCTTCACCGGGGAGGTATGTTGTTAAGAACACCCGGTACTTTGCTATGATCCGTCCCAGCATCACAAGGTCGTTCTTTGCCGCGAGTTCCTCCTGTACGAGCCGTTCGTACCGGTCCAGTGCCTTGTCAGGAAGACACGCTGCGGCAAGGAGATCGCACTCCGTGAGGCGGGTAGCAGGATCTCCGGGACAGAGAGCCAGCAGTTTTTCGGTGGCCTGAAGGGCCCCGGTCGTATCACCTGCCGATTGCAGGAGCCGGATGTATTCGCACAGGAATGTCGGGTCCTGCTGGTCATCGGGAATGGAGGCACAAGCCTCAATTGCACCCTTCAGGTCGTACCCGGCAAGGGCATGGAGGTACAAGCGGAAGGTTGCAGCATCCCTGTTCGTGCGCCAGAGTGCGTGAGCAGCCTGTGCCCCTTCGCGGAACTGTCCTGCTCGGATCAGGGCATTGATATATTCCGGTGATGCCGCGGTCTCCCCGGGATACCGGGTGTGGAGGGCAAGCGCCTCATCCGCTTCTCCGATCTCAACCAGGCCCTTCATCAGGTTCCGGATATCTTCAGGTTTTTGTGCGGATGCAACAAGGCGCCTGAGTGCCGGCAGGGTTCCCCGCCAGTCCTTCTGGGACAGGAGATATTCCGCATAACTGCGGACCGCATCAAGGTTGTCCGGGTCAAGCCGGACCGCAGCTGCATACTCCCCGACTGCTGCTTCGTCCCCTCTTGCTTCCAGTACCTTTGCCAGGTAACTGTGGACATAGGATGAATCCGGCATCCGCACGGCAAGGTCGCGGAAGAAGACCTCGGCATCCTCGTACCTGCCCGCGGCATAGAGGTTGGTTGCCGCCAGGATCTCAAGTGCCGGGTCTTTTTTGGACTCGAGCAGGTGGTTGCAGACAAGAAGCGACTCCTGGTATCGCCCGTCCTCGAAGAGGCGGAACGCCTCCTTTCGCTGTTCCTCCGGTGAGAGCAGGATCATGGATGGTCCCGGCCGAACCGGACGTGGATGAGACCTTTGAGCATTCGGAGCATGTCGCGCTTCTCAACCCGGGAATTCCCCTTGTTCTGCCATTCAATGGGAACTTCATTGATCACAAAACCGGCGGAACGCAGCCGCCAGAGCAGTTCGACATCGAATTCGAACCCGCGGGAGATCATCGCCGGCAGCACGGCATCGATCGCCTCTTTTCTGAAGACCTTTGCCCCGCACTGCGTGTCGTTGTAAGGGAGCCCGTACAGGAGCCGTATCAGCAGGTTGAATCCCCGACTCTCGACCCTGCGCAGGATACCCTGGCGAACCGTGAGCCGGGATCCTGGAATCCAGCGGGAACCGATCGCACCGTCAGCAGAAGAGACCGCTGAGAAGAGGCGGTGCATCTCGTCAATTCCGGTGGAGCCGTCAGCATCGAAATACCCGACAAGGGGCGCCCGGGCCGCGAAAAGCCCTGCCAGTACCCCGCCCCCTTTCCCGAGGCGGTGATCGAACCGGAGACAGCGGATGTGCAGATCGGGTCGTTGTGCTGCAACCGATTCCACGATATCGGCGGTCCGGTCCGTCCCGTCGCAGACCACGATCAGTTCGCCGTCGAACCGGTCGATCCCTTCAAGGAGCGGCGTAATCCGGAACTCCTCGTTATACGCGGGAATCACAAGACTGTAACGCAGGGAGGGATCGGATGTCATGGCGGAGGACAGCACGGTATTTACGATATTTCAACCGATCTCCGGGCAAATCCCGGACATGGCGGCATCATGCCGTACGAAAGTGGCACCTGGTACGGCAGTATCATCAGTACTATTCTGGGCATGGATTGCCAATAACGTTACTGGTGTTGGGTGAGATGCTGCACGAGGGCAGTGCCGGGCCGGTACTTCTCGGCCATTTTCAGGGCCACCTCGCGGAGGGCGTGGTGTTCTGCGATACAGCTCTCCGGTGGGGGGGATTTCCGCAGAATCGCGGAGGTATTTTCGGTGATCTGGATCAGTTCGGTAGCAATCACGGCATTGAGCCAGACAAGGTCGGCCAACATCTCTGTTGTATCGGGAGTATCGGTATTCTGCATGATCAAGTGGTCTTGTATGTTCCCGCATATTAAGGATCGGGAACGGTAATCTTAATCCCCGTCCGGCTGCAACGCAAGGGTACATGACGAGTTATTATGACCGTATCCGGAACAACGGAAGTAAAGCAAACCCATTTTTTTGCCAGATGGGCATAGAGGTCGTGAGTGCTGATGAGGGTAAAGCGGTACTGAAGATGGCAGTCCGGCCGGATATGCATAACGGGGTGGGCTGGCTCCAGGGAGGACTGCTCGTTGCGCTGGCCGATGAGGCAATGGCGCTTGCGGTCTACACCCAACTATCAGATGGCGAAGGAATTGCCACGATCTCGGAATCCACCAGTTTCCTCAAAGGGGTCCGGGAAGGAGTCGTCTTTGCTGAAGGGAAGGTGATCCGGAAAGGAAGGCGGGTGGCGTTCTGCGAGGGAGAAGTCTGGACTGAGAATGCATCACGAGCTCTTGTATCCCGGACAACTGCCGCGTTTGCAGTAACGCACGAGTGAATTAAAAAAGAAAAATTATTTTGTCTTCTTCTCAGCGGATTTGTCCTTCTTATCTTCCGGTTCGGATTTGCGGAACTTAATATACCAGACAGCAAGCCCTGCTGCAAGCACAACGATGATTACGAGAATGATGATGGTTGTGGATGGGGCCGATCCGGCATTCTGTTCAGCCGTGGCAAGTCCCTTCGTTGCATCGCTGTTTCCGGGATCGGATTCCAAGGCTTGCTTGTAGGCCGTCACGGCATCCGGGTACCGGCCCATCTTGGAGAGGACATCGCCCTTGTTGATGAGGGCAGTGGTGTAGTTTGATTCTATGGCAATGGCCTTGTCATACGCGATAAGGGCATCCTGGTTGTTACCCTGTTTGTAGGATGCATACCCCTTGTTGTTCCAGAGCATCTTGTCTTTCGGGTACTGTGCAATTCCCAAGTCAAGAGTGCTGATGGCACCGGCATAGTTGCCGAGCTGGATCTGTGCATATGCCTTGTCACGGTATGTATACAGGAGCCCTTCGGAGACTTTGATCATCGTGGTGTTGTCGGCAAGGGCCTGATCGAAATACTGTATAGCGGACTGGTAATCTCCCTTGTTGAGATAGTTCTCCGCGATGTTGTAATAGTTGGTGGCGTTATCCCGGATATCGTCCGTGCCGGCAAGGACCGGCTGGATTATTCCCATGCTCAGTACACAGAGAGTAAGGAGCAGCACAATTTTTTGGCCGTTCATATCCTCTTATTTTCGTGTAAGCAGAGATTAACCTTACTTCCCTCATGGATGCGATATCCCGTCAGAGTATTGTCGGTATCGAATGAGCATAGGTGTGGGAATCTCAACATTTTCTATGCACTCCCAACACCGTAAGATAACACTAATACGGATAGTGAGCAAAATATACAGCATCGGGGAGATCGTACGTGAAATACATCATTGTAACCGGCGGTGTGATGAGCGGTCTGGGCAAGGGGATAACAGCTGCATCCGTGGGCCGTATCCTGAAGAACCGGGGTTACCGGGTCACCGCGGTCAAGATCGACCCCTATCTGAATATTGATGCCGGGACAATGAACCCTGCCCAGCACGGTGAAGTATTTGTGTTGAAGGACGGGAGCGAGGTCGACCTCGATCTCGGAAACTATGAACGGTTCCTCGATATCGAACTTTCCGCTTCCCACAATATCACCACCGGGAAGGTCTACCGCACGGTGATCGACAAGGAGCGAAAGGGCGACTTCCTCGGCGAAACCGTCCAGATCATCCCCCATATCACGGACCAGATCAAGGAGTGCATCAGGAATGCGGCCGAAGAGGAGTTTCCGGATGGCACACATGCGGACATCTGTCTCGTGGAGGTCGGCGGAACGGTGGGCGACATCGAGAGTATGCCCTTCCTCGAAGCGATCCGGCAGATGCGGGGCGATCTGCCCCTGCACGACTACGTCCTGATCCATGTTACCCTGATCCCTGCCGATACGATGGGCGACATGAAGACCAAGCCCACCCAGCATTCGGTGAAGGCGCTGCGGGAACTCGGCCTCCACGCGGATATCATTGTCGGGAGAAGCGATCTTCCGATGAGCGCCGGCACAAAACGCAAGATCTCGGCATTCTGCGATCTTCCCCAGAGCGATGTCATCTCTGCTGCCACCGCACCCGACACCTATGCAGTCCCGATGGAGATGGAGAAGGAGGGCATCGCGGATGTCCTCTCAACCCATCTCGGGCTGGACCGGAAAGAGGCGGACAACTCGTGGTACCGGATCGTGAACAAGGAATACACGAACCGGGTCACGGTTGCCATCGTCAGCAAGTATGGCATCGAGGATGTCTATATCAGCATCAAGGAGTCGCTCAAGCATGCCGGGCGGGCACTCTCCACCGAAGTGAAGATTGCCTGGCTGGATGCAGAGCGCTTCGAACGGTCTTCGCTGAAGGACTACGACGGTATCCTGATCCCCGGGGGTTTTGGCAAGCGGGGTATCGAGGGCAAGATCGAGGCGATCCAGTTTGCCCGGGAGAACAATGTCCCGTTCCTCGGCCTCTGCCTCGGGTTCCAGCTGGCGACGGTCGAATATGCCCGGCACAAGGCCGGCATCCCCGATGCCACGAGCGAGGAGTTTGGCGAGGGTACCCATGTGATTGCCCTCCTGCCCGAGCAGGAAGGGCTCAATGAACTGGGAGGGACGATGCGGCTTGGCAACTATACGGCCGACCTCCGCGAGGGAACCCTTGCTTACAAACTGTACGGCGAGAAGCAGGTGGTTGAACGACACCGGCACCGGTACGAAGTGAACCCGGACTACATTGCCCGGCTGGAAGCAGCGGGATTGGTCTTCTCGGCCACCAACAGGAACCGGATGGAATGCCTGGAACTGCCCGGGCACCCGTTCTTCTTTGCAACGCAGTTCCACCCGGAGTTCAAGTCGCGGCCAACCCGGCCGTCCCCGCCCTACCTCGGGTTTGTTGAGGCGTGCAGGGCAAACAAACGGACAAAATAGAGATCAGGAGCGGAAATCTCATGGTAAATACAGAAAAATTCATTGCAAAGGCGATTGAGGAGATAAAAACCACCGCAGGGAATGAGAAGGTAGTCATGGCCCTCTCCGGGGGGGTTGACAGTTCGGTCTGTGCAGCGCTCGCTGCCCGTGCCATTGGCGACAACCTGATCCCGATCTACATTGATACCGGCCTGATGCGGAAAGGGGAGACCGACCGCATCCGGACGATCTTTGGCACTATCCGGCTCCAGATCATCGATGCAGGCGACGAGTTCCTCGATTCACTTGCGGGGATTGTGGATCCCGAGGCCAAGCGCAAGGCGATCGGGGAACGGTTCATCCGGGTCTTTGAACGTGAGGCAAAGAAGGTTGGCGCAAAATGCCTGCTGCAGGGCACGATCTATCCCGACCGGATCGAGAGCGAGGGCGGGATCAAGAGCCACCACAATGTGGGTGGAATGCCGGTCGACATCGAGTTCACGAAGGTAATCGAGCCGATTCGCGACCTGTACAAGGATGAGGTACGGGATGTGGCAGGTGCCCTTGGCCTACCCAAGGAGATCCAGCACCGGATGCCCTTCCCCGGCCCCGGGCTTGCCGTGAGAGTGATCGGCGAAGTGACGCGGGAGAAGGTCGCCGTGATCCGGGAAGCGAACTGGATCGTTGAGGACGAACTGGTTGAGAAGTACCACCCTTGGCAGTGCTTTGCAGCCCTCGTTGGTCTCGGCACCGGTGTCAAAGGCGACAACCGGATCCACGGGTGGATCGTGGCGGTGAGAGCGGTCAATTCCCGGGACGGCATGACTGCCGACCCGATCGATATCCCGTTCGACCATCTCATGAAGATCGGGTCGAGAATCACTGCTGACATCCCGAGTGTTGCCCGGGTTGTCTATGATATAACGGCAAAACCTCCGGCAACGATCGAATACGAATAACTCTTTCACATACACGTGATACGAATGGAAACAACAAAACAGATGAAAGCGCTCGATGAGCGCTATTTCATGCCCGCATTCTCCCGCGAGCTTGCCCTTGTCAAAGGTGAGGGCTCGAAGGTCTGGGATGCGGAAGGAAATGAATATCTCGACTGCGTGGCAGGCATCGCTGTCTGCAGCACCGGTCACTGCCACCCGGCCGTGGTCAAGGCAATCTGCGATCAGGCTCACCAGCTGATCCACTGCTCGAACCTTTACTATGTGCCGCACCAGGGCGCTCTCGCACAGAAACTGGTCGAGATCACCGGGATGCACAAGGCATTCTTCTCGAACTCGGGAGCAGAAGCAACGGACGGAGCACTCAAACTGGCCCGGGTCCGGACCGGGAAGAAGAAGTTCGTTGCATTCACGCACGGATTCCACGGACGTACCGTGGGTTCGCTTGCGGTGACGCACAAACCGGCGATCCGTGAGCCGTTTGAACCGCTGGGTCTCATCCGGACCTTTGTCGAATACGGCGATGTCGACGCGCTCAGGAAAGTCGTGGACGGCGATACGGCCGGGGTCATCGTCGAGCCGATACAGGGAGAAGCAGGGGTGATCATCCCGCCGGACAGTTTCTTCGAGGGTATCCGGGAGATCTGCGACAAGACGGGAGCGCTCATGATCGTGGACGAGGTCCAGACCGGCATGGGGCGTACGGGTAAGTGGCTCGCCATGCAGCACACAAAGGTCCAGCCGGATGTTGTCACGCTCGCCAAGGGCATTGCCAGCGGTTTTCCCATGGGAGCCCTTGTTGCCCGCGAAGGTCTGGAGTTCAAAAAGAGCGAGCATGGGAGCACCTTTGCCGGCGGGCCGCTGGCCTGTGCAGCAGCGCTTGCGACTATCGGTGTGATCGAGAAGATCCTCCCCGAAGTGTCCGTCAAGGGCGAGCGCTTCCGGAAGGGACTCGCGAAATACAATCCCCGTGTACGGGGGCTCATGATCGGGATTACGGTCGGTGACAAGTGCGGGGAGGTCCAGAAGAGGTGCATAGAGCAGGGCGTGCTCGTCAACTGTGCAGCGGACGGGAACCTGCGTCTGGTTCCCCCGCTGGTGATCACCGATGCGGAGATCGACCGCGTAGTGAAGGTTCTCAATGGAGCGCTTGGTCAGGTCCTGTTATAAACAGAAGAGCGGCTATGTCTTTGCCAAGAAGGCGGAGGATATCGCCCGCGAGTACGGTATGACCCGTATCGCCCGGCTCGCAAGCAACGAGAACCCCGAGCCGCTCTCCCCTGCGGCCCTTGCGGCAGCAGAAGCCGCCCTGAAGACGGTCAACCGGTATCCCGATGAGAAGGTCAATGTCCTCATGAACGCCCTCCGGGCCACGTACGGGGATTTCCATTTTGTCACCGGCGTCGGCATGGACGGCGTGATCGAGACGATTATCCGGACACTCGTGGAGCCCGGCGAGAAGGTGGTCATATCAACGCCCACCTTCTCCTTCTATGCGCTGGCGGCAATGGGGCAGGGGGCTGAGGTAGTGACCGTTCCCCGTGAACCGGACTTCTCTGTTGACACGAAGAAACTGATCCGGGCTGCGAAGGACGCGAAGATCACCGTCCTCTGCTCACCCAACAATCCGACCGGCAACGCAACGTCCATTGAAGCCGTTGAAGAGATCCTCAATGGGATCGAAGGACTCCTCTTCCTTGACAACGCGTACGTGGAGTTCTCGGGGATCGATTACACGCCCCTGATGAAACGGCACGAGAACCTGGTTCTTGGCCGGACCCTCTCGAAAGTATACTCCCTGGCCGGTCTCCGGATCGGCTATGCCTTCACCCCCCGCTGGCTGCCCCCGTGGTACCAGCGTGCCGGCACCCCGTTCACGGTCAATGCGGTCTCTATGGCCGCAGCCGCCGCAGCGCTCGGTGATAACGATCATGCAGAACGCTATATCTCCCAGGTAAAACGATGGCGGAAGCGGTTCGCGGACGAGGTGAAGTATCCCGTCCTGCCTTCCGATGCGAACTTCGTGATGATCGATGTCGCTCCCCACAAGAGCGATGAGATGGTGGGAGAACTTGCCCGCGAGGGCGTGGTCGTCCGCTCCTGCCGGAGTTTCACGGGTCTTGAGGATCACTATATCCGGGTCAGTATCGGAGAGGACTGGGAGAACGAACAGTTTGTACAGGTGATCAACACCCTATGATGTGCGGCATCACCGGCACGCCCGGCACCGGCAAGTCCATGATCGGCGACGAGCTGGTGCACCGGGGGCACACGGTGGTCCACCTCACCGATACGATCGGCCCCTATGTGGTTGGCGATGACGAGCAGCGGGATGTGCAGGTGATCGATGTGGACCGGTGGGCTGCGGAATTTGTCCCGGTTGACGGGATCGTTGAGGGGCATTTCGCCCACCTCCTTCCCTGTGACCGCATAGTTGTTCTTCGCTGCCGCCCGGACGAACTGAAGGCCCGGCTTGCGCAGCGCAAATACAAGGCCGCCAAGATCCGTGAGAATGCGGAAGCCGAGGCGCTCGATTCCTGTCTCATTGAGACCGTGGAAGAGTATGATCCGGATCATATCTTCGAACTCGACACCACCGGGCAGGATGCCCGGACCTGTGCCGACCGGATCGAACAGTTCATCCGGGGCGAGATCCCGGCAGATTTCGGCCACATTGACTGGTCGGAGTACCTGGAGATCCAGCCATGACCCTTGACCAGTACCGTTCCCATGCGAAAGTCTACTTCGACCCGCTGGTCGCCGTTGCGATCCGGTGCCGGCTGACCCCGAACTTCTTCACGCTTGCAGCGCTTGCAGCCTCGGCAGCGGCCGGGATCCTCTTCTACCTACGGATGGAGTTCTGGGGGGTCCTTGCCGTGGCCCTCAACGCGTTCTGCGATGCCATGGACGGGGCCGTGGCCCGCGAGATGAAGTGCCAGAGCAAACGCGGGGACTTCCTCGACCATGCCGTGGACCGGTACGCGGACATCTTTATTATCACCGGTATCTTTGCCGGGGGGCTTGTCGCATGGCAGATCGGTGTCTTTGCCCTCACCGGTGTCCTGATGTCCTCGTACCTGGGCACGCAGGCACAGGCCGTTGGTGTCGGGAGATATTACGGCGGGCTGCTCGGGCGGGCAGACCGGCTCGTGATGATCATGGTGGTCGGGATCATCGACCTGCTCGTTCCGTTGAGCTTCATGGGCCTCTCACTCCTCGGCTGGATGCTCGTCCTCTTCGGGGTCTTCGGCCATATCACCGCGCTCCAGCGGTTCGCCTACGTGTGGCGGAAAGTGGAATGAAAATTTACCAATTACTTAAACGTTTTTCAATAGAAAAAAACCAAGTTAAATAACCAAAATATTCAGTTGAACTTGCAGAAATTTCTTTTAAGGTCTTTGCTTCGACTAAAACTCCGTCATAGTCAATGGGAGCTTCAGCAAACATGATTTTTCCATTTTCATAGTCCAGAGTAACTTCTACAAGATAAATATCATCAATAATAATATTGAAAAACACGATGGCTGACTTGAGATATTTGTCCGTGTAATTTAAAAATAAAATTGCAATATCTACTGCGTCCTCAACTTTTTCTCGATCAGGTTTAAAATATCCATGTTCTAACAAATTTCTGTGCTTGTTAATTTTTTTCAAAATTCTTGGAGATATTATCCCAAATTGATTTAGGAATTCAATTTTTTTATGAAAATTCCACCCTTTTTTTGATTTCTCATACATACCCAATGAAAATAATAGCGCGTCTACTTGGCATTCGATTGCTCTTTTACAATTTGATAGACAATTTATCAAATTCTGCTCATCAGTCAATTCCAGATCTGACTGGGCATAGCTAAGAAAATCATGAGATTTAATCTCAAAAGGAATTTCGATTTCAAAAGGGACAACATCATCAACAAGTAATGTATTGGGAATCCCTTTTCGGATTTCTTCAAGTTTTTCTAGACTGCAATCAATCGTATGGTTTTCCATTTTCAGTCGAATAAAAAAATGTTCTTACTTATTAGAATTCTCTCTGCAACTGATGAGATTAACTTTGTTGCCAAATCATTCATCCGATGTAGTCAGTTCTCTGATATATTCCAGTGCGGCAATGGCATCCAGCTGTTTCCGGTCCACGGCATGATCCTGCACCCATGCCCGGAACCGGTCCCGGGTTGCGGCATCAACGGTATGTTCGGCTGCGGACAGGATGGCCGGGTAGGTCCGCTGCGGGTAAAAGAGGGAACGGGCAGCGGCAAGCAGGGCCTCGTGTTCTGCGGCAGTAATGATGTCATCGGCCACTGCCTGTTTTAATGTGAACCGGATATTGACCAGCGGTTCCGAGAGGGAGTACCCTGTCTCGGGATCGAAGACGAGCGCGACCTCATCGTCAGAGATGAGTTCCCCCTCCTTGTACATTCGGTACACTTCACCGATACCAACCATCCCGAGCGTGTCCATCTCGGCTGCCCGGAGGGCTCCCATGCTCGACGCCCCGACCACCCGGACTCCCTGTTTTACGGCTGCAAGGATCTCGCGGTGGGCGACTGCGGATTCCTGGTGGAAGACCCCGTCGATCAGGCCGATGATCTCTGCCCCTTCCTGTGCCGCCCGGAGGAGATCACCCCGTTTGGCTGGCGGCCGGTACTCTGCGGTGAGGATCTTCTCCGCTGCGTTCAGGTCAAGACTTGGCCCGAGAAAGACGATGATTTTGTGCATGCTTCACCCGCTCGCCCTTCCGTTCCGGATCCATGGCGAACAATTCAAGGCCCGGTACGATCACCCGCACGACCGGTATCCCGATCTCTTCGCGGGTCAGGTCCACGACAATGACCCGGTCGAGTCCTTTCTCTTTCAGCGCCGTAATGACGTTATGGATATCCTTCTGGAAATCATCGGTGTCTGACGACGTGATGGTGTCGTAATCCACGGTTCCGTTGTCCCGGTACCAGTAGCCGTTGATCCTTTTTGCCCGCTCGTAGCCCATCTTCTTACGCATCTCGGCAAGGGTTGTATCCTCGCGGGCCCCGTGGATCTGGGTGAGCCGGCTCTGCGCCACTTCGGTGAGCGCCCGCATCACGGCGATCCGTGCGCTCGTGTGCGTCCCGATCCCGATGGTGAGGAGGCTGGGATCTTTGGTGAGCACGTCGTCCGCCACAGCGGCAATCGTCGGGATGCCGATGTCGCTCGTGATATCCCGGATCGTGACCTCGACCTGGGCATCGGCAAATTTCTTTTGCATCTCCTGGATCGCCGGGTCATCGATCCCTACAACCGCGGGCCCGGTGTTCCGCGTGGTCTCGACAATTGACCATGCGTCCCGTTCGATGACCTCTGAGAGGGCGTGGAAGATCGCCTCTTCCCGGGTATTACCTGAGGCAAGACCGTTCGTGTTCGTCCGGGCCGGTCCCCGGTATCGCGGGGGAAGCGGGTGAAAGACAGCGAAGGCCGGGACCCATATCGTCGTGTTGCTGACAATGTCGTATCCTTCAATCCACGACGTGAACCGGTCCGTCTCTGCCCCTTCGGGCAGGATCAGGTCATGGGGATCGAGCACCGGGCCACGGGCCTGCATCTCGTCGTACAGGGCAACCAGGAGGTCACGGTCGTGCACCTCGGCCGAGTACCGTTCGATGCCCTCCATGATGGCCGAGATCCGTGATTCCTCGACCGTTGCCCCTTTCCCGTTATAGACCGTGATGGCACCGTTCTCCGCGGTGGGCCGGATGCAGGAGAAGACCGGGATACCGATCCGGTCAAGGTTCGTAATATCGGCAACCCGCGTGATACCGGCAGCGGGTACTTTCGGTTCGATCCGGGCAAGGGTCTCGTTCAGCGGCACGGCTCTCTGGGTCTCGTTGTTGTAGGTCTTTTTGCAGGATCGGATCTGCATGGGGCTCACCGTGATTCAGGGTAATGGATCCTGAATTTATTGCGTATATCTATAGGGTGTTCGCTGCCGGCGTTTATACATGTCCATGTGATCTGACCGGCGGACACTCTCTCTTGTGAAGATGTTGCAATCAAATAAATCCATAAATAGCCGGAGGATCCTACAGGGTATCAGTGAAATCCCATGAAATCCCCTGCTGCGATCCCGCTCCTCTGTCTTGTCCTGCTCGGCGCCGCACTGCTTGTTGCTGGCTGCACGACTTCCACTACCCAGCCGGTTCAAACCGCTGTACCAACGGCCGTTCCTGAAACAACGGGTATTCCCACAACAATTGAACCGGTCTCCTGCGGATTTATGAACTGCCATGGTCTCGATCTCTCGTGTGGGACCAACCCTCCCGATGTCTGCACCATGGAATACAAACTGGGCGACCGGTGCCGGAAGTATGCTCACTGCGAGAGCAGCGGGGGAAGCTGCACACTCGTGAAAGATGCCGGGTTCAATACCTGCAAGACCTGCGTGGAGAAGTGCGAGCTGCGGGCCGGTGACAATACCCTCACGGCGATGTCGTGCGAAGAATCGTGCTGAATCGTTTGAACTATCCGGGGGAATCATCCCCCGGCCTTTTTTTAAGTCTGTCCCTTTAGAACCTAAAACCAGCTCTCGAGCGTCTTCTGCCCGGCCTTTGCCGTAAACCCTTCCAGCGCCCGGTTCACCCGCTCCTCCGAGAAGTCATACCCGTCGCAGAGCATCTTTTTGATGCCCTCGGCATCCGGGTGGCCGGCCGCAACAGAATAATTATCGTTCACCGGGGGATGGAGGAACATATCCATGATTGGTGCCGGATCAAAATCCGGTATCTTGTCGTGCAGTTTTGACTCGAACTCTCCCTTCTGCACGATCTTCAGGCCGGTCTTGGCCCCCACGCCATCCACGCCCGGGTTGAAGTCCGTGCCCGTGAGGATCCCGATCTGGATCAGTTGTTCGCGGGTGAGTTTTAAGCCTGCAAGGGTTTCAGCGAGTATGATCCGCTCCGGGCTCACGGTAACCTGCCGGCCCCGGATCTTCCGCTTGCCCGAGACCGTGAGGTTCCGTACAAGCGTCGGAGCCCCGAAGAGGAGCGTGTCGTAATCCTGCGAAACCACATACCGGGCATCCCCGCGTGCTACCATATAGGCTGCCTGCGCCTCGCCCTCACCCGCTGCCTGCACCACCGGGATGCCCATCAGCCGGAGCAGTTCCTTGGATGTACTGGTGATCGTCTCGTCCACCCGGGTTGACGAACGGGCCTGCTTGTAGGCCTCCTCGTCATCGCCCCGCTCCACCGCCTCCTTCCACTTTGCCCCGGCCGTGTCGCGGCGCTCGCGGCGCTCGTCGATCGTAGCCTGCTTGAGCGCTGTTGGTTTCCCGTCAAAGACAAAGACCGGCTTGATCCCCTTCTCCATGAAATTTGAGATCCGGAAGAGGATACCCGAGAGATGGGAGGTGACCCGGCCGTGCCGGTCCATCAGCGGCGTGCCGTCCGGCTGCCGGATGATCGTGAGGAACTGGTACAGCGTATTGTTCGCATCGATCGCTGCAATACCGGGCAGCGCCTCCCACGTCACCGGGGTCTTGTACTCCGCGATGATATCCCGTAGTGCGACACCCATCAGCAATCACGCCCGTTATTGGGGCTCATTTATACGCACGCCGGGAAAATTCCGCAATGAGTTCGTCGAGGTGGCTGATCGCCATATCGTATTTGCTCACCATGCGGGTGGATATCTCCTCAAGGTTGGTGCGCAGCATCCGTTCGCGGGTGATCACGCTCTGTTCGAGCCGGCGCATCTTGACTTCGAGCGAGAGGAAGAGGCCGCCGATCGAGAGCATCATCAGGGCCGCCGCAATGGCAACGGTCAGGTCCTGCCAGAAGCGGAGGATGAGGACGAGGGTGGATACCACCATGACCAGGGTGAGCAGGATGTCAGGTAAATACTCGCGAATCTCCATGCTTTTAGATGATGAGAGCACACTAATTAATCTAACGAAGAGCCGCGTGATCGCGGCGGAGTTTCTATGGATACCAAAAATCTTGCCCCGCTCCTTGCAATGCCTGCCCTCCTCCTTGCGGTGGAGCTGCTGGCCCTCCTCATCTCGCTTCCCGTGCAGGCCTCGGGTGTTGTGGCCTTCGAAGACCCTACGGATATGGCCAACCCGATCTGGTTCATCGGTATCCTGCTCGTCTTCACCGCGCTGCTGCTGGTGCTGATCAAGTATAACCTGAAGCGGGTGATCGGTGCCATCATCGGGATCTCGATCTTCTTCACGTTTGTGTACATCTTCATGGCGCTGGTCTACGCAGCCCTGGACAAGACTGCTGCGGCAACACAAGGCTGGTGGGAGGCCGTGGTACCGGCGATTGCGGTCTCTTCCGTGAGCGGTGGAACACTCGTAGCAACGGTCATCGTGCTGGTCCTTTCCGTACTCGCGACGGCTCTCTTATACAAATACCCGGAATGGTACGTGATTGACGGCCTCGGGATTCTCATCGGTGCCGGTATCGCTTCGATCTTTGGTGTATCGCTGGATGTCTGGCCGGTTGTAATCCTTCTTGCCCTCCTCGCGGTGTACGATGCGATCTCGGTGTACAAGACCAAGCACATGATCACGCTCGCGGAGGGCGTGATCGACCAGAAGACCCCGATCCTCTTTGTGATCCCGAAACGCCGCGACTACTCCTTCATCAAGGAAGGGATCGGGAAACTGAGTGACGGCGGCGAGCGGGCGGCCATCATCATCGGCATGGGCGACATGATCATGCCGGCCATCCTCGTGGTATCCGCCAACGTCTTTGTGACCGGGTGGAAACTTGGCGGGATGATCAATCTCCCGGCCATTGGCGCGATCATCGGCTCGCTTGCGGGCATTGCCGTGCTGATGCACTTTGTCATGTCCGGGAAACCGCAGGCCGGCCTGCCGCCCCTCTGCGGGGGAACTATTTTAGGATTTTTGGTTGGGTGGGCCGCGATGGCGTGGATGGTGTGAGTGCCACCCTATAATCTGGGGAATTGTGATAACGTTTTATCTCCAAGATAATCGAATTTTCTTAAAATCAAATCGCAAGAATTATTTAAAGAGAATAATGAATAACTTGAATTAATGAGACAATCATTTCGTGAATACTATCAGCCCACCCTTGCAGAGTTTAAGCAATTATGGGATAATGGTTTGATTGTTCTCGATACAAATGTCCTTTTAAATTTTTATCGCTATTCTGAAAAGACTTCAAATGACTTATTTAACACTCTTGAGCAATTTTCCGATCGCCTTTGGATTCCATATCAAGTAGCAAAAGAATATCAGAAAAATAGATTGGCAGTGATTAAGAGTAAAAAAATGCCTATAAAGAGATTTCTAACAGTTTTGAACAATCTAAAAATAAATTAAAATCAGATCTTCAACAACATCGAAAACATCCATTAATTGATATTACAATTATTGAGAAAAAAATTGATACTTTTCACTCAAATATCCAAAAACAAATACACGAGTATCAGAAAAATCACCCGGATTTAATAAAAAAAGATCCAATTAGAGATGAAATTACAAAATTGTACAATGGAAAAATTGGTGGAAAATATTCAAAAGAACAGCTACAGACTAAATATCAACAGGCTAAAGATCGGTTTAATGATAAAATTCCGCCGGGTTTTCTTGATGAAAATGAAAAGAAAGGCACTGAAAAATACAGCGATTATATTATCTGGTCACAAATTATCGAGAAAGCAAAAGAATCCCATAAACCAATAATTTTTGTCACGGATGAAACCTACGACGATTGGTGGTGGAAATGGGATGGTGAGACATTAGGTCCACGTCCAGAATTAGTTGAAGAACTGTATTCTGAAGCCGGGGAATTATTTTACATGTACCGTCCCGAGCAATTCATAAAATTTGCTGGAATCCATTTGAATCAAAAAGTGGATTCAAGAACCGTGAGAGAAATACAAAAGATCAGTGAGGAAAAAAAATTTGAGAAAACTCAATTTGAACTTCCAAAATTGTTCGAGAATCCATATTTATATAAAAAAGCTATTAGACACTTCATAAGGGGCAACGATTATCACTACGATTACATAAATGAGAACTTCTTCAAGAATACTGTTGATGAAAAATCAATAATTGATCGTCTTATCACATCACGAGAATTGGTAAAGCATGATCCTGATAACAATTTACCTGATGTTGCACAAAGTTTAACAGATTTAGCAAGAATTCATTTGAGTAAACAAGATATACGACTTGCTAAGGCAGAATATACCGAAGCCCTCACAATTTTTCAGCTTCTTGAAGAGAACAATCCACATCGATATACTCGGAAAATAGATGAAATACAATTGTACCTTAAATTAATTAATGCCATAACAAGCGAGGATTAGGACCCCATTCACCTTCCACACCTCCCTGGTTAACAACCTCCACGGGGGAGTAATTATCTTTTGATGGTCACCCACTCAGGCCAGTCCCGGCACCCCGTCCACCCACCGCTCGGCCTTCCTCCGGATCTCATCGTCCTCGTACGACGCCACGGTGACCCGGTCGCGGGCAAGGCTCAGGAAGTACCATTCGCCGGCCGGGTCATGGCATTTCAGGATCACCGAGAAGAGGTCGGAGGCGGGGAGGTGCCGGACCTTCCCCCGGTGGGCGGCGACATTGGCCATGTTGGAGAGGACGGCAGCGATGCCGTACTCGTACCCTTCCACCGAATTGTACATCTCCTGCCCGGTCCCGATCCGCTTCCCGCCCGGATCCTCGTACGCGAACTTCGCGGTGTACATCTCGCGGACCTTCTCGACCGGCGGATGGTTCCTCCTCTCGTGGAAGTATGACGTGCAGCCGAGCGGGTTGCCCAGGATGAGCGCCCTGACTACGACATCGAACGCTGCCAGGTCAGGAAATGGTTTTTTCAGGTAATGGACAGCGCTCTTCGTGCCGGGTCGCTGGTTGAAATGAGTCATGGTCTTACGCATCCAATACCGGGTCCATCGCAGATCGCGGGGTTCCCGCGATGGGCGGCCCGGAGTCTCAGTAAAACCTTTTTATATTAATATAAATCCTTGGTGGTTGGCAGATGGGGGTCGGGTGGTGTACACTTCATGGTCCATACGGCCGGCCCCGCACGCGTCCCGGCTCTCATACATCACAATATTACGGGGGAGCATGGTGCCACCCCGGCCCCCCATTTGTCCGGACTGATGTGGGGTCAACGGCCCCGGCCCGAAGAGGTACACCATCCGACCCCCCATGACCGCCCCTTGTCCTGGCTCGGTTTTAAGTGAGTATCTTAAGATTCTTACGAGAGAAAATGCGGGCCGACAGGATAATCTGGGGGGCTTGGTGGGTAAGGGGGGTCGGGCGGTGTACCATTATCGCTCGGCCGTCATCACCATGAATAAGAAATTCACCCGGATGGAACAGAAGCTGGACACTATTGAAACGATCCTAAAAAAGTCGGGGAATGACCGCACTCCCGGTGCTGAGAGGGGAATCCCCCCACACTTCATCAATTCTCCGGTTTCGTCCGGGGTTTCCGGGCCTTGCGCACCCGTTTCCGCCGGGGTGGCTCTTCACCAAGCATGGCCCCGGTCTCTGCCTCAGTCTCCGACTCTTCGGACTCCTTTGGAAGGGCAGACCGGATATCCACCGCCCGGGTCCTTGCTTCCGGCACCGGCTTGTGGAGAAGGATCTCTGCGAGCACCTCTTCCACACCGGTCCCGTTCGCAGTTGACATCGTGAAACCCTCTTCCGCGGTAACGAGATCCGATTTGTTTGCCACAACAATGACCGGTACGGTCACCATTCCTTTCACCTCCTCAAGCAGGCTTTGCTGCATGGCCATCGGGTAGCCGCAGTGCTCCGAAGGATCGGTGATGAAGAGGATCACGTTTGCCACATTCATCATGGCCGAGAGCGCCTGCTTCTCAATCGCGTTCCGTTCCTCCGCGGGGCGGTCAAGGATGCCGGGCGTGTCAACGAACTGGATCCGCTCGCGTCCCATCTCGCGGTGACCCACGATGATCCCTTTCGTGGTGAACGGGTACGCAGCCACCTGCGGGTCAGCAGAGGAGACCCTGCGGATGAACGATGATTTCCCCACGTTCGGGTAACCGGCAATGACGATGGTGAATGCGTCCTCCACGTTGGGGAGCTTGCGCAGGCCGTTTCTCACTTCATTTAAAAAGAGCAGGTCCTTGTTGATCTGGTGGACCATGGAGGCGAGCCGGGCCACCGCCCGCTTCCGGAGGACAAGCGTCTCTTCAGATTTGCGGGACTGGAATGCGATCTGGTTGCCGACCATCTTCGTGTGCTTTGCTGCCCAGCCAACGGCCCCAAGGGACTTCTTGATATTCTCAATGCCGAACAGGATGTCGGCTATCTCGCGGTAGAACGGGGCGATCTTGTCAAACTCGGGGAATCCGCGGATGATGTACACCAGCCGGTCGTGGACTGCGGCCCCCACAGCCCGGACAAACTCCTCGTTCGCCCGCTCCTTGTTGTCCTTCTCCTTCATCTTCTTTGCCGCACGGCGGAAACTCCGGTCAAGGATCTCATCCGCAGTTGGCACCGTTGGCATCTTCTCGAATTCCACAAACTGCCTGCCTATCTATTTATTTATGGAACGTCAAACGGTTTATCGTTATGGACCTGTCCCTGATCCAGAAAGATATCCTCATCACCCTAATCACCCTCTATCACCAGCAGTCGCACTCCATCAAAGGGGAAGAGATTGCCGATATGATCCAGCGCAACGCGGGGACCGTGCGCAACCAGATGCAGGCATTGAAAGCGGTCGGGCTCGTGGATGGCGTGCCCGGACCCAAAGGCGGCTATATCCCGACTACGCTTGCCTACAATGAACTCAACCTGAGTACCTCAGAAGGTGACTATGATGTCCCGATCAGCCGGAACGGCGTGGTGATCAAAGGGGTAAACGTCCTGGAGATCGATTTTACCACGCTCTGTCACCCGGATGTCTGCCATGCCATGATCAAACTGGTCGGCAGCGCCAAGCTCTTCGAGATCGGCGACCAGATCACCATCGGCCCGACACCGGTGAACAAGCTGCTGATCCGGGGCGAGGTGTTCGGCAAGGATGAGTCCAAGCAGGCGCTCCTCATCGCCACATCGGAGATGATCTCGCTTCCCAAGAAATCGATCCGGCATTATATGTCAAGCCCCTTAAAGAGCCTCAAGAGCACGGATACGATCCGGGAAGCCCTTGGCCTGTTCAACCGCGAACATATTCATGGGGCGCCTATCATCGATCGTGAAAAACTCCTGGGAATCATCACGATGAGCGACATCGTGAAAGCGATCGAGAGAGATCAGCCGATGGAGACACCGGTTGCAAAGCTGATGACAACCAGTGTGGTGGAAGCGTCTTCCGATACCCGGCTGTTCGAAGTGATCCGGCGGTTCAAGGAGCGGGAGATCGGGCGGCTGATCGTCATTGAAGACGGGAAACCGGTGGGGATCATCACCCAGTCGGATATCCTCAGAGTCTTCCCCTCGATGTAAATGCAATATCTTTACATATCCGGCACCAAATGTTAATGGAGGAACTGATTTTTATGACGGAATTATCTCAGGCAGCAGTTGAGCGGATCATCAAGAAGACCGGTGTTGACCGGGTCAGTGCGGATGCAACCGAAGCACTCAGTGAGCTGATGGAGGAGCACGGGATGTTCCTTGCAAAAGAAGCGAAAAAGATGGCAGAGCATGCCGGCAGGAAGACGCTCCGGGGAACCGACATCAGAATAGCCGCTGAAATGTTCAAATAACGTTCAATGTGTTGCAATCTTAAAAAATCCCGGTTTTTAGCCACTTTTAGAACACTTTAAATATTTATACATCGTCAATTTTTTTATGACTCGTGTATTTGCCCGCAGCCTTTCAAGAAAAAAGATTATGAGCAATGATGGGAAGCTCATTGGAACCCTGAAAAACCTTCGCGTGGATTTTGATTCCGGCCAGATTGTGGAGATGATCATCCACCCGGATCAGGCGTTCGCAACTGATGGATACAATCTTGAAGATGACAAGCTGCTCATCATCCCCTTTGAAGCGGTCAAGGATATCAAGGACTACATTGTTGTGGATCGCTACCTTGCCCGGAAATAAGAAGAATACTTTTTTATCCCTTCCACAAATCCATCGCCGTAGTGTTGCGAAGTAACATACTCCGCAGCCGCTTTGGTATCCGGGTGCGCGTTTGCGACGGCAATGCCGATACCTGCTGCTTCAAGCATCTGGATGTCGTTGACCGAGTCGCCGACTGCACAGAAATCTTCAGGAGCAAGGGCGAGCGCTGTGGCGAGTTCGGTGAGTGTTGTGCCCTTGGTGATGCCCGGTGTCTGGAGATGGATGGCAAAGCCCGTGTCTATGATCTGGACCGGGTATCCTGCGAGAATCTCCCGCACTTCATCGACCGGTACCGTACGGGCAAATGCCAGGTCCGCGAACCGGTACGTGGGGCTGAAGAGCTCAATCTCCTGTCCCATTGCCCGGTAATGGGCCTGCAAGGTATCCAGTGCTATGCGGCAGGCTGCCTGATCTCCCATGATTTGAAGGGGGCCGGTATATCCGATCCGGAACACCCCTCCGTTCTCGGCAATGAACGACCCCTGCGTTCCGATCATCTTGCAGAGCGTCTCCATGAAGCAGGACGTATTCCCGCTGGCCAGCACCACCACGATACCCTGATCTACAAGTGCCCGAATCGTCTCGATGGCGCCGGTGTGTATCCGCCTGGTGGGATCGGTGATCGTCCCGTCAATATCCGTGATGAGCGCTTTCAGCACAATTTAAATTCTGTTGGCCCGGGATTAAACCTTCACGCTTTTTTTTAAATAACACACTGTTGACTGTCATAAATTTTACAATCAAATCAAATTAAAGGGCATGTTTTTTACGCATATATGCTCCAAGTCCATCTAAATCTGGGAACATAGAATATTCATTTACACCAGCCAAATAAAGAAAGAAATCTGCACAATCCTTACATTCAAATGGGATCTCTATCTTTTTCACACATGATTTGTAATACTCGTTCAATGGTTTTTCATTAAAATGAAAAGTGAATACACTCTTTTGCGCAAACATTCTCTTATGCCCCCTAGGTGGCATAATTGCAATTGGTCCGCTTGATACCTTTTTGTAAGTAGGCGTAACCATTTTCATATTCACTTCTTTGGTGGCGTAATATGTGAACGGTAACGAATCGACTGCTGGGACACCTGCGAAGCCATCAGATTTTTTGTTTAATTTATATGGATTTAAAATCCAGATGCATGGCTGCAGAGTCTCAATATCGTCAGGATTTACGCGGTCATTAAAAGCAAAAAAAAGGGCATTAGCAAAATTTTCTGTCCAATCCAATAATCTCGTCGCTATACCGGCATGTCGCATTTCAAAAATTAATTCCCAACCAGATAATTCCTTATCGTATAATTGACCGCAAAGAGACTGAAAATCAGTAATCAGCGAGCCCTCTAACTCTGCAATTTTCTCCGGATCTGTAATATCCAACCGAAATATCGAGGGTGTTAATTTCCAATTTGTTTCAAAATGTCCTCTAAAAAATGGCAAATCACACTCGGCACCTAATAGCCTTTCAGTTTCAGTACGTATTTCTTCTAAAAATGAATCCCAGTCTGCTTGATTGTCATCCATAATACGTATACTATTATTTTAGATAATTATAATTATTCAAAGAAACTCGAAAAAATACTTTTTAAAATTTTCTTTTAAAAAAAAGAGGATATGTTCCGGTAAACCCGGAGTTATTCAGCACGATTTGAGTCCAGCCTCTTCAACAATGAACGGTGCTTCGCCTTCAGGAAGGTTCGGGCTGTCCACGAGACGTGCAATCCGTTTCCCGCCCTTGCTCTTCCTGAGGTAGAGCCGGAAGGTTGCGGTGTGGCCGACAATGTTGCCCCCGATGGGTTTTGTCGGGTCGCCGAAGAATACGGCAGGGTTGGACATGACCTGGTTGGTGACGAGGCCCACGGCATTGTGCTCGTCGATGAGCTTGAAGAGCTCGTGCATGTGCCGGTTCAGTTTCTGCTGACGGGCAGCAAGCGTACCCCGGCCGGCATATTCGGCCCGGAAGTGGGCCGTGAGTGAGTCGATAATGAAGAGCTTGACCGGTTTCCCGTTCTCTTTCAGTTCGGTTGCCAGTTCCCGGGAGTTGTCGATGAGAAGCATCTGGTGATCGGAGGTATGGGCCCGGGCAATATGGATATTGTCGAGGAACTCCTGCACATCGGGGATGTCATCGAGTCCGAGACCGTTCACCATCTGCTCGATACGCTCGGGCCGGAAGGTATTTTCCGTATCAATGTAGATGACACTCCCGTTCAGGCCACCCAGCTCTTCAGGAAGCTGGACGTTGACCGCCATCTGGTGGACGATCTGACTCTTACCGGACCCGAACTCACCATACATCTCGGTGATGGCCTGGGTCTCCATTCCCCCGCCCAGCAGCGTATCGAGTTCCGGGACACGGAACGAGAGTTTCCGGATGTCCTTTCTTGCTTCGAAGATGTCTTTTCCGGTCTTGAACCCGCCGACATTGGCAGCCTCGCGGGCTGCTTTGATGATCTTCTTTGCTGTTGACTCCGAGATCTCGGAGACTTCCGAGAGTTCAGCCGGTGCGGCTGTTGCAATGCTCTCGACAGAGAGGTAACCGGCTTCCCGGAGTTTATCTGCCGTGGTCGGGCCTACGCCCGGTAAATCTTCAATTTCCAATGGTCCTTCAGCCATTTCTTGTAACACTCCTATGGCACAACAAGATGTTAATGACTGGGATATAAACCTCCGGACTGCGCGGGGTGAAAGTGCAGCTCACTGGTTCAGGCTGTCCCGAACCTTACGGATATGCTCTGTAACACTTCCAGCGGTGATCTCTACCGGTACTGCGGTATCCGGCAGGATGGTGCTCCCGGAAAGATTTCCTGTCACCTGCCACTCGGTTCCCGAATCAAAGGTGCCCTCGATGAGGTACCGATCATGCCCGTCATCGATAAACAACCCGCCCGGTCCCGGTATGATCGTTCCGGTGAAGACAATTGGTCGGGAGATCTCTTTTGGTACCCGAAGTGCACTGCCCCGTCCGACTGCAAGCTCGATATCCCCGAACCGTCCGGGCTTTGCCGTTGCATGGTAGATCTCAATGGATTCTCCCGGGCTGACGGGGATGAGGGCATGCTCCCCCCACAGCACTACCTTCAGATCATCGCTTCCTTCAGTCACCACGATATTCCTGACCCATGATGATGTGCCGTTCCGTGTTGTGAATGACCGGGGCTGCTGGGCCTGTTTTACCGTGGCCCGGATCGAGTAGACTCCCTGGTCGCTCACGGAACCTGCGGGGGTTACGGGAATGGAGATGACCTGATCGATGATTGTGGCGGTGCTCTTCTCATCAAGGCTGTAACTCCGCCCCTCATCCCGCATGTTTGGCTTTGCGCCGGTGATATGCACTGCGGAGCCCGGTGGGATCAAAAGGAGCAGATCGGGTGCCCATGCCACCATCCGTGCCGTACCGGCCGCGTCGCCGATGATTGTATCGACCATCTCCCCCGTGGAGCCATCGCGCTTGTTGTAGGTCCTGGGTTCGCTCCGTGTAATCAGGATCGCATCGAGATCCACCGGATCGTTTGCAAGATTTATGGTCCCTGCCCCGCTCAGTTTTGGGCCGGTGATCTCAATACTGACCTTTCGTAAGGCAAGCGCATAGATCTCTCTCGTATTTTTTCCCGGGTGACGGCCGATCACTTCGAGAACCTCGCCGATCTCGGTATCGAGTACGGCCCCGGCTTTCTGGTCCCAGAGCACGACCCGGGTGGTCCCGGTCTCGTCGCCGAGCAGGATGGTGGCCACCCAACCCTTCTCCCCGTCAGGGCGGTCAAATTCCTTGGGCTCGGTCTTGTCGATAATTTTCCCGAAAAAAGAGAAGAGGCTGGATTTTGCCGCAAGTCCCTTGATCTTCACGTGCTCGCGGCCCAGTTCGCCGACCACCATCATCGCGGCAGTCGGTTCGTCGACCAGATCCCCGCATTCGTCGATCTTCTTCTCTACGCGCTGTTCAAACTCTTCTTTGGTGATGAGGTCATCGACCAGCGCGTAGTGGAAGTGCACGGCGCGGGCTCCTGCTTATTTCTGCCAGGGGGGTTGTTCCATGGCGGCTTTCAGATCTGCAACCGTCTCTCCCCTGCGCATGAGTGCGACCTGTGAACCGTGGATGAGCACCTCGGGGCAGCGCGGACGCCCATTATACTGAGACGACATTGCGTACCCGTACGCACCGGCATCGAGCATGGCAATGATGTCACCGGCTGCCAGTTCCGGCAGCTTCCGGTCCGGAGCAAAAATGTCACCGGTTTCGCAGATAGGCCCGGTGACGGTGTATTCCGCATTGAGCGGTGCATCCGCTTTGTTCGCCACGATGACCTCGTGGTAGGAGTCATACATCGCGGGCCGGATCAGGAGGTTGAATCCTGCGTCCACGTTCGCAAAGCGTTTGTGCGCCTTCTTGGTGGAGTTGACCCTTGTTAAGAGGATGGTCGAGTCGGCCACGAGCGAACGGCCGGGCTCAACCCAGAGTTCGGGGGTGATCCCGCAGGCTTCCATACCCGCCTTGAAGACCGGAATGACCTTTGCTGCGTAATCCTCTGCGGTGGGGGCCGGGTCCGTGTCATGGTGGTAAGGGATACCAAGACCCCCGCCAAGATCGATGAACTCCAGTTTCACGCCCATCTCGGTGAGTTCCTTTGCGATACGGACCATCACTTCGGCAGCACGGGCAAAGGGTTCGACTTCGAGGATCTGGGAGCCGATGTGGCAGTGGATGCCGACCGGCTTTATGCTTTTGCAGGCAAGGGCTTCTTTGTACGCCGCGGGGATCTCCTTGTGCGGGATGCCGAACTTGCTGGTGGCAAGGCCGGTGGCGATCTTCGGGTGGGTGGGCACTTCGAGTGCGGGATTGACGCGGAACGAGACCTTAACGGTCTTCTTGGCCTTCGTTGCTACATCGTCGAGCTGGTGGAGTTCGTCAAGGGAGTCGAGCGAGACCTTCACACCTTTCTCCACGGCAAGTTTCAGGTCCGCGAGGGTCTTGGAACTCCCGTTGAAGAGGAGTTTCTCCGGTGCCATGCCCGCTTCAATGGCAAGCTGGAGCTCTCCTGAGGAGAAGACGTCCGCGCCGGCACCTTTTGCTGCCAGCGCCCGCATCAGGGCAAGGTTGCCATTTGCCTTTGCCGCAAAGAGCACCTGCACCTTCGGGTACCGTGCACCGAGAGCCTTCCTGTAACTCTCAAACTGTTCTACAACCCGGTCTTCGCTCGTCACGTAGAGTGGCGTCCCGTACTTCGCTGCAAGGGCCACGCAGTCCTGCCCGTTGATGAGAAGGTGGCTGTTTTTGATGGTAAGGTGGTGAGCGAGTTTCATAGTTTCATCTTCCGCATCCGTTCGATTGCTTCCTGTATCCGGGCAACCGGCCGGGTGATCGCGAACCGCACGTAGCCTTCGCCGCTTGCGCCAAACCCCACTCCCGGTGTTGCCACGATACCGACCTCCGTCAGGAGCCGCCCTGAAAATGCCATGCAGTCTTTTACCGGCACCCAGACATAGAATGTTGCCTTGGGGAGCGGCACATCGAACCCGAGGCTTTGGAGGCCTTTGACGAGCACATCGCGGCGCTCCTGGTAGATCCTGCAGGCGTCTTTCACGCAATCCTGTGGCCCGGAGAGGGCTGTGATGGCAGCGTGCTGTACCGCGTCAAAGACCCCGGAGTCCACGTTGGTCTTGACCCGCCCGAGCCCGGCGATGACGTCTGCGTTCCCGACCGCCATCCCGATACGCCAGCCGGTCATGTTGTAGGTCTTACTGAGCGAGTGCATCTCGATACCGACTTCCATGGCACCCTTTGTCTGGAGGAATGAAGGGGCATGGTAGCCGTCAAAGGAGATCTCGGAGTACGCATTGTCCGAGACGACTATGATCTCATTGTCGCGTGCAAAGTCAACGACCTCCTTGTAGAACCCCTCCGGTGCCACGGCTCCCGTCGGGTTGTTCGGGTAGTTGATGTACAGGATCTTTGCGGCCTTTGCTACCTTCTTCGGGATATCGGCAAGCACGGGAACAAAATTATTCTCCCGCAGGAGCGGCATGTCGTGAACCTTCCCCTCAGCAAAGAGCGTGCCGGTCCGGTACACCGGGTAGCCGGGGCTCGGGGCAAGGACATAGTCGCCGGGGTTCACGAACGCCTCGGCTATGTGGGCGATACCGTCTTTGGAGCCCATGAGGGCCAGTGTCTCTTTGCCTGGATCGAGCGTGACCCCGAAGCGCTTCTTGTACCATCCGGCAACTGCACTCCGGTAGGCCGGCATGCCGGCATAGTCGGGGTAGTGGTGGTTCTTCGGGTCTTTCGCGGCGGCAATGAGTGCCTCTACGATATGGGGTGGTGTTGCAAGATCGGGGTCGCCGACACCGAGATCGATGAGGTCGACACCTTTCTTCCGCTGTTCGGCTTTCATCTCGTCGATCCGTGCAAAAAGGTACGGCGGGAGATTGCTCATTCGGCTCGCATACATAAGTACTCACTATTGGCGCTGGCGTCTATAGAATTTAACTCCCGTTTACGGGCGGTCTTCCCCTCACGGAGGGTGTGGGATGAAGTATGCTTATTATCTCGCATGGATAACATCAGCGGCATGGAGAAGAACGGTGACACGAAGAAGCCTTCGGAGATCTGCGTGATTCTCACCACGGTTCCTCCCGCGAAATCCGCGGAGATTGCGCGGTCACTGATCGACCGGCAGCTCGTTGCCTGCGTTAACATGGTCCCGGTGCGGTCGTGGTACTCGTGGAAAGGGGAGTTTTGCGATGACGAAGAGCATCTCCTGATCGCAAAGACCCCAAAAGAGATGGTCGATATGGTTATCCGCGAGATCCGGGCGCTGCATCCCTACGAGGTACCGGAGATCATCGCCCTGCCGGTGATTGCCGGCCACCTTCCCTATCTCGACTGGGTTGCTGCACAAACGCGTGAATGATAATCCCCGGCAGGATGTACGATGTGTGAGGATCTGCGCCGATGCGTAAGGTTATTTCCTGTGCCTGTGAAATGAGACTATACCATAAGGAACGGATGGATACATTGTGGCTGGTGAACCGATAACAAAATCCGTAACCGCACTCCTCGTGCTCGGGTGCCCGCAGGTGCCGGTGCAGACGAGTATTGCGCTCTATCTGATCAACCGGCTGAAAAAGGCCGGGATCACGCCGGTGGTGGCCGGTAACAAGGCTGCAAATATCCTGCTTGTCGTGGCAGATCCTGACCGGCATTATCTCGGGGAAGTGATGGACCTCGACCGGGCTGTGGCCCAGATATCCGATAAGAAACGGGATTTCGATCTCTGTTTTGTCTTCATCCATAACGATGCCGGTGTCAGTTATGCCGCAACCATGGGCGCGATCTCAAAAGCAAAGTTGTTCACCCTCGTCTATGGGGAACATTACGAGGATCAGATGAAGAAGATCGAGTTTCCCAGCACGATGATTGCGGCAAAGGCGGTTCATAATCCCCTTCCTTTGAAAAAAGCACTTGACGAGGTGGCACCATGGGCTGCGTAGAATCGATGAACTATGAGATCGTTCTCCGGGATGCAAGCTTCAAGGAGTCCCGGGATTATATCAAGGCAAATTTCAAGGAATTCATCGATGTCCAGCCCGGGTTCAAGGTCTTCGATGTCTACGTGATCGGCCTGCCCCCGATTGCCATCGGGCTGGATGGGGATTTTGTCATCTTCCCGTACACAAAGCCCTGTCATGGGACGTTCCTCCTTCGCGTGGAAGATGCTGAAGAGGCAGCCCGCCTGCGGGCGCTGAAAAAGTGAGGTTGGATATCCGGACATGTGCATCTTTAGGGATCTGTGTGTCCGGTATACCTCCTGTGACTGGCGCAGTAACCCCATGCGGGGCGGGCGGTTATTCATGGCATACTATATAATTTAAGATACCATAGTTACTTGATATTCTGCAGGGATTGGGTGAATATGACCAGCAAGGGAAAAATTCTTCTGATGGATGACGAGCAGATCATCCTTGAGGTCACCCGGGAAGTCCTTGCGTTTCTTGGTTATGAGGTGGAGTTTGCCCGGGACGGGCATGCCGCACTCGACCTGTACAAACAGGCAATGGAAGCGCATGCCCCGTTCGATGCCGTGATCCTCGATCTCTCGATCCCGGAGGGGATGGGTGGAAGAGAAGCGATCCAGAAGTTCCGGGAACTGGATCCTCATGTGAAGGCGATTGTATCGAGCGGTTATTCCAATGATCCGGTGGTTATGGATTATGCGGGACACGGGTTCTCCGGTAAATTGTCCAAACCCTACAAGATCAACGACATGAAAATGATCCTGGAACAACTGCTGCAAACGTGATCAGCGGTTTTTAAAAATGATCTTCTTTTTGACGATACCCGTGATCTGGCTGGATTACGGGCAATTGTAAGCCATCGTGGGGGACTACTCGCCTTGCGGTGGTGTCTCTATGCCAACCTATATACCTGCAATTGAAAGATCGTATCTTACGGGATTTTTATGGTGGAATTGCGGGAAGTATCTGTCCTGATTGGGGGGAAAGCCGGGGATGGGATCAACAGTGCCGGGGCATTGATCGCCCAGCTGCTCAACCATCTGGGGTATTATATCTATGTCTATTTCGATTACCCATCCCTGATCCGTGGCGGTCATAACTTTGCCGTGATCCGGGCATCGGGACATCCAATCGGAACCTGCCGGGACAGTATCGATTTCATCCTTGCGCTCAGCCAGGAAACGATAACTCATCACCTTCCGCAGGCTCATGAGGGTGTTGCGGTAATTCTTGATGCAGACCGGGTGAAAGCCTGGGGTCAGGCCCTCTCGCTGAAGACCATCCTTACTGCTGAGAAAGCGCCTGAGATCATGGGGAATTCGGTGATCATCGGAGGATTTGCCAAGGCCGCCGGGATCGACTGGAAGACGGTTGAAGATGTCCTGCGGGCTCATATCCGGAAAGGTGCGGATCAGAACCTGCTCGTGGCGAAACGTGCCTATGAGCAGATCCAGACCGTTCATTGCATTGAACGGCTCCCCGCACCGCCACGGCCTCTCCTGACCGGGAATGAGGCAATTGCCCTTGGCCTGATCCGGGGGGGTCTTGATGCCTATGTCTCCTATCCGATGACACCCTCGTCCAGCCTGCTTCATTTTCTTGCTGAAGAGAAAGACCGGTTTGGCATCACGGTTGTCCACCCGGAGAACGAGATTGCCGTGATCCTGATGGCACTCGGGTTTGCCTATGCCGGAAAACGGGCAGCGGTCGGGACCTCCGGGGGAGGATTCTGTCTCATGACGGAAGGCCTGTCCCTTTCAGGGATGGCAGAGATTCCCCTTGTGCTCGTAGTATCCCAGCGGACCGGGCCATCGACCGGCCTGCCTACGTATACCGGGCAGTCCGAACTCCTCTTTGTCCTGCATGCCGGGCAGGGGGAGTTCCCCCGGCTGATCGTTGCGCCCGGCGATGCGGAGGCAGCATATTCCTGGTCGGCTGTTGCGATGGATATCGCATGGAGGTACCAGATCCCGGCATTCATCCTTTCCGACAAGACCCTCTCCGAAGGTACCTACAGCAGGGGTACTGATGATTCCCCCGGTTTTCCTCCGGTTGGTGAGCAACCCCCTTGGGATGGATCTGTCCCGTACCTCCGGTATGCAGATACGCCATCCGGTGTTTCACCACTTGCAGTACCCGGTACGAAAGATGCCATTGTGAAAGTGAACAGTTACGTCCACGATGAAGCCGGTTACACCGCGGAAGATGGAGAGATCACCCGTAAAATGGCGGAAAAGCGCCAGCGGAAATGGGACGGGTTATCCCGGGAGATGAGCCGGTATCCCGCCGTTAATGTTCACGGTGCAGTGGGGGCACCCGTTGCGCTCCTTTGCTGGGGATCCACAAAAGGCGTCTGCTGTGAATCCGGCACCCGTCTTGGACTCCGGGTTGTCCAGCCGGTTGTGCTCTCACCCTTCCCGGTGGCCCAGCTGAAAAAAGCCCTTGCCGGGGTGAACCGGATTATCTGTGTGGAAGAGAATGCCACGGCCCAGCTGGCAACGCTGGCGGGGCAGCAGGGGATTATCGTACACGATAGCGTCCTTCGGTTTGACGGGCGACCGTTTACCTGCGACAGTCTGGAAGCAGAACTCCGGAAGGTGCTCTCATGACCGGACGATCGCTCATCACTGACGTCCAGAATACCTGGTGCCCCGGCTGTGGCAATTTTACCATCCAGCACACGCTCAAGACGATCCTTGCCGAAATGGAACAGGAAGGACAATCACTTGACAATGTGGTTCTTGTATCCGGTATCGGCTGTCATGCAAAGATTGCCGATTACCTGAATATCAACAGCTTCTATTCCCTGCACGGGAGGACTATTCCCGTTGCCACCGGTATCAAACTTGCCAATCCCGATCTGACCGTCATCTGCTGCTGTGGTGACGGGGATTGCTATGCAGAAGGGTTGGATCATCTCATCTTTGCCGCAAAGCGCAATGTCGATATCACGGTTATTGTCCACAACAACCGGGTGTACGGGCTTACGACCGGCCAGTACACGCCAACGTCTCCTCTGGGGTATAAGGGGAAGTCCACACCGGGCGGTACTGCGGAATATCCCCTGAACCCGCTTGAGCTGATGCTGGCGAGCGGGGCAACCTATATTGCGCGGGGCTACACCCGGAAGATGGATCAGCTCACCTCCCTAATTCGCGGAGGAATCGCGCACCGGGGTTTCTCGTTTATCGATGTACTGCAGATCTGTGCAACGTTCTTCCCTGCGGCAGACTACTATTCGTCAAGGGTATACGAACTTTCAGATCATGATCCGGAAAATTTTGATCATGCCTGCCGCATTGCACGGGCATGGGACTACAATTCCGATGCGCAGATTGCACTGGGGGTAGTGTACCGGGCAAACCTCCCGACCTATGATGAACGGATGGTACTATCCGGTGTCCCGAAGATAAACCGGGATGAAGCAATCCGTGCATTCCTTGCGTCACGGGTATAATCCATAATATCCCATGGATATAGTACCTGAATCCACGTGCAGGGCGCGGTGAAATTTCCGCGACCTGTACTGTTCCCTGTTGTCAATCCTGAATGCTGAGGTGAATCCTTTAAAATGAGCAAAAATTCCTCGCGGGCATCTGCTCCGGACTGGTATTTTCGGATAATCCAAAACCCCTCCGTCCAACTCCTCCTGATTCCGTTTGTTGCGTATGCGATCTGGCTCTTCGAGATGTACCTGCTTGAAGGTCGGGTACAACTCTTCCTGCATCCCGACCTGGCGGGACTCCTTCTTTATACGCTGATATGTTGCATCGCGATCGGCATCGTAATTCCCGTTTTGATCATCAGAAAATCATTTGTCCAGGGGGATGTGACCATGTTCCATCTGGGCTTCCGGTCATGGTACCGGACCGTGCTGGCAGTTGTCCTCACCCTTCTTGTCATTGGCCTGGTAAGCACCCTGCAGAATCCATTCGGTACTGACAAATCTGCATTTTTCCTTGCATTTCTCCTTTTTCTCCCCACAGGGATTGCCACAGTCATGATCTGCTGGGTTCTTGTCGGGACCCACATCCAGGCACTGGTGCGGAGTGGGGGGGCTCTCCTTTCCATCCCTGTTGGGGTGGCAATAACCGCGATTCTCTTCGGTCTGGCATCAAAGGCACAGTTCCCCCTGGCAACAACCCCGGATACCCTGTTCTGGCATATTGTTGCCGGCATGGCGGCTGCGGTATTCTTCTTCATTGTTCGTGAGGTATGGTCAACAGCGGTTTTTGTTACCGGGGAACTGGTGTATCTTCTGGCCGGATGGTTTTCTGTATCCGGGTTGTATCCTGTGTATTCTGCGATCCTCATTTCCGCAGCAATCAGCGTGGGTGTCCTCATCGTGATTCACTGGTATCTTTCCCGTCGTTTCCTCACGATACTTGCGCCGCTAACCTGAATCCACTGCCTCCGGGAAAACCACTGTGTTTAATGTATACCTGTAATTTTTTTGCGGAACATTGTATGATGATTCCATCCGAGCCCGGTCCTTTCGACAACGTCATGCAGACTATGATTGATTATTACCTCCCAACAAGTATTTTACAGGCAAAATTGATCCTTACCTGTTTATGCTGGAATCCGTCATCACGCCCGGTGTCTTTGCATTCGTTGTCGTGCCGCTCCTGATCTTCCTTGCCCGTGTCTGCGACATGAGCCTCGATACGGTAAGGGTCATCTTCATGTCGAAAGGGATTCAGTACCTCCCGGCGATCATCGGCTTTTTCGAGGTGATCATCTGGCTTATTGCCATCGGGCAGGTGATGAACAACTTAACGAACGTGGTCTGTTATATTGCCTATGGTGCAGGGTTTGCCACCGGCACCATTGTCGGCATGGCAATCGAGGAGAAACTCTCGCTGGGCCTCACCAGCGTACGGATCATCACCAAGGATGATCCCAATGCTCTCCTCCAGTTCCTGCGTTCGCAGAACTACGGTGTGACCAGCATCGATGCCGAAGGTGGGACCGGCAAGGTGAAGATGGTGTTCACCATCATAAAACGGCAGGATCTCCCCCATGTCGTGAGAATTATCAAGGGTTTCCACCCCAGTGCCTTCTATTCCGTTGAAGAGGTGAAGTCGGTGGCGGAGGGTGTGTTCCCCGAACAGCGCTCGCACGGGATCTTCCGCTGGCTCTACCCGATAGGCTCCAGCCCGAAAGGAAAGTGACCGGAGTCCGATTTTCGTCATGGTTTTATGAATGATCTCCGTGTCGTAGTCTGCCGGCTATATGAGTTCCTGAATATAACCAATACCTTCTTTTTGTTCAAGAGTGACGATGACGTAAGGAACGTGTATGCCGATCCAGAAGATCCATGTGGAAAATTTCAAGAGTTTTTCCGAGCTCGATATTGACCTTGCCCGGTTCAATGTCGTGATCGGTTCGAATGCGGCAGGAAAATCCAATTTCATCAGTATCTTCCGGTTCCTCAAGGATATCGCGACATCAGGGATCGTGAATGCGATTGCCATGCAGGGAGGAGTAGACTACCTCATGAACGCGAAGATCGGTACGGCACGCGATCTCGTTATCAGGGTGGTCTATGTTCCCGACACTGCCATGGAATATGTTGACCGGGAGCAGGACGGGCGGTCCCTGTTCGGCATGAAGGCCTGCGAATCCACGTACGAGTTCTCCCTTACGTTCACCGGGCACCAGGACGAGTTTACTATCACGAAGGATCGGGTTGTCATCGGTTGCGATCTCTCATCATGCCGGTGGGACGGTGCAGCCATTGTCGAGAGCAGCGCGATCGGACGGGGTCAGATTGAGGTCGCGAGTGACAACGGGGTGATCCGGTATGCGGTCCATATGCCGGAAGGCTGCCCATTCAGGGAGGATGAGATCATCCCGCTCTTCTTCCGCAACAGGCGCCTGCCGGCAAAGGCCCTCCTCCTTGAGACAACCTACGGGCTCCCGCTCCCGCACTTCAACCGCTTCTTCGACCGGATTGCCGTATACGACATTGACCCGAAACTCCCCAAGAAAGGTGTTGCCATCACCGGAAAACGCGAACTGGAGCCGGACGGGGGGAACCTTGCCTTGGTGCTGAAGCGGATCATCGAAGACCCGGAGAAGAAACGGAAGTTCTCAAACCTGCTCCGCGATACCCTGCCCTTTGTGGAGGAATTCTCGGTCCAGAAGTTCATGGACATCTCACTCATTCTCACCCTCAGGGAGCGGTATGCAAAGAGCCGCGACCTGCCCGCATCCTCCCTCTCTGATGGCACGATCACGATCTTTGCCATGATTGTGGCCCTCTACTTCGAGGACAAGCCGTTCATCGTGATCGAGGAACCGGTGAGTCATATCCACCCCTTCCTGGTAGGAAGGGTCATAGCCATGATGAAGGAGGCCTCTCTGAAGAAACAGATCATGGTCACCACGCATAGTACCGAGGTGGTCAAGCACACCGGCCTTGCCGACATCATCCTCATCTCCCGGGACAGCGACGGCTTCTCCATCATCTCCCGCCCGGCAGACAAGGAAGAAGTGAAGACATTCCTCGAAAATGAGATCGGCATCGAGGAACTCTATATCCAGAACCTGCTGGGCATGTAAATGAAGAAGCGCCTGTTCATCATGGTCGAGGGAGAGGACGATGTGCGGTTCTTCGGCCGCATCATCAAGCCCCTTCTTGCGCCCCGCTACGATTCGGTCGAGATCGTCCCCTATGCCTGCATTAAGCGCGACAAGGTGAACAAGTTCTTAAAAAGCGTCACGCTGATGAAGAACGACTACATCTTTGTTGCCGACATTGATTTTGAACACTCGGTGCGGGACAAGAAGCAGGTCTTGTACTACCGGTTCAACAATCTGGACGGGGGCAGCACCGTGATCGTGATCCGGGAGATCGAGAGCTGGTATTATGCGGGGATCTCCGGGCCGCTGGGGCAGGAACTGGGCGTCGGGAATATGGCTTCTACGGACGACCTGACAAAAGAGGAGTTTAATGCCCGCATTCCCCGGCACTTTGATTCCCGGATCGACTTCATGTTCGAGATCCTCAAGTCTTTCTCCCTTGAGACGGCAGCAAAAAAGAACCACTCATTCTCGTTCTTTGTCAACCGCTACCATATTCAGGAGATCCCGGGTGAGTGACCGATTCCCTGCTCCTGACATTGGCGGACAGATCCTGAATCGAAACCATTTTTAAAAACATGGCGCCATTCTGTAATACCTGAATAGATAGAGGTTTTTATGGACAGATATGTGTGCACGGTATGCGGTCATGTCTATGATCCGGAGAAAGGAGATCTCCTCCAGAAAATTTCTCCCGGAATGGCATTTGCCGCTCTTCCGGATGACTGGCAGTGCCCGGTCTGTTTTGCTGCAAAGAATGAGTTTGTGAAGGAGTGAAGAGATGGTAGCACGTGAGATTGTAAAGGACATTTTCTGGGTCGGAGCGCTGGACTTCGACCGGAGGCTCTTCGATGAACTGGTCCCCCTGCCGGATGGCACAAGTTACAACTCGTATCTTATCCGGGGAAGCACAAAGACGGCCCTGATCGATACGGTTGATCCAACAAAAGAGGAGGAACTGATAGTCAACCTCCTGAAGCTCGGCATCGAGCAGATCGATTATATTGTCATTAACCATGCCGAGCAGGACCATGTCGGGGCCCTCCCCATGGTCCTTGAGATGTACCCCATGGCAAAGGTTGTGACGAACGAGAAGTGCCGTGACCTCCTCGTTGCCCTGCTCCAGATCCCGGCGGAGTGTGTGCAGGTGGTCAAGGACGGGGATACCCTCTCCCTCGGAGACCGGACGCTCCGGTTCTTCCTCACCCCCTGGACACACTGGCCGGAGACACAGGTCACCTTCCTTATTGAGGACCGGATTCTCTTTCCCTGTGATCTCTTCGGGTTTCATACAGCAACAAGCGAACTGTTCGTGACAAACGAGGCCGATGCCTACCGGTCGGCAAAGCGGTATTATGCCGAGATCATGATGCCCTTCCGGAACAGTATCAAGGGGTATGTCCAGAATGTCCGCGAGCTCGATCCCGTCATAATTGCGCCCAGCCACGGCCCAATCAACAAGAATCCGAAGTTCATTCTTGATGCCTATGCAGACTGGGTCTCCGATGACGTGAAGAACGTTGTGGTCCTGCCCTATGTGTCCATGCACGGCAGCACGCAGAAGATGGTTGACCAGCTGATCGGGGCGCTCATCCAGCGGGGCGTGAACGTGAAACCCTTCAATCTCACGAAGACCGATATCGGGGAACTTGCGTATGCACTCGTGGATGCAGCAACGGTGGTCATTGGTACGCCCACGGTCTTCTTCGGCCCCCACCCGCAGGTTATCTATGCCACGTACCTTGCAAACGTCCTGAAACCCAAGGTGAGGTTTGCCTCGGTCATTGGATCCTTTGGCTGGGGTGGCAAATCAGTTGAGACCATTGTTAAGATGCTCGACCACGTAAAGGTCGAGGTGCTTGAACCGGTGGTCATCAAAGGTGCGCCGGATGAGGCGGCCGTTGTTGCGCTCAACCGGCTTGCTGATGACATAGCAAAAAAACATAAAGAGATTGGAATCCTTTAAGGAAACAGAGGATACGGTCATGACAAAGATGCTTGAGATCTACAAGTGCGGCGTATGCGGAAATACCACGATGGTTGTCAGCCCTTCGGGTGGAACGCTTGTCTGCTGCGGACAGCCCATGAACCTTCAGGTTGAGAAGACGGAGGATGCGGGGAAGGAGAAGCATGTCCCCGTTGTCGAGAAGACAAAGACGGGTATCCGGGTGAAACTCGGGGCCATCCCCCATCCGATGGAGGAGAAGCACTACATCCAGTGGATCGAAGTGATCTCCGGTGATGCCCTCTATGTGCAGGGCCTGAAACCCGGGCAGAAACCTGAAGCAGAGTTCACGGTATCGGGTGACCGTATAAAAGTACGGGCATTCTGCAATGTGCACGGGCTCTGGACCGACAAGGCATAGGCCTCACAGGGCACATTCCTCTTTTTCATCGCTGTTACGGGCAAACACTAATAGAGCACGAGCGGTAACCCAATAGTGATGAGCAGGATAAGGTATCTCTCAACGATCATTGCGGATCTGGGAGATATTTTCACCTTTGTGGCTCCTGTTTCCTGCATTCCCTTAATCGTTGCCGTACTCTTTTCTGAATGGGATATGATCATTCCCATGGCCACAGTGCCACTCATTTTCCTCATAACGGGATTTCTCCTCAAAAAAATACCCCGCAGCAGTCAGGGCAGCCGCCTTTCTACGGCCATGTGCTCGGTGGCACTCTTCTGGTTTGCCTGTGCGGTGGTAAGCGGCATTCCGTTTATGATCGGCCTGCACATGAGTTTTACCGATGCGGTCTTTGAGGGAATGGCCGGCTGGACCGGCACCGCGTTTTCTGTGATCCGATCCCTGGATTCAGTTCCCTATACCCTCCTGTTCTGGCGCTCATATATGCAATGGATTGGCGGTATCGGGATCATTGCATTCACGGTGGCTCTTGCCAGCAGCACGGGATTATTCCGGTCAAAGATCCTCCGTAATGAGAGCCGTGATGAATCTCTCACACCCAGTGTCAGGGCAGCCGGGAGATCCCTCTGGAAGATCTATGCGGGACTGACCTTTTGTGCCGTAGGCCTTATCCTGTTCAGCGGTCTGTCTCTCTGGGACTCTGTCAACCTCGCACTATCCGCGATCTCGACCGGGGGATTCATCCCTCACGATGGCGGACTGCTGTACTATGACAACTCACTGCTGGCACTGTTGATCATACCCGTGATGATCGCCGGTGCCCTCCCGTTCAAATTGTACTTCCTGATCCTGGAAAACCGGCGGTTGAGCCTGTTTGGTGATGAGCAGGTGAAGATCTTCTTCCTCATCCTGGCTATCGGGACTGCGGTCCTGACTTACGACCTGATCTTCTTCTCCGATCTTGCCCTCGGGCCGGCCGTGCTGCAGGGGTTGTTCATGTCAGTCTCTGCACTGACCAGCACGGGTTTTGCGATCGTGAATCTCCAGACCTGGGCCAGCGTCACACTCCTCTTTTTGACCATGCTCACCTTCATCGGGGGAGCTGCCGGTAGTACCTCGGGGGGTATCAAGCTCGACCGGGTGGCGTTTTCATTACGGGCGCTCCTGTGGTGGTTCCGGCAGTTGTTCGTCAGCGGGAAAGTGCTTATCCCGTTCAGGATTGAAGGGCGCGTCATTCCGAAAGCGACTGCGGAGCTGGAGACTGCGAAGAATATGCTTGTCATCATTCTCTCAGTAGTCACCGTATTTGTTGCATCGCTGGTCCTCCTCCAGTTTCATAGTACGACGTTCTCCTTAACAGAAATTGTCTTCCAGGTGGTCTCCGCCTTTGCCACCTGCGGGTTCAATATCGGGTATGTATCCCCCGATATGCCCCTGATGTCAAAATGGATCGTGATCTTTGTGATGTGGATCGGGAGGCTCGAAGTGATTCCGGTGATCATTCTGTTCTTTGCCCTGTTCCGGGGCCGTGAATAACCCCTTTTCAGCAGGGTTTTTGGATGCCCGTTACATGCCGGCAACAAACCGGCCCATGATGACAACGCAGACAAGCCAGACCCCGTATGCCCCGCCGAGACTCTCCAGGAATCCCAGCCGGTTCATGAGGAGATAGAGCGCGAGGAGAAACGCAAGCGACGGGATGGCAAAGAAGAATGTCCCGAGAACCAGTTGCCGGGTGGTGGCCACACCGGCATCGCTATACGTGAAGAGGAATGCAAGGGTCGTGATGATGGGGGCTGCAGCGAGGATGCCGCCGTATTTTGGGTTTACCTGCTGCGCAATGTAGGTCACACCGACAATGATACCTCCGCCGGCAATGAACTTAAAGAGGGTGTGCAGGTATTCCATGACGGTACAATCATCGTCCCTGATGATGAAAAAATCTCTGATTGTCCGGGCATGTCCCTGCGAAGAACAAGGGGAGGAATTCCCCTGGATACCGGTATCGAACACAAGTTCGCTTTTGTTAACATCAGGAGATCTAATATAAATTGCCGCTCAATTGTATGACAATGAAGCAGATCGCCCTGTACGGGAAAGGTGGAATCGGTAAGTCAACCACCTCATCCAACCTCTCATCTGCGCTCTCACACCGGGGACTCTCAATTCTCCAGATTGGCTGTGATCCCAAGCGGGACAGCACCCGGATGCTGATGCAGGGGAAGTTTATCCCGACGGTCATGGATCTTGTCAGGGTCCGTGGTGAATCTGCTATCTCGCTTGACGATGTTGTTTTTACCGGATACAATGGCATCCGCTGTGTTGAGGCCGGGGGGCCTGAACCCGGAGTTGGCTGCGCCGGAAGGGGTATCATTGCAACATTCCAGTTGCTGGAGAAGTTTGGTGCCCTGAAGGGAGATGTGATCGTTTACGATGTGCTGGGCGATGTGGTCTGCGGGGGATTTGCCATGCCGATGCGGGAAGGATATGCCCAGGAGATCTATCTGGTCACGTCCGGGGAACTGATGTCATTATACGCGGCAAATAACATCTGCAAAGCAGTCCAGCGGCTTGCATCCCGGGTGAAGAGCAACTGCCGGTTGGGTGGTGTGATCTGCAATGCGAAAGGCCAGCCCCGGGAAGAGGAACTGGTTGCGGAGTTTGCCCGCCGGGTGAACAGCACCATGATCCAGTATATTCCCCGTGATCATGTTGTGCAGCAGGCCGAAGTGAACCAGCAGACCGTGATCGAGTACAGCCCGGATTCGGCCCAGGCAGAACATTACCGTTCACTCGCCCAGCGTATCATGGAAAACACCCGGTTGACCATCCCCCAGCCCCTTGAGATCGATGCCCTCGAATCCCTTGCCCGCGAATATATCTAGACTTGGTGGCTGCACGCTCACCGGGGCGCTCTCGGTGACGTCCCACATCAGTAATACGGTGACCATCATCCATGGGCCCAAGGGATGCGCCCATCACAATGCATCCCTGTTGCATGCGATCTGCCTGGATGACGATCGGATGGTCATGCCGTCCCTGATCTCAACCGCCCTCGGTGAGAGCGAGATTATTTTTGGAGGGGAAGAGGCGCTCCGTACTACTGTCCGTCATGCAGCGGGACAAAATATCAGTGCTGTTTTCGTGCTATCTACCTGTATTGTTGACACCATCGGCGATGATACCTGTGCGGTGTGTGCGGAAGCGTATGGCATCCCGGTGATCCCGATCCCGACCGCCGGGTTTCTCGGGGGGTCATTTCAGGATGGGATGAATAATGCCCTCATTGCCCTTGCGGACATAGCAGAGCCATGCCCCGCGACCGGGGGGATCAATCTCATTGGGGAGATGAACCTTGAATATGAAGTCCGTGAGAACTCTGCGGAGATCTCCCGCTTACTTTCGCTGCTGGGATTGAGCGTGAACCTGCATTTTGTGCACGATATCACGTTCAGCCAGCTCTCCCGGCTCGGGGCGGCCCGGCTCAATATTCTCAGGAGCCCGTCGCTCATTCCGGTCGGGGAATACCTTCGTGACCGGTTTGGCACCCCGTTCATCCCCTCATTTCCTCATGGTCTTTCCGATACCATCGCATTTCTTGAACAGGTGGCTGCTTCCTGCGGGATTGATGGGAGTACTGCTATCGCATCGGAGAAGTTGCGCCAGGATGAGATGCTCATCATGGGTTCCGGTTTGAACCGGTTAGCCATTGTTCTGGACCGGGCTCATACCGGTGACGATGACCTGCGGGCTGCCGAAGAGCTGGTCAGGAGACTGGGTCTTTCTCCGTCTTCTGATGGAACCGGTCTCCGCCTCCCGGTCGGGTCCGCAATAGGGACTGGCGGGACGCGGCGGATGCTCCACCGGTGGAGGCGGGCGATCCATGCCTGAGTGCGACAATCCTCTCTGGCCCTGCGCCATGACCGGTGCGGCGTCCTGTCTCGCCGGGTTTGACGGTATTACGGTTGTGATCCATGGATCAAGCGGGTGCTATTATTATCCCACCACACTGCTCCATGCCCCGTTAGAGGGAACGTTCATCCTTGAAAAGGAGATCATCTTCGGATCGGAGGACCGGCTCCGGGAAGTGATTGGCAACCTCTCCGGCTCTGGGAAGAGCATTGCCGTGATCACCACCTGCGTTCCCGCCATTCTTGGGGAGGATATCAGATCCCTGCTTGAGGATCAGGAGGTTCTGCTCGTGGACAGCCCGGGGTTTTCCGGTGATATCGAGACCGGGTACGCGAAGGCGCTTGCGATGCTTGCCCCTTCAGTTGATCCCGCAACTCCCGGTGTGAATATCGATGGCGTCTGTCTTTTTGACCCGTTCTATTCAGGGAATGTGCTGGAGACAAAGCGGCTCTGTGCAATGGCATCTGTCCCGGTGGGAACCATATTCTCAAAGGACCTGCTCGAACGCGTGCATCATGCGGCGGCATATACCCTTGAAACCAATGAGGATTTCTCTTCCGGTGTCGGGCAATCCATCGGGGGAATGCTTGGGTTTGACCAGATCCGATCTTCGTTCACCCGAATCGATGAGGTAATAGAAGGATCGGATTGCGGGCCGGTCTTTGCGGAACTGGATGCACAGGAGGAGCGGGTTGTGCAGGCCTGCGACAAATTCCTGCACCGGTATGATCCGCCGTCTGCCGCAATCTTTGCCGGGTGTTCGTACGCCCGGTTTGCCGCTGAGATCCTCGAACGATATCTGGATGCGGAGATCTGCTGTATCGGCACCCGGAATGTGGTGGGGGAATCCACCCGCCCCATGACTGAAGCCACAAGTCTCTCGAAGGTACAGGATCTCATCCGGTCCCATAAACCCGACCTGGTTGTGGGTTCATCATTTGAGCGTTCGGTGTACGGCAATGCCGCGTTTGTAGGCATCATCCCTCCCCTGCGGGGGAAGGTTCGGCTCTACCCTACGCCGCTTGCCGGTATCAATGGCACCCTTTCCTTTGTCGAACAGGTCCTGAATGCCTGTATCGACAGAATGCCCTGAATGACGTCCGGTAATGGCTCACTCTCCTTCCGAGGGTGCATTTCACTTTCACCCTGCGCACGCCCCGGCGTTATATACTCTCTGCAGCAACGCCCATATACGACAAAAGGTGGTCGTGTATGATGGTAAAAGCAGGATATCTCCAGCAGACCCGCTCCCGGGCATTTGACAGCGAAGGCGTGATGCATGATGTTGTCGAATTGCATATTCTCGGGAACCGGTATGCGATCAGGCGATCCGATCTGGTGAAAGCGGTTTCGGGCAGGATCTATGTTCAGGTCGAGGACATTACCCGCAACTGGAATGAGTACCTTGGTCTGACCCGGGGTCTCGCTCATGTCTCGGTATCCGGTAAGGCCCTGAATATCGATCTGTTCGAGACCGGGAGTTTTACCCTGTCGCTTTCTACGCTCCGTGCGGTGCTCTATGGGAAGGAACGGTCTGTGGCGATTGTGAGGATCCCGGAAACGCCGGCAAACAGGGTCCACAGAACTTCAGAAAGCCAGCAGAGAATCAGCGCCATGGTATGACCCCCGCACCAACAATGTTGCACATCCCTCCGGTATATTCAGAATAATACCTTTTTTCCGCCGGTAGCGGGTAACATTAATAGTTCTGCGGCAGAATGATTCTAAGTGAAATTTTCCGCCTTCCACTCCGATCTCAGGGGAGTGAAATGGTACAGATAACGGCGGTCATACATGGAAACACTCGATACGGAATACCGGGACCTTGTCGAATGCCAGCAGGATCTTATCGTCAGGTTCAATCCTGAAGGACGTCTCCTTTTTGTCAATCGTGCCTATTGCGAGATTATCGGAAGAACAAAGGAAGATCTTATCAACAGCATCTTCATGCCGGTCACTGAAGAGCGGTACTCTGACGTAATCGCAACCCAGATGACCAAACTCTTCCGGCCTCCCTATGCCTGCATTGTTGAACAGTGGCTCCAGACAAAGAACGGGATGCGCTGCATCAGCTGGTCTTCAAAGTCTGTTCTCGGCGATGACAAAACCGTTGTCTCCATCGTTGCAACCGGCAGGGACATCACCCCGCTCAAGAACGAGCAGAAGGCGATACGGAAACGTGACAGCGAGTTGATGCTCGTCCTTGAAAGTGGCAGCCCGATGTATTACTCGCATTCGACCGACCACCAGGTGGTCTTTGCCAGCCCGAGGATTCTCAACCAGCTGGGCTGTCGTCACGGGGAAGGGAAACGGACCTGGACCGATTACCTCACCGACCATCCCCTGAATGCGTCCGGCCTTGAGCGGACGATCCGGGCCATTGCCTCCGGCAAACGGGAACCACCGTACCGGCTGGAGATGGCAACCCGTGACGGGAAGAAGATCTGGGTTGAAGTGAACGAGGTGCCGGTAGGAAAGAACGGCAAAGTCGTTGCGATCGCCGGGTCGATGACGGATGTCACCGACCGGATGGCGGTTGAGGAAGGCCGTGCCGAGGCAGAGTTCCTCATCAAGGATGTATCCGGCGACCAGACCGTCAATGAGTACCGGGCACGGGTTACGGGGCAACAGGCAAAAGGGCCCCTTGGCTATTTCCGTTCTATTCTCTCGAAGTCATCGGATGAGCATGATGACGAGGATGTATCTGTTGCATCGCAGGAAAACCTGAAGTAACCTGCCAGTGGCTGGAAACGAACAAGAGCATAAATTATCCCGGAACATATGGTGGAAGAAGGATACGATGACTGAGGAAAACCGGAGTGAGGACCCGCACCTCACCAAAGGAAGACTGGAAGCACTTTCTGACGGGATCTTTGCGTTCGCGATGACACTCCTTGTCATCGGGCTGAACCTGCCGGATAAGGCTGCGGTGGTGCAGTCGAACCAGTTTGCCCTGCACACCCTCCTCTCCCTGTATTCTGATTTCTTTCATTATGTCCTCGCATTTTTGATCCTGGGGGCATTCTGGCTGAGCCAGCACCAGCAGTTCCATTCCGTGCGGGTTCCGGATAAGACCTTCATCTGGATCAATCTCGTGACGCTGATGTTTGTTGCACTCCTCCCGTTCTCCACCTCGTTCTCCGGGGATTTCCCCGGCGCTTCCATGGGTGCGATTGTATTTGAGGTCAATCTCTTTGCAATCGGCATGGGCATGACCTGCCAGTGGTGGTATGCAACCACCGGGTGCCGCCTCGCTGAGTCCACGTTAAAACCGGCATATGTCCGGCGCGTTCTTATCGGGAACCTTGTCGTTCCAACCATCTCCGTCATCGGCATTCTGGTTGCACTGACCGGATCCCTGTGGAGTTCGGCCCTGTACATGACGCTTCCCGTTATCGAGTATCTCATTGACCGTCATTATTCGGAATGACCAATAGAATCGCGTTGAAGGCTCCCTTTTTTGGCAGTCATTTGCAGTCATTTGATCTGTCCCAATACTCTGCCTTACTCCAGAGTTGAGAGAAAAGTCAGCCCCGGGCCATACTGTACCCACGCGACCCCCCTCCGGCACATGGTGGGCAATAACTCCCCATCATCGAGGTGATATGCAGGTTTTTTCTATGAAAACCGGCAGCGGTCATGAGGGGGTCGCGTGGGTACAGTTGTAAAAATACGATCAGAATCGCACTGCCGTACATGCAGAATTCTCACCGGTGTTTTCTCTTCTTCCCTGATTCTTGAAGAATTGGTTTGTACCCATGCGACCCCCCATCATCCCCCTGCGCAGACCCGGTGCGGCCGGTACTCGTGTCCACCCAGACATGCATCGCGTCCCTGCCGTATGTCACCAGGGTAATACCGGTTCCGCATCCGGAAATGATAGGGAAAAAAGAGAGATTACTTGCCTTTCTTCACGCACTCGGCGATATACGATCCGGCCTTTGCCGTCCCGGCTTTGCCGCCGAGATCCTTTGTCACCACGCCATCCTTGATGCTCGTCTCGATGGCTTTGACAATCCCGATAGCTGCCTTGTGCTCGCCAAGGTGATCGAGCAGGAGCGAGCCCGCCCAGATGGTTGCGATCGGGTTTGCCACATCCATGCCCTTGTACTTCGGGGCAGACCCGTGGATCGGCTCGAACATGGAGGTCCCCTTTGGATTGATATTACCGCCCGGTGCAAGCCCGAGACCTCCCTGAATCATGGCGCCGAGATCGGTGATGATGTCGCCGAACATATTGGGCGTGACCACGACATCGAACCACTCGGGATTCTTGACAAACCACATGGTGACGGCGTCCACGAAGTTGAACTCTGTCGTGACCTCGGGGTACTTCTTTCCCGTCTCGGTGAAGACCTCCCGCCAGAGGCCGTACACGTCCGAGAGGACATTGGCCTTGTCCACGGACGTGAGTTTCTTCTTCCGCTGCATCGCAAGGTCGAACGCATAGGTCTGGACCCGGCGGGAACCTTCACGGGTAATGACCCCTATCTGGTAGGCGATCTCCTCCGCATCGCTCGTGACATCGAGGCCGAACTTCACGTTGTAGAGATCCCGCATCACATCAAGCTCGATCTTCTGGTGCTTCTTGAAGCGGGAGCCGATGCCCACGTAGAAGTCCTCGGTGTTTTCCCGGACAACCACAAAGTCGATGTCTTTTGGACCTTTGCCGGCAAGTGGTGTCTCGACACCCTTGAGGAGCTTGATGGGCCGGAGGTTCACATACTGGTCGAAGTGAAAGCGGAGCGCGAGGAGGATGCCCTTCTCAAGGATCCCCGGTTTCACCCGATCGTCACCAATGGAGCCGAAGTAGATCGCCTTGAACTTCTTCAGTTCCTTTAGATCATCTTCGGTAACAAGTTGTTTTGTGGCAAGGTAGCGGTCAGCCCCGATATCGAAGTCCGTCCACTGGATATCGAAGTTGTACTTCTCCCCTGCTGCTTCGAGAACCTTCTTTCCCTCATCAACGATCTCCGGGCCGATCCCATCCCCGCCAATTGACGCTATCTTATACATGCCGGTACCTCCTTCAGATTCTTCGCATATTCCACAAGCCCGCCGGCATCGATGATGCCCTGCATAAACTCCGGGACTGGTTCAATTGCGTATCTCTTCCCGTCCGCTTCAAGGTACCCCTCCTTGAGGTTCAGGGTAATTTTTGCGCCATCGGCGATCTTGTCCGCATCCGGGCAGACCACCGGGAGCACTCCCACGTTGATCGAGTTCCGGAAGAAGATCCTGGCAAACGAACCAGCCACGACAACCTTCACCCCGGCCCCCATCAGGGCAAGCGGGGCATGTTCGCGGGAGGAACCGCAGCCGAAGTTGCGCCCCCCGACAATCACGTCGCCCTGCTGTACCCTCTTTGCAAACTCGTCCCGGGTCCCTTCAAAGGCATGTTTTGCGAGCTCGTCCGGGTTGTTGAGGATGAGGTACCGGCCCGGGATGATGGCATCGGTATCGATATCGTCCCCGAACTTCCAGACCCGGGCATTCTTTGAAACGGGCCCCTCGGCAACCGCGACTTTTTTAACCGGGGTCATCTTCTTTGCTGCCATATTATACCTCCCTCGGATCGGTGATCTCACCCGTGATCGCACTTGCTGCTGCCGTTGCCGGGGAGCAGAGGTAGACCTTGCCTTCCGTGCTGCCCTGCCGTCCCTTGAAGTTCCGGTTCGAGGTCGCGAGCGAGACCTCGCCGGGAGCAATAAGGCCGAATGCACCGCCCATACAGGGGCCGCAGCATGGCGCCTCGACCAGCGCACCCGCCTTCACGAACTTCTCGATAAGTCCTGCCTTCAGGGTCTTGAGGTACTCGTCACGGGAGGCTGGGATGATAATGGTCCGGATCTTCGGATTGAATTTCTTCTTGCCCAGCACTTCGGCTGCTTCCTTGAGATCCTCGAAACGCCCGTTCGTGCACGAGCCGATGAAGACCTGGTCGATGTGGGTGCCGGCAACCTTGCCGACCGGAACTCCTGTATCCACATTGTGCGGGACGGCTACCTGCGGCTCAAGGTCCGAGACCTCGTAGGACCTCTTCTCGGAGAACTTTGCATCGTCATCACTGTCCAGCTCGAACGGCTTCATCTTCCGCCGGCCTTTCATGTACTCCCAGGTCACCTTGTCCGGTGCAACAATGCCGGCTTTCCCGCCCATCTCGATTGCCATGTTGCAGAGGGTCATCCTGCCTGCCATGTCGAGTTTTCGCACGGTCTTTCCCGTGAATTCGATCGCCTTGTAGGTCGCCCCGTCGGCTCCGATGTCGGCAGCAATTGAGAGGATCAGGTCCTTGGCCCCGACTCTCTTCTGGAACTTCCCGGAGACCTCCGCCCGGATGGTCTCCGGTACTTTGAAGTAGAGGGCGCCGAACTTTAAGGCAAAACCCATGTCGGTTGACCCGATGCCGGTGGCAAACGCCCCGGTAGCGCCATACATGCAAGTGTGGGAGTCCGCGCCCACAACGATATCGCCCGGTGCTGCCCGGCCCTTCTCGATCGTCACCTGGTGACAGACCCCCTCGTTGATATCGTAATTATGGATGCCCTGTTCCGCGGCAAACTTCCGCATATATACGTGGTTATTTGCAGCCTCGATGGAGTCGGCCGGTATCTGGTGGTCAAAGAGCATGATAATGGCCTTTGGGTCAAAAACCTTCTTCCCGCCCATCTCGTAGAACTTCTGGATGGCAAGCGGACCGGTGATGTCGTGGATCATCGCCCCGTCAAGGGGGGCCATGACCACGTCGCCAGCCCGGATGTCTTTGCCGCATTTCCGTGAGAAGATCTTCTCTACGATTGTTGCTGTCATGCTCGATCGACACAACTATTGATCTGCCCGGATATTGTAGTTTCTCGTGCACCACCGTGCTGCACCACTATTCAATAACTGCGACCGGATTCGCAGTCAAAGTAATATTTAACCCCCTTTCTGGCCAAGATGATGTGTATACCATGATACGAAAAACAATCCTTCTCTGTGCCATCCTGGCAGTGTTCCTGATGGCAGCAGTCGGCAGTGTTGCCGCTGCATCAACTGACTCGGTAACTGACAAAGTGATCCAGGCTTCCGGCAGCGGTAACGTGATCGGTACGCCCGACCGCGCCCAGGTCACCCTCTCCGTCCAGACCGAGAATGCAGATGTCAAGACGGCCCAGGCAGACAATGCCGCTAAGATGACCAAAGTGATCGACGCTCTGGTTGCTGCCGGTTTCCCCCATGACTCCCTCAAGACCACCGGGTACACCATCAGCAAGGTCTATGATGAATCGACAAGCGGAATCCTGAACCCCAAGATCAAGTCGTACCAGGTGACCAATACCCTGACCGTCACGCTCCATGATGTGAGCAAGACCGGCGATGTGATCGATATTGCGGTCGCAAATGGTGCCAACCAGGCAGATTCCATCCAGTTCATGCTCTCCGATGCGCAGGCCCTGGCACTCCGCAGCGAAGCGTTAAAAAAGGCTGTGACAAATGCCCGGGCTGATGCAGAATCTGTAGCCGGCGCTATGGGTGTCAATATTACCGGGACCGGGACCGTTGATATCTACCAGGGCTACATGCCGGTAGTATATTCCAATTATGCACAGGATGCCGGCGGATTGGCAAAAGCAACCGCCTCCACCCCTATCCAGTCCGGTGATATCACCGTGACCGCACAGGTCGCGGTTACCTACACCTACAACTAACTCCCCCTCCTCTTTTTTCGCGTTCTTTCTTGGGCGCCCTTCACAATGTTTTTAAAATAGCAGCGACATCATTTCATAAAATCATCGTACCGGGCCGGATCCCAGGGATCATGGTCGCAAATTTCGAATATCCATTCATTCACGGATACAATAGGATTGATTTTACCATGGAGCGCAATATCGGTTTTAAGGAGCGAAGGTATATCGAAGAGCTGAGGATCCTTACCAAATCCACCGCGCTTGACTGCGTGATCGACGATCGCTTTGATCGGGTGATCTACGTGATCCGGCCGGGGGATATGGGCCTTGCAATCGGGAAAAAGGGGGAGAATATCAAGAGGCTCCAGAACGTTCTCGGCAAGCGCATCGAGATGGTGGAATTTGCCGAAACTCCTGATACATTTATCACCAATATCTTCAAACCCGCCGAGGTGACCGCAATCGAGAAACCTGCGGACAACGGGCCGGTGAACGTGATCGTCCGGCAGAGGAGCGATCTCGGCATTGCTATCGGGAAGGCCGGCTGCAATATCGAGAAAGCCCGTATCCTCTGCCGCCGGTTTTACGGTATCGATGTCGGGGAAGTACTGCTGGGAGCAGAAGCATGACGAAGCTTGCTGTGGATCCCCAAATCATCGCGGAATTGTGGGAAGTGATCTGCGATCGTGCAGAACACCCGCAGGAAGGCTCGTACACCTCCCGCCTGCTGGCGGATGAAAAAGGGATTGATAAGGTTCTGGAAAAGGTTGGCGAGGAATCAACGGAATTTATCCTTGCCGTGAAAAATGGCGTCTCTTCGCGCACGGAGAGTGAAGCCGCCGATCTCCTGTTCCATCTGCTGGTGGCACTTCGTGCAGCGGACGTGGATCTGGCCGCTGTGATGACCGAGCTGGAACACCGCAGAAAATAATCCCCGCTCATTTCTGAAAGAACGTGGTGAGATCCACCATCTCCGGCAGATCCTTGTCGCCCTGTGCCGATGAGGCAAGAACCGTCTCATCTACAAACACCGGGACATCCCCCCTGAGTGCAAGGGCAATGCCATCGCTTGGGCGGCAGTCCAGGTACTCCTCATGGTTCTGGCCGGTAAAGACGAGCTGGGCATAATAGATCCCGTCTTCGATGCTGTCAATCTGGAGAAATTTTAAGGTGATGGAAAATTTCCCGCAGAGATCGAGAAAGAGATCGTGAGTGAAGGGTCGGGGGAGCACTTCGTGGTTGCGGGCACTGTTGATCGATACAGCTTCCCAGATGCCGATGAAGATCGGCAACTGGCGCCCGGATCCATCGGACAGGATCACAAGAGGAATTGAACTGGCGTCATTGATCGCCATGAATACGCCTTTGACCTCGCAACGGACCAGTGTCATACCGTGCACAGTGATTGCCGTCGGCCCTGATAAGGGTTCAGGTTGTCAGGAATCTTCTTCCTTAACACAGTTACGGGCTTCCCGGCGCACGATGAGGATGCTGGAGAAGATGCCCAGTGCAATATTGAAATAATACATGACGATCCTCCAGAGCACGACAAAGATGCCGACAACGGAGGCAGGTATGAAGAGGGCGTACATGGTGGTTGCCCCGACTTCGGCAATACCCGAACTGCCCGGTGTGAGCGGGATCATCATCAGGATGGCAAGGATGAGCTGGATCACAAAGGATTCGAGGAAGAGTGGTGGCTGTCCCAGCCCCATGAGGATGAGTGACGCCGTGAGGATCTCGGAGACCCAGTAGAGGAGGGTAAAGATCATGCCCAGGACAAGACCGCTCTTGGCGGTATGGACGAACTTGAGGGTTGCCCCCTGGAAGTTGTCGATCTCCTTGTCCGCCCGGGTCAGGAGTGCCTCAACGCGGGAATTTTCCCACTTCTTGGTCAGCCACAGGGTACAGCGGGCAACCACACGTTTTACCACATCGGGGCGCCGGATGGCAAGGTAGAAGAGGAAGAGACACCCGACAACGAAGATCCAGGTGATGAAGACCATGATCTCGGAGATTGCGCCAAGACTCTTCCACTGCTCGGTTAAGAAGATCATGGCAAAGGCCGCAAGACCTGCAAGGGCAATCCCATCGAGGACCCGCTCCATGATGACCACCGCCGTTGCATCCCCCAGCGGGATCTTCGCTTTATACAGTTCGTGGATACGGACCGGTTCCCCCCCGGCCTGTGCCGGGGTGATGGCCGAGGCGAGTAGGTTGGCAAAGACAAGGTTCAGGCTGTACCAGAATCCGACCCGGTATCCCAGCGAGCCGGACATGGTCTTGACCCGCATGGCCCAGAAGCACATGGTCAGGAGGTGGGTGAGGAAGGCAAGGAGGAGGAACCAGGGATTGACCTGCTGGAGATAGGTGATGGTATTCTCATTGATGGTAAAAAAGAGGATGATAATCAGGACAACAAGGGAGAATCCCACGGAGATATACAGCCACTTGACCTGTGATTTATCCATGGTGTCCACATTCCCCGCCGCGTGTTTAACGGCTGCTAACCTAACAGATTATGAGCCATAGTATTTACCCTTTTATGGCATTCTGCCCCCGTTTAATCAACGGTGAAGATCTCCCGGTTTGCATGAATGGTAAAGAGACCGGTCTGCACCCCGGCATCCAGCCAGCCATGCCCGTAACTGAAACAGGCAAGTGCATCCTCGTTGTGCCGGGATGAGATCAGATGCCTGCCCCGGTGCAGGTAGATGCCGCCGATGAACTGGATGTCCCGGGCAAACACATGCAGAGGAGTAGCCGGATCTGGTGCCGGAGTGACCGATGCAAGGGCTGTGTCCAGCAGTCGGGCGTACCGTGATGTCTTCTCATCCCGTTTTACGAACTGGGATGCCGGGACAGGATCGAAGGTACCGGTGAATGGGCAGGAGTGGGATCGTTCTCCTTGAACCAGGAGGTGTCCCAATGCAGTACCGCAATGCAGCCACCCGAATGCATACAGGAATGCCGCAAGGGCATTGACGGGATCTTCCCCGATAAGGAATGACTTTCCGTCGCTCTCATAGGCGCGGGCCATGCGGAGGATCGATCCAGCGGTCATCCCATAGGGCGAGCGTTCCGGTGGACAACATGCGGTGTCGTCAAGGGATTCGGCAAGCAGGGCCTGACATTGTTGGATATTCATAGGCCGGCAAATATCTCCAGATATTCTTGTTCCATATCATGCAGTTCGGCCGGCACGACAAGGATATGCAGGGGAGGGCCGAACTCCGCGGATCGCAGCGTTGCCGCTGTGCCTGCCCTGACCACCGGTTCAGCAGATCCGGCCCGGGCGATACCCACGTAGAGCGGGATCTGCACCTGGCGGTCGGCTGCCATCCGTTCCAGCAGGGTCACGGCTTCAGGAACAGTCATGAACCGTTCGTTCTGGATGTCAAGATAGACCAGCGTGTGGAGGCGGAGCGAGAGATTCTGGAGAATCACATCAAGAGGGGTTGTCGGGAACCAGTTCTTCTGCGGGAACGGGAGGGAACAGGACTTGCCAAACCGGTAATTCTGGAGCCCCGAGAGACCGCAGACCGCACTGACAATCGAGGCCGCGTGGATGATTTCTGTCCCGATGCCCCGGGATGCAGCCCGCATCCGGAGATCGGCATGGGTGGTTGAGACCATCGGGTCGCCTGCACAGAGAAAGACGACTTCCAGTGTCTCTGCTTCTTCGAGCAGTTTGTCGGGATGCTGTTCCACATCCTCCCGGTAGAGGGGAATGACAGGTTTCTGGTAATATGCCGATAGTTCCTCAATCGTTGTTCCGGCCAAGCGGGAGGTATAACACTCAAGGTAGACCTTGTCGGCAGTGCGTATCTTACGAAGACCTTTCTCCGATATATCGGTACTGTCGTAGAGGCCGAGGCCTATGAACGTAAGCACGATCCGATCAGCCCCGGTGGTTTCCCGCGGTTGAGATCACGGCAGCCCATGATCGATCATTGTGGATCACGCTCATGGCTGGATGGTCACCTGGCCCTTTACAACCGTGAACTTCATCCAGTCCCCGTTGACTCCCGGAAGCCCCTGGATCTTCAGGTAATTGATATTCTGTTCGATCTTGACCTCAATCACGCAGTTCATCAGTTGTTTGATTAAGGACAGGGTCTTTTCATCGAATGATTCCCGGTTCAGGATGTATATGCCCACTCCTTCCGTCTTTTTCAGTTTTGCCGTCAGTACATGGAGGAACTGGTATAACACCTCAAGCCGGCGGTACATCAGCAGGGTGGAGATCGAATTCACGCAGAACCGGATCGGCGGGGGAAAAAGGCCTGCTTCCCCGTCAGAAAAGTTTCCTTCGAAGATGGTCTCGATCATATTGGAGAATTTGATGCCGATACCGGTAAGATCGGTGGGGCTTGAGACGAACATCAGCCGGGAGGTATCGACGATACTTGGCGTCGAACTCTTGGTGATGGCATCGATGACCCCGATAAATCGTTTGTCTGCTCCTGCCACTTTAAAAATGTCCACCACTTCGGCTGCACGTTCATTCGTGGAAAGGATAATTGAGTATTCACCCGGGAGGGGTTTTACCAACGCATATGCCAGCTGATCGGCATAGCTCATCGGGGGGGCAAGGATGAGGATATTGGTTCCTGCATCAAAACCTCCGGTTGCGTCATCTATCTGCGCGATCCCGGACTTATATGAATACATTTATCGAATGATCATTTCGTCAGAATGCTTATAATCTCTTTTGTCTCTGCCCACGGAATTTCTTACGACGATGCAATGCCGGTATCCCAGCATTTATTAATTTAGGGCACCCTAAATATGATATAATGGCCTCAGAGCAGCTGGAAGAATACCTGGAAACTATTCTCGATATTGAGGAGCATGATGGTGTTGCCAAAACCTCGGCGATTGCCCGGTGTCTCAAGATCGCCCCGGCGAGTGTGACCGAGGCGCTCCAGGTCCTTTCGGAGAAAGGCTACGTCAAGTACGAACCCTATCACGGCGCTACCCTGACCGAACAGGGAAAGGAGATGGCGCGGAAGGTAAAACGGCGCCACCGTCTTCTTGAGGTGTTCTTAACCGATGTCCTCCATATCAACGAGGAGAATGTGCACGATGAAGCCTGCAAGATGGAGCATACCCTCTCGGATGAGACAGAATGCGCCCTCTGCAAACTGCTCAAGGCCCCTGCCCGTTGCCCGCACGGAAGCCTGATCTCTGCCTGCAATCGCAAGGTGGAGAGTTGTTCGGCATGCCTTGCAGAACATGAATCTGCCACCGCTGACCTGCGGGACGAACCGCTCATCCCGGTCACCACACTGGCACCGGGCCAGAAGGGTACCATTGCATTTATCCGGGGCGACAACAGTGTTGTCCAGCGCCTGACCGATCTCGGTCTCACGCTGAAGACCGAGATCCAGCTGATGCGAAAAGCCCCGTTGCATGGCCCCATTGAGATTGCGGTCAGAAAGACCCGTCTCGCCATTGACCATGAAATTGCCGATCACATCTTTGTCACGGCCCGCGCGGAGAAGAGCAGATGAACGGGTGCGATCACTGTAACGGGCACTGCACCTCAGCCCGCCTTCCCGACTGGAAGACCGAATATGTTGTTGCCCTTGCCGGGAATGCCAACGTAGGCAAGAGCGTCACGTTCAACCAGCTGACCGGTGTCGATCAGGAGATCGGTAACTGGCCCGGCAAGACCGTTGAGCGGGCAGAAGGGCTCCTCCAGTACCGCGGTCTGCGGATCCGGGTGATCGATCTCCCCGGCATCTATTCGATCTCCGCCCTCTCGACCGAAGAACAGATCTCCCGGGAGTTCATTGCCCACGATCATCCCGATGTGGTCGTGAACATCGTTGATGCGTCGGCACTGGAGCGGAATCTCTTCTTCACGCTCCAGCTCATGGAACTGAAAAGCCCTCTCATCCTCGCGGTCAACCAGATGGACCTTGCAGCAAAGAAGGGCATCAGTCTGGATTTTGGGGTACTGTCCCGCGAGCTGGGTGTTCCGGTGATCCCGCTTGTCGCGATCCAGGGCAAGGGGATTGTCGAACTCACGGATGCGATCATCGCTGCAGTCTGTTCGCCTCCCGAGCCCCGCGAGATCACCTATGGGAAAGAGGTGGAAGAGCGGATCAGTCGTATCGTGGAGCTGCTGCCCAAGGGTGTCGGGGGATATCCCGCCCGGTGGACCGCCATCAAACTGCTGGAGGGGGATCCCGACACCGTCTGGGAGGTGAAGAAACTGGCCCCCGATACGGTGGCCCGTGTCACCGCGGTCAGAGCGGAACTGGAGACGATCCACGGCGAACCGGGAGCAACGATCCTGAGCGGGGAGCGGTATCACGCAGCAGAACAGGTGGTCTCCCGTGTCATGACCATCAGGGCAGGGGGAGAGACCGGACTCTCAATCACCGATCGGATCGATAAGATCGCACTCCACCCGGTACTTGGGTATCTTCTCCTCGCTCTCATGCTGGGCGGCCTTCTCATCTGGACCTTCATTGTCGGGGCATGGATCTCCGCGACGCTGACGTCCCTTCTCTCCCACATTGCACCCGTTGAACCCCTGATCACGGGCTCCCTAGGGGAGATCATCTTCAACGGTGCATGGACCGGCCTTGTTGCTGCCCTGACCCTCATCATCCCCTACGTCATCCCGTTCTTCCTGCTCCTCGCGCTCATCGAGGATTCGGGATTCCTCACCCGGTTCTCCCTGATGCTGGACCGGGGCATGCACAAGATGGGACTGCATGGCAAGGCGATCATCCCCCTTGTCCTTGGGTTTGGCTGCACAGTGCCTGCCTGCCTCTCATGCCGGATCATCGAATCGCCCAAACAGAAACTCCTTGCCGCCTTTCTCGTCACGCTCATCCCCTGCTCGGCCCGGACCATTGTGATCCTTGGGGTCGTGGCGGCCTTTGTGAACATCTGGTGGGCGCTGGCGCTCTACCTCCTCGACTTTATCCTGATCGTGATCCTCGGGAGGCTTGCATTCCGGGTCCTGCCCGGTGAATCGGTTGGCATGATCATGGAGATGCCGGAGTACCATGCCCCCAATCCCTCCATCGTGCTTGGCCAGACCTGGCAGAGGACAAGGTCGCTGATCGGGATAGTCCTTCCCTCGTATATCATCGGCAGCATCGTGATCACGGCAGCCTATGCAGCCGGTCTCCTGGAACCGATCAATACGCTTCTTGCTCCGATCACGGTCCTCCTGCTAGGGTTGCCGATCATGACCGGCGTGGTGTTTGTCTTCGGTATTATCCGGAAGGAGATGACCATCCTCGCTCTTGCAACGCTCTTTGGCACCACGGTCTTCTCAACGGTGCTCACGCCCGTCCAGCTGATCGTCTTCGCGCTCGTGACCATGCTCTATGTTCCCTGTATCTCCACCATCGTTGTGCTGGCACAGGAGTTCGGCTGGAAACAGGCACTCGGGATCGCAGCAGTTGAGACCGGGCTGGCGATTGCACTCGGGGCTATTGCCTTCCGGGTGCTCAGTCTCTTCATGTAACCGATAGGGACAAAGAGCCTCAAGGATATTTAATGCAGGCCGGCAATACTGGTTAGACACATGATCTACTGGATCTATGCCACCCTGCTCAAGCGGCAGATCACCGATCTGCCCTCCCAGATCTGTATCATGATCAGCGGGCAGGATCTGGCTGACGCCCCCGATTCGCTCTTTTCCGTGACAACCTGGTGCAATGAGATCACGGCATATGTTGCCCATCATAGCGCCTCGCCCGCCTCAGGAATACGGGGGCTCATGTTTCACATTGCCGCGCCTACCCCGGAACATCTTGACCAGTACCTGCCGGTAATCCGGAAGATCAGTACGGTTGCCCGGCTCCACCTGCATATCGGTGACCGGCATGAGGTGTCCGGTATGGGGATGGATGTGGTGGTTGCTATCGGGAAGAGCGGGAGAGAAGAGATCACGGCGTGCATCCGGAAGATGGCACAGGATGGCGTCTCCCCCGAATCGGTGGATGAGAACCTGATCGAATCCTACCTGACGTTCAAGTATACACCGGATGTCGTGATCAAGAGTGGCGGGGATCACCTCACCGACTTCCTGATCTGGCAATCGGTCTATTCGGAACTCTTCTTCTCCGATGTGAACTGGAACTTATTCCGGAACGTGGACTTCCTGCGGGTGCTCCGGGATTACCAGGCGCGGATGCGGCGTTTTGGGAAATAATATCTTATCGGATCCGCGCATTTATCCACGAAGGCTCACCGGCAATCGTGGTCTCTGTCATGGCAAACTGGTTTTTGAGGGTCACGGTCACGGTTCTCCGGTCCGGGACCGGTGTGATCCTCCGCTCCCGGCACCACTGTGTAAATGCTGCGTAGAGGGCGTCTTTGGAAATATGACACTCCTCGTTGTCATCACGGGCGATACGTTCGGCAACGAATTTCCCGATGGGTGATACTTTCTGTCTCTTCCCGGCCTTTCCTGCCGCTGCTTTTTTTGGCTTCTCCGGTTGTGGTGCCAGTGCAGGAGCGGGGGGCGCAGGCAATGGCTGTTCCGGCGGGGAGACCCGGCCGGGCAATGCAGCTGGCGGGGTACCTGCTTTCTGTTTTGGCAGCAGTTTCACGGCGGTCCGGGCCTTGGGGTCATCGGCATTGATGACCGGGTGCAGTCCGTCTCCGATCTTCCCGTGCAGGCCGGGTTTGTCTGCAGTCGGGACACCCGGATCCGCGATAATAACCGGTGCTGACTCTGGTTTTTTCTCAGGGAGTGCCGGGATATACCGGATCCCGGCAGCGTCGGCAAGCGCCCGGTTGCACAGGTCCTGGATATCGATACCGGCTGATTGTGCAGCGGTGAGGATCTCCTCTTTGATCGCCACGGTCACCGGGCACCATCGCCCCTCCCCCCCGTTCTTTGCCGTCATATATGTTCAATGGAGGATCTGGTGTTCAAGAGAAATTAAGTACGCGATTGTGCTGCGGCACGTGGTCCGGCTCGTATGGTCTTTACCGCAACTCTCTCACTGTAGATGCGGATGGCACGGAGAAGATCGATCTTCCGGAACAGGGGCCAGTAGGGAGCACAGAAGTATACGGCACATTCATGCCCGCTGGCAAGCCAGGGGAGGAAGTTTGAGGTCCGACACTCATTGCCGGTCCGGATGATCAGGTCCACCGGGGGGATACCCTTACCCTGGTGAAGGTGGCTCTCGACCATGTGGACATCGACAGAGTCCGGATCGGCCCCGGTCTCTTTGAGTTCACCAAGGATCTCCCGCGCCGCAAGCACGATCTCATTTCTTCCCCCGTATGCGAGTGCGACATTGAGGCAGAACCCGGTATGGTCTTTTGTCGCCTCCTCCGCCGCCCTGATGGCCTGGAGGAGATCGTCGGGGAGCAGTGCCGGGTCCCCGACCATCTGCACCCGGATCTTGTACCGGTTCACCCGCTCGTCGGTCAGAACACTCAGAAATTTCTCTTTGAAGATGGAAAAGAGGTACCCGACCTCATCCTCATTACGGGAAAAATTCTCCGTGGAGAACGAGTAGAGCGTGATATGCCTGATTCCCAGTTCCTGGGCCCAGTCGAGTACTTCTTCCATCTTGTCTGCCCCGGCCCGGTGACCCTTGACGCTGTCCATCCCCAGCATACGGGCATACCGGCGGTTCCCGTCCATGATGATGGCGATATGGTTGGGAATATGCCGGCACTGCCGTTTGAGCTGCTGTTCATAGAGAGAGTCAACGAGATCGCGCAGGATCATAGGGGTGTCATCTCCACGACCATGCCCCGGTTGGGATACCGTTCGATCACGTACTTGTTACCGGGCAGTTCACCGGCATACTTCTCCAGCAGCCACCACGCCATCTCGATATGACCGTCACAGACCTCGAAACTGTCCGGTTCCAGCCGCTCGTTACAGAACCCGGTGACGGCCTCGTGTTGTTCAGGTAAGGGTTCAAGAACGCCATAGACGATGGTGCCGTCATCGGTGATCTCGTCAAACGGACGGGCGGTATTCTGTGCGATCCGCTTTAAGCGTTCGCGGAGCTGGACCGAGTCTTTGAACCCGGAGGAGCACCAGTGCACCTTGTCGTGCCGGCAGAGTTCTTCCGCCCAGCCTTTTGCGCCGTCAATGGCATTGTGCAGTTCATCGGCGAGGTCGTATCCCCGCTCGCGCATGGCATACGCATTGGTCTCGCCCCATTCGAGTTCATTGATGTTGAGGAAGTCCAGGTACGGCAGTGCAGGGATGAGCAGTTCGAGCCCGGGCAGTGCCGGGACTTCGATCCCGATAGCAAATCCCATCTCCTTTGCCCGTTTTGCGGACCGGATGAACTCGGAATCGAGGATCGCATCCCAGCATTCCCGGGGGGGATGCAGCCGGATCTCGTCAACCAGTCCCTGCATCTCCGCCAGCTCGCTGTCCGAAGGGGCCTTTGCGGTATAGAGGTGAATCTGGTGTTCGGGCCCGAAGTGACTTTTCAGCATCCGGCAGTATTCGGTCACCTTGTCAAGGACGAGCAGCGGCTCGCCCCCGGTGACCCCGGTGCCGAGTGCGCTCATCATCTCTGCCACGTCGATGATTTGGGAGGGGACATCGATCGGGACTTCGTTGGCATACACGGTATCCGTCCCTTTCCGCTCCGATGAGAGCGGGCAGTACCAGCAGGAGCGGTGGCAGCGTCCCGTAACAAAGAGCACCATCTTTGCGCCCTGATGGCAGAGCACACAACCTTGTGAAAGGGTCACGATTGTACCAGTCCCGGACCGGCTTTGCGGTCGTAAATGTGATCATACTGTTTGACGGGTGAGATTCAAAACCCTTCTGTGCACGGCCCGGCAGAATAGTGGATCCTATGGCACTGCCGGGCAGGTTTACCGCAATTCCCAACGTGGCGTGGTGGTGTCCGGGATCCTGCGGTTGCTTCATGAAATCACTTTGCCCCTGCCCGACCCCCCGCATGCCATAAGCAGATTTTGCCATCATTTTACGAGTGAAATTGTGTATTATCGGGAAAATGAGTGTGGGGGGTCGGGCTGGGGCAGATGGGTTTTGGCCCGGCCGCTTTTTGATCCTGCGGACATAAATGGATAAATCTGCACTTCGTATCATGGCGGGAGACCGGGATACATGCCCGGGACCTGAAGCCCGCATGTGACCCGGTCCGACCCCCTCCGGTATTGTGCGGGAAGTTACTCTGATGGTGCGTCATGGGATGATTCTACTGCTCATTTCACGACGGGTACTTTTATAAGCCAAGCCATACACGAGTTAATAGATGAAAAGAGACGGTGGTGCGGGATGGAACCGGGATGCCGGACTGTCCGAGGTGGTCGGATTTGTCCTGATCATCGCGCTTCTCATGGTGGTCTTCTCGCTCTACCTGACCTATGGTGTCCCGGCCCAGGGCCGCGAGAATGAGATTCTGCATATGGGCGTGGTAAAGGACCAGTTTATCGCGTATAAAATCGGGCTCGACTCCCTCTCCACCAATAATAAAGTGGATACAACCCTGAGCAACTCCTTCTCACTGGGATCTGAAGGGGGCTATACGCAGGGGGGGGTCATGGGGTTCATTCCGATCATGAACCCGGTGAGTTCCGGTGGGACATTCTCCATCAACCGGCGGACTACGGAGCCTGAGACGCTCAGTATCACCTCGCGTTCGCTCATTGTTGACTCTTTGAATACAACTTCCCGGACTTCGGAGAATCTCCCGGTAACGGTCAATTATACGCCAAGTCATGTGTATGCAAATGTCACAATAGGGCCATCTGCGGTTCTCGATAGGACTTCCAGTTTCGGTATGGTTGTGAACGCTACCCAATGGGTTGCCACGGTCAACCTCACACCGCGACAAACGTACTATCTGTGGTATGATTCTCAAACAGGCATTTCTCAGGCAAATTGTCCACTTTCTGGAAGAAGCAACAATGGAACTCCAATTTGGCTCAACCAACAGGGGGGAACTAATACATGCCTGGTGCCGATGTATGCATACAACTACACCGGTACAGATATTACCCTCTCTATCTCAAAGGGCAGCACCCTCTCGATGGATAAGTATCCTGTATACACAAATGTCCAACGCGGTGCTACCTATGCCGTTGATCTGATGGACAGCACCTATGGACTTAATTCTGAAATCGGACCCCCCGAGTCTCTCAATCTCAAGGTGGATCGTCCCATGTCGCAAGTAACTGGGAACGGCAATATTACTTATAATTTTATTGAAAAAACGTATCAGATCACACCCATCACGCTGGGAGCTATCGATTATAAATCCCAGAATCATTACTGGATCTCCCAGGAATATTATTACCAGATGGGCGGTGTCTTCCTCTCCCAGATCGATGGCAACAATACCTACAAACTTCCTCCGGAGATCTCGTTCTCTCTCGATAATTCCGATCCCAGCAGACCTGTTACCAAGGTAACCATCAATGCCGTGAGCATCACCAATCCATATGGAGGCAGTGTTGTCGGTGGCAACAGTCCCGTCCAGATCAAGACAACCCTCGACTCCGTGTATAATCTTCCCTACGCCGCGGGGAAAGCCAATACCAAATGGATCCGGATTGCCGTCAACACCTCAGATGAGCAGGCACGGGGGATGTGGAAGAATTATTTTGATTACACCGCAACGGTTGCCGGTATTCCCTATACGGAAACCGGCATCACGGGAACCGAGAGTTTCATCCGTATTGGGTATACTGAGTATGTCTCGAATCCCGCAAAAGATTACGACATCAATGTGGTTGCATCCAACGCAACCTACACGGCCCTGCTGTATGGCGTAGGCGGATGAACCGTGAAGACCGATAACCACAGCGGAGCCTCAGAAGTTGTGGGGGCAATGATTCTGATTGCGGTTATCGGTACGGTGGTCTCCATCGCTGGAGTGGCGATTCTCTCCCAGCCTCAACCGGCGAAAATCCCTGCTCTGAATGCTGAGATTGACTTTGTCGGTAACACGGTCATGATCACGCACAATGGCGGCGATGCGCTCCAAAAGGATCAGATGGCGATCATGGTTGACGGTGTTGATCGGACGAATTCGTTCGTTCTCAAGAATGGTAATGGCTGGTCCAGCTGGGTGATTGGGGATACCCTTGCTTACACGGGAGATTTAGCACCGCCAGGTTCCATCCAGATCATCTATACCGGCAGCTCATCAGGACGTCTCCTCCAGTCATGGGGTAACACGTCTGTTATAGCATCTTCAACCATACCGGTTACTACAACAACCGTTACAACGACAACACCGGCACCCCCGGTAGTCACCGCGGATTTCAGCGGTACTCCGACAAGCGGGTACCTGCCGCTTGCCGTGCAGTTCACCGATCTGTCTGCCGGGCCGATTAACCAGTGGAGCTGGGCGTTTGGTGATGGTAATACTTCGTCAGTGCCAAGCCCGCTGTATACGTATCCCGATGCAGGGAATTACACGGTCATCCTGATCGTAACAAATACCACATACGGTGTAACCGGCACTGCAACGAAGGTCAACTACACGCAGGTCCAGTCCTTTGCCGAATACGTCAATAACGAGAGTGTCTTCGTGTACGGGACCACGCTGGTCTTCAGCGGGGATACGATAACCGGGGAAAATGCCACCGTTGTCATTATGGGCCCCCTGGATTCAACCGAGCTGAACATGAATTCAGCCATAGCGGTCAATACCATCTATGTCGATGGGGATGTCTATCTGGGCAGCGGTAGTGTGAGTCTGGGATATCCGGGCAAGCTCGGAGACAGCTATGTGAATGGGGACTTCAATATATCCGCTGGAAACCATAATATCTATGGGGATGTTTCTGCTACAGGCAATGCCAATCTGGCCGGCGCGAATATTCTGGGGAACCTGTCCGTGGATGGCGATGTCTACTTGGGGTGGGCAACAGCGCTTGGCGCGAATTCACAGGTGAATTATACCGGAACTCTCTCGTATCCTCCTTGGTATTCCGATACAGCCATACTATCCAAATGTGTCCACCAGGATTCCGTTCCCGCGTTTACCATACCTGATATTCCGATACCCCCCGCAAAAACCGCCGGGTGGTATGCGACAGAAGGCTATGTCAATACGGTGCCTCTGGTGACCGGAATGAAGGTATATTCAGACAGTGGGTACACCTCCACGGTATCAGGTACGGCCTCAAACGTGGTGGTTGTCGCTGCCAACGGGGATATCGACCTGTCCGGTGGGGGAAGTTCTGTTTCCGGTATCTTATTTGCCCCCAAGGGAAAGGTTACATTCAATGGAGATTATTTCGAGGGCGTTGTTATCGCCCGCGATGGTCTCTATGTCACCTCCGGTGGAACGGATATCACGTTCAAAAATATGGACGAATATATCAGTGATTCGGCCGAGTATCCGTTCTAATACCCTTCACGAGGGGTATGAGTACGGTATCATGATTGGATTCGATTCCCTGGCTTTGTTGTAAAATTGTCAGAAAAGAAACCTTCAGATACCAACACGTTTCTAATACCAAAACAGTACTATATTGGATTAATTTCCTTTGAGTCGGATAACCTGTGCTGCAGCATACAGGAAGGGCCAACACCCATGAATATGGCGTATCTGAGGTCATCGGTGCAGTCATGCTGATAGCGGTAGTCAGCGCCGCCATTGCTGTTATCGCCGTGGTAATGCTATCGCAACCCGCTCCGGAGAAGATCCCGGCACTGGAAGCGGTCATCTCAAATACCGGGAATGCCATCCAGATCTTCCATAATGGGGGAGACACACTCCAGAAAGAAGATTTTAAGGTTCTGGTTAATGGGGCTGAAGTACCTGAAAGCGTTCTCTGGCCGGCCGGGTCTGACACTACGTGGTCTTCAGGAGAGACATTAACCTTCAGTTCACCGAATGCACAAACGGTCCAGATTGTGTACACCAAGGGCACCACAGCCGCAGCGGTGCTATCCTCCGCAGATTTTGGAAGTGTCGGTAATTCCTCCATGTCACTGTCCATTACAGCAGCTGCCGGGCCAGGGGGATCAATCTCTCCATCTGGTGTCTTTGCTGTTACGTATGGTGGCAGTCAGGAGTTTACTATTACGCCGGATGACGGTTATCGTGTTGCAACTGTTTTGGTTGACGGGGACTCCATTGCGGTTGTATCGACCTATACCTTCTCAACCGTCACTTCAAGCCATAGTATCTACGTAGCGTTTGCAAAAAATCCGGTGATTACTGCTTCGGCCGGGGATCATGGATCTATCTCCCCGACCGGTCCTGTGATCGTGAACTATACCGGAAGCCAGACCTTTACGATCGTCCCTGACACGGGTTACCATGTTGAGGATGTCCTTGTAGACACCGTATCGCAGGGAGCGATAACGAGTTATAACTTCACGAACGTGCTGGCAGATCATACGATCTCAGCAACGTTTGTGATCAACGCGTATTCGATCACCCCCTCCGCAGGAGTGAACGGGATCATCAGTCCCGACACCGTGCAGATGGTGAACTATGGCGACACTAGTGTCTTTACGATAACCCCGGTAAACAGCAGTTACCGTGTTGCCGATATTCTTATCGATGGGGTATCGAATGGCCCCAATACCAGTTACACGTTCAGCAATGTAGCTGCGAACCACACGATTGCAGCCTCATTTGCCCTTAATACGTATACGATCACGGCACCAGGCAGCACGGAATGGGAGTATCTCCCGGGATGGCAGGCTACCTATTATAGCGATATGACTTGGACGACCGTGGCAGGAACCCGGATTGATAATGAGATCCAGTACGCAAATGCAGAGGCCAACACAACCTTTTCGTTACATGCACCAACGGATGAGTTAAACTGGCCAGTCTCGATGGTTGGGAAATTTAATGAGTTCAGCGTTACCTGGGACGGGTATTTACTCGTGACGGGGAGTGATACCTATACCTTCAGTCTCACGTCCGATGACGCGTCCAAACTCTGGATCGATGAAGGGCTGGTGATTGATCACAGTGGGACCAGTCCTTATGCTCCTGTGAACGGGACCATCGCCCTTACCCCTGGCTACCACCACATCGTTGTGAAGATGTACCAGCAATATAGTACGGCGGTTGCCCGACTCCAGTATTCCAGCTCAACGATGCCCCTCCAGCAGGTTAATGCCTGGCATACGTCAGGAGTTGTCACACCGGCTGGTATATCAACGGTCAACTATGGGGCTACGCCGACGTATACGATAACGCCGAATCCCGGGTATCACGTGGCGGATGTTCTTGTGAACGGAACTTCAGTGGGAGCGGTCACGAGTTACGTCTTCCCCTCAGTCACGACCAACCAGACGATATCGGCCACATTTGGGATCAACACGTATACGATCACGGCGAGTTCCGGGGCGAATGGAGCGGTAACGCCGGCTGGAACCACGACGGTGAACTATGGTGGCAGCCAGACGTATGCGATAACGCCGAATCCCGGCTATCACGTAGCGGATGTACTTGTGAATGGAACCTCAGTGGGAGCGATCACGAGTTACGTCTTCCCGAGCGTAAACAGTGATAAGACGATCTCTGCCACGTTTGCGATCAACACGTATACGATCGCGGCGAGTTCCGGGGCGAATGGAGCGGTAACACCGGCTGGATCAACTACTGTGAATTATGGGGCCACGCCGACCTATACAATAATACCAAATACCGGGTATCATGTGGCAGACGTCCTAGTGAACGGCACCTCGGTAGGCCCTGTTACAAGTTACTCATTCCCGAGCGTAACCAGTGACAAGACGATCTCTGCCACGTTTGCGATCAACACATATACGATAACAGCGACGAACGACACGTTTGGAGTGGTAACTCCTGCTGGAACAACGACGGTGAACTACGGGGCCACGCCGACCTATACAATAACACCGAATACCGGGTATCATGTGGTGGATGTCCAGGTGAACAGTACGTCGGTCGGCGCCGTAACCAGTTACGTCTTCCCCTCCGTGACGACTAATAAGACGATCTCTGCCACGTTTGCGATCAACACGTATACGATAACACCGTCGATCGTGAATGGGAACGGGACGGTGAGTCCGGCAACGGTCCAGACGGTGAACTACGGTGACACACCAACGTTCACGTTCTCTCCCGCAACCGGTTATCACCTAAACACCGTGACCGTGAACGATACTCCCGTGACCCCGACTGGCAACAGTTACACGTTCCCTGCGGTAACGACCAATAAGACGATAGTCGGCACGTTTGCGATCAACACGTATACGATAACACCGTCGATCGTGAATGGGAACGGGACGGTGAGTCCGGCAACGGTCCAGACGGTGAACTACGGTGACACACCAACGTTCACGTTCTCTCCCGCAACCGGTTATCACCTAAACACCGTGACCGTGAACGGTACTCCCGTGACCCCGACCGGCAACAGTTACACGTTCCCCGCAGTGACGACCAACAAGACGATTATCGGTACGTTCCTGATTGATCCCCCGGTGGCCAACTTCACTGCCGACCATCTGACCGGCGGTATTCCCTTCACGGTCTCCTTCACCGATTTATCAACGAACAACCCGACAAACTGGACATGGAACTTCGGTGTTTATCCGGCAAATACGTCGTTCCTCCAGAATCCCACATTTACCTACTCGAGTCCCGGGAATTATTCCGTGACCCTGATAGTAACTAACGAAGGAGGAACCAATAGCCTCACAAAGACCGGGTATATCTTCACGTATGTGGCTGCAGTGGCGGACTTCACCGCAAATACCACAACCGGGCCCCGATCCCTGAACGTGCTATTCAATGCTTCTGCCTCGGAAGGTACCCCCTCCTCTTACTACTGGGAATATGGTGATCCCTACTCCACCACGAATACTTCGTTAGAAACAGATCAGGAGACATCTCACACGTATGGTACCGCGGGCCTCTACTCGGTGAACCTCACCGTGGCAAATTCGTACAGCAGCGGTTATCTCTACCGTCCCAATTACATCAACGTGCTCCCTCACGCACCGAATGCTGACTTCTTTATCAATCCCCAAGACACCGGGATTGCCCCCTATACCGTCAGTTTGACGGCCTTCTCGTATGGATTCGGTGATCCCGCTACCGCATGGGACTGGGACTTCGGGGACGGGACGCCGCATAATAGCACTCAAATTGTGACTCATACGTTTACCAGCCCGGGCAGTTACAACGTCAGCGTGACGGAAACCAATGCCGGAGGTACCAGCACCGGCTATAATGTGATCACCGTATACGCAGCCCCGACAGTGACGAGCGTTGTACCGGCCACCGGGACTACCCTTGGCAGCACAACCGTCACGATCATCGGAACGAACTTGGTCGGGGCGAATGCAGTAACCTTTGGCGGTGCCGCGGCGTCCGGTGTATCCGCAATCAACGCGACAGCGGTCAGTGCAACGACACCCGCTCATGCAGCCGGAGCTGTTTACGTGAACGTCACTACACTGAATGGTACGGCACCCGGAACGAACGCATATACCTACGTAGATCCCCCGATGATCACCGGCATCTCACCAACACCCGGCCCGTTAACCGGTAGTATACCCGTCACCATCACCGGGTCGAACCTTACCAGTGCAACCGTCACGTTTGGCAGCACTCCTGTAACTGTCACGGCTAATACCGCTACTTCCATCACCTTCACCAGACCGGCCGGAACAACCGCCGGGCCGGTGACGGTGACGGTCACCACCGCCGGCGGTTCAGCCACGACTACGTACCGGTATTATGCCATCTTTACTGCCAGCACGGTCGGAGTATCCACCTGGACCGTGCCCGCGAACATCGCATATGTTGACTACCTTGTCATAGGTGGTGGCGGTGGCGGTGGACGTTACGGTGGCGGCGGCGGAGCCGGCGGAGTCCTTACTGGTACAGCATATCCAGTAACTCCCGGAGCCGTATTAAGAACCACCGTTGGCGGCGGTGGCGCCGGTTCAACGAACGTTGCCAATACCGGAGTAAGCGGGGGCAACTCCACCTTTGCGAACACCACGATCGGAAATGGTATTAATGCAAAGGGTGGCGGCGGCGGTGGTTCCAGCTCTGGCACTGCTGCGATTGCCAGCGGAACATCCGGAGGTTCCGGTGGCGGTGGCTCGAGGCTGACCGGTACTGGTATGCCCGGCATAACGGGGCAAGGGTTTGCTGGAAAAGCGGGAAGTACTAATGGAGCCAGGTACCTTGGCGGTGGCGGCGGCGGTGCATCATCTGATGGTATTGCATCAACCACTACGGTTGCCGGTAACGGGGGTGCAGGAATCACGTCCGACATTTCAGGTACATCGACACAGTATGCCGGCGGCGGCGGTGGCGGCTGTAATTCGAATTATGCACGGGGTACTGCTACCTTCGGCGGCGGTAACGGTGGGGATGGTGCTGCGGGAAGCGTTGCTACGGGATATGGCAGTGGCGGTGGCGGCGGTGGCAGTAACTCCGGTGGCACTACTACCTACAGTGGTGGCGCTGGTCACGAAGGTATCGTCATCCTCAGGTACTATTAATCCCTGACCGTGGCCGGGTAATGAGCGGATACCTGCGTGGAGAGTTCCGCCACTCCTATCTGCTGTCAATCTTTTTTATTAGGGAAACGGTTCATCACCCGCAGGAGATATTCTCTGCATATGTTTTGGTTGGATGCCTGACATGCATCTGTCTGGTAACACTGCAATTCCCGTCTCATAGTATCGGTCGCTGATCAAATGGGGTGTAAAAAAGATCAAAGATGGTGGAAAACAGGCGAATTTAAATTAGATAATAATAAATACGATATTGCTAAAATTCGTATGATCTAATTTATTAGAAGTGTATAACGATAGTACACGTATATATCTCCGGGGGGAGAGAATGAACGAAATGAGTACAAAAAGGAGATGGATTCCTGTCATCATCCTCATGATAACAGGTGTGCTGCTGATCGGTAGTGTATCCGCAGCAAGTGAGTTTTCGCCATGGACTCTGCAGACCGTGGCAAGCACCGGTGATGTAGGGGAGTATTCATCGGTTGCCCTGAATGCATCGGGCAATCCTGCGATCAGTTACCATGACGAGACGAACGAGGACCTGAAATACGCTGTCTGGAATGGGACCCAGTGGGTCATTACCACCGTAGATGCCTCTAAAAAAGATATTGACCGCCATGCATCCTGGGGTTGGGAATGGGGCTGGGGTGGTGACCATAACTCCGAGTATACGAGATATTATCATGGAACCGGGAGCGTGGGCGAATATACGTCTCTCGCGTTTGACAGCAATGGTAACCCGAGGATCAGTTACTACGACGAGACGAACAAGGACTTAAAATATGCTGCGTGGGACGGGACCCAGTGGGTCATCACCACCGTTGACGGTACCAATTATAAGAAAGGTACACAACGGGGGTGCAACTGGGATGGAGATCATGGCAGGTATCAGACCAGTTCCGTAGATGTTGGCGAGTATTCGTCCCTTGCCCTTGATAGCAATGGCAACCCACGGATCAGTTACTACGACGAGACGAACGAGGACCTGAAGTATGCCTCCTGGGATGGGAGCAAGTGGGTCATCACGACCGTAGATGCCTCCAAGAGTGATAATGACGACAATTCCTACTGGGGCTGGGGTTGGGGCTGGGGCGGCTACCACGACTCTGATTATACATCGTATTATCATGGAACCGGGAAGATTGGCGAATATTCATCTCTTGCCCTTGACAGCAGCGGCAAGCCGCGGATCAGTTACCATGACGAGGCGAACGAGGACCTGAAGTATGCAGTCTGGGACGGGAGCACGTGGGTCATCTCGACGGTTGACGGTACCAATTACAAGAAAGGTACCCAGAGAGGGTGCAACTGGGATGGGGATTACCACAAGCCACAATCAAAATCCATAAAAGTGGGTGATTATTCCTCACTTGCCCTTGCCAGCAACGGCAACCCGAGGATCAGTTACTACGACGAGACGAACAAGGACCTGAAGTATGCCTCCTGGGACGGAAGCCGGTGGGTCATCACAACGATTGACAGTGCCGGGAATGTGGGAGAGTATTCATCCCTTGACCTGGATACAAACGGTTCCCCGCGTATCGGTTATTACGATGCATCCCGTGGCAATCTGAAATTTGCCTCATGGAATCTCACCACTTCATTGTGGGTAACCGAGATCGTGGACAGCTCCAAAAAAGTCGGAACATTCACGTCCCTTGCGCTTGATAAGAATGGCATCCCGCGGATCAGTTACTACGATCAGCATAACCGTGACCTGAAGTATACCGCAGGGAACGGGGCTGTACTGACCCCGATCCCGACCGTGACTGCCGTCTCCCCGATAAGCGGACCGGTAACCGGAGGAACGGTTGTTACCGTCACCGGTACCGGGTTTACCGGAGCAACAGTTGTCAAGTTTGGAACCACGGCCGGTTCCAGCCTGACCGTGAACTCATCAACGAAACTCACCATTATCTCCCCCGCCGGTGCAGCAGGTACTGTTGATGTAACCGTCACTACTCCCACAGGCACCAGCGCTGCCTCTGCCGCCGATAAGTTTACCTATACAGCAGCCGCACCGACCGTGACCGCGATCACCCCTTCATCGGGATTAACTGATGGTGGAACCGCGGTCATCATCACCGGTACCGGATTTGTCGCGAATTCGACGGTCATGTTTGGAACTGTCTCCGCAGCGAGCGTCACCTATAATTCAGCCACGAACCTCACAGCAGTCTCCCCCGCCAGTACAACCGCTGGATCCGTTGATGTAACGGTAACTTCCATTGGAGTAACGAGCGCCACCTCCCCTGCTGACCAGTTCACGTATACCACAACACCCCTGACCGTAACGGGTATCGATCCAGCCACTGGTGTTGCCGGTACATCAATATCGATAACGAATCTGGCGGGAACCGGGTTCCTCTCGGGAGCAACCGTGAATCTGACGAAGTCGGACTCAGCCGATGTCAGCGCAATTCCGGTGACCGTGGTCTCACCGACCCAGATTACCTGCACGTTTGTGCTTCCCGCCTCCTCTTCAACCACTGTCGGAACATGGAATGTTGTGGTAACCAACCCCGACGGGCAGTCCGTGACCCTGGCAAATGGGTTCCGCGTGACATACGCCGCCCCGACTGTAACCGTTATGAATCCGGCCACCGGTGTTGCCGGGGATCAGTTATCCGGAGTAAGTATCACGGGCACGAACTTTATTCCCGGTACAACGCCATCAGTCTGGTTAGCAAAAACCGGGGAACATAACATTAATGCAACCAATGTAGTCGTGGGCTCCACGAGCCAGATCACTTGTGACATTGCGCTCACCCCCTACCTCAACTCATTACCGGGAAAATGGGATCTCGTTGTGGAGAATCCGGATGGGCAGGCCGGGACAAAGATTGCCGCATTCTCCTTAACAAACCCCGGTCCAACAATAACATCCATCGAGCCAAGCAGCGGCCAGAACGGGACGGTAGTTGATGTTATCAAAGTCGTCGGCACGAACTTTGGCTTTGGTGAAAATCCGAAGATCTGGCTGGCAAAAGAAGGGGCAAGTAATATTACCGCTACAGATACGCATATTTACGGCACGACCGAGTTGTACTTCAGGCTTAATATTCCCGATTCCTCACCGGCCGGTGTGTATGATCTCTATGTTGAGAGCCTGGACGGGCAGACCGGGGCATATCTCGGTTCGTTCACCGTAACATACCAGAAGCCCAACTCCCTCACGTATGACTGGTCTACGGATGGATGGGGTGACTGGCAACATACGGCAACCTGGACTGGAACGGTCACCGGCCCCGTTTCCGAATACGGCCCGATCATTGAGAACGGCCATGGCGTGCATGGATCGGATGTTACTCTGGACTACTCAACGGCATCAGGCACAACGGAATCCAAGGTCTGGAAAACCTTTACCGCTCCCGCGGATTCCAAGTTCAGTACCATTACATTCACCGGGCTGCTCAGTGCCTCCGATTTCCCCAAAGGAAGAACGATGGTAATTAATGTGAATGGTAATGATGTGTATTCTGCCACCGCGAAATCGGACAGTGCGATCAACGGTCAGCAATTCACCATTACAAAGCCCTTCACTCCCGCAAATGTAGTAACGGTCACGATAACATCCGGTCAGAATCCGACAGGGGTAAAATCGTTGTATACCCTGCAGTACAATTCATTGACCCTGAGCTGAACAGAGCCGGGGGAATTCTTTTTTTCCAGATTTATTCCTGCAAGTCATTTTTATTGTCTTCACTCTCGTGATGTCGTGTAATTTATAAACTAATCCAACCATTGATTGTTTATTCAGGGGTGTGCACACATCCTTAAACGATGGCTCGCCGAGAGGCCAATACGGAAAAAAGATGCCTACTGTTATGGAGAACCTTTTGTCAGACTTCCCGTAAGGTAGTGCTGGAGTATCGAATGAATACGCCCCAAACCCCGGATAAAAAATGGTCGCTGAAAACTATTGGGGCAGTTTTATTTGTGGTCATTATCTGCATCGCTATTGTGATCGGTGTTTTTTTGATCTATCCCTTGCAGAAGATTCCCTCACAGAATTTAACCCCGGTTTCACCCGAAACTCCCATCACTCCGCCCACCGGGGATGCCGGGACCCTTGTACCGGTAACCATTAAGGGTAATTTTTCTTATGGACCGTCACCATCGGTCTGGTTGGTAAGGGGAGGAAATCTTGATATCACGGCACAGGATGTCCGCGTGATCTCACCCACCCAGCTCACCTGCGTGTTTCCGCTTACTGCATCATCGGTATCCGCCGGGCAGTGGGATGTTCTTGTCAAGAACATTGATGAGCAGAATGTATCAAGGATCGGCACATTCACGGTGCGGGATGACGCTTCACCCTCCTTAACGTGGAACTGGTCTGGTGACGGCTGGAATGGCTGGCAGTCCCGTGCTTCGTGCGGGGGAACGACCGGAAAGATGGGATTCTGTCAGGAATACGGTCCCGTCATTGTTAATGGTCATGGTGAATATGGATCGAATGTTACCTTTGAATTAGTTTCAACAGAATCCCGTATCTCGAAGACATTTACGGCGCCATCTGGCAGATGGCATACACTCACGTTCACTGGTCTACTCAGCTCCTCCGATTATCCCAAAGGAAGAATGATGACCATTGATGTGAATGGTGTTGATGTATATTCTGCCACCGCTTCAACTGACCGTACGATCAACGGCCAGCAATTCACCATTACAAAGACCTTCGATCCAGCAAAGGAAGTAACGGTCACGATAACAAGCGGTCAGAATCCGACAATAAAGACATCGTTGTACATGCTGCAGTTCAATGCATTGACCCTGAGTTGATACCGGGATCATGCCTATGTTTCTAGTCGGGCAATTGAAAACTGCTGTGACTTTTTAGCCAGACACGCGATCCAGAATCGTAACTTGTTGTCACAACAATCTCTTTTGTTGGTAAAGTATCGGGGCGGGGGATCGGTAACCTCCAGATTGCACTGCCCGGGAGGGAGGGTCACCTACATCTTCGTGTGAATCTCCACGACGCCGAGTGGAGTTGTGGTATTGGCGAGATCGATGAGTATTCCGTCTTTGTAGACTTCAACTTCAAGGGGCTTTGTGGAACCGTCCGATTTCTCCAACACGCCATCGATGGCCCCGTTCTTCATCACCATCTGGTAGATCTGGTCCCCGGAGGCATCGATCGCCCGCTGCTGGCCGTTCGATGCTAGGGTACCGGTATAATTCCCCGCATAGGCAACATGTACCCAGACACCGGTTGCGGGTATGGCATACTGAACCGGGCCGGTGGCTGGAGCAGGCAATGCAGCAATCGCTTCCTGTGCGAGGGTAATCCCTGGACTCATCGATCCTACGGGGACATGCATCTCAACAAGCCCCCGGGGCGTTGTTGTCTCCTGATGGGCAACAGGGACGCCGGCACTATAGATCACTATATCAAGGCTGTCGGCTGATGCCTCTGTTTTCTCAATAAACGCATCTATGACGGTATTCTGGACTGGAAGCAGGTACACCTGTGTCCCGGAACTTTTCACGTCCATACGCCATCCTGCGGCTGCAAAATAACCGGAATATGCTCCCGGGCACATGATCTTTGCGTAGATACCGTTCTCCGGTACTGCTCCCCCCCCGGTGCGGGGTATTTGGGTTGTCGCGGTTGGAACCGGTGTGGTGGCAGCAACCGGTGTGGGGGTGGGTGTTGCCCCGAGGCTGGATTTCGCTGTGGACAGGCTGGCTGCGGTGGCGGTTTCATCCGGTCCCGGTATCGGCATGGTCAGGGCACCGATAACGATTGCAGCAATAATGATCACGGCAATGATCGTGACAAACGGGGACGTTGGTTGTGGCTCTTCCGGAAGGGTTTGTTTACTCCCCTGTACTATTCCATAGACGGCCAAATCCGGAACTGCCGGGCGACCAGAAGACTGATCCAGTTCCAGTGTCCCGGCATTCATACTCTCCTTCCTGTTGATCGAATGGGACGAGTCACGATATGGGTCCAGCCGGGCCGGAACTCCCTGGTCCCTGATCACCGCCATGCACTTGTCACGGTTCAGAAAATGCCGGTGGGCTGCCTGGTGGATAAAAATGAGTTCGATCTCGCGTGTATCCCCGTCCGGCGAACTGACCGTGAGTTGTATCACCGGCTCACGCAGCCGGTTCGTTCCTGCGATTGCTAGGTCGATCGCGGTATAGGGGATACTCTCCCGAGGTATGCCTGAATCATGGTCGACAATGATGAGACGGCTGCCGGTAAGCACCGCTTCGAAGGCGACACCATTGATGATGAGTTCCTGTGTTGTATGAATCACAGACTCATCGCTTTTCAGGTTCAGGTTATCCATACGATCCTACAATCCATTATATGTACGACATTATCATTATCATTTGTCCCTTAACCAGAATTTTTAAAATATATCTCCCGATAATGCGATTGACTCACAAGGCCGTCACATATACCCCTTTGCGCTCTGTATGATACCGTCACGCAGCAGGACGAACTTCTGTATTCCTGCTCACGAGCAGGTTGTAGGCATCATGGTCCTGGTTGTACCGGATAAGGACACCCTCCATCTCCAGCACGGTACCATATGGTGCTGAGAGGAGCGCTTCATTCTCCGGGGTCTTGTGGAATGCGGGGAGCACGGCATAGACCGGGACTTTTGCGGTACCGTCACAGACCTTGAAGAGGTGGTTCTTCCCGTCTCCCAGTTCGCCGCTCATCTTCACCGCCGTCACGTTGACCCGACGGCCGGTATGGAGGTGCAGTTTTGAGAACCGGAGCACCTTTGAACCCCTTGGAATCCGGTAGCCTTCGTTATGGATGCCGGCCGGGCGAAGGAGGGCATAACTGTACTTGATGTCCGTGTTGATGAAGCGGTAAAATTCCTCGCACGCAGCAAGCGTCTCCATCACCCGGGTCTGGTGGATGGCCGGTGCTGTGGCAAAACTCCAGCACCGGGGGGCCGGGCAGGGAGTGCCCCAGATGAACGTGCAAGGGGCATGGAGGTATAATTTGTGTCCATGCAGCCCGGTAACAAGGGTCCGCATGCGGGTGGCATTCTCCTCGTCCGCCGGTTCAACGATCAGGATCGCCCCGTCCGGTGCAAGCCGCTCTGCGATCCGTTCCACCAGTTCTGCCCGGGAACGTTCCGTACTGTCGGGGAGTTCGTTGAGGACATTGGAGAATACGATGAGATCGATCTTCTCCGGGATGGACGACGGCAGAGGGTCCCGGATATCACCTTTCACCGGGGACTTGATCGAGACCTTCCCGCCCCGGGGCACGAGTGCGTCCCGCAGGAAGAGGAACGCCTCGATATGTTCTTCCGACCTCTCGATGGAATAGACCGAAGCGGTGGCTCCATCAAGCCGCGACCAGTAATCGGCGATGGCGAGCGGGACGACCCCCGGCCCGGTGCCGATATCGAGGATGGTCATCGATTTTTTCAGGTGCCCATCCCTTGCCAGCCGGGCGAGCAGGTGCTCGGTCTGCATGAAGTAGACCGGGAAGTGATAGGCAAGATAGCCGAGCACGCTGTAGCCCTTTGCATACTTAAGGGAGCGGCGCCCGGAAGGTTTCCAGTAATCGTCTTTCTGGGCAACGATCGCCTTCCTCAACCGCTCGATGATCATGGGATCGTCCCACGCGTTCCCGGTTTTTTTGGCGATATACCGTTCGATGGTTTCGGTCAGCGGTGAGGGGATCTGCCTTCCTGCAAGAAATGTCTCCTCGCGCAGGTTCTCGGCATCGTTCAGCAGGTATGCAGGAGCCGGCTGGAACCGTGCAATCTCATAGTCGTTACCGTGTTTTGCTGCAACAAGCCCGAGGCGGGATAATTCCGGGGAGAGTGTTTGGTAAATCTCCTCCACGGTTGCCGGTGCCTCAAGGTAGGGGATGATCTCCGAGAGGCGAAAGGAGGGTTTGGTGCCGGCTACGTATTTTACGGTGGCAATCAGCGGGTTTCCAGCCATATGTTGCCGGATAGTTAGTGACCGGTCCTCTTACATCTTTGCCTGAAATAGTGTCCTTCCCAAAGACCTGACATCTGCGATGGTAACGGTGCCGGTTTTTCGATCTCGTGACCCCTTCCGATATTGACAATGAACGGTGGGCGGTGGACGGTGGTACGACCGCTGGATTCATGTGCCGGCATGCATACATTGCAGCTTGACAGACCATGCTCGATCACTGCCCGGGCTCGGCGAACCTGCGCACCCCCACGCTCACGATCAAGAAGTGTCCGCAGTGTGGCGGGGAAGTTGAGGTCTTCTCAAATGACGTCTCCGTGAAGTGCAGCACCTGCGGTTTCGTTGTTTATAACGATACTCTCTCCTGCGTCCAGTGGTGCAAGTATGCAAAAGAGTGCGTGGGCGAGGAGACGTACAATAAGATGATGGCGCAAAAAAAACAGGGGTAGGTGGAGCGTTACCCCACGCTCTCGAAGAAGACCGGCCAGAACGGATCCTGTGCAGGTATCGCGAGGGGAACTGTTGTCCCGTCCCGCCGTTTCATGGTCCGGGTTGACGGATCGGCAGTGACGGTCCCGATCACCGATGAAAGGATGCCGATCTGTGCAAGCGCATCGATAATTGTTCCTGAACTGGCCGGGTCCGCGGTAACAAGGAGCGAACCTTCGGCGATTGCTGCAACGGGATCGATGCCAAACGATTCGCACACCATGCGCACTTCATCCGGATATACGAACTGTGACTCATCGATCACCATCCCGACACCGCTGGCATCGGCAATCTCGAAGAGGCCGCCGATCACCCCGCCTTCAGTGGCATCGTGCATGGCGGTGACTCCCCCGGCAGCCATTGCCGTGAGCGCATCCTCAACCACGGTCATCTGCCGGCAGAGTGCCTGCGCATTCCGGATCAATGTATCAGGGTAGTTCTTCTGCAGATCCGTTTCACGCAGGACCGAGAGGATGCCGGCAGTCTCGATGGCCGGTCCCTTGGTCAGTATCACGTCATTGCCCGGTCGGGCTCCCGCGGGCGTCACGTACGAATCCTTCGCCGCAATGGCAAAGACGGTAATTCCCCCGATGGTCGGGGCAGCAAACCCGGGGTAGTACCCTGTATGTCCGCCGACAATGGCAATCCCCAGTTCAACGGCAGTCTTGTGGATCGAATCCACAATCGTCCGGAAATCAGCATCGCTGGTCTCAGGGGGGAGAAGAAGCGAATAGGTCATGTATTGCGGCTTTACGCCCATGACCGCCACGTCGCTTGCCCCGATATGGACCGTATACCAGCCGAACATATCGAGCGGCTGCTTCGGGACAGCGAAGATCGGGTCTTCGGCAATGATCAATACGTTCCCGTTGCCGATATCCACAACGCCCGCATCGATCCCGGTCCTTGGGGGGACAATGACCGAGGGGTCGGTCTTCCCGAGGCGGTGGAGGAGGAATTCAGAGAACAGTTTGTGATCGATCTTTCCGATCTTTGGTTTACCTGCGGTCATGGTATAATTTCGCAATTGTGCAGATCTGTCCGACAACCTCCAGCGGGTCCCTGCCAACCAGGACCGAGACCGGTTCTTTTCCTATTGCACCGGTCTCGTAGAAGATCTTCGGGGGCCTGTCTCCTGCGGCCCTTATCGCCTCCTTCACCTTCCATGGCATGGACGCTCCTTCCGCTTCTTTGATATCGTCGGGTTCGTTTCTCCGGTCGATGACACTGAACGCCCAATCGTTCTGTTTGCAGTACTGGAGAAGCCACTGCGCAAAGTCAGGGTTATTGGCAAAGTCGATCCCTGCCCGTATTGTGGGATCGTACTTCCGGTACTCGATGATCAGCCGGGCCATGTGGCTGGATGCACCGAACGCCGGTTTTCCCGATGCATGGGGCATGCCCCCGACAACCGTGATCCTGCCATCGATGGCGAGAACATCTTCGCGGGTCTTTGCACTCTTGCGGGCAAAGACAAGGTTCGACCGTACTTCCGGGATGATGGCTGCAAATTCTAAACAGTGCTCGATCTGGTCGAGTGCGAGCGCCATCCTTCCGTACATCTCTATGAGTTCACTGTCTGTCATGGTCAAAACACCAGGTTGTCAGGATATCAGAGGGCCAGCATCCGTTCGATGGCGGTGCGGGCCCGTGTGGCAATATCGTCCGGCACGGTGATGCGGGGCCGGAGTGTGGTGAGGGAGTTACGCACCTTCTCAAGATTCGTCTTCTTCATGTTCCGGCAGATGGCTTCTGGTGAGAGGGGGTAGCAGCGCTTATCCGGGCATTCCTTCTGGATCCGGTGGAGGATGCCGACCTCAGTCCCGATGATGAACTCCTTCTTTTGGGAAGTGCAGACTTCGCGGATAATCCCCGAGGTGCTTGCCACATGGTCGGCGAGATCTATTACCTCCGGCCGGCACTCGGGATGCACCAGCACTTCTGCGCCCGTGTGGGCCGCCCGTGCTGCCAGTACCTGTGCGGACGTGATTCGGTCGTGCACAATACAGAACCCTTCCCACGGGAGGATCGTCTTCTTCGTAAACCGCTGCGCATACCGCCCGAGGTTCCGGTCCGGGACAAAGATGATGGTGTCTTCGTTTACAGAATTGACCACCTTCACCGCGTTTGAGGAGGTGCAACAGATGTCGCTCTCGGCCTTGATCTCGGCAGCGGTATTGACATAACAGACCACGGCCGCATCTGGGTACTTTGATTTTGCATGCCGCAGTTCTTCAACCGAGATCATCTGCGCCATCGGGCAGCAGGCATCCTCGGCAGGCAAAAGAACCGTTTTTTGTGGTGAGAGGATTGCAGCGGTCTCGGCCATGAAGTCCACGCCGCAGAAGACGATGACGTCTCCATCCATCGTTGCAGCTGCCCGGGACAGTTCGAGAGAATCGCCGGTCAGGTCAGCGATGTCCTGTATCTCCGGTGGCTGGTAGTTATGGACGAGGAGGATGGCGTTCCGCTCATCTTTCAGCCGTGCGATCTCTTCCCGGATACTGTTGTTGTCCTGCACGATTGCAACACTTCTGTACCTGTTCGATGCTCCATTACATCAAACAGTCGCTGACCCAGAATCTGTGAATCCGTTCTGCGTGCGGGATGTTTAAGAAACCGGCACTCCCATATCCTGTACAGTATGAGACTCATTCTCCCGGACCGGTCGGAGCGTGTGATTGCCACCGCCACGGTTCCCCTTGACCAGCTGCTGCTTGCCGAGGGTATCAACCCCCTTGGGGTGATCGCGACCCGTGACGGTGCGTTGATCCCGGAGGATGCGCCGGTGAGGAGCGACGATGTGATCCGGCTCATCCGGATCGCGCATGGGGGATGAAGTATGACCGACGGCTCCTCCCGGCAGGAAGCATCCTGCTGTGCCGTATGCGGGGAACCGGCGGTTTTTTTTGAGCGACAGGCAAAGCGCCACCTCTGCGGGACTCACCTTATTTCCGAGATAGAACGGCGGGTCATAAAGACCGTTATGGAACGGAACCTGATCGTGCCGGGCGATACCGTTGCCGTGGGGGTGAGCGGCGGAAAGGACAGTTCGGCACTCCTGATGATCCTCTCCCGTATCGTTCCGGCACTACAGAATGTCCGGCTGGTTGCGATCACGGTGGATGAGGGGATCAACGGCTATCGCGAGGACACTATACAAGCGGCAGACCGGCTTGTGGGGAGCCTGAAGATTGAGCACCGCCATGTATCGTTCACTGACCTGTATGGCGATACGCTTGATATGCTTCTTGACGGGCAGGAAAGCCGGTCCTGCACGGTCTGCGGTATTCTCCGGAAGAAGGCACTCGCGGATGCGGCCCGTTTTGCGGGGGCAACAAAACTTGCCACCGGTCACAATCTCGATGATGAGGCCCAGTCGGTCCTGATGAACGTGTTGCGGGGTGATCTCCTCCGGCTCGTCCGGGACAGCAGTACCGATTCGTCAGGACGTTTCATTCCCCGGGTGAAACCCCTGATGTATATTGCAGAGAAGGAGATTGCAGCCTACCTGCTGCTTCAGGAGGTCTGGCAGGATCTACCCGAATGCCCGTATGCGAAGTTCGCCCTGCGGCAGGATGCCCGGATTATGCTTGCCACGCTGGAGTACCGGTACCCCGGTACGATGGCCCGGCTCATGGAGAGTAAAGAGGCAATTGAAACGTCCTGCGCCGGGGAGATTAACGCCGATCCCCTCAGATCCTGTCGTGAGTGCGGGGAGCCCTGCAGCGGGGAACTCTGCCAGTTCTGCCAGCTCCGCCGCGAACTGGGACGATCGTTATCCGGAAGCGGGCGCTGAACCGGTGATCCGGTGCGTATGGGTGTAGATAACCATCTTGCCGCCCCGCGCAAACCCGACCACGGTCAGCCCGGTCTTCTCGGCAATCTCAACCGCGAGCGTGGTGGTTGCCCCGCGGGAGACGATGATGGGGATATTTGCGATCAGGCACTTCCTCACCATCTCGGAGGAGATACGTCCGGAGACGATCACGTACGTTTTTGAGAGGTCGATGTTATTGCGCAGCGCGTGTCCGATCACGCGATCAAGCGCGTTGTGCCGTCCGATGTCCTCGGATACGGCAAGAACTTTCTCACGGTCAAGCAGTGCCACGATATGGATTCCTCCCGTGGTGATGTGGAGTTCTGAGTTCAGGACAGCTTTTACGGAGGTCCAGATGTTCGCCGTGCTGATTGAGTAATCGGACTTGATCGTCGGGAGTTTTTCGGTGTCGATAAACGATGTGCTCCCCCCGCACCCTGAGAGGATGGTCTTCTTGGGCCCCAGCACCTTGAAGAGGTTCGTTGTGATGACGCTCATCCGGTTTTTATCGATCTTGATCGACTCGATCTCATCCACGCCTTTGATGATCTGTTCGGTGAAGAGGTAGCCGGTGACAAAGTCCTCCAGCTGCACCGGGCTCATCATCGCGGTCATCGCGTGCCGCCCGTTCACGAACAGGGCCAGGGGCACCTCCTCGATCACTTCGTGGAGATCCGTTCTTGTCTTCTCGCCATCGACCTTGATACAGGGTAGTCTCTTGAACATGGTATCATCAAATGGGGGATGGATGCAAAAAGCGCTTATTTCAACACTTCGTCCATACTGCCGGTGCGATATCCTTCGAGGTCAAGCGTGATATAGGAGAACCCGAGGGATCGCAAATGTGTAGTAATGGCATCCTGCTGATCCAGTATTCGCCCCATCTCCTTTTTATGTACTTCTATCCGTGCAATGGACCCGTGCAGCCGGACCCGCAACTGGGAAAAGCCCTGACGGGTAAGGAACGCTTCGGCCTCCTCGATCATCCGGAGGTTCCCTTCCGTGATGGGATCGCCGTAGGGGATGCGGGACGAGAGGCAGGCAGCAGAGGGTTTCTGCCATATGGGCAGGCCCCGTTTCCTTGCGATCTCGCGGATGTCCTGTTTGGTGCAGCCGGTTTCGATGAACGGATGAAGGATCCCCTCCTCATCTGAGGCCCGGAGGCCCGGGCGGTGCTCACCGGTGTCGGACACGTTCATCCCGTCTGCAATAAAGGCAAAGCCGAGTTTGGCAGCCTGCTGTTTGAGATATCCTGCCGAGATCTTCTTGCAAAAATAGCAGCGGTTATCCGGGTTCTTACAGAATTCATCGTGCTCCATGTGGGGAACCGGGATGATCTCGAGCGTGAGGCAGAGGTCACGCGCGATCTGGCGGGCCTGCTCTACGGCAAAACGGGGTACAACCGGGCTGTCGAGCAGCACACAGTGACTCCGGTCTCCCAGCACATCGCGGGCGAGAACTGCGAGAAGCGTACTGTCGACACCTCCGGAGAACGCGACCAGCAGGGAGCCCCGGTTCCGGATATTTTCGAGAAGCGCCTGCTCTTTTTGTGCAACAGTCATGATGTACTCACGAACGGTAAAAAAAATGGGATTATTGATTTTGATATTTTACGATCCGCAACGTTCCCGGGGAGCCTGGGAACCGCCGCACTGGTTCTCCTCACCCTCACGGAGCTGGTGACAGATGTCGCAGGTGCGCTGGACAAGGTTCAGTTTCCGGCCCTCCTTGAGGTCTGCCGCCAGCAGTTCTATGGATTTTTTTACATCGCTCTCAAACTCGATCCGGTACCCGCGTTTACCTGACAGGTACTGCGATACTGCGGAGGGGGCGATCTCAAGCATCCGCGCCGCTTCAACCTGGGAGACGCCGCACTTGACGAGTTCCACCGCGATTGCCGCCCGGATTGCGGGCAGGACATCCCAAACGATCTTCTGACAAGGGGCTTCCATCACAACACAACCTTTATGTTGTCACACTCTCGACATAATTTATTGCATTCACAATTGTGAATTGGGTGTGTCAGCACATAAAATTTGCTCCCCTGTGGAGTGATTCATGAACCCTTGGTTGGTTCCTGCATATCCAAAGAAAGACTAATCAAACGACCAGCGCACATATTCAGGTACACGGTGAAGCATGGGAGAGAAACGTATCATCTACATGGATCATTCCGCAACCACGTACGTCAAACAGGACGTACTGGATGCCATGATCCCGTATTATGCCGAACATTTCGGCAACCCCTCGTCCATCTACAGTATTGCCCGGGACTCCACGAGAGCGATCGATACCGCACGGGCACAGGTGGCAACCGCCATCGGTGCCGAACCGGATGAGATCTATTTCACCTCGTGCGGCAGCGAGTCCGACAACTGGGCGATCAAGGGGATCGCGTACGCGAACCGGAAGAAGGGCAACCACATCATCACCTCGAAGATCGAGCACCACGCGGTGATCCATCCCTGCGAGTACCTTGAGAAGGATGGTTTTGCAGTCACCTATCTTCCGGTAGACAAGTACGGCCTCGTGGACCCGGCCGATCTCGAACGGGCGATCACCGACAGGACGATTCTCGTCACGATCATGTTTGCCAACAACGAGATCGGCACAATTGAGCCCATCGCGGAACTGGGTGCCATCGCCCGGAAGCATAAGATCCCGTTCCATACCGATGCCGTGCAGGCGATAGGCCACGTCCCCATCGATGTGAAGGCACAGAATATCGATCTGCTCTCCCTCTCCTCTCACAAGTTCTATGGCCCGAAAGGCGTCGGTGTCCTTTATATCCGAAAAGGGACGAAGATCGACAACCTGATCCATGGCGGCGGCCAGGAACGCCGGCGCCGGGCGGGAACAGAGAATATAGCCGGCATCGTCGGTCTCGGGAAGGCAATCGAGCTCGCGACTGCGGATATCGAAGGCCACAATAAAAAGATCCGGGCCCTGCGTGACCGGCTGCTCAATGGCATTCTTGCGAAGATCCCGAATGCCTATCTCAACGGCCACCCGGAGAGACGCCTGCCCGGCAACATCAACATCAGTTTCGAGTTCATCGAAGGTGAATCGATGCTGCTCTGGCTGGACGATGAGGGGATCTGCGCATCCACCGGTAGTGCCTGCACATCGGGGTCGCTCGAACCCTCGCATGTCCTGCTTGCGACCGGTCTCCCGGTGGAGATCTCGCATGGGTCGCTCCGACTGACCCTTGGTGATGTAAATACGGATGCGGATGTGGACTTCGTGCTGGAGGCACTGCCAAAGGTAGTCACCCGCTTGCGGGAGATGTCTCCCCTGTACAAGGGTGGGAAGAAAGGAGGATGCAATGTACAGTGACAAGGTGATGGACCATTTCAAGAACCCTCGCAACGTGGGCGAGATCGAGAACGCAGATGGTGTCGGCGAGGTCGGGAACCCGACCTGCGGCGATATCATGAATATCTACCTGAAGATCGAGAACAATGTTGTCACCGACGCGAAGTTCAAGACCTTCGGCTGCGGTGCGGCAATCGCATCGAGCAGTATGGCGACCGAACTGGTCCGGGGCAAGACGCTCGAAGAGGCATGGGCTCTCTCCAACAAAGCGGTGGCGGAAGCACTTGAGGGCCTCCCCCCGATCAAGATGCACTGCTCGGTCCTCGCCGAAGAGGGGATCCACAAGGCGATCAACGATTACCGGAAGAAGCAGGGACTTCCCTTGTGGGAAGAGAAGCACCCGCATTCCCACGATGAGGGTGAAGGCGAAACCTGTCAGCACTGAGATCCGCAAATTTTGCCGAAATCGGATCTCATTAATAATGCACCTGTCAATAGAGAATAGTAATAGATCCCGCGTTCACGGTGGTGTGCCGGAGATGCCCGGCAGCGGGATTACGAGGATGAGCGATGTTATCTGAACGAGAACTTGAGCGGTACAAACGCCAGATCCTCCTCTTTGGGGACGAAGGGCAGGAGCGGCTCAAAGCAGCGCACATCTTTATTGCCGGGGCGGGCGGCCTTGGCTCGCCCATTGCCATCTACCTCGCGGTTGCGGGCATCGGGACGATCACGATCGTGGACATGGACACGGTTGACCAGTCAAACCTGAACCGCCAGATCCTCCACACGGACCGTGACGTGGGGAAGAAGAAGACCGTCTCCGCAATGGAGAAACTCCAGAAATACAACGCTGATATCACGGTCAATGCCATTGATACCAGGATCGATGCAGAGAATGTCGCGGAGCTCGTGGGAAGGGCTGACGGGATCGTTGATGCGATGGATAACTATCCCGTCCGCTACCTGCTGAACCGGACGGCGATTGCAAAGAAGATCCCGTTTTTCCACGGGGCCATCCGCGGGTACTGCGGGCAGGCAACTACTATCCTTCCTGGTGAGACGCCCTGTCTTGAATGTATCTTCCCGAAGGCCCCGCCCAAGGAGGTCTTCCCGGTGGTCGGCGTGACCCCGGGCGTGATCGGGACGGTGCAGGCAACCGAAGTGATCAAGTACCTGACCGGGAGCGGCCGGCTGCTGTCAGGACGGCTCTTCATGTGGGACGGGCTTACGGCAATGTCCGAGGAGATTGCGATTGCCAAGAACCCGGCCTGCCCGGCCTGCGGGACCGGCCATACTCGTTTGTAATAAGGGAGATTATCATGACCATTAAAGTACGATTTTTTGCCCGGTTCCGTGAACTGCTGGGAACCGATCTCATCATCGATTATCCGGTCGGTGCCACACTTGCCCCTTTTATCCGGGACATTGCGAAGAAGAACAAGGAGGGTTACGATGCCCTCTTTGATGAGCTGGGGACATTCCGCGAATTTGTCATCATCATGCGTAACGGGAAACGCGTTGAACATGGGGATGCCGCGCTGCTCCCTCTTGCAGACGGTGACGAGATCGCGATCTTCCCCCCGGTTGCCGGCGGCTGAGTGCGGAGCAGGCCATGATCGCTATCCAGAAAGAAGACGTGGACATCGGGAAACTGATCGAGGATGCGAAGCGCCCGGGTTCCGGGGCGGTTGTAGTCTTCGACGGGATTGTACGCGATGACGACATCCGCGAGATGGAACTTGAGGCGTATGAGGAAGTTGCCCGGGCTGAACTGGAGAAGATTGCAGAGGAGGCAACCCGGCAGCACAATCTCCTCCATGTCGATATCATCCACCGTATCGGCAGGCTTGCCGTTGGCGAGAACATCCTCATCATTGTTGTCAGCGCCGGCCACCGCCCGGATGCCTATGCGGGCTCGCGCTACATCATCGAAGAGATCAAAAAGCATGTACCGATCTGGAAGAAGGAATTGCGAAAGGATGGCGATCGGTGGGTGCCGGGCGAGCACCCGCACGGTGCAGGTACACCCGGGTAACGGGCAGTATCTGTATAATCTGTTTTCTGCCGTTTGTATACGGATAGTTCCTAAAAAAAACCTTGAAAAAGGTAATCTTCTTTATTCGTCGATCTGGATCGTGGTCAGTTTGACCGACTCCACGCCCTTTAAGGCCATCATCCGCTCGGCAAGTGCCTTGAGCTGGCTGCCGTCACCGTGGACCAGGATCACCTCAAGGCACCGTTCGTGGGTGACATGGGAGTGGAGACTTGCCTTGATGATGGCATGGTACTCATGTTCGATATCGGTGATGTTTGTCAGGAGATTCCGCTGGTCATGATCGTAGACCATCGTGATGACACCTTCACGCTCTCCCTTCACATCGGACATCCATTTGTAATACGTAATGTAAGTACGGATTGCATCGCGTATGCCTTCCGAACGTGAGGAGTAGCCGCGGTAGTTCAGGATTTCATCGAACCGGTCGAGCAGGTTTTTCGGCAGTGATATGCCAATCCGTGAGAGATCGTCATCCATGGGTATCGTACATCCTGTTACCAGACTATCAGCAGTGATTGTTTTTTAACATTTGGAAAAAAAGTGGTTCAAAGTGTTACTTGGTATTATTCCGGGCAGGATTGTACCGGTTAATTGGAATGTTGTTCCAGCCTTCTGCACGCCTCCACAAGCGTCTCGTCCTTCTTGGAGAACGTGAACCGGAGTTTCGTCTCGCCGCCTTTCTGGTAGAATGAACTGCCCGGCACTGCGGCGACCCCCGTGGTCTCGACAAGGTGGTGGGCAAACTTCACATCGCTCATACCAAATTCGCTGATATCCGTGAATATGTAATACGCACCCTGCGGTAGCTCGCATTGGAACCCTGCTTTCTTCAGTCCTTTGTAGAGAATCTGACGTTTGCGGTCATACTCCCCGGCAAGTTCCTTGTAATACGATTCCGGCAGTTCCAGTGCGGCAACACAGGCACGTTGGAGCGGTGCAGGAGCACCGACCGTGAGGAAATCATGGATCTTCCGGATGCGGGAGGTCAGGCTTTCATCCGCGAGGGCATAGCCGACCCGCCACCCGGTGACGCTGTATGTCTTGGAGAAACTTCCGATCGTGATCGTCCGGTCTTCCATATCCGGGAGCGACCCGAGCGAGATGTGTTTGTGCCCGTCGTACACGATATGCTCGTAGATCTCGTCCGTGATCGCGACCACATTGTGCTCGATGCAGAGGTCTGCGATGAACGAGAGTTCTGCTTTCGTGAAGACCTTGCCCGTCGGGTTGTTGGGCGAGTTGAGGATCAGCGCCCGGGTCTTTTTGGAGAACGCCTTCTTCCACGCCTCCTCATCGAGACTGAAATCCTCCGCGAGCGGGACAAAGCGGGGGGATGCCCCGGAGATCTGGGCATCGGGACCATAGTTCTCATAGAATGGCTCCGGCACGATCACCTCGTCGCCCGGCTGGATGATCGCGAGCATCGAGGCCATCATCGCCTCGGTCGCGCCGCAGGTGACAGTGATCTCCGTCTCGGGATCGAATGCCATGCCGTTGAACTTCTTCACCCGCTGTGCAAGTGCCTCACGGAGATCCTTTGCGCCCCACGTGATCGCGTACTGGTTGATGTCATCATTCAGTGCCTTGCATGCCGCGGTCTTCAGTTCCGGCGGGCACGGAAAGTCCGGGAAGCCCTGTGCAAGATTGATCGCATTATGTTTCAGCGCGAGCCGGGTCATCTCCCGGATCACGGATTCGGTAAACGTATCCGCCCGGGAAGGATGCGTGGAAAAGAATGTATTGCCAGATGGTGACGGTGTCAGGGGACTTGCGCCGGCTTTTTTGTCGCTCATGCTGATCTGGTTGGTACACGAAGTAATATACCCGGTGGATTTATTGCGCGGGGAACTTTTCCGGACTCCCCGTATACTCAGGTTCACGCCGGTTCCCGCAATTTTCTTTTTCTGGCAATACCGGGAATGTGAGGATAATGTGCAAATCTTATTTACTTAATGCAAGTAAAATTGATCCTGTATTATCATGCATATCATGGAAGGATTCCTGCCCTGGCAGTGGTGTATCGTCTGGTGGCTCATCGCCCTCCCCTGCCTGGCTTTTGGTGTCTGGCGGTTAAAGAAGGTCATTGACGCAGATCGCGAGGCCCTGCCCCTGCTGGGAGTGACGGGAGGTTTCATCTTCATCCTCTCGTCGTTGAAACTCCCATCTGTTACCGGGAGTTGTTCGCACCCGACCGGTACCGGCCTCTCCGCGATCTGCTTTGGCCCGTGGATCACGTCCGTGATCTGCGGCATCGTGCTGTTGTTCCAGGCACTGTTTCTCGCTCATGGCGGGCTCTCCGTACTCGGGGCGAACATCGTCTCGATGGGGATTGTCGGCCCGGTGATCGGGTACGCGATCTACCGGCTGCTGAAAGACACGTCCGTCAACATCTACCTGACCGTATTCCTCGCGACCGCCCTTGCGGATATGTTCACGTACGTCACCACCTCGCTTGAACTGGCGCTGGCGTATCCTGCAGAAGTCGGCGGTGTTGCAAGTTCGTTTGTCCTGTTCCTGGCGATCTTTGCGATTACGCAGGTACCGCTCGCGATTGTGGAAGGGATCGTGCTTGCGCTCGTCTTCAAATATATTGTCGCCCTCAAGCCCGACATCCTGATACGGATGAAGATCTTCTCGGAGAAGCAGATCAACGCAGCCCGGGGTGAGGCATAATGGCGAAGAGTTACTTCCTCGAGATCCTTGCCGTCGTTGCCATCCTTGCATTCTGCGGGGTCTTCCTCTTCACCAGTTCGACCATGACGGGGGCGGAGTTTGCCGGGTCCGACAACGTGGGTTCAGGCATGATCGCCGAGTTGTCCGGAAAACCGGTGGAGAGTTTTGCGCCGCTCATCCCTCAGTGGGAACCCCCGAGTGGCGAGGTCGAATCCTGCCTCTTTGCTCTCCAGTCCGCTATCGGGGGCATCTGTGTGGGCGGGGTGTTCGGGTACTGGCTCGGCCAGAAGAAAAGTATGAGTGAGACAAAGGCCAACCAGTGAATCATGTTTGAGGAACTGCTGGAGGATGTGGCCCAGAACAACGGCCTCCGCGAGGTCAATACGACCGTCAAGCTGGCGGCCGGCCTTGGCGCTATCATCCTCTGCCTCCTCTCAACGGGATACCTTGCCCCCCTTTTTATTGCCCTCGTCCTCTCCGGCGCGGTGCTCCTGCTCGCCCGGGTTGACATAAAGACGTACGGGGAACTGTTCCTTGTCCCGCTCTGGTTTGGGCTCTTGAGCGCGATCGTCATCGTGCTGATCTCGGGCGGGGAGCATGTCTACTGGAGCTGGGATCCCCTGCCATTCCTCTCGCTCTCCATCACCCGCGAGAGCATCAATACAGGTTTCTTCATCCTCTGCCGGGTGATCGGGGGTATGTCCGCGCTCCTCTTTATTGCCCTGACCACCCCCATGACCGATCTCTTCGCGGTGATGCGGAAATGTCGTGTGCCGGATTTTGTGATCGACCTTGCCATGATCATTTACCGCACGATCTTCATCCTGATGGACCAGGTGCGGCAGATCTACCATGCCCAGGTGATGCGCCTCGGGTACTCCACGTGGCGCGAGTCGATCACCACGTTTGCCTCGATGTGCGGGGCAGCGTTCATTGCGAGCTGGGACGAGGGCGATGACCTGATCCGGGCCATGGATGCCCGGTGTTATGACGGGAAGTTTGCACTGCTGGGCGAGAGCCGACCGGCCGGGTTCCGGTCGGTTGCCTCCCTCTGCCTCTTTCTCATTGCCGGCTCGGCAGCGGTATACGCATCGCAGGGAATGACCCTGTTATAGGAGACCAGACCATGAGTAGCATTGTCCTTGAAGCACGGGATGTCCGGTACCGCTACCCCCGGGGTCGGGAGGCGATCACCGGGATCAGTTTCCATGTCCGGCGGGGCGAGAAGATCGCGCTCGTGGGCCCGAACGGCGCCGGCAAGTCCACGCTCCTCCAGATGTTCAACGGCATGATCCGGCCGGACTCCGGCATCATGCTCTTTGACAACGAGGAGATCCGGTACGATACCCGCTCGCTCCGCCAGGTCCGGCGCCGGGTCGGCTTCCTGCTCCAGAACCCGGACCGGCAGATCATTGCGCCGACCGTGTACCAGGATGTGGCCTTCGGCCCGACCAATCTCGGGTACGACGAGGCCACCGTGAAAGAGGCAGTGGCGGTGGCCCTACGGCAGGTCGGCCTTGAGGGTTTCGAGCGCCGGCCGCCCCACCAGCTCTCGGGCGGGGAGAAGAAACGCGTGGCCATTGCCGGTGTGCTCGCGATGGACCCGGATGTGCTGGTCTTCGATGAGCCGACCACGGGGCTCGACCCGTCCGGCTCGGAAGACTTGATGGAACTGCTCGATGAGCTGAACCATGACGGCAAGACGATCATCATCTCCACGCATGACGTGGAACTCGCGTACCCGTGGGCGGACCGGGTCATCCTCCTTGCCGATGGCCGGATCATCCGGGAGGATGTGCCGGACGTGGCATTCGGGAACCCGGTCTACGTCCGCATGGCGCACCTCTCGGTCCCGACCCTGCTGGAACTCTCGGTGGAACTGGAAAAGCGCGGGTTTACGATCCCTGATCGCAAGCCCCGGAGCGTGCTCGACATGGTCCACATCATCGAGCAGCACCATCACGGCTCCAGCGGTCACCCGTTGCCCGGCACGATCACGGTCTGCAACGTGGACGAGGGCGATACCGGCATGCTGGCATCGTGGGTGAAGACCCGGAAGGGGCTCGCGGTCGGGGCGATGGGGACGCGGGCAAAGCAGTGCGCCGAACGGGAGCAGGTGCCCCTGGAGTTCACCTATGGCGTGATCGACAAGTGCATCCTGCGGGCGCTGCGGGGACAGGACTCGCTGATCCTGACCACCGAACGGATGGTGGATCGGGTCGCGGTCCGGGTGGATGCCTACTGCAAGGAGAGTAGCAACACCATCAGCGTGGCAAGCCTGAATATGATCGAAGAGGCAATGAAGCATGATCCCTCCTGCTGAAGATCACGAACCACCTGGGGATGACGAACACGATCATGATCATTCCCCGGGGCATTATCACGGGGACCACGGCCCCGATCATCATGGTGGGCACGACCACGATCATGCCCACACGCACGGCATTGTTGACCCGTCCATCCTGACAACCGAACGTGGCATATGGGCGGTCAAGTGGTCGTTTGCCGGCCTGTTCGTCACGGCATTCATCCAGATAGTCATCGTTTACTATTCCGGCAGCATTGCACTGCTCGCCGATACGATCCACAATTTCGGGGATGCGCTCACCGCAATCCCGCTCCTGCTCGCGTTCATGCTGGCCCGCTGGAAACCAACGAGACGGTTCACCTACGGGTATGGACGGGTCGAGGACCTTGCGGGCGTGTTCGTGGTCCTGATGATCCTGATCTCCGCGATCATTGCCGGCTATGTCTCCATCGACCGGCTCTTCCACCCGCAGGAAGTGACCTTTCTCTGGGCAGTAGCGGCGGCTGCACTTGTCGGGTTTGTCGGGAACGAGGCTGTGGCCCAGCTCCGCATCCGGGTGGGAACCGAGATCGGGAGTGCAGCGCTCGTTGCTGACGGTTACCATGCACGGACGGACGGGTGGATGAGCCTTGCGGTCCTTATCGGTGCTACCGGAGTGTACTTCGGGTTCCCCCTTGCCGATCCCATCATCGGCCTCATCATCACGGTGATGATCTTCTGGATCGTCTGGGACTCAAGCAAGACGATCTTCACCCGGCTTCTCGATGGGGTTGACCCGGCCGTGACCGATGAGATCCGCCATACTGCCTCCCATGTGGAAGGTGTGATGGCGATCACCGATGTGAAGGTTCGGTGGCTCGGGCACCGGCTCCACGCGGAGGTGAACATTACGGTCGATTCAAAACTCTCTGTGGAGAGCGGTCACGCGATTGCAAAAGAGTTCCGGCACGAACTCCTTCACCACCTGAAGTATCTTTCCGATGCTACCATTCATGTTGATCCGGTCTCTGCATCGGGACCGGAGTATCACCATATTGATGAGCACGATCACGACGGGCTGCCGGTGCATTCGCACTGATCCGGTGGTGACCGGAGATCGAAGCCCGCGGGGAATGCGATCCGGGCAGGGGAGATGCCTGCTGAAACAACGTAAGTGCCTGTTCAATAATCCTGCACGGCTCACTCATCGTCGCCGGACGGGCCGTCGATCTCCTCTTCATAGGTAAAAACGTCATCGATCCCGACACCAAACGTGTGGGCTATACGGTATGCGAGTTTCAGGGACGGGCAGTACTTGTTCTTCTCCATGGAGATGATGGTGTTTCGCGTTACTCCCGCAAGCTCGGCAAGTTCCTCCTGCGTCATGTCATGCTCGGCACGGAGCACGCGGATCCGGTTCTTCATGGCAGCCTGATGGTTAGTACTTTCTGTTGTAATAAAGATAAAACGCTCCGAAGATCAGAAGCATGGCAAGAAGACCACACCCGATGGTCATGCCGGCAAGTCCCCGGTTCTCGTTCTCGGCGAAGCCCTCGCGGACATAGGTGCAGTATGCTATCGCATCGGTCTCGTTCATGGCGTTCAGGTTCTTAATTGTCGTTGACCGGACAAGGGTTTCGGGGCCCGGCACACTCCCCGGCTTATACTCGGCTATCGTCATGGCCTGTGTCCCGTCAGCATTGAGGAACATTTTTCCGGTGATGATCGGGGTGAGGGGGATGCTCACCACGAAGGAATACAGGATGACTGCGGCAATCGCCCCCCCGATGACGATAACTTCGAGCGTGCGGAGCGCGGCTTTACTCCGGATCCTCTTCTCACGCTCGTCGGCAATAACGGTGTCAACCTGTGCCCGGCAGGCAAGGACGACGATAATCCCAAGCGGGATGGCAATGACCGGGACAAGGAAGTTCCCGGCTGCCATCGACCACCCGACCATCGCAGCCACCATGCACGCGATGAAGAGGGAGCAGGTAAGGTAGGTGAGGCGTTTCATGGCTATCAGCCCGTGAGATTGAATTTTCTTGAGCAGTAAGTATTCCCGTATATCCGGTTATAGGTACGGGTATCGATCCGGTCGGTGCTGATATTAAAGGCGTATTCATTGGGCGGGAACTGGGAAAGGTCGAAGTCCGCAGACCAGGTATTCGTATTCCCGGTCCCGCTGATTACGTCCACACTTCCCACTGCCCCGACACCGGATGCGGTCATGCCGTCGCTATTCATGGCAATCTCAATTGTTGCCGGAAGAATCTCGAAAAGCAGTTCTGTTCCGGGCTGGAGGCTGGTCGTTCCCGTGAGGGTATAGCGCTGGTTTGCCAGCGTATCGGGTAATGCATCAATCATGATGGACTGGCAGGGCCCGGTAACCGGCAATGGTGGCGTGAGAAGATCGGATGCCGCGTCCAGTACGGTGAGGGATTCCGTATCAAAGGTGCCTTCCTTCCCGATATTCTCGGGTTTCACCGTATCCTGCGTTACTATCACCTCGTACTTGTCCGGAATAAACTCGGTGCTGTCAAGGGCAAACGACCAGTGGCAAAGCCCGTCTTCTCCCAGCACTGTCGTGATCAGACCCGACCTTGTCAGGCCTTCCCGAAGATCCTGTTTCTGGGTCTTTGGGTCCACCGTGAAGACCGATGTAGCGGACTGCTGGGTGATGAGATAGAGGAGTCCTGTCCCGTTGGGGAGGTTCGTTTTCCCCGAGATGAGGATCTTCTCGCCACGGGATATTGTGCCGGGGTGATCGATCCGGATAAAGTCAATCTTGTGCTGCTCACCCATGCGTGTGATCTGGTCCGGGTCCGGTGTGGCATTGGTCAGCTGTAACCGGGAACTTGCGAGGAGGCTGCTCCTACCAAACGTCCCATTCATCTGGTACGCATTTACCTGGTATTCCCCCGGTGGGATGGCAGAGGTATCCAGTGCACCCGACCAGGTGTTCGACATGCCCCCGCCCCGGACTATGAACGCATCGGTGCCCCCGGCACGGATTCCGAAAGTGGGTGAGGTTGTGAGGATATCCAGTTCCAGTCTCATACCGGCAGGAATGTTCGTCGACCCTGTGATCGTCACGAGATCTCCTGCAGGATGATCCGGGATGGGATCGATGGTAACCGTTGAGAAGATGGCGAACGAGCCCGTTGCGAGAATGCCCGCGAACATGATGACGAGTATTGCGGCAGCAACAATACCGGCATACGTCAGATACTTCTTTTTCATGAGGACCACATGTAATGTTTTTTGTGCATCTGGTAAAAATCATTTAGCTTTTGTTCTGACGCAGCGGTATCATCCACCGGGAACGAGTGCACTATCACCGGGCAATAATATTAAACACGGATGAGCTGGTTATTCCGACAGGTTCGGAACTGCTGCCGGTTGGTTCATCATTTTTGTCTGAGACAAAGACGATGTGATCTGCTGCGGGAAGGTCCCCGGTCTCAATGGTTACCGAAAAACGGTTGCCGTTTGCAGAACCTCCGGTAACGGTTGTTACAGCACTCTTCTCAAGGTTTCCAAAGTCACCGGCAATTATTCCCTTGTCCATTTTGACCGGGACTATTTTTACGATAAGGTCCGTGCCGACCGGAAGGCTGGTCCTGCCACTCACCACAAGGGGATCTCCTTTTGTAATATCGTGGATGCCATCGATGAGGATGCCGTTTGGAAATGCCCGTTCCGAGGGATCGGGTGTACCGGTCGTGACTATGGTTGAGGATGACCGGGATGTTGGTGTCTGCAGTGCAGTTTTTTGGGGTGCCTGGGCAGAGTTTGTCCCTGTTGCTATCGCGGACGTTGTTTGCTCGCTCTGCGCTGCCTGTAGTGTGGCGGTCTGGTCCGGCAATCCTTCCGTTGAATCCGTACACCCGGCGATCATCATGGCTGCTATGGTGAGAAATACGGCAAGACAGGCGAGAACGTGGCCTGGTTTTAGATCTGTTTTCATCGTCTCTCTCCGGCTTATTTCAGGGTGAAGTATGTGTATCCGAAATCCTTCCCAATCTCAAAGACTATGCCTGAGGTCTCATCTCCTTTCATCTTTCCGACAATGGCAACATACTTCCCCGGTACCAGCCGGCCCAGATCGACGGCAAGCGCTATCCGGTTCGATGTACCGTCCCCTTTCGTTACCAGGTAATTTCCCCCGACGCTCATCATTGATTCCCCGTTAAGACCGGTCGGGGGTGTTCCCGTATCCGGCATAATCTGCCAGAAAATATCAGTACCCTCGGGAAGACTGGTCGTTCCGGTGAGGGTAAACGTGTCACCGGTGTTCTTGTCGCTGATGGGATCGATTTTTATCACACCGGTTGACGAGACCGGGGTGGATACCGGCTGTGCGGTCTTCGAGGGTGCCGCTCCCGTTACGGTCTTCGTCGTGGCTGTCGTGTGCATGGTCGTTTTTTCAATCTGCTGAGTACCGGTGGGTGCCACCTGGCTCTGCTGGTCCTGACTGGAGTCCGTACAACCAGCGAGCAGGATGGTTGCGATGGTGACGAGCAGGACGAGGCTGATGAGCCCGGTACCTGGTTTTCGATGGATGTTCATGGTTTCTCCAAAACTTGTTTTTTCAGGTGTTTCTCCTTCCATACGAAGGAGAACAACCGCTGGATTCGTTCCTGGATCATGACCGACAGGAACTGTTTTTTTGACCCGGTTCCTGTCCTTGTCCGGGTTTTTTTCTGTTTTGCCCGGTTTCCGTAAAAAACGGATGGGTGTCTTCTCGTTGTGTGTATAGCGATCTACTTCAGGGTAAAGTACGCAGTGCCTGTCAGTTTTTCAATCTCGATACTTCCGGAATTCGGCTCTCCTTTCATGACTCCCACGAGTACAACCCACTTCCCCGGTTTCATGGTGCTCATGTCAACGGCGAGCGATACCCGGTTTGATGTGCCATCCCCTTTCGTTACCGCATTATTCGCCATAATCCCCGCTGCATTCAGGTCAAGGCCGGCCGGCGGTGTTCCTGTATCCGGCATGATCTCCCAGATCATGCTTGTTCCTACCGGAAGACTGGTTGTCCCGGTGATGAGGAACTGGTCCCCGACCTTCCTATCCCCGATCGCATTGATGCGGATGTAATCGTTGTTGGTGATGGTTACCTGTACCGGTGTGTCCGCCCCCAGGTAGTTGCCTTTCAGCGTGAAGGTGGCAGTGCCATTTACGTCACCCATCCGGTAATCTCCCTTTGCCAGGTCGCCTTCCATATTGGTGACCGTTACCGTCTGCGTGCCCGGCCGTAAGAGGGACGTATCGGCCGGCATGGAATACCGGTTCACGCCACCGGTGCCAGCGCGGACCATGGTGTCACTTCCAAATCCAATGCCGGGGCTGCCTACCTGAACCATCAGGATTGTCCCGTTCGGGAAATTCGTTGAACCGCTGACAACCAAGAGGTCGCCGGTTGTTTTGTCGGCAATGGGATCGATCCTGATGTACTTTACGGTTTCAGTGCCGGGATTGCCGGTGCCGGTCCCTGTAAGAATGTTGAATAGTGCTGTGCCGGTGACGGTTCCATCGGAGAGCGTAATGATATGGTCCGAGACGGAAAGGAGCCGGGTATCGAGGGAGACGGAGAAGAGGTTGTTCGGGCCTGAGCCGGTGACAACTTTTGTCACTGCTTCAAGCTCCGGGTTCTTGTAATCACCGACAATGCGGCTATTTTCCATGGATACCGGGATCACTTTCACGGTGAGTGCCGTGCCGGCCGACAGGTTGGTCTTACCGGTTACGACAAGGGAATCTCCGGCGGTCGTGTCATGGATGGGATCGATGAGGATACCGCCCGCAACCGCGCGATCTGTAGTGGGGGATGTACCGGCACCTGACCCCGGGTGCAGGGTGAACCTGGTGGTGCCGGAGATATCGCCCCTCGTATAATCTCCTTTTGCATGGTCACCTTTGAAAGAGGAGATCGTTACGAGGTATTCCATGGGTTGGAATGTCGAGGTGTCAAGCGGGAAGTCCCAGGTGTTGACACCGCCGGTGCCTCCGGCGATGGTAATGGTTCCCGTAGCCCCGGTGAATTCACCGCTCCCGGTCCCCTTCTGGTCTTCATAGTATGCGGGATAGACTTCCGCCAGCATTTCCGTGCCGGCCGGAAGGCTGGTGGTACCGGTAATGGTGAACTGGTCTCCAATGTTCTTATCGCTCACCGGGTCAACGGAGATGAACGGTTTTGCAACCGAGAATCCGGTGACCATGCCGACGCAGACGAGGACGGCAAATATCCCGACAGCCAAAAGGCTGCCGATAACGAGTGTCTTCTTGTTCATAGGCTGACATGCACAGTTTATTGTGCATTGTGTATAAACTTTTTGGCAAATTGCAAAAATATTGATGCACGATTGCGGGAAATACCAGAATAACTATGTGCCGGCGGGAACCCGGTGGTGACGGTTGCGTGAACGCCCGATGTCCCCGTGAAAACACACACGCGGTCCTGCATATATCCCGGTGACCGGCTCCGGGCCGGGTATCGTACAGGAACGCGTTGAAAAAAAGGATCTTATTCTTCCTCATCGAGGCTGAAGAGATCTTCGACGGGGATATCGAACAGTTGTGCCATCCGGAAGGCAACCTCGATGGAGGGGTTGTACTTCCCGCCTTCGATGGAGTTGATGGTCCTGCGGGTGACGCGGAGCTGTCCGGCAAGCTCCTCCTGCGTCATGTTCCGCATTGCCCGGTACACCTTGATCTTGTTCTTCATGGGGCCTATACCTCATATTTCCTGGTGTAATAATAAGAAAATGCCGCATAGAGGACTGCGAGCAGGACGACAGTGAAGCCCATGCCGATCCCGAATATACACGGGAACTCCAGGGCCTGGTGCCCGTTCTTGAAGAGCATATCGAGTCCCCAGAAATCGGTGCCGGTCGGGTTGGCGGGGTCGACGATCAGGTAGGTGTCGTGGTAGACTGCCTGGCCCGGTATTGTTGCATCGTGCATGAAGGTCACGCTGACCGACCCGTTGGCAAACGTATGGAACCCGCCGCCATACCCGGAGTTGAAGTAGAAGGTCATGGTTCCGGCAAAGATGATGGTGGCAAGGACGATGGTGACGAGGAGGGCGCCGGAGGCGGCTTTTCCATAGATGGTGTCCGAGAGGTCGTCCTGCATTACATCGACAACCCGCTGTTTTCCGAGGTAGACGATACCAATCCCGGCGATGATGAGGATCGCCGGGATCAGCGGGTTGCCGGTTGTCATGGCGAGTCCTACGGCAAATACCATGGCGGCAATGACGCAGGCGACCAGTGCATAGTAGGTGTTCTTTCTCATAGGGCTTCAATGTAACATATGTTTCTCATTTAGATAAATATATTTCTCATTTTGGGAACTATAATTCTCATATCTCCGGTTTTGGGGGATGGCCCGCGAGCAGCCCGATGAATGTTCCGGCCCGGTCCGGGACGTGTTGAGGGGGGGTCAGCGGTCGACCCCCTCCCCCTCTTGCGTTTAAAATCGATCCGACCCCCCCTGCATGGGGGTGGGGGGGTTGCCGGCCGACCCCTCCCCCCCCTTACCATTTCTGGGTAGGTCAGAAACGCCCCCTTCCACCGGAGCAATGATCCGGAAGACCGGAAAAACCGCGTGCAATAGTGCGTACATCCCAGTTTTGGAGAGGGGGGTCAACGGTCGACCCCCCCACCCCTTGCGTTCAAAACCGATCCGACCCCCCCGCCATGTGCCAGGGGGGTATGTGTTGACCCCCCCATTGATTGGAATTGGGGAGGGGGTGATGTCTTGCTATTTCATAAAAAAATATTTTTTACAAATCTAAAAATTCCCTGAGGGGATCATCTCTTCCCTGCCACATTTTCTAATACAAATCCTTTTTTTCGTCCCATCCCCCCGGAGATGGTAAGTTTTAATGCCATAATGTAGATAATACTTAACATGACTTCTCGTAAGTATATATGTGGTAAGGTGGGCTTCCCATGACCGGCTTCTGCAGCCGCATCGCCCCAGCATTCCAGCACGGGCGGATCATTGTCCCACTGACCGGTGGGATCTGTCTTCTCCTGCTCATTATGGTCCTTAAGAATATTCTTCTTGTCCCGGCAGCTGAGCTCTCGTCCCAGATCATCCTGTACATAATCTGCTACATGGGTTTCATCGTCTCGTACTCGGTTGCGGACACCAAGATCCCCGGCTCACCCGTGCGGACCGCGCTCTGGATGGGTGCGTGCATCCTCATGACCATCGGGATCATCGTGGTCTACGCGATCTGAATGAGGATGTGACCATGCAGAAAAACCATGCAATTATTGCCGGGACCATCTGTTTCATCGCCATGATGGCCGGCGTCATGTACGGAGTAACGTCCGGGATTGCAGCGATTGCCGTTATCTCCATGTGTGTCGCAGGCGTCCTCATCTGGTACCTCAAACGGAGCGTCAGTCCCGTTATCGAAGACGAATGGACAAGTCTCGTGGGACTAAAAGCCGCGAGCCTGACCCTGAACGCCACCGCAATCCTCTTTGCCGTGATCGGCATTGTCCTCATAACGGCCAGCAGCCCCGGCAACAACTACGATCAGGCCGGCCTGACCATCGCCGCGGTCCTCGTTACGCTTGCCATCGTGTACGTGGCAACTTCGGTGTATTACTCGCATACGCTCCGCGGGCACGGGCCATGAAGAACAAGTTGCGGATCTTCCGGGCTGTGCACGAACTCACGCAGGAACAGCTTGCGGAGAAACTTGGTGTCACACGACACACCATCATCGCGATCGAGAACGAGCGCTACGATCCCTCGCTGAGCCTCGCCTTCCGGATGTCCGACCTGTTCGGCGTCCCGATTGAGAATATTTTTATCCGGCAGAAATGACGCGGGCAGATGATCCCGTTGCCGCGATACTCTCCCCGCTGACACCCTTTGTCCCGCTCCGATTATCCTGAAGCAGTATTGCCAAATTTTGAAATGGCAAAACCCGCAATAGTAGTAGTCAAAAACATTCGTGAATGCCATGGACTCGTTTGCTTCCGGTTTTGCCGTTGTTGACGGCGCAGGAGATGCCCTCTCCTTTGTCTCGTATCTTGACCTGATCCATTCCATGCCGTTTTTCCAGGAATGCAAACGCCAGAGTTACCAGAGACTCGGGATACGGCCGGGAGCCCGGGTGCTTGAGATCGGGTGCGGAAACGGTGTGGATGCAACAATCCTTGTCGGCATGGTCGGGCCGGCCGGTCAGGTCATCGGCATCGATGTGAGCAGCACGATGCTTGCCTCGGCGCGGTCCCGTGACGGTCTTGGCAGTCCGCTTCTCGACTACGCGCTGTGCGATGCATCGGGCCTTGCATTTGCCGACGATACCTTCGATGCCATACGGGCAGACCGCGTACTCCAGCACACAAAAGATCCCGCGATCGTTCTTTTAGAGATGGCCCGGGTGACCCGCACTGCCGGAAGAGTCGTGGTCTTTGAACCAGACTGGGAGACCTTTGTTCTCTCTCCCGGTGACCCTGGGGTGACCCGCAGGATCCTGAACTTCTGGTGCGACCGTATCCCGTCCGGGTGGGCTGGGCGATCCCTGTATGCCGCGTTTTCCCGCGCCGGCCTCCGCGATGTCGACGTGATACCGATGAGTCTGGTGATCACCAGCCTGCCGCTCGCCCGCAGGGTCTTCGATCTGGAGACCACCGTCTCTCTTGTGGTCCAGGCCGGGATTGTCAGTTCCAAAGAGGCAGATGCCTGGTCAGAAGCACAGGAGCGGGCCGATGCAGCCGGGCAGTTCTTCAGCTCGCTGACCTTCTACCTGGTGACGGGTACGAAGCGGGTCTGACCCCCCGGTTCACCCGCATCTCTTTAAAAAAAGAGGACTCCGTTCTTCTGCAATGGCAGTCCATTTTGGCGGTGAATCACCCGGTTTATTCAGTTCCCGGTTTTCCCGCAACACGTTTCAGCACGGCTTTGTGATATTCTTCCATCAACGCCGCTGCATACAATTCTTCGGCACGCGGGGGAATGTAATTCGAGATCCGGATCCGGTTCATCAGGGAAGCCCGGATCGCGCCCTCGCTCGTGAGGTTCTCGTTATACACGGCAGCGATACTCTCATCGAGGCCGGAAAAGCCGGTCATAATGCCGTTGATCATCACCTGCCTGACACTGCGGAGTGCTTCAGCAGTACAGGGGGAGAGGTTGTCATACGCCATTTTTGTATCTCCTTAAAAAATTAATTCCCTTTCACGCGCCGTAATTCCCACGTCATAACAACGGCCGGTTGCAGCGTGACGGCAACCGGGCAGGTGACGGTCATGGCCCGTTCAAGGATCGCGTTCACTTCTGTGTCATCAAGATCCGTATCAAGGGAGAACGTCACGTGAATCCGCGTCCACGCCACCGGGAGCCCGGTATTCCGGGTGCCGGATACCTGCGTCTTCAGTACGTTCGGGACGATCCCGCGTTTCTGGAGCTGCACGATGACCAATAGGTTTGCGCACGCTCCCACGGCACCCATGAAGGAATCGCAGGGCGAGCATTCGTCTGTCCCCTCTTCGAGGATATACGAGCCGTTGCCATGTGAGTTCCCGACCCGGAACCGTTTGCCCCCCTCCCAGCGGACGTTCACGACATCCGGCGGGAGGAATCCACTGGTGTCTGCTCCCGGGGCAGGTTCCGCGCTGCTGCAGGATACCGGCCTCGTGCTGCACCCACAACCCCCTGCCGGGCCGGTACCGCACTCAGGTGGCTGGCAGGATGCAGGAGTTCCCGCCGGTGATCCCTTCAGGCAATCCTTCACAACCGCTTCTGCGACCTGGTGTGCGCAGGTCGCAAACATCGCGTCCGGCACCTCATCGATCCCGAACGGGAGGTCAAGGTTGTAGATGAGATCAGCCCGGACAATCTCCGGCTTCAGTTCCGGAAGCACGCCTTCCATCATCCGTGAGGAACAGTTGATGAAGCAGCCCTCGATGGCGATCACCTTTTCCGCCCGGCGCACAAGGTTCCGCTGGCCGGTGTCCTTCGTGAACGCACCGCCCAGGCAGATCCGCACGGTCTCATCACGGGCGAGCCGGTGGGCGACGAGGTTTGCCGCCCGGCGGGCCACCTCACCCCGGGCACAGGCACCCTCGCAGGCCATCACCGCGATCTTCGCGGGCATTGTGGAATTCTTTTCAGCATAGTCCTCGCAGGCCGGGCATTTGCCGGTTACTTTTGCAATCTTCGCAATCTCGTAATCCATGAATCTCACTGTGTTTGATGCGTGGGAAGTGTAGCGATATATATCCCGGAACCGGATTTCAAAATTTATTGAAATCCGAGATGAACCGCCGGTTCTTCGGTATCCGACAAACCCTCAGACCTGAAGCAGGGGAAGAGACCACAGGTTCTTCGACTTCCGACAGGTTATCAGAAATCGAAAAAAGTAAAAGCACGAACATTTTTCATTCCCCCGCCAAATCCTTACCTATGGCAACCGCCCGCTGCTGCCCGGCCGACTGCGCCCTCCGGAGTGACTGGGAAGACGAACTCCGGCAGGAGAAGGAGATGCTTGAGCGTGACTCCGTCACCACACTGCTGGAGTACATAAAACTGCTCGACCACCCGCTGCGCCTGAAGATCTGCCTGATGCTCCTTCTCCGGGATCACTGTGTCTGCGAGTTCTGGTATATCTTCCAGGAGCCGCAGAGCCTTATCTCCTATAACCTGAAAAAACTCAAAGACGGCGGGCTCATCGAATCCTACTATCGTTCGAGCCACAAGATCTACAAACTGAACGAAGCAAACGTGCCGGTGATCCGGAAGATCGTAACTGCGGTGCCTGACGAACGGAAATGACAGGATCACCGGATAAATTCCCGTCCGGTATCCGTCAGCGAATAGATGATCCAGTTGCCATGGTACTCGCCTTCGATCAGGCCGTTCTCTTTTAAGATATTCAGGTGATAGGAGAGTTTCGAGCCGGAGAGGCGTGTGAAGCGGTTGATGACGCAGACGCAGAGCGGCTGGTCGCGGATAAGGTAGAGGATGCTGAGCCGCAGCGGGTCGGAGAGCGAGTGGTAGATCCTGCTCATCTCTTCTAAGTGAGCCGCATCGGGAACACGCCCGGCAAGAGCCGTAAATCCCCCGATGGCATCAAGCTCCTTCTGGATCTGCTCGGGGATCTCCGGCCCCTTCCCCCCGGCATTGTTTTTACCTTCAGGCCCACAGCAGGCACAGCTCACACGCTTCATTTCAAATTAATCTGAAATGAAAAGATATATAACCTTGCCCTGTTCACATTAATTCAATAAAATTTGAAATGAGGTGACCCTCATGGATACCACCACCACGCCCTGCACGGCACCGGGAGAAAAAGATCGTATCGTGCTCACGGACAATGAGAAGGATTCCTCCGCACTTGCATGGGCTCCCCATGCGACCTTTGCGGGCGTATTCATGAAACACCTTGTTACGGGCAGCGAGACCGGGGGCCGCTTGAGCCTCCACCATGTCCGGATCGATCCCGGTTGCGCCATCGGCGGCCATACGCATGCCGGCATGGTGGAGATCCACGATGTGCTCGCGGGAAGCGGCACCTGCACACTTGATAAGAAGGAGATCCCGTACGTTCCCGGGACGCTGGGGGTCATGCCGGCCGACATCCTGCACCGCATCGATGCGGGAGCGGAGGGGATGCTCCTGCTGGCCACATTCTCGCCCCCGCTGGTGTGAGGTACTTCAATGACAGATCCTGTAATCGGCTCGCTCCTGCTTGGCTGGGAGACCCTGTTTGCGTATCTCTCGCAGCACGTGGTCACCTGCCTCATCCCGGCGTTCTTTATCGCCGGAGCCATTGCCACCTTCATCAAGAAAGATGCAATCCTGAAGTACTTCAGCCCCGAGACGAAGAAGACCACCTCCTATGGGATTGCATCGGTCTCCGGTGCCGTGCTCGCGGTCTGCAGCTGCACGATCCTCCCGATGTTTGCGGGGATCTTAAAGAAAGGCAGCGGCCTCGGACCCGCGATCACGTTCCTGTACGCGGGACCCGCTATCAACATCCTTGCCATTGTGTACACAGCGCAGGTGCTCGGGCTCGACCTGGGTATTGCCCGGGCGGTGGCGGCAATCGTCCTCTCCATCCTGATAGGGCTCATCATGATGAGTCTCTTCCCCGCCCACGATGAAGAAAGTACGAAGACCCATGCCGCTGCCCGCAGGGCAGTGATGGCAAAGGAAGATACCCGGCCAAAATGGGTGGTCCCGGCATTCTTCATCTTCCTCGTCGCGATCCTGCTTATCGGGACCTCGGCCCTGGATGTATTCTACCGGCTCCTGCTTGTGTACTGCCTTTCGATGGCTGTTGCCTTCCTGTTGATCTACTACTTCACGAAGGAGGAGATTACCGACTGGGGACTTGAGATCTGGGACTTAACAAAGAAGATCTTCCCGATCCTCATCCTCGGCACGTTCCTGCTCGGTGTGCTTTCGTTCTTCCTCCCGGCCGAGACGTTCAAACCATTCTTTGGTGACAACTCGCTCCTGGCCAACTTCCTTGCAGCAGTGCTCGGTGCCATCCTCTACATGCCGACCCTGCTTGAAGTGCCGATCATAGGTACAACGCTCGGCTACCTCACCGGGTCCATGGCAAAAGGCCCTGCCCTTGCCCTGCTCCTGACCGGCCCGAGTGTCAGCCTGCCGAGCCTGCTCGTCCTCTGGCGGATCATCGGGGGAAAGAAGACGCTGGTCTATGCCGGTCTCGTGATCGGGTTCTCGACTTTGGCCGGCTTCATCTTCGGAAATATCGGGTGGTGACCATGAAGAACGACACCATTCCCTGCTGTGCCGCCGATGCGCTCCGTCGCATCCGGCAGATCAACATCACCGGGATCATGACCGGCATCACGATGCTTGACGAGAGCATCGCCGCGGTACAAGAACAGAATCCCGGTAATGACGCAGGCATCCGTGAGGCACTCCTGAAGAAGATCAGGATCTACAATTACGTGCCGCGGGGTGTCGAAGAGGCGTATGCCCGGGCGATGATGGAAGAATACCGGAAAAGCGTCTTGAAAGATCAATACAAAAAAATTTGAAATCAGAGTTTTGTGTTTATCATGACAAAGATAGAAATTCTCGGAACCGGCTGTGCGAAGTGCGCACGCCTCTATGCAAATGTCGGACAGGCAGTCAAAGACCTCGGGATCACGGCGGACGTGGTGAAGGTCGAAGACCTGGATGCAATCGTTGAGAGCGGTGTCATGCTTACTCCCGCCCTCCTCATCAACGGGGAAGTTGTTGCGGAAGGCCGGGTGCCTGACGTGAATGAGATAAAATCCATGCTTACGGAGTGAAAAAATGGCAGAAAAATCCACCTGTTCATGCGGACAGAACGAACCGAAACGGATTATTTTCCCCTGTGCCGGGCAGGCAAATACCGGACAACTGACCAATTTTGCAGCACTGCAGCTGACGGAAGAGGGCTATGGCAGTATTGCCTGTGCCTCACTGCTCGCGATCGGTGCTGAATCACTGGTTGCGAATGCGAAGAAGGTCGATGAGGTGGTCATCCTCGATGGCTGCCCGATGCTCTGCGCACAGAAGATCGCAGAGGCACAGGGTGTCCCGGTGGGCCAGCACCTCATCATCACCGAGCTCGGTATCACCAAAGGCCCCTCGAAAAATTACACGAACGACGATATCGAGACGATCGTTGCCGCGTGCTGGAAGGGTACGGGCCGGAAGACTGGCTTTGCAAAACCGAAGAAGGCCGGCGGAAAAGATGGCGGGTGTGGCTGCGGGTGCGGCGGGACCTGCTAATTTCGAGTGGACCTCCATGACCTACGCAATCGTCACCTGCTCCGGCGTCTCGAATACCGGGAAACTTACCACGCAGGCAGGAATGCTCTTAATGCAGCGAAAGCCCGGCATGTTCCTGTGTATGAACTGCAAGCGGTCCGCAGAATCCCTCAGACTGGATGCGGGAAGTGCAGACCGGCTGATCGTGATCGACGGGTGCACAGATCACTGTGCCACCAAAAAACTCACCGCTGCCGGTCTGGTGCCGGATGTCCACATCATCGCCACCGAACTCGGGATCGAGAAGAACGGGATGGCGGATGTGCAGTACGATGAGATCGAACGGGTGGTGGCAGCAGTCCACATGACCCTCACCGAGGAGTAATCTATGACCGATAATCCCCATGAAAAGAACAATAGTGATGTGAACGATCCCTCTGCCGGAGCATCCTGCTCATGCACCCCCGGCCCGCAGGCCGCGTCCTGCGGTTGCCAGTCAGCGAATCCCGCAGACCGGGAGATTCGCACCGCAACGAGTACGATCACCCCCACAAACCGGTTCGACCACGTCCTTGCACGCTGGGGCTGGAAGCGGGAGAGCCACCGGGTCGTGCCCGGCCTGTACCGGCTCGGTAATCCCACGGCCGAATCCCCGGTCTTTGCATCGGCGAACTACACGCTCAGCTTTGATGCCCTCCGGTCGGCGCTCGCCGGCATCGATGGATGGATCCTAGTGCTGGACACGAGAGGGATCAATGTCTGGTGCGCTGCGGGGAAGGGGACGTTCGGCACGGACGAACTGGTCCGGCGCATAGAATCCACAAACCTCTCCGGGGTTGTGAGCCACCGGAAGATCATCGTGCCCCAGCTGGGAGCACCGGGGGTCTCGTGGCCTGATGTGCTGCGGAGAACAAAGTTCCTCGTGGAGTTCGGCCCGGTCCGGGCCCGTGACCTGCCGGAGTACCTGAAAAGTCACACGGCAACCCCGGTGATGCGCCGGGTGGAGTTCCCGCTTTCAGACCGCCTCGTCCTGATTCCCGTGGAGTTCGTGCACATTGCTCTTCCTATGGTCATTGTTGCGATCGTCCTCTGGTTCCTTGCCGGACCGGTGGCAGCGCTTGCGGCACTATCTGCCGTCCTTGCCGGGACCGTTCTCATCCCGGCACTCCTGCCATATATCCCCACGCAGGACTTCTCTAGTAAAGGCCTCCTTCTCGGGCTCGTGGTCTCGCTTCCGTTTGCCTATGCGTTTGGCACAAATCCCGCGTTACCGTTCTGGGCGAACGCCGCGGGAGCGGTTACGGCCCTCCTCGTCATGCCCGCGGTGGTGGCGTACATTGCCCTGAACTTTACCGGGGCCACGACCTTCACCTCGCGGACCGGTGTGAAGAAGGAGATCTTCCGGTATGTCCCGATCATGGCAGCGATGGCTGTTCTCGGTGTTGTACTCGGTGCCATTCTTGGGATAAGCCGCCTTCTCGGGGTGATCTGATTATGTCCTGTTATACTGAAACGAGTCTCACCTACGATCCTGACCGGTGCATCAACTGCAAACATTGTACGCAGGTCTGTCCGCACGCGGTCTTTGCCGAAGGAAAAGAGCATGTGGAACTGTCCCGGCCTTCTGCCTGCATGGAATGTGGAGCCTGTGCAAAGAACTGCCCCGTGCAGGCGATCACGGTGCAGAGCGGGGTGGGCTGTGCATGGGCAATGATCGGTGCTGCGCTGCGGGGAAAGGATATGGACACCGAGTGCAGCTGCGGCGGGGACGATGGCTCCTGCTGCGGGGGTTCAAAGGAACCGGCCTGCGACTGCGGGGAGAAGTGATGGCAATGCATGATGAACGATCTCCCTGTGAGGCGGACGCACTCTTCGATGTAAAGGCGATCACGGTGAATAAAAAAACCTTCGGCCTTGCCGGGCTTAAGTATGCGATCGCCACCGTGCAGGCCATGAACCTGACCCGTGACGACCAGTTGATGCCCGCTCTCTTAAAAGAGGTGGGGAAGGCCAATTTCATCCCTCCCTCCCTGCGGGAAGCCTATGGCCCCGTCCTGCTCAAAGAGTACCGTGCCGTGAATGATCAACAAAAATCTGTGCTGAAATAAAAAGGTGAAATCATGGATACCCCGAAGAGACTCTCCTTTCTTGACCGCTACCTGACCCTCTGGATCTTCCTTGCCATGGCGGCCGGTATTGCCATCGGGTACTTATTGCCTGCAGTACCGGCACTTATCACCGGCCTTTCGGTCGGGACCACCTCGATCCCGATCGCGGCGGGGCTCATCCTGATGATGTACCCTCCGCTCGCAAAGGTAAAGTACGAGGAACTCGGGAAGGTATTCCAGAACACCAAGGTCCTCGGCCTCTCGCTTGTCCAGAACTGGATTGTCGGGCCGGTACTGATGTTTGCCCTTGCGGTTATTTTCCTGCGGGACCAGCCGCTGTTCATGTACGGGTTGATTCTCGTTGGTATCGCCCGGTGCATCGCGATGGTGATCGTCTGGAACGATCTGGCCGAAGGCGACTGCGAGTACTGTGCAGCTATTGTCGGTCTGAACTCGCTCTTCCAGGTCTTCTTCTACTCGGTGTATGCGTGGTTCTTCATCACGTACCTGCCGCCCCTGCTCGGCATCGGGGTTGGTTCGGCGGTCTCGATCACCATGCTCCAGATCGCTGAAAGTGTCTTCATCTATCTCGGCATCCCGTTCATTGCCGGGATGGTCACGCGCTACACCCTGCTCCGCGTGAAGTCAAAGGCATGGTACGAGCAGGTCTTCATCCCGAAGATTTCGCCTATCACGCTCATCGCCCTGCTGTTTACGATCATCGTGATGTTCTCACTCAAGGGTGAGTATATTGTGAACGTGCCGTTTGACGTGGTCAGGGTTGCAGTCCCGCTGCTCTTCTACTTCGTGATCATGTTCTTTGTCAGCTTCTGGATGGCGCACCGGCTCGGGGTCGATTACGCGAAGTCCGCTTCGCTCTCGTTCACCGCTGCATCCAACAACTTCGAGCTCGCGATCGCGGTTGCGATTGCCGTCTTCGGCATCGCGTCACCGGTTGCATTTGCCACGGTCATCGGCCCGCTTGTGGAGGTGCCGGTGCTGATCGCGCTTGTGAACGTATCGCTCTGGCTCAGGACGAAATGGTATGGCGGGAAGAATAGTGGCACATGCAGCACATCGCCGCGGTGAAAGGAAAACGGTGTCATCATGAAAAAGAAGATCCTCTTCATCTGCACTCACAACTCCGCCCGGTCTCAGATGGCGGAAGGGTACATGAACGCGAAGTACGCGGACCTCTACGAGGCGTTCAGCGCCGGAACGGAAGCAACCCGTGTTCATCCGATGGCAATCGCGGTGATGCAGGAGATTGGTGTCGATATCTCCGGGCACCGGTCGAAACTCCTCGATGAGTTCTTCGGGAAAGGGATTGAGACGGTGGTTACGGTCTGCGACTCTGCGCAGGGAGCCTGCCCGTTCTTCCCGGGCGCTAAAAAAGTAATCCACCAGAGTTTTCCGGACCCTTCGTCATTCAAAGGGTCTGATGAGGAAGTCCGGGCCGGGTTCCGGAAGGTGCGGGATGAGATCATCCGGTGGATTGACGCAACATTCGGAAGTGCCCATGCTTAAAGTAAAACCACATCCGGAATATCCTCCTGAAGAAGGGCGGTACCTGAGAGGGAACGACTATTCCCCGGCAGCCGTTATCATCATCCTTACGTACGATGCCGAAGAGATCCCGCCCGAGATCGAGAAGCTCGTGCGGACAGGTGTGGAGACGGGGGCCGCACTCTCCGGGACATTGCAGACAGCCAATATCGGTATCGAGAAACTGATCTGCAATATTGTTGCCAACCCGAACATCCGCTACCTCATCCTCGGCGGCCCCGAGTCCGAGGGGCACAAGACCGGCGATGCGATCAAGGCGCTTTTAAAAAACGGCGTGGATGAGAAGAAGCGTATCATCGATACGAAGGGGCTGACGGCAGTACTCTACAATGTCCCGATGGAATTCATCACGCGGTTCCGGGAGCAGCTGACGCTCGTGGACTGCCAGTTCCTGGATGAGTCCGTGATCAAAAAAGCAGTCTGGTCCTGCTTCCAGGAAACTCCCGTGGAGTTCCGGGGACAGATGCTCTCTGATCCAGGTGCATTCCCGCAACCGCCCCTGAGCGGGAAACTGACGTGGACCGTCACGCAGCCCTATTGGGAGCCGGCTGATGATGGCGAACGGGCGGCAAAGCAGAGGGCCCTTGCGATGATCGAACGCCTGAAGAAGAGGCAGGGACTGGATAAAAACCTGCACGAAACGAAAGAATAACCGGTATCCGGTAAACGGCGTGCCCGGAAGCATTTCCAGCGACCGGTTGTACTGAATTACCCTGTTTTTCCCATATCTTCATGAAACCAGAAGTCGATGGGTATTGAGATATCCATGGATACCCTCCCGCCCGATAAAGAGTCACTCGACAAACTGAAATCCAATACCGCACGGCTCTCGGTCATCTCCAACACCGTTCTTGTCCTGCTGAAGTTCGTGATCGGGTTTGCCAGCGGATCGGTCAGTATCATCTCTGAGGCGATCCACTCTTCGATGGACCTGATCGCCGCCGTCATCGCCTTCTTCTCGGTGCGGAAAGCCGCAGAACCCCCCGATGCTGACCATTCATTCGGGCACGGGAAGTTTGAGGATATCTCCGGCCTGATCGAGGCACTGCTCATCTTTGTCGCTGCGATCCTGATCATCTGGGAATCGGCCAAGAAACTGCTGGGGGGGGAGTCCGAAGCCACCTCCCCGGACCTGCTCATCCTTGGTATTATCGTCATGGGTGTATCGGCCCTCATGAACCTGTATGTCTCGAACCGGCTCATGAAAGTGGCCAAACTCTCGGAGTCCATTGCGCTCGAGAGCGATGCCTGGCACCTGCGGACCGATGTCTATACCTCGGCCGGTGTGATGTTCGGACTCATCCTGATCAAACTGACCGGTATCGCCCTCCTTGACTCGCTCGTTGCGCTCGGTGTCGCGGTCGTGATCATGAAGGCGGCCTACGATCTCACGCGCCGCTCGCTCGCTGACCTGATCGATCACAGCCTCCCGGATGCGGACAACCAGCGCATCACCGAGATCATCTGCGAGCATGCCAGCATCTACGCGGGGTTCCACGGCCTGAAGACCCGGAGGTCAGGCCCGGAGGTCTTCATCGAGTTCCACCTGGTGATGTCGGGCGAGATCACCGTGGTGCAGTCGCACGATCTCGCCGATCACCTGGAAGCCGATCTCCTGCTCGAGTTCCCGCGGGCCAACGTGACGATCCATATCGAGCCCTGCAGCGAGGGGAAGTGCAACCGGTGCGGGTCGTTCTGCACGTATAATAAAAAGAAGGCCGATAGCGGGAATGCAAAACCGGACTGAAGCAGTCCTCCCCGTGATCTCATGCTCAATGTGCCGGTGTTTGAGACCGCCGTGCAGTCCGGGATCCGGGAAAAAGGTAGTGGGGACGCAAGGGAAAAAACGGATGCGGATTCTACCGCCCGCGGGCTGCCAGGATCTCTTCTATTGTCAGCGCACGTCAAGGCCGGGCATCGCATCGCCAAGACTCTTGCTTACGGGCCTCTTGCCAGCGTATCCATGAACCGGTCCCGGATCTGTGCCGGGCTGAGTGGGATGTTGGGCACCGCACTGTTGCCCGGCAGGATCCGCAGGTGGATGAATGATGGCCCGGACCGGGCCGATGCCCGGAGTGCCGCTTCCAGTTCCCAGGGCTCGTGCACAGTAAACGTCTGCTCGAACCCGGCCCCTGCGGCCATCAGCCGGAGGTCTGCCGTATCACAACCCGGGCGGGGCTGGCTGCCCGTGCTCCCGAAGACGCCGTTGTCAAGCCCAATCACCGTCAGGTTTTTCGGTGCGGCTGCTGCGATGACCGGGAGGATCGATGAGCCCAGCAGGCTCCCGTCGCCGTCCAGCACGATGACCCGGCGGCCGGGCCGGACCTTGGCGATCCCAAGGCCGATGGCCGACGCCTGCGTGTAACTGCCCAGCATGTAGAAGTTCTCCGGCCGGTCCCGTGCCGCATAGAGCTCCTTGGATGGTACACCAATATTGGAGATCAGGATCTCGTCATCGATGAGATCGGTGACGGCACGGATTGCCTCGAACCGGGTCAGGACCGGCGTGTGCCAGTCCCGCTCGTAACAGAATGCAAACGGGCGCGGTGAACGAGCCGGGGGACTCCCCGTATATCCCGTTTCGCAGATACAGTCGGGGCTGAACAGGATGACATGCGGGCGTTTCTCCCGGTATGCCCCGGCAACTGCCTCTCCTATTGCCCCCGCGTTGTCCGGGTCCGTTATGATCGTATGCCCGATTCCGGCAGCCTCAAGGATCTTTGGAAGCGGGCGGTTGAAGGGGATCTGCGCCGGGATCGTCTCCGTCTCCCCGCCCCGCCAGCTGGCAAGGATCGGGAGCGGGAGGCGGTAGGTGGCGGTGAGCGAGAGGATCGCGTTTAACATATTCCCGAGGCCGGAACTCTGGAGTGCGATGAGCGGACGGGCCCCGGCAAAGTAAGCCCCGGCCGAGATCCCCACGCCATCCTCTTCGCGGGTGAGACCGATGTGCCGGAACTCCTCCGGCAGCGAGAAGAAGAGCCCTTTTGCCTTGTCGCAGGGTATGGAACTGACAAGGTCGATCCCCTGCGTTTTGAGTTCAGCGATGATCTGGCGTTCGTCCATGGTGTGCAATCCATTCCCTGAGGTGTTCCACGAGTGCGTCACGGGGCTCATCCGGCCCTGTCGTTATGGCCGGCGTGAGGGGATGCAGGGTAAAATCTTCCCGTATCCGCTCGTATCCCCCTCCCGTGATGTTCAGGAGAATATGGTCGTCCGGTTTTACCCTATGCTTTTCTATAGCCTGCACCAGTGCTGCGGTGGCAACGGCCGCTGCCGGGTCCAGGTCGATATCCAGCGTCTCCCGTGCCAGTTTCATTGCATCGGACCCCGCTGCATTCGAAACGCTGTACATCGTGCCGTCCGTTGCTGTCAGTGCATCGAAGAGCCCGCCCTGTATCCCGTACGGCGGGGTGCGGTTGGTCAGCACATCGGCCATGACCCCTTTCACCCGCTCCGCAGCGTCCGGCATGTCCTCTTCCGGGATGAGTTCCCGCCGGCGCTCCTGCCATGCCGAGACCATGGGGGTGAACGGTTCGTTCTGGGCGAGATGGAGCCGGGGGAGACAGGACCCGTACCGGCCATCGCCGATCAGCCGGAGTGCCGCTTCCCACGCAGCAATGGCCCCGGTGCCGCTCCCGACTGCCTGGAAGTAATGGTCCGGGATCCTTCCTGCCGTGACCGCAGCTTCGAGCATCACGGTACCCATGCCGTCACGGCGGGCGATGTTCTTCGCCCCGCCTTCCGGTACGCACCCCGGGACCGCTGCAAGCGTGTTACTCACGCTGATGGCATCCGTATAGTCCCCGTGCACGGCCACGAGGAAGATGTTCTCTGCCGGTGTCGTGGTCCAGAGGCGGGGTACGGCTTGTTCGGGAACCACAATCACAACCGGTCTGCCGCACCGGGCCGAGAGTTCCGCAAAGGCGCGGCCGGTGTTGCCGGCGGATGCGATCACCAGGATCTTCCCGCCCAGTTCTGCCTGCCGCTGCATGGTCGGCGAGGCCTCCAGTTCCTTGAACGAGCCCGAGGTCAGATGAGCTCCCCGTTCCGGGCAGTATCCCGATAAGGAGACCTGCAGGTGGGAGAGACCAAGTTCCCGGGCAAGTGCACCCCCGTCAAATGAGACCGGGCCCCCCGCGGGAAGGAGCGGGGAGGTCACCGGGAGCCAGGAGAGGTACCGGTACATCCCCTCATGCGGGGCCAGGTGCAACCGGCGGCTGCAGTACTCTGCCCTGAGAAGAGAGTTGTGCCCGTGGGGGCAGGAGAGCGTGGACAGATCATCCACGATCTCCCCTCCCCCGACACACCGGACGCGGTACTTGGGTATCATTTAGAGAATGCGGATATCTTCCACCCGCACGTGCACCCCGTCTTTCTTCTTGAGCACCATGTTGACGAGCGCCGTATGGGCGAGGTTGATCATGCAGTAGCCCGGGAGAAACCGCTGCCGGAGCCCGAGCGTAGGCGGCCGGAGGACGGTCTCGGCAATGCCCTCAAATGCATGGACGTGGTAGGCCTGCACGTCGTGTGCCGTCTCTTTGCGTGCGGCAAGCGGGCCGACCGTGTGGCATTCAATTACACCGGTGACCGGGTTGACCGAGAGGACCCGCAGGGCATGGTAGAGCGGGCAGCCGGGACCTGCGGGTCGGCCGGTGACCAGGTCGCCCTTTTTAATGTCCCATTTTTCGACGAGATCCGCCCGGAAGGGTACGATGAACTTACGGGCCGAGGGTTCGCCCGGGAAGGCCCGGATGATGAAATCATAGGTTACACCCGTTACATCGGTGCTGGCGTAGCATGTCTCGGTTATTCGCTCGTTTTTACCATTAGAGAAGAACGTGCAGTCCTCGTTGGCTTTCTTCTTCTTCCTGACGGCATTGACAAAATCGCTGCAGCTCGGCAGGCCACACGCTCCGCAGTCCTTCCCCGGAGGTTCCCATGCCATGGGCTTTAGTCCCCCCGGTAGATGTTGTCTGCCTCTTCCAGCGGCCGGATCACACCGAAGTGGTGCTGCCACCCGATCTCCTTCTTGCCGATACAGATCGTGCAGACCCCGAGGGGCGGCGTGCCCCGGAGGGAGATGGTATCCGCATCCGTGATCTCCGGGTGCTTTGCGATCGCCTGCATCAGGTACCGCAGACCGGTTCCCTGCACCGCGTTGGTCTCGATGATGTCGATTGTCGGGACAACGCTGTGAATGCACTCGCGGAAGACCTCTTTCTCTGCCTGCGAGATGAGATCGGTCTTTGTTACCACCGCCGAGTCGGCAAGGGCGATGAGCGGTGCCATCTTCAAGGGAGCGTTGCTCCCGGAGACTGCAGGAAGGACTGCGATCCCATATGCCTGCGTGGTGTAAGGCGTGCACCGGAGGCAGAGCCCCGCGCTCTCAACGATCAGGATGCCGGCCTTCAGTTCTTCGGCCCACTTGATTGCGTCCCTCAGGACCATGATACCCATGTGGTCCGGGCAGAGGTCACCCGAGTAGACCTTCTTTGTCGGGATACCAAACTCCTCGTGGAGTTCTTCGTCTTCAAAGGCCCGGACCACATCGATCTTCAGAAATGCGGTCTTGTCTGTCTTGTTGAATTTCCTGATGATCTGGCGGATGACTGCGGTCTTTCCGGCGCTCGGAGGTCCGGCAACGATAACGAGTTTCATGCATACACTCCTGTCTTTTTTGGTGAATCCTCTGATCTGGTGATCAGGTCTCCGCGGCGGATCTGCTCGCGGAGGTCCCAGAGGAACGTGTCCATCCCGGAGACCGTTCTTAGGATCTCCCGCTCATGGTCCTGCGGTTCGAGCACCGCTGATACCGCCCCGTTTCTCATGACGATGCGGCGGTCCGTGATCAGGGCCAGGTACGGGTCGTGGGTGACGAAGATCACCGCTTTCTGGTACTCGCGGAGGCAGGCAATCACGCGTTCCTTGTTGATCCCCGCATTCTCTATCTCATCGAGCAGGAGAATGGGGGTACGGCCGATCAGGATCGCATCGGCAATCAGGAGCGACCGGGTCTGGCCCCCGGAGAGTGCGCTCATCCGCATTGTTTCACTGACCTTTTCCCCGGTGAACTCGTTTGCCAGGTCCACGGTACGGGTGACGAGTTGATTCGCCGAGCTGTCGCGTGCCCGGATGTGGAGTGCGAGGAAACGGGCCACGGTGAGGTCAGCGATGACCCGGGTGTTCTGGGTGAGGAGGGCGATGGGCTTCTTTGCCGGATCGCGAACCATCTCTTCCGGCGGCTCCGCACCGTCAACGAGGATGCTGCGCCCGGTGGCGGTGTCGTCCTGCGCCAGCACTTCGATATCGTTGATTAACGCGGATTTCCCGGACCCGGTGGGCCCGACAATGGAGAGTGTGTCGCCCGGGCGGATGACAATCCGGTCGAACCCCTCCTTCTCCCCATCGCGGTTGGTGCCGGGGAGTATTGTGATCTCGTACGTCTGATCGCTGTGCATCGCATGATCATGGAACAGATGGTTGATATAAGTTTCCAATTTTGCAAAATAATTAACCTTATAGTAATAATTATAATCTTTATAGTGAGACATAAAGGATAATATGCTGTCAAAGAGGATCTTTGAGATCGATTTCACCACGGCCCTGAACGAGGAACTGGCGAAGAAGGGTATGACCGTGAAAGAACTGGCGGAACTCACCAGCATCCCGTCGTCAACCCTCTACAAGATCACGGTGGGAGAACGGGATCCCCGGCTCTCAACGATCAAGAAGATTGTTGCACTTCTTGAACCACCAAAGAACAGTTTCATTGCCATCATTGCCGCACGGTTTCTCCTCGACACCATGGAACGGCGCGAGGTGGAGAGCGGTGGCAGGACGTTTGCCATACGGGGCTATTCCGCAAACTCCCTTGAGGAGTGCATCATTGCCGCGGCGCGGGCGGAGAAGGACGGGGCAGCCGGCATCATCTGCGCGCCGATCCTTGCCTCCATTGTCGAGAAGATCGTGGACATCCCGGTTGCCATGCTCCGCCCGGATCTTGCGGTTATCGACGAGGCGATCAGCATGGTAACACGAAAGATCGGGTGAGCCATGGCGGGTGAGGACAATACAATCCGGATCGGTCATCTCTCGACGTTGTACCACACCGCATTCCTGCTGCGGGGCACATCCCTCCTCGAAGATGCGGGACTGGACGTAACGTGGCAGCTCTTTGCCTCAGGGCCTGACATCATCAGCGCCATGCAGGAGGGAACGCTCGATCTCGGCTATATCGGGCTCCCTCCGGTGATCATCGGGATCGACCGCGGTCTTGAGCTCGCCTGCATTGCAGGCGGACACGTGGAAGGGACGGTGATGATCGCCGGCCCGGAAACCCGTACCCTCGCAGAGTGCCGGGACATGCGGGAGTTCCTTTGGCAGTTCTCCGGAACGGCGATCGGGACGCCACCGAAAGGATCCATCCATGATGTGATCGTGAACGAGTTGTTGCGCGAACAGGGCATCTCTGATGTTACCGTGAAGAACTACCCGTGGGCCGACTTCCTCTCCGATGCACTGCAGCAGGGGGAGATCACCACAGCAGCCGGAACGCCGGCGCTCGCCGTCACCGCGGCCCGGTATGGCAACGGGCGACTGGTCGTGCCACCGGACCGGCTCTGGCCCTTCAATCCCAGTTACGGGATCGTGGTGATGCGGGAGATGCTGAAGAAGAGAGATGTTCTCACCCGCTTCCTTACCGCCCACGAGGCCACCTGCGAACTGATCCGGCAGGATCCTGTACGGGCGGCCGGTATCGTGGCTGGAACAACGGGGATGGTCGATCCGGCCTTTGTGCTGGACACGTACCGGATCTCGCCGAAGTACTGTGCGTCCCTGCCCCCGGAATACCGCACCTCCACCCTGAAGTTCGCCCGTGTCCTTTTCGAAATGGGGTATACAAAGCGGCTGGTGGGCGAAGGCGAAATCTTCGAGACCTCGCTCATTGATTCAATCCATGCCGGACGGCACCATTACCTCGACGGTATCCGGGAATAGCCGTCTGGCAATGGTGCGTACATCAGAACCTGGTCTGCGAAAATCAGGAAAGATCAGATGCCGTTGAGGCTGCCCCGCTGCGTCACGAACCGGTTCCGGTTCCACGGTTCGTCGAGGACATTCACGGTCGATAGTCTTTCACCTTACCTGCACACGCGACAAAAGCCGGTGTGGCAGAACGGCCTTATGCCCCGGGTGCAATCGATCTCTCATTTTTTGATTTTTGAACAAACGCTTATCATGTCAATGCCCAATTTGCGGTATCGTCATGAAACCTTCGCACATCTCTCCAATCTGGTATGCAGGAGTCCTCCTCCTCCTTGCGTTTGCTGTCATTTTCACGGGATGCACCCAGCCGGCATCCCCGGGCACAGTAACCACAGCGGCACCAATTACCGGCCAGGGCTTAAAAGCACCTGTGCAGACGACCGCCATTCCCGCGATCACCGCTGTCCTTCCCCACGGTGTCACGATCTCGTACCCGAGTGACTGGTCGAGACAGGACGTACTCAAAGGGGGTATCCGGGACTATGGCCCGAACACGGTGAATATTGCAAACTTCTATTCCCCGATGGAGATTCCGGGCGATACGTCGTCCTACAACTCCCTGAGTATCGACCTGGACCAGAACGTTCAGGAAGATTTTGACACGTACTTCAACAAGGCAACCCTCGCGGTCGGGAAGACCTACGGCACCCAGATGGAGGCCCACAGTTATGCGCTGAAGATCGGCGAATACAATTCGTACGAACTGGACTTTCAGACCAAGGATGTAAAGGGGAGCTATATCTTCACCTACACCGGTGGATCGGTATACATCTTTGCGTTCAAGGGCCCGACGGACCCGACTGTAGTCAGTGCGCTTGACGGAGATAAGGTGGCCATGTACCGGTCAATCAAGCTGAACCCGCCGGTACCCTCCGTTACGCAGCAACGGTAGATCGGCAGAAACCCTGCTCGAACATTCTTTTTTTTTAATGTAAGAACCCCCCATCCCCGCGTCATTGCCGGCCGGTTCGATCCTAGGGCGAACCTGTTGTATCGAACCACAACCACATGGCTGACCAAAAGTCCCGTCTCAGCCGGCGCTCACGTCCCGGGTCCAGCCACCGCACCCTGCCGTGCGTAGTGTAGAGGAGTAACCTGCGATCCTTACGCCGGGATCCCGAGAGGTGTTCGAACGTGAAGATCCCCGGGCCCGATCGCACCCGCGGAGTACACGATTTGGGCACGACAACATCTCAGTAAAACGGCATGAGACCGGAATCATCCGAATACGGTCGTGGAGGAAAAGGTGTCTCCAGGGATTCCCCCTAGAGACCACAAAAAGAGATTATTTCTTAATCCGGGGAGATTTACCGGTAACGTGAGTTGGGGCACTCTTGGTGGTTTTGAGACTGGCAGTTGCCTTAACTCCCAGGGTCTTTGCATACTTTCCGCTTGCTTTGTCGTTTGTAGACATAGTGCATGAATTCGATCCTGGCCTGATAAGGGTATCATTGAAAAGCAAAAATTCCTCTTCACCGGTACCACGGTCCTTACCGCGTCATGGAAAAAGAGTGTGAGATGCTGTCCGGCCGTCATGATCTGTCCCTTACGCGTCTGATGCCGGAACCGGAGGCCCTCTGTTGGGACATCATTACCGCATGAAGGATGACGACCCCCGCACCGCCGGCCCACCGCCGAACTGCCTGTCAGGTGCCGCACGCGAGGATCGGAGAGGATCCGGGGTGCGATCTCATGCGGCCGGGCCCAGGTGGACCGTGGAATTAAAATTTGTAACATACCGGCGACTCCATATTGTCGGCGATTTCATGCTCTCGCAGAAATGGTCTCTCCTATGCGTGAAAAATTTCTGCAGACACTCACCGTACCAAAATTACCCTTGCGGGATACCATCCCGGGAAAATTCATATCCGATCACCCCTGGGTATTCTGGTCATTGTTTTACGGTTCGTTCATCGTTGCAGCATTTCTCTGTGCATTTGTCTTCTCAACGTACATCGACCCGTTCCATACCGATGCGGAAAGCGCCCGGTTATTGTTGAGCGCCCTCATCCAGAGTGAATCCACCATCATCGCCCTCGTTATCACGCTGACCCTGATCGCGGTCCAGCTGACGTCGTCTTCGTATACCCCGCGGGTGGCAAAGACGTTCGGCAACAGCCCGCACATGTACCTGCTTCTCGTGATCTATATTGTCTCTATCGCGTACAGTGCACTCCTTCTCCAGCTGATGACCGGGACCGGGGGCGTTGTTCCCGCGTACATGGAGTTCTGGATCTCGGGAGCGTACTGGCTGACCATATCACTGGGATTTGCCCTGATCCCCTACATCTACTATGTCCTTGAATCCTTCAGCCCGGAGACGTTTATCCAGCGGATGTCCACCTACCTGACAAAAGAGACGATTCTTGTGCAGGAGAAGAAAGATTACCTGAACCTGATCTTCGATGTCACCCACAATTCCATTATGAAATACGATACGGCCACGATCCGGTCCGGCCTTGACCAGGTGTCCCGCCGTATGAGTGTCCTGGTCTCGGAGAAAAACACCCTCCCTGAAAACAGTGAGATTGTGGCCCTCTACGCGGTTCATCTTGAACGGTGTGCAAGGCAGGCCATTGACCTGCACGATGAAGAGATGCTCAGTATCATTCTCGATCAGTTCGAGCGCATCGGCATCCATTGTGCCAGAAATTCATTCGATACACCGACTTTGCAGATCATAACGGTCATCAGCGATGTCGAGAAGTTAATTGATGTTAAGGATCTCCCCGTCTCCCTGAACCGGGTGAGAGAACTGATCCGGTCCATCGGGAGGATTGCCATTGAGAATAAATTCCTGGAGACTCCCTTGAGGATCATGTTCTGCCAGAGCACGATTGCAAAACATGCCATCGATAAGATCACGCCGCAGGACAAGTTTTCATTATATTCGGAGATCCTAAAGAACGCGGTTGATTCCCTGGCAGAGTTCACGGACCTGGGAATCGCAACCGGCCAGCTCGGGATCGTGAACGGCTCGCTGGAACACCTCAAATCCATCGGGGAATACAGTATCCGGCAGGACATTATCTTCCCTCTGTTTTACATCACCGACAAGGTATTCGATCTCTGGCTCCATGCCCTCATGGTTCTTAATTCCACTTCGACATTTTTGGAGGTCTCTGAGTTTGCGATCCTTGCCAAGAAAGATGCGATACAGAATGGTTACCCGGAGAAGAATGTATTCGGGCGAAAACTCCTGGAGATCGGTATTCTTTCCATGGAACACAGTTCGGAACCTGAACAGCAGGGTGTTGCCCGGCTGCTCGCTAACCTGCGGATCATCGACGACAAAAATTTCCAGGAACAGGTTCCGCATACCATTGCCACGCTTCCTGCACAAAAGAAAGACCCGTATACCCGGTTCCTGGCATTACAGGAGAAGATCTACCAGGAGATCCTGCAGGAACAGCATGTCTGATTCTGCCGGTGTGATTGCATATCAGAAGTTTCTCGATTCCCGTGGTTCTGGTGAAGATGAGCTGGTTCGTGCCGGAATATCGCTGCCAGACTTCCCGGCCGGGACGATCCGCTATCATGTCCTGATATTCCCGCCCCATGCACGGGAGATCAGGGGCCACCACCGGGCCCGCTGCCTCGTGTCACTGCACGATCAGACGAGAACCGGAAACCGGCTCCCGGTGACTGTCGGGAGCATCTTTAGAAGACCGGTCTCTGCCGGAACGGCCGTTACGGACGTTCCATTACCTGACGCGACAGTATTCCCGGACCACCGGTCCAGCCAGTCAAGGACCGTGTGATGCCACAGGATACTGTTCTGCGGTTTTAAGACCCAGTGATTCTCGTCGGGGAAGTAGAGCAGCTGGCTTGGGATATTTTTCCGCTGGAGTGCCGTAAACGCTGCAAACCCCTGGGTCTCCGGAACCCGGTAATCCTTTCCGCCCTGGATCACCAGCATGGGGGTCTTCCAGGCTGCCACATGTTCCGCCGGGTTGTACCGGGCATATGCCTCCGGGTTCTCCCACGGGGTGCCGTTATGATCCCATTCTTCGAACCAGAGTTCATCGGTATCATAGTAGGATTGCCGGGTATCGAACATGCCGTCATGGGAGACGAGGCAGACGAACCGGTCGGGCCAGGCCCCTTCGATCCAGTTGATCATGTACCCGCCGTATGAAGCCCCGAGCGCCGAGACTTTTGTACTGTCCATCCAGGAATTTTTTTCAAGCGTTGCGTTTAAGCCCTTCTGGAGATCCACGAAGGGTTTTCCTCCATAGTCCTCCCGTATCGAATCGGTGAATGCCTGCCCGTACCCGGCCGACCCATGGAAATCGATCATCACCACCGCATATCCACGTCCCGCATAGGTCTGGGGGTTCCAGCGATAACTGAAGTCGTCCGGGAATGACCCCTGAGGCCCGCCATGGATGAGGAGCGCCACCGGGTATTTCTTTGTCGGATCGAAATCCACGGGTTTTACCACGTACCCGTACACGGTCTCATTGTTCCAGCCCGCAAAGGAGAACTGCTCGTATGCGCCCATTCTCACCGTATCCAGATGATCCCGGTTGACCTGTGTGATCTGCACGGCATGGGTTCCGGCGGGATTGATCGTATAGAGATCGGCCGGGGCGGTCATGGTTGCGTATCCGTACACGAGACGGTTCTTAACCGTGCTGACCGAAGAGACGGACCCGTTTGCCACCAGTGTCCTGACTTCTCCGGTGGCCGGATCAATGGCAAACAGTGCGCTGTTCCCCCGGTCCATGGCAGTGACGTAGAGCGTCTTCCCGTCCTCCGACCAGAGGATGGATGCGGGTGAGCGGTCCCAGGATGCTGCAACTTCGCGGGCCGCTCCATCCGGCCACGAGCGGATCATGATGTGGTACCGGTCGGCCTCGTAGCCCGGCCGGGCCATGGCCAGGTATGCAAGCGTGCTGCCATCCGGCGAGAAGACCGGTTGCGTTATCCATGCCCGGTTTCCCGGCGTGAGATTGACCGGTTGACCGGTACCGGAGCCCGGGGCATAATAGAGACTGTGTCCGGTACTCCACATCTCCTCGTGCCCGGTATCTGCAGCAGAGAAGACGATCCCGGCATTGTCCGGCGTGAACGCATACTCTTCCGATCCGCCGAAGGGCACCGAGGGGCTGTCGGCATCCATGGACTGCATGATATCCACCGGCCTTTTGGTTGCGAGGGGCATGACGAAGATATGGTTCCGGCGCCCGTCTTCATACGTGTCCCAGTGCCGGACCGGGAGCGTGTCGTACACCATCCCGGAGGCATTCTGCGATTCGATCGCGTCCAGGCGTGCAGCCGTCTCCTCGTACCCGGTCCCCGGGAATACTTCCATGGAGAATGCAAGGCTCTTCCCGTCCGGGGAGATCTTCAGCGCCGCGAGGTCCAGCGGGAGATCCGTGACCTGCACGGCATCGCCACCCGTGGCCGCAATCTTCCAGACCTGCGAACTGCCGGACCGGGTCGAGAGATAATAGACCGTGGAGCCGTCCGGCGACCAGCAGGGATCTGCATCAGAGCCCGGCGGGAACGTCCGCTGGGAAAGCCCCGTCCCGTCGGGCCTGACGATCCAGAGGTTGGTCTGCCCCCGGTTTTCTACGAGGTCTGTGCTGCGGAGAGGAAAGACGATCCAGGACCCGTCCGGTGACGGGGCTGGTGCACCGACCCGCTGGAAGGTGACCAAGTCCTCAACCGTGAAGGGATGCGATGCTTCCAGGGCAAGGGCCGGGGCGGCGAGCCCGGAAAAGAGGCCGGCAACCATAAGGGAGAGAAGCAGGGCTTTTTTGATTGTTCGGATCTCCATGCAGTATAGTTATGAACCAGCGATTTATGTATTGCGTGACGCGGGAGACCTGATGGACTGCAGGGTTGGAACATCGTGCCGGTGCGGGGATCGTTCATCGCAGTATCACACGCTCCCCCTTTAATCTGAAAATTTATTTGAAAAGACTGAAATTTTATCAGAGCGTGTGAGATTGTATGAAGTCTCCTCTGATCCTGTTCATCCTTATCCTGCTCTGCATTTTTGCCTGCGGATGCACGCAGGCACCGCAACCTGCGGCAGTTCCGACCCCCGTCGCTACACCGGCGATTATCCTGTCATCAGAAAATCCGAATGCCACGTTCTCCCTTGATCCGGGGGTCATTGTCGTGTCGTTCCGGGCTGACAATGCGCAGACAATGGATCTGTATTTCTCCAACCTTTCGCAGGGATACGGGGAAGGAACCCATTTCTTAACCAACGGCCCCTATGCAGGATCGGTAGCCTACCAGGCCCCCGTAAAAGATACCTACCAGCTGAACATCTCCGGCACCGGCCCGTGGACCGCAGCGGTTGCCCCGCTGGTCACCACCGGTCCCCTGAAAGCGCCGGTGAACCTTTCCGGCACGGGAACGCAGGTGACTCCGGTATTCTCCTTGGAAAAAGGCGAGTATTTCTTCGAGCGTAATGAGACCGGCCTTGACTCGCCCATGTACCAGCTCTTCTTCGTGAACGGCTCGCCTCTCATGGATGCAAACGGCACGTTCAGCCAGCCATACTTCGGCACGCTCTCGCCCCACCCGTTTGTCTTTGTCACCATACCGGAGAACGGCACCTATTACCTGAGTGCCCTCTCCCGGAATAATCCCGGGGGCTGGTCAGTATCCATCGCGCCGGTCCCAAAGATTCCCCAGATGGGACCCGGGCCTGCCGTGTATCCCACCACCCCGTAGCGGAGATCGTCCGGCGTTCTCCTTACTTTTTTTAATAATCCCCCGCGGTTATCCCGGCGGTATGATCTCTTCCGCCCTGTCTTCGAGATCCTCAAAATTCTCTTCTTGTTCTGCCCTGCCCCGGAAGAAGATATGCTCCATGACAAGCGCCGAGAAGATCCCGACAATGAATGCATTGGCCAGCACCGGCTCGATCCGGGAACTCATCAGGGTCTTCGTGGTCAACGGGAGGAATGCGATGAGGATCGCAAAGATGAGCGAGATCCCAATCACGATCCCGGAGTTGTACCCGATGCCGCCGCTGCGTTCCTTGGCAAGGCTGAGGGTTGCTGCAAACATGCCCCCGAGCAGGTAGATGAAGAGGCAGCCGATGACAAGCGTCGGGATTGCCATCAGGGTGGAGACGACAAGAGGCGAACACCCCATGATGAGAAAGAGGATGCCGGCACCGGCAAGCGGGTACCGGGATGCATGCCTGTTTGCAAGGATGACGTTCATGGAGAAGTTTGAGTTTGCGCACCCGATTCCTCCCCCGAACCCGGCCAGGACACTGGAGAGCCCGGTGACTGCCATACCGCGCCGGAACCTGTTGTCCATGCCTGAGGGTTTCAGGAGCAGCTCTATGGATTCAACGGCACTGAAATCTACAACCAGGAGCGTAAAGTAGCAGAAGAGAAATGCGAAGATCAGCGGGAGGGAGAACTCAAAGCCGGTGGGGATGACTGCGGGAAAGAGTCCCAGCGGTGCGGTGCTGACAGCCGCGGGACTGAAGGGAAAGAAGATCCAGTACAGGGCGACACCCAGTACGATCGCGCCCGGCAGGAGGAGCTGTTTTGCCATGCCTTTTACCATGCACGAGAGCCCGAGGATGAGGAGCGTAAAGACGATGGCAAAGATGAGGTAATTCGTTGCTGGCACCGCAGACGATGCCGGGATGATGAGGGTGAGGATCATGGGAGAGACGGCAAAGCAGGACATCAAAAGAACGGCAAGGATGATATTGAAGGTGAAGAGTCGTTTCAGGAGATGGTGGGCTTTGATCGCTGCGAGCACACCGATGGCAATGCCGCAGATGATCATGGAGGTATAGATGGCATTTGTCGAGAACGCGAGGCCGGCACCAACTCCGATGATCAGGATGCCGGTGGGGCCCGTTCCTATGGGAAGGCGGTGCCCGATCGTGACCTGGAGGAGCTGGCAGACGCCCGTTACCACGAAGATCACCTGGAGAACCTGCATCTGCCGGACCGGGTCCGGGTAGAGCATGGGTGCAACGATCATGCCATAGATCAGGGCCGAGGGCATCAGGACGATGAACCACTGGAGCGTTGCGGTCAGGATGGCAGAGAACGGCGGCTTGTCATCGATATCTGAGAGCAGTTTCACAGGAATCACACGCGGGGATTTTTTATCCCCTGCCCACGGGCAGGTAATTCAATTCTCATCCCGTAACCATTTGAATCTTCGTTAATTCTTGTCACGGTGCACAACAAGGGTGGATGAGAAATCGCATCCGCGGTTATCCCCCGGGCCTTGCCATTCCCGTGGTGGGCACCTGGATCGGTCCTGGCAGCATACGGGAACGGAACGCACTGCAAAGGCTTTTTGTAGGAACCCGATCAAGGGGAGTTGAGCGTCATCCGGTATGCACTGTTACAGACTTTTGAGGCAGAGTACATCGACCGATCTGATACCCCGGAAACAAGGATTACCATCATGAGAACGATCATAAAGAACGGCCACGTCCTGAATGTCCACACATCGCAATACGAAGAGAAGACCATCGTTATCACCGGGGAGCGGATAACCGGATTAACGGATTCTCCGGTTTCTGCGGATAAGGATGATATTGTCATTGATGCGACGGGAAAATTCATCCTTCCGGGTCTGATCGATGCCCACGTCCATGTGACTTCTGCCACGGTGGACCTGGCAATGCCGCAGCTGCCTATCACCTACATCACCTGCTGTGCAGCAAAAAATCTTAAGGAAGCGTTGCTGCGGGGGTACACCACCATGCGGGATGTGGGCGGTGCTGACTTCGGGCTGGCCATGGCTGTGGAGAGCGGGGTTATTCCGGGTTCACGGCTGTTCTTCTGCGGTCGGGCCTTGAGCCAGACCGGCGGGCATGGGGATTTCAGGGCCAAGACGTATGATGGCGAGTACGGGGCAGCCATGCAATCCTCGGCTACCAGTATCGGCCAGATCGCCGACGGGATCACCGAAGTGCGCCGGGCCTGCCGGTCCGAACTCAGAAAAGGTGCATCCTTCATCAAGATCATGGCCGCCGGGGGGGTTGCCTCACCCGGCGATAACGTCACCGATACGCAATACAGCAGTGAGGAACTGGCGGCTATTGACGAGGAAGCAAAGGCCAAGAGCACGTACGTTGCCGCCCATGTGTACTCGGCAAAGGCCATCCAGATCTGCTTACAGCACGGGGTCAGGACGATCGAGCATGGCAACCTGCTCGATGTAGAGACGGCGACCATGATGAAGGAGAAGGGGGCGTACCTTATCCCGACCGTCATCACGTATGACGCGCTCGCACGGAGGGGCGCAGAATACCAGTTCCCCGCGGTGAGTATCAACAAGATCGCCTCGGTGCGGGGACAGGCCCTTGAGGCGGTCAGGATTGCCCGAAGACACGGGGTGAAGATCGGGTTTGGTACCGACCTTCTGGGCCCGCTGTGGGAGGAGCAGAGCAATGAGTTCACGCTGCGGTCCGGTATCGAGAAGCCCATCGATACCATCATATCCGCAACCAGAATCAATGCTGAGGTGCTGAACCAGTCCGGAAGCCTTGGTGAGATATCCGAGCAGGCTATTGCTGATATCATCATCCTTAAGAAAGATCCCGTCAGGGATATCTCGGCGATCACTGACAGCAGCAATATCCAGCTGGTCATGAAAGCCGGAACGGTTTACAAGAACCTGCTGTGAATGCCCGGGAGATCCCGGGCCCCTTATGTGAAAATAGCGGATACCCGATGAGGAGCGTATATGGCGGATAGGGATGCTGATGAGGAAGCAGGTTTTGAGTCCGCCTGCACGTTTGTGATCCGGCTCGGGACCCTGGCACACGGCTATGGCCCCCAGGCAAAACGGCTGGAGTCGTACCTCTCCCGGGTAACAAAAGCGCTGGGATACACCGGTGTCTTTTCGTCCACTCCCACCAGTCTCTCCTTTACTTTTTCGAGAACAGATGGGGATCTACGGCCGCGATCCTGCCAGGTTACACTCCAGGGAACCGGCTTCGATCTTGCAAAACTTGCACACGTTGGCGATCTCGTGAATGCTGTTGAAGCAGGCACGGTCACGATCGATAAGGCAACGGAGATGCTGGATGAGATCGATGCGATGCCACCACCCTATACAAATTACCTGGTGGCACTCGGGTATGCCCTCTGCGGTGCAGGATTTGCCGGCTTCCTCCAGGGAAGCTGGGGAGATATCCTGCTTGCGGCACTCTTCAGTGTGGTCGTTTTTAGCATGGTCACGTTCTCGGCACGTTTCCCGGAGCGAAGTGCCCGCTGGGTGCCGTTCCTGTGTGCCCTGGTTGCCGGGGTTCTTGCGGCCCTCGCAAGTGTTCTCATGCCGGCAACGCAGGCATACCTCGTCACCCTTTCTGCGATCATCTACCTCATCCCGGGCTTCTCCATCAGCGTGGGCGTGATCGAACTGACCACGAAGCACGTTGCTTCGGGACTCGCCAACCTTGCCCGCGGCCTGATCACGCTCGCCCTGCTCTTTATCGGGGCGTGGGCCGGTATCACGCTTGTCGGGTGGTTTCTCCCGGTCCATGGTATCACGGCCGGCGCCATCGGGTACGGCTGGGTCTGGGTATTTGCCATGGTGCTTGCAGCGGGACTGTGTATCGCGTTCCAGACACCGCCCCGTGACTTTATGTGTGCACTGCTCTGCTGCGCGATTGCCTGTGTCGGGATTGTGCTGGGTGAACATATTCAGGGTGCCGACCTGGGGAACTTCCTTGGCACTGCCATGGCGATGGTCTTTGCGAATGTCTGGTCGGACCGGACCAACCGTCCCACATCCAATGTGATTCTTCCCGCGTTCGTCTTCATGGTCAGCGGGAGTATCGGCTTCCGGGGGCTGGTGGCGATATCAGCCGGCAGTACGGCTCTCGGGCTTTCTGAATTCATGCACATGTTTGTGGTTGCAATAACGCTCGCAGCCGGGCTCGTTGTCGGGAACCTGATCTATAAACCTAAAATATTACTCTGATATTCTTTTCTTGCGACAGGCTATCTGGACGCTGGATCCGGATGATTTGGTGAAAACCACCTCCCCCTATGAGAATACCCATTGTAGGGATGTTCGAAGAACCCGATGGTTCGGTCAAAGATCTGATGATCCTCTCCCGCTTCAGGATTGGAGAGGTGGCAGTCCTCGACAATCTGAAGGGAGGCGAAAGCCGATCTTCAGGTCTGACGACTATCAGCATTCTCAACCCCCCTCTCGCGAGCATAAAATCCCTCCCGGGATTTTTTGCACCATAACAAAAGTCTGATGACTTTCATTGTGGTTTTTCAAAATGTGCCAACCCCCCTGTGTGATGACCCCCCCTGCATGGGGGTGGGGGGGTTACCGGCCGACCCCTCCCCCCCCATTTATTGGAATTGGGGGAATTTCTAAAAAAACAACGATGTACCGGTGCACAACCTGGAAAAATATTCCCCAGCAGAGACCGCCCCCTCCTATCAGGAATCCGCCCGGCGGTACGAACCCGCCGGCACAACCATCTCAAACCGTGCGCCCGTGCCCGGCACACCGGTCTCCCGGATACTGATCCCCGTGATGGACAAAATCTCCCGGACCAGGAAGAGCCCGAGACCGGTATGTTTCCCGTGACCCTTGGAGAAGATCCGCTCCTTCTCCGTAAGAGAAACGCCGACTCCGTCATCCTCCCAGAAGATGACCAGACCTTCCGGCCGCTCCTTCCCATAAACCCGGATCCGGGTCACCCGTTCCCCGTGCCGGACCGCGTTGTCCGCCAGGTTGTAGAAGACCTTCGAGAGAAGCGGGTCGGCATAGACCTCGTACTGTCCGAGATCCGGATCCAGTTCAATGGGGATCCCCTGGACCCACCCGCGAATCCCTGCGATCACCTGAGGAACCGAGTGCCATGTCGGTGCCTGCACGCCGAGATCCTGGTAGTCGCTCGTGAACCAGATCATCTCTTCAAGACTCTGGAGCTGCGTCCCGATCGCACTCAAAGAATCTCTTGCACTGGTATCCCCGGAAAATTTCTGGTTGAACAGCTCCATGAGCAGCCCGATGCTGTGAAGTTTGTTGAGCATGTCATGCCGGGTGATGCTCGAGAGGAGGTTGAGTTTCGTGTTCGCCACGCGGAGGGCTTCCTCGGCTCGCTGCCGCTGTTCGACTTCGCGCTCCAGTGTCACGGTTCGTTCGAGCACCAGGTTCAGGATCCGGGATGCCTGTTCCGGCCGGGCAGGGTCCGCCTCCACGATCGCCCGCTGGACGTTTTTGTAGAACTCGCAGGACTGGCAGCTTGTCATCTTCGCGGCATAGGTACCCTGGACCCTGCCGCTGCACATGGTACCGGCAATTGCCCAGCAGGTACGGCCGCCATTTTTGCCACTATTCACCCCGTCCACCCGGGTCTCGGTGGCGGCCGGGCAGTCCCCGAGCTCGTGCACGTGTGCGCCCCCGGGCTCGCGCCCGCACTTCCTGAATTCCCAGCAGTTTTTTGTGGACATAATACCGGAATAACCAAAAAACCGTTCTGGATCTAAACGGTTGGCTGATCTTCTTTTTCATTTCCTGTTCAAAACCTTTCCCGTACCCGAAAAAACGTACCGGAATGGTGAGGATGTACCGGGGCAGTCGCTCTTCGTTACCTTGTATTCCCGAACCCCTGCTCAAGTGGGTAACCTACCGGGAATGTCACGCCGCCGTCCTTTGAACCGGGTGAGACGGGAAGTGTGCGACACAGAAGAATACACTTGCATGGATCGAGTACCTAAAAAAATGACGGGGAAGCCGGTATCCCCCGACCTCCCCACCTCACGTGAAGTTATCGCCCGCGTGTTGAGAGGATCTCTTCCTTTGACAGCAGGTGCACGTCAAGACCGGGCATCGCCTCGCCAAGACTCTTGCTTGCGTTTGCGATGATCGTGGCATCGGTATAGTGATTCACGGCTTCTACGACCGCCCGTGCACGCTTCTTCGGGTTCTCTGACTTGAAGATACCGGAGCCAACGAAGACCCCGTCAGCACCAAGCTGCATCATAAGCGCTGCATCGGCAGGCGTGGCAATGCCCCCGGCCGAGAAGTTCACGACCGGGAGCCGGCCCCGTTTCGCGGTCTCGATGACGAGCTCAATGGGGGCCTCGATCTCCCGGGCATACGCAACGAGTTCCTGCGGTTCGAGTTTCTGGATTGTCCGGATGCCACCCTGGATCGCCCGCATGTGACGCACGGCCTCGACCACATTGCCGGTGCCGGCCTCGCCTTTCGTGCGGATCATGGCCGCTCCTTCGTTGATGCGGCGGAGTGCTTCACCAAGGTTACGGCATCCGCAGACGAACGGGACGGTGAACTTCGTCTTCTCGATGTGGAACTCCTCGTCCGCAGGAGTGAGCACCTCGCTCTCATCAATCATGTCCACGCCGAGGACTTCCAGTACCTGCGCCTCGACAAAGTGGCCGATCCGCACCTTGCCCATCACGGGGATCGAGACCGCTTCGATGATCTCGATCACCTTCTCGGGGTCTGCCATGCGGGCAACGCCTCCGGCCTTCCGGATATCGGAGGGCACCCGTTCGAGCGACATCACCGCAACGGCACCTGCCTCTTCTGCAATCCGTGCCTGCTCGGCGTTCACGACATCCATGATCACGCCGCCTTTCTGCATGGCAGCAAATCCCCGCTTAAGGAGTTCGGTGCCATGCCTCAGTTCTGATAGTTCCATTATGGTTCACCTGTGCCGGCTATTCCGGTTCCGGATTGGCAGAAAGTACCCGGCGAATCCGCGGACACCCCGTTCTCCCGGAAGTATCTTACGGTATTTGACTGGTGGGCTGATAAATATAATCACAATTGTGAATTTTGCCGCTATTCCCATTTTTTACCCGTGGAAAAAAGAAAAAAGACTGTTCCCGGGACTACCTGAGGATCAGAAGCCTTTGAGGCTGCCCCGCTGCTTCACGAACCGGTCCCAGTTGAACGGTTCGTCGAGCACGTTCACCTTCACCTGCTCGATCCCCGCCACCCCGAGAGTCCTGCGCTGGACCTGTTCTGAAAGGTGAGCGGAGAGGGGGCAGGCCTTGCAGGTGAGGACCATGTCGACCTCCGCGCTCGTGCCCTTCACCCGGATCTCCTTGATGAGCCCGAGGTCCACGATATCGATGCCCACCTCGGGATCGATCACTTCCTTTAAGGCCTCGCGGATCCGGTTCTCGATGGTGAACTCCTGGCGGAGAACGGTGGCAAACGGTCCTGCCCGGGACTGTTCGAGGTTCCTGACCTGCTCTTCGAGCTGGTTCTGCCGGTCGAGGAGCCGGCTGATCACCCGGACCACCGGGTCGGGCATCACATTGTTGGCCGATTCCCCGTCATCCACATCCTCCGGCCCGGCAATCTTTCCGGGAACGCCCACAACGGTCGCGCCCGGCGGGACGGAGCGGACCACAACGGACCCGGCACCAATCTTGGCGCCCTTCCCGATGAGAATGTTGCCAAGCACAATCGCCCCCGCCCCCACGATCACGTCGTCTTCCACGGTCGGGTGGCGTTTCTTCTTCTCAAGGACCGAGGCGCCGAGTACGGCGCCCATGTAGAGGAGCACATTGTTACCCACGATCGCGGTCTCACCAATGACAATCCCCATACCGTGATCGATCACAACGCGCCGTCCCAGCGTTGCCCCGGGATGGATCTCCACGCCGGTGAGGAAGCGGTTGATGTGCGAGAGGAAGCGGGCAGAGAAATACCAGTTGTGCGTCCAGAGCCAGTGCGCCCTCCGGTGGAACCAGAGTGCATGGATCCCGGGATAGCAGAGGAGGACCTCCCACCAGGAACGGGCTGCCGGGTCCCGTGCAGTGATCGCCTGGATATCTTCCCTGAGACGGTTAAAGACCATGGTTTTCTCTCCTTCGAGGTCCTTATGGACCTATCAGGCCTCGAAGAGATCCGGGATACTCAGGTAGCGCTCGCCGGTGTCGGGCAGGATGACGACGATTGTCTTACCCTTGCTCTCGGGGCGTTTTGCAACAGCGAGTGCTGCAAAGAGTGCCGCCCCGCTTGAGATCCCGGCAAGGATCCCTTCTTCCTTTGCGAGCTTGCGAGTCGTCTCGAAGGCATCCTCGTTCTTCACCCGGATGATCTCATCCACGAGGTCGCGGTTGAGTACAGCCGGGACGAACCCCGCACCGATCCCCTGGATACGGTGTGCGCCCGGCGCTCCTCCTGAGAGTACCGGGGATGCGTCGGGTTCGACCGCGATGGCACGGAACGAGGGTTTCTTCTTCTTGATCACATCCGCGATACCGGTGATCGTGCCTCCGGTTCCCACACCGGCAACAACGATATCGACCTTGCCATCGGTATCGCGCCAGATCTCCTCGGCCGTGGTCTTGCGGTGGATCTCCGGGTTCGCGGGGTTCTCGAACTGCCGGGTAACAAAGAAGTACTTCGGGTTCTCGGCAGCCAACTGCTCGGCTTTCGCTACTGCGCCTTTCATTCCTTCAGCACCCGGGGTGAGCACGAGCTCTGCGCCGAATGCCTTTGCCAGTTTCCGCCGCTCGATGCTCATCGTCTCCGGCATGACAAGCGTGAACTTGTATCCCCGCGCTGCACTGACAAATGCCAGGGCAACGCCGGTGTTCCCGCTGGTTGCCTCAAGGATGATCGTGTCCTTCTGTATCAGACCCTTCTTTTCTGCCTCGTCGATCATGGCAACCCCGATGCGGTCTTTCACGCTGCTCATCGGGTTGAATGATTCGACTTTGACGATGACGGTAGCTCCCAGTCCCTTAGTAAGCCTGTTGAGCCGGACAAGCGGCGTGTTGCCGATTGTTGCCGTGATATTATCATAAATCCTGGTCATGTAGAGTTTTCCTTCGTCATGAAATACCCCGGGCATGGTGGGGGATATTCCGGACTTCACAATTGTTAATTTGTCCGGTCCAGATTATATATTTTGGTCTTGGGTCCATGGCAGGACATTCCGATATCCGGTGATCTCCTGTTTCCACGCAGGAATATGAAGATTGCGGCAAAAAAAGGCATAAAATCAGGGTATATTATCAGAGCAGCCCCATACTGTGTGTTCACAATCGTGAACAGGAAAAGCAGACATGAACACATACCATGCGATTATCGCAGGACCACGGGCAGGAGCCGATGCAACCGGCTCCCTGCCCCGTGCCTATCGCGGCCTCCATCGTGGACGGCCCGTGGACCGGTCCAGCGGTATCCGTGGCGCCGGGCAGTATTGTAGCCCGGGGCCGAAATGTAATGACCCGCCCATGACAGCACCCCGCACAATCCGCGGAATGATGGCTGTCTGTGGTATGTGTCCGTGACAATCACATCCTGATTTCACGTCCTCACTCCCCTGTCAGCAGTCCCTGGTATCACCACACACACCCCATTGGACTGCCACCGGGAATTATCGCCTCAAATAATATCCATATGCACCACACAAAGGAAACTCGATATTTACCGCTATGATGGCCGGGAATCGTACCCCCCGGCCCTGATCCTCTTTTTTAGTATGATTTCCTGAATATCGTTTTATCTCGAAGGTTCCCGCAGGCCGAGCCTCAGTACATGTCGTGGTCATCAAATCACGGAATTGACGGTCGGGCAACCTCCCGGTATTTGAACCATAGGATTCAGGAAAAACTTGCCGGGAGATCACCCCATAAATACCGCTCGCGGATAACGGGAATCGTAATCCGGGCCGGGAACAATACCGATGCCCGTGTTGTTACAAAAACTGCCCGTGGGAATACCTATGCCTGACACCATCTTCGCGTTCTTTATTGCAGCAGGGATCGGTCTTGTCGCATCCATCATCGGGATGGGGGGCGGTTTTCTCTATGTTCCTACGCTCACGCTGGTATTCGGTTTCGATCCGAAGATGGCCGTGGGAACCAGTCTAGCCGTGATGATCTTTTCCGCATCTGCTGCAACGCTCGTGTACTGGCGGCAGAAGAAGATCCTCCTCTCGCTTGCCGCACTCCTGGTCCTGCCAGCCATGCTCTTCTCCATGCTGGGATCCCTCATCACCGTGTACGTGGATGCAAGGATCCTGATCATCCTCTTTGCCCTCGTGCTGATCCTGATGTCCCTGCAGATGCTCGTTCCCTCCTTCAGTGTAGTACCGGTGATCCGGTGGGGGCCCTCGTTTGAACTGAATCCTTTCAGGAATAGCGGACAGGACGAACCCGTCCGGGTCCCCTGCCTGCATCTTGTGGTTTGGGGGGCGATGGGTGGGCTCGTCAGCGGAATTACCGGAACCAGCGGCGGTGCGTTCTTTGTCCCGGCACTCGTGGTGATCGGCATCCCGGTCCATATTGCGGTTGCGACATCACTCCTTACGATCATCCCCACGTCGATCACCGGTGCTGCCACCCATGCGGTTCTCGGGCAGATCTCCTTACCCTTCCTTCTCGTATGCGGGGCAGGTGCTGCCATCGGGGCCTATGCAGGGGCAACCATTGCGCCACGAATCCATCCCGATCATATCAAGAAAGGGTTTGGCATTCTGCTCATCGCGATTGCACTCCTGATGATCCAGCAGAAAGTGCTCGGGGGCTAAAAACCGCTGTGTGCACGTGTGATGGGCCTGACTTATGGGCCCCCGGGTGCACAAAATATTAACAATTGTGAACTCAAACACTGTACCATTCATTCCCTATGACCCGCTCCCTGAAATCCGGGGGAAACCCGGTATATCCTGAGGCTCCATGATTCCCGCTGCTATCCGGAAGGATTTTGCGCTCCTCTCTGAGGTCTGTTACCTGGACAGTGCGGCAACAAGCCTCTCCCCGGAGCCGGTCCTTGAGGCGATGCTCGATTACGAGCGCACCTCCCGCGCAAACGCCGGCAGGGGCGTCCACCGGATCGCCCAGCAGGCCTCCCAGAAGTACCGGGACGCCCACCAGAAGGTCAGGAACTTCATCCACGCCCGTGAGGGCGAGGTGGTCTTTACAAGGAACTCTACCGAAGCGGTCAATGCGGTGGCGTTCGGGTACCCGTGGCAGGCTGGCGATCAGGTTATCTCCACCATCCTTGAGCACCACAGCAATCTCCTCCCCTGGATGCGCATCCGCGATCGTCAGGGAATCGATCTCCGGCTTCTCACCCCGGCGCAGGACGGCACGCTGGACCCCGCGGACCTTGCAGAGCAGATCACGAAGAAGACCCGGCTCGTTGCCATCACCCAGGCCTCCAATGTGCTGGGCAACGTTGTGCCGGTTGCAGAGTTTGCGAAGATCTGCCATGATTACGGAGCGCTCCTTCTCGTTGACGGGTCGCAGTCGGTTCCCCACATCCCGGTTGACGTGGAACAGCTGGGCTGTGACTTTCTCTGCTTCTCGGGGCACAAGATGCTCGGCCCCACCGGTACAGGAGTCCTGTACATGCGGGAGCCGTGCCTTGAACCTCTCTTTGTCGGGGGCGGCGGCGTGGAGAAGGTCACGGCAGAGGGATATACGCTCACGGCAGGGTACGAGCGGTACGAGGCGGGAACCCCGAATATCTCGGGAGCCATTGGTCTCTCCCGTGCCGTGGAGTACCTGGACGCGCTCGGTATGGAGCAGATCCGGCAGCACGAGGAGCAGCTCACCCGGCGGATCATCGATGGCCTTTCTTCCATCGAAAACGTGGAGGTCTTCGGACCCGGGCCGGGCGAGGACCGGATTGGTGTTGTCTCATTTGCAATACGGGGCCTCAATCCCCATGATGTTGCCGTGATGCTGGACGGTGAGGCGGATATCATGGTACGGTCGGGCCACCATTGCTGCATGCCCTTAATGGAGCACCTGCACCTCGCGGACGGGACGGTCCGGGCCAGCCTGCACTGCTACAACACGACCGATGACGCGGACCTGCTGGTGGATACCGTCAGGACCATTGCGGGGAACTTCTGATATGCCTGATATGACGGGGACCGGCCCGGCACCGGACCGGTACTGCCGCCAGCGCCTCCTCCCCGAGATCGGGAGTGAGGGGCAGCGCAGGTTACAGGGAAGCCGTGCGGTCATCGTTGGTCTCGGGGCTCTTGGCAGCTGTGTGGCGAACAATCTTGTGCGGGCCGGAGTCGGAACCGTGGTCCTGATCGACCGCGACCTCGTGGAACTCCACAACCTCCAGCGGCAGATCCTGTACAGCGAGGAGGACGAAGGCCGGCCAAAGGCCGTGGCTGCGGCAGAGATCCTCCATAAGATCAATACGACCGTTGCGATCGAGACCCACACGAAGGACTTCAATGTCTCGAACGCGGAGAGCCTTCTTACCGGCGCGGACGTGGTGCTGGACGGGACCGACAACCTCCAGACCCGGTTTTTGATCAACGATGTCTGCGTAAAACATGGAATACCCTGGGTCTATGCGGGAGCTGTCGGGACCGGGGGGATGGTGATGCCGATCCTCCCGGGACGGACTCCCTGTTTCCGGTGTCTCGTCCCGTCCCAGCCCGGGCCCGGCGTGCTCCAGACCTGCGACATCGCGGGCGTCCTGAACACGATCCCTTCCCTCATCGCGTCCCTCGAATGCACACTTGCGTACCGGATCCTGACAGGCCAGCCTGATTGTGGGGACGGGACCTCGTACCTGGTTCACGTGGATGCATGGCGGCAGACCTTCGACCGGATGATTGTCGGGCAACGGGCAGATTGCCCGTGCTGTAAGGAGGGCCGGTTTGAGTCCCTTGATGCGGTTGCCCGGGAGATGGTAACCTCCCTCTGCGGGAGGGATGCGATCCAGATCACCCCGTCAGCGCCGATGGAGATCCCGCTCGCCGAACTGGAAGCCCGGCTCTCGCGTCTCGGTGAGGTCAGACTCACGCCCTACATGCTCGCCTTCCGGTCGGGACATGAAGAGTTCTCGATCTTCCGTGACGGGCGGGCGATCATCAAGGGCACGAAGGACGGGGCAACGGCCCGTTCGCTCTATGCCCGGTATATCGGGCTGTAATCCGCCGGACGGTGCGGGTCTCTGCCCGGCGAATCCTCTTTTACGTTCTCTTATCGTTAGGAGCGCTACCCTGCCCTGTCGGACCGCGGGTGCTTCCGGATCGCAGCGGTCCCTTCCAGCCAGCCGGCAATACGCCCTGCCTGGTCCGCTGCCAGGTCTGCGTCATCCGTCTTGAGGATGAGGCGGCCGTCCTTATGGATCGAGACCTCGCACCGGTCGCTCACGATCAGCATCACGCCGGCGTTTGCCACGATCGTGCAGTGCTTCCGGATGCTCTCCTCGCAGAGGTCGAGGTCGAGGGTGAGCCGCTCCCTTGGGATCGCCTCGATCGCGGCCGTGGTCTTACAGGGCTTCAGGAGCGAGTACATACATCCCCTCCAGCGACTTCTCCACGAGGGCATCGATATCGACCTTCTCCTCCTCGCTCATCACGACATCCAGTTTTGCGGCAGTAGATGGCTGTTTCGGGACAATGGTGCAGCAGAGGCCCGGGAGTATGGAGATCTCGTACGTGCCGATCTTCCGGGCGATCTCGATGATCTCCTGCTTGTCCATGCCGATGAGGGGGCGGATGAGCGGCAGCTTCGTGACCTGGGTGACCACGGTTAAGTTCTGGACGGTCTGGCTTGCCACCTGCCCCATTGATTCGCCGGTCAGGATCCCGACTGCGCCCTCAATCTCCGCGATCCGCTCTGCCACCCGGAACATCATCCGCCGGCAGAAGAGGCAGTGCAGGTGACGGTTGCAGTTCCGGGCAAAGGTAATGTGGTTGGGCCCGTGGGGGACGACGTACGTCTTGATCGGGCTCTTTGTCACCTTCTGCAGGTGCCGGACCAGGTGCAGGGCCTTCCCTAGGTTCTTGTCATCGGTGAACGGGCGGTTGTCCATGTGGACTGCCACGATCTCGACGCCCTGGCGGATCATCATGTACGCAGCAACCGGCGAATCGATGCCGCCCGAGACAAGGCATACAAGTTTTGACACGGATCTTTCTCCCGCTGATGTACTTTCACGGAGGGGCGATACGCGGTCCGCCCGGAAAGTTCACAATCGTGAATTACTGGTAATACATCGCTGGTCTATCCATATATGACTTCTGTATCCGGGGAAATGCCGGTGGGAATCGCCCTGCAGTAACCGTTCGTTCATCCCGCAATTGACCGTTGTCACGGCATGCCAGACCCTCTTGCATGAGGGATTAAAAGAACCCTGTGTGTACGAGATCTCATCCTCAAAAACCGGATGACACTGGATTGTGATTGCCCTGTACTCCGCTTTACCGGGGTACAGGGATGTTCCTAAAAAAGGACGATGGATCAGGTCCACTCAAAAACAAAGTCGGTTGTCGTCTTCTTGATCCCCTTGACCTTCCTTACATCAGCCAGGGATTTTGTGACGATCTCTTCGAAGTTCTTGGCTTCCACCGTTGCCACGAGGTCGTGGGTGCCGGTGACAAAGTCGGTGCTCTTGATGCCGTGGACTTTCTTTAAGGCAGTCTTTACGTCGTTCTCTTTTCCGGTCTCGATGTCAATCTTAAGGTATGCTTTTGCCATTTTTGTCATCTCCATGTGGTTGTCTTAAGTCGTGCCAGGCAGTGCTGCACGACAGACGATTCTGGATGTTTCCCCGGGGCAATCCCGTTCTTATCCTGTCAGAGACGGTTGTATTACGGGGGATTGTCGGGGGTATTTTCAGAATCCTCTACACTTTTATCGGACTGGATGGTATTTACTGGTGCAGAAAACCGCAAAAGTGGCCCCGATCGGTGAAAGAACGTGTATTTTGCGGAGGGAAGAACGGGTAATCCTTGCCGCAAGGAAACGAAACCGGTACCGTACCCTCCTGCCATCCCGGGTCTGTTGTATACCCCGGGATTTTCCTATTAAAAAAAGATCTGTCCGCCTCTCTTTAGAAGAGAGATGGATTGAGCATCCCGAAGATCATCGCAACGTGGGCAACCACGAGGAAGCCTATCAGCAGGAGGAAGTGCAGTTTCATCTTGGCTTCCTTCTCCGTATTCTTCGCGATGACGCCCAGTTCGAGGAGCGCGATGCCGAAGAGGAAGATTACGCCGCTCAAGTAGGAACTCACCGCGATGATATCGCTGTATCCTCTCCACGTGATAGACGGTACCACGCTCGTGGTCAGGTAGAGGAAGATCCCGAGGAAGTAGAAGCCGAGCGCGATCCCGACGATCCGGTTGAACTGGCGGAGCGTTCCTTCGTAGAGCCGGTTGAAGATCACGAAGAACTCCGTTGCGGTCAGGGTCTCGGCCAGGATCACCGGGATTGCCATGAAGATCAGGAGGTTCCAGGGCTGGTTGGTTGCGAGCAGTTCCATGTAATGGGTCATGTCCATGTTCATGGCCGTTGTTGCCGCGGTTGTTGCGGCTTGCATCATCATCATATCGTGCATGTGGTTATCACCGTTTTAAGGGGAATGCCGGTTGGGTGTGTCTTTTGCCACCCGGCTGGTATCTCACATGCATCAGGAAGGAGGTATTATACCTCTTCTCACCAGTTCATCTCCCGGTCGGGTTACGGTGTGATTTACGGTTGCTTCCGGTCTCTGCCGCAAGGCTAGGTATTATGTGGTCACAATTGTGAATTTTTAGATGGATATGATCCGGAACAGTGCCTGTGCTCTCATTCTCCTGCTGCTTGCGGCTGCGGTATCACCCGTACCTGCATCCGGCCTTATGGCAGGTTCAGGTATGATGCCCATGCACTCCGGATCCTCGCAGGCTGCCGCCCCTGCGACCGGCTGCACCTGTAATATGCCCATGTCGGCCGCGGCTGTACCCTCCCCGGCCACGTCCCTCCCGCGGCAGGCCGGCGGAGCGGACCCGGCCCCCTGCACCGGCTCAGCGCTCCCCACGCTTCCCGGTATGACGAATATTCCCGGCCGGTTCTCCGGCATCCGGCGCATCTATGCCAGGAACGTGCTCGATCATCCCGAGCGGGCGGCCATCCATGCCCTGATCGTTGAACGCCCGGGCATCGACCTCGCGGGTATCACCCTGGAGCTGGGTATGAACCGCGAGACCCTCCGGTACCATCTCGGCCTGCTGGAATCCACGGTGAAGATCGTGGTGATGCGGGACCGGGGCATCGTCCGCTACTATGAGAACCACGGGCGTTATACGCTCATGGAACGCAAGATGCTCCAGCATCTCTGGAACCCGACGGGAAAGGCGATGCTCGCGGTCATCGCGAGCCGGCCCGGCATCACGCAGTCCGGTATTGCGGTACATCTCGGGATTACGGCACCGACCGTCCGGTGGTACACACACCGGTTCCGTGCGGACGGTCTCGTCACCGAACAGCACGAGGGGAAGTATACGCGGTATTTCCTCTCCCCGGAAGCGGGTGGGTTTGTGCCGGTCGCGGTTAACGGACGGCCTGACCTGCCGGTTCCCGCATAGGGGGGTACCCCTCCGCTTTCCCTTGGCCGGATCCGGCGCCAGGGACCCCCCCACCACTGAGGGGAGGGGGGGCTACCCCCATGAGTACGGAAGGGGTGGGTACCCCCCCTTGGCGTGTTTTTTAGAAAATGCCGAAAATCCCTTGCTCCGTCTGAATCTCTACGGGAACCGCAGCCTTCGTTCATGCAAGGAAGGGGGGGTGGTACCCCCTCCGGGCCATGGAGGGGTGGGTGGGGGTCTCCCGCCCGGGGTTTTGATCCGGGACTGCAAGGGCCCCTCCCTTAGGGGGAGGGGGTACCCCCCCTCCCGTTTTTTTGGCTGTGGTGGGGCAGCCTGCCGACGGAACGGGCGGGAATGGGGGGGGAGGTGGGGGTAGGCCGGAGGCTTGAGAGGAGGGGGGGACCCCCTGCCACATCTACCATAAGACCGCGGCACTAAGTTAACCAGGGTTTACGTATCTGGCTAAAAGCTGGTGTGTATGCACGGTATCCACTTAATGCGGGTTTTGGTCGCGTAAGTAAACGGGGATGTGATCAGGAGACTTAATTGTGGCCCCCCAATAAACGAATAAAATTCCCGCGGTTCAATCGTATAACCTCCGGGTTACATCCATCCGGGCCAATTTCAGCCCCGGATTCTCCCTTGCAAACAGGGATAACTCCCAAAAACTTCGCATCAACCAATTAGTTTATATTCAAACTTTTATGAATATAGAATAATCAACAATGACCCTGGATTTCTGCACCCGGACAACGACGAAGATCCAACGGCTCGGCTACTCCCGCAGGACCGCCTGCCGGTATGCCCGCCTGTTCTATGTTTCGATGCTGTCCGTCTGCACGCTCTGGGGATATCGTGGACCCCTGGCAACACTCCCCGCGAACACCGGCACCGGGATTATCAGTTCGGGCCCCCGGGCCGCAAACGTGCCCGTCTTTTCTCGTATACGTAGGCAGTGAAATCCGCCGGATAGCATCGCGGTGTGGTATCGATACGGTGTGTGCAACAGGGAACCTGCCGTAAACGCCGGTCAGGATATTCTCGGGGATCAGCTCCCGGTCGTGCGGTAACTCCCGCAGGATACACCGCGATGAGCCGGATAGTGTACAGTACCTATGAATACCTGTGATGCAGGGAAATCGTCAATCTCAGTAGACACACGCGGAGCGTGCAATCATGACAACCATCAACGAACCAGAATCAGGAGACGTGGAAGAACAGGACCGAATGCCGGTCGGTGCAGATGGTGCCGGCCGGCTGAAATCAGGAACCCGCAACAGCGGAACAGAAACGAATACCGACTGCCACCCCCAGCAGCGTACTACCCCGTGCAGCACACCCTGCTGCACAAAAAAAGCAGCCCGTAAAAATCCCGGTCGCAAGGCACGGGCTGCACGATCCTCCGGGGGGCATATCCCAAGTGGGATCTTTGAAGCCGCCCGGATGCTCAGGGCCGAAGGCTACCGGGTGAGTCGGGTGCTCGAACCCGGTTTCCCGTTCCAGCTGCTTGCCTGGAACCGCAGCGGCACCCTGCTGGTCCGGGTGGTCCGGCCCCGGGAGCCGGTCGCAAATGCCGCAGGCGCACTGGAAGCCTACGATACGCTGATCCGGCAGATGGCGCTTATCTGGCAGTCGCCCGAGGACAACCTCCAGTTCTGGATCTTCTCCCGCGAGAACGGGCTGCTCCGCTACCGGGTGTACGACTGGGGTATCGGCAACGTCGGCACTATGGAAAAGATCATGAAAACCGGTGCGGAATCTGCCCCCGTTCCCGGAACCGTTGCACCGGCATGCCCCGTACAACCGGTGCGCAACGCTCCCTGCACCGTTTCCCCCTCCGGGCCTGAGGCTGCCCCGGTTGTATCCCCCGTTCCGGGAGATATCCCCTCATAACACCCATACTGGTATGTCAAAGGGGCCCCGGAGACAAAAACACAGAGAAAAACCGGTTCAGATGAACCCTCTGGAGAATCCAAAATGGCAGACTTCGCACAGAAGACCAACATCAAGAGCGCAGTTCGCAAGTTCGCAGAACCGATTGCGAACGTCACCGCGTTCAACACGATCGTCCAGTCGATCGTCACCACCAACCCTTTCGGGTGTGTATCGTATATGAGTTCGGGCGCCAGCCACCCGCCCGTAGAGAAGGTTCGTGAGACCTACACGGCAAAGTTCGTGTACCAGGACACCGATGCAAAGACTATCGGCTCGGGTTCCGAGAGTTACAACACCCTTGCCGGGTTCAACGCTGGTATTCCGGCAGTCCTTGCCGACACCGCCAATGTAACGGCTCACGGAGGTACCATCATCCATGATGCTGCGCATGACACCTTCTCGACATCCCTGAAGTGCCATGACCCGAACGGGGAACTGTACTTCGTGAACATCGCCCGCGGACAGATGACCATCTCATCGTATGAGGATGACGCCATCCGCACCGTGATCGAGACCTGGGCCGATGCGGTACCGGCCTTAGCATGAGGTGAGATCATGGACAACGAACTCATCATCACCGGCGCCTTCCTCGGCACCGGACTGCTCGCCTACGTCATCATCCCCGGCCTGCTGGTCATGTGGGACCGGGTGCTCGATTACATGGGATCGAGCGGGGCAAAGTAACGCGATAAGGACAAATGGGGCGGGGGGAAATCTCCCCCTGTCCCGATTTACGCCGGGAAATATGCGGAGATCTGCTCCCCGATCCTGCAACAATTATTCTCTCCAATCATATTATTACGCATTTTTTGCCGCTAAATTATGCCTTATATGCATAAAAGGCGACTCTTATTCACAATCATGCAGGCAACAGCAGCGCGGGAAAAACGCCGGGAATACCGGCAGAAGATTCTCGCAAACCTATCCGAAATCGTCACCACTATCGACGATCTTGACAGGGTGGCTGCGGAAGCAAAGGACCATCTGCACAAGCACGACCGGTTCTTCTTTTCGCAGGGAACCAGCCTCCAGGAGGATGAAACGTACGGCACAGAGAACGATCTGGTGGAGTTCTACTTAGACACCTGCCAGATGTTGAACCGGCTCGGACGGGCCCGTACCCACATGAACACTGCCTGCACCCTCATGCACTACTACGATTACTCGTCAAACCCGGTCTTCGAAGACTATGCACGGGCGGAGGCGAAGTACCTGTGACCTACGGCACCGTGGGATTCGGGTTCTTCTCGGACACTCCTGAGTTCAGAAGAAAGGTCCACTACTGGCATATCATGCCGGCATGCTCGGAGCTGGGCATCCCCAGCCCGTCCATGCCGCTGACCGAATCGATCGCCAGCTTTACAACGGGTATCGAGATCCAGAACCAGATCGTCTTTGCGACCGCGGCAGCGAAGGTCGTGCAGGGCAGGGCCCCGTAACCCGCGAGGGCCGGATCCAAAAACAATGCAGGACAATGCAGAAATTGCGGCAAGAGTTGCCGCAAATAATCCAAAATTGGGGAGATATGACCAAAATTTCCCCCATCTGAACGTATTATTAAACCGGAAACGAACCTAGTAGACAACCTTACAACAGCCCTAAAAGAGAAGGAAGGATCAAAGAACCATGAACCAGGACTCAAAGGACACGAATGCATGGCCCATGCGACGGTCAGGCAAATCATCCCACGAGCCCCGGCTCACCCTTCCCTTTTTTGATACGATCTTCTTCGCGTGTTGTCGCTGATACAATTCATCTCCCTGCTTTGCGGGCAGCAGCCGGTTACGGGTGCTGCTCCTGTCATCAACCGCCTGACGAATACACCCCGCGTGGCACAACACACCAGGAATCATATCCATGAAATATTACAACAACATCACCGAATTCATCGGCAACACTCCTCTCGTGCGGCTGGATCGCACCCTCCATCCCGGGACAGCCCCGCTGGTGCTCGCCAAGATGGAGAGCCTGAACCCCGGCGGGAGCATCAAGGACCGGACGGCCAAGTCCATGCTCGACCGGGCCCTCCAGCACCGGAAGATTGCACCGGGCGGCACCGTGGTCGAGCCCACGTCCGGCAATACCGGCGCGGGAATTGCCCTCTATGCGGCATCACGGGGGTACAAGACCGTCTTCACCCTGCCTGAGAAGATGAGCAAGGAGAAGGAGATCCTGCTGCGGGCCTATGGCGCAGACGTGATCCGGACCCCGACCAACGTGGCGCCGGATGACGAGCGGAGTTACTACAAGGTGGCCGACCGGGTGGCCCGCGAGACCCCGGGATCGTTTGTCCCCAATCAGTTTAAGAACCCCGCCAACCCGGCGGCCCACTATGCGGGCACCGGCCCGGAGATCTGGCGGGATACCGATGGCAAAGTCACCCACTTTGTCGCCGGCATCGGGACCGGGGGAACGATCTCGGGAACCGGGCGGTTCTTAAAAGAGATGAACCCGGATATCAAGATCATCGGGGTCGACCCCGAAGGCTCGATCTACCACCATACCTTCTATGGCACAACGCCCGAGACCGGGCCCTACAAGGTGGAAGGAACCGGGGAGGATTTCATCCCGGAGACCGTGGACCTGAGCGTTGTCGACGACATCATCGTGGTCGAAGATGCGGATGCGTTCCGGATGACCCGCCGGCTTGCCCGGGAAGAGGGACTTCTCGTGGGAGGGACGGCGGGGGCCTCGGCCTTTGCAGCGGCCGGCCTTGCCCGCACGCTCAAAAAAGACGATATCGTGGTGGTCCTCTTCCCGGACACGGGCAGGAATTACCTCTCGTCGATCTTCAATGACGACTGGCTGAAAGCGAACGGGTTTGAGGATGTGATTTAAGATGGCCTTTGAGACGAGTGCAGTACATGCGGGCGAGGAACCGGTCTACACCGGCGGTGCCAGCGGCGATGTCGTCATCCCCATCCACCTCTCGTCCACGTTTGCGCGGAAGGATGTTGAAGCGCCCACCGGCGGGTACGAGTACTCCCGGAGCGGGAACCCCACGCGGTTTGCGCTCGAGAAGAAACTCGCCGCCATCGAGGGGGCCTCCCACGGGCTTGCCTTCTCCTCGGGGCTTGCCGCGGAGACAACGGTCGGGCTGTCCCTTTTGAAGAAGGGCGACCATGTGGTGGCATTCGACGACCTCTACGGGGGAACGCGCCGGCTCTTCAACCACGTCTTCCACGACCGTTTCGGAATTGGGTTCTCCTACGTGGATGCCCGGGACCCCGAGAACGTGAAAGCGGCGATCAGGAAGAACACCCGCTTTGTCTGGCTCGAATCCCCAACCAACCCCCTGATCCGGCTCTCGGATATTCATGAGATTGCAGGGATCGCTCACGATGCCGGAGTGCCGGTCATCGTGGACAACACCTTCGCGAGCCCGTACTTCCAGCAGCCGCTTGCCCTCGGTGCGGACATCGTGGTCCACAGCACCACCAAGTACATCAACGGGCATTCCGATTCGGTGGGTGGGGCCGTGATGCTCTCGGACGAGGACCTGTTCCAGAAGATCAGGTACAACCAGAACGCGGCGGGAGCGATCCTCTCACCCTTCGACAGTTTCCTCGTGGCCCGGGGCATCAAGACGCTGGCCCTGCGGATGGAGCGTCACGGGAAGAATGCGCTTGCGATCGCCCGGTACCTTGAAGGCCACGAGAAGGTCCGGGAGGTCTACTATCCGGGGCTCCCTTCCCATCCGCAGCACGCTCTGGCAAAGAAGCAGATGAGCGGGTTCTCCGGGATGCTCTCGTTCGAACTGAAAGGAGGAAAGACGGGGGCACGGCAGTTCTTAAAGAACCTGCACCTCTTCGCCCTTGCCGAGAGCCTTGGAGGCGTAGAGTCCCTTATCGAGCACCCGGCCACGATGACCCATGCTTCGATCCCGAAGAAGGACCGGGAGAAGGTCGGCGTAAAGGACTCGCTCGTCCGGGTCTCCGCGGGTATCGAGAATGTCGAAGACCTTATTGCGGATCTCGGGCAGGCCCTGGAGACGATCTGAATGCAGGATTCCGGCTGTAGGGATGGTGGATGAAGGTGTGATTAATAACCCAGTACGATGGATGTCTCAGCATACCCGGCAGGGAAGGGTATCGTGGAACCTCCTGGATTGTACCAGATGTTGAACAACGGTCCTGATACAGAAACAGGGCTGAATTAAAAAACAAAACAAGCCGGTGTGGCAGAACGGTTAATGCCTCCGCCTGCAGAGCGGATGTTTGGGAGTTCGACTCTCTCCGCCGGCGTCTTGTAATGGAGACTGAATGATGAATCTTTATAGTACGCTTACACGAACCGTTGAACCGCTGGTGACCCTCAATCCTGATCGGGTGTACCTCTTTGTCTGCGGTCCTACGGTGTATGACTACTCGCATCTCGGGCATGCCCGGACGTATGTGGTCTTTGACGTACTGGTAAAGTACCTCCGGTCAACCGGCAGAGAAGTCTTCTATCTCCAGAACATCACGGATGTGGATGACAAGATCATCAACCGGGCAAAAGAAGAGGGCGTTTCCCAGAATGCCCTTGCCCGGAAGTTCGAATCTGAATACATCCGGGACATGCATTCCCTTGGCATCGATGCGGTCAGCTACTATGCCCGGGCAACAACCCACATCCCCGAGATCATAGACCAGATCGGCCGCCTGATCGCAAAAGGTGTGGCCTATGTCACGGCTACCGGTGTCTACTTCAACCTGGACACGTTCGATGGCAACGGGGAGCTCTCGGGCCAGGAACGGGCAAAGCGGGTCAGCCGCGTGACCGATGCCACAAAACACAATCCCCACGATTTTGCGCTCTGGAAGACCGGGGAATACGGGGAATATACATGGGATTCCCCGTGGGGCAGGGGACGGCCCGGCTGGCATATCGAGGACACCGCGATCTCGGAGAAGTACTTTGGCCAGCAGTACGATATCCACGGCGGGGGACTCGACCTGATCTTCCCCCACCACGAGGCCGAGATCGCCCAAATGGAGTCGCTCGAAGGCAAGCACCCGATGGTGAAGTACTGGATGCACACCGGTTTTCTCACGGTGAGGGGCGAGAAGATGTCCAAGTCCCTGGGGAATTTCATCACCATCCGGGATGCGCTGAAGACCTGGAACAGGGATGTGCTCCGGTATGCCATTCTCCTCTCCCATTACCGCTCGCCGATGCAGGCAACGGACGAGGGCTTCGTGAACGCGGCAAAAGGGCTCGATCACATCCGTGCCGTGGCAACGAAGGACAACGGCCCTGATGCAGAGGGACGTAAGGCATTCACCGATGCGATGGAGGCCGATCTCAACACGCCGATGGCGCTCGCGGCAATCCAGCGCCTTGCAACGAAAGGAGATATCGGTGCCCTGCAGGAATTCGGCGCAATCCTTGGGATCAACTTCCTTCGTGAGACGAGCGCTCCCTTGAGTGTCCTCCTTGAGATCAGGAACGAGCTGCGGGCGAAGAAGCAGTTCGAAGTTGCCGACATGATCCGTGCAAAGATGACGGAAGCTGGTATCAATATCACCGACGCTCCGCTCTGATAGTTCCCCATAATCTCCTGCCGGCAGGACCGGTCCGATACCATGACCATTCCCTCACAACCCCCCCGCGGGATCCGCACGGACGCGATCCATGCCGGGGAATCACCCGATCCGGTGACCGGCGCGTCCGCCCCTTCGATTGTCATGTCGACTACGTTCATCGCTGACGCAGGGGCTTCGTTCTCTGCGGAAGATTTCGGCGAGAACACACCGTATCTCTACACCCGGTGGAAGAACCCCACGGTCGACCAGCTGGAGCAGAAGCTTGCCGCTCTTGAGGGTGCTGAGGCGGCCCTTGCGTTCGGGAGCGGGATGGCGGCAGTCACCGCCACGTTCCTGTACAATCTTTCTGCGGGAGACCATCTCGTCATCAGCGATGTCTCCTATGCGGCAACGGCCGAGATGACGAACGAGCTCCTCCCGCGGTTCGGAATTACCGTGACCAAGGTGGACATGTCCGACCCGGAGAATGTCCGGGCTGCGCTCCGGCCCACTACCCGCCTCATCTATGCCGAGACCCCGGCAAACCCGATCCTCCGTCTCACCGATATCGCGGCGCTTGCGGCAATCGCCCGGGAGCATGGCGCACGGCTCGCGGTTGATGCAACCTTCTCTTCTCCCGTGGGTATCCGGCCGCTCGGGCTCGGGGCTGATTTCGTGATTCACTCCCTGAGCAAGTACATCTGCGGCCACGGGGATGCAATCGGCGGGGCCGTACTGGGGCGGAAAGAGGACATAGCAAGGATCCGAAAGGAGGTCGCTATCCGGACCGGCGGGATCTTAAGCCCGTTCAATGCCTGGCTGATCCAGCGGGGTGCAGCCACCCTTCCTCTCCGGATGAAGGCCCACGAGGAGGGCGCTTTTGCCGTTGCCCGCTTCCTCGAAGCCCACCCAAAGGTGACCCGGGTCATCTATCCCGGGCTCCCGTCCCATCCGCAGCACGCGCTTGCAAAACGGCAGCTGAGAAATTTCTCCGGCATGGTCACCTTCCGGGTCAGCGACGGTGCCCGTGCAGCAACGATCCTTGCGGACCGGCTCACCGTCATTCACTATGCGGTCTCGCTCGGCCACCACCGGAGCCTTATCTTCTATCTTCCCACGCAGGAGATGCTCCGGACCTCCTTCCGGCTGACCCCGGAGCAGGAACAATCCTACCGGGCCTTTGCGGGGGACGGGATCTTCCGTCTCTCGGTAGGCCTTGAAGATCCGGCTGATCTCATTGCGGACCTTGCGTACGCTCTTGACGGGATCTAAATCGGGCAGATGCACCCTTTTTAACAGCCCTGCTGAGTAGGGTACCAAAAGTCTGGCAACGGGATCGCGGGACCTCCCGGCCAATAGCCGGAACGTAAGAATATTCTGTTATAATTCATGGAAAAGAAGGGCCCGGGACGGGAGTGTACCATCTCTTTCCCGCCCGGGATCGACTTTCGGCAGATCGTACCGTCAGTGTACCGGCATCATCTTTCCGGGACATCCGGCGTTCGTGCACTGGGACATGCACTGGGGGAGCATCATCTGGATCTCGCAGAGTGCCTTCTTCATGCGGGACTCCGAGCACTGGGAAGCCATTCCCGGCATCTTCATGCATTCGGTCTCCATGCACTGGGACATGCACTTGGTGATCATCATCTGCATCTCGCTCATCGACTTCATCATCGAGGAGCCCATGCACATGGCGTCCATACGTTTGGCATCCATGCTGCACTTGGTGTCCATACACATGGCATCCATGTGTTGGGAGATCATCATCTGCATCTCGCTCATGCACTTCATGGTGGGAGCGTCCATGCATTTGGTGGTCATGCAGTTCGACATCATCATGGTGAGGCCCTTCATGGACTTCATCATGGATGCGTCCATGTTCATGGAGTTCATGCAGGTGGTCATCATCATGGAGAGATCCTTCATGGACTTCATCATGGGAGCGTTCATCTGCATAGGTTCCATGGATCGGGCGGTCATGCACTGCGCCATGCACTGGGACATGACAGCCTGGAAATCACAGACCGCCTTCTCCATTCGCATGTCCATACACTTTGCTGCAGTCATCATGGCCGTCTCGCTACAACCATCACTGTGTTTAGCACCTTCTGACTTCATCATGGTCAATCATATCCTACGGGCAGGAGATCCTGCCGCAACAGGCATATTCACGATATAATTGCTAAATAGGTCTCATTTCAGCAAGTTTTGTCGGAATGATCACAATCCGGGGAAATAGCGGAAAAAATGATACACTATTGTACCGGCTTCCGTCAGCTACCGGGTATCGAAATGGATCGTAAAAACGTGGAGATCTTCGGATTTGTGCAACCCTGAAACGAATAGTTCAGATGAGCGGATCCGGCTGGCTGGCATCGAGGGAAGGGAGATGCGTGGGTTTGATGAGAACCGGTTCATTGCTCTGTCGGATCTTCTCGATGATTACCTCCTTGCCCCGGTTCGTGAGGGCAAAGATCGGCACCGAGACCCCGGCCTGGACGAGCGCTTTTGCGCTGGCGACATCCCGCACGGTCTTCGAGGCACACGCGGTCATCAGGTCGGCTGCCGCAACCATGGACTCTGCCTCATCAAGGGTGAGCCCGGTCACGTGGACCCCGAAGATGAGGGTGTCGGGATACGCATCGCGGATCTTACGGGCAACCTCGGGACGGGCAACACTGACTGCAACCTTCCGGTAACCCTCTTCGTGCGCACGTTTCACGCCGCCGAACTGGTCGAGCGTGGCATGGTCCTTGTCCACAACAATACCTCCGTTCTCCTCGATACGCCGGATCACCTCCGGGATCGGGCTCGTTGAGAAGAGCCCCGACATTCGTCCCCCGACACCCTGGATCAGGGCAGGTTTCTGTACAATGACCGTGCCGGCACCGTCACACGCAAGTACTGCGGCGTCGATCAGCCCGACATGGGAGGCAAAGCTGAGCAGTTCCGTTGCGCCGAATCCCACGAACTCCCGGGTGTCGAGCACGTCCCGGCGGGACGTGCACATGCCAAATGCTTTCATACGGTGCTCGATGTTGGCCCGGACCGCGTCCTGGGTGATTGTTGGGACCGGGTGGGCGAACCGTTTTGCCAGCGGGCACTCCTTGATCCGGGCCTCGCCGATCTCAACGATGACGCCATCCCGGATCACGATTCGGGACCTGCCAATTGCCTCAATGATATGCTCATCCGGGTGCAATGATGCCATGATCTTCAACTCCTGTCTGAACGGAAATACCGGGGAAATACCCGCGGTACCTGAATTGATCAGCATATTGGCCTGCACCTGTATCCATGTGGAGATTACGGCAACGGTTGCCCCGATTATGGGGTGTACGGTCCGGCCCAGATGTCCCTTTGGCCCCCGGTGTCCAGATGGTTCGGGTAATTCTTACCGTTTTCTCCTTCTTTTTATAGCTCCGAAAGCAAGTGATCCGGTATGACAATACAGAACTGCTGGGAATTCAAGAACTGCGGCCGTGAGCCGGGCGGAGCAAAGGTGGCAGACCTCGGGGTCTGCCCGGCAGCAACGGAGTCCCGGACGGATGGCGTCAACCACGGGAAGAATGGCGGCCGGGCCTGCTGGGCAATCAGCGGCACGATGTGCGGGGGTAAGGTCCAGGGAACCTATGCCGCAAAGATCGGCAACTGTCTCAACTGCGAGTTTTACCAGCGGGTGCAGCGCGAAGAAAAACCCCGGTTCGAGACCTCGGCAAAGATATTAGAACGGCTCGATTCTGACCAGCTTCCCCTGGAATAAGTGTCGCACCCGCAACGGCTTGCATCGGTATCGTAATTACCCTGTAAACCGGTGTAATGGGAACTGCACCGGTGAGATGCCGGCCTTCCCGGCAAACCTTTTTTAAAAAGTGATGATTGGGATGGCTACGATCTCCCCGGTATATGATTCCCCGGCCGGATGATCGTGTGGTGCATCATTGTACCGCAAGTTCGATAGCCACCCTGAGATCCTTATCGTCAAACGGTTTTGCGACATACCCTTTCGGGTCGGTCTCTCTGGCCCGTGCAATGGTCTCCGGTTCTATGTTCGCGGTCAGGAAGATAACCGGGATACCGAACTGTTTTTTGACGATATCCGCAACCGCAATACCGTCCATCTCCCCGTGAATGTTGATATCCATCAGGATCACATTCGGGTGCAGTGTGGCGATGAGCGCAAGTGCCTCCTCTCCGCTCGCTGCCTTACCCAGAAAGTCGTATCCCAGTTTCCGTACTCTCCACTCTGTGGTCTTTGCCAGTATCTCATCATCTTCAACGAGAAATATCCGTGGCTGTGTCATACTTGTTCACCTCATGATCACTGCATGATCCGATCCTGTTCCGGCAGGTTCTGTCACCGTCTGGTTGTTGGCCATGACCATACGGCTCCCGTTACGGGGGATGTTCATCTCAAACCGTGCCCCTTTTCCCGGCGTGCCCGTCTCGGTGATGGAGATGCCGGTGATGGCGAGGATCTCCCGCACAAGGAAGAGTCCCTGCCCGGTATTCTTCCCATAACCCTGCTCGAAGATCCGCTCCTTGAGATGTGCCGGTACGCCGACACCGTCATCCTCGCAGATCAGGATCAGGCTGTCCGGTAATTCCTGCGTGTGGAACCGGATCGCAGTCAGAGTCTCCCCGTAACGCAGCGCATTGTCCAGCAGGTTGTAGAAGACCTTCTCCAGCAGGGGATCGGCGTAGATCTCGGTATCCTTCACTTCGATTGCGAGGGTGATATCGCGGTGATCGACCTGTGCACCGACCCGCTCTACGACCCCCGTCACCTCCTGCCACTGGGGGGAATGAATCCCGATGTTCTGGTATTCCCGCGTGAACGTGATCTGCTGCTGGATCTTCAGGGTGGAGCCTTTGATCATAGTGAGAAGCTCCGTTGCTTCCGCATCCCTGGTGATATCGAGTGCCATGTCCTCTAATCCGAGCAGCCCGGCAACCGTGTTGAGGATGTCGTGCCGGATGATGTTATTCAGCAGGTTCAGCTTGTTGTTCGCGGAGCGGAGCGCATCTCCCATCTGCCTGAGCTCCGTGATATCCTGCTCCCGCTCCATGAGTTCGAGGGCAATCGAGAGGTTGTCGGTCAGTTCGAGGAGCAGCTGCACCTCTTCTTCGTCGAAGAACCGTGGTTCCCGTGCATGGAACGTCATGGCGCCGATCACCCGTTCCCCGATACGGAGTGGAAACGCGGCGCTCGACCGGAACCCGCTCGCCATTAACTGGTCTTTATAGTCGGCAAGCTGCCGATCTTCGCGGATATCTGCGATCACGTAGTAGCGTCCCTCGGCAATGGTGATACCGGTCGGGGGGGCACCCTGTGGCAGTATGTCCCCCGGTTCCACCAGTGGCAGGGTGGGGTCTCCCACATTGCTGCAGTGGGCGACCGTGTCAAGAGCTCCTGGTACCGATCCGCACAGTCCCGCCCAGACCATCTGGAATCCGCCTTCCTTGACAGCGATCTGGCAGGCTTCCGTAAGCAGGGATGTACGGTCACGGATGTACGTGGCCGCCTCGTTGGTCCGGGAAAGAACGCCATATAAACGGGCGAGATGCTTGATCTGTTCCGCGGACTGACGGCGCTGGACCGCAGCCTTGATCTTGTGGGAGAGTTCGGCAAACTGGCTCTTGGGCTCCCCGCCTTTCTGGAGGTAGAAATCAACGCCATTGTTCAGGGCTTCGACCACCACATCCTCGCGACCCCTGCCGGTAAAGATGACAAAGGGAAGGGTCGGGTAGCGTGAACGCACTTCCTTGAGGAACTGGATGCCGTTCATCTCCGGCATGTCGTAATCCGAGAGGACCGCATGGTACGACACCAGTTCCAGCCGTTCCAGGGCCTCAGGGCCTGAGTTGCAGGTCTCAACGGTGAAGTTTCCGATCTTCTCAAGGAATAGTTTTCCGATATCCCGCAAAGCCGGGTCGTCGTCAACGTAAAGGACTGATATCATGGTGTTCTCCTCTGTGGTCGTATGGTGGTTTCGTGGTCGACATTTCCGCTATCGATGCGCATGGGGGAGATGTCGGCCCCCCCGATGCGGATGATTAACCCCCCGGCTCCACCGGGGGATGGTCCGTAACGGGCCATCATCGGCTCACCGTCCGTGAGGAGATCCGGAATTTCTCCTTCGGTACCAGGATCTCGAACCGTGCCCCGGTTCCGGATCTCCCGTTCTCCCGGATCTCGATGGCCGTGATCGCGAGGATCTCGCGGGAGAGGAAGAGGCCAAACCCGGTATTCTTGTAGAACTTCCGGTTGAAGATGTTCTCCTTCTCGATATCCGGTATCCCGCCGCCGTCATCCTCGCAGGTGATGACGAGTCCCTCGTCAGATTCCCGGGCCGTGATCTCCATATGGGTAACGCTCTTTCCATGGTTTTTGGCATTTTCCAGGAGGTTGAAGAAGACCTTCTCCAGCAGGGGATCGGCAAAGATCTCGATGCCCCCAAGGTCGGATCGGACCTGGATCTTTCCCATACTGGCCGTATAGGATGCCCGTTTTACGATCTCCTGCACATCCTGCCAGAGCGGGGCCTGGACACCGATGTCCTGGTATTCCCGGGTGAATATCATCTGTTGCCGGATGGTGTCCACGGCTTTGCACTCTTTTTTGATATACTCAAGCATTGTTGCGTCGGTTGCATGCATCTGTGCCAGCTCAATGTATCCTCCGAGAGCCGTGAGCTGGTTCAAGGTATCGTGACGCGTGATGTTCGAGAGCAGGTTGAGTTTCTTGTTTGCCAGCTGGAGGGCATCGCTGAGCCGGGTGAGTTCGGCGATACTGTACTCTTTCTCCATCAGCTCGAATGCCAGGGACAGGTTATCCGTCATCTCGCTCAGCAGCTGGATCTCCTCCTCGCTGAAGAAGGCAGGTTCACCTGCATGAAAGGTCATCGCCCCTATCACCCGGTCGCCAACACGGAGGGGGAATGCAGCGCTTGAGATGAATCCCTTCGAGAGCAGGTGTGTGCGCCACGGGGCGAGAAGGGGATCGTGGCGGTTGTCGGTACTGGCATAATACAATCCCCTGCGGATCGCGATACTGGTGGGTGGGGCATCAATCAGCAGCGCATCGTCCGGGTGGGGCCGTGCATCCAGGCGATCCCCCGTTCTGGTGCAGTATGCCACGGGTTCAAATCGCCCGGTGTCGCGGTGGATGAGGCCGATCCAGACCATCCGGAAGCCCCCGTCATGGACGGCCACCCGGCAGGCCTCATCCATCAGCGTGTTCCGGTTCCTGAGACTGGCAGAGGCCGTATTGATCTGCGAGAGGATGCGGTAGAGGCGGGCCAGGTGCCCCTCCTGCCGGGCTGACTTGCGATAATTGACAAGGGATGAGATCCGTATGGCCAGTCCGGCGAATTGTGCCTCTGGAGCCTCTCCTTTGCGCTGGTAGAAATCAGCGCCGGTGTTGAGGGCATCCAGGATGATGTCTCCTGCGTATTCCCGTGTGTAAAATATGAAGGGGACCGCCGGGCTGGCAGATTTCACCTCCCGGAGAAGCTGGATCCCGTCAATACCCGGGGGGCGGTTCTCAGAAATGACGACATCATACGCAGTCTGTCCCAGCCGTTCCCGTGCTTCTTTTTCGGACCCGCAGGTATCTACCGAGAAGTAACCGGAGCCCTCAAGAGAATTTTTTAAACTCCCGAGAAGTCCTGTGTCATCATCGACATAGAGAACGGATATCATGTATTCTTCCTTCCTGTATTCTGGTGTTGTATCTTCCCTGAGGGTCAGATCTTTCTGTTCGTTTTTGGATTGGGAGACTGCAGACCGAACGTGGAATGGCGATCAGTCTCTCTCCCACAACCCGCAGGGGCACGGGATATATCCCGGTCAGGCCGGAGGACGCTCGTTGAAAAAAGGGGAATGGATCCGAGGGTATTATTCCCAGACATTCGCCCGTTTGTCAATGATCCTCTTGGCCTTGTGCGTCTCCCGCGGCAGTGTTCCCGGGGGATGCACAATTACCTGTGCAGTCACCCCGAGCCGTGCCTTTATTGCCGTTGCAAGCTGGACTTGTACTTCTTCCGGTTTCTTCTTCGTGTTCTCCACTTCGATGGTCAGCACGTCGAGATGTTTTGCACGGTCCACGATGAGGCGGTACTCTCCCGTAAGGTAATCCGCCCCACGGACAACGGCCTCGACGTCGCTCGGGAAGACGTTGACACCCTTGACAATGAGCATGTCGTCAGTTCTCCCGTGGATGCCATGGAGGCGCTTGTGCGTCCGGCCGCAGTCGCATTTCTCATCGGTGTAGGTGACGATATCCCCGGTCCGGAAGCGGATGAGGGGGCGTGCACGTTTCTTCAGGGTGGTCAGGACCATCTCCCCGCGTTCGCCTTCCCCGACCGGCTCCCCGGTCTTGGGGTCAAGGACTTCCACGATCATGTGGTCCTCCTCGATGTGGATGCCCGACTTCTCGGTACAGGATCCTGCGCAGGCCCCGAAGATGTCAGAGAGACCGTAATATTCGTACAGGTTCGCGTTCCAGAGTTCCTCGATGTTCTCCCGGGTCTCCTTGATCGCCCCGCCGGGTTCGCCCGAGCAGATGATATTTCTTATACTGAGATCCTTTGCCGGATCGATACCCAGTTTCTTTGCTGTCTCACCCAGGTACCAGGCAAAGGATGGCGTGGTCCAGGTCCAGCCGGGCTGGAACTGTTTCACGAAGTTCAGCAGCCGTTCTGACGGGATGGACCCGGCATGGATGCTGAGTGCCCCGAGTTTCTGGGCGCCCAGAACACAGGGTCCCCCGATGAAGAGCGAGAAGTTCAGCGCATGGATGTACCGGTCGGTATTCCGCATACCGCTCCGCCAGAAGAGGCGGGCCTGGCAGTCGATGAAGTCCTCGAAGTCCTGTGCCGTGAAGGGTGAGGCGGTCGGTACTCCCGTGGAACCGCTCGATGCGGAGATGTACACGATCTCCTTCTCGGGCACCGCCACGAGATCCCCGAATGGCTCGCTGGCCTGCTGGCGTTCCCGGATGGTCTGCTTGGTGAGAAACGGCAGGTTACGGATATCCTCCACTGAATTGAGTTTCTTTGCGGGCAGTACTTTCTTGTAATACGGGGACCCCTTGCGGGCAAATGCAATCTCATTATTCAGGAGTTTCAGCTGGTACTGTTCCAGATCCTTCCGTGGCAGGGTCTCGATGGCCTTGTCCCAGTATTTCTTATCAGTCATGGTACACCTTAGTCTGGTTATCGGGCACGGGCACGGGTTTTTTCCCGGCAGGATCCCGGTTATCTTACATCAGGTTGGTCCGAATCGAAATATACCCAAAGATTGGAGACAGTTTTGCCGCAATTTCGATTGTCGCGGATGCAAAGAGCAATGCAGGGTATCTGTACCTGAAACAAAGACCGTACGAACAAAAGAGTAAAGGATGGATATTGGACCCCTTATGGGGCTGCACGAGAAAAAACAAGGGTATTCATGGGGGGCCGCATCATACAGCACTCACCTCGGATAGTGGCTTGTTCAGCCCATAGAGGCTCTGGCGGGCGTCAATGAAGTAGTGGCGCTCGATGAGGAACTGCTCATCCTTAAGCCTGTTCAATGCGTACCGGACAGTCCTTGATGGCAGGGAGGTCTCACGGATGAGATCCTTCTGGGTAAGCTGTCCGCCTGATTCCAGCACTTTGAATACGAGCTTTGCCGATGGCGGCAGGTGCCCGATCTGTGCGATTCTGCTGTTATTGGTGTTGGTGTTTACAACAAAAACGATCCCTCATAGTGGATCACCATAACAACTTCTGGGTTCACAATTGTTAAGTATTTCGGTTTCACGGGACCGGAACTATTGGCAAAAAAATAGATAAAATCCTTTTGAAATCATCCCGTTTTAAAAATAAACAAATATTTGGGGAATTCAATTCATTTTTGTATACAAAAATAATATGCTTGGCGTGCATATGTGTCCCCCGCTCCATTCCTCCCGCGCATTTTCGAATAACGTACGGGTGGAGGTACATGTGCCTTAGCGGGCGAGATCTTTCCCGGTTCAACTCCCCCGGAAATTCCGCATGAGTCCCGCTCCGGTAGTCCAGTGTGGGGAACCCGTGTCTTTCAGGGAGTAGAGAACCGGTGGCTGGTAGTCATCGTATCTCATGTGGAGACGGTTCCTGCGGCGGATCCTGCGGCATATGGATCGTAATGTCATGAATATACCTGTGCAGCGGGGTGAGATATATCCCGGTACCGCGGCAAAAGTCTCCTGTTCCTCACCACTGCAGGAGTACCCTGGCGAGTGGATTTGAATTAAAAATAAAAAAAAGAGAGTTGATATCCTTCATTCGTTCAGGGTTACGTAAACCGTCTGCTGATCTTTGTAGAACTGATCGTTCGGGTTTGCCTGAGTGAGTTCATCCAATGCCTGTTTGTAGACCGTTCTGTCAATATGATCGTCGATGTTGACGGTAGTATTGATGTAGTTCATGTTCTTCATCATGGTATAGATCTTGTCAATACCCTTGGTATTCGGATCCGGGGAATTGTAGGTCTTCCCATTGGTCATCGCTTCTTTCAGGACACTCTTGTCGACACTCACATATTTTCCTACAACATCCACGGACGCCTCAGGATTTTCTGACAGCCACTTGTAGGACTCGATTAACGCTTTATCGAAGCGAACGTAGGTATCACGGTTCGCAGTGAGTTCATCAGTCAGGACTGCTATCCTGCAGCAGGGATGCCTGGGATAGAAGTCACCGGTATACAGCACAACACGGAGTCCCTGGCTCTCGGCCAGTTCCATGTAGGGAGTCCAGACCAGTCCGGCATCCACTTTGCCGGCCTTGACTGCTTCCAGAACCGCCGATGGAGACGCGAGTTCCTGGATCGTGATATCCTTTTTCAGGTCAAGACCCCCCTTCGTGAGAGCATCGCGGAAGTGAATATCCCCGGTGGATGCCCTTACCGTGGCGATGGTCTTTCCCTTGAATATGGCCAGATCTGCGGGAGTGGTCAGGTTCTTGTACTGGTCCGCCTTGTCCGCTGTGACAATAAGGCCTGCCGCATCTCCGTCAAGACCCCCGATGATGGTCTCATTGGCACCTTTTGAGATGAAGATCAGCGGGGCAAGTCCGAATCCCCCGACATCGACTTTCTTTGCGATGATCGCATTGGTGCCTTCGGCGCTGTTCTGGAACTGGAAGAGTTCCACGTTTAGTCCCTGTTTCTCGAAGAAGCCCTTCTCTTTTGCAATGAATATGAGGGCGTGCCCGTTGTTCGGGAGATACCCGACATTCAGGGGGGTCAACTGTGCTGAAGATGTTGTCTGAGCCTGTGTTGCCTGAACCTGTGTTGTTGAGGATGGGGTTGTGGCGGATTTATCCGATCCCGTGCATCCTGCAATGAGGGTCATGGCGATGACGATAAAGGCCAGCATGATGAGTAAGTACGAACTGTTTTTTTTCATGAGATATGCTCCTGTTTACGGCGTATCACGCATATGTCCCGGTAAGGCCCGGGGAGAGGGGTGTGTCTCTTAAAATCCGTGTGAATGCGGAATTCGTTTGAGAACAATCACCCGGGATATGAGATCCTGATCAGCGGATTGCCAGTATACCATTCTGAAAAATAAATTAAATACGTGGACTTGTGAGCAAAAAAGCGCCAGAAATACAGTAATCCGCAAAAAAGCGGCAAAAATTGCAGGCAGAATTATTCGACAATCCGCAGCTCAAAGGTGCCTTCGAGGCATGAATCAACAAAATCCAGAAAATTCGTAAGATTCTCTGACATCTCCGTGGAGAGCGACTTTGAGAGGTAAATGATAATGTGGGGTTGTTTATCAGGAGTTTTTTTCAGTTCCAGGTACACCTCCTTGAAGACAAGGAGGAGGGTCCGGAAGTTGACCCTGCGGATGATCCTGATATGGCTGGTACCGTCAGGATCGATCAGGACCCGGTAACTGGCGGTCTTTTTGAAACAGGGGGTGGCAGGCTCCATAATAAATCCGGTATCGGGGGTGTTCGTTTCCTGTCAGTAATCATCAGGATCGTCTGGATCACTATTCTTGTCCATTCCGTTTGGCCGGTCCTGTATATGTATCCTTATTTACGGGCAGGAACTGCCTCTACTCTGCCTGTTGCCATCGCAGGCAATGGCGCTGGATCCGGTCGAAGATAAACATGACCCCGATGACGACAAGGGCGATCAGGATCATCCCTGCAATCACTTTGTCATAGTTTGCGAACTGGTGGTTGTACTCGATATACCATCCAAGACCCGATGTGGCGGCGATCATCTCTGCCACGGTGATACTGATGAAGGCCATGATCAGGGAGATCATTGCCCCGGAGAAGATCGAGGGCATGGCTCCCGGGAGGAGAATGCGCCGGACCATCTGGTGATCGGAAAGCCCGAGTGTGCGGGCGGAGTTGATGATACGATGGTCAACGGCAAATACTCCGTAAATGGTACCGACAAGGATCGGCCAGAATGCACCGATAAAGATCAAAAAGACCGAGGAGGTAGCAAAGGTTGGGAGGAGAACGATCGCGTAGGGCAGGTACACGGTAGGCGGGATGGGAGATACCGCTTTTGCGATGGGGTATGCGACATCAAAGAGGCGGCGTCTCCAGCCGATGTAAAGCCCTAGGGGAATCGCAAGGGCAAGGGCGAGGACATAGCCGGTGACCATGATGCCCAGCGATCCCACCGCGCCATACAGCATCAGCTGCCAGTCGGATGCAAACACCTGGAATACCTGTGCCGGGCCGGGAAAGAGGAGCGGGTCCAGGAGGGATAATTTCCCAAGGAGTACTTCCCAGAGTACCAGGATTACCGCGATGACCAGAAAGAGGTCGGTGACTGCCCGTGTATCCTTTTTCTGAAGAAGCAATCCGGCGGTGAACAGGATCACGAGCAGGATCAGTACTCCGATAAATGCGGTGGTATCCGCTGTAGCCAGACGGGGAGCATCAGGTACCAGAACCTGCACTGCCAGTGCCAGGGCAAGGAGGAGATATACCGCTATGGCCGTCCGGGGGATCTCCGCAGTCATGCCAGCCTCCTGAAATCCTTCTCCTGTTGTGCGATCTCACTCATCATCTCGCAGTACAGGACTGACAAGAGATGCGATTTAAGGGCAAGGTATTCTGCGGTTGCTCCCAGGCTCTTGCGGCACCGGGGCCTTGCGAACGGTACATCGATCACTTCCTTGATCTTACCCGGGGACGGGGTCATGACCGCTATCTTGTCCGAGAGCAGGAGCGCTTCATCCACATCATGGGTCACAAAAAGGACCGTTTTGTGCCGTTCCCCCTCAGACCAGAGGTTCAGCAGGAGATCCTGCATGTAGATCCGGTTGAGTGAGTCCAGTGCGCCGAAGGGTTCATCCATTAAGAATACTTTCGGGTTCATGGAGAACATGCGGGCAATCGAGACCCGCTGCCGCATTCCCCCGGAGAGGGTATTGGGGTAGGCATTCCGGAATTTTTTCAGCCCGACCAGGTTGAGATACTCTTCAGCCTGTTTCTCAATCTCCGCTTTTGTATGACCACTGCCGGTATGTTCGATGGCAAAGCAGATGTTCTCAAATGCTGTCATCCAGGGAAAGAGGGAGTAATCCTGGAATACCGTTCCGCGGTCGGTCCCGGGGCCGGATACCGGCTCCTGATCGATCAGGACGGAACCGGATGAGGGGACTTTTAGTCCCGACACAATATCGATGATCGTGCTCTTGCCGCACCCTGACGGGCCGATGAGGGAGATGAAATTCCCCTCATTGATAGTAAGATTGACGTCAGACAGTGCGGTGTAACGGGAGCCATTGTTGCCGTACTGCATACTCAGGTTGTCGAGTGTTATGGTTGCCAGAATGATCACCTCCCGATAAGGGAGTTCCGGGTGTATCGCCCGTATGTATGTGGTGAGTGTAAACTAGGGGGAAAATCGACTTATAGTGTAATAACCGGGCAATTCTTGACGACTGTGTCCCGAAATCATCTATTTTGCGGCAAAACCTGCTTGTAAATTATTCTTAAAATATCTCCATGGTTTACAGAATAGTGCACCACATTACCGAGCGTGCGTTTGCCAAGGTGGCGGAGTGGCCACGCGGTCGACTGCAGATCAACTACATCCCGGTTCAAATCCGGGCCTTGGCTTTCCGAAAAGGCACGAAGTGCCTTGAGGAGGAGAAGGGAGGCAAAGCCGACCTTCGACCCCGGCAGGATAATCCCTCATTTTCGGAGTTTCACATGGATAACGGTCTGACAGCAGAAATAAAAGCCCTCCTGATCAATATCGGCAGTGCTGAGGTTGATCCCTCGCTGCTCCCGCCTCACTTCAGGACAACGGCAACGGCGGGTCCGGGTGCCGGGGGGTCATCGTTCTTCATCCGATCCGGCGAGCATCGTGTACGCCTTTCGATCAAACCGGAATCGTCACTCAGGGTAATTCCCTGGCATGATGGAGTTGCGGTCCAGAAGGAAGGTCGCATCATTGCATACGGCCAGCTCGAACTGCCCCTGTGCCATTGCCCGGAGCAGGCCTATATCACGGTGAGCGAGCGCTGTATCTTTGACTGCAAATTCTGCCCGGTGCCCCGTCTGGATGGCAGGGTGAAGACGATCGAGGAGATCACCTCCCTTGTGGAATCAGCACAGGCGCAGGGGAATGTCCATGCCATCTCCCTGACGAGCGGGGTTGCAGAATCACCGGAGAAGGAGGCGGAATACATGGTCCGCGTTGTCCGACATCTCGCCGAACGTTTCGATATACCGATCGGTGTTTCGATCTACCCCACGGAATCATCATCGCAGGAGCTTCATGCAGCCGGCGCCAGCGAGATCAAATACAATGTGGAGACCATGGACCGGGAGATCTTCGGGCGCGTCTGCCCGGGGCTGTCGCTGGACGCGATCCTTGCGGCCCTTGAGGAGGCAGTCGGGATCTTCGGGAAGAACCACGTATCCTCAAACTTCATCATCGGACTCGGTGAGACGGATGCTTGTGTAGAGTACGGGGTTGAGATGCTCACGTCCCTGGGTGTGATCCCCAACCTGCGCCCGATCTCGCCCCATCCGCTCAGGAAAGGGGAGATCGTGGTGGAACGCCCGTCTTCGTATCGTCTTCTGCAGCTGACCCGGATCAACAAAGCGGCCATCGAGCGCCAGGGGCTTGATGTGCGGGCTGCAAAGACCATGTGCCTGCCCTGTACCGGGTGCGACCTGACCCCGCAGCGGGATCTCTGAAGATTTACTCCCGGACAACATCAGCGTCTCGTTCGATTCCCTGCCTGAATTGCCCGTGCAGTTCGTTCCGGTGGGGGAACGGGGTACATCCCCCCGTCAATCCTGTTTCTTTGAATATTGTTCCCTGGTTGCAGTGGAGCTCTCGTTTCCCTCCATTCCTTTGTCACGAGTACCGCTGTTTGTAAGCAGGGACCGGCCCGCGTTTTCCAGCCAGGCCCTGGTACACTGTTTTGTCACCGGCCCGGCATGTTGTACCCACGCGACCCCCCCTCCATCAAAATGCCTGCACGCTCCTCATCTAACGACGTGAAATATCCACATTTTTGGGCTAAATCCGGAATGGGCAAGGGGGGGTCGCGTGGGTACAGTTTTATTTTTTGGCCCGGGCTGCAGGGTCGGCATCGGATAATTAGGAATGAGAACCGTCCATTCACCCGGATCCGCAGGGAAATGTTGTACCCATGCGACCCCCCCTCTCCCCCGAAAAATATGGCGCGTGGATTCAAGGCAAATCCCCTGTGCCTCGTGCGCATCTGAATATTACTTTTCCTCGCGGATCATGCCAATGGCATTCTTCGGGCACTCGTGTGCGCAGATCCCGCAGCCCTTGCAGTAGGCGAGGTCGATGATCAGAGCGCGGCTGATCACGGCATCCGGGCAATACAGCGCGCAGATCCCACATTGATTGCATTTCTCTTTGTCAACGACCGGCATAAAGACCCGCCACGAGCCGGTCCGGCCGGCCGATCCTTCAACCGGCCTGCTCAGGGCAAACCGGTCGTGTTTTGCATCCCCGGTCATATACTCACCTCATCGTATGCAGCTTCGGCAGCCCTGATATTGCGTTCATCTGAAAACATGCCCCGGATTGCGGATTTTGCCGCATCTGCCGAGACGATGCCGGTTCTTGCGAGCGCACCGATTACCGGGGTATTGAGGATCGGGCTGCCGGCAACCACGAGGTTTTCCCGGAGGGCAATGCCGGTGAGGTCGACATGGTTCGTGACATACCCGGCGAAATCCTGGTTGTGGGCGCTGTTGATGAGGATTCTCCCGCCGGTTTTGAGGCCCTGCAATACATCGACAGCCTGCATAACGCTCGCGTCGAGGACAACGATCAGGTCCGGGTTCCGGATCTGGCTGTAGATCCTGATCGGGTGTTTGTCGATCCGGACAAAGGAGACAATTGGGGCGCCACGGCGCTCGGCACCATAGAACGGGCAGGCGGTTGCATACTTCCCGTCATGGAGCGCTGCCATGGCAAGGAGCCGGGCTGCCGTAACGCCCCCCTGGCCGCCCCTTGAATGGATGCGAATCTCATACACGATCATTCACCCCGAACCAGAACTCCTCGCCGATCCGCCGGTTCCGTATGAAGCCGGCAATGTCATCGTAGGTCACTTCCTGCCCGCCAAGGCCGGCAATCACGCTGTATACGTTCACCAGGTTCTTTGACCGGATAGAGTGCGCGAGCACGCCGCCAAAGCCGAACGAGTAGTCCCGGTCGATCACGACCACATCCTTTCCGTCAAGGTCGAGTGTGGGGAACGGGCGGAACCAGCGCAGGCGAATCGATCCCGCTTTGATGCCCTCATCCCGCAGGATATCGATAGCAACCTCCGCCTCTTTCCCCAGCGTGCCCAGCGAGATGACAACCACGTCCGCATCGCTGCACCGGTATTCTTCGGTCAGGCCATACGTACGGCCAAACCGCTTTGAGAACTCGGCCTGTGTCTCTTCGATCACGTTCACTGCTTCCCGCATCGAGCGTTCGATCTCCCACCGGAAACGGAAATATTCAGTTGGCCCGGCGATCGTTCCATATCCTTTTGGATTTTTGGGATCGATCGTCTCGGGCAGGCGAATTGGCGGTATGAAATCCCCGGGCTCCACGGTATCGAGCGGCTGCATGATATGGGAGAGTGTAAAGCCGTCGAGGTTCACCATCACCGGCAGCAGTACGTCATGGTGTTCGGCAATCCGGAATGCCATGAGGATGGTATCGTAGGCTTCCTGGACGGTCGAGACATAGACCTGCAGCCATCCGGTATCGCGTTCCTGCATCGCATCGGTGTGTTCGGCCCAGAGATTCCAGCCGGGAGCCAGCGACCGGTTCACGTTTGCCATCACGATGGGCAGGCGGGCTCCTGCCGCCCAGTTCGTCATCTCGTGCATGTATGCGAGACCCTGGGAGCTTGTTGCCGTAAACGTCCGGCCTCCGGCGATGGCAGCCCCGATACATGCCGCCATCGCGGAATGCTCGCTCTCCACCGCAATGTACTGGCTCGCGAGCTGGCCGTTTGAGACGTAATCCGCGATGGTCTCCACGATCTCGGTCTGCGGGGTGATCGGGTATGCAGCAACCACATCGGGTTTTGCCTCCCGGACCGCTTCGGCAACTGCCTTATTGCCGGTCACGATCTTTCTCATGGCTTCACCTCCCCTGCCGCAAGTTCGCGGAAATTTTCTGCAATCTGCTCTTTGAGCTGCTCCACGGTCTTTTTATCAATGCCCCTGAACCGGCCCTGCAGCGAGAGGTAGTCTTCCAGCGGAACCGGTCTTTTCATCGCGGCTTTTGTGGGAGCGCTTATCGTCAGCTTCCCGTGCTCGCGCTCCCAGAGGGCCCACATGCCGGACTTCACCGCCAGCCTGCCCACTTCCACCGTCTTCTCAGCGGAGTATCGCCACCCGGGCGGGCAGGGAGAGAGGATGTGGATGAATGTCGGACCATGGAAGGTGAGGGCTTTTTGGACCTTCCGGAACAGGTCCTGCGGGTACGAGGCGCAGGCGGTTGCCTGGTAAGGCGGATTGTGGGCGGCAATGATCGCATCGATGTCTTTTTTTGCCTCTGCTTTTCCTGCGGGGGTCGTGGTGGTCTTTGCACCCAGCGGCGTTGCACCGGATCGCTGCATGCCGGTATTACCATATGCCTCGTTGTCATAGCAGATGTACAGGAAATCAGTTCGCCGTTCAAACGCCCCGGACATTGCCTGCAGGCCGATGTCGAGTGTTCCGCCGTCACCGGCATAGACGATCACCTTTGTCTCTCTTCCCCTTGCCTGGAACATCCTGCTGATACCTGAAGCGCATGCGGCAGCTGCACCAAAGGCGATGTTGACCACGGGTACCGAAAATGCCGTCTTAGGATAGATTCCCTGGAATGCGGCAGTGCACCCGGCCGGCATAACAAGAGCGATATCCGGGCCTGCTGCCTTGAGCACGTACCTGAGGGTAAGCGAGTCTCCGCATCCGGCGCAGGCCGATGTGCATTTCAGTACATATTCTTCTTCGGGAATTTCTGTGATGATCTCCACCTCCTTCGGGAATCACTCTATACGGGCACGATCCGGGCTTGTTGTTGCAATACTCTCGCAATCGTTTTTCTTTTAATTCCAATCATCCCCGGTTCAGGCCAGTTGTTTCAGACGACGGCAGGCTTCAGCAAGCGTCTCATCTTTCTTGGAGAACGTGAAACGGAGTTTCGTTTCGCCACCTTCGTGGTAGAATGAGCTGCCGGGTACGGCAGCGACACCAACGGTCTCGATGAGATGCCGGGCAAACTCCACGTCGGTTTTCCCGAACGCGGAAATATCGGTGAATATGTAATAGGCACCCTCTGGCAATGCACAGGCAAACCCGGCGTCACGGAGGCCTTTGTAGAGGATCTTCCGCTTACGGTCGTAATCGGCAGCGAGTTCCTTATAATACGATTCCGGCAGGCGGAGCGCAGCGGCACAGGCCTGCTGGAGCGGGGCCGGGGCACCGACGGTCAGGAAATCGTGGATCTTGCGGATCCGGGCCGTCAGGTCCGGATCGGCAAGTGCATACCCGACCCGCCAGCCGGTGACGCTGTATGTCTTGGAAAAACTCCCGATCGTAATGGTCCGGTCCCGCATCCCGTTGAGCGATCCGATGGAGACATGCTGCCTGCCATCGTAGAGAATGTGCTCGTAGATCTCGTCGGTGATGGCGATCACGTTGTGATCAACGCAGAGATCGGCGATGAACGAGAGCTCCTTTTTCGTGAAGACTTTTCCCGTCGGGTTGTTGGGGGTGTTGAGGATTATCGCTTTTGTAGTTCTGGAAAAGGCGTTTTTCCACGCTTCTTCGTCAATGGAGAAATCATCCAAAAGGGATACGTAGCGGGGGATCGCCCCTGAGAGGATCGTATCGGGGCCGTAGTTCTCGTAGAACGGCTCCGGTACGATCACCTCTTCTCCGGGAGAGATGACTGCAAGGAGTGAGGCCAGCATCGCCTCGGTTGAACCGCAGGTCACGGTGATCCCGGTCTCTGGGTTGAAATCCATCCCGTTGTAGGTCTTTACCCTCTTTGCAATCTCTTCGCGGAGATCTTTTGCTCCCCACGTGATCGCGTACTGGTTTACGTCCGCGTTGACCGCGTCACACGCAGCAGATTTGAGTTCGTCCGGGCAGGGAAAGTCCGGGAATCCCTGTGCAAGGTTTACTGCACCGTGCTTTGTTGAAAGCCGGGTCATCTCCCGTATTACGGATTCGGTAAATGTATCCGCACGCGAAACGTGGAGCGTGCGCGAAGGAACGGCTGGGGTATCAGCAGACGATCCGGTAGATGGTATTTGAGGCCCTGTCACATCTCATGGTGTTGCCCTGACATGATTTAATCCACAAGATTGGAGAAATTTTTGCCGCAATCCGATACAGGTATGGGCATGTGATACCCGGTCTCTTCCCGAAATATGTGTGTTTTCCGATAGAATGCAGCAATAGTTGTCGAAATTGGGGACTTGAAATAAAAATACACCATAAATTATCCGTTCACTTCAGTGAACAAGAAATACCGTATGGCATCAAAACGAAAGAACCTCGCAGCGTTCACGATCATCATCGGGGTACTGACCCTGATCCTGACCATATCCGCATTAGCGGAGAAAGCGCACGGGGACCATCTGCCGGAACGAAACGGCCGGGGCACCGCAGGGTCCATCATCTCTTTTGGCATCCCTGCCGGGATTCTCGTCCTGTTATCCGCCGTTTCAGGTTTCGTCAGCAGACAGAACAGATATCGGAATACTACTGGCACTATCGCGTGCATCGATCGGTCCTGTTGTCCGGTCATGATCGATCCATTCCCCAAGGTATGGCCGATGCGATTGCAGTACTCACGGATACCGTCATTCATCTGACCGGTAGTACGGTGGGTACGTCAATTTCAAGAGGAGTTACGTTCCTGATATATGATCCCGGGACCGTGTTTCTGCTGGTAACCCATACCGGCCGAATCCGTCACACCGGGCAGGGATGTAATTCCCTTTTACTTACGTATTGGACCCCTGGTGTGACTTACTTTTATTACTGGCACGTATTTGTTCGATGCGTGCAGTATCTCCATGAAACATACAAAAAAACCCTGAAAAAATCATTTCACGTCGGAGGATGCAATCAGGAAAATCCTGCCGATGACCGAATCTATAAATATTCACAATTGTTATTTAGTATGGTAAGATTCACAATCGTGAATCCCATGCCAGTGTGGCGGAGTGGTTACGCGGCTGATTGCAGATCAGCTACATCCCGGTTCAATTCCGGGCGCTGGCTTATCCGAGATGTGCATCAGCATATCGAGGAAGCGAAGACGTGCACAGCACTTCTTCGAACTCGCGAAAGGAATATCAACTCTGCCCGAAATTGGAGAATTACCATGAGTATCAGAATCCAGAAGACATTCGAAGCACTCTTCACGCTCGAAGAGATCCGGGGACTCTTCCGGGAGTCGCTACCCACCGGCTTCGATCCCGCTGAGGAGGCAGCATTCCGGCAGAAGATTGCCGATGTGCGGGCAATCCTTGCGGACCTCGAAGCGGGCACCGGCACACCGAAGGTGACCAAGATCGCCGGTTCCATCGATCTGAGGACGCGGGAAGAAGAGGCCATCAACATCCAGCCCATCCAGGCAGCAGGCCGGCTGACCACTGAGGCTAGGAAGGCCCTCATCTCCTATGGTGACGGGTACTCAACGTGCGATGCCTGCCGCAAACCGTTCCGGCTCGACAAGATCTCCAAGCCCGGCATCGCAGAGTTCCATGCAGATCTCGCGAAGTTCGTGGGCATGGACCATGCCCGGGTAGTCCCCGGGGCACGCCGTGGGTTCCAGGCAGTGACGGGGACGCTCGTCAACAAAGGTGATACCGTTATCGTATCAACCCTTGCTCACTACACCGAGTTCCTCTCCGTGGAAAATGCCGGTGGGGTTGTCAGGGAAGTCCCGCTGAACGACAAGAACATTGTCACCGGCGAAGCAACCGCAGCCAAGATCGAGGAGGTCAAAGCGGAGACCGGAAAACTCCCGGTGCTCGTCATGATCGACCACTTCGATTACCAGTTCGCGAACGAGCACGAGGTAAAAGAGATCGGGAAGGTCGCCCATCAGTACGACATCCCCTTCCTCTACAATGGGGCCTACACGGTCGGCGTGATGCCGGTCAACGGCAAGGCAATCGGGGCTGACTTCGTTGTCGGCTCCGGACACAAGAGTATGGCATCGGTCGCGCCGTCCGGGGTACTTGCAATGACCGATGAGTGGTTACCCAAAGCCCTCCGCACCACAGCGATGGTCGGAGATCTGACAAAACGTAAATTTGGTATCAAGGAAGTTGAGATGCTCGGCTGCACCCTGATGGGGGGGACGCTGCTGTCCATGATGGCATCGTTCCCCACGGTCAAAGCCCGGACCCTGACGTGGGAGGATGAAGTGAAGAGATCCAATTTCTTCATCGACCGGCTTCTGAAGATCACCGGCAGCAAGGTGCTGTCCGAGTATCCACGGAAACACACCCTCACAAAAGTTGACACAACCGGAAGCTTCGACACGGTGGCACAGACGCACAAACGCCGTGGCTTCTACCTCAGTGATGAGCTCTCGTCCCGGGGGGTCGTCGGTGAATTTGCCGGTGCAACCCGTACCTGGAAACTGAACACCTACGGCCTCTCTGAGAAGAAGATCCGTTACCTTGCGGATACTTTTACCGAGATTGCAGAGAAATACGGGATCGCTGTTGCGAAGTAAGTGCGGTGATAAAAAATGACTTGTCACTAACCAACGCGATCATCAGGAATTACTATGACACCGGATATTTCAGGTATCTTGGGAAAATTAAACCCATTTCAAAAATCCAGAAAAGAACCGACTGAAGATAAAATTCAAAACAACGTAAAAAAGGAGGAATCAAACTTGTCAGCAAAGAAGATCAACCTTGGGACCCTCTCCCTCCATGCAGGGCAGGTTCCCGACCCGACCACCGGGTCAAGAACCGTACCGATCTACCAGACCACATCGTATGTCTTCAAGAACACCGAGCATGCGGCGAACCTCTTCGGTCTCCGCGAACTGGGAAACATCTACACCCGGCTCATGAACCCGACCACCGATGTGTTCGAGAAGCGCATCGCCGCGATTGAAGGAGGCAGCGGAGCGCTCGCCACGGCATCAGGCCAGGCTGCGATCACCTATGCCCTCCTCAACATCACCCGTCCCGGTGACGAGATCGTCTCCGCCGACAACCTGTATGGCGGCACGTACGAGCTCTTCCACTACACCTTCCCGAAACTCGGGCGGCATGTCATCTTTGTGGATTCGACCAATCCCGAGTCTTTCAAAAAGGCGATCACGTCAAAAACCCGTGCAATCTATGCTGAGACCGTCGGCAACCCGAAACTGGATACACCCGACTTCGAAGCGATCGCAAAGATCGCCCACGACAACGGTATCCCGTTCGTTGTCGACAACACAACCGGAGTCGGTCTCGTCCGCCCGATCGACCACGGTGTCGATATTGTCGTCCATTCGGCGACCAAGTATATCGGTGGCCATGGAAACTCCATCGGTGGTGTGATCGTTGATTCCGGCAAGTTCGCATGGAACAATGGCAAGTTCCCGGAGTTCACGGAACCCGACCCGGGTTACCACGGCCTGAAGTACTGGGATGCATTCGGGAACTTCCCGGGACTTGGGAATGTGGCGTTTGTCTTCAAGATCCGTGTCTCACTGATGAGAGATACCGGTGCCGTGCTCAGCCCGTTCAATGCATGGCTCTTCATCATCGGCCTTGAGACACTTCACCTGCGGGTTCCCCGCCACTCGGAGAATGCACTTGCAGTTGCCCAGTTCCTCAAAGCCCACCCGAAAGTCGCCTGGGTGAACTACCCGGGTCTTCCCGAGCACCCGAGCCACAATCTCACCAAGAAATACCTGAGTGGAGGATACGGCCCTCTCGTAGGTGTCGGAATCAAGGGTGGGGAAACAGCCTCCCGGAAATTCATCGACAGCCTCAAACTCTTCAGCAACCTTGCGAACATCGGGGACTCCAAGAGCCTGGTCATCCACCCGGCCTCAACGACCCACCAGCAGCTCACGGTCGAAGAGCAGGCAAAGACCGGTGTTACTCCTGATGCAGTCCGGCTCTCAGTCGGTACTGAAGACATCGAGGATATCATTGCGGACCTCAAACAGGCACTGGACGCAACATCGTAATGAAGTACACCTGCACCCGGATCATTTCCTTTATTGGGATCCGGGACATCATAGCAATACTATCCCATGTCAGGCACGGGGTGTGTAGATGATCAAAGGATCCGCAGGAATCACTGAAACACAATATTATCTCCACCCATCCCCGCTTTTTCTGGAAAGCGGGGAGAAACTCCCTTCTCTTACGCTTGCGTTTGAAACTTACGGGAAACTTAACCGTGAGAAGAGCAACGCCATTATAGTCTGTCACGCACTCTCGGGCGATGCCCATGTGGCCGGATTCCATGAAGGTGATGAAAAACCCGGCTGGTGGGATGCTGTCATCGGGCCCGGAAAGGCGCTCGATACCGACCGGTACTTCGTAATCTGCTCGAACGTGATCGGGGGCTGTAAGGGCTCCACCGGACCGTCATCGATTAACCCGGAGATGGGGAAACCCTATGGCGCCAAGTTCCCGGTCATCACGATCCGGGACATGGTGAATGCCCAGAAACTGCTCATCGCTCACCTTGGCATCAGCCAATTGTATGCGGTCGTAGGCGGGTCCATGGGCGGTATGCAGGTGCTGCAGTGGACGGTTGACTATCCCCACCTTATGAAGAAGGCTGTTGTGATAGCTGCGACCGGCTACTCGACACCCCAGCAGATCGCATTCAACGAGGTTGGCCGGAAGGCGATCCTATCCGATCCTGACTGGAACAACGGCGACTATTATGGGAAGGCGATCCCGATCCACGGCCTCGCGCTCGCCCGGATGGTCGGGCATATCACGTACCTCTCGAATGAGTCGATGCATGAGAAGTTTGGCAGGGCGCTGCAGGGCAAGGACCGGATAGGGTTTGACTTCTCCACCGATTTCAAGGTTGAGAGCTACCTTCACCACCAGGGCGACACATTCACCCGTCGGTTTGATGCGAACTCCTACCTGTACATCACCAAGGCAATCGATTACTTTGACCTGACAAAGAACGGCTCGCTCACCACAGGTCTTGCTGGTGTGAAAGCGGCATTTCTCGTCATCTCGGTCTCGTCTGACTGGCTTTACCCGCCTTACCAGTCACAGGAGATTGTCTCTGCCCTTACGGCAAACGAAGTGGAGATCCACTACTGTGAGATCCGGTCCAATTACGGCCACGATGCCTTCCTGCTAGAATCCGGCCAGCTGAACTACATTGTGGGAAAGTTCCTCTCCCATACCGTGGTCGGCGATGTTATGGTAAGGGATGTCGAGACTCTCGAAGAGGGGACGACGATCGCGGTCACCTCCCGGAGAATGATCAACACCGGCGTCAATCATCTGCCCGTCCTCACCAGCGGCGGCCAGCTTGTAGGCATTGTCACCTCATGGGATATTGCGAAGGCTGTTGCCTCCAACTTTCTCTGGCTGGATGAGATCATGTCCCGGGACGTGGTTACTACAACTCCTGATGAGCCGATCGAGACTGCGGCAAGGAAGATGGAGCAACATGCGATCTCGGCGCTGCCGGTGGTTGACGAAGACCAGCACGTGATCGGACTCATCACGGTCGATGCAATAAGCGTTCTTGTTGGGAGAGGAAACCCATGACAACACCCATTAGACAACCTGTTCCCGGTAAAGCTCTGATCGTTCTTGGCTGTCCGGAAGTCCCATCGCAGCAGGCACTGGCCCTCCATGTCGCATGGAGCCTGCGAACGCAGGGAACCTCGGTGCATGCTGCCGGCAATCCTGCGGTCCTGAACCTGCTGAAAGTGTCTGACCCGGAAAAACGGTACCTGCCGGAGATGCAGGTTCTTGAGAAATGCATCGAAGAAATTGTAGAGAAGAAGCGGGACGCCGATCTCTGCATAGTATTTGCCCACAATGACGCGGGTATCTCGTATGCGGCCACCATGCGCCACCTCCTGCCGGCATCCCGCCTTGTTGTCATCATCTTCGGAAAGGATCCGGAAGCACTTGCTGCGCTGGTTGATTTTCCCTGCGAAAAGATCGTGGAAAAAGCCGTGCATAACCCGATGCAGCTGAAACGAAAGATCAACGAGGTGTTCGGATGGGCTGCATAGAGAACCTGAAGTACGAGATGATCCTGCCACTCGGTGCCTCGTTCAAGGAGTGCCGGGAGTATGTTGAAAAGAATTTTTCAGAGTTCTGGTATGTCGATCCCGGTTACAAACTTTTTGATGAATACATCATCGGTCTGCCCCCCATTGCGCTTGGCATCGATGGCGCAAAAATAATTTTCCCGTACACAAAGCCCTGCCATGGTACCTACCTCCTTGGGATTGAGGATGCGGAAGAGGCGGACCGTGTCAGAAAAACTGCACGAAAGAAAAAGTGAATATATGGTGAAATGGCGATATGAAACAACAATGGCTCATCCGTTATTCTGAAATATTTCTCAAATCCGACCCGGTCCGGCGACAGTGGGAGAACGCCCTGATCGCAAATATCCGCGAGATGATGCCCGGCGTCCATGTCCGGAACGAACGGGGCAGGATCTGGCTGGATGGCGATGTAAAACCCGATCTTCTGAAAAATATCTTCGGGATCGTCTCGTTCTCGGAAGTCGAGCACATCAGGCTCGATGAGATCGATGCATTCCTCCCCGATTATTGCCGCCGTCATGGGATGGAGAAGGCCAAAACGTTCGCCATCAGGATCAAGCGTGTGGGTAACCACGCGTTCAGCTCCAATGACAAGGCGATAGAATACGGCAATCTGGTGCGGGGTGAATTTCCCCACCTCAAGGTGAATCTCGCAACCCCGGATAAGGAGATCCATGTCGAGATTCGTGCAAATGAGGCATATCTCTATGACACCGTCATAAAAGGAGCAGGTGGGCTCCCACTCGGTGTGGAAGGTACTCTGGTGGCGCTGGTATCCGGTGGTATCGATTCCCCGGTTGCCGCATGGATGATGATGAAACGGGGCTGCCGGATCCTTCCGCTCTTTGTCGCACTCGATACATTCCTTGACGAGACAACGATTGCCCGGGCCGAACGTGTCGTGGAGATCCTCGCCCGGTACCAGCCCGGCATCCGGCTTACTGTGATCAGCGACTCCTATCTTGCGGAGGCAAAACGGGAACTCCTCAGCAGGCACCTCGAAAAGTATACCTGCATCTTCTGCAAGCGAAGGATGTACCGCGTGGCAACGGAATTTGCCCTCAAGAACGAAGCGAAAGGTATTGTCACCGGAGAATCTCTCGGGCAGGTGGCCAGCCAGACCCTTGACAACCTTGTTGTCCTCACCGATGCGGCGTCCGAGGTACCGATCCATCGGCCGCTGATTGGATATGATAAGGAGGAGACAATAACGATCGCGAAGGCAATCGGGACATTTTCCGAGTCCGTATCAACGGCTTCCGGTTGTAAGGCGGTTCCAAGCGGTCCTTCAACCAAGGCAAAGCTGGCAACTATCCGGGAAATCGAGGAAACTCTTGAGGCATCGGAGATACCGCTGCCCCTTTGATCACATCACTGTTTTTCTGATGGTTTATCTGCCTGCAAGGAGCGATGGTCCCGGTACACTCTGCTAAAAGTATAAACCGCGTCCGGGACAACATTTCAGGCATTGGTGCCGGCTGTTTCAGTCTATCTCATCATCCCTTGAGATCCCATTGGACGAATTGCCCATCCGGCCGTTAATCCGGCCCTGCAATCCTGCCAACACTCCCGACACATTGAACGGACCTGATCTATGGATTTCATTGCGGTCATCGTTGCGATCCTCACCCTTTTCCTCATGATCGCCGCGGGATTTTTCGCCCGCCGGCACGGGTACCTCGGGGAGCACCGCGTCTACCAGATCTCCCACGTTCTTGTCAATATCGCGCTACCGGCGCTCACGATCAGCAGCATGCAGGTGGCAAATACCGGTGCAGCAATGGGCATGGTCGAGTCAACCCTCGCCATTGCATTCGTGTATTACCTGGGAGCGTTCCTGCTATCGCTCCTCATCTGCCATTTCCTCCCGGCAACGAAAAAAGAGAAGGGGGTCTTCCAGTTCATGCTGGTCTTTCCCAATGTCGGGTTCATGGGGATCCCGGTCTCGGAAGTGATCCTCGGGCCGGACTCCCTCTTCTACGTGATCCTCTTCAATCTCCCCTTCAACCTGCTCGTCTTCACCATGGGCATCTGGCTCCTCGCCCACGACCGGGCCGACAAGCCCAGCCTCTTCCTGTTGCTCACCCCGGGTTTTATCGCATCCCTGATCGGCCTTGCTCTCTTCCTTGTGGGCTACGACATCCCGTACCCGGCCGATGCCGCGCTCGACTGGATCGGGAAGGCCACCACCCCGCTCGCCATGATCGTGGTCGGCGCTTTGCTTGCCACCCTGCCCGTATCAAGGCTTGCCGGTGACTGGAGAATCGGGGTCATCACGGCACTGCGGCTCGTAGTGCTGCCCGTGCTCGCGTTCATCCTGCTCGCCCCGATCGTCTCCGACCGGCTCCTCCTGTTGAGTGTGGTCCTCTTAATTGCGATGCCGGTTGCCGCAAACTCCGTGCTCCTATCAGAAGAATACGATGTGGACGCAACGCTCGCCTCGCAGGGGGTCTTCCTCTCCACGCTCCTCTGCTGCGCAACAATCCCCCTGATCGATTATTTCCTGTTCTGATCCCGGTAACCTGCGTTATCTGGGTGACCGGGGGTCAAGATCCGGCATTACCTGTGTCTCTATTTAGGAGGGTCTTTTCAGGTGGGGCTATAGAGAAGCCCCGCGTTTAAAAAAAGTTACTGGGGGGGTATTGCAGCGCTGTCGTAGAGCTGGGTCCAGAACCGGGCCTGGAAGACCATGATGAATGGTGCAATAAGAAGGAAGACCAGCATGGCTGCGGCAATAATGCCGAGTATGGTGGTAACACTGAAACCCGTGAATATGGCAAGGACAATTCCCAGAATAACGAACACGAAAACCAGGATCATGACCGGTACCGCGATAACGATAGCAACGAGGATGACCCCGATGATGTAGGTGACCCACCCGATCGTTTTAATCTGATCAACAATCGCCCCGAAGTTGAAGGCTTCGCGGAAGCTGTTGGTCCGTGCAAACCGGATCGCCACGACCGGGAGCAGGAGGGTGATGATAAACTCCACGATATACAGCAGTACGATAAGGGCCATGTTCGGCTCCCACGCAGTGAGCGCTGCATCGGTCATCTTACCCGATAAGATCCCTGCCATCATGGGTCCGTAGATGACCGCCCAGATGATGAAGATCGGGATCGAATAGATGAACGAGACAATGATCAGTTTCAGGCCGTCGATGCAGAGCCGCCCCCACTGGTCAACCTCCGGTGCAGACTCCGCTCCCTGGTAGATCCGCATCACATACCCGTTCATCGGGATCATGAGAAGGAGGGTTGCAAGGACCAGTCGTATCCATCGTCCGCCGTTTCCAAAAACGCCCTGCCGCATGAAGGTCCAGGCGTCGCGTAGCATATCCAGATAATCCATGTGTTCTCCAGATTCTCTCCGGGCACCTGCCCGGCCTTGAGGTCAGGATATAGTACATGGAGGAAAATAAACATTTCTGCCCTGCCGTTCTCCCCGCGGAATCGAGTTCTGCCCGTGTTTCTGTTCCAACAGGGTATCTTTATGGCATCCTGTTAACCATGCACCACTATGGGAGACGAATATCCATGATGGTGGAGATCGACCGGTCCACCTGCGTCAGCTGCGGTTCCTGCTGGGAGACCTGTCCTGGCTTCTTCGAAGAGGATCCTGATGATTTATTCAGCCGGATTGTCAAAGAGTACCGGGCCGATGACAATATTGCCACAGGCTCGCCATCGAAAGACCTGGAACCCTGCGCACGGGATGCAGCGGATCTCTGCCCGGTCCAGATCATCACAATCGAGAACGAATGATGGTCCTTTCGCTGGGTTTATGAGGTCTGCACGATATGGTGTAACTAACGCCATCCTGTGGATGGACGGAGGTCATCATCATGACATCTGGTGTTAAGATACCCATCAATTACCAAGAGGCTGCCGCAACGCTCAAGACCCTTTTGAAGCTCTCCGGTTCCCCGGTCGCATTCCGGTTTGCGACAAAGAAGGAAGAGATCCCGGCCGGCATGGAGAAACTCGATAAGACGATCCGCCATTGTTCCATGGTCGGTCTTGCGAGAAACGAGGGAAAGATCTTCTATGCCCTTGCCGACAACCATGAGTGCAATGGCGGCGCATGGGCGCTGGGCTTGAAAGAACTCACCGAGACTTTAAAGACGGGCGTTTTTTATTACAAGCTCGGCAAGTTCGAGAGTTCGGCGGCCTGCAAGCGGACCATCGATCATGTCGCACACCTGAACCCCCATGACACGTATGCGACCCTGTATGCCCCGCTCGAGAAGACTCCGTTCGACCCGCAGGTTGTCATCATCGTAGCCACTCCGTGGGCCATGCTCAAACTCTCGCAGAGCACCCTCTTCCGTGTCGGGGGACGGATCCACGCGGAGTTCGCCGGCATCCAGTCGGTCTGTGCCGATGCCTGTGCCCAGACCTACCTGTCGGGAAAGGTCAACTTCTCGCTCGGGTGCGACGGATCACGGAAGTTCTCCGGGATCGAGGATGGCGAGCTGGTGATGGGGATCCCGGCCGAGATCCTGCCGGAACTCGTTGAGGCGCTGAGCGTGGTTGCAGCAGCCCCGGGTTCGAAGCCCGGTGCAAAATAATCTCTCTTTTTCTCACGTTGCCTTTTTTGGACCAGTTGAGGTCCTTCTCATACCAATGGTTTTTAAAAACAGTCTTTTCAGGATGATATAAAAATTATTTTTTGGATTTTGATACAGGTTTTACAACGGTCTTACCCGCAACGGCCTTTTTTGGTACAGCTTTCGTTGATTCGGCTTTTTTGGTAACAGGTTCTTTGGTGTCTGGTTTCTTCTTCGTAACTACCATCTGGTGATCAACACCCCTCAGGAATTTTCCTGTAATAAACGGGATGAGTGATTCATGAAAAGCAGATCCGGAATCATGATGTAAGGAGGATGTGTGCCCGGGTTGCTTGTGTGCAATAATCATCACCCCGAGATAGTTGTATGCCCCGAATTGTAATAAACTTTTTTTAATTCGTATGAAAATTTTAGATTTTTATGAAAAGACATTTTAAAAATTAATGGTAAGAAAAAAAATTTCTTAGGAGACATGCAGTGTTGGATGGATTATAATGAGGCTAATGTCTGGCGATGCTTTTCCCCTGTCATCACCAGATCATAGTATGTCGCATAAGTATAAAATATTTTCATTTTAGTATGATTTAGTAAAATTTTTGATAAACTTTTAAGATGAGTGAACGAGGTACCTTTTTTGTGGAGTTATCCTCGTCTGCGTGGTAATTAGGGGATCTCGGTATTCCCCGGATAACAAGCCCCGATTCGGTGGATCGGGTGGACAATCTGCTAAAAAAAGTGAGAGAGTAAGTGTATGGTATTTCGCAACCACTCGGTCTGGACCGGTCAGATCAAGCGGGTTGCCGTAACCCAGAATGTGATCGGAACCGCGATGATGAAGAGCATCGAACATCCGAGAAACGCCCATTCCGTGTTTTTTAAGGGTTTTCTTGACACAAACAGGTAACTTTCCCGGCCATAGCCCCGGCAGAGCATGCTGGTATAGACGCGTTCGCCCTGTTCGTAGGACCGGATGAACATGGTGCCGATGGTGTACCCGAGCTGACGGAGCCGGTAGCGGTATGGGAGGTGGCGGTCGAAGGCATCGAAACATTTGGTCTTGAGCGACTCGTTGATCTTCCGGAGCATGTACCCGAAGACGAACAGGTACCGGATCATCATCCCGAGAGCAAGGGCAAATTCTGCTGGAAGGCCCATCCGTGCTCCTCCTTCGAGTATATCCTGAATCTTTGTCGTGGATGAGAGCAGGATAATGAACGATATGCAGACCACGAACTTGACGAGCAGGATGAATGCGAACTCGATTGACTGGGCATAGATATTGATCCCGAAGGGAAGACTCATCACCACGTCATACGTGGTGTAATATTTGTTCTTCAAGAAGATCTGGAAGAAGATGATGACCCCCCAGAGCGGGATGATGGCGAGCGCACGCTTCACATAGATGACCGGTGATAAGCGGGTACACGCCCAGAGCAGGCAGAAGAAGAGAAAGAAGATGGCCCCGACAGAATAGATCATCGTGGAATACGGCACTGCAACCAGGGCAATGATCGCCGCAAAAGCGATCACAATCTTGACCCGGGCATCGAGCCGGTGAACCGGGCTGTCTTTGTAGGCATCCCGTTCGATCTGGAAGAGTGTTTCGATCATGATCGTTTGCCAAAGGCGCGGAGGAGGGATTCTTCTGCTCCCGAATAGGTATATGCCATGGATACCTCCACCCCGTTATCCTGGAGGGCCTTGAGGAGTCGCGGGAGCACCGGGACATCCAGCCGCACGGATTTGAGCATATCCGGCTGGACGAAGATCTCGCTGGTTGTTCCGCTGGCAACAATCCGGCCCCGGTCCATCACGTAAATATAATCTGCAACCTCGGGAACGAGCGCAACATCATGCGTGGAGAAGACGACCGTCATCCCGTATTTTGCCGACAGCGAGTTGATGAACGTGCTGAGATCGGCTACTCCCCGTGGATCGAGACCTGCCGTTGGTTCATCGAGCACCAGCACCTCAGGCTCCATGGCAATGACCCCGGCGATTGCCACCCGCTTCTTCTCGCCGCCGCTCAGGTGGTGGGGGACACGCTTGGCAAGGTGTTCGATTCCGACTATATGGAGCGCTTCGTGCACCCGGTGCTCGATGGTTTCAGCATCAAGGCCGAGATTGGTGGGACCAAATGCTACATCCTGCTCAACGGTGGGGGAGAAGATCTGGTCGTCGGGATTCTGGAAGACGATGCCCACGAACTTCCGTATCTCCCGCTGGTTCTGTTTGGTGATAGGTTCGCCCCGGACAAGAACGGAACCGGATGTCGGCTTGAAGATACCGTTGAAGTGCTTGAAGAGCGTGCTCTTTCCTGCACCGTTCGATCCGATCACCGCAATACGGGCGTTTCTCGGGACAATAAAATTGATGTGATCCAGGGCAGTGACGTTGCCGGGATAGACATAGCAGAGATCGCGGGTCTCGATGAGGTGCATTGGTATAGGAAATTAGGCAAAAAAAGGTAAAGTTCTATTGGTTTCACTTTGCTGGTTTGCCGGCCAGTTTGATACCATACGCAAGGCCGAGGACCACAAGGAATGCAATGATGGTACCGACAATGATCGCAACGAGTCCTCCCGCAGATCCCATCGCCTCTCCCAGTGAGTAATCCGGCATGGGTGACGAGTAGGCGAATCTTCCTGCGGTCTCCTCGTGGATCTCTGCATCGGCCGGTGTTCCCCCGGTGATGGTCTTCTGGCCCTGCACAACAAGCGCGGTGCTTTCAAGGCCATCGGGATCGCCGGATGCCATGAAGACTGCAACGCCACCTATGATCAGGGCAACGATAATCCCCGCAATAATGAATGTCTTGTTGTCCATCATGGTACTCAGGCCCCCGCAGGTGTCTTGACCCCGGTATCCACCAGATCCGGGCGGGCACTAGTGATTAAGTAGATTGCGGCAACCGTGACAATTCCTTCAATCACCCCGATGATTGCATGGTAGAGTCCCATTGCGATGAGGCCCTCGGTAAGCGGGAAGGTCCCGGCAAAATACATCTCAACAGCACAGGCCAGTGCCGGGATCAGGCAGGCGAGCCATGCCGCAACGAATGCCGAGACCGGCATGCTCTTGGTGATGCCCATCAATCCCTTGAATGAATAGAACCCGACAAAGCCGCCAATCACACCCATGTTGATGATGTTGGCACCCATGGTTGTAATGCCGCCATCCCCGAAAAGAACTCCCTGCACGATGAGGACCAAGGTAAGGATGAAGACCGCCGCAAACGGCGATCCAAGAATGATCGCAGCAAGCGCTCCGCCAACAAGGTGCCCGCTGGTACCCATGGAGACCGGGAGGTTGAAGGACTGGAGGGCAAAGATACCCGCTGCAAGAACCGCAACAAGCGGGAGCTTGTCCTCGTTCATTTCGTTCTTTGCCCACCGTAGGGCCAGCGCTACAAAAACAAGGGCGATGATCCAGTAGATCGCGCCCTGCCACATTGGTATGAATGCGTCAGGAATATGCATGGTTACATCTCAATAATTAATACGATTATAACAATTTGTAATACATCAATGGTTAAAAAGATTGTTTTTTGAATATTTAATTTGATTATTTTTTTTAAATAGTAATAAAAATGCGAAGTAACCGTATATTACCTAATTATCTCCAAGTGTACCCTCCTGTGAGATCTCTCATCAGGAAACCAGATCCTGAGAAAATGGGAATAAAAGTGGAGTTATACCCCGAGAAAACCTTCAAAGAAGATTTTGCAATCTTCTTTTCGTATTCTAGGCCTGATGTCCTCTTATACTCTACAGGAGTTTCGAACCGGCGGTTGGCCCGGGCTTGCACTCGAAGACTTCCGTGATCTTCACGACAACCAGCGAACGTGCGGGGAGTTCGGGCCTCTTCCGGTTGACACCGGCCTTCATCTCATCGTATTCGGGGCCGCTGTTCTTGATCGACGTCACACCCTTGATCTGGAAACAGCCCTTGATCTCCGGCCCCCAGATATAGATCGCAATCTTCGGGTTTAATCTGAGGTTGGAGAGGGTCTTGTTCATGAAGTTGTCCGTGATCCAGATCGTCTCATCATCGTGGAGTTCGACCATCCCGAGGGGGATGACATTCGGGGTTCCGTCTTTGGATGCCGTTGCCACCGGGAAGATCTTCATCTTCGCGAAGGCGTCCTTCATGTCTGCGTTCAGTTTCACCATGGTACCATCACCATTTCTCCCCATCGATTCTTGATACCATATACTTTTTGCCGGTAATCTTACCCTAAGCGCCGACACGATGGCACTAAAAAACCCTCCCCGGGAACTATCCCATCTGGCATCGCTTCTCTTATCACCTGTTGCGTTCCATCTGTCTAGTGTGATGCGCGAACCGCCGGTCAAGAAGGTGCTGTACTGGTGCGATGAGTGCAACGTGCCCCTGATCGCGAAGAGCTGCGCGTGTGGCCGGGAGGGGAGGGTAATTGACCTTCTCCAGCCCTACGAGCTCCGTCCCGCGCTGTCTGCTGACCGTGCTCTGATCCAGCGGCTCGTTCGGGAGCAGTACGGCGAAGTGCCCCTTGCGCAGATCCTTCTCCTGAATAAGACCGGGGGGGTCGACCGTGCGGATCTCGTGATCATGCACGGTGAACGCTTTGGCTGGCTTACCTTCGATCCGGTCAACCGGAAGTTCGCGCTCGACATAACCCCCGAAGCACTCCCATTCATCGTCCGCCATGCAACGAAGGGAGTGGTGGATATTGACACCCACACGAATGCCCGCAGTGAGCAGGGGCGGATCGGCGGGAAACGGCTTGCCCTTACGCAACCCGTCCCTGACGGAACCGTGATCGTGAAATACAAGGCCCGGTACGGGACGGGCACCGTAAAGGACGGTTCGATCAAGGTAAAGGAACTCATTGCGGTAGAACCTCGCACCCGTCCTGACCCCGGCTGGGATGTGGCGATCGAAAAGAACCGGTATCACTTAAAGAACCTTGAGCGGCATGCGATCCGGGCGATCAAACGCCACATGTCCGACCGGCCAACCGTGAACGTCTCGTTCTCCGGCGGGAAGGACAGTACGGTGGTACTCCAGCTTGCCCGGAAGGCCGGGGTGACGAAGGCCTTCTTCATCGATACCGGGCTTGAGTTCCCTGAAACGATTGAGTTTGTCAAAGCACAGGGCATTGAGATGTTCGGCGGTGCCGGGGATTTCTGGCAGGCCGTGGAGAAGGCAGGACCTCCCGGCAAGGACAACCGCTGGTGCTGCAAGTTCCAGAAACTGCGCCCGCTCAAACTCTACCTTGCGCAGGTCGGCCCCTGTGTCACGATCCAGGGCAACCGCTGGTACGAGTCCTGGAACCGGGCAAGCCTGGACGAGACGAGCCAGAACCCCAACAACCCGCTCCAGCTCAATGTCTCGCCCATCCGGAACTGGAGGGCGCTCGAGGTCTTCCTCTACCTCTGGTGGCAGAAGGTCGCAATGAACCCGCTCTACGAAGAGGGTATCGAACGGATCGGCTGCTACCTCTGCCCGGCCATGCTGGAGAGCGAGTACGAGCAGATCCGCGCAACCCATCCCGAGTATGCGAAGCGTTGGGATGAGTTCGTGGAGCGGTGGGCACAAAAGAAAGGCCTGCCGGATGCCTACTGCCGCTGGGGTCTCTGGCGGTGGAAGGCGCTGCCGAAGAAGATGCAGGAGATCTGCCGGGCCAAAGGGATTGCCGTGAACGATGATTTCACGCTGAAGGCAACAGTACCGGTAAAGAAGAACCATGAACTGGTTGATAGCGGGGGAGAAAAAACGATGAAGACACCAATGCAGGAACCGACCGTGGACACCCTTGATGTGCAGGAGATACGAAAGGATTTCCCGCTCCTCGCCGAGCTCGTCTACTTCGACAATGCAGCCACCAGCCTCTCTCCTGAACCCGTGATCCAGTCCTATGTCGAGTTCGAGCACAATTACCGTGCAAATGTCGGTCGGGGTGTCCACCGCCTCACCCAGATCGCATCCCAGCGTTACTGGCACGCCCACGAGAAAGTGGCGGGCTTCATCGGGGCAAAGGATGGCGTTACGGTCTTCACGAAGAGTACCACCGAATCGGTCAATATGGTGGCGCAGGGATTCCCGTGGAAGGCCGGCGACCATGTGCTCACGACCATTCTCGAACACCACTCCAACCTCCTGCCGTGGTATCACTTGGAACGGCAGGGTGTGTCGGTCGATATCGCGAATATCCGGGATGACTATTCCTTTGATCTTGCCGCATTCGAGGCCGTGATCACGGACAAGACGCGCCTCGTCGCGGTCACCCACGCTTCGAATGTTCTTGGGGTGATCCCACCGGTTGCTGAGATTGCGAAGATCTGCCACGATCATGGCGCCCTCCTGGTGGTGGATATGGCCCAGACCGTACCCCATATGCCGGTTGATGTCGCGGCTCTCGGCTGTGACTTTGCCGCCTTCTCCGGCCACAAGATGCTCGGCCCCACCGGTACGGGAGTGCTCTGGATGAAGGAACCGGTGATTGAGCCGCTCCTGCTGGGTGGCGGAGCTGTGGAATCGGTGAAGGGATCTGAGTATGCACTTTCTGACGGATACCAGCGGTACGAGGCTGGCACCGGGAACATTGCCGGGGGTATCGGGCTCGGTGTTGCCGTGGATTATCTCACCCGGATTGGCATGGACCACGTCCGTCAGCACGAGCAGGTTCTCACCACCCGGATCATCGATGGCCTGAAAAAGAACCCCCGCGTCAGGCTTTATGTGCCGGACTCCCCCGACCGGCGTGTAGGTGTGGTCTCCTTTACGATCGAAGGCATGCACCCCCACGAGGTTGCCCAGCAGCTTGACGAGATGGCGGATATCATGGTGCGCTCCGGTCACCACTGCTGCATGCCCCTCATGGACCGGCTGGGTTTGCCGGAAGGAACCGTGCGGGTCAGCCTCGGGCTGTACAATACTCCTGAAGAAGCGGATCTCTTCCTTGCAACGATCGAAGAGATCACCCGGTAAGGCAGATATCGCACTTTTTTAAAGCATCTGGTAGTGCCCACCCGGGCAATTTATCACGATTTATTATGTAGGAATCTCCTATTAGTGATCAGATAACCGGGCCACCCGAGCCCTGTTCTGCGTGATCTTATGAAGAAACAACAGCTCTCCGATCTCTTCTCCCTTGTCCGGGAGAAACGCCCGCTCGTCCACCACATCACGAACTACGTGACGGTCAATGACTGTGCCAACATCACCCTCTGTGCTGGAGGAGCACCGGTAATGGCCGATGCAGTCGATGAAGTAGAGGAGATGGTTGCAATAGCAAGCGCACTCGTCCTCAACATCGGCACCCTCAACCCGGTACAGGTTGAGTCCATGGAACTGGCCGGGAGTATGGCCAATGAGCGGAAGATTCCGGTCATTCTCGATCCGGTGGGAGCCGGTGCCACGCAGTACCGGACAAAGACCGCCCGGCGGCTGCTGGATAACCTTGATATCGCGATCCTCAAGGGAAATGCCGGTGAGATCGGGGTGCTTGCCGGTGCTGAAGCAAAGGTACGGGGAGTGGATTCGCATGGGCTCGCGGGTAATCCCGTGGCAATCGCACAGGAGTATGCAGAAGCTGCCGGCCTCACCGTGGCCATCAGCGGGGCGACTGACATCATCACTGACGGTAAGCATACTTTCCTCGTGGAGAATGGCCATCCGATGATGGGGAGCATATCAGGCACCGGTTGCATGGCCGCATCCGTGACCGGTGTCTTTGCCGCGGAATCGAAGGATCCGCTCTTTGCCTCGGCAGCCGCATTCACTGCATTTGGCATTGCCGGGGAACGTGCAGCAGCCTCAGCTCGCGGCCCGTTCAGTTTCAAGACTGCGCTCTTTGATGAACTCGCCGCACTTACTCCGGAAGACCTTGCCCGTGCGGCCCGTATCCAGTCCGTGTAATTCCCCGAAGTGTCCATGAACCTTGACCTGTATGTTATTACGGATGAGGGTCTTGCCGGAGGACTCCCGCATGCCGTGATGGCAGAGCGGGCGGTTGAAGGGGGTGCCGGTGTGATCCAGCTCCGGGACAAGACCTGTTCCCTGCGGGATCTTGTCCGGACCGGCAGGGAGATCGGTGCCATCACCCGACGCGCCGGTGTGACCCTCATCGTGAACGACCGGTTCGATGTCGCGCTTGCCTGCGGGGCGGATGGCGTCCACCTCGGGCAGGGTGACCTGCGATGTGACACGGTCCGGCAGATCGCACCTGCGGGATTTGTCATCGGCGTCTCGGTTGGTTCGGTTGAGGAAGCCGTGGATGCAGAACAGGGCGGCGCAGATTACGTGGCCCTCAGCCCCGTCTTCTCCACAGGATCCAAAATGGATGCAGGACCTGGTCATGGTCTTGAAATGCTCCGGGCAATCTGCGATTCCGTCAGGATCCCTATCATTGCCATCGGGGGCATCGGGCCGGATAATGCCGGTAGCGTCATCGATGCGGGAGCAGAGGGTGTTGCCGCGATATCTGCCGTTGTGTCGCAACCTGATATCACCGCTGCTGCCCGGAGACTTGCGGATATTGTTGCTGCCCGGAAGCAGGCCCGGAAGAACCGTAATTAACCGTCATGTGGAAATCCCGGTCTTCCTGAACATCCGGTTCCAGGCCCGTTGGTTCGATTTTTTATTGAATTTGTTTTGTCCTCTAACCCGTTTTCAGGAGAAGTGTCACGATCTTATGACAACCTATAAGAAATTTCCACAACCATGTTCAATCAGATATTTGAGTGCAGGTCTGATTGAGCTATGAAAACCATTTCACCCCAGCATACCCTCTGGCTTGCGATCACCGGCTTACTCACCGTGGGAATTGTCCTGGTATCCATATATTCGCTGAAAAACGGGTATTTCAGCATCTTCCCGTTCTTCTATATCCTCCCTATCCTGCTCATCGCTTATTTTAGCCCACGCTATGCAGTATATTTCACCATCCTGCTTGGATGGATATTCCTCGGACTGGTGTTCCTCTACGGGCCGGCAGATATCCAGCTGTATGCATCCAGCATGGCATTTTTCTATATCTTCGTCTCGCTCGGTATCATTCTCGCCGCCTTCTCCGGCCAGGCCCTCCAGGAGCGGAAGTACCGCGAGATCTTTGAGACCTCACGGGCAGGTATCCTGACATTCGATTTGGAAACCCAGACCGTCCGGACTATCAACAATGAAGCTGCGGGCATTCTGGGATATTCAATAGAAGAACTGACTGGTCAGACATTCACCGGAATCTGGTTTGACAGTGAACAGGAGATGCGCTTTATGAAGATCCTTCGCCAGGAAGGGAAAATTTCAGAGATGGAACTTGCCCTGCGAAGGAAGGATCGTGCGGTCATCTGGGTCTTGGTCGCGGCAGCTCTTACCCAGGAAGGGCTGATCGTCTGTTCAATCACCGATATCACGCAGAGCAAACGGACCAAGGATGAACTCATCGAATCCGAACTCCGGTACCGCACCCTCTTTGACGGGGCGAGCGATGCGATCATTCTCCACGATATCGATGGGAAGATCTTCGAGACCAATATTATTGCCAGCCGGTATCTCGGGTTTACCAAAAAGGAGCTCATGCAAAAGACCCTGTATGATCTTACCGTTCATCCGGACACCATGTTCCCGAAAGACGAGGTGAATCAGTTTCTTGCACGGGGACATATCCTGTTTGCATCCGAACTGAAGATGAAGGATGGGGGTACCCTGCCGGTAGAGATCAGCAGCCGGATTACCGAGTATTTCGGGATGTCGGCAGTGATGAGTACCATCAGGGACATATCAGAGCGGAAAAATCAGTAACGCTCTCATTTCCATTATGTACTGGTTGAGGGAATGGATGATGGATTGAAACTCCCTTTTCAGAATCTTTTTTTAAAGAAACCGTTTGTCAGGGTGGTCAGCAAGGGCTCTGCGGAGTATTGCTGTAACGTGCAGAAAAGAAGAGAGCCGCCGGAGGGACTTGAACCCTCGACCTGCTGATTACGAATCAGCCGCTATACCGCTAAGCCACGGCGGCGCGATACCTCATAATATCAGCGTTTTGCGTTAATAAAAATATGGGAAGATATGTCCTGCTTATGAATACCCGGAGAGTGAGGTAACATTCTGGGGAGCCTGGTGATCCTTTGGCGCAATGGTCCCGAACTTCCCTTCGTAATCGGCCACGGACTTGGTGAGAACTGCAAGGAGGTTCTTTGCATGGGAGGGCGTGATGGAGACGATAGCCTTGGCCCGAGCCTGGTTCACCTGCGGAAGCTGGTGGAGGAACATGAAGGTGAACTCATCATCTTTGTATGCTATCTGGATCATGTTGCTGTAGACCGGGTCAAGGGTAGGGGGGATATTGACAGATATTTCCTGCGATGACATACTGATCCGTTTGTGCCTGATGGTATGAAAAGATGGTTATGGGAACGTTATGGGAGAACTGAGGGGAAATCTCATCCGAAAAGAAATGATGTCCCGGTTACCGGTAAGTATAATCAGGGTAGATCTCCTACGCTAGAGCGAGTAATAATGACGTCGCCGGCTCAAAAGAAGCATGTCCTGATCTCTGATCTGGTGCGGGTACATGCCTGCCCGGTACGGTTTTACTACGAACAGCACAATTCTTACACCGAGTCTGATCGCTACGCGGTCTGCAAACAGCTCTCGTATCATCTGGGAAAATCGCTTGATGCAGACGGTATCTGGGAGGAGATTCTCGCCGTCCACCCAGATATGGATCCTGCACTTCGCGATCTTCTCGGTATCTGCATAGCAGCCTGCAACAAAACCGCTTGGAAATCCGCTGTCCAGACGGATGTGCGGGTTGCATCGGATAAGTTTGGTATGGCAGGAATGATTGACCGGGTCTTTGATGACGGGTCTTTTTCAATCGTCCGGGCTTCGGGTGCGATGCCGTTTGGCACCTATGCAGCCGACCGGTTGCGCATTGCTGCGATAGCATTCTGCCTCGATGAGATGACCGGAGAGGAAACTCCCGGGGGGCATGTGGAGTACATTCCCGATGGTGTTTCCCGGTTCCACGAGATCCAGCCGCGGGATCGACGACAGGTCATTGCAGCCCTCAAGAAGATACGGGAGATCCATGATGGCGAAATACCGAAACACCCCCTGAATGCTCCCTGTAACCGGTGTATGTATAAGGAGAAATGTGAGAGCAGTGTCGGGCAGAGGCTCTCCGAGCTGCTCTGATTGGATTTGTTTGTAATGAGATGATCTGTTAGCCTCTCATCTTAACGCGATCTCTTAATTTCAGGATCACAAGCGATAGCGAAAACGCCCAACAACCGGGCCAACTCTTTTGCACGGGAGAATTCGGGCTACAAAATTCTTGTACCCACGTGACCCCCCCTCCCCCCGCAAGTATCCTGTCGGCAGATTATTACATCGTAAAAACAAGGAAAATCGGTGCTAAAAATCAAAGGGGGGTGGGGGGGTCGCATGGGTACAGTTTTTATTGCAGCCAATAATCCCGTGCCAGGCATTTTGATCCGGAATGTCCGGTTCACCGTCTGAATAATGAGGATTTATTCCTGTTGCGAGGTCTCTTTTTTAAGGTACCGCAGGTCTCCAGCGATCCACTTTGTACCCATGCGACCCCCCCACTCCATCAAGAGTTACTTGTTTCTGGATTCAGGACCGGTCAACCGGCCTAAAGGAACCCTGCCTGTTTTCCATATTCTCTCGCAGGATGAACAGTACCTGTGTTGATGCACACCCGGTCATATTGTACCGGGAACCTGTGGTAGTATCACTTTCACCACGCCCGTTCCACCCCCTTTTATCCTGCCATCTGCAACCGTCTTGATCCTCACAGAATGGATGTGAAGCAGATGACGACAACACGCATCGAGACCGGCACCCCGGAAGGAGACGCACTGGGATTCACCGAAGACCTCTTCTCCGGCTGGCTGGAAATGGAGGCAGACAACCGGCTTATCCTCCACTACATCATCTCCCGGTGCAAGAATGAGGGCAACACGCAGATGTTAATCCGGCAGTGGATCAGCGAGGGGTATGATGTATGGGTTGTCATGCCCCGGCCCATCATGAAGCACATTCTTGAAAAATTTCACTTTATTTCAACCTTCACGCGATTCCCGGATCAGTATGAATGCGATGTTGAAGTGTGGTATAATCCGCGGTTTTCACAATTTGGGGAGAGAATTAGTCATAACGGAAGAATTCCTGCACCTGTATAACCCCCCCACAATACTTCCGGCGGAAACGGGTGTTTTTTCGTGAAATGACTGATTGAACGGTTTTATAAAATGTCACGGACAAAAGAGTACACACGTATTGGAAAATAAGTGATAGGACTCGATTCAGTCAATTTTGGTGAAGATATGGTACAATTTGATCTTAAGAATCCCGGTAAACTGGCTATAGCCACCTGTGTCGGATTATTTGCCTTATTCGCACTAATTCTCCGCCTTATGCCCATGTTCACGACGCCCACAACCGATATTATGAACATGGTGGCGATGGACGATCCCTTTTACAATCTCCGCCAGGTTGAACTGATGATCCCCCAGTTCCCCGGGTATGCATGGTTTGATCCGATGACGCTGTACCCGACCGGGAGTACGATCTACTGGGGTCCCCTGTTTCCCGCCCTCATTGCGCTTGGCTGCCTTATCGTCGGGGCAACCACCCGCCCTGAGATCATATCCGTAGCCCTTCTGGCAACCCCTCTCATGGCGGCAGCCACTGTTGTTGTCATGTATTATGTGGGGAAAGTATTCGGAGACTGGAAGACCGGACTGCTGGCATCAGGATTCACTGCAATCATCTGCGGGCAGTTCTTCACGGTCTCGTTTTACGGGTATATCGATCACCACATAGCAGAAGTCCTCTTCTCCACGATCTTCTGCCTGATGTACAGTTATGCAATTGTCTCGGAAAAAGACAAGTTGATCGATATAAGGTTTTTTTCCAGTTATCAGAAAACGGTCATTCTGGGGCTCCTGTCAGGACTGGTGTACCTCATTGGTCTCCTTGTCATGCCCACGATGATCCTCTTTGCCATGATCGTGGCGTTCTTTACTCTCATTCAGTTTGTTATTGATTTCTACCGGGATCGCTCCAGCGAATATCTCCTTATCATCAATGCCGTGACATTTCTGGTAGCAAGTGTTGGTCTTCTGGCATTTGGCTTGAAAGACTCGGGAATTGGTTTATCGGTATATTCCTTGGGACATATCATTTCATATCTGGGTATAATCGGGGGAACCAGTATTCTTTACCTGCTCCAGCGATACCTTCACAAAAAGGAGAAGTACTATTATCCAATTATTCTCGCAGGGGCCGCGATTCTGGTTACACTTATCTTGAATATTGTATTTCCTCAACTGTACGATCTGTTCATTAATTCATTGTTTGCCTTTTTCGGCCAGAGCTCTGCAACAGATACCGTACAGGAAGCCCGGGGATGGTCCGTAGAACATGCATGGCAGTCTTTCAACTACGGTCTCATCCTGTTTGGGGGTGGTATTCTGGTCCTTATCTACCGCAACCTCCGTGAGGAACATCCACACCTGGTCTTTGCCCTTGTCTGGTCACTGGTGATGCTCTTCGCCACGTGGCAGCATATCCGGTACGAATATTACTTTGCCATCAACATTGCTCTCCTCTCTGGTATATGCCTTGGATTTGCCGGCGAACCGGTATGGTTGTATCTTAAAAGTAAAATTCCCGGGTGTCATCCATTCCCGGACAATCCCGCGAAATCAGTGGACCGTGAATCGGGGGATTCTCCAAAAAAGAAAACCGCAAAAAAACAGAGCAAACAGGATAATGGATCCGGTATGGCAAACCTTCCGCAGAGTATCCTTGCGGCAGTTGTCTGTGTTCTTGCGGTGCTCTTTGTGTACACCTCTGTTACCTACACGTACTCGATGGTTTCCGGTTCAGGCTACCAGTTGAATTCTGACTGGAAGGAATCGCTTGAATGGATGGGGGCCGGCACTCTTGATACTGGCGTGGACTATTATAAGATCTACGCCCCCGACACATTCACGTACCCGAACCAGTCCTATGGTGTCATGTCATGGTGGGACTATGGCCATATGATCACGTACATCGCCAAACGGATCCCTAATGCCAACCCGTTCCAGCAGGGAGTAGCTGGGGATTATGGCGCTGCAGCATATTTTGTGTCAACTTCGGAAGATACTGCCAATGACATCCTTGATCATGAAGGAACCCGTTACGTAGTTACCGATATCATGATGGATGATGTCATTACCGGCAAGTTCCATGCAATGGCTACCTGGTATAACAGTTCAGCCGGTCTAACTCCCTTTGCAGAGACATTCCTTGTTCCGGGCCAGCAGCAATCTTCGCAGTATAGTGTAGCAGCGTTCATCCAGCCGGCATATTTCCAGACAATGGTAGCGCGCCTCCACACCTTTGACGGGTCCATGACAAATCCGTCAGAGGTACTGTATATCGAATATGCCGATCCAGCGGTATCAGGGTACTCGGTGCCTGTTGTTGTGAGTGGTGAGACACTGAATGCAAGTGAGGCACTGGAAAAAGCATCACAATATAATGCCGATGCCAAGACCGGGTATCATGCCGGACTCTTCAGCAGCAGTCTCGTTGCGCCGACAAATACCGTCCCGGCACTCCGTCATTACCGCCTCGTCCATGAATCCCCTTCAAATGTATTCAATTCCGACGTTGTCGATGTCAAATATGTGAAGGTATTTGAATATGTCAAGGGAGCCCATATACGGGGAACGGGAATTATCAGTGTCCCGGTGGTGACCAATACCGGTCGTCACTTCACCTACACTCAGGAAAGCCTGAATGGGGAGTTTATTGTTCCCTATTCAACAAGTGGGAATCCCTATGATGTGAAAACAGAAGGCCTGTACCATATCGTGGGAAGCGGTGAGTCCTTTGAAGTACCCGAATCTGCGGTGATGGCAGGTTCATCAATTAATTAATTCTTTTTTTTAAGTATCATTGATTCATCAACGACGTTGAGATGATATACTCTCCATGGGCTTCGCGGGTGGTGCCGACAATAAGCCATAATTCGTCCCCGTGCTGCTCGCAGACGCCTCGTGCTTCAATTGTCTCCCCGGCGAGTGCCTGGCCGCTATAGGTATGCGTGAATGAGAGGACCCTGCTTACCTCCGCATGCTCTACCACATAAATGGCTGGATTGTCAAACGCAAGGGACGCATTGGTCACTTTTGCCTCAATCGTCATCATTCCCAGTACTTCCCCCCTGCCAGAGGGCATGCTCTGGATCTCATCATATGATCGAGTAAAGAGAATATCAAAGTAGGTTCCATCGATCTGTCCCCGGTTCCACTTCCGGTGTTCGTGAAGAACGAATGTATCGTAAGAGATATCCGGTTTACGTTTATCGTAGACCTTGTGCCACATCTCTTCCGATAAGCCCTCTATCCTGCCATCACGGATTCCCTGCCTGACCAGTGCCTGCGCAGCAAACCAGTGTTTACCATAGACTACCATATCGATGTCAGAACTCTCGTTTGCTAGCCCGCAGAGAAGTGAACCGGTACAACCTACCGTCCCGGGTGGCTGATTGAAGAGAGTGACCAGTTGCCGTACCCGGGGGTTTTCGGTGATAATACGACCTATCTCAAGATCCGGTTTGAGGATCCGTTTCACATCCCCATGGGGAATGCGGTGAAGAAGACCCGCGTAGGCCGGTTTTTTGCGGGCTATCAGGTCATATGCATCATCAAAATCGTACTTTGTATAGCGGCGGCCTGACTGGCTGACACGTTCGCCGTGATCGTCAGGCACGTAGCGGAGGACGCATCCAATCCGGTCATCATTATCATAGGTGGAAACGGCATACAGCCAGCCATCTTCATCCTCGATAAAATCCCGAAGGCGAAGAATCATATCATGCACCCTGACATTCAAGCAGGAATCGTGCAACCCGCTCGAGGTCGGCCCCGGGGCGCAGGATTTGTTTTGTGGTAAGATCCACGACCGTGCTTGGTGTGCCGGGCAAACGTCCCCCATCGATCAGCAGATCCCGCGGGATCGTACATTCTTCAGGAGTAACCGGGTCTTTTGCTCCGTGAAGGTTCGCACTTGTGGCAGTGATGGGTGTATCAAATTCGGTGATGAGCCTGATCGCAAGGGGGTTTGCCGGTATACGGATCCCGATCAATCCGGTGCCCCCGGTGAGGATGGGGGGTATACAGTTCCGGGCAGGTAAGACCACGGTCACCGGTCCCGGAAGGAATGTCTCAAAAAACTTCTTCATCCAGGGTTCGGTATGGGAAACCGCATTGAGCATGTCGATATCGGCAACAGCAATCGAGACCGGCATGGCAAGTGGCCGTTTCTTGGCTTCAAATACCTTCAGGATCGCTTCATCGGAGAATGCATCTGCTCCCAGACCGTATACCGTTTCGGTGGGATAGATGACGATCCCGTCGCGCATAAGAATTGAGATGGCTTTTGCGATAATATCCATTCAGAATTCCTGTCCGCGAACGCGGTTGATATCGAAAACGGCTTTGCTGCTTACCTGCATTACCGCAAAAACCCCTGCCTGAATGGGATCGGTGACCACCAAGTCTGCATGGGCGGGAACCGTTCCCGCCATCTTGAGGGCAATGACCGGAATCCCTGCTTCCCTGACCCGGTCAACCGCATTCGAGATCTCTCCTCCCATGATCGACCCGGCGAGTACGAGGATTGAAGCACGGGGCAGGCGGGCAACCGCATCCACGGCAAGGGCGAGGGTACGTTCGCCTACCAGGGGTATCGTGTCAACGGAGATACGTTCGCCGCGGATGTTATGCCGGTCCGCCTCATTGACTGCACCAAGGGCAACCTGTGCAACCTGGGCCCCGCCCCCGATAATGATGACCCGCGACCCGAAGATGTGCCCGAATGGCTGGTATGTCTTGACATCCCTGACAGAAGGGATCGCATTCAGGTCCCTGATAAGGCTCTCATTGTTTCCGGTCTCAGAATCATATTCAAAATAGAGTTCAGCCATACCGCAGTAGGGGCCGGAGTCAAATACTTCCTGGTTGACCATGACAATATTGGCCTCATGATCCGCGACTACCGTGGTAATATCCCGAAGAGCTCCCCTACGGTTTTCTGCTATGATTCGTATTGCAGATCGCTCAGGTGTTGGGTCGGTCATTCCAATGCGATAACCGGGGATCGAACCCGGGTTAGAAGCTTGGGAAGCTCCTGTCCTACCGCTAGACTATTATCGCACACGTGTCTTGTTGCTCTCTAATATTGCGTGATTTTCAAATAAATATATCCCGTCTGGCCCGGTGATTGGTTCAACATTATTAAGTGTCCGAAAGAACGTACTCATACGTGAATTGTAGTGACCGCATGAGTATCCCTGTGCGGTTGCCAGAAAACCCCTATCAATCCCCAGAAATACAGATGATGGCTTATGAAATCACAACTCCGGAATGTTCTCCCGCTCCTTGTCCTGTGTCTCCTGACACTGGTATGCTTCACGCCGGTTATGGCTGCCACCGGTGATGCGGTCACCGTATTGTATCAGAACTCCTTCTCGTCAGATCCCAAGTGGACCACGATTTGTCCAAGTTATTATTACTGGGATCCCAGTGCTCAGGTATACCATTTCTCGGTTGAACCGTCATCTGGATGTTATGCGTATACGCCTATTTCAAAGTACGAGAAAGGGCCATTTACCCTCGAATACGATCTGATCCTGAATCACGTTGATGAAGGGACAACTTTCCGTCTTGGCTTTTCCGGTGTAGAGATGGATCCGGAGTCCGGTCCTAACGTCCTGACAGAGTTCACGAATGCGAAAAATGGCCAGATCATGTGGCTTCATCTTGTCACCCCGGGAAACAAGATGGTGGAGGTCAACAGCAAATCGGGAGATACCCAGTCCAGTGGTGATATAGCCTATAAAGGATCGACGGCCAATTATGAACTCAACAAGACCTACCATATCACGTTAAATTATAATGAGGGTCAGCGCATCCTTACGATGAAGGTAAACGAGAAGACAAGCGGGAAGGAGATCTGGGGATATTATGTGAATACCATGGAAGATCTCCGTGGAATGAACCGGATTTACCTTGGCGCCATTGGTGATTATGGTATGATGAACCGTTATGCAACAGGGTATATCGATAATATACGTCTCACCACTCCTGCGGATGATACTGTTGCCTCGACAAATTCCACAACTGCTGTTACTACTCTCCCTGCGGTTGCAGCTCCCACAAGCAAGAAAAATACACCGGTTGCCACACGCACCTCTGCGGAAATCCCCGCGCCAGAGTCCACTCCGGAATCTCCCCTTTCCGGATCCACCACTATCCTCGCGTTAGGTGCTGCTGGTCTGTGTTGTGCGCTCCTTTCCCGAAGACGGAACTGATCTGAAATAGAATATATCCTTTTTAGCGTCTTGAAATATTGAGTGAGCAATTCCCACATTAGGAATTTTATTCGTTGTTGTATGAATCGGACTCGATTGCCAATATCATACTAAACACAAAAGGCGTGATGCGTGTGTATGATTGTCGGGGCTGTGAAAACCCCTGGCACTCTGGAGATCACTGAAAATTGACCGTGTTTTTAGATATGGGGGCGATTAAATTTAGTTTTGGTATCGATGCTACGGAGATTATCCGGTTACAGGTGCATGTAGTATTCGTATCATAGGTATGGTGGGCAGGAGATGATACAATCATTGAACTCATGAGTGTTCTCTGGAATAATCATACTTCCACAGTAGTAACCCGGTATGGTGTGCTCAGCACAGCTGATGTCCCTGCCACATTCGGTGGGGCCCGTAACACTTGCCGTTGACGGGGATACCATGAATGCTACCGAGAGCAGGACCAGTGCAAGACCAATCAGAGCTATGCCGGCATTCATTATAATGAACTTCCTGTTTTCTTCAGTGATATCCTGAATCAGGTCCGGGTATCTCTTGATTATCCTGTTTATGTCGCATCCTCTTAAATGCCAAGAATTCTGTTGGTTGGTGTCTGTAACCGCAAGGTTATACCGTATAACCATACGGTTGAACTCTGGGGGAGGAAATATAAACCGCCATGCCCTTATCTTCTCATACCAATCAGGAATAATGCGGATTTACAATAAATTCCCTGGAGGAGCGCTATGGATTCCCCGGATAAGTCTCCCACAATAATTATTCATGAAGATACCGATTCGCTTGAAGAATTATCGGAATACCTCGACGTACTTTCGAGCAGCGCACGGCTCCGAATCCTGAAGTTCCTTGAGAAGAAACCCCGCGACGCACGGTCCATCTCACGGGAGATCGAAACAAGTTATGAAAATACAAAGAAGCACCTGGACAAACTCCTGAGTATCGGGGTAATAAAAAAGGACGCAGGTCTTGGTGCACCGACCTCAAAAGGGATACATCCGGTCTGGGAATATTCCCTTGTCCCCGGGGGTCTTGAAGCGATCATAAGGAATCTCGGGCTCTTCTCCAATGCCCGGTTCCAGGTTGTCGGGAGTGAGATCTCGCGGCGTCTCGATGAGGTGAAAGGAACCCTCTCCAAGGAAGTGCTGGGAAATGTCCCTGCAGCCATCGTATTGGGCGGGCCGGATGATGGGAAGGTCTTCCTGCTCCGGAATGATCGAATCAGTATCGGCAGGATCGATCCCGAGAATCCCGGATCGTTCCGTCAGGATCAGGATGTCGTCCTCTCTGATGAGTATACCGCAGTAACCCGTATATCACGCCCGCACGGGAGATTCCTCATGGAGACTGGAACCTGGTACATTGAAGATTGTGGAAGTACCGGGGGATCCCAACTGAACAGCCGGAAACTCGAAAAGAATGACCGTACGGAAGTTCACGATGGGGATTTGGTTGAACTCGCAAAGGGAATCTCCGGTGTCCGGCTTCTCATGATCATCCCCGGCACCCGATAATTCATGATACGTTTGCATTGGGTGGAACCAGATGTTGATTAGTACTTTGGATGCAGTACCGGAATCTGCAAATAATATGTCTCGTGTGTTTCCCAAGATTCCGCTGCATCGGTTTTCAGTAATTCTGGCAGTACTTATCCTGTGTTGTGCGCCGGTATCCGCAGCAGAACATTCCGTTGCACCAACGGGTGCCGAGTTCTCCAGTATCAAGGATGCCATCGACTGGTCTATCGGGGGTGACACGATCCGTGTGGAGAGCGGAACCTATACGGAGAACCTCAAACTCGACAAGAAACTGGTCCTTATCGGTATTGATACCGGTGGAGGAGCCCCGGTCATTGCGCCTTCAAAGGCCGGGAATGTGGTGGAGATCCATGCTGACGGCTGCACGGTTCAGGGTTTTACTATCCAGAACAGTGCCACAGCAAGCGGGATTCAGGTGAATTCGCACAGCAATACGATCCGGCAGAACACCGTACGGAATAATGTTGTCGGAATCACCATCGTATCCGCTGACAAGAATACGATTCTGAATAATGTGATCTCGGATAACAACCGGGCTGGGCTTGTCCTTGAATCTGCCAGTATCAGCCAGATTGACGGAAATACCATACAGGATAATGCCATCGGTATAACCCTTGACGCCAGCTCACGATCCAATGCCATCTCGCGTAACCTGTTTGAGAATACCCAGAATGTGCTCTCAAAAAGTCCCAGCTCCTTGTGGAGTACGGCAGCCACCTTCCGGTATACCTATCTCGGGAAGTCATTCCAGAGCCGTCTGGGCAATCACTGGAGTGATTATAAAGGTCAGGATACAGACGGGAATGGAATTGGCGATACTCCCTATGTGACAAATGTGAACACCGGAACGAGCGGGGATTCTGTCACTTCGTATGATAATGATGGGTATCCCCTGATGGATCCCCTTGTATACTATTCCGGGATTAGTATGGTCACATCGCCCGCGAGCAGTTCCCCTGTCCCGACACAATCTCAGAGCAACCCTCAGTCGGTCAAACCCGCGGAGTCCCTGAGTATTGCCCCGACAAAAACACCCCTCGTAGTCAATCCACCCCCAGCGGGGGCGGATAACCGGGCTCCCCAATCGTTTCCCCCGCTGGCCCTGGTGCTCATTATCATTGGCCTGGTACTGGCCGGTATCGGTCTGTATCTGTTTGGCAGGGCACGCACTGAAACCGAATCTTCCCTCCCCTCCTCCATACCGGGTGTAACACGTGCGGCTTCAGTTCTGAAAACTGCTGTAGAGCGGACCTGGGCACTTGTCACGATCCCGGTATTCGGCACGAAAGCGGGATCCGCAGAGGAAACGGTGGCATCATCCATGCCGGCAGCGACCGACCAGAAGAATTACTTTCCCCGTGAACTGGAGAACAAATATACGGATATCTCATTTATCGGGAGGGGTGGTATTGCCTGGGTCTTCTCTGCCATCCGCAAAACGGATGGGGTGCATGTTGCGGTCAAGATACCTATCAGTTTCGATGAAGTGACCGGTAAGTGTTTCCTTAACGAGATTGCCGCGTGGGAAACCCTGCGCCATCCCAATATTGTTGAGGTATGTGCCGTGAATATCCTGCCGGTTCCCTACGTGGAAATGGAATTTGTTCCCAGTGCCCTTGAGGCAATCGAAAAACCGATGCCCGTCTGGAAAGCCGTGCATCTGATCACCGGTGTGGCAGACGGTCTCAGGTATGCCCATGAACACGGGTTCATTCACCGGGATATCAAACCTCATAATATCCTCCTGACCGAGGAATACGTGCCCAAGATCACCGATTGGGGAATGAGCAAGGTGCTTGCGGCGGATGTGAAAAAATCAAGTGTTGCAGGTTTCTCCCTCTCTTACGCAGCCCCGGAGCAGGTCTCCCCTTCGGAATTTGGGAGAACCGATGAACGGACTGATATCTACCAGCTTGGCGTGGTCTTCTATGAACTTGTCACCGGTTCCATTCCCTTTGGCGGCGAGAGCATCGTGGCAGTTGGCAATGCAATTCTGAGGGACGCACCCACACCCCCATCAGAATATAATCCCGATGCAGAAGCCGTAGAAAAGATCATCCTGAAATGTCTTGAGAAAGATCCGTCCCAACGGTTCCAGTCCGCTGTTGAGTTCCTTGAAGCGCTTCGTGGGTATCTGGATGAGGACGATTCATGACACTCTCCGATCAGGCAGATCAATCCTCGGGGAAGCGGTATGAACCCGCTACCTGCGGGCATTGCGGTGGAGAAGGCTGCCTGTACTGCAACAAGACCGGTACGGTACTGGTAACCTCTCCAAAAAAACCCTGCAAACATTGCGAGGGTGTGGGTTGTATCTACTGCGGGTTTACCGGTTGGACCTCCCCGAAAGGAAAATACGACTGATTATCCGCGGAAGGCTCCTTCAATCCTGCGGGGAATCACGCACTCCTCAAATCGTTTGGCGAAATACCGGTCGGTCATACCGGCGATAAAATCACGGACGAGTTCAGGGTTTGTAGCAGATTTGAGATACCGGGGACTTGTCCAGCCCGTGGCAAGGAAATCGCTCACGATCTTTGCATTTTTATCCCCGTTCTCAAGAGATTCAAGACAGGACGAGAAGAGTGTCTCGTACATCCGCTCGATCTTTGCACGTTCAGAGATCAGTTTCGGGTTGTTGTAGATCGTTTCACGGGAAAACGTGCGCATTGCGATCAGCGCCCGTTCGACTTCCCTGCTGTACGCAATGAATCCATCCGTCTCGGTCTCGCTGTTCTCCAGCAGATCATAGATCAGGGTGTTGATGATCTCGGCATTGGTAGTACCAAGCACGTCCCGGGCTATTGCAGGAACCTGTGTTTCTTCGGTAATGAGCCCGATATCCCGTGCATCCTGCAGATCCCTCCCGATGTAGGCGATCGTGTCAGCAAACTTGACCACGCAGCCTTCCAGTGTCATGGGGGCTGATGAACCCGTTCCCTCTGCATTATCCTGCACTTTTTGATCAAATGCATCCCAGTCCCGGAAGGGTTCGGGAGCAATCCGGAGATCGTCAGCCTCACCGTTGTGGCAGAGGATGCCATCCAGTACCTGCATAGTCAGGTCGCAGTCCTCGATGTGGTCAAGGAAACGAACGCTCTGGACATTATGGGAGAACCTCCCAATGCCGTGCTTCTGGCAGAGTGCCGAGAGGCAGGTCTCGCCAAAATGCCCATAGGGGATGTGGCCGATATCATGGCCAAGGGCGATAGCTTCGATGAGATCTTCGTTGAGGCGCAGGGACCGTCCGATTGTCCGTGCGATCTTTGAGACCAGCTGGACATGGATGACGCGGTGGGTGATGTGATCATTTTCCACGAGATAGAAGACCTGGGTCTTGTCGATATACCGGGTGTACGCCCGGGTGTGGATGATCCGGTCGGCATCCCGTGAATAGGGGGTACGGATGTCCTCGGCTTTCCGGTTGTGGCGCCGTACTGCACCCGCACTGGTTGCTGCGAGAGGGGAGAGAAGCGATTCACTCCGCAGGGTCTGGTCATGGATCCGGGATGCGAGATCTGGATTGGGCTCCCGTCTCTGCGCCGGTCGTTTCATGGATGCTGTTTAGGCCGCAGAAGGTGATAATTCTGACGAAAAGAGGAATTGAGTGATGTTTCCCGTGAGAAAATGTGCGGTTTATCTTCCGTAGGTAACATACGCTTCGCCGTATTGGGTCACGTGGCCCTGCAATGCGGCAACAAACTGCTCTTTTGTCGCCCCGCCTTCCAGATCAAGTTCGGTATCAAGCCCGTAGACTTTGAAGAAATACCGGTGGGTCTGTCCTTTGGGGGGACAGGGCCCTGAATACCCGAGGGTGCCGAAACTGTTGATACCCTGAACCGCCCGAATCGGGAATTTCACATCTATATCCTTGGGGATATTCTCCGGTATGAGTCTGGCCAGTTCCATATTCCATGCGATCCAGTGGACAAATCCCCCACCACTGGCTGAATCCGGGTCATTCACAAGGATTGCAAGGCATTTTGTCGTCGCTGTATTGACGCCTCCGACATCGATCTTCGGGGAGCGGTTATCCCCGTCGCAGGTATAGTCACTGGGGAGTATCCCCACGGCAATCTTGATCTGAAGTCCCTCCATAGGTATATGTCTCCTGTAATGGGATAACGAGCGGGCGGGATAATAAAACTGCCGGTTACGGCAGGTTGACTATGGGGGGACGGAGGGAGCATCCCTTCTGCACCTATATCGTATCTTTATTGTCTTCCGCGCACTATTGTTAGGATTGCAAACGGATCCCAGGAGTCAATCCATGGCAACGAAAAAAACCCCGAAAACTAATAAGGCAGCGGATGAGGAATGCCAGAATGAATGTTCCAGTTGTGCAACGGCATCCTCCTGCAGTTCGGCAAAGAAGGGACCGTCAGGTCTCCCCCCCAAAGCTGAGATGGATGTCAAGCACGTGATCATGGTGCTCTCCGGAAAAGGAGGTGTCGGGAAATCGACAGTTTCTGTTAATCTTGCCTATGCGCTTTCCAACCATGGCAAGAAGGTGGGTCTTCTCGATCTCGATATGCACGGCCCCAACATCCCCAAGATGCTGGGAATCGAGGAGCACAAACTCGCGATGATGGACAATAAGATCGAGCCCGTCCATGTCACCGGCATGCTCTCAGTGATCTCGATGGCGTTCCTCCTGCCCGACACGACCACGCCGATCATCTGGCGCGGTCCGATGAAGATGGCAGCAATCCAGCAGTTCCTTTCAGATGTCAACTGGGGATCGCTCGATTATCTTGTTGTTGACCTCCCTCCGGGAACCGGTGATGAAGCCCTTACCATTGCCCAGCTCGCCCCCAATGTCCGTGGTGCCGTGATCGTCACCACCCCTCAGGATGTTGCAACGCTGGATGCCGTGAAGTCAGCCAAGTTTATCGAGAAACTCGGTCTTCCGGTTATCGGCGTGGTAGAGAACATGAGCGGGATGATCTGTCCCCACTGCGGAGAAGAGATCGACCTCTTCGGCAAGGGTGGCGGAAAGAAGATCGCAGAGGATCTCAAGATCCCGTTCCTCGGTGCCATACCCCTCGATATCGAGATGCGCAAGGCTGGGGATGAAGGCCGTCCGTTCATAATCCGGCGGGTGGACAGTCCCACGTGGAAGAGCGTGGACGCGGTCATGGAATCGCTGATCAGGGTTGTTGAGGGATAACCCATGGACTACCTGCGGATTCTTACCGGGAAAGAAAAACCTCTCCCGATTTACACGGGCATTGTTGCCGCTCTTGAGAACCCGCTTGTATTTCCCGATATGCTTGAGCCCCTCTACCGGGAAGCGATGAACCTGGATGACGAGACGCTCGATCACTTCCGGTTCTCGCTGATGCGGCTTCAACTCTATGCGGATATCCACCGGAATGAGGATCTGGAGCAGGCAATGACCATGAAATATGTTGCGCAGGTACTGGAAAAAGTGGTCTTTGGGTCGCTCATCATGGAACCGGCCGAACCCGCTGCGGACTGATCTTTCCCGTCACAAACTTCCCTGACCACTACGTTTTTATCGGTGTAAATGTGCACTGGTGATACCCTTATGTGCACCCCCGCCTAATACTGATCAATCAACTGCCTGAACGGTTCCGGCCGGTATTCAGGCACTCGTTAGTAACCGGAAAAATCATCCGGTCCCCCCTATGGAGAATTTATGACGTCACGCATGCAATCCCCGCACACCACCTGTCCGGGATGCCAGGAAGAGGTATTTCTTGACGAGTTAGTCGGAGGCAAATGCCCCCTGTGTGGCTGCACGCTTGAGGATTTTGAAGAGTCGTTTGGGGAATATGATGGTGTCCTTGACCGCACCGATCTCTCGTGGCTGGTCTTCAATTACTTTGTCTTCAAGAAGTTTGTGGATCTTGGAGTGCCACCCTACCAGATCATGGAGTTTGTGGCCACTTACGGGCAGAATGTGGAAAAACCCCCCGAAGAGTGGGAGCGGACTGAGTTCGTACTTGAGATCCCCATGAAACCTTGGGACCGGATCCTCCCGAAATACTGCTTGAAATGTCACCGCTGGTTCCTGCATGGCGGGAAAAAACAGATCCGGGGCGATATGCGCAAGACCTCACTTGCCGTTGAGTTCGTCTGCGATCGGTGCTGATAATCTTAAAGTTCTCTTTTTTTAATGCACATAATCCAGTGATGTAACATTCCCGGTCTGGATATCAACCCATCCGATGCCTACCCCCAGCGAGGGATCCGCACGGATCGTGGTATCGTCGAAAACAACTTTCCATGCCAGAGGAACACTGCCGGGACGCTGGCTGGTACCGGGAATATACTGGTTGTTCCACCGCAACTGGGAAGAGATGATACGGATGCTCTCCACGCTTGTGGGGAACCGGTTCTTTGCCGCTTCCATAACAGCAAAGATCGCATCGCGCTGCATAACGGTACGATCGCCCGAAGGAGAAAATGCGAAGTCCGGGTTTGTCCACACGCGATCATACCCGATCACCGTACCGGTCTCGGCATCAACTGCAACGGTAATGCCATCGGTATCCACCGGATGATCGAGATATAGACGTTCAAAGGAGAGAACAAATTCACCGGCTGCAGGGACGGAGGGTGTTCCCCAGCGGTCATACCTGCTGGAAGTGAGGTCGAGGGGGAGATCAGTGCCCCCATTCTTTTCCGTGATGAACCGGAGTGCATGATCCCGTGCCACATCCAGTGTTATTGACGGGGATGATTTTCGGTTGGATGTGGGAATATGGCGGGAGAACGAGAGAATATCCCCGGTTTCAGCATCGATGCGGCCCGATACAAGGGGCAGACTTCCCGAAGAGAAGGAGAACTGCCATACATTGCCGTATGCCGGGCTGACCGTATACCAGATCTTCGTGGTATCCATGGAGTGTTCGGGGAATGCAGTGGCGGCAATCCTTTCTGCCTGTGACTCTGTTATGGATGCAGTTTCTGCGCCAGGGGTGTAGGGAGTACCTGTTGCAGCATCGATGAAGATGACAAATGGGATTTTCTTCTGGATATTTCCAAGAGGGATCACTTCAAACCCGAATAAATTAAGGGTGGATCCCGTGGAATAATTGACGCTGCGGATCGTGTACTGGCTTTCAGGATAATAACTCCTGAATGCCGCTACGGCTCCTTCGAGATCGAGTCTGTTACCGGTTACGGTTACCGGCACTCCGGGAGCAATGGTGTAAGGCCTGATCGTTGTTGCCGTGACCGTGAATGTATCTGTGACGGCAGGTGTTGCCCGTGAAAGGGTGGATGTAGTGACGACTGCAGGTGAAACAAGGGCCGTTGGTTCTGGGGTTGGAACCGGGGTCTCAGTTGTACCGAGGCTCTGGAGTCCGAAGATGCCGATAAGGACGATCGCAATGATTGCGAGGGCAAGTGTGATAGCAAGGATCTTTTTAAGTAGTCTGCCTCTCTGCTTTTTGCGGATCTTCTGCTGGTACCTATCGGGGAGATAGGGTTCGGAAAAGTCATTGTCCCATGCCACAGGTACTTCACCAGATATACAGTGGTTATCCGGCATCGGGTAAAAATGGGGCAGTCGTAAAAAAGATTCAGGTTAAGAATTCCGGGATTTGGATTGCATTGCAGGATAGGATTTTTTATAAACGCTCACCATTCAACCCGGAACCCGTGGAATTCCCCGGTGGCCTGACCCGGGTGGACCCGAATGTCTTCCACATTGATTACCGGATTGTCCCGGGCATGGGCCAGCCGGACAAAATCGGCAAGTGCCGCAAGCGAACTCTCGGCTACCATCTCGACGGTACCGTCTGGCATATTCCTCACGTATCCGTGTACTCCGGTAGCCTGCGCACAGGTTGCAACAAAGTGCCGGTATCCTACCCCCTGCACCCGGCCCTTTGCCACGGCCGTGATCCGCTCCATACGGTACTTGAAGGAACCGGAATATTCATAAATTTTGGGAAATGAATCCGGAATTGGTGAACCGGGTCGTACTGGCTTGAAAACCGGATCCTGCGCCCTTAAATATTCCGATATCTGAATACATTGATACGAAGGGTGGTCAGCCGTGAACAAAGGAACGCAGGCTACTGTGGATCTGCAGGATATGAAAGATCCCGGGTACGAGATCTTCATCATCTTCGTCTCCATACTCTCGGTCATCAATCTCCTTGCCACATGGGTTCCCGGTATCGATCCTGATGCTATCCATGTCCTTTCGGTCATCAACTTCTTCTTGACCATCATATTTCTTGGGGATTTTCTCTACCGAATGGTGACTGCCTCGTCCAAGGCCCATTATTTCTTCCGCGACTGGGGATGGGCCGATCTCCTGGCAAGCATCCCGGCCCTGCGTATCCTCAGACTCTTTCGGATCTTCAAGGCGTATCGGCTCCTTCGGAAGTACGGAGCCCGGAACATTCTTGGCAAACTCAAGAAACACCGGGCCGAGAGCGTGCTCTACATCGTCATCTTCTGCGTGATGGTAGTCATTGAGAGCGGGGCATTTTTCGTACTGATGGCCGAGCGGTCGGCACCGGACGCGAACATCCAGAGCGCCTCCGATGCCATGTGGTGGGTGTACGTCACCATCACCACCGTGGGGTATGGCGATCACTACCCGGTGACCACTGCAGGAAGGCTCGTGGGCATTGCCGTAATGACCATGGGGGTCGGACTTTTTGGCACCCTTGCCGGGTTTATTGCCAACAAGCTCCTTGTTGATCCCCATGACGATGCCGGGGATAAGGGTACGTCCCCCGATGAACCGGGTTTTTCGGATCTCCGCGATATGCTCAACGAGCAGGCCCGGCAGACGATCGCGATCCGGGAACGGCTCGATCGGATTGAACAGCATCTTATGGAGAGAAAACCCTGATTCTGTGTGAAACTAGAGATAGGTATTCCCGCTCCTTTCGTTTACCTCTCCCGTCAGTAACCCATATGACGGCTGGGATACATGTTTTTAAAGGATCGCACCCCCATCTTATCCGCACATTGCAGGCAGGGCTGTACGGGCATGAAATGGCAGTATCTCATCATTATCGGTATTCTGATGGGGGTCGTCCTTGCTGCCGGGTGTACTGATGAGGATGCCTCACCCGTCGCACCCCCCCTGTCATCCCTGGATGCTATCCTTCCCGGTCAGTCCCTCGTCGTGACCAGCGATGTAACCGGTGATGGCATTGCCGGGGGAACCATTGACACGATCACAGTAACGGTATCGCTTGCACCCGACAAGAAGCCCGTGGACATGGAGAAGATCGCGGTTTACTATGCGGATATGATCAAGACCGAGACCCTGACCCCGGTACCAGGATTCCGGGGCGAGCCGGGGCAGGGGGAGTGGGCGATCGTTGAAGTGAAGAACCAGGTTGGCAATACCAACAACCGGCTGGAGGACCGGGAAGGATTTATGCTTCGCATCAACCCGAAAACATATCTCCCGGCAAACCGGATCATCACGATAGTCATACGGGCGCCGGGCGATATCAACCCCCTCACTATCAGGAAAATTGCTCCCCCGACCATACTTGCACAGGGAAATATCCTGACCTCCCCGTGAGGGGTTTTTAATAGGTTCGTCCGACCAGCGTTGCCTTGCCGGGCTTCCCGCAGACAATGCACTTCCCATCCGTGGACGCAACATAGGGAGAACGAACCTCAGTGCCAAGGATGCTGGAGTTTGCCTTCTCCTCGATTGCATCTCCGCAGCCTCGTTCCCGGCACCAGTGGACGACTGCAACCTTTCCTTCGTTGAGCGCAGCATTGAGGGTATCCATTGAATCCACGGGACAGAGGTGCGTCTTCGTATGCTCCTCGGCCTTTGCACGGATGGCGTCGGTGATCTCAGCGAGCACCTTTGTCACGCTGTCAACTACAGTTGCGAGCTCTATTGACGACTTCTCACTGGTCCGCTTCACGGCCATCACTTTCCCGCCGTCGAGATCTCTCGGACCCAGTTCGAGCCGGAGCGGTACTCCCCGGAGTTCCCACCAGTAGTATTTCGCACCGGGTCGCATGTCGCGGGTATCCATCTTCACCCGGAAGCCGGCCGCCTTGAGATCGGCTTCAAGTTTCTGTGCAGCAGCGAGCACGTCATCGTGCCGTTTCCCAATTGTGATTGGGACGATGATTACCTGTACGGGAGCAACGGCAGGTGGGAGGATTAAGCCCTTGTCATCGCCGTGCAGACTGATGAGGGCCGCAATGCTCCGCTCCGAGATCCCATAGCAGGTCTGGTTCGCGAGCTGCTGCTCCCCGTTCTTATCCTCATAGTTGATGGAGAACGTCTTCGAGAAGTGCGTACCGAGATGATGGACGGTGCCGATCTGGAGGGTCTTGCCGCCTGGCATGATCGCGTCCACCGCCATGGTATAATCGGCTCCCGGGAACTTGTCCCAGTCCGGACGCTTCGAGATCGTGATCGGGATGCAGAGCCCATCGTAGAACTCTTTTGTTAAGCCAAGTTCGTATTCACATTGTGCTTCTGCCTCATCCCATGTCGCATGAACCGTGTGGGACTCCATGAAGGAAGTGATCTCGCGGAGCCGGATCAACGGTCGGGTCTGCTTGGTCTCGTACCGGAACGTGTTGACGATCTGGTAGTACTTCATCGGCAGATCGGCGTGTGAACGGAGCCAGAGGGCGTACATCGGGTAGATCGCGGTCTCGCTCGTGGGTCGAAGGGCCAGTTTCACATCGAGCGGGGTCGTACCCCCGTGGGTAACCCAGTACACCTCGTTCTCGAAGCCCTTGATGTGCTCGGCCTCCTTCATGAACTCCTGCTCGGGAATCAGCAGGGGAAAGAGTGTCTCCTCGTGATCGCGATCGAGGAGCTCGCGGAGCCGGTTGTACACGAACTTACGGATCGCAAACCCGTACGGGTACCAGACGTACAGACCCTTGACCGGGTAGCGGACATCCATGATCTCTGCCCGCCAGAGAATATCATTATACCATCCGGAAAAGTCCTGCTTTGGCGGCAGGGTGCCTGTGTCGTCGTCCATGGTGTCCTCTTAAGCTACTAAATGTATGATAACCGGCGTAATAAAAGCCTCGACACACGCCGCGATGGCAACGAGGGGGAGGACCCAGAGGATGAAGTGCCGGGCAAAGGTCATTGCGTCGAGACCGGTATCTCCCTCGCCATACCACTCCGCGATCAGAGACTGTGCGAGCAGGACGCCAAGCGCCCCCGATATGATGAAGGCTGGGATCTCGAAGATGCCGTGCGGGAGGATGGCAGCTGCAACAAAGAGAGCAGAGTGTGCTTCATGAACCATCTCCATGATCGCGCCAATCACAATCCCGTTCAGGCTCATGATGAAGATCGTCAGGATACCAAATGATGCACCTCCTAAAAAGAGAAGGAGGCAGGCACCGAGATTATTGAAGAAGAGTTTCATGCACATATCCAAGGGATGATCGATGGAGATCTGCCCGGCAACTTCCTTTTCAAAGAGTTTCATGAGTTGTTCTCCCACCACAGGGTTCTGCGCTGATCCGATCCAGCCGACACACATCGTGGCAAAGAAGAGGAGGAGGATGACGATCAGCGCATTCGCCAGCGGGGAGTTAGACATACAGGACCATCCGCACCATATCGCGGATACCGGGTGCAAACCCGACCACGATCATCGCAAGGAGCACGAGATGCCAGAATGCAGGGTTCGCTTCCTTACGGTACAGCTGCATAATGTAGATGGCCGGGAAGAGGACGAGCAGTTTCAAGGGGAACATCACGAATGCGGTGCCGGTGAGGTTGATCAATCCCGAACCTACGACATGCTCTTCCATGTACTGGAGAGCCGGGTGAAGATCGATACCGAAACTGGTGGCGCTGGCATCGAGGAGCTGGCCGAAGAGCAGGGTGATGTAGAGCGGGTCACGGACGTACTCCCATTTGCACACATACCGCATGAATGCCCAGACAAGTGTCGTCGCAGTGACGGCCATGAGCGGGATAATCGAGAGGACATAGAGGTCGATGCCGTGGTGGGTGGTGCTCCACGCGACAAGAATGAGCGAGGTGACGATGACCGAGAAGACCCCGGCCCAGAAATAAAATGAGAGAATGCTCTTTGTCAGCCCCTGCAGCGTGAGATACCGGGAGAGGAAGAGCATGGCTATGGTATAGAAGAAGAGGACGAAGTAGATGAGTGGCGTGATGAGCAGGAATTTCAGATCGCCGGTGATCATGCCGGTATCTTCGATGACCCGCACAACGCCCCCGAGGACCACATACGGGAGGGTGGAGAGGATGAAGGTAGTATCGATCTTGAAACCGATGTCCGAAAGCCACGTGGATGTCGAGAGCCAGCGGTAGAGCAGGTACACGCCGACTACAAGAATGATGGCATAGGTGAGCGTATCGACTACGTTATAGGGTTGGCCGAGCCGGATGGGATCGATGTAGTATTTGTATATGAAATCACTAATCATCCTTGATTACAATGAGCGCAGATGCAATAAAATTACTCAAAGAGAAGGTCTTTGACAAGTCCCGGTGGATGCAGCTGCCCCGTGATGTCGTGATCGGCCATGACGTTTTCGGCCAGATCCCTGCGGTGTGTGAAGACCTGAAACTGGGGTCGTCTGCGTTCATGATCTCCGGGAAGAGTACGATGAAGCTGGCCGGTAACCGGGTCCACGATATCCTTGCCAAGGATCACGACGTGACACCGTTCTTTGCCGAGGAGATCAGCGTGTCCGTGATCAAGGAAGCGGAGAAGGCGGCGGCTGGTGCGGATTTCCTCATCGGTGTCGGTGGAGGCAGGGTGATCGATACCGCGAAGATCGTGTCGTATAATCTCGATCGGCCATTTATTTCCATCCCGACGGCTGCATCGCATGATGGGATCGCATCATCACGGGCTTCGGTCTCGCTCGAAGGCGGTCATTCCTCTCTTGAGGCGCAGCCTCCGATTGCGATCGTGGCGGATACCAGCATCATCGCACAGGCTCCCCACCGGCTCCTCGCCGCCGGGTGTGCGGATGTGATCTCGAATTATACCGCTATCCTTGACTGGGAACTGGCGCACCGGGTCAGGGGCGAGGAGATCAGTGAGTATGCACTTGCGCTCTCGAAGATGACTGCAGAGATCCTTGTGAAGAATGCTGACCGTATCAAACCTCACCAGGAGCAGTCGGCATGGTTTGTGACAAAAGCGCTGGTCTCCAGCGGGGTTGCCATGAGCATCGCCGGCTCGTCACGGCCGGCAAGTGGCGGGGAGCACAAGTTCTCCCATGCCCTTGACCGGCTCGCACCGGGTAAGGCCCTGCATGGTGAGAGCTGCGGGATCGGCACCATCATCTCCATGTATCTCCACGGGGGGGACTGGCGGGGGATTCGTGCCTCCCTGAAGATGATCGGTGCCCCGGTGACCCCGGCAGATGTGGGGATCGATGATGCGGTTGCTGTGCAGGCGCTCCTGATGGCAAAGGATATCCGTCCCGAACGCTTTACCATATTCGATATGGGGCTCACGAAGGAATCGGCAGAAAATCTCGTGCAGATGCTCTACAAGGAGTGAGGTGATTACCGATGACAGAAGCAAAGACGAAAGTGACGCTGGTCGGGACGGTGCTCGCAAAGCAGGGCGTGGAGTTCATCTATGAAGGTGAAATAGCGGACTGCGGCACCTGCAAGGTGAAGAAAGCCTGCCACAACCTCCAGAAAGGTCGGAAGTACCGGATCGTCACGATACGGACCACGCACCACGAGTGCCCGGTCCATCTCAACGGGGCAACCGCAGTTGAGGTGACCGAGGCACCGATCACCCTCCTTATCAGCCCGGAGATGGCAATCGTCAACTCGAAGATCAAACCGGAGTTCTCCTGCAACAAGCATGACTGCCGGAGTTTCTCCCTCTGCCGTCCTGACGGGGTAACCGATGGAGAGAAGTATATCGTCGTGGATGTGCTGGGCAATGCCCCGAACATCTGCGAGAAAGGCCGGTCGCTGAAGCTCGTGGAGATCAAGCCGGCATAATCCCTGTTGTACTACTCTTATGCATCAGGGAATGGTGTGGGGTTTCTATCTGTCCGCTGTTGCCACACCCGCTCCGCCAGTTTAACCAGTTTTTCATATCCTTCAACATCCCAGCGCCATCGTTCCGGTAATGCCGGAAGGCCCCAGTATGCCCCTGCGAGCGCTCCGGTACATGCACCGACCGTATCTGCGTCCCCGCCAAGGTTGATCGCGGAGAGGATGGCCAGCTCGGGTGTCTTTGCCTGCATAAATGAATGAAGGGCTGCATGCGAGCAGAGGACCGCGTCTAATGAGGGATCCGGTTCATACTGATCATAGTTCCCCAGTACCGTATGTACTTCCGGATCGGTGCAGAGCGAGCAGGCATGGCTGAATGCACTTTTTCTTGACACTCCGCGTATCATGTCGCTCACCATCGTATTGAGGAACGCTGAACAATGACCCCCCACCGGGTCGTAGTGCGTGAGCTGCGAACAGGCGATGCTGATTGCATATACCTGTGGAGCGGGATAGAAGATGCCGAGAGGGAATCCCCTCATCACGCTGCCGTTCGTCCGGCTGCCCCCCCGACGCCGGTGCACGATCCGGGCGGCCTGGTGCGGCACGGTCCCGGATCGCACAAGATCAAAGAAGAAAGTTGATGTAGGACCGAACCATTCCGGGCGTTGTATAAATCCAGAATATAATTTTATAACAAGGTCTTCAGGGTCAAAGCGCCCGCAGGAAGCGAGCGATTCCGCGACTGCAGTTGCCTGGATGGTGTCGTCCGTGACCTCTCCCTTTTTCCGGAAATGGTGCCCACCGGGCCGCATTTGGGTCACCCACGCTTCAGGTTTTCGAGATCCTTCCAAAGGCGCACCCAACGCGTCCCCAATTGCGAGCCCCGCAAGTGATCCCCCGTGCCGCATTGCTCCTGTTATAAATCTCATCAATAAGGTATATGTGCACCATCACAAAAAAGGATCAAATTGGAAAAGGTGAGAGTGTGCAAAAGGAAGAGTTACTGCATTTACACATGCTGATGATCCACATCAAGAAGTACTACGAAGGCGTCTCCCACGAAGAGATTGAAACCGGCCGTTACAATTCTCTGGCAATTTCACCGGTTCATATCCACAAGGACAAGAAAGCGCACAAGGACGCTCTCTTAACGCTGGGAGATGAGATCGTTTCCCATATCCATCACCACCCCCAGCCTGTGGTGAACTATTCTTCCGAGTCTGCTTCCCAGAAAGTTGCAGCCGAACATTAATCTTTTATGGACGAGGCACTGGCGCTCCGGGAGATGATATCCCGTATCCTCGCCCACCCCCCGGGTGAAGAGGCAGTCGTATCCGCCAAGATTGAGATCTGCCGGAAATATGCCCTTCCGGTTGTCCCGAAAAACTCGGCGATCCTAGCTGTCGCACTTCCTGAAGAGCGGGAGACCTTGAGAAGACGCCTGCTGGTCAAGCCCAGCCGTACCCTCTCCGGTGTTGCTCCGGTTGCCGTGATGACCTCCCCGTCCCCCTGCCCTCACGGAAAGTGCCTTCCCTGCCCGGGAGGCCCGGATCATCCGTTCCATTCCCCCCAGAGTTACACTGGTGAGGAGCCCGCGGCAAAACGGGCGCGGGAGCACGGGTACGACCCGTTCCGGCAGGTCCATGCCCGGCTCGAGCAGTTCGAGGTGCTTGGCCATAACGTGGACAAGGTGGAACTGATCGTGATGGGCGGGACGATGACAGCCCGGCCGGTGGAGTACCAGGAAGCGTTTGTCTCCCGGTGCATCGAGGCGATGAACACCTATCCCGGCGGCACACCTGCCGACCAACCGCTCCCTGAGGATACCGTCATTGGTGCAAATGAGACCTCCCCGGTTCGCTGTGTGGCGATCACGTTCGAGACCCGGCCGGACTGGTGCAAACGGGAGCACATTGACCGGATGCTCTCGCTCGGTGTCACCAAGGTGGAACTGGGTGTCCAGCATACAAACGATGCAATTCTCACCTTCAACCGGCGCGGGTGTACGGTTGCCGATACCGTTACCGCAAACACTCTCCTCCGTGATGCAGGCCTGAAGGTGGGGTTCCACATGATGCCCAACCTCCCCTCATCAACAATTGCTGCAGACCGGGCGATGTTCGAGACGGTCTTCTCGGACCCCCGGTTCAAGCCCGACTTCCTGAAGATCTACCCGACCCTCGTTACCCCGGGCTCGGAGATTGAGGATCTCTGGCAGCGGGGTGGGTACTCCCCGTATGGAGAAGACGAACTCGTGGACCTGATCGCATACGGGAAATCGCTCATCCCGGAGTTTGTCCGGCTCCAGCGGATCCAGCGCGACATCCCGGCAAACCTGATCGTGGCCGGCTCAAAGCATTCCAACTTCCGCCAGCTCGCCCAGAACCGGTTAAAACGTCACGGGAAGCACTGCCGCTGCATCCGCTGCCGGGAGATCGGCCGGCTCCCGTCGGTGGTTGAAGCGGAGATCCGGGTGATGCAGTACGAGGCCTGCGACGGCCAGGAGTTCTTCATCTCCGCAGTATCCGGGGACTCCCTGATCGGGTTTGCCCGGCTCCGCTTCCCGTCGCAGGTGTACCGGCCCGAACTGGAAGCGTCAGCGCTCCTGCGGGAACTTCACGTGTATGGTAGTCTTGTACCCGTGGGGGAGAATGCAGAAACCGAGGAGTGGCAGCACCGCAATTACGGGCGGGTGCTCCTTGCCAAAGCAGAAGAGATTGCTGCCGAATCGAACTACCGGTATCTTGCGATCATGAGCGGTATCGGGGTCAGGCCCTATTATCGCAGGCAGGGCTATGAACGTAAAGGTCCCTATATGGTTAAGGGGTTGTCATGAACCCGGCCACAACCGAATTTCTCCGCCAGCGTTTTACCGAATATTACAAAAAGACGGTGCTTGTCTCGCCCACTTCGCTTGAGCAGCGCGAATGGGGATTCGTGCTCTTCAACCCGGGTGCGACCGAGATGCGGATGCGGCGCCATATCGCCTTCTCCTGCCGCGAGGAACTCGCCGATTACATCCGGAACCTGATCCCCCAGCATGCCTACTACTCGACGGCCTATTACGAGAAGCCTGATGCCGGGACAATGGCGGACAAGGGCTGGTGCGGGGCAGACCTGATCTTCGACTTGGATGCCGACCATATCGTGCGGGGCCCGTACGACCAGATGCTGGCCCGGGTCAAGGAGGAGACCGAGAAACTCCTCGCCATGCTGACGGTCGAGTTCGGCATGGACCCTAAAAGCATCGAACTCGTCTTCTCGGGTGGTCGCGGGTACCACGTCCACATCCGGGACATCGCGTTCCGGGGCTGGGGCAGTGCGGAGCGCCGGGAGCTGATCGATTACATCTGCGGGATCGGGATCGACCCGGCTGCCATGCTCACCGGAAAACTTCCCGCCGCCCCCAGCTGGCAGGTACGATACCGGGATGCGCTCCTCGAATATCTTGGCTGGATCGGGACCCTGCCGGAACCCGAGGCTCTGGCCTACCTGACGGCGATGGAAGGTATCGGGAAAGATTCGGCAGCAACATTCCTCAAAAAACGGGAAGAGATCATGGCAGATATCCGCGAGCGACCCTCGGCCATGATCCTGAAGAACCGGGTGCTTGGCATCCTTGTCGCGCAACAGGATGGGGATCTTAAGAAACGCCTGCTCGCCCGGGCCGCCCTTGCGGATGAGCCGGTCACCACCGACACGAAACGGCTGATACGGATGCCGACCTCCCTCCACGGGGGGAGCGGGATGCAGGTCCAGCACCTCGAACTCCGGGACCTCCATGACTTCGATCCGCTGACCGATGCTGTCGTCTTCGGCACCCGGGACGTGAAGGTGGATCAGAAGTTCCCATTGAAGATGCCGATGCTCGGAAGCACTTATGAGATCCAAAAGGGCATCACTACAGTACCGGAAGCGGTAGCCGTATTCCTCTGCTGCCGCGGCATGGCTGACATAGCCTGAAAGGATCGACCATGAATCTTGACGACCTGCGCAGCATCCTCCTCTCCGAGCGGGAGACAGGGAGACTCACCTCAGTTGCCCCCGATATCTTCGATAAGGGACACACCGAGCTCGCGGCGATCACCAAGAAAGTCTATGCGTTTGAGGATCCGTTTTCTGATGAAGCCCGGTCCCTGATCGATGAAACGCTCTCAATCCGGGAGACCCTGCACGAGATCTTCTCGATCCGCACCCGCAAGATCCTCGCTCTCACGATGATGCATGCCGAGGGCAACTATTACGACCGCGAAGAGGTGAAGCGGATGATCCCGGCAGAGCGGGAGATGTTCGACCAGAGCACTGCGGCGATTGAGCAGAGCCAGCGCGTTCTGTTGCAGAACCAGCCGCACGCATCGATCACGGCGGCTTCCATGCAGTCACCTCCCCTTGAGAACCCGGTGTTTGCTGATGTGGATGAAGTGGAAGATGCCGGGCCGGTGTCCTATGCGGATGAACCTGCCGCCCCGGGACCGCAGGCCCTTCCTGTTGCCGGGGGAACCGTTCCCGCGCCCATCGTCCACCCCTGCGCTCTGGTCCGGGTACTCGAAGATATGGACTCGTTTCTGGGAGTTGATGGGAGGATTTATACCCTCTCAAAAGGAGATATAGTGACGCTTCCTGAGCGGAATGCTGCGGTCCTGAGTGAACGCAACATAGTGTTAAATATCAATCTCTGCAAATAATATTGCTATTCGATTCGGGAATAATCGGTGAAAATTTTATGAAGATGCCAGCAAAATTTACGACATACTGCCCGTTCTGCAGGAACCATCAGGTGCACGAAGTCGAGAAGGTAAAGAAGAGCAAGACCACCGGCCTCCACTGGATTGACCGCCAGAAGGCGCGGAGAGGCAAAGTGGGCAACATGGGTAAGTTCTCAAAGGTGCCCGGTGGCGACAAGCCAACAAAGAAGATCAATGTCCGGTACCGCTGTGTCACCTGCGGAAAGGCGCACCTGCGCAAGGGTTACCGTGTCGCGAAATTCGAGCTGACGGAGTGAGTTTAACATGGTAAGCCAGATTCGGGAAAACCGGAGTAAATTCTTAAAGGTAAAGTGCCCTGACTGCGAGAACGAACAGGTTCTCTTCGAGAAGGCCAGCACGGTCGTCAAGTGCGTTGTCTGCGGCAGTGAACTTGCCACCCCCGCCGGGGGACGTGCGAACATCAAGGCAGAGATCGTCCAAGAGCTCCAGTGAGTCTCCCCATGGCAGATCGCGAGTGGCCACAGGAATCGGAACTGGTTGTCTGCACGGTCGAGAACGTCAAGGACTTTGTGGCCTTCGTCTCGCTCGATGAGTACAACGGTCGGCAGGGGCTCATCCCCATCTCGGAGATTGCGACCGGCTGGATCAAGTACATCCGCGATCATATCCGCGAAGGCCAGAAGATCGTCTGCAAGGTGCTCAATGTCGACCGTACCCGTGGTCACATCGACCTGTCCTTAAAGGACGTCAACGAGCACCAGCGCCGCGAGAAGATCCGCGAGTGGAAGAACGAGTCCAAGGCCCAGAAGTGGCTCGGTTTTGTTGCGGAGCAGACCGGCGAGCCGCTTGCAGCAATAGAAGACGTCATCTACAATAAGTACGGGGCATTTTACCCGGTCTTTGAAGATATCGTCATCGATCCTGAGACATCGCTGAAGAAGCTCGGGCTCTCAAAGAAGGTCTCCGAGGTTCTCCTCCATGTTGCGCAGGAGAGCGTGAAGGTGCCCCATGTCGAAGTGACCGGGCACCTGGTCCTCGAATCGATGCGCTCCGACGGTGTTGAAGTGATCCGGAAGGCGCTTGAGAAGGCGAGCACCTCCAAGAGCGCCGGTGCGGAGATCGAACTCTTATATCTCGGTGCACCGACCTATCGTATCAAGGTGAAGGCACCCGATTACAAGGCTGCCGAGAAAGCAATCGAGAAGTCCGCAAATGCCGCAATCGCCGTTCTGGAAAAAGCCGGTGGCGAGGGCAAACTCATCAAGAAACCAAAGTCCGGGAAGTAACGTAATATGAGCGGTCGTATCCGGCACTGCCCGGCAGATCATATCTATACTCTTTCTTTGACCTGTCCAGTATGCGGCAAACCGACAGCTGTTGCCCATCCCGCCCGGTTCTCTCCTGAAGACAAGTACGGCAGGTACCGCAGGCTGGCCCACCATGATTGAGGATATCGCGGTTACGTATCTCGCAACGTTTGATAAATCGAAACTCTCCAATCCGGTGCTCATCGAGGGCCTGCCCGGCATCGGTCAGGTGGGAAAACTCGTTGCCGAGTACATGATCCATATCCTTGAGGCAGAGAAGATCGGTGAGATCCACTCCCTCTACTTTCCCCCGCAGGTAATCCTGGATGAGGACGGCCTTGCGCGGCTGGCACGGAACGAGCTGTATCTCTACCGCTCGGAAGGAAAAGAGCTGGTGTTCCTGGTGGGTGACCACCAGAGCACGTCTGGTGAGGGGCACTACATCCTCGCGGACTGCTACTGCGGGATTGCCGAGGAGCTGAAGGTGAAGCGGATCTACACGCTCGGCGGCTTTGGCGTGGGCCACCTCGTGGATGCGCCCCGGGTGCTCGGTGCGGTGAACCGCCTCGGTCTCCGCGAGGAGGTCGAGGCATTGGGCGTGACGTTCACCCGCGATGAACCGGGCGGCGGGATCATTGGCGCTGCGGGCCTGATCCTCGGGCTCTCGGCTCCCATGGGGATCGATGCGATCTGCCTGATGGGTGAGACGAGCGGGTATCTGGTGGACCCGATGAGTGCGGCGAACGTCCTTGCGATCCTCTCAAAATTAATTGATGTGCCTGTAGATCCGACGAAACTCAACGACCGGGCTGCTGAGATGGAGAAGGCCATCGAGAGCATGGTCGAGGGTGAGAAGGGAAAAGAAGAGGAACTGAGCTATATCGGCTGATGGATACGGATCTAGCTCCGTATCTCCTCATTCATATTTTATTAGATCTATTTCATCAGAAATGTAATAATCTCCTCAATATCCGGCACCGAATGCACCGGGTAGATCTTCACGAATACAACCCGCTGTTTCTCATCAACGATGATATTCGCCCGCTCGGAGAACCCGTTCTCGTCGCGTAAGATCCCGTATTTTTGTGCAACGGCCCCGTGAAGCCAGAAGTCGCAGAGCAGCGGGGTCTTTGTGATCCCGAGACTCTTCGCCCATGCCTTCTTGCAGGGTATGGAATCAACGCTGATGCCGACAGGAATGCAGTTACCCGCGAGGAGCACATCCCGCTTCTCTTCAAGCGACTGCATCTGGGCGGCGCAGAACTCCGTCCACGCGAGCGGGTGGAACGAGAGGAGCACGCGTTTTTTGGCCTGTTCGTAGAGATCGAAGGTCTTGTCGTTCTGATCTTTTAACGAGAAGTTCCGGGCATCATCGCCTACCTGTACCATACCTGCCTGTGTCATACGGTCACCATTACTGGTGTTCTGGTTGTTGGAAGGCATGAGGTTATGCATCGCGGCCGGGTTGGTCTGTTTACCCGTACGCACGCGGTAGCCCTGCCCGCTTCACACTTTGTCCCTGCCCGACCCCCTACATACCATAATCCCTCTTCTTGAATGATCTATCATCATAAAAATAGGTAAAAATTCAGTATATTCAAAAAAGTGTGCGGGGGGTCGGGCAGGGGCAAACTGATTTTCAGCAGCAAAAATGCTGCGGCCCACGACCGATCCGACCGGTAATCTCACTGGTACTGCGCCGCAGTCCTCCCTGAAATAATCCGGATATTCCATCTGATCCGGCCAGTGCGTGTGCATGTGTGCCCCTGTCCGACCCCCCGCATATTGTATGTCAGGTCACCGGTCCGCAAGGGACCCGCGGAACCGGCAGGAAAACAACCTCAGAAACACGGCCGGGCCGGATCTCCCCGGTATCGTTCTCTCGCACCGATACCCTCATATCGGACGATTGGCAACATCCCTGTATACCAATGACCGAAGAATTTTCCGATATCCCGGTATTCATGGAGCAGATGGCAGAGTCGATCAAGAAGACCACGACCCTGCTGGACAAGGCCGAGACCTCCGCGTTCTTTGACCGTATGCTTGCAGCCCGGAGGATCTATGTGGCCGGGGCCGGCCGGTCCGGTCTCATTGCCCGGGCCTTTGCCATGCGGATGCTCCACCTGGGCTTCGATGTCTACGTGGTCGGGGAGACGATCACGCCGGCCTTGCAGCCGGGCGATACCTTCGTGGTCTTCTCGGGATCCGGGGAGACGCACTCGATGGTGACGTTTGCAAACACGGTTAAGGGACTTGGGGGAAGCGTCTGCCTCATCACCGCATCGCCCGATTCAAGCCTGAGGAGGATCGCGGACTGCGCGGTGAACCTCGGGGATCTCACCGGGTACTACAAGGGCGACACGTCCACGTTCGAAGAACGGCAGGTGACCGGGCAGTACCGGTCGGTTGTAGCAGCATTTGCCCCGCTGGGCACGATGTTCGAGACCATGGCCCTGATCTTCTCGGATGCCGTCATCTCGGCGCTGATGGAGGCAAAGAAAGAGGGTGCCCTTGATCTGAAGGGACGGCTCCTGAATGTGGATGGATGAAATCATCTCCCTGTTTTTATCCTGCAATAACCCGGACCTGAAAGAATCATGCTCGTCACTGCCGATCTCCATATCCATTCCCCGTACTCGATTGCCGTCTCCCGTTTCATGCAGCCGGAACAGCTGCTGAACGGCTGTGTCACCAAGGGCATCGGTGTCCTTGGCACGGGCGATGCCCTCCAGCCGGACTGGCAGAACGGGTGGAAACCGTATCTTGAGAACGATTCCGATATCGTGATCGTGCCGCAGACCGAGATCGAGGACAAGAGCCGTGTTCACCACGTCATTCTGGCAGAAGACCTTGCCCAGTTCGATCAGCTCCGCGACCTGCTCAAAGGAACATGCAAGAGTTTTGAGACGAGTGGCCGCCCGCATGTCTACCTGACCGGTGAGGAGATTGCGTATGCCGCCCACGATGTCGGCGCCCTCGTCGGCCCGGCGCATGCATTCACCCCGTGGACCGCGATGTACGCGTACTTCGATTCCGTCCCGGCATGTTACGGGAATGCGAAGATCGACTTCCTCGAACTGGGCCTCTCCGCGGACAGTTCCTACGGTGCCGCTATCCCTGACCTAACGGGTATCCCGTTCCTGACCAACTCGGATGCCCACAGCCCGTACCCGGACAAGCTCGGCCGTGAGTTCAACCGGATCCGGATCGGCAGTCCTACCGCGAAGGCCGTGCTGGCTGCTATCCGGGAAGGGACAATCGAGATGAATGCCGGGTTCTTCCCTGAGGAAGGGAAGTACAACCGGACGGCCTGCACCCGGTGCTACGAGCAGTATTCCCTTGAAGAGGCGATCCGGCACCAGTGGCGATGCCCGGCCGATGGCGGGATCATCAAGAAAGGAGTGTCCGACCGGGCAAAGGAGCTCGCGCATGGCGGCGAGGCTACCCCCCGGCCCCCGTACCTCCACGTCCTCCCGCTCGCCCAGATCATCCAGACCATGGAAGGGGCTTCATCTCCGAACACGAAGAAGTGCAAGGCAATCTATGCATCGTTCATCAGCATGTTCGGAAACGAGATCGCGGTGCTCATCGATGTCCCGGTTCCGGAGATATGGGCGGTCCATCCGAAGGTTGCCGATGCAATCGAAGCCCTGCGGAGCGGCACCGTCACCCTCCATCCGGGCGGTGGCGGGAAATATGGCACTTTCTCGCTTGGCAAAACCTGCTGAACTGCCAGACCCTTTTTTACCGCCGGTACTGCCCTATCGTGGGTGACCCAGCAATCGTAAATATTAATGGACGATACGACCAACATGATCTCTCAATGCTCAAAGTACATCGGGATATCTGTGGATATTGCGGATGCTGTGTATCGGTCTGCCAGGAGGGTGCCCTCGAACTGATTGACGCATACCTGTCCGTTGAGAAGAACTGCACCAGCTGTGGTGTCTGCGCAAAGGTCTGCCCGCTCGGGGCCCTGGAGGTCGTCCATGAAGAATAAGTATGACGTCCTTGTCATCGGGGGAGGACCTGCTGGTGCCATTGCCGCAAAGACTGCCGTGGAAAAAGGCCTCTCGGCATGCATTGTCGAGAAGCGACCGGCAATCGGAGCCCCGGTCCGCTGTGCGGAAGGAATAGGCAAGGAAGCCCTCTTGGAGTTCATTGAACCCGACCCCCGCTGGATCTCTGCAGAGATGACCGGTGCAGACATTGTGGCTCCCGATGGCTTCTGTATGAAACTCGGATCGGCAATGGCCGGCAGCAAGGTCGGGTATGTGCTTGACCGGAAGTTCTTCGACCGTGAGCTGGTCTGGAAGGCTGCCGAGGCCGGTGCCGATGTTGCCGTCAAGTCCCGGGCATCCGCCCCGATCATCGAGAATGGTGTGGTGAAAGGCGCAAAGATCGAGGCTGGCGGGAAGGTGACGAGCGTTCACGCCCAGGTAGTGATTGCAGCCGATGGCGTGGAATCGAAGTTCTCGAAATGGTGCGGTATCGATACCACCGTCCCGGTGCGAGAGATCATGAGTTCGGTCCAGTACGTGATGACCGATATCGACATCGACCCGGGTGCAACCGTATTCTACCTTGGCAACGAAGTCGCTCCCGAAGGCTATCTCTGGGTGTTCCCGAAGGGGAAGCGGACCGCTAATGTCGGTATCGGTATCTCCGGCAGGAAGAGCGGAGAAGGTCACCGGGCCAAGGATTATCTTGACCGGTTCGTGAAGAAGACCTTCCCCCACGGGAAGACCATCGAGTTCATCCCCGGTGGCGTTTCGGTCTGCCGGCCGCTCCCCTGCACGGTTGCAGACGGCCTGATCATTGCCGGCGATGCGGCACGGGTCGTGGACCCCCTCACCGGTGGCGGCATCTACAATGGGATGTTCACCGGCAAACTTGCGGCAGAGACCGCGGCCGACTGCATCGGGAAGGGCGATGTCTCCAAGAAGGCACTGATGGCCTACGACAAGGCATGGCGTGCCTCCAAGATGGGAAAAGCTATCGAGCGCAACTACCACATCAAGGAATACTTAATAAAACAACCCGATACGAAACTGAACGAGATCATCCACTCGGTCTCAAAACTCGATCTCACGGAGTTCTCCACCCTCAACCTGGTAAAAGAGATTATCCGGGTAAACCCGAAACTGATGCTGGAACTGGGAGCCCTTGCGGCCTCACTCCGCTGATCTTTTCAATTGTTTGTTGAGTAACCGTAGGCAGTCGTCCTCGGCCTCTTTTTTGGTAAATACCGTAAAGATATCGCCCGACTGGATCTTCACGTTCCCGCTCGGGATGATCAGTTCCCCGCCGGTTCTGCGGATTGCAATGAAGACGAAGTCCTTCACCTTCAGTTCGCGGATCTCGTGACCGACAATCGGGGCACCGGCTTCTGCCACGATCTCGAAGATGGAGCCGCCCGGTATGGACGCGAGCTGCTGGAGCTGGGGGTTCTGGGTCCAGTAATAGAGACGGGCTGCTACCAGTTCGTCGGGGTTCTCGCTGATCCGGACACCTACTTCCTTGAAGAAATCGGAGTGGGCGATCTGGTTGACGATGGACACGACATTGGGCACCCGGAACTTCTTGGCCAGCCAGCAGGTCATCAGGTTGACGGAATCGTCGCTTGTCGTGGCGATCAGGGCATCGGCCCTGTCGATCCCCGCTTCCTCCAGAACGGTCTTGTCGGTGGCATTGCCGGTCACGGCAAGGACATCGTAGTGCTCGAGCAGCTCGCTGCACCGGCCCTCATCCTGATCGATAACAACGACCGTATGTGCATGTTCCACTGCTGTTTTGGCAAGGCTTCTCCCGATGCCGCCCAGCCCCACGATGACAATATACATGCTTACCGGTTACCACCAATGCCATTGAAATAATTTGCGCATCAACCACTTCATGTGATCTGCGGGGTTGACGAGGCGGGCAAAGGTTCTGTTCTGGGACCGCTGGTGGTGGCAGCGGTGGCAATCCCGTCCGAACGCGCGCTGGATGACCTCGGTGTCAGGGACTCCAAACTGCTCTCGCCGAAGGAACGCGAGCGGTTGTATGCACTGATAAAAAAGCGCTGCAAGGTTGCCACGGTCCGGCTCGATGCTGCGGATATCGATGCGGTCCGGCTTGAGATGACCCTCAACGTGGCCGTGGCACGCGCTCATGCGCAGGCGATCAATAAACTCTCTCCTGCCTGCGCGTACGTGGATGCCTGCGATGTCAACTGTCTCCGCTATGCCGAGATGATGAAAGGGTATCTCACGCATAGCTGCGAGATTGTATCGGAGCATCATGCCGATGACAAATTCCCGGTCGTCTCGGCCGCAAGTATTGTCGCGAAGGTGACCCGTGACCGGGCTATCGCTACCCTCTCCAAAAAATACGGCGATATTGGCAGCGGGTATCCCTCCGACCCGGTTACCATCCGCTTTCTCACCAACTGGATTGACGAGCACAAAACCCCCCCGCCCATTGCCCGGAAGAGCTGGAAGACGGTCAGCGCGATCCTTGCCCGAAAACAACAGAAAAGTCTGCTCGATTTTTAATGATGGTGAGGGTCATCAGACCCGAACCAAGAGAAGAACCCCTCAGGGTTCTTCGACTCGTGTCGATTCGGTGAATGCGGTTGCAATCTTCTTGTTGGGTCTGATACCCCTCAACATATCGAAGAATGCTGATGCGTTGTTCTCCAGTCGGCTCCACTCATGAGAACCGCCATCCCCTAGGAAGCACTTTATCCTTCTGAAAATGCCATATATACAGAGATGGACTGGCTCCTTGTCCTTGCTTTAATCATCGCAGCCTACGGAATACTTGCGTATATTGTCCGCACCCACCACCTGTGGGAGAAGCACGTTGTCTTCTACGGGCCGATCCTTGCGATCAAAACGGAACGGGTAGGATTCTTTGACTGGTTCGCCCGGTACCGCACATTCTTCCGGATCTACGGGACGATAGGGGTACTCATGGTCATTGTGGTATCCGTGCTGATGACGGTCATGTTGTTCTTATCGCTCCAGACGACCCTTGTCCAGCAGCCGGAACCGACTGCGGTCAACGAACTGCGCAACGTGCTCGCGATTCCCGGTGTCAATGATTTCATTCCCCTTACCATTGCCGTGCTCATCGGTCTGATTGTGACGATGGTGGTCCACGAGTTCGGCCATGCCATTTTGTGTCGTGTTGAAGGAATCCGGGTCCGGGCCATGGGGATTCTCGTCCCCGTCATCCCCATTGGTGCCTTTGTCGAGCCGGATGAGGAGGATCAGGAAAAGACCAAAGGGCTGGCGAAGATGCGGATGTTTGGTGCAGGCATCACCAACAACATCGTGCTGGGCCTGCTCTGCTTCGGGGTGCTGGTTGTCCTGCTCGGTTTTGCCACTCCCCTTTCCACTCCTCTCGTGAGCGGTGTCTATGCAGATTCTCCTGCCTATGCAGCGGGATTTCCGGCGAATTCGCTGATTACGGAAGTCAACGGGATCAGTGTCTCCAGTAGGGATGATGTTGCACGGATTCTCGATACTACCCGTCCCGGTGATACGGTGACGCTTCGTTCCGACGACCACGGCGTTCTCGCAACCCATACCCTGACACTCACCGCGTGGCCTGCGGGGATGAGCAACAAGACGAGCGGGTATATGGGAGTTTCCTACTACGATGCCGGCCAGTTGAAGAAGATCTTCAACAACATGCTGAGCCCGATTGGCTTCATCGTTCTGCTTGCAATCCCGATCTGGGTGATCCTTGAGCCATCCCAGTACGGTTCGTTCATGATCCTGATGAACGATACCGCAGGGTCAGCGATGTGGAACGTGCCCTTCCCGTTCTTTTGGTTTATCATCCAGCTCCTCTTCTGGTGCGGGTGGTGGAACCTCGTGGTGGGCACCTTCAATGCACTCCCGCTGGTGCCGCTGGATGGCGGGTATATCATGAAAGAGGGTGTTGACCGCCTCCTCGATAAGAAGGGGTTGATCCGGTATTCGGGATATGTGGTTGCAGCCGTCAGTTATGCGATGCTGGTGGTTATCCTCGCGATCTTCCTGCTCCCTAAACTGCTCCATTTGTAATATATACCATTCTTTTCAAGATATTTTCAAAATTTTTATATGGGTTCTTGAATCAGATTCTTTCATGGATGGGGATCTGAGATCATATCTGAAGTCCTGGTTTTTTGTGCTTGTACTGGTTGTCATGATGTGCATGATTGCCGGGTGTACACAACCGGGCAGCGGGGCTGCGGGATCGACAAAGGGACCGGGTGGCTGCGATTCTGCGGCAACCTGCAGCGCCTACTGCCAGCAGCATGGTACTGAATGCGACCAGTTCTGCAAGGAAAACCCTGCCGCATGCACCGGGGCAATGGGTGCACCGGCAGCTGCGTCTTCCGGGCAGAGCGAGATGGGTGCTGGCACATCCTGCAGCGATACCGTGATCAAGCAGAAGATGGGCGATATCATGAATACTGCATTGGTGAACCCTCCCGCGCAGGCCCGGGGAATCAACTGGATGACCAAGACCCTCCCTGCCGGAAACCCCTATGCCGGGACGTATTATGTTATCGGGACTGCGTTTGGTCCCGGGGTCGATGAGACCGGCTGGAACGGTGAAGGAGCACCCCAGTACACGGCAGGCAAGTCCTACTGTACGTTCGGATACTGGGACAGCATCCCGAAAGGAAACGGTGCCACCTTCGGATCGGAAACGCCCTCGACGTTCAGTGCCGATCGCTATGACCTGATGGTATTCTGTGCAAACTTCTCGGCAAAATCGCAGGCTGCCATGGCAGGGGCACTCCCCCCTCTTGCTATGACGGAGGATGAGGCACGGCAGTCCTTCTACGCCGTGATCAAGAAGTCATTTATGAATATCGACGAAAAACAGATGGTCAAGACCGGAAACATGTACCAACTGATGTGGAAGGATTCTCCGGCATCCCATGATCAGTGGGAAGTCCAGATCGGTACCGGGTACCTCAACGTCGGCCAGGGAGCAGTAAATTACGGAGAGACTGAATACGTCATGTCCACGAAGGGAAAGGATCCCGGGACACTCTGGACCTATCACGCGTGCAGGCCGTGCATGAACTGCGGGAAATGGACCGAGGACACCGTGCTGAACAAGGACTGCACGAAAGATGCAGACTGTCTTGGCGGTTTGTCATGCAGCGGCGGGTACTGTGTTGACCCGAAAACCGTGGGCTCGTCCGCGGGGGCTTCCCCTGCTGTGACGGCGGGATCTGCATCGGCTCAGGGAACCGGTGGGCCGGGAAATACCGGGGCCCCCGGTTCAGCATGCAGTTCAGGAACCGATTGTGCATCGGGGCTGTCCTGCAAGAGCGGGATCTGTGCGGTCCCTTCAGGGCCCGCATAAGAGCCCCTGAAAGAGCTATCTTTTTTCATCCCATTTACGAGACTATCGGGCAGAAAATAGCCCGTTGAAAAATTATAAAAAAGGACTTGTTCCTAAAATACAACCGGGAATTATTCCACGGGCTCTTTTTCCAGCGGTGCGACTTTCCGCTTGCTGGTATCCTTGAGCTCGTCTTCGGTGACTTTCGGGACTGCGTCCTGTATATCCTTGAGGATCGCATCGATGGTGTCCTGCTTTGGAATCACCCCGAGGATGCTGTCATCCATGACCGGCCGCCCTGCCACTTCTTCAACGGACTCGTCCTTGGCACCGAGGAACTTTGCACCCTGGCGGATCAGTTCGGAGATCTCGAACGGGAAGATGATCTTCGTCGCCTGCCCGTTGGCCATTGTCTTGAGGGCGTCCAGCGAGAGCACGGTGATCGCCTTACGGTCAAGTGGTGCCGCTCCGACAGAGAGGATACGGAGACCCTGTGCCTCACCCTGTGCCTGGAGGATCTTTGAGAGCCGTTCCCCCTCTGCACGAAGCACCTTGCTCTGCCGCTCGCCTTCCGCTTCGAGGATCATGCTCTGGCGGAGACCTTCCGCCTTGAGGATGGCGGAGCGCTTCTCACCATCTGCCCTGAGGATAGCGGCACGCCGTGCACGCTCGGCAGCAGTCTGTTCGGTCATCGCGTTCTTGACGGCTTCGACCGGGTCCACTTCCTTGATCTCCACGCGCTCGACCTTGACACCCCACTGGTCGGTCTCCTGGTCAAGGATGTCGCGGAGCTTGGTATTGATGATGTCCCGGTTATAGAGGACTTCGTCGAGTTCCATGTCGCCGATGATGCCACGGAGGCTTGTCTGGGCGAGCGCAACGGTTGCAAGCCGGTAGTTGGAGACCTCGAAGTAGGCCTTCTCGGGGTCGATCACCCGGATATAAATGATTGCATCCACGTTGGTCGGGGAGTTGTCCTTCGTGATCACTTCCTGACTCGGAACGTCTATGACCTGTGTTCGCAGGTCAAGTTTGGTGACATCTGATACGAACGGGACGATCCAGCGGAAACCGGGGTTCATCCGACCCACATACTGCCCGAGCCGAACCTGGAGGCCCTGCTCGTACGGCTGGACGATCACGACACCTTTTGCGAATATGATGACGATAACGAGGATCAGAAATATGACTATGAGCGTTTCTATGAATGCCATGTTATGCTACCTCTTCTACAACGATATGGACCCCTTCGGAGTCCACGACTTTTACCTTCTTCCCTTCAGGTATGGATGCACCATTGGAATGAGCGCTCCACTCTGTTGTCCCGATAATGACTTTTCCTGATATGGTGCTTTGATCAACGGCTTTTATCACACGCCCTTCCATTCCCACGAGTGTGTCACGGCTGATGGTGGTGGGACTCTCATTGGTGGTGATATGGCCGTACATCCAGACGGTGAAACCGGCGGCTGCGATCGCAACCACAACGCCGATTACAATTCCCCACCCGTTATTGAAGATATCCATGCCAAGGAGGAGCAGGATACCGAAGATGATCAATACGGTTGCCGGCACGGTGGCAAAGAACCCTGGGCTGTGGACCTCCACGAGGAGGAGGACAGCGCCGATAACGATCAGCAGCCAGCCGAGGGCAATTCCTTCCAGAAGAACCATGATCACTGTTCGGTTTTCAGAGAATAAAGGTATAGGCAGGTGACTGGATTTCAGAGTATTATGTGATATAAAAGTAACACCTGCACGTCATTGCCGCGCAAAACAGGGATGGGGAACCCCTCGTATGAATGCCGGCTACATCCGCAGCCGGGCAACCTTAACGCCGACCGGAACACCCAGTTCATCGGCCACCGGCCGGCATTTCGCGGCAAGCATATAGGCCACCGGGGGGAGATTCTCCATCTCCGACAACGACTCGAAGTTTGCCATGCCCTTTGCGATGATGATCGTGCAGTTATCAATGGCCTGCCGAAGATCCTCCGGGATCAGGTCCATATTGATACCGATCTCGGCGTTTGAACCACCCCCGGTTGTCGTAAGATGGTCGACAATGGTATCCAGCCCAAGGAAAAGTGCGTCCTCCATCGTGGCATCGTTTAAGATCGGTGCCTCTTTCACGGCAAGGGTGACGTGGGAGCCGTGGGATTTGAGATACTGGATCACCAGTTTGTCAAACACAATCTCCCCGCAGTTGTCGCTTAAGTACACAACACGGGAGCAGAGCGGCAGGATCTTGTCGGTGTCATCGATATACAATTCCTTACCGATCTCTCCGTTGAAGAACGAGAGAAAGTCGCTGGTGACGGTATGGCCCTTTACTGCGTAATCAAAGATGTTGGCAATCACTGCCGCATGCACGTAGTCCCTGAATGTGTGGAGCCGGCCCCGGACCTGCCTGCATACATCTGCTGCCTGCCGGTTGCCCTCATGCTTGAGTTCATCGAACGGGTCGGGTGTCTTCAGCAGGGCATATGCCTGGCGATGAATTCGGCTGGCGACCTGCGGATGGCTCATTGGACGATCCCGGAGATTATCGATCACATGGCGGCACGCTTTTTGCGTCTCTGCTGCCAGAGCAGCGTCCACTCCACAGAGTGAACATTCGAAACTGATTCGGGAGAGAAGACAATCAACACAGGTCTCTGTGATCTTCATGGCAGCAGCCTATAAAAACAATGCATCATGGGGCCACTGAGATTTGAACTCAGGTCAGAAGACCCCCAGTCTCCTAGGATGGCCAGGCTACCCTATGGCCCCGCTCTCTTACTATAGGGCGATATCACTTATGTATCTTTTCGTAAATCCAGTCATAAATCCGCGACGGGGTAATGCTTTCCAGAAAAAGAACGATGTCAGATCCGGTTGTGCTTGAACTCTTCCACGCGGGTGATGAGGTTCTCCAGCTCCGTATCGGTCATCCGCATCTTCCCGGTGATGGAATCCATCTCGTGCAGCAGCTGGCGAATCCTGACATACATCAGGTAAATGATCAGCTGCTGGATCACGATGACAACGCCAAACAGCACCAGCATGTATCCTTCGTACACTATGATCACTCCCGTGTATTACCGGAACACCGCCCGGGCGAGACGGTCCACGAACCCTTCGTCGTGTGCCTTGTGGGGCTCCTCGTCATACTCAGCGCCGGATATTTTTGCTGCAATGCGCCTGAATGCCCGTGTTGCCGGGGCAGTCGGATACTTCAGGACGCAGGGGGACTTGTAGGCCGCCGCCCTCCGGACACTTGCATCCTCCGGCACCACGTCGATCACCTCGACTCCCAGCACATCCTCCACGCTCTGGGAGCGGATCTCTGTGTGTTCGGCACCGGCCCGGTTGAGAATGGCGCCGTAGACCTTCCCTCCCATCACCTCGCAGAGGATCTTGGTCTTCAGGGCATCCGCCATCGATGCGAGTTCGGGATTGACCACAAGGATCACCTGATCGGCAACCGAGAGCGGTACGACCCCTTCCTTGGAGATCCCGCTGGGGGCATCGATCAGAAGATATTCGCAACGATCCACCAGTTTCCGCATCACGTCCCGTAATTTATCCGGATCAGCCTGCTGGAATCCCTGGAGTGAGATGCCGCTGGGGATGACCTTGACCCCGGATGGGCCTTCGTATATAGCATCCTCGATATCTGCTTTTCCCGCAAGAACCTCGTGGAGTGTGACCGGGACATCATCCATACCTAGGATGAGTCCCATATTTGCCATACCGATATCGGCATCGAGAATATAGGTCTCCCGCTCAAGCTGGGCTAAAGATATACCAAGATTCACGGTGAGGGTGGTTTTACCAACCCCTCCCTTACCGGATGTGATGGTATATGCCTGGATCATCAGTGCTCCTCTTCCGTGTGGTTGGGTGAAGTGATATATATATCCCTATGGTTGCATCGTATGCAGTTGCATGTTTTTTCCCATCAGGTGCAGAGCGCGTGATAATGACCATCCTTCACCAGATTCCTATCAATTTTTTAAGGATTCTGTCAAAAACCGATATTGGGGAATAATAAAAAAGAATATGTATTTATGTGCAAATCAGGTATTATCAAGTACACAGGGTAATGCAGCAGGAGCAGCAGCATGTTAAAGGAGAAGATCTCTGCATTTATTGACACAATTCGGTCTATTGAGGGAGTTGCAGCATGTGCCCTTGTATCCCGTGACGGGATCATTGCCGGAAAGAGTTTCGATCGCGATCTCAATGAACCGTGGTTTGGGGCACTGTCGGCAACCATCATGGCGTCTGCGGAATCTGTTGGCAGCATCATTAAGATGAGATCGATGACCTCGGTGACGATCCATGCTCAGGATTCATCGGTTGTTGTCATGGGTGCCGGGGAGAATTTCCTCATTGCTGCGATCCTTTCTGAAAAAGGAAACCCGGTAGCAGTTCATGCTGCACTGCTCCCGGTTGCGAAGAAGATTGGGGAGGCTATATAATAATGTACACAATACTTGTAGTTGACGATAGTCCGTTCATTGTCGATGTTTTTGTCACCATGCTGGAACGTGGCGGGTACCGCACGGTAGCTGCATACGGGGGAGAAGAGTGTGTTGAGATCTTAAAAACCGTCACTCCCGACCTGATCCTGCTCGATATCATGATGGAACCGGTGGATGGATGGGAGACCCTTGAACGGATCAAACAGAATCCTGAGACAAAAGAGATCCCGGTGCTGATGCTCACCGCAAAGCAGCTGACGCCCACTGAAGCACAGGAATACGGGATCTATATCGAGGATTATGTGCTCAAACCTATCACGCACCGTGAACTCTATGACGCGATCGAGCATGTCCTCTCCCGGAAACAGGCGATCAAGTCTGACATGGATATGGCAAAACAGTCGGGATTCGACTCCGAGATCATCACCGAATACGCCCGCCTGAGCAAGAGCATCGACGTCAATAAGCGGCTCATGAAGATTCTTGAAACCACGTATAACTTCAATGACTCAAAGGTGCGGGTCAGTGACGAGATCTCCCGGGCCATCAAGAGCATGGAGATGAACATCAAGTTCCAGGAATCCCGCCTCCAGCAGATCAAGGGTGAACTTGCCGGATCCCCCTCGGCAAAATTACCCTTGTAAAAAATAGTACACATTTAAAATACCCTATGAGTTATATAATGAAGAGAAACCGGATAGCCACGCGGAGCATGTCTGCAATCGGGGGCTATTCCGTGTATCGGATTATTTTTTAGGAGGTGAATTACCGTGGGCAATACGATCCTTATCGTGGATGACAGCACTTACATTGTCGATGGCCTTGTTGCGCTGTTAAAACGGCGGGGATATAATCCCATTGCCAGTCATGGGGGCGATGAAGCGCTCGCTATCATGAGTAAGGTTAAACCCGACCTGATCCTCCTGGATATCATGATGGAGCCGATGGATGGCTGGGAGACCCTGGATCGTTTCAAGGGTAATCCGGAAACCTGCAATATTCCCGTCCTGATGTTCTCAGCGAAAAAAATCACTCCTGAAGAAGCGAAGGAGCATGCCATCAATATTGAGGATTTCGTATCCAAACCGGTCAATCCCACCCAGTTATTAGAGGCAATCCAACGGATATTTGCCCGGAGAACCTCCGTGAGCAGTGAAGTATCCGATGCCAAGGATGCCGGTCATGATGCTGTTCTTGTCGATGAATACGCGGCACTGCGAAAAAGCATTGAAGTGGACACGAATCTTCTCTGCGTCCTCAAAAAATCTACCGGGATGGAACAGGTAGGTTGTGAAGTACGCGCGGAAGATGCGGCCGCCGTGCATACTCTTGAGGAAAAGATCAAAACGGATGAGCAGCGCCTCAAGGAGATCAATGAAAAATTTGTCAAGCCTGAATAATTTGCCGGTGAGTCAGATACCGGGTTTTTTTGATCGGATGTCGCAGTAATACTTATATAGTTTTTCCACATTGTTATAATGCTGTACATCTTGGTCTGTATAGCAGAGGGTGGGTTCGTAGCTCAGTTCGGTAGAGCGCCTGGCTTTTAACCAGGTGGTCGGGGGTTCAAATCCCTCCGGGCCCGTTGCCACGAGCAATCGTGGGTTTTTTGCGGTGATGTATCTGAGAGGAAATTTGTTCATGTATAAGGGGGTTTTTCATTGAGCACCAAACTGAATGTGTTGGAGCACGCGATGGTGCCAGACCATAAAATCATGAGCGAGGATGAAGTGTCGGAGCTTCTCGCTCGCTACAACATTACAACCGAACAATTACCGAAAATCTACCATGACGATCCAGCAGTCAAGGAGATCGGCGCAAATGCCGATGATGTGATACGAATTATCCGGGCGAGTCATACCGCTGGCAGGGCCGAGGCATTCCGTCTCGTGGTCAAGAGACCAAAGAAGTAAATTTTGGGGTTGGTCAGTCTGATTGACAGAAGTATTTTATCGAGGGCATATTTTTCACGGGAGCATGTTGCGCGCCACCAGCTTGACTCCTTCAACTATTTCCTAAAGCACAATCTTCAGAAAGTGGTCAACGAGCAGCGGGTTATCGAGACCGACATCGAGAACCGGGGCAAGAATAATGACCCGGTCTGGGTGGAACTCGGGAACATTGAAGTAAAGAAGCCGCTCGTGCGGGAGGCAGACGGGTCACAGGGAGAACTCTATCCCTGTGAGGCCCGCCTGCGCAACCTGACCTATGCGGCTCCGATCCAGCTGGGCCTGACCCTTGTTCACGGTGACGACCGGCAGGAACCGATCGTCACCACGATCGGGCAGTTACCGGTTATGGTCGGGTCCCTTGCCTGCAACATGTATGGCATGGACGATGCGCAACGGGTCTCCCATGGGGAAGACGCGTTCGATCCCGGCGGATATTTTATCGTGAACGGTACGGAGCGCGTGCTCATGACCTTGGAAGACCTTGCGTCCAACAAGATCATGACCGAGTTCACCGAGCGCTACAGCGAGCGCATCTATGTGGCCAAGGTATTCTCCCAGTTCCGCGGGTACCGCGCACTGGTGGTTGTCGAGCGGAACAAGAAGAACCTCCTCGAGGTCTCCTTCCCGTCCGTTGCCGGCCACCTGAAGTTCGTGGACCTGATGCGGGCACTGGGCATGACCAACGACCAGGAAGTCGTGAACGCAGTTTCGAGCGATGAAGATATCCTGACGTTCATGATGCAGAACCTCGAAGAGAGCGAATGTGACTCGGTCGACGGCGGTGTGATGTATGTCGGTAAGAAGCTGGCACCCAACCAGACCCGCGACTACCAGCGCAAGCGCGCAGAGTTCGTGCTGGACAACTACCTCCTGCCGCACCTCAACTACTCGATGCCGGCGAACCTCAAGGAAGGCGATGAGGGTTACCAGGAAGCCGTCCTCTCGGTCCGGCTTGCAAAGGCCCACTTCCTCGGCCGTATGGCGGAGGCCTGTTTCGACCTCGTGTTAAACAAGCGCAGGATTGATGACAAGGATCATTACTCGAATAAGCGGCTGAAACTTGCCGGTGACCTGATGGAGGATCTCTTCCGGATCTCCTTGAACCGGCTCACCCGGGATATCAAGTACCAGCTCGAACGCGCCAGCATGCGTCACCGCGACCTCTCGATTGGGACCGCGGTCCGCGCTGATGTATTGACCGAACGTCTCCTTCACCCGCTCGCCACCGGTAACTGGGTGGGCGGCCGGACCGGTGTCTCCCAGCTGCTCGACCGCATCGACCACATGGCCGTGCTCTCGCACCTCCGCCGTGTGATCTCGCCACTCTCCCGCTCCCAGCCACACTTCGAGGCCCGTGACCTGCACCCGACCCAGTGGGGTCGGATCTGCCCGAGCGAGACCCCTGAAGGACCAAATTGTGGTCTTGTTAAGAACTTCGCCCAGATGGTGGAGATCAGCAAGGGTGTCGATGATGAGGAAGAGATCCTGAGGATCCTGCATAATCTGGATGTCGAGCACATACGGGGTGAATCATGAGTAAGAAATCACGGGTTTTTGTTGACGGGGCCCTCATCGGCCTTGTCGATGACCCCAAGGCACTCGTCTCGACAATCCGCTCCATGCGCCGCCAGGGCGCCATAGCCGCTGAGATCAATGTCTCCCACAAGGAATACAATGGGGATGTTGTCCTTCTTACCGACCGAGGCCGGGCCCGCCGCCCGCTCATTGTCCTGAAGAACGGTGAGCCCCTCATTACCGATGAGGACCTCGCCCGCCTGGAACGAAAAGAGATCGATATCAGTTTCTTTGTCCAACGCGGTATGATCGAGTTCATCGATGCCGAAGAGGAGGAAGACCTTCTCATCGCCATGGACTTCTCCAAGATCACCCCCGAGCACACCCACCTTGAGATCGACCCCTCGCTGATCCTCGGTATCGGTGCAGCTCACGTCCCCTTCCCTGAACACAATGCAAGTCCCCGTGTCACCATGGGTGCAGGGATGGTCAAGCAGGCGCTCGGTTTTGGTACTGCCAACATGAAGCTCCGCCCGGACACCCGTGGCCACCAGCTCCATTATGTGCAGAAACCGCTCACCCACACCCAGACCTCGGAACTGATTGGATCCGACGACAGGCCCGCAGGCCAGAACTTCGTGGTTGCCATCCTCAGTTACGAAGGCTACAATATTGAAGATGCACTCATCTTCAACAAGGCCTCCATCGAACGGGGCCTTGGCCGTTCCCACTTCTTCAGGACCTATGAAGGCGAGGAGCGCCGGTATCCGGGCGGTCAGATCGACCGCATCGAAGTCCCTGAAGAGGATGTTGCCGGTGCCCACGGTGCCGACTCCTACAAGAATCTCGATGAAGATGGTGTGATCAACCCCGAGACCGTTGTTATGGAGAAGGACGTGCTGATCGGCAAGACCTCCCCGCCCCGGTTCCTTGAGGAACCCTCCGGAGAATTGATCGCTGTTGAGAAGCGCCGCGACACATCCGTCACGATGCGTAGCAACGAGCACGGCATTGTCGATACGGTCATCATCACTGAAGGCGAGAACAGTTCCCGCCTCGTGAAGGTCCGCACCCGCGACCTCCGTATTCCCGAAGTCGGCGATAAGTTCGCATCCCGGCACGGGCAGAAAGGTGTCGTCGGTATCATCACACCCCAGGAAGATATGCCCTTTACCGAGAGCGGTCTCATGCCCGATCTCGTCATCAATCCGCACGCCGTCCCGAGTCGTATGACCATCGGGCACATGCTCGAAATGATCGGCGGTAAAGTTGGATCCCTCGAAGGCCGCCGTATCAATGCAACGGCATTCGGCGGGGAGAGCGAGGCAGATATCCGCGCCTCCTTGAAGGCACTCGGTTTCTCCCATAATGGCAGGGAAGTGATGTATGATGGGTTCACCGGTAAAGCGTTCAAAGCCGACGTCTACATCGGTGTCATCTACTACCAGAAACTCTACCACATGGTATCGTCCAAGATGCACGCACGGTCCCGCGGCCCGGTGCAGGTCTTAACGCGCCAGCCGACAGAAGGCCGTGCGCGTGAAGGCGGTCTCCGGTTCGGTGAGATGGAACGTGATGTCATGATCGGCCACGGCGCCGCCATGGCCCTCAAGGAACGCCTGCTCGATGAGTCGGATAAGGTGAACGAATACGTCTGTGCGCACTGTGGTATGGTTGCGATGCTCGACCGCAAGCGCAACATGACCCGGTGTCTTGCCTGCGGTAATGAGACCGATATCTACTCGGTTGAGATGAGTTACGCGTTCAAGCTCCTGCTGGACGAGATGAAGAGTATGGGTATAGCACCCAGACTGAAATTACAGGACGTGGTGTAACATGCCATCCCCAAAACGAATCGGACAGATTGAGTTCGGCCTGTTATCCCCCAAAGAGATCCGTGAGATGAGTGTCCGGAAGATCATCTGGGCGGACACCTATGATGATGACGGGTTCCCCTACCCCCAGGGTCTCATGGACCTGAATCTTGGGGTTATCGACCCCGGTCTCCGGTGCAAGACCTGCGACCAGAAGGCAAGCGAGTGCCCCGGCCACTTCGGTCACATCGAACTCGCCAAGCCCGTCATCCACGTGGGCTACACGCGTCTCATCAGGAAACTCCTGCGTGTGACGTGCCGTGCCTGTGGACGGGTGCTCCTCTCCCCCGAGGAAGTCGAGAAGGTTGTCGGAACAGAAGACGACCAGACCGGTGACCTGCTCTCAGAGAAGGATGTCAAGAAAGAGCGCGTCTGCCCGCACTGTGGCGAACAGCAGCTCAAGATCAACTTCGAGAAGCCGACCACCTTCTCTGAAGTGATGGTTGAGGAGGGCAAGAAGGTGGAGCATAAGCTCACACCTGCCGACATCCGCGCCCGCTTAGAGAAGATCCCGAACGAGGACCTGATTCCGCTCGGTATCAACCCGGATGTGGCCCGGCCCGAATGGACGATCCTCACCGTGCTTCCGGTACCCCCGGTCACGATGCGCCCCTCGATTATCTTGGAGAACGGTCAGCGGTCTGAAGATGACCTGACCCACAAGCTCGTGGATATCATCCGTATCAACCAGCGGTTCAAGGAGAACCAGGACGCAGGTGCCCCCCAGTTGATCATTGAAGATCTCTGGGAACTCCTGCAGTACCACGTTACCACCTACATGGACAATGAAGTGGCTGGCTGCCCCCCGGCCCGCCACCGCAGTGGCCGGCCCTTAAAGACGCTCTCACAGCGTCTCAAGGGTAAGGACGGACGGTTCCGTGGCTCCCTCTCGGGTAAGCGTGTGAACTTCTCCTCCCGTACGGTTATTTCACCTGACCCAAACCTCTCGGTAGCACAGGTTGGTGTCCCGCGCGCAGTAGCCAACGAGATGACAATCCCGGTCCGTGTTACGGCCTACAATATTGAGGAACTCAAGCAGATCGTCAGGACCGGCCCGGAACGCCCCGATGTCAACTCCCCCTGTGGAGCAAACTATGTTATCCGTCCCGATAACCGCCGGCTCCGCCTGGGTGCCGATAATCTCGACACCGTTGCCGATATGATCGAGCCCGGCTACACGGTCGAACGCCACCTCCGCGACACCGATGTCGTGCTCTTCAACCGTCAGCCCTCGCTGCACCGGATGAGTATCATGGCGCACCGCGTCAAGGTGATGGAAGGCAAGACCTTCCGGCTTAACCCCGCCGTCTGCCCGCCATATAACGCCGACTTCGATGGTGATGAGATGAACATGCACGTGCCGCAGACCGAAGAGGCACGCGCGGAAGCAACCATCCTCATTGCCGTGCAGGAGAACATCCTGTCACCCCGTTTCGGCGGCCCCATCATCGGTGGTATCCACGATCACGTCTCGGGTATCTTCATGCTGACGCACGAGATGCGCTGGTATAAGAAAGAAGATGCACTCTACCTCCTCCGCTACACCGGTATCGAGCACATGCCCGCTCCCGGTAAAGTTGAAGAGGGCGTTGAATACTGGAGCAACAAGCAGATCTTCTCCGTCATCCTTCCGGAGAGCCTCAACATGGTTTTCAAGGCCACGTCCTGCCAGAACTGCGATGTCTGCCAGAAGGAGAAGTGCGACCGTGATGCGTACGTGCGCATCATCGATGGGCAGCTCCTCATGGGGACCATCGATAAGAAGGCAATCGGTGCATTCGACGGCCAGATCGTCAACCGTATCATCCGCCAGCAGGGCATGAAGCGGGCAACGAAGTTCATCGATGACTTCACTAAACTCTCGATCCGTGGTATCATGCTCGACGGATTCTCGTTCGGTATCGATGACGAAGACCTCTCCAAGACCGAGTACGGCCAGATCGATGAGGTCTTAAAGAACGCAGCACTCGATGTAGACCGCCGTATCAAGATCTATGAGGATGGCCAGCTCGAACCGATGCCCGGGCGTACCATCGAGGAGACTCTTGAGATGCAGATCATGCAGGTGCTGGGAAAAGCCCGTGACCTGACCGGTCAGATCGCCGGCCGTCACCTTGGTCTCGGGAACAGCGCTGTGCTGATGGCAGTCTCCGGGGCCCGAGGTTCGATGCTGAACCTGACCCAGATGGCCGGTTGTATCGGCCAGCAGTCTGTTCGTGGTGAGCGTATCGTCAGAGGTTACGATGACCGGACGCTCCCGCACTTCAAGAAGGGTGACCGGGGCTCGGATGCCCACGGGTTCATCCAGCACAGTTACAAGGGCGGGCTTAACCCGACCGAGTTCTTCTTCCACGCCATTGGTGGTCGTGAAGGTCTCGTCGATACGGCCGTCCGTACGTCCCAGAGCGGGTACCTCCAGCGCAGAATGATCAACGCGCTGCAGGATCTCAAGGTTGCATACGACGGCACGGTCAGATCCACCGGGGGCCGCATCATCCAGTTCGAATATGGTGAGGATGGCACGGACCCGACCAAGAGTGCATTCGGGGACCCGGTCGATGTGAAGGGTATCGTTGAAGCTATCCTCAAGGAGGAGGTATAACATGCCTCTCGCAGAAAAGTACGACAAGAAGGTAGAGGCAGCAGCCCTCCCCCAGAAGACCAAGGACCAGCTCCGGAAGTTCCTGGCAGAGAAAGAGATCACCGACACCCAGTTCAAGCAGATCCTCGAACGTGTCCTCGCTGAATACCAGAGTACCCGGATTGAGGCCTGCGAGGCAGTCGGCATTCTCTCCGCCCAGTCTATCGGGGAGCCCGGTACCCAGATGACGATGCGTACGTTCCACTACGCTGGTGTCGCCGAGATTAACGTTACCCTGGGTCTCCCGCGTCTCATCGAGATCATGGACGCAAGGAAGGAGCCCAGCACGCCGACCATGACCGTCTTTTTGGAGCCCGAGTTCGGCAGCGACCGTGACCGGGCCCGTGAGGTCAGCTGGCAGATCGAGGCAGCCCCGCTCCACGAGTTCGGTGACATTACCACCGATATGGAGAACATGCATGTCATCGTCCACCTGAACACGAAGGTCTGTGATAAGCGGAAGATCTCCCCTGAGGAGATCATGGAGGTTGCACCCAAGAAGATCCGGGACCGCCGTCACTACCGTGACTTCGAGCACGAGATCGACGAAGCAGCAGCAACGATCATCTTCTCCCCCAAGGACAAGGAGAGTTACCAGAACCTCTTCCAGCTCGCCGAGCACGTCAGGAACGTGATTGTGCAGGGTATTGATGACATCCTCCGGGTTGTCGTCAGGAAAGAGACCGGGGAGTATATACTTTATACTGAAGGATCCAACCTTAAAGACGTATTTGATGTCGTTGGCGTGGACACCACACGGACCCGCACCAATAACATCAGCGAAATTGCGCAGGTTCTCGGTATCGAGGCAGCGCGAAACGCCGTCATCCATGAAGCGGTCTCCACGCTCAATGAGCAGGGTATCGCCGTGGATGTCCGGCACCTCATGCTCGTCTCCGATATGATGTGCATGGAAGGCGAAGTCAAGCAGATCGGTCGTCACGGAATTGCCGGCGAGAAGGAGAGTGTTCTCTCCCGTGCAGCATTCGAAGTGACCGTTAACCACCTGCTCGACGCGGCCGTCGCAAATGAAGTTGACGAACTGAGCGGCGTGACTGAGAATGTTATCGTTGGCCAGCCGATCCAGCTGGGAACCGGCGATGTGAAACTGATCGCAGTCAGACAACACGACAATTAACTTTAGAAACTTACGAGGAATTGTACATGGATTTTAATGCATCACTCAGAAGAGCCATCAAGACAGGAAATGTAATTCTTGGCCAGAACAACACCGAAAAGTGCATCAAGGAAGGCAAGGCCCAGATGGTTGTCGTTGCCGGCAACTGCCCTGCCTCCTTCAAGTCAAAACTTGGCGACTACGAGAACCTCTTCATCCACACGTTCGAGGGCTCCAGCGTGGCACTCGGCAAGGCCTGTGGTAAGCCGTTCATGGTCAGCACCCTTGCCATCGTAACCCCGGGCGAGTCAGATATCCTCTCCCTCAAGAGGGCCTGAAGCGGGGGTATGCTATGGTTGAAGTGAAACTGACCGAAGACTGTATGCGCCTGATCTCCCAGTTCGAGAGCCTGACCGGCGCGGGAAGCCGCGACTGTGTTGTGGACGACCGCAACGGGAGACTGATCTTCGTCATCAACCCCGGCGATATGGGACTTGCGATCGGCAAGAAGGGCGCCTCGATCAAGAAGGCCTCCGAAGTCATGGGTAAGAAGATCGAGGTCGTGGAATACAACAACAATGCCGAGCAGTTCTTGAAGAACTGCTTCCTGCCGGCCCAGGTCACCTCCATCCTCTTTGAAGGCGAGCCCGAGGAACAGACCGTCACCGTGGAAGTCCGGGATGAGGACCGGGGTATTGCAATCGGTAAGGATGGCAAGAACATCTTCAAGGCAAAGAAACTGGCACTGCGCCAGCACAACATTGCCGACGTCCAGATCCTCCAGAAACCCCTGGATGAGGAACCTGCGGATGAGCAGGATCCCCAGTAATCTTTTTTACTTATCTTCGTTTGATCCGGGTGAACCCACGGATTAGATCATTTCAGGATACCGTCCATTGGGTCCGGTTTACCCGCTGTGATGCAGTTCCGGATGCTGGTGGCATGGTCTTTCAACGCAAAACGCGAAGGAAATCCTATATGCGCTCATAAACAACCACTGCATGTTTATCTTCGCCCACGTCTTTTGTGGTGCCCTCATTGGCGCTGGGTTCTGGCACCTGACGCATGACCGACGGGCACTTCCTCTCTGTATCCTTGGTGCAATCCTTCCTGATCTTCTCGATAAATCGCTCGCCATGCTAATCCCAGGTGTTCTGGGATCCGGCAGGACCATCGGGCACTCCCTGCTTTTTTGTGCAGTCATTGTTGCTTCTGCCCTGGTACTCTGGAAATGCCGGCACACCCTCCTTGGCATGGCATTCGCCTGTGCAGTCTTCTCGCACCAGATCCTTGATGCCATGTGGTCAGTACCGTCCACTTGGTACTTCCCGCTCATGGGTCCGTTTTCGGTATTTATCATCCCGGATTATGTCGGGCATTACTTCTGGCTTGAGGTATCCAACCTGTCAGAGTGGGTGTTTGCAGTTGCATCGCTCCTCATCCTCGTGTTGTGGTCCCTGAGCAAGCCGGAACACCGGGTGGCATTCCTGACTGAAGATAGAGCCAGCGCTGCCCGGATCATCACTGCGATCCTGCTTGGGGGAATGGGCATATATCTGCTCATTTTTGGGTTAGCCTCTCTATCTTCTGCATTCTTTGCGCCAACGTATAACCCGATAACCGATCTCATGGTCGGTATTCTGGCCTTGTGCGGGACATTCGTTCTTATGAAATGGCCCGTGATATCCCGTACTAGCAGGGAGTAATCAAAACCATTCTTCCCCTCTTTGCAGATTCCTGACACGTATGTGTGTTCGTTGCGAAGGAAGAAATGCTGCGATTAAGAATCATTGCCAGAGAAAAGCAAAAACGGGCCTGGAGGGATTTGAACCCCCGACATCCGGGTTAGAAGCCCGGCGCTATGTCCAAGCTAAGCCACAGGCCCACGGGCGTATGTGCCATTAGTTTTCGTGCTTGGGGATAATTAATCTGCTTCACTACGACCCGGGATATACGATTTCGTTTTTTTGGAGTGGACAGATCCGGAATCAGTGAAGATGATACGGCCTCTTCCCGCACCTTCATCTTTACAAATGAAAGTTATCCCGAAAATCCCCGTTGTGTTGTGAGTGTCTGATATTCCCATATGCAGTATTCAGGAATGTCATAACAAAATGAACAATATTATTTACTGCGGAGTTGATTTTATCATCTGTGCCATGAGCTACATATATCCCATGGTGGTGGAAGTATTATTTATCTGATAAATCGTTGAGGGAAGAAAAAAATGAGACGTCCCGGCTTGTTCTTATGTCTTTTAAGTATAGTACTGATATTTTTCCTGGCAGCGCCTGTAAATGCTGAGTCATCAACAATTTCTTCGTTCACCCCGACTGTGGTGTACCAGGGTACTGCCCCCACGATTACAATCACTGGCAGTAATTTTAACACAACGAGCGTGACGGTCAAGATCATGAATGATGATTATGATAATGTCACTACAACTGCAACATCTTTAACCAGCACTGAGATTGTCTGCAAGTTCACCAGTTCCAAATTGACTAGCATTGGGACTGGTGACTGGCACCTTGTGGTTGTCAATCCGGATGAATCAGAAGTAAAGAGTACCAGTCATTTCTCCGTCAAGAGCGCAATCGCACTGACCACCATCACCCCCACAAAGGCAAGAGCCAACAATGACAGTGTCAGTTTCACCCTTACCGGTACAGGATTAGCGGACATCGAATCTGTGTACCTCTATAACTCGGACTACACCAACATTACCGCATCAGATGTTGATGCAACGTCCTCAACCAAAGTAACCGGGATTTTCGATCTGACTGATGCGGACATTGATACCTATTATGTCTATGTCAAAGATTCAGCAGGCACCCGGAAATATGACAGCGCGGTTACCTTTGCGGTCACCTCAGACGCGGTCGGGAGTCTCGATCTCGCATCATCTCCCACCGGTGCATCCGTCCTCCTTGATGGTACGTTAAAGGGAACAACCCCCATCACCATCGATGATCTTGACGTGGGGAGCTACAAACTTATCATCAAGAAAGATGGTTATTCTGACTGGGCGAGAACCGCAAAAGTCACGAACGGCGGTACTACCTCATTTGATGCAGTCCTTGAGGCTAAAACCGTCGCAACAACTGCCCCAACCGCCGTCCCGACAACCGCACCAACCACGGTCCGGACCACGAGAGTCAGTACTATAGCAGTACCCACCAAGTGGGTGGACACCCCGACTACTACACCGGCCTCCCCGCTGGAAGGTGCGGTCATCATCGGCGCAATCGGGATTGGAATTATTGCAATTCGCCGGAAAGATTAATTTTTTTTAAATTTTTATGGACTCCCGTTTTTAACAGAAACGCTGCCAATCCTGTTGTAAAAAAGAATAAAAAAACTGTTTTGATGATCATCCCGCGTGGTAACACGAGGACTTGAGCACCTCGACTTCCGTGGGCTTCATCAGGCCTTCGTGGAAGACTTCCTTGATGACCGAGGTTGCGCAGAACCTGACCTGGACCCGGGCCGACATCCGCTCGCGCTCCTCGTAGATCATACCTCCCTGGGAGAACTCCACGATCCGCTTCATCGAGAGGCTTGTCGCAAGAAGGAAGACGCAGATCCCGGCATCGCCCGCGGAGAGATCCTCGATATCGATCGAGGTCATGAAGATATGGGTATCCGGTCCCGGTTCAACGCCTGCGATGGTGATGATGTTGTTGGTACTCTGCAGTTCAATCGTCCGTGGCCTGCCGGCCTTGAGGTCCCGGAGGATATCGGGAGAGATACTGGTTAATGCGGCGCACTTCATAGTCTGGTCACCCGTACATTGGCAGATCTTTCTTCGGGGTAGCGTCTGACGACTGCTGCACTTCCTCGGCAAGTTTTCCCATGGTCTGTTCGATCTCAACCGCCTGTTCGATCAGCGGCTGGATGTCGAGAGCGAGATTGTACATCTTGTTGAGCACCTCGATGGTGGCTGCCGATGCCCGCGGGTCCGGCGCATTGATGGTCTCTCCCAGCAACCCGACCGCAGGGATGTTCCGTGCCTTGCATTCCGTGAGGATACTGGATGCTATGCCCGAGATGCTCCCGATGGGGAGGACCAGCGTATGGTCCTCGATCCGCTTGAGCGCGTCCGGTGTGGTTGCCACACCAAAGACCCGCTTCTCCGGTTCATTGGTCACGATACCGGCAATCGTCAGCACCTCCTTGGGCTTGAAGGGCGCCAGCCACTCCATGATCGCATTTGAGATCTCGTAACAGATCGGCGGTGCGATGGGAATATCGGCCACGATTGCAGCAAGGGAGTAGGCATCCGTCTGCTTTGCATAGACCCGCACCGGATCGTTGATGAGACCCTTGCTCATCATCGCAAGCGGCGGGAAGTAGCGGGAGTTCATGGAACCGATCTGCTGGAACTCGAGCTGTTCGACAAGATACTGGAGGGCAATGGTCCCGACAAGCCCGCTCCCGGGAAAGCCCATGAGGATCGCCCCGTTCTCCGGAATCGGCTGTGATATGATATTGAGATCCTTCTTCGGGGTGATTTCCACAAGGTCATCGTGGACCGTACCAAGCTTTGAGAGGATACTGGTACAACACTCTGGAGCATCTGCCGTCATTAGATTAACATACACGAGCGTACTAAAAAAGTATTATGCAAGAGTATCCCATCAAACGCGGGCTGACAAAAGATCTCGAAACACGTGCAATTGCTGAACTGAAGGCCTGTTTTGGCGTGGAACCGAAGAAAACAGAGAAGGGCTACAGGATTGTTTTTGGCGCGCTCAAGCGGCTGGATGTCAATCCCGGGGACGGGGGAAAGTCCGTCTTCATCGATACCGAATCCGATATCACTGCATCGGATGACGTGATCATGGACACCAACAAGCGCTTCCGGAAATTCCTGGATGCCGTGACCGGGTTCTCCACCAAGGAACGCGTCAAGCGGGCAAAGAGCGTGGAATAAAGCAGGATACTCCACGGATCTCCTGTGAGGTATGCGCGGGCCGGACTTCCGGGCGGGTCCTGAGTGACCCCTTTTTTCCGGTGAACTGCACCGGATGATCAGCAGGATGGTCTCACCGGAATACGGACCTGAACGTCCGGATCCTCCCCATACTTCCACTCTTTTTATTGCATCCCCTTGTGTGAAATCAGTGTTCAGATCCCGCGTAGGTGGTGGGGTTATCTCCGGGTCCTCGCCAGAATGCAGATGATACCGGCAATCAGGGGAAGTCCCATCCAGGCACCGGAAGGTGATTTCTGCGTGGTCACCGGAACTGTTGTTGTGGTGGGCCGGGCCTCTTCCGGCATCGTGACTTCCGGTGGCGCTGTGGTGGGAATCATCGTCGTGCGTACCGGATTGAGCGTGGCGGCAACAAAGGTGATATCGGAGGTATCGCCATTCAGGCCGGCAACATTCAGGCCGTACAGGTAATACTGGTCGGCCACGACGACCCTCTTCCCGTCCCGGCTCACGGCAAGCGTCCGCGGCTGGATGCGGCTGTCGAACTTTCGTTTCGTGAGCAGCGACCCGCTGTGATCGAGAAGATACAGGGTGCCGTCATTTGCACCAACCGCGATCACGTTCCCGTTCCACGAGGATGCAACCGCGTTGGCCCATTGCCCGGTCAAAAACTCCCAGCGCACCGTCCCGTACCGGTCAATCCCGCGAACGGTATTGTCCTGGCTCCCGGTGATGATGATGGAACAATCCTCGTTACAGGCCAGATCGTTGATCGCTGCATCGGTCACGTCCTCCTGCCAGTTGAGCGCCCCGCTCTTTGTGTGCGATGAGAGGCGCGTACCTCCGGCCGTGATGATCGTCTCCCCGTCAGCGGAGATCACGATATATTCATCGAGGCTGCCGGAACGGTTGTCGGTCCAGACCGGTTTGAGCACCGGGGAGTAATACCGTATCCCGGTGTTCGTGGTAGCCACCACAAGATCGCTCGTTGGGGTGATGGCAAGCTGCTTCACCATGTCATCGGACCGGTTCATGGCGTAAAAATCCCCGTTGGGGGCAAATGAGTGGTAGTTGCCCAGGTTGTCCGTGGCGATGACAAACGTTCCGTTCCGGGAGATTGCCAGGGCCTGGATCTCGCCGTTCATGTTCCGCGACCAGATCTGCTGACCATCGATGGTGTACATCGTCACCACATGGTTGGAACCCGTGACCACATACCTGCCGTCCGTACTCATGGCCGCCTCGAACCCGGCCGGCCCGCCCCAGTGATGATTGTTATCCCAGGAACGGGTCAGCAGCTGGCTGCCCCCGGTGAATACGAGGGATCCATTGGCATTCAGCGAAACGCCCGAGAACGTATTGCCGGAGATTACGGGGGACTGCTTCCAGTCGATACCGAGGCTTGTTGCGGCCACTGTGCCAACGAGGCATACGGCAATGACGAGCGTCAGTGCAGGGATTCGGATACGGGAACCGGTGAACATGAGTTATCCGGAGAAGAATATCATGCCCCGTTATATCTTTTTATGGAACCCCGGGGTTATACGAATGGAAGTACACGGGTGAGAGCGTCATCTCCTGCAGGGTAGTCGGATACCCGGTTCTCCGGCAATTACCCATATTTTATCATCCACCCGGGTGGAGACAGGTACAGGTACATGACAGAGTTCGTATGCAACGGGTGCGGTAAATGTTGCCGGAGTTTCGGGGCATTCATCCGGATCGAACGGCAGGTGACCGGTTCCGATTATTACTGCCGGTACAGCCTCACCAGCGAACACTTTACGGCCCATGTCCAGCCGGCATTTGCCGATGAGATTGCCGGGGAGTTCGAAGAGACGGGAAGTGTCCCTGGCGCGGAGAAGAAGGCCTGCCCGTTCCTGCGCCCGAACAAGGAGGGTGAAGGATCTGTCTGCGCCATCTATTCCACCCGCCCGCCGGTCTGCCGGGAGTTCCGCTGCTACCGGATGCTGATATACGATGTCGCGAGCGGTGAAGTGAGAGGGAAGGTTGTCGGGAGTTACGATCTCCAGACCCGCGATGAGACCCTTGCCCTGCTCTGGAGGGAGAAGATTGCCGGCCTGCCCCACCCGCTCCCCCGGCAGAATGCAGTCCCGTTCACTTCCTCGCCCGGGAGTGACGGGGATCGTGAATGGGTCAAATCTGTTTTGGCGATTCTCGCTGCCCATGAGTATCGGGGCGATCCGGTGGAATAGTCGGGTTCTCTGATTTTCAGGATGCCATGCCCGTGTATGCGGCCATGGGGCACGTAAAAATCAGCGTGTGGGTCTTCGCCACAGGATTATTGCACCAAGTGCAGAAAGACCTGCAATCGCTTCGAACCCCGGTGTCTTCTTTGTCCCCGGTGCGGCAGGGGCAGGTGGAGCAGTCAGCGCCGGGGATGGTGCCGGGAACGATAATACGGTCGGGCTGATATTTTCTTCACTGGAATGGCCCTGATACGGTGTGGACGCATTCGTTGTCGTGGTTGTTGTGTCCGGAGAAATGACAAACCGAAACAGGGTAGAGGGTCCCTGCGAGCCTCTCTGCCCATAGGCATTGGTGATGGAGATCGGGAACGATCCAAGGGACGATTGCGGGGTGATAATCGTGAGCAGGCTGTCATTGATAACATGCAGGCCTGTTGCGGTTTTTCCCCCGAACCGGACCTCCGTTGTGCCGGTAAACCCGGATCCCGTGAGGGTGACTACCGTTCCTCCCTCCATGGAGCCGGAGGAGGGGGAGATACCGGTCAGTCTCGGGACTGGGATATCATAGCGGAAGATAGCATCCGATCCCGCCGAACCTCCGGTATGGGCAGGATTGATGACATACAGGGCAACCGGCCCGGCAGAATTTGGTGGCGCGATGATCGTGAGCTGGCTGTCATTGACAATGGAAAGGCCCGTTGCGGAAACACGACCGAATTGTACGTCCGTTGCGCCGGAAAATCCGGATCCCATGACGGTGACAACCGTGCCTCCGGTCGTGAAACCCGAGGAGGGTGTGATATTGGTCAGTTCCGGCTGCGGGAATTCATACAGGTACATGGTAGATAAATCCTGCGAAATTCCGATCCCGTGGGCATTGGTAATGGAGACCGGGACCGTTCCAGGAGATGATGGCGGGGTCATGACCGTGAGATGGCTGTCATCGACAATGTTCAGATTCATCCCGTATCTGCCCCCGAATTGAACGTAATCTGTACCGGTAAACCCGGAACCCGTGAGGGTGACAAGAGTAAAACCGGCAATGGGGCCGGAGGAGGACGAGATGCCGGAGAGTCTCGGGGGAGGAAATTCATCATACTCGTACATCGTGGATGGATCCATGGAACGTCCGGTCCCGGCGGGGTTGATGATTGATAAGGGCACGGTCCCTTGCAGATTTGGTGGCGCGATGACCGAAAGGCGGCTGTCATTAAAAAAACTCAGGCCCGTCCCGGTGGTTTCCCCGAACCGGATGTCCGTTGTGCCGGTAAACCCGGATCCCGTGATGGTCACCACCGTACCTCCGGTGATTGGACCTCCTGAGGGAGAGATACCGGTTATTTGCGGGACTGAAACAGCAGAGACCTGTCCGACGAATGCGAAGAGGAGAACGATGGCGATGCAGATAAACACACAAAACCTGAACGGGCGGGTCATTTCATTGAATCCTCCCCTGAATGATTATGGCACGATGCATGGGGCAACTTCCTGGCAGATGATTATGTCAGGTATTATCCCTCAATCCATAAATATAGCGAATTTAATTCAAGGGAAATGTATGCTGGTCCTGTTCAGCAATGCGAAAGATGAGTTGTTTCCGGTAATACCCCGACGGGATAACAATGTCGGCATACCCACATCAAAACCCCTGATCCCAGCCCGGCCGGTCAATCGCACTCATGGATCCGTGCCGGGTTCCGCCGGCAATTAAAAGAAAAAAAAATTAGGCTCTGTAGAATACCTTGAAACGTATGAGAAAATCAAAAGTCAAGATAATTCTT
>CAZQGG010000003.1:0-467875 GCA_964592875.1 uncultured Methanoregula sp.
ATCTTGACTTTTGATTTTCTCATACGTTTCAAGGTATTCTACAGAGCCAAAAAATTATTTACAAAAATTTTTTAGCAGCTGCCCTGCGATGCACTTGCCGAGAGATTACTCAGCCGCGTTGCACAGGAGTCGGGCTGGTCAGAGAACCCACAACAGATCAGCGTCTTGACCGCTTCGGGATTCCGGCCGCCGAAATTGAACTCGCTGACTTTCACACCGTTCAGGAAAAGCGTCGGAGAACCCGTCACGCCGTACGACTCCTCGCGGGCGAAATCATCCTCTGCATACGTGATCCCCCGGGCCGGGTCCGTGATACAGCTGTTGAGCTTTGTCTGATCGATACCCGAGGTAGTGACACACTCAGCCGATGAGGAGGAGTTGAGGAAACAGGAGACGTACTTCCAGTACGCTTCCGGCTGCTCCTCGCGGATACAGATCTGTCTGAGATTCTCGGCCGCTTCTGTTTTGCCATGCATGGACCAGATCGTGCCGTTCGTGACCCCGCCCATGTACCGGACCCTGATGTTCTTTTCCAGATCCGGCACGCCCGACACGACATCGGCCAGTACATCCTGTGTCTGCGTACCGTACGGACAATACGAGACCACAAACACCTCAAGAACCGGGGACTCCGCCTTTGACTGCTCCGAACAACTCTCCGCCACCGTCTTCTTTACGGTGGCAGCCGATGCCGTGACCGTCATCGGGTACGCATTCTGGAAGAGGAGCTTCCCGTCACGCGTCAGGTACACGGACGAGACCTGCGTTCCCTGTGATGAGGAATATTCGATCGCAACCTTGTAGACCCCACTCTCTTCGGTCACACCGGCAAGCCGGGCGGAGACACCACTCGCCAGGTAATTCGCGCTGATGAAATTCACCGCGTTCTGGGCGATCACTTCCTTACTCACGGTCGAACTGAAGAGCGATGAACCGGAAATGCTGCTGAATGCCCCGCTCACGCCGAGAACGAGCGCGATCACAAACAGCACAGCACAAGCAATACATGCGGGTTTCCACGGGTTATCCAAACGATCCCACCTCACTAGTGAATATTCAGATCCGCTTCATGGGACATTAAAACCCGCACATGTGATGTATTCCCGCGGGCTTATACCGTTAAAAAAAAGATTCTTGGGTTCTGATTTATGGGCTCTCTCTTCAGCCGGTTACCGGTTGATGCCGGCACACGGCTCTGCCCGTTCGCCGGGGTGGGCCGATCACCGGATCTTCAGGTGACTTTCACCACCATCAGGGTGATATCGTCAAACTGGGGCTGCGTGTCGCTGAACGAGAAGACGGAGCGGATGATCTCATCCGCAATTACCTGCGATGAGGAGTTGCGGTTGTTCCGGATCGTCTCAATGAGCCGGGGAACATCGAACATCTCTTCCTTATCATTTTGTGCCTCTGTGATGCCGTCGGTGTATAAGACCAGGATATCCCCGACAGCGAGCGGTACCTCCTCCTGCGTATACTCGGCATCATCCATGGCACCAACTGCCATACCGGTGAGGTTGAGCTCCTCGATCTCACCGGTCTTCTGCCGTAACACGATCGGGGGATTGTGCCCGGCATTCACATAGGTCAGCGTCCCGGCCTCTTTGTCAATGATACCGTAAAACAGGGTGACAAACATGCCGGTCTTTGAGTTGTTCGCGATGATGGGATTTGCAAAGGATATCACCTCGCACGGCTTCTTGAACCAGGTTGCAGTAACCCGGACCACGATCCTGGATAAGGCCATGAACAGGGCGGCAGGGACACCTTTACCGGACACATCGGCAATCATGATCCCGGTCCGAGACGAGTTGATGGGCATCACTTCAAGCGGTATCACATCAAAGAAATCCCCGCCCACCTCCTTTGCCATGATACTTTTTGCCGCAATATCGAACCCTTCGGTCCGGGGGAGGGTCTCGGGAAGGAAGTTCTTCTGGATCTCGGCTGCGATCTGGAGTTCCGCATTCTTCCGCGCCATCTCGGACTCCAGTTTCTCCTTCTCGGCCAGGATCCTCCGTTCGGTGAGAATATTGTGGATGATCTTCGAGAAGATGAATACGGCCACGGATACGATGATGATCATCGGGAGGGCCACAAACAGGGCAACATTGACGACCTGTTCCGGGGGTGTCGCCATCGCTATCTGCATGACCGAGACGATGATCTCGATGAGAAAGGCATAGAGGACCGCTTTTCTGGTGGTGATGAACTCTTTTTTATAAGCGATATAGATCAGGCCGCCCAGAAGACCGGCAACAATGGTGGCAAGAGCGGCGGCATACATATACGGCCCCCCCTGCGTGAGCCGGAAGGCTCCACCGATGATGCCGGCCCCCAGACCAACAAACGGCCCGCAGACCAGGCCGGCAATGATCGGGCCGAGATCGTGAACATTCAGGACGGCCCCGTACAGGCTGATCTTACTGATCGACCCGTACACGGAGATCAGGCCGAAAAAGAGGATCAGGATGATCTTTGTGCTGAGTGTGGCCCGGTGCTCAAACACTTCGATGAAGTACCGGCTCCGGGTGAACAGGTAGGCAAAGATCATGATGACACATATCATCTGAAAGAGCGTGAGGAGACTTTCAAAAATACCCGAATCCATACACAACCTGTATGAACTTCATGGGAAAAAAGTCCGCGCTTTTAAACGCACCCTCAAGACAGGTAATACGACGGGGCGATAAAAATGCGGTATCGTACGCTGCTTCAGTGAGACTGTTCAACCGGGTTACCGGCAGCGAGGGACTCCCGGAACCGGATCAGGTCCGAGATGACGGCATTATAAGGGGTCGCAATCCCGAGTCGTTTGCCGGACGTTACAACCGCACCATTCAGAAAATCGATCTCGGTCGGGTGCCCGTGCAGGATATCCTGCAGCATGGAGGACGTGTGACTGGCCATCACCGGGATCAGGGCACCGTGCAGGTACCCGAGAAAGGTATCCGGATCGGGCCACTGGAGGCGGATTCCATCCGCTTGTACAACAGCGTAGATCTCCCGTACCAGGTGATCGATGATCTGCCAGCTGGAGGGCTCTTTGAGTTTCCCGTACGTGACACCCGTGATGGCACTGAGTGGGTTCAATGAACAGTTGATTAAGTTCTTTGACCAGAGTTTCCCTTTGATGCGATCCGTGGCTTCAACGGGAATGCCTGCCCGGGTCATGATATCCGCAAGACCCTGGACGCCGGCATCAAGTCCTTCCGGGAACCGGCCGATCTGCATGGGTCCTGCATTGGCCGTGATGTGAATCTCCCGGTCTCCTTCCCGGACAAACCCGGTCAGGACAACGCCACCGATGACACGGTCGGAATACCGGGAGATCGTCTCCTCATTCCCGATGCCATTCTGGAAACTCACGACATCGCAGGATCCGATCAGGTCCTTGTATTGCCGGCAGATGCTCTCGGTATCCTGCGATTTCGAGGTGATCAGGATATAATTAAAATCCTCTTCTCCGGCCAGTTCGCTGACGCAGGTGAAGTTGGCGGATTCATCACCCCATGCACCACTGATCGCAAGCCCCTGGCTGGTGATTGCACGGGCAGACCGCTCCCGTGTCACCGCTACAACGTCCGCGACCCGGGACAATTTGGCTGCCAGCGGAAGTCCCACCGCTCCGGCTCCAAGAACGAGTATCCTTGCCGGGTGCACCATGAGGTGAAATATCGTATCTCATTGGTAATCAACCTTCATGGATGACAACACAGGAATGGACGACACCACATGACGGTGACGGGTATCTGTTGGGGAGGGGCTTGTTCTCAAGCGGGAACGATCACGTCACCCGCACATCGTACACTGCGTGCCACTGTCCCGGGGAGTACGACCGCACTTCCCGTTCGGTGAGCACCGTTCCGCCGAGTTCCTGTATCCGGGCGGTGTGCTCCCCCTTTTCTGAGACGAGCGAGTAGAAATGGATCGTCCCGCCGGGCTTTACGAGCCGGAAGGCCTCCGGTAAAAATTCTGTACCGGAAAGGGGGAGGTTCATCACGACCCGGTCAAACTTCCACGGGAGGATGCGGTCGAGATGCCGGGCATCGGCGAGCATCGGGAGCACGTTCTTTGCCCGGTTCTGTGCGCAGTTTTCCAGCATCAGCAGGATAGCCTGCGGGTTGAGATCGGACGCAACCACAAGACCCGCCCGGGCTGCAAGCGTGATCGCAAACGGCCCGACCCCGGCAAACATGTCGAGTACGAGCTCCCCCCCTAGCACCTGAGCAAGAATGCGCTGGCGTTCGGTCGAGAGCCGGGCCGAGAAGTAGGCCCCGGCAAGATCCACCACGAAACGGTGTCCGTGCTCGGTCACCTGCGTCCGGGTCGTCTCCTCTCCGGCAAGTACGGAGAACTCCCTTGTCCGGTACTCGCCATGCACCTCACCCTGGGCAAAGACCACCGTGTGGAGCGAGGGGCGCGAGGCCAGCAGGTCCTCTGCCCCTGCGCGATCTTCGTCCTGCATGATCGCGATACCCCCCACGAGCTCGTGCCGGGGCAGGGGCTTCTGGCCCGGGTGCGGCTCGAACTCATACCACGCCGCACCCTCGCGCTCCGCGAGAACCGGCAGGATCAGCTCGGCTCCTTCGCGCCGGACCTTGAGCGAACTGTCAAGCGCATTCTCCCGTAAGAGCGCCTGCCGCATCTCCTCGCCCTGCCGCGCCGGCACCCGGATTCCCCACTGCCCGACCTCTTCGCTGACCACGTGTATCATTACGGTATAGGTGCTAATCATTAATCATGGCTGATGATGCACAGCGCCGTACCGGGCATGATTCCGGCCCGGAATCTGATCACGACAGGGAGCGGGATGCCATGATTCATGCAAAACTGAAGAAAGGGTCGCTGAAACTCTATGATCTGGAGAAGGAACTCTCTCCGATTGACGCCATCAGGGTCCGGCGCGAGTATATCGAACAGGAGACGAATACCCGGTTCGAGAACATCGGGATCTTCAGCATCGATGTCGAGCGCGTAGTGAAACGGAACTGCGAGAACATGATCGGGGCCATCCAGGTGCCGCTCGGCGTGGCCGGGCCGGTGCTCGTCAACGGGGGCTATGCAACCGGGAGTTTCTGGCTCCCGCTCGCAACCACCGAAGGGGCGCTCATCGCCTCGGTCAACCGCGGGTGCAGCGCGATCACGAAGGCCGGCGGGGCGGAGGTCCGAATCCTCCACGATGGCATGACCCGGGCCCCGGTCTTTGCCACGGACAGCATCATCCATGCCGTGCAGGTCTGTGACTGGGTGAAGGCGCACCGCGATGAACTCACGGTTGCAGCGGAGAGCACAACATCCCACGGGAAACTCAACGAGATCGTCACGTTCGTTGCCGGCACCAGCGTGTACGTCCGGCTCGAATTCGATACGAAAGATGCGATGGGCATGAACATGGTGACCATTGCGAGCGCGAAAGTGGCCGACCTGATCGCACAGGGCACCGGGGCACGGCTTGTCGCCCTCTCGGGCAACATGTGTACCGACAAGAAACCCGCCGCGATCAACAGTATCATGGGCCGGGGCCGGAGCGTTGTTGCCGGTATCGCACTCACCCACGAGCAGATCAGCACGATCTTCAAGACTGATGCCAAGTCCCTCTTTGATGTGAACTACCGGAAGAATCTCGTGGGCTCAGCCCGGGCCGGCGCAACGGGGTTCAATGCCCATGCAGCGAATGTCGTGGCCGCGATGTTCATTGCCTGCGGTCAGGATGCTGCGCATGCGATTGACGGCAGCACCTGCATCACCACGGTTGACATGACCGACAACGGGGCGTACGTTGCCGTCACGCTTCCCTCCCTCCCGGTCGGGACCGTGGGCGGGGGAACGGGTGTCGAGACCCAGCAGGAGTGCCTGAAACTGCTCGGGGTCGCCGGCAGCGGGACACCGCCCGGTGCCAATGCAAAGAAGCTCGCGGAGATCATCGCAACCGGTGTGCTTGCCGGGGAACTCTCCCTCATCGGTGCCCTTGCCGCCCAGCACCTAGCCCGCGCCCACCAGCAGCTCGGCCGGGGATAATCCCTTTTTTTCATTGGCGCATCTCGGCCTTGCGAAAAAAACCTTCCCGCCTGAACGCTGCGTAACTAAGGTTTTACCGGTTCGCCCGCTTGTCCGGGAAGATCTCATCAAAGGATCGCTCATCCGGGTTGAGATATTTGAGCCCCCGGATCCTCCCGGTCTTCCGGCCGAGCCAGTATACGATCATCGGGACAAACACAACCGGGATCGAGAGGTAGAGCGAACCGGCCAGATCCGGGTTGAACGCGAGCACGAAGAGTGCAATCACCTCCAGCACGACACCGATCAGCACCGGCATCCACGGGGAAAGCGGGGCTGGAGCGATGATGTCGGCATCCGTGTAGCCCCGCTCGTGGATCCGTTTCCGGAAGACGACCTGCGCCCAGCAGATGGAGATCCAGCAGATCGCACCCGTGAAGGCCGAGACAGAGAGGAGCCAGAGGTAGAGTTCTCCTTCCCCGTTGGTGAACCACCAGAGGGAGAGGACGAGCCAGCAGCACGCGAGCGTGACGAGCGTACCCACCATCGGCACGCAGTTCCGGTTGAGTTTCGACAGGAATTTCGGGGCCATCCCCTCAAGGGAGAGTCCGTAGAGGGCCCGGACCGCCCCGTAGAATCCGCTGTTGGCGCACGAGAACGCGGCGGTCAGGACAATAAACGAGAGCACCGCCGCCACTTCCGTAAACCCGTACTTGGCAAGCGCCGTTGAGAAGACGCTGTCGCTGATCCCGGCCTCGGCAAAGGGGATGATCAGGATCAAAAGAATGATGGGGATGATATCCACGCGGAGGATCCGGTGGACTACCTGCCGGCAGGCCTTGGGCACGGTCTTTTTGGGATCCTGGGTCTCAGCGGCGGCGAGACCGACAATCTCCGATCCCTGGAAGTTCACGAGAATGATGGCAAGGTTCGTGATCAGCACGAAGGCCCCTGCAGGGAAGATGTCATCATACAGGCTGGTGTTCGGGGGGAATGCGATGCTCGTGCCGATGAAGCCGGCGGTGCCGATCACCCCGAGCACGATGAGGGCCGCAACAAGACAGAAGGCCACGTTATGCCCGATCTTGACGATGGCAAGCGTACTCTCCACCCAGCCAAACCCCCCGACATGGATCAGGTTGAGGACCGTGATCATGATGAGGAACGCGATTGCCCACATCACCACCGGCACACTCGCGACAAAGAAGTGCATGATAATGCCGCCCGCCACGGCCTCCGAAGGGATGTAGGCGCACCAGTTGAACCAGTAACTCCAGCCGGTGCCGACGGCCCATGTCGGGGAGATGAACTCCGCGGAGTAACTGATGAAGTTGCCCTGCCGGGGCACATTGACCAGCAGCTCGGCAAACGACTGCATCACGGTCCAGATGATCAGCCCTCCCATGGCGTAGAGCAGGATCACGCTCGGACCCATCTGGGAGATGAGATATCCCGAGCCGATAAAATAGGCCGAGCCGATGATGCCGCCGATGGCGATCAGGTTGGCCATCCACGGCTGGATGCCGCGCTTCAGCCCGTATTCACCCTGGGGCGGGAGAGGATCACGGGGACGGTGATGTGCGGCTTTGCTCTTCTGGATCTCCTGTTGCTGGCGATCCGGATCCGGAAAGGGAAACACTGAATTCCTGCTCCCGGCCGGGGCAGGATCATGAGGAGAGTTATCCTTGTTCACGTGGCATTCACTCGTTCAGTTCTGATCTTCCAAACGTGAGACTTAAAAAAGAAAAACCGTTTGCATTTGATCCGAAGAGCAGGCCGCAAAAACTCTACAAAGAGGGAATGGACCGGTGCAGGACCCGCTTTTAAAACCGGAACCACTTCATCATGACGAGAGCGTCCTCGCCATTGGCATAATACTGGTCGATCCCAAAGACCGGGCGGTATCCCATCTTCTGGTAGAACCGCTGCGCCCCGGTATTGGAGACCCGGACTTCCAGCTGGACGCCGGTCGCCAGTTCAAGGGCACACTGGTGCTCGACCCGGCTCACGAGCAGTTTCCCGATCCCCCGGCGCCGGTACTTCGGGGAGACGCCGAGATTGCAGAGATGCCCGTAGATATTCTCACCGGTATCTTCAAGGCCTGCCACCACAAAACCGGCGACCAGCCCCTCGCATTCGGCAACAAAATACGTTGTCGGGTAAAACGAGAGCGCCTCTAAAAAGACCGGCATGCCCCACGGGTCGGAGAACGACTCCTTCTCGATTGCCACGATCGCAGCAATGTCCTGCGGCGTTGCCCGCCGGATCAGGGGCAGCGGGTACACAACACTGTCGCGGGGTCGGATCATGAGAGGCCTCCCGGAATCGTCCGGTACCAGTAGTCATGCGTGCGGGTCATTCATAGCATTTTTCTTGGGTGAAATATCTGCGGGTCACCGGAGAGACTTGGCTATTATATGGGATCAGGCACAATGATGAGAGCACAAAAGAATTGTCCGGGCGGTCACAGGTATGGTGAAAATTTATCGTTTTGCAGGAGTGCGGCCGATCTCCTCAGCCGCCCCGGAGATTGCGGCAGTACCCTACGATGTGGTGACAGCCGATGAAGCACGTGCCATTATTGCGAAGAACCCGAAGAGTTTTTTGCGGGTGAGCCGGTCCGATGCCGAGTTGCCGGACATTCCGCCGCACGATGACCGCGTGTACGAGCGGGCCCGGGAGATCTTCCGTGCGCTGGAACGTGAAGGGCTCTTAAAACAGGATGCCGCACCCGGCATGTACCTGTACCGGGTCGTGCAGGGTGGCGATGAGTTCCTCGGGCTCTGCTGCTGCCTTGATGTGGACGATTACCGGAAGAACAACATCCGCCGGCACGAGCTGACCCGGTACGACAAGGAGGAGGACCGGACCCGGCATATCGAAGCCGTGCAGGCCCACAACGGGCCGGTGGTGCTGCTGTACCGGGACGAGGACGAGATCTTCTCGTTCATCCACAACCTGATCAAGCCCGGCACCGCGCCGGTGGCGGAGGTAAAGACCGGTGACGGGGTGCTCCACCAGATCTTCCGGATCGCTGACCCGGAGGTGCTCTCCACCCTGGAGCGCCGCTTCTCCCAGGTTCCTGCACTCTACATTGCCGATGGCCACCACCGGGCAAAGGCCTCGGTGAATCTCGCTGACCGTATTGCAGCATCAGGAAAGGTTCCGCCGGCCGAAGTCTGCCGGTTCATGGGCGTGATGTTTGCCCACAACCGGGTGAAGATCCACGGGTACAGCCGCCTGCTCGCCGATCTCGGCACGTTTACCCCGCAGTCGTTCCTCGACAAGCTCGGCACGTGTTTTACGGTCAAACCGTACGGGGCCCTTGACGCCAGCGGGTACAATATCTCCCCCGCAATCGCTCATCCCGAAAACTACCATGTCGTCCACCTTTACCTCACAGGTACGTGGTACGAATGCACCCGGCCGCGGGACCCGCAGGCGGACCCGATCGCATCCCTCGATGTCGCGATCCTCCAGAAGCATGTCCTCGAAGGCATGCTCGGGATCACCGATCCCCGGGGCGATGCCCGCCTCCAGTATCTTGGCGGCGCACGCCCTGTTGCGGACCTTGAAAAACTCGTTGATGACGGAACCTACCAGCTGGCGTTTGCCATGCAGCCGGTACAGGTAGAGTCCGTCCTCTCCATTGCAGACGCCGGGGGCATCATGCCGCCGAAGTCCACGTGGTTTGAGCCCAAGCTCTTAAGCGGGTTCGTCATCCATTCATTCGAATCATAATTTTTTTAAAACCTATCCTTTTTGTGTGTTTACAGCGATGTTGTACGGTATGTTCACCCTCGCACTCCCGAAGGGCAGCCTCGAGGCGCAGACCCTCCAGCTCTTCAAGGAAGCTGACCTTGAGGTCCGGCGCACGGACCGCGATTATAATCCCCGTATCGCTGACAACCGCATCGGTAAAATAAAAATTCTCCGCCCGCAGGAGATCCCCACCTATGTCGAGAAGGGATATTTCGATGTAGGCATCTCCGGCCTCGACTGGGTGCAGGAGACCAACTCGGATGTCATCGAGGTCGCCAACCTCTCCTACAGCAAGACCGGCGAGGGCAATGTCAAGATCGTGATTGCGGTGCACCGCGACGAACCCATCGAAGATGTGCATCAGATCCGCCCCGACAGCCGGGTCACGACAGAATATCCCGAGATGACAAAACGCTTCTTCGAGAGCCTGAAGATCCCTGTCCAGCTCTTCCACTCCTTTGGTGCATCGGAAGCAAAGGTGCCCGACCTCATGGACGTGGTCGTGGACCTGACCGAGACCGGTACCACGCTCCGGAAGAACGGCCTGAAGATCATCGGCCAGATCATGGAGTCGCACACGGTCATCATCGCCAACAAGGCTGCCTGGGCTGACCCCGAGAAGCGCCGGGAGATCGAGGAGATCAAGACCCTGCTCTTTGGTGTCATCGATGCCCGGAACAAGGTACTTCTGACCATGAACGTCCCGACTGCCGCAATGGAGCGCCTCGTGGCTGCCCTGCCGGCCATGAAGAAGCCGACCGTGAGCAGGCTCCACGGCATCAATTACTACAGTATCCAGACGGTGGTACAGAAGAGTGCCGTCAACGGCCTCATCCCCAAACTCAAGGCCTGCGGGGCAGAAGATATCCTTGAGATCCCGATCTCGAAGATTGTGCCGTGACGGGAATCTAACGGTAAGTGAAACCCCTGTCCCACATATTTTTATAGCGTGGGAAGGCAGCAGTAAACTTTTTTTTATTCCCGCCAGAACGGGTTGAAACGCGGAATCCTGCTCAAAATAATGTGTAGACAAGGCTCACGAGCATGAAGAGCCCCACACAGACAATGTAGGTGCCGGATACCCGGTTGATCAGGATCAGAGTCTCAGGGCTGATACGGGAGCGGACCGACCCGATAGAGCCGCACAGGACGATCCACCACGCCACGGAGCCGAAGAGAAAACCCCCGATAAATTCGGCTGCGGATTGCAGAGATGACCCGCCCATGACAAAACCGAAGCCCGGCAGGGTGACCATCAGAAAGATGATCGTCATGGGGTTGGCGATGGCGATGGCAAGCATCGTGGCATAATTTTTCGTGTAACTCTCGGCGGGTCCGCCGGTCTGTTTCGCCGCGGGCCGGGAGAGGAAGATCCGTATCCCGACCACGATCAGGACAAGACCGGCGATGATCCGCAACGGGGATTGCCAGGAGAGCAGGAAGCCCGATACCACGGTGAGGCCGAGGAAGGCCACTGCCGCATAGAAGGTGTCAGCGGTTGCTATGCCAAGCCCGGAGACGATGCCATGGAGCCTGCCCCCGGAGAGGGATGTCTGGATGCACATCAGGGAGAGGGGTCCCACCGGTACTGCAAGGATGAGACCTACAATAATTCCCTGTATGACGAGGCTGGTGTCCATGGGGCTCCCGGGATATGCGTTGCTGTATCTGTTGACTGTCCCCTGTCATCAATGTTGCACCGGGCATCCTGTCACCAGCGGACAGCGGAACTGACGATCCTGATTCGTGACCGCAGGTACGATCGACCCGCTATCGCGATCTGGTTAACTTTTCTTAAGCAGGGTCTGGTTAAAAAAATATATGCAGGGTCCGGTTGATCGGCTCACAGTTTTCAAGCAGGGTCCTTGGGGGTGTCTGAAATTTTTCATGCAAGATCCGGTAAAAAATTTCAGGCAGGGTCTGCTTGAAAGCACATTAAGCAAGGTCTGATTGAAATTTTTCAGGTAAGGTCTGGTTGATTTTATGGTTTTTCCTACGACGGTAATGCATTTTTCTGGTTGTGCGTTCAGACAGATCCGTTTAACTTTTTGCAACCAAGGTCTGCTTAAAATTTTTTAATCAAGGTCTGGTTGAAAAATTTTGAGCAAGGTCCGGTTGATCGGCTCGCGGGTTTCAATCAGGGTCTGCTGAAAAAATTTTGACCGGAGTCTGGTTGGAAAGCCTGCTGATCGCGAACAGGAACAATAAAAAGACGGGGCGGAATATGCGGGAAGCAGGAGTCGAATCTGCGAACTCCTGCGGGAACGGATCTTTGAGTCAATCCCCGCTGACCGTGGGTATTCTCAAGATTTACCTGCCTCATAATTTTTGTGTTACCGGACTCCTTTTGTCAGCCGTACCCGCTCAAGTGCCCATGCAGCCTGGCGGGCAAACGCATTAAGAATCTGTTCCTGCTCATGGGTAATAACCCCGCCCGGTTCCGTGGGTTTCACCCCCATAATTCCCAATGTTTTTTGTGAACTCACAAGAGGAATATACCGGATGGGGGATCCGTGGAGAGTATCCGTGTCGTAACCTGCGATGACACCATGCTGAAAAGCCCAGGTAGCAACTGCGATCTCGTCCTCATTCAGGGGGAGTGTCTGGCTGGCCGGGCAGACTACAAGATGGTTTTCTTCCGGCAGGAGGAACACACACTCCCACTGGAAAATTTTCCTGATGTGCACTGCAACGGCCGAGACAATTGAATCAGAATCAACAGCCCGAACGAGATCCTGCGCAAGATCATACAAGGTCCCCGTCTCCTGTTCCCGGATCTCTGCAGCGTCGGCATGTTCGCGGGATCGTGTCACCAGGATGCTGACGAGGGCTCCGAGCACGATCATCCCGGCAAACGTGATGAGATACTCCGTATCCGAAATGCGGAAACTCAGGTAAGGAGGGATGAAGAAGAAATCAAACGCGAGAACCCCGATAATTGCGGTAAAGACCGCCGGGCGCAATCCCCGTTTCCATGCAATGGCAACGACACCGAGAATATACAGGACCGCCAGGTTTGTCGGCGATATGAATGAATGGATCAGCCAGCCGATGATCGTGATTATGGTAACAAGGGCTAAGCCTGCAACGTAATCCTTTGGGGGTGATGCCGGCAGAAGAGGTTCCATATCTATCGGGGGAGGCGCTATTTTTTCCTGGCTGCTTATGACATAAATATCGATAGTTCCGCTGTTATGGATGAGCTGGTCCACAACTGAACCAAACACGAATTCCTGCCAGCGGGGACGAAGGGTCTTGCCGATAATGATCCGGGTAACATTATGTTTACGGGCATACTCGACAGCGGTCGTTGCCACGTTGGTGCCAAACTCAGTAGCAGTTGTGCCCCCCAGCGTTTCTGCAAGATGGAGCGTCTTTGATATCTGCTCCTGTGCTTCTTTCGAAATCCTATGGTGGGATGGTTTCTGGACATAGAGGGCAGTCCAGGGGGCCCCCATCCGGTCCGCCTGCCTCCTGGCGGTACGGACCAGCCGTTCGGACAATGGTCCCGGTCCGATGCAGACCAGAAGGCTGTCTCCCGCTGCCCAGGGTCCCGGGATCGCACGGGTCTGCATGTAGGCAAGCATCTGGTCGTCGACCCGTTCCGCTGCCCGGCGAAGGGCAAGTTCCCGCAGGGCGAACAGGTTCCCTTCGTTGAAGAACTTCTCCAGCGCCCGGGCAGCCATCTCGGGGACGTACACTTTTCCTTCCCGGAGCCGCTGGAGAAGTTCCGGCGGGGCCAGGTCCACGAGTTCGATCTCGGTGGCTTCATCGATCACCCGGTCCGGGATGGTTTCCCGGATAATGACGCCGGTGATCTGGGCAACGACATCGTTGAGGCTCTCGATGTGCTGGACATTCAGCGTTGTATAGACATCAATACCGGCATCGAGCAATTCCTCGACGTCCTGGTATCGCTTGAGGTGACGTGAATCCGGTGCATTGGTATGGGCGAGTTCATCGACAAGGACCAGTTCCGGATGGAGTGCCAGGATCGCATCGAGATCCATCTCCGGAATCTTCACATTCTGGTACTCAACCATCTTCCGGGGGATGATCTCAAGCCCTCCAACCAGGGCTTCGGTTTCGACCCTCCCATGGGTTTCAATGTACCCGATCCGTACGTCAATGCCATCGCGCTTGCGGTGATGTGCTGCCTGCAGCATCTCATAGGTCTTTCCCACACCTGCGATGTAACCAAGAAAAATTTTGAGTTTGCCCCGGTTCTTCTGCCGCTCTTCGTCCTGTACGCGGGCCAGCAGGGTATCGGGGTCCGGGCGACTTCCGGGGTTGACGATCACAGTTTTTACACTCCTATGAGAACGAGCAGAATATCAATGAGCTTAATTCCGATGAACGGAGCGATAAGCCCACCGATCCCGTAAATGAGGATGTTATTGCGGAGCGCCTCTTCTGCTGACATTGCCTGGTATTTCACGCCACGCAGGGCGAGCGGGATCAGGAGGACGATGATTACCGCATTGAATATCACGGCCGAGAGGATCCCGTTGTGGAGCCCGAGGATGTTGAGGGCTCCGAGCGACGGATAGGTCGAGGCAAATGCGATCGGGATGATCGCGAAGTACTTCGCGATATCGTTTGCGATCGAGAACGTGGTGAGTGCTCCCCGGGTCATGAGCAGTTGTTTGCCAATCTCGACGATCTCGATCAGCTTTGTCGGGTTGGAATCGAGATCGATCATGTTCGCGGCTTCCCGGGCCGGCTGGGTGCCGGTGTTCATGGCAACCGCAACATCGGCCTGGGCGAGCGCCGGGGCATCGTTCGTGCCATCCCCGGTCATGGCCACCATTCTCCCGCCGGTCTGGTACTCACGTATCAGCTTGAGTTTGCTCTCAGGAGTTGCTTCTGCCAGGAAATCATCGACTCCCGCCTCCGCAGCGATGGTGGCAGCGGTGAGCCGGTTGTCACCGGTGATCATGACCGTCTTGATACCCATCTTCCGCAGCTGGGCAAACCGCTCCTTGATCCCGCCTTTTACAATATCCTTTAAGTGAATGACCCCGAGCGCTTTCCCGTTTTTCGTAACCACAAGCGGGGTTCCACCGGCACGGGAGATTGTGTCCACTTCCTGTTTGAGCTGCTCCGACACTTCATATTGTGCGCACTTCCGGATGTAGGCAAACACGGCATCCGCCGCACCCTTCCGGATGTGGAGATCCCCCTGGTCGACCCCGCTCATCCGCGTCTGGCTGGTAAACGGGATGAACTGCATCTCCGTGCTTGTTTCGGACGCTCCCACGGTCCTGCCCCGGAGCCCGTACTTCTCTTTTGCCAGCACAACGATGCTGCGGCCTTCCGGGGTCTCATCGGCAAGCGATGCGAGCTGGGCCGTTTCGGCCAGTTCGAGAATATCTGTCCCGTCAACCGGGATCAGTTCGACTGCCTGCCGGTTCCCGAGTGTGATCGTGCCGGTCTTGTCCAGCAGGAGGACATCCACGTCTCCGGCCGCTTCGATGGCACGGCCCGAGGTGGTGATGACATTGCGCTGGATCAGCCGGTCCATGCCGGCGATGCCAATCGCGCTGAGGAGCCCCCCGATGGTTGTTGGTGCGAGGCAGACAAAGAGTGCGACCAGCACCGTGATGGTGACGGGCATGCCAACACCAGCGGCCTCTACACTGTAGCGCGAGAACGCATACAGTGTTGCAGATACTACAACGAAGACTGCGGTCAGGCCGAGCAGGAGGATGTTGAGCGCGATCTCGTTGGGGGTCTTCTGCCGTTTCGCCCCTTCGATGAGCCCGATCATGTGGTCGAGGAACCCTTCGCCGGGATTTGCGCTGACCCGGATGATGAGCCAGTCGGAAAGGATACTCGTCCCTCCGGTGACCGCACTCCGGTCCCCACCGGACTCACGGATCACTGGTGCACTCTCCCCGGTGATGGCACTCTCGTTGACCGATGCAACGCCATCGATCACTTCCCCGTCCACCGGGATCGTGTCCCCGGCTTTGACATAGATGAGATCGTTCTTCCGCAGGGCCGAGGAGGAGATCACCGCTACGTATTTTTCATTGGGTTCCCTGCCCTTGACGAGCGTATATGCAGGATCGAGTTTCTTTGCCTCGGTATCCCGCCGCATCTTCCGTAAGGAATCGGCCTGTGCCTTGCCCCGGCCTTCGGCAAGGGCTTCTGCGAAGTTGGCAAAGAGCACCGTGAACCAGAGCCATGCCGAGATGGCACCGATGAACTCTGGCGGTGCCTCTCCATGCCCGGTAAGTGCCTGCAGCCAGAGAAGGCTCGTGATCACACTGCCAACTTCTACGGTAAACATGACCGGGTTCCGGATCATGGTCCGGGGATCGAGTTTTCCAAAGGCGTCAATAACCGCCCGCTGGTAAAGGCCAGGAATAGCGGTGGGGTTCCTGGTTTGTCCTGGTTCAGACATGGATCATCCCTCCTGCGGCCATATTCATGAATTCGGCGATAGGCCCAAGCGAGAGGGCGGGCAGGAAACTCAGCGCCCCGATGATGATGATAACAAACACGAGCCAGATGATGAAGAGCGGGCGGTGATCCCGCAGGGTTCCTTCACTGGCAGGAACGATCTTCTTTACTACGAGCGCCCCGGCAAGCGCGAGGGTCAGGATCGCCACCACGTACCGGTTGACAAACATTGCAAATGCGGTTGCAAGGTTATAGAACAGGGAGTTCACCGAGACCCCGCCAAAAGCGCTGCCATTGTTCTGGGATGTGGAGGTAAACGCGTACAGGATCTCAGAGAACCCGTGCGGTCCCGTGTTGAATACGGCGGCCCTGCCCACATCTGTCATGACGGCAACTGCTGTGAGGATAAGGATGAGGAAGATTGGGATCAGGATGATGATGGTTGCGAGCTTCATCTCGTTCTGTTCAATCTTCTTGCCATAGAGTTCCGGGGTCCGGCCTACCATCAGGCCGGCAATGAACATGGCGAGGATGACGAAGACGAGCATGCCGTAGAGCCCGGAACCGACACCGCCATACACCACTTCCCCGAGCTGCATATCGAACATCTGGACGAACCCGGCGAGCGGCATGAACGAATCATGCATCGAGTTGACAGCCCCGGTAGACGTCACGGTTGTCACCACTGAGAACCATGCCGAAGGTACTATCCCGAACCGGACCTCCTTGCCCTCCATGTTCCCTCCCGGCTGAGTAAACCCGGGATTCTGGTCTATGCCCATTGCATTAAATGCCGGGTTCCCGCCCAGCTCGGACCAGATCGCGATGCCGGCAAGCGGCAGGAAGAGGATGGTCATAGCCATTAAGAGGGCGATGCCTTTGCGTCCCGATCCGATCATTTTCCCGAACGTGTAACAGAGTGCTGTAGGGATGAAGAGGATCGCGAGGTTCTCGAGGAGGTTGGAGAACGGCGTGGGATTCTCCATCGGGTGAGCGGAATTGGTATTGTAGAAGCCTCCCCCGTTTGTTCCCAGCTGCTTGATCGCGATCTGGGAAGCTACCGGCCCGAGCGGGATTGTCTGTGTGGTGACGAGTGCCCCATTGCCATCTTTTACCGGGTCGAGGAGCGGGACCGTGAGCGGCCCGTTGAAGGTCTGGGGAACCCCCTGCGAGACGAGCACGAGTGCAATGATAAGGCAGATGGGCAGCAGGATCATGACACTCCGGATAAGGAGCACCCAGAAGTTGCCGATGGTGGTGCCTGACCTGCGGGAGAATGCAAGGATGAGTGCTATCAGGACCGCCATACCCATTGCTGCCGACAGGAAGTTCTGGACGGCAAGCCCCGCCATCTGGGTGAAGTAACTGACGGTGACTTCCGGCACATAGGCCTGCCAGTTGGTGTTGGTGGCAAAACTTACTGCGGTATTGAGCGAAAGATCCCATGGCACGGCCCCGAGCCCGGCAGGATTGAGCGGGAGGAACTGCTGGAAGAGCTGGAGGAAAAAGACGAACAGGATACACGGTATGCCGAAGACCAGAAGGGCTACGGCAAACTGTTTCCAGTCCATCTCCTGAGTTCCATCCACCCCCCCGAGTGCGAGAAACTTCTGTTCGATCCGGTCAATGACGGGAGACAGGAAGTTGGGCTGGCCGGTATATACCTTTACCATCCATGCACCCAGGGGAACTACCAGAAGTGCAATGATGATAATGAAGACGATGACCTGGAGCCAGTCAGACATCCTCATGCCGAAAACGAGCGGCTCATTGTTCTGCTGTACCGGGGTTTGCTGCGATACAGAGATGCGGCCGGCACTGAGATCATCGAGTGCAAGGTTCAGCGAGAGGACATTGACGCGGGGCTCCCCGAAGATACCAAACTGGCGGGGCTCGGTATGCTGTGCAACGAGCGCCTGTACATCCTGCTCGTTCAGGTTCCGTTCCCGGGCAATGCGGGAGACCTGGTACTGGGCGGCAGCGATGCTGATATCCGGGTCAAGACCGCTTCCCGATGCGGTGATCAGATCGACCGGGATGAGTTGGGTATTCGACGGATCGGCTGCATGCAGGGCATCGACCCGGGCTTTTACCGCGTCCGTGAGCGCGGGATTATTCGGCCCGAGGTTCGATCCCGATGAAGCACCGGCATTATACGGCACGGGCGAGGTTGCAGAGGGACGGCCCCAGAAATAGTTTGCCGAGGTAAAGGGCTGGCCGACCAATGCGGAGCCCACGACATTCCCGTTATGTTCAAGTACGTTCCCATTCGACTGGACCGGGAAGATCACCTGGGCGATACCTGTTACAACCAGCGGGTAGACTACCCCGAGAAGGAGCGTGAGGACGAAGAAGAGCACGATCGCTGGTTTGATCTGTTTTCTTATCATGGCCTGAATTGGTTCCGGAGTCATGAGGAGACGACCTCAACCGCGACACACTTCTGACAGGAGGGAAGTGTTCACAGTACCACCGTGCTGATTTTTACTATATAATTCCATTCCGCATCGTAGTGGTGCAGGTGAACTGGTGAAACGGGGGAAAATACGACGAAAATTATTGTGCGGGTGGAAATATCCTTCCATCATTACTATTGATAAAAATATTTGACCGCGCGGTACAAAAAAGGGGCCGGCACGGTTTTAGCGTTTTGACCTTTAGTAATAACGTGAAGCTCAATCAACAATTGCCGGCATATCAGGATTCTCCGGTGAAACAGGACCGTTTAGCTTCCTTTGATTGGTTCGCCAGTTTTTTATATCACAAACAGACAGGATCATGTATGGCTGACATGGGAAAACTCACATGGCCGGTTAAACGCGAGGCTGATTTCCTCCGTATTGTCACCTACATCGCTGTCGCGACGTTACTCATCTTTGTCATCGATATCAGCACACCGCTCGGCGTGATGATCTGGATCCTGTACCTGATCCCCCTGTTCCTGACCGTGTACCTGAGCTGGAAATATGCACCGCTCGTGCTGACCGGTGTGTTTGTTCTCGGTATGGCGGCCAGTCTTTTCCTCTCCCCCCGGGATATAACGCTCGAGTATGCACTGATTGACCGGGTCTTCTTCGCGCTGGTGCTCGTCGTTGCCTCATTTTTCATCAAGGATTATGTATCGAATGTCGAGGAACTTGTCTTGAGTAAAGAACGGTACCGCACGCTCATTGACAGGCTGCCGGAAGGGATCGTGGTATACCGGTCTACGGGGGGAATTCTTTTTGTAAATCCCGCCGGCATCCGGTTGATCGGAGCCGATACCTGGGAGAACCTGACGGGCAGGGATATCACCGGTATGATCGACCAGGGGTTCCAGGACCTGTTCCGGCAACGGATTTCCCAGGCCGCACTGGGAGCACAGATCGATCTTGACAAGGTCCCGCTCACCCGGAAAGACGGGACCACGGTGACCGTTGATATGATTCTTGGAAAGATCTCCTGGGATAGAGAGACGGCGGTACAGATTGTGATGAGAAATTCCTGAATCAACTGAAACGATCGAATGAAGGGAGGATTACGAGAAGGGATGACCATCTCATCCTCCCGTCCCGGTCCATCTCCGGGCATCGTTTCCTGTTTCAGGGTTTCTTACGATCTGCCGGTTCGTTTAATATTTTCGGGGATTTTGGATCTTCCATCCCTTCTGCCCTCTGGGACGCTATCAGCGCTTGTATCTGTCTTTCAGTATCCCGGGGTTTTGCCGGCATTGTTTCTTTGGGCTCTGCCAGCTCCCGTATTGTCGCCCAGAATACCAGGACAAATCCGATGAGGGCGAGACCGATAACCGGGGCTTTGGCAATGAGCATCGTTATCGTCGGGTTTGAGCTTATACCCTTGAAAAGGACATCCCCAAACCGGGTAAGATACGAATCGATTTGCGGGGAATAGACAAACGTTCCCGGAAGCAGAAACCCGATGATTCCTACAGCCAGTGCTACGAGCCCGATCCATTTGATAAGACGTGTCAGACCCACATCGTCACCAATGAGTGATCATTTTTCGGAGGGGAAATATTTTGTTACTCAAGCGGTTGGGGAATCGCGTGAAAACAGGTAAACCGGCAGGGAGGGGTATCCGGAATTCCGTTCAGGAGCCCGGCCGCGTTGCCGGAATACGGGGAGAGTGGGGGGTCGCGTGGGTACAACATGCAGAGCGGCTCATGGTCCCGGGAGTGGCGGGTTGTGCCCCTTGTGACCGGAATATCCGTCGCTGTGTGCAGGGCCCGGAAGGGAATTATGTGGTCTCCGGAATGGTGTCCGCGGGCACTCAAAATATTCTTGTACCCATGCGACCCCCCCCTTGCCCGTTGCGGATTTTGTGGGAAACTGATGGATTTTCACATCGTTGATGTGTGCGAATGGGTGAAATTTTGGTGAGGGGGGGGTCGCGTGGGTACAGAATGCCGGGACGGACCTGCGCCAGCCCGAAGTGAGCATAGCAATCAAATATCTGGCAGGGCAAGGCTGGATCAAGACCAATGAGGCCCCGTCCCAGCATAAAGGCCGACCGCAGAAAATCTATTCACTCGCTGTGCCGATCAAACAAATTATTGCTGCGATTGAAAAAGCAAAGAAAGACGAGGTAACTGAGTGTCTTGCTCTCGTTAAGAAAATGAGAGATTATATCTGAATACCCCTAAAATCCCTATTTTTGAGACCTCCTTCGGAAAAATCGACATTCGTAATCGCGTTCCGGCGGCCTTTTCGGGACCCGTTATTCTCACTGAACATCGGCCCGGTCGGGATGCTGGCTGATCAAAAGAATCCGTTCCACACCCGTGATCCAGCGTTTTCTTTCAATACGTTCATTGATCTGGCTGTCGAAAATCAGATTGAGCATGATGCCTGCCGTCAGTGAACTGATTAGCTGTGCAGATTCGTTGACATCTAAATACTTTTTCAGCTCCCCCCGTGACTTCGCCCGTTCCAGACAGATCGAGATCAGATCTAATTCAGCAGTCATAGAATCCGCTACCTTCCCGTGCATCATCGGATCGTTGAGAAACCGGATTGGCAGAAGGGAATAAATATTTACGTAGCGTGCTTGGTGGATAAAGATCAAATCGGCGTAATTCTGGATAATCCGGTGGATGTCTCCATCGCGGGAAAGGGTTGCTGCAAATTCGTCATCGTGGATCTGGATAACCCTGTTGACAACTTCATTCTCCAATGCATCGCGGTTTCGGAAATAACTGTAGAGCGCCGGAATCGATACCCCAACCTTCTGGGCAATAGCTTCGAGTGTCATCGCCCCCCATCCTTTCTCAATGGCCACATTTATTGCTGCTGTAATGATGCATTCCCTGGCCCCTTCACGATATTCCTGATTGACACGTGCCATGATGATCTCCCGGATTATTATACATTTTTTAACCGTAATGTATTTTCGCAAGGTTTAAATCAATTTTTGTATTCCTAAATAGTTTTAAGTATACTTAAAGTGAATTAAGTATAATGGGGGGCAAGGGGCTTCCGGAATCAACAAGCCAACTAGGGAGACCGATTAATGGATAGCAATATCGCACATGCGGATTTTGATGGTATCGACCCGACGATCTATAAGCGTCGCTGGTTCATTTTAACAACACTCTGCCTAGCGCTGCTCGGGGTGATGCTGGCAAACAGCAGTATCAACCTGGCGCTCCCGCAGATGTCGGTTGACCTCGGGCTGAGCCAGCTTGAACAGACCTGGATTGTGAATATTTACTCGCTTTTGCTTGCAAGCCTCCTGTTTCTTTCCGGGGCATGCGGCGACCGGTACGGCAGGAAACTTGCCCTGCAGATCGGCTCCCTGGTGTTTGCCGCGAGTGCTTTTTACGCCGGGTTCCTGGCGCATTCTGCCATCGAGCTGCTCATTGCCCGGGCCATTATGGGCCTTGGAAGCGCACTCGTGATGCCGACAACGCTCTCGATTGTCAACAATATCTTTCCCACAAAAGAGCGGGTCCGGGCTATTGCCATCTGGAGCGCCATCACCGGCATCGGTATGATGCTGGGCGGTGTCATGGGCGGCATATTGATGGAGTACATTGACTGGAACTCGATCTTCTATCTGAGCGCAGCCATTGCTACGGTGAGTCTTGTCCTCAACCAGTTGATCGCCCCCGAATCACGCGATGAGAAAGGTCATGCGGTTGACTGGATCGGCGGCGTATTCGCAGCTGTCGGTATATTCGGGCTTGTCTATGGCATCACCGAAGTGCCATCGAAGGGGATCCTTGACGGGACGGTGCTTGCCGGCCTACTCATCGGCCTTGCCTCCCTTGCCGTATTCGTCCTGTGGGAGCGAAGATCCGCATCGCCGCTGCTCGATATGAATCTCTTCCACAACAGGGCGTTTTCCGTATCGATCCTGACCCTGACAGTCGCATTCCTGGCGATGTCAGCAATATTCTATACGATTAGCCAGCTTCTGCAGCTCATCCTTGACATGTCGCCCCTGACTACATCGCTGCTGATGCTGCCGATCATGATCCCGTTCCCGTTACTGGCGCCGGTCATACCGAATATCGTGGAAAAAATTGGGAGCCGGTATACGATTATCACCGGTCTTGCTCTTATCACGGTCTCGTTCCTGGTCATATCTGCCTGGACAATTGATACGACCTACCTGGGCATGCTGCCGGCGATGCTCGTCATGATAGCCGGTGTCAGTCTCGCTATGACGCCGAGCACAAACATCCTCATGGCGTCGGTCCCGAAGAACCGCTCCGGTATGGGTTCCGCGATGAACGATACGACCCGCGAACTGGGCTGCACGCTCGGCGTTGCATTATTCGGTGCCATCATCAGCGCAGTGTATGTGAGTGACATCGCTGAAGTCTCGGGCAGGTTCTCCGGCTCAGTAAAGGCGAGCCTTGAGACTTCGCTTGCAACCGCGCTGAACACGGCAGCTTCCCTGGGGCCCGACGCGGGCACCGTTGCAGAGGCTGCACAGGTTGCGTGGATGCATGCGTTCTCGATCGCTTCGCTCGTGGCTGCGGGTATTGTCTTTGTGACTACGGTTATTGCTCTCATGGCACTGCCCCGGCAGAAGCAATCGGAAAATGATACGCATGAGTAACGATGGTCGGAGGATATCCCAGACAGGAGAAACCGTATGACGAGCATCCTGTATGTCGATACGAATACTGAGATGTGCCACCTCGTCCGGCATATGTTTGAGGAGACCGGGGAGATGCGGGTATACCTCGCTGGTTCAGGAGAGGAAGCCATCATTTCATCCTGCCGTAACCCGCTTGATGCGATCATATCCGATTACCATCTTCACGGGATGAGTGGCGTCAGTCTGCTCAAGAGACTGAGGTTGCTGGGGATCTGCGTGCCATTCATCTTCTTCACCCAGGATTTCACGACTCCGTTGAAAGAGGTGGTACGCCATCCTAACGTTTTCCGGTTCAATGGCAAGAGAGACCTTGAGAAGAGGGAGATTCTCCGATTGTTACGGATTGTATACTGGGTGACGGGAAACCCTGATCAGGGTGGCGTGATGCCGGGCATCATTGAGGATGAACAACGGGGATACAGGAGGCGGGTCTGAACCATGGACACGTGCATCAGGTTTACCATTGCCGGATATCCGCGGGATGATGTACATGTTCTTATGTATCCTCTAAACGGGGGTTACCTGTGCCGGGAACCAAACAGTGAATTGTATTTCTACTTAAGAAAAGGGCACCAGGAGAACTGGGAGCCCATTATCCGGGACTTTCTTTCCCGTCATCACTAAAGAAGTGAGAGCAACACAATCCCGACTCGGCGACGGCGAATTACTGGAGCATCGGCACCCAGAAAAAGGAGGTGTTGAGCAGGGTCATGGGGGAGTGCCTGAAATTTTTTGTCCAAGATCCGGTTGATCTGCTTGCGGGTTTTGAGCAGGGGGTTGGGGGGGTCGCGTGGGTACAACGTGCAGAGCGGCTCATGGTCCCGGGAGTGGCGGGTTGTGCCCCTTGTGACCGGAGTCTCCGTCGCTGTATGCAGGGCCCGTAAGGGAATTATGCGGTCTCCGGAATAGTGCCGCGGAGGCTCAAAAATATTCTTGTACCCACGCGACCCCCCCTCGCCCCTTCCGGATTTTGTGGGAAACTGATGGATTTTCACGTCGTTGATGGGTGCGCATGGGTGAAATTCTGGTGAGGGGGGGTCGCGTGGGTACAGAATGCCGGGACGGGGAAGAATTGGGTTTTTCAGCGAGGCCTGGTTAAAAAAATTATCCATCCGTCAATGTGAAGCAGAGAAAGCCGGAGGTTGATCGGGAAATGTTTCAATTTGATAAGGATACATCTAAAAAATTGTTTCGACTGTATTCATTAATTAAAGGAGCGGAAGAATCACGACGATCTCTACTTTCGAACAATCAAGATAAAGAGCATTTCAATATGGATTTTCAAGTAGAGAAATTTGAACATATAAAAACAAATTTTCAACAAGCATTAGGACTTATTGCCGAAATTAAGCAACAACTTGATCAAATGTAACATAGTAAATTGCATCTAGGTGTATTATGTTAGAAAAATTTGAAATTATTGGCAATTGGTGGTTACCGAATAATCCTGAAAAAAAGTTACGTGGAACTTTAACGTACAATCCAGAAACTGGCGCGATTCTAAAAGTAATGGGATCGTTCGAAACACAAGAGAATGCAACACAGTTTCATGATTACGATATTATTAATGGGGTTGCAGGAGGGCTCGCAGGAACTCAAATTACGTTATACAAATGTTTCACTCAATATCTTTCATCTATTTTCTTCAATGAAGAGACATTTTCAACAGAATATTTTGCAAATATCGTTTTCAAAGGATATATTTTCGAAAAACCATCTGATATGAACTTTCAATATGCACGAGCAAATTACAATCATCTAGAATCATGGTTTTTCCATCGCACGTTTTCTGTCACACATACTTCAGATGGTAATAATACAGTAACGACAAAAAATGTGGAGCCTGTTACTGCTAATATTGATGAAAATTTGAAAATTTCACTATTATCTACAAATTTGATGGGAAGTAAATGGGAACCAGATGGTAATAAATTTACAATTAAGGAGAAATCATTTGTAGTTTTTGAAACAACGACCGATACAAATTTCGAACAATTTATGAATATCTCTTTACAATTTCAGCAGTTCCTTACGTTAGCAATTAACGTACCCATAGGACTTAGAAGTTTGGTGTTTTATGTTTCAAAACCTGGTGAGAGAGAAACGGTCGTTGAAGTAGGTCAGATAATAAAAAACAGATCTGGTGACGAGGACAAATTGATACATCCCGATAATATGCCTTTTTCTTTTAATGTGATATCCGATAGATTCGAATCCATTTTTAAAAATTGGTTTAATAAGAGTCCTCTTTTGAGCCCGATTTTCAATCTGTATTTTGCATTACATTACAATGACAAAATGTATGTCGAACATAGGTTTTTGAATCTAATTGCATGTTTAGAATCATATCACCGAAGACGATTTGATGGAAAGTATCTTACAGATAACAATTATGACAAATTTAAAGAGTCAATAATTGAATCATTTCCAAACGTTGAGGATGAGAATTTTCAAGATTTTAAAGCAAAATTCATTTCAGGTCTTGAGTATGGAAATGAATTGGGTCTAAGAAAAAGATTGAAAATAATCATTTCTGATAATAATCAGATAATTCAACAATATATTGAAAATAGAGGTCAATTTATTGATAAGGTGCTTGATACTAGAAATTATCGAACGCATTTTAGTAAAAAACTTGAAAATCTCGCGATATCAGATTATCAAGAATTTCTTGATTATAACACTAAATTGAAACTGTTAGTGGAATTATGTATATTCAAAGAATTAGGATTCGAATTGGATGAAATTGATATAATTTTTAAAAGGAATCGCAGATATTTGAACATATATTTATATAAATTGCCGTTAATCAGAAGATATTGATGAAATTGCGATCTCTGATATCCTATAATTTCATATCTTTTTTTTAAAGAGCGCGCCGCGATGCGGGCGGTATAGCAGAAGAGTGATAACAATTTTACAAGAGTGGCATTTTTTCAGGATACCTATAACCCGACGCCAAAATGCGAGAAGCAGGAGTTGAACCTGCGAACCCCTTCGGGAACGGATCTTGAGTCCGCCTCTGTTGGCCACTTAGATATTCTCGCTTGGCTATAGTATTGGATAACCGGCTAGTAAAATGCTTTGACCACGGTGACAGAGCCGGGGCAGGGCACCTCATACGTGAAAATAATTATACCAGTATTTCCAATCTGAAGAGAATGTTCGATCAGATCCTGCACGGCAGATACCGGGATGTTGTTATCGTTGCTCCCCTGATCGCCTTCTTCGGTGCCCTGTTATGCCTCTCACTGGGAAATGTCGTTACCGGGGACCTGGGAGAGTTCCTGTCGGCCGGGGGAATGGTCGCCCCGATCGTGATCCTTGCCCTGCTGGCATACGTGGGCGACAAGCACCGGTGGGTCAGGTACAGCGCAACCCTCTGGCTGCTCGGGATTTTATTCTGCCTGTTTTCCGTCACCCTCATGCTCACACTTGTACCGGTTGCCCCGTTCTCTCCCGATCCGGACTCCCTTGACCGGTCCCTCGAATCCCTCCCGGTTGCAACCGTCTGCATCGCGCTGCTCGTCTCCCTTGGCGCCGGGCTCATCAGCCTTGTTGGGTTCTCCCGCTGGTTCCGGGGCCGGCTCGCCCGGGTGCTGCCCTTCGATCCCGACTCGCACATCCACACCATCGGCCTCGTCTGCGTCCTTGCCATGATCGTGATGCCCCTCGTCCCGTTGCTGGTGACCGGCAATGCCCCGCTCCTTAATACTGATTTGCAGGCGCTGCTCGGTATCGGGACCGAGGAGCCCGGGTCTTCGGTGAAACTCGATACATATTCCCTGATCTGGACCATCATCGGTTCGTTCTTTTTAGTCGGACTCTGGATCCGCAGGGACATAAAAGGCACCCTCGAACGCCTCGGGCTCGTCCGTCCCACCGCCCGCCAGGTACTCATCGGGATCGTATCCGGTATCCTGCTGGTCGCAATCTTCTGGGTGTTCGATGATCTCCTGGTCGCACTCTTCACGGCAGTCGGGATCACCGTCACCGATGAGACGCTCGTCAATAACCTCTTCATCGCGTCCTTCACTCCCCTTGCCGCAGTCGTGGCCTCGATCTCAGCGGGACTCGGGGAGGAACTCGCCATCCGGGGTGTCATCCAGCCCCGGTTCGGCATCATCCTCTCCGCTCTTGTCTTTGCATCCCTGCACGCCTACCAGTACGCGTGGGACGGAGTGATTGGCGTGCTTCTTGTCGGCCTCTGCTTCGGGGTGCTCCGGAAGCACACCAACACCTCGACAAGCGCCATCTCCCACGGGGTCTACGATCTGGTCCTGTTCGCGCTCATTATGGCAGGAATCACAAGCCTTTAAAAAAGTTACATGAAGTCGGCAAGGCCCAGCTGCTGCTGCTTCTCCTCGCCGAACGTGGACTCGATCGCAAGATCGATCACTTCCACCCGCTGCTTGGTATACTCCGAGACCTTGTACTTGCGGCAGATCTCCCGGGACATCTCAAGGTATTTTTTGACGGAGCCCTCGTGCACCGTGGGAATGATGTTCCCGTTACAGATCCCTTTGCCCCGGAATTTCGTGCACTTGCCGGCCAGCGGCATCCGCCGGTAGCTCGTGTTGCACTTCGTGCACCGGAACTTCTGCTTGGAGAAGGCCGAGAGGTTGCCCATGAGGTCGCGGATGAAGTGAGTGTTGAGCACCCGCTCCGCCACGTCATCCGCGTCAACGGCCCGGATCTTCTCCGCGAGATCGAGTTCTGCCCCGAGCTTGTCGGTCATCGTCTTCATCTGGGTATACATCGATTCGATCGGCCCCGCAGAGATATCCGAGGTGTCGTGGGTGAACTGGAAGCCTTCGAGCTGGGCGGGCGTCCCGATCCGGTTCTCCACGCGGTCGATGAGTTTGACGATCGTCTTGGGCTCGGCATACACCATAGCGCTGGTATAGACCTCGATGGGGTAATGGTCGCAGACATCCACGTTCAGGGCTTCCTTGTCGATCTGGGCCGGGTCGATCCGGCTCGTCAGCACCAGCGGGGCATCCATGGTGCCGCCCCGGTTCTGCGGCAGGAACGAGCGCGAGAAGTTGATGAGCCCGTCGAGGAGGAGCATGATACAGTCCTCGTCGCCATCGCACTGTCCCGTGAAGATCCCGTTTGCCACAAGCGTATGATCGTCGGCAACGGTCAGGCAGTAGACCCGGTCCTCGGGGGATGGGACCGGTTCTGCGAGCCGGATGGTATCCGATATGACACAGGAGCCTTCAAACACCGGTACGGAATCGCCGGCTTTGAGTTCCACCGCCTTGATCTTGCGGAGATACCCGGTGTCCCAGACGAGCATCGCGTGATCCGGTGTGACCACGAGTTCCTTTCCGCGTGCGGTGGTGAACCGGATCAGTGATGCCGGGGAACGGTGGATGGAGACCGTAGTAATCTTCCGGATATGGATCTGGCCGTTCGTGTCAACGGTCCGGGTGGCATACGGGCGGGCCGGGTCGGAATAGTAGGTGCCGAGCCGGTCGAGACCAGGGCGGGTGAGATCGAAGTTCTCTAAGACGAACTTCCGTATGGGGGTCTTTGTCCACGACTTTCCGTCATACACTTCAATTTCGGTATCGCCGTAGAAACAGTTTCTCCGTTTCGCGGCATGGAAGAACGGGTGGGCATACCCCACGTTCGCCCGGGTGAACCCAACGATCCGGGCAAGGACGCCAGCGCTCGTGTGCGGGGCAAGGCCGATGACAAGGTGGCCCACGAGATCCTCGGGGCCCTTCAGGTTGTAGAACGGTTCAAGGCCATAACACTTGACGAGCAGTTCGTCCATGAACTTTGCCACGCTGACCAGCCACTCGGCGCAGGAATCGGCGACAAGGATGTCCTGGGCATGGAGTTCCACCACCTGCTTCCCGCTCAGCAGATCATACCCGTGCGTATCTTTGGTATACCCGAGCGAGCGCATCTTCTCCACGGAGACGCGGACTTCATCCGGGCGGATGTGTGTTAAGGGCAGGTCGATCATATCGAACCGGGTCGTACCGTCCTTGAAGACAAAGATGTTCTGCCGGGCCCGCAACAGTCCCTTCTCCATCGCCTCTACGGTCTTCTCCCGCGAGATCACCCCCTTGACGCCTTTGACGAGGGCAATACTGTCGGTTTTGAACCCCATCCGCTCCATTGCTTTTGCGTATTCCGCCTTCACGTTCAGGCTGATCCGCTGGCTGCACATGGCAGGGGCATCGCACGACGGGCACCGGTCCTGCGTCAGCTCGTGGCCGCATTGCGTGCAGGTGAAGATCGCGACGGTGTGTGCCTGACACTTGTCGCACCGGTTGAGGTAGGTGATCTCCCCGCACTGGGTGCATCGCCTCCGGCCAACCTCGATCTCAATAATACCTCCTTCTTTCTGGAAATCAAGGGCCGTATCGTCCATATCCACCTCAGCGGTGTGGGCGGAGGCGGACTGGAACGAGCGCCGGCTTCCGCCGGAGTCCCCCAGCGGAAAGAGGACGTGGGGCGGGGGATTCATCTTCCGGGGCTTGGACTTGCCCGGCCGGCCCATACGTCCACCGATCCGGGTGCCGGACCGGGACCGCATCTTCAGGCCGGAGAGGTGCATCACCAGCGCCAGCGGTTCGGCATCGGCCGGGGCAGTCTGCCACGTCTCCTGCTTCTTCAGATCGGCACCAAGCCCGAGCCCGGCAATGAGTGCCTGGCAGGTCCGTACCTGCACGATGCCCTCGCGGACTTCATGCGGAATGAGCAGGGTTTCAAGCGAGGTCTTGATGGCAGGATCATCGGGGAAACAGAGAATACCCTCGTTCAGGCTGCCTTTGGTGGCAACGTGATCCGCAAGGGCACGGATCTGGTCGGAGGTGATGTCATCCCAGAACCAGGTCCATTCAGGAAACAGGTATCCACCGGTACGGGCATATGCCAGCGCTTCGGCTTCATCCTTCGGGGGTTTCACACCCTCGCCGACATCGAGCTGCCACCATTCGGAACAGTACCCTGCGGGAATGAGCGGGTGGTTGTTCTCCAGGAATTCGCCGTACGAGATGAGAATCTCGCCGACATCGAGGATCTTCTCGATCCCGGGAGCGAGCCGTTTTGCGGTCTCCTCATCGTCGATCCGGAGCACGTCGCCATCCCGCAGCCGGACCGTGGGTCCTTCAATCGTGTCAACCGGCACCACCCCGCAGGCTTTGCCCGGCCGCTCGGTCTTCATCTGGGTGCCGGTGGCAAGGAACTCGCCCAATACATACAGGGTGGCAGGATGCATCCCGGCCGCAGCAAACCCGGTATTCCGCGATCTCCCGTACCGGAGCCGGAACCCTCCTTTCCTCATGGGGTAGGCAAAGACCGGCCGGCCCCCGATCAGGTCGCGGAGGTACTTGTCGAGCGGCTTGATGCCGACGGTCTTCTCGCCATCGCCGCTCTTGGCTGCACCGGCGATCAGCTTGTCCAGCCAGTCCCAGCCCTCCATCTTCATCTTCTCGACCCGGCCCTTGAGCTTCCGGGCCTTGCCGGCTATACCTTCGCCGATGACGAGCGCCATGCCCCCGCGAACGGCATTCGTCTCCACCCGTTCGAGGTTGCGGTGGCCCGAGACCTCCTCCTGCTCGGTTGCTTCGCCATCAACACAGACCGGGCAGTTCTCAATGATGATCCGGATCTCCGCCTCGCTCGGGAGGTACTGGAGGTTCATGATCGAGTTGTACTGCCGGATCTCCTCGATATATCGCTCCACCTCGTCCTGCCGTGGGATGTAGCGGTTGATACCCAGTTTCTGGCGCACGTAGTCCCCGACCAGCACGGACATGGCCTGTGCCGTTCCCCCGGCACTCCGGATCGGCCCGGCGTAATAGATCGCCAGGTACTGGCTGCCGTCATCGTTCCTGCCGAGCGCGACCTTGGCAATCCCTTCCGTGGGTGCGGAGACGACCCCTTCCGTTAAGAGGGCCATGGCTACGCGGATCGAATGGTCGAGGACCTCCATGATGTCCTTCTCGCCGAACTTCCGGGCAACGAAGTCGTCGCCGATCCGGAGGGCCGCCTCTTCACGGGACATCTCCGCTTCGAGCTCACGGATCCGTACCGCAACGCCCTTCACCCCGACCAGCACCTCCACACGGTCGGCAAGATCGCTTGCGATCGGGATCTCAACATCCATACTCGGATCGAGACCCCGGGACCGGGCCACTTTTGCTATCGCTATCTCGCGGTTCAACTCGTCGAGGAGGGACTTCTCGTAGGCCTCCATCGCGGGCGAGAGCACAAGCATACCGGTAGGGTTTTAGCAGCAGGGGAATTTATTGATGCTGATCCGGGCGGGAGAGAGGTAGGCGGGTACCCGGACCAGAGAGGGTTTGTCGCTCACCAAAAAATGAGAGAGGAAAATTCAGGAATCCCGCATTCCAAAAAATCGGGGATCATTCCTTTTTCTTGAGATGGGGGAAGATTGTTGCAATGGCGCCAATGGATGCCGTGATGATACCGATAATGGCGGCGAGGACGGTTGGGCTTTCTAATATTCCACCCGAGGAGGTCGTTGTCGGCACTATGGTAACGATCGGAACGGGAGTGGTAATCTCGGGAGTCGCCGCAGCCGTGATGACGATCGCAGACGTTGATCCCACGGGATGAAGCGTGCCGTATACGGACGTGACCTGGTTGGGAACCACATAGACCGAACCATCGTAATCATAATATCCGCTCAGGGTAAGCCTCACGACGTGATTCCCGGAAGAGATCCCGGTGAGATCTACCGGTGTGGTTCCACGATACACGCCATCGATCAGGAGTGCTGCTCCCAGAGGAGAGGAGGCAGCGGTGATGTTTCCGGTGGTATCAGAGACTGCTGTTGTAACAGGGACTGTGGTCACCGTAGTCACCGGGGTGGTTGTGGCCGCGGTTGTATTCTGGGGGGTTGTCGTGGGGATTACCGTTGTGGTATTGATCGCCACGGTTGTCGTTACAGGCACCGCAGCCGTCGTCACCGGTATTTCTGTCGTGGTTTCCACAATTCCCGTTGTTGGTGTGACGTTTGTCTCATTCAGGTCAGCTCCAACAACCGGCACTACCATGAGTGCAACCATGACGAGCGCGAGAAGATATATACAGATTTTTTTCATGTAGTCAACTCCGTTTTTGACATTTCACTGAACGATTTCCTGCCCCGGAACATCTGCCCGATCAGGATTGCCCGGATCGAACAGACCATCATCCGGATCTTCCTTTCATGAGGTCAGGTCCTGGTTCCGGCCAGATACCATCAGCCGGAAGATTACATTTCAGAAAGCTATTGCGAAGCCCGGCCTGATGAATGTTACCAATCCCCCTGTCAGGAGTTCTTAAAGGAGGATCCGGACCGGTCCGTTTTAGAGCAGATTAAAAATAAGAGGGATTGTATCGGGAGATCATCTCCTTTTTTCCCGTGGACCGTATTTCAGGATTTCATTCACGGTTTAAAGGAAAGTTCCTAAAGAACCTTACTTGGAGATCGCTTCCATGAATTTGGTCATGATCTCTTCGCTGCGGTTCTTCATGCCGTACCAGACAACGATGGCAATGGATGCACCAAGGCCGATACCGATACCCCAGAAGATCGGTGTGAGGATCGTGTAGATGATGGTGAGGTCGAGCATGAGCTGGGACAGTGCCAGCATGACGACAACAAAGTACAGGAACACGCGGAGCAGTAAGAGTACCGGGTTGATCAGTTCGATTGATCCCGTCTTCGAGTAGGTCTTGAACACATCGATGAAGTAATCGATGAGGAGGATCCCGACAACGATGATGATCACGAAGGCGATCACGTGGGGGATGTACTCAATGACCTTGGTCATGAACGCACTGAGGTAATCCATATTGAGGATATCGACAGCCGCAAGGATGGCGATCAGGTACACGATAACGCGTACTGCGATGTCACCCATATACCCAAAGGTGACATTGGCTTTCACCACAGATTTTGCAATATCGGAATCCCCGATAGCGGGTGCAGCGGTTGCTGCGGAGGTTGCTTTGTCAAGCACAATATGAACTGCTTTTCCGAGCAGGCGTCCGACAATCCATCCGACGATAAGAACAACAAGCGCACCAATGAGGGCAGGAAGAACTGCCATCACATTTTGAAGACCTAATGAAATAATGTCAACCATTGTTACCATAACTACCATATCTCCGTAATGTTTTAAAGTTCACTAATGACAGGGTTGCACCATCTCCTGTGTGCAAACACCACATATGGTTTTTATCAATGTTTATATTTATATTTTTACATTGTTGGTTATACATTACACTGATTCATAACGATTATAAATCAGGCTGGACATATATTTTAGCATAACCAGTTGATTCACCCGACCCCACCATGATGCAGGATTACCAGCAGGAACTCATTGTCATACGGGATCTTCTCAAGAAGAACCCGAACGGTATGAGTGTCACGGACATCTCAAAAGCGCTGAAGAAGAACAAGAATACCATCGGGAGATATCTCGATATCCTGCTCATCTCAGGACAGGTGGATATGCGGACCTACGGGATGGCAAAGGTATACTCCCTTTCCCAACGGGTGCCCCTGTCCGCAATGCTCAGTTACTCAAAAGAGCTGATCATGGTACTCGACAGCGAGTCACGGATTTATGACATAAATTCAAATTTTCTCAACCTGCTGCACCTCTCCCGCGCGGAAACCATCGGGAAGAACATCTCGTTTCTGCAATCCCCCGAGGTGGATGTCCATGAGCTCCTCGAAAACCTCTCTTCGGATATGGTGGAGAAGGAGTGTACCATCACCTTCCAGGTCCGGGAGAATGGCGAGAGAATTTTTCATGAAAAGTGTATCCCGACCGTCTTCGATGACGGCGCGCAGGGTATCACTATCATTCTTGAAGATGAAACGGACCGCATCCTTGCCGAACGGGAGATCCGGAAGAGCGAGGAACGGTTCCGGATGATGTCGGATAACATCCAGGATGGCCTAATGATCGTAGAGAACGGGAAGACCATCTATGCCAACAACCGGATCGCGGAGATCACCGGCTACTCCCTCAAGGAGTTGTGGGCAATGGACACTCTTACCATCATTGCACCGGAATGTCATGAGGAGGTGATGAAGCGCACCCGGGATATCGAGACGAATCCCGACAAACCCAGTAGCCTTCAGATGTGGATCATCAGGAAGGACCGGGAACGGAGATTTGTGTATCTCCGCATCAGCGGTGTGCGGCATAACGAAAATTTCTATAACTTTATCATATTCACGGATATGACCGCGCTGAAAGCCCAGGAAGCACAGATCCGCGAGAACGAGCAGCGGTTCCGGATGATGGCGGAGAACATCCAGGACGGTCTCATCATTGTCGAGAACGAGAAAGTCGTGTTCGTAAACCGTCGCATCAACGAGATCACCGGGTATTCGAATGAGGAGATGGCCGCAATGGGGCTGCATGGAACGATCGTCGTTGAGGAGATCTCAAAACTCTCTGACTCCGGGATGATACCACCGTCGGATATGAACAAAATTGAAGATCTTGTTAAAAGTGTTCAGCCCAACTCAGGGATTCCTGGAGAATTCAAGATCTGGATCACCCGTAAGGACGGTGCGCAGCGGTTCCTCCAGGGAAAAGTCACGGCAACCCGGCACAAAGAAATGACCAGTACGTATATCACCCTCACCGATATCACCGGTTTTGCCGAGCGGGAACGGAACCTGCGCGAGCGCATCGATGCACTGCAGGAACTCCTGCACTGAATCTTCTTTTTTTCATATTCGGGCATCTTCATTCCAACGAAATACTCCGGTTGTTGGAGAGAGGAGAGATATTGGCGATTCTTATGTATAACCCATAAGAAAAATGTTTTAATACCTATCATTCCAATACTAATGATACGTTTGTGGAAATAGCGTGAGATCATCATGACAGTTCGAGATACAACCATCATCCCGTCACCCGGGATAAATAATAATCCAGGTAAGAAACGGTTCGGGTCCGGCAATCTCCTTGCGATCCTGTTCATCGCGGGGATTGCATGCGCATTGATTGCAATATGCCCGGCAAGTGCCGGGACACAATATATGGCGGGCAGCCCGGAGCTTTCTGCCTACATCTCCGGCAACAATGAACTTTCGCCGGGGACCGAGGTCCAGCTCCCCGTTGTCATCCAGAACAGCGGTGTCAACCAGTTCAAGTTTGTGAAATCGACCATTGTAGACAGCGACGACCTCCCAAATACGGCAAAGTTCTTAAACGTGGGTCTCGGTGCGGGAAGTTCTCCCCTTGTCGTGAAGTCGGATCCGCAGATGCTGGGCGATCTTGCGGTATCCGGAACCGCTACCGCTACGGCCAGTTTTACGGTCAGGGTTCCCACGGATGCAAAAGCCGGCACCTATCTTCTTCCGGTACAGCTCAGTTACACCTATCTCTATAATGCGGAGCAGTCCGGGGATGACACCATTGAATACCGCTATAAAGCGATGAACGAGACGGTGGAGATTCCCGTCACCATCAAGAAAACGGTCAACATCGATGTCATCTCATCAAATGTCAGCGCTCTGAATGCCGGGACGGAAGGCTACGTCACGCTGGTTGTGAAAAATGTCGGTCATGAAGATGGCAAAAAAGCCATCCTTGTCATTGAGCAGAACGGAAAGAGCCCGATCGTCCCTACGGAAGGAAGCACCTATATCGGGGACTTCCCGGTCAACGCAACGGCAACCGGTCTCTTCAAGACCTCGGTTGCCAGCAGCGCTGAGGCCCAGACCTACCCCTTAAACGTGAAGGTCAAGTACGAGAACAGTGAGGGGGACCAGGTTACCTCAGATATCGAGACCATCGGGATCCCCGTCGGGGGAAAGATCGAATTTGAGATCACCTCCGATCCCCAGACCATTACACCCGGCCAGAAGAAAGTGATCACGGCAAAATTCAAGAATACCGGCGATGCAACCGCATACCAGGCCCTTGCCCGTATCAGTATGGTCGACCCGTTCTCGAGCAATGACGATTCGGCATTCCTCGGGGACCTGGCACCCGGCGAGACCATGGAAGGATCGTTCCTCATCACCGCTGAAGCGGGCGCTACTGCCAAGGTCTATGGTATTGACGCAGAGATCAATTACCGGGATGCCGTCGACAACAAGGTCATCTCCGACCCCCTGAAACTGGATCTGGAAGTCGTTTCCAAGAAGGGTCTCGTCGACTCACTGTTGGAAAACCCCCTGTTGCTCGCAGTCATCGCAGTCATCATCATTGCAATCGGGTATTTCCTCTATCGCAGGAAGCAATCCCAGTAAGGGAGGAGAGTCATGACCTCCACCCGTCTCTTTGCAGACCCCGGCAGACGCTTCGCACTGATGGTCCTTGTCATCTGCAGTGCACTCCTCATCGCCCCGGTCTGTGCAGTCACCATGATGTCGCCGATCCCGGGATCTCCGACAACCACCTCCAAATATCTTGGCGGCAGCCCGTCATTTTCCGCAAGTATCCTCGGCACCAATGAATTTTCCCCGGGGGACGATGCCTCCATCACCATCCTTGTGAAGAATGCCGGTGTCAGCACCATGAAACAGCTCAACCAGAGCACGATGGTGCCCGATGACCTGCCGACAACGGCAAAGTTTGCAAAAATCGGCCTCACCTCAACGAGCGATTCCATCATCATCAAAACGGATCCGCAGAGGGTCAACACCATCCTCTCCGGGGATACCGGAACGTCCCTGACGTACAAAGCCTCGATCAGCACGAATGCAACAGATGGCGTTTACACGCTTCCGGTCATCATCACCTACCAGTATCCCAATATCGTCAAACAGGAGAAAGACACGCAATTCGTGTATACGTATAATGAAGCGAATGTGACCGTTCCCGTTACCATCCGGATCAAACCTCTCGTCAAGATCGATGTTGTTGCAGCAACCCCGGACCCTCTGGCTGCGGGAACCGAGGGCTACCTTACAGTAAAGATCAAAAATGACGGCCCCGAGACCGGCCGCATGGCCTCAGCGAAACTGATCCGGGCGGGAAGCAGCGCCATCATCCCCACCAGCAGCACCGTCTTCATCGGAACATTCCCCAGCGGTAACGTGACCGAATGCCTCTTCAGGATCGCAGCCTCCACGGATGCAACCGAGCAGGTCTATCCGGTCGATGTTGCCGTATCCTACACGGACAGTGAAGGAGCCACGGTCACCTCACAATCCGAGACGATTGGTATCCCGGTGAGTGGCAAGATCACGTTCACCATCACCTCGCCGGTCCAGACCCTCAACACCGGATCAGATGGTTCCATTGAGGTCACCTACCGGAACAACGGGAACCTGACCATCTACGATGTCCAGTCCCAGATCCTCCCCCATACGCCGGTCACCAGTGCTGATGGTACTGCATACCTGGGGACCATCCTCCCGGGTGAATCCGCCACGGCCCGGTACGATCTCACTGTTGACGGCTCAGCCGAACCCGGCACCTATTCCTTCGACAGCAAGCTCCGGTTCCGTGATGCCCTGCAGAACAGCCAGGAGTCAGATACCATTCAGGTACCCGTAGAGATCGTTCCCGCAAAGAGCGGTGCTACGATCCTGGGACTCCCGATCACCACGATCGCGAGCATAGTACTTCTCGTCGCGATCATCGCCGGGATCGGATACTACCTGTACCGGCAGAAGAAGAGCCTGCAGTGAGATGCCATGACAGGATGCAGAATTCTCCGGCCCAGTGCCGGAATCAAACAGGGTGCCACCACCAGTACGGGGACGGGAGACGCCGATGATTAAGGAACTCTTTGAATTCATAGCACATTCCATCATCAAACACCCCAGGATCGTAGCAGCACTGGTCACCCTCATCTTCATCGTGGGCCTTGTTGGCATGACCTCGCTTTCCATGGCAACGGGGTGGGAGACCTACGTTGAAAAGGACAGCCCGGCCGGTGCCCTCCAGCAGACATACAATGCGGACTATACATCGGATACGATCATCCTCATTGTCGAAGCTGCGAATCCGTACAGCCCGGATGTTCTTGCCTATATAGAGACCCTTGAGGATGATCTGAACCAACAACAGAATATTGAGGGCTCCCAGAGCATCGTCGATGTCCTGAAAGCAGCGAACCATGGTGTTCTCCCTTCATCGCAGGCCGAGACTGAACGGATTATCAATGCGCTGCCCGAGAGCACCCGCAACCTGGTGGCACCATCCAATGTGATGACGCTCGTGCAGGTCAAGCTGGGCGAAGGATTATCGGATACGGTCCAGGAGTCCGTGCTGGCCAACGTGGGATCGATCGTAGATACGTCTACCCCGCCACCCGGGGTAACCGTTGCGATATCCGGCTCCCCGGCCTTCAGCCAGCAGATGAGTGAGGGCCTCTCAAGCAACATGGGCATCCTCATCGGTGGCGCACTGGTCCTGATGATCATCACGATGGGGATTCTTTTTGCCTATGTCCGGCACCGGTTCATGCCGGTCCTGCTGGTTGCGATCGGCCTCATCACCTCCCTTGGCCTGATGGGCCTTGCCGGCATTAGCCTGAACATGGCGGTGATCGGGGCCTTCCCGGTCCTGATCGGTCTTGGGATCGACTACGCGATCCAGTTCCATGCCCGGTTCGATGAGGAGGCACGGAAGGGATCGCTTGATAACGCGGTCTTCATGACCGTGACCCGCACCGGTCCTGCCGTCATGTACGCGATGCTCGCCACATCCATGGGATTTCTGGCCATGATGGTCTCGACCGTCCCGATGATCCGGTCGTTCGGTATCGTCTCCATCATCGGTATCAACACCTGCTTCTGGGTGTCCTGCATCGGCATGCCCACGCTCGCCCTCCTGGTGAACTACCAGCCCAAGCAGCAGACCGGGCAGTGCTATGCGGTCGGAACGGAGGCCTGCGATACCATCATCGGTAAGGAGAAGGCGAAGAAGAAGAGCTCGTTCTCCTACGGTGATTTCCTCACCAGCACCTCGGTCAAGATCGCAAAGAACCCGATACCGGTCCTGCTCTTTGCAGGCCTCATCGCCCTGATCGGGTTCCAGATCGACCCGACCATTCCGGTTACATCTGACGAGAACACCTTTGTTCCCTCGGATATGCCGGCCAAGATCAACATGGACAAGGTCACCCGCACCATCGGGGCCACAACTACCCTTGACCTGATGGCCATGGGCTCCCGGGTGACGGATCTCGATACGGTCAAATGGATAAAGAATTTCCAGGACTATGAACTGGCGCACCATCCGGAACTCACCGGGGCCACCAGTATCGTCACGTACATCCTCCAGTATAACAACGGTGTGATGCCGGAGACACAGGCAGAGCTCGATGCCGTGCTGGCGAGCATTCCTGAAGAGACGAGAGACTCCATCCTGAGCAGCTCGATGAACGGGGTTATCCGGTTCAGCTCTGAAGACATCTCGATGGATCAGGAGAACACCTTAAAGGACTCGATGGTCTCGGAGATCGCATTCCTCGAACCGCCGGTCGGGATCACCGTGGTACCGGCAGGAAACTTCGAACTCTATACCAGTCTCCTGGGGGAGATGAGCGAGTCCAAGGATCAGATGACCGTTCTGGGGTTCATCTTTGTCTTCATCTTCCTGGTCCTCGTGTACCGGCACATCCACGCGGTCTCCCCCATCATCCCCATCATCTTCATTGTGGGCTGGAACGCGGTCATGATGGTCATCATCGGCCTGGACTACAACCCGCTCACGGCCACCCTCGGGTCAATGACGATCGGTGTTGCTGCCGAGTATACAATCCTCGTCATGGAGCGGTACACGGAAGAAGAGGAGCGGCTCCACAATCCCGTTGCCGCCATCCAGGAGAGTGTCCAGAAGATCGGGACCGCCATTACGGTCTCGGGCCTTGCCACCTTCTTCGGGTTCTCGGCACTCTGCCTCGCGACATTCCCCATCCTGAGCAACTTCGGTCTCTCGACCCTGATTGCCATCGGGTTCTCGCTGATCGGCGCGATCTTCATCATGCCGGCCGTGCTCTCGGTGATGGGCCAGCTCACGGAATGGCTCGCCCACCGGCACGCTAGTCCTGCTCCCGCACCCGCTGAAGTATCAGAGTGATCTAAAAAACAGATCTTTTTTTTAGGGAAATTTACACCGGGATTTCCGGTACCTTTGGATATAAAAAAACGGCCGGGTTATCCGGACTCCTCGTTCAGATTCTCGATGAGCGTCGGCACCCCGTCCTCCCCCATCTTCCACAGGGTGAGGATTGCGCAGGACCGGAGAATCTCGTCCGCATCATTGAGCCGCTGTTTGAGGGGTCCGACTGCGGGCTTTCCGATCCGGCAGAGCGCCTGCGACAGGACGCCCCGGAGTTCCCGGTCCGTGCTCTTCATTGCAAGAATGAGCGGCTCGATCGCCGGGATGCCGATCTCGCCCAGCGCTGCTGCCGCATAGCGCCGGAAGTCCCGCTCCGGGTTCTTCTCCATGGCTTTAATCACCGGCTCAATCACCGGTTCGCCGATCCGGGAGAGGGCGACCGAGGCATACCAGCGCCGGTCATTGTCCCCGGCATCGGCAAGCATCCGCAGGAGCGGCTCGATCGCCGGTTCACCCATCTTCTTAAGTGCTGCCACCGCCGCATGCCGCACCTCAAGTGACGGATCCGCCAGTGCCGCAATCTGCCGTGCGATCTCTGCATCCGTTTCCTTTGTCGTACCAGTCCGGGCCATAGGTAACACTGATCTGGGTACTCTTTTTTTAAGGTTGTTTGTATTCCGAACAGTCATCAGACTGTGAGGGTGAGAAGAATCCGCAGGATTCTTCGATTCCGAGCCGGTCATCAGATCGCGAAGGTCGGCATCGGCCCCCCTTCTCGCGGTTCGGGCCTGATAACCCTCTCCGATTCAAACACAACTGGTTCAGCAGAACCGCGTGAATATCACGCGAGCCCCAGGAATGCCGGGACAAAGAGGATGGCAAAGAAGATGCACATCAGCGCCATCCCGAGGGGAATGCCCACCCGGGCCCATTCGCTGCTGCCAATCCCGAGCTTGCAGGCCGCGATGATGTTCGGGATGTTGCCGGGGATGAGCATGCCTCCCGCGATCAACAAACCCATCAGGGCGCTCGTGATCTGTTCCGAGGAGAGGGCAGGGTTGATCTCCGCGGCTGCGAGGGTTGCGTTGTCGAGTACGGCAGAGACGATGTTGATCCAGTAGAGTCCGGCCGAGGGGATTGAGACAATGTACTCAAGGATGATCGGCTTGAATCCTTCACCGAGAAAGACCAGCGCCATGATGAAGAGGTAGACCTTCCCGGCCCGGACCAGGATCTCACGGAGCGTCTCGCGCTCCACGATACATTCGAGTTTCTGCTCCCCGGTATGGCTCCGGGAGAAGAGAACGACCCCGACAACCCCGAGGGCAAGAACCGTCGGGATGATGTAAATCCCGAGCCGGTCGAAGAGGAAGGTGAACCCGGCGTAGTACGGGGCGCCTGAGAGTTTCGAGACCACGATGGTGGTGAGCGGTTCGCCCAGCGGGGTGAGACCGGCCCCCAGACCGATCGAGAAGCAGGAGACCACCGCGATATCGATCTTGGCCTTCCTGACAACCGGCAGGGCGTTGATGATCTCGACAAGGATGATCGCAGCAAGGATCGCGGAGATGATGCTTGAGACAAGGCCCAGGACAACGATCAACAGAAAGACGATCCATTTCAGGGAGACCCGGTCGATCAGGCCCACGATCGCCTCCTGCATCCGGTGGTGGAAGACATAGATTAAAAGGCCGAAAACGAGCACGATCTGGACGATCCCGATCGGGATACCGAAGAGGCTCGTGACCTGGAGCGGGGAGATGAGTGCCTCTTTAACGATTGCCACGCTCCAGCCGGTCGTTTCACCGGGTATGACAATCAGGCCTGCAAGCGTCAGGGCCGCTACCCCGCAGACAAAGAGGAAGACCTCGAGGTTATGCTCAATGCACTTTACCTTGAACGGGAGCACGAGCACGAGTGCGAAGATGAGTAAAAGGCCGATGTTTGCAAGCAGGTCCATACGAGGTCTCCCGGACGCCCGGCAGGAGCGTGTGCCGGTTCCTGCAAAACTATTGAGCGCCCGGAGGATTAATGGATTCTCACCATCACGCGCCGTAGAGAGAAAGTATATATCCCCCATAGACGGTATAGGCAATTGATCATCTCTGAAGGGGCGTGCGGGTCATGGCGCAGGATCTCTTACGAACAATCAGTGCACTGCAGAACACGGCGATCGGCAACTGCCGGAAGCGGATAGCAGATGCAGCACTGAAGGCAAAGGGGCTCATCGGCAGCGATGCCACGGATACGGAGACTATGGACCCCTGCCGGAAGCCCCCGTGCGGGGTGACCTCGGTCCTGAAACGAAAGCACGGGCTCTAGGGGGGGAGAGTATGGACACGGAAAAGACACTCCTGCAGCAGATCCGGGACAAGGAGCAGGAACTGGCAACAACGGTCGAGGCTGCACGGGCAGAAGCGGAGGCCTCCGTTGCCGCTGCAAGGTCTGAGGCCGAAGACCTGCTCTGCACGGCGGACAAGCTCGGGAAGACCACCGCCGAACAGGTGTACTGGAAGGAGCGGGGAAGAACCGAGATCGAGATCGAAGACCTGAAGAAAGCGGCTGAACTTGAACAGGAGACTACAATCGAGCAGGGCGAGCGAAACATCCCTGCCGCCGCGGAACGGATCGTCAGGTACGTGACAACGGAATAGGGCCGGGAACGCCCGGCAGGGGATTGCTCTTGCTCCAGCAGATGAAACGCATCCAGGTGATCGGGCCAAAAGATGACCTGGGCCGGGCCGTCGACCTGTTGTACCGGGCGGGAACCGTCCACCTGGAGAACGCACAGGAGCTGGTTCCGGAGACCGAGATCCGGCTGATGAGCGTCCGGCAGGATGAGGCTGATGAGATCACCGCCGTCCTTGCCACGATCAGCGCAATATTCACGACCCTGCCGGTGATTGCGGATGATCCTGACCGGCAGGCACAGCTCAGTGCCCTGCTCGAACATGAGACCCACCCGGAGCTCATCGCAAGGGCGCGGGAGATCATCCGTACCCTTGAGACCACAACCCGGGAGCTGGCGGCAAAGAAGAGCGAACTCGCACTCTCGGTCGTAACCCTGAACCGGTACGCAAAAGTGCTCGACATCATCCAGCCGGTCGAGAAGGAACTGCCGGTGCTGGAGGGGTTCGAGGTCACGATCCTGCTCATCCAGGAGGAGCACCGCGATGTCCTCGAACTGATCAAAAAAGAGCTGGACACGATCACCGGTGACCGGTTCGAGATGACCGCAACAACCGTCGATGCTGAGACCCTCGCCGCCATCATGGTCTTCCCCAAGAAATATTCCGAGGAAGTCCACTCTTTCATCTATTCCGTGAACGTGAACGAGGTGCGGCTCCCGAAGGAATATTCCGGCAAGCCGTTCTACGAGATGTATGCCTTGCTCGAGATGAACCGGATCAGTGCGCTGGACGAGATCGCCCAAATCGACGCGGACCTGCTCGCGCTCTCGAACACCTGGTACCAGGAGCTCGTGGTGATCAAGAAGCAGCTCGCGAATATCCACTGCGAACTCGGTGCGTACCGGAACTTCGGGACCTCGGAGTACACCTTCGTCATCATGGGCTGGATCCCAAAGAAGTTCTTAAAGAAGACAAGAACTGCCCTGCACGAAACCTTTGGTGACCGCGTGGTCGTCTGCGAACTCCCGACAACGGAGAAGGACATGGAGGACGCCCCGGTCTTCTATGACAACCCCTTCTGGGTGAAGCCCTTCGAGTTCATCATGCAGCTCGTTGCCCCGCCACGCTACCGGGAGGTTGACCCCTCCCCCATCCTCGCGATCTTCTTCCCGCTCTTCTTCGGGCTCATGGTCGGCGACATCGGGTACGGCCTGGTCATCCTCGCACTCGCGCTCGTGATCCGGTACCGCTTTGCGGCCATGGAGTTTGCACGGAACCTGGCCGACATCCTGATCATCTCATCGATCCCGACGATCTTCTTCGGCTACCTGTTCGGCGAGTTCTTCGGGGATCTCGGGGAGACGATGGGCTGGATCCACCCAGTCACCTTCCTTGGGATCAGCTGGAACCGGGTGGAGGCGATGATCCCGATGCTCATCGTCGCCATCGCCATCGGGGTCGTCCACGTGGTCCTGGGTCTCGTCATCGGTATCCGGAACGCGATGATTACGAAGAGCAGGAAGCATCTCTTGGAGAAGTGCGGCATGCTGATGATGATTGTCGGGCTTGTAATCCTGATGGGGATGCTGACCGGCGTTGTGCCGGAGGCCGCGATCTACCCGGTGATCGTTCTCATGGTCATTGCCCTGCCCCTGATCCTGATGGGAGCGGGAGTCTTCGGCACGATCGAGGTGATGAGCACGGTGGGTAACATCCTCTCGTATGCGAGGCTGATGGCAATCGGTATGGCCTCGGTGATCCTCGCGATGGTGGCCAACCGGCTTGGCGGGGCGTTCGAGTTTGCCATCATCGGCATCATCGTTGCCATCCTCCTGCACGCGCTCAACATCCTGCTCGCGATGTTCTCCCCCTCGATCCACTCGGTGCGTCTGCACCTTGTCGAGTTCTTCGGTAAGTTCTACGAGGGGGGCGGGATGGTGTACCGGCCGTTCAAGAAGGATGCAGAGATCGAAGGACCGGGGCCGTGAGGACCGGTCTCTCCGGCACCTCTGGCCGGACCGGATGCCCACATTTTGTTTTTAGAATTTCCGCCTTCCTTTTCTTCCGGGAGTTCCTCATCATTTAATATCCGGGCCGGAAAATGTGAGTATCAGGAAAAACCCCTGCGGAGAGAGTCATGGAGTTATGCGAAGTACGAACCAACGGGGGGATCATCACGGTCGTCATGCCCCACCAGATTGACCATGTTGCTGCACTGACGCTGGAGCATGAGCTGCGGGAACTTGCCGCCCGCGAACCCCGGGCCCTGCTCTGTGACTTTTCACCAACTGAGTATATCTCCAGCTCCGGGCTCCGGGTCCTCCTCAAGACCGCAAAGACGGTAAAGGCAGCGGGCGGTCACTTCGGGGTCTTTGCACTGACACCGTTCGTTGACCATATCTTCACCATGTCCGGGTTTGCGGATATTTTTTTGATCTATGATACCGAAGAGGCCGCGGTCCGAGCGGTTATGAAGGGGTGACGGGGCCTTTCTCCGGGGTGATCTGGACTTACCACGCCCCAAATTTCAACGCTATCAAAAAGTTTGTCGGGAAATATTACCTTATCTCAAAACCCAGCTAAGAACCAGAAAAAAAACTGGTAAAATAATATTGAGAAGAACGGTAAACGCTCCTTCAATCCAAGTTACTGAAGAAATTTTATTTATCCTTTCCTCCTTTTCTAATAACAATGGAACGTTAATAGCATCGTGATAAGAAGGCTCTTTTAACGCTCGTATCGAATTAATCTCCTTTTTTATCATATGGATTAATTCTGTTTTTCTTCTATTCACATTCTCATTGAAGGGTAGAAGAATTAGAATGATCATCCCCAAAATAATACCTGCCTCAATGAAATAAAATAGAAAATTCGAGCCAACAAGGGTAGTTGATATCATGCCAAGGCGTTCTGTCGAACTTCCAAAAGTGCTAAGGCCCTTAAGTATAGTCGGGAGAAATAAGCCAACCGGGACTACTACCATCAGGAAAAATGAAAATATCAATGAGTACATCCAAAAACGAGTAATTTTTCGAAATTCCTTTTTCTCATTCCATGGATTGATCTTTAATGGAATTTTTGTTGAAATAAAAAATAAGTATTTAAAAGACAGGGATATGAATAAAATGCCCATGAAAAAAACGATGGTAAAATAGACAATGAATAGAATCACACCCGTATGCAGTAAAAAAAGCCCGATAGCTTCAACAGGATTATTAAATTTCAGAATTGTAGATTGAAACGTATATAGATAACCAATTACTAGAACGAAACTGATTATGGAAATAAAAAAATTCCCCGTTCTGCTAATTTCCTTTTGAAGGATTTTATCGTTAAAAAAATTTTGTTTAAACAAAACAAAATATTTTTTTTTCTGATAATTTTCATGAATAAGAAATGGCATTTTTTCGATCTCATTATATTGAGTGAAAAAATTAGAGAAAATGTTGATTAAAAGGAGAATCACAATTTCCAGACATAAAAACAATCCAAAGGAAACTGCAAAGATAAGATCCTTGGTAAGAAATGAGCCAAGAACCGCGAAAATTACAAGAAAGTTAAATAATACAAAAAACTTCCAATTTGAAACAATTTTCAGTAAGGGAATGTTTTCTGTATAAGTTGAAGATTGGGGAAGTTGACAATTCGATTCGCTCAATAGATCCTTATTCAAGGTCGTATCGGAACAATGCAATTCCGGATAAAGTCCCCATGGAAGAAATATTATAGAATATTCACGGTTGCATTCCGCACATCGGATCTTTTCGATTTCCTGAAAATCTCCAAACGGCTCTTTGTCAATATAAAATGGGGGTGACAAGGCATTCTCGAAAGGCAAAACGACAAAATCTCTGTATAGATGGTGATTGTAATCAATAGCACTGCCAATTTGCTCGAAATTATTAAATTCGGTCCAACAGTAGGGACAATTGATATGAATTTTCTCTCCCTGTTCAGCATTCTTTTCGGACATTGGCAATTCTTTATTTAACTTTATCTTTGTTGTTTAATAATTCTCGTTTAACAATCTAAAGTTAGATTCTCCAGAGAAGTGCTAATTGACAGTAAGCCTGTTTTAACCCTAAACCTCACGGAAAAGGAAGTGACCCCCCTCATTTTCGGGGGATTCTGGCACCCATAATCATTCTGAGAATACGTCCTCTTAAAACGCTCCGTTTGCCAATCGGAGGCCATTTTAAAAAATCGTTTTTCTGATAGTCGCGTTTTTTTGCGAATTATAGAGTACTGGTTTTGAACGAGGGCTGATTTATTGTTATTTTGCCCAGATGGGGGGTATTTCAGCCTCTAAAAAACGTCTAATTGTTGCCTATTGGATAGGCACGGACCTGATAATCTGTGGAAAAGGCTGGCCGTGGAAATGGCGAAGGTTTGGATCCGGGAGTGATTTAGGTAAGATCGATGAGTGGATACTGGGGTTCGATCTTTCACTAGTTCCGGATTATGCAAACAACCATATCCCTCAAATTCATACGATTGATTTGAACACAAGGATCCTTTCTCCATGCCGCCCCCATCGAAGATGAGTATCGAGGAAATCGCCGAACTGCTGGATATCGAAGATCTTTCCGAAAGTACTTACATCGAGATCAAAAAAGCAACCGGCGGGGACGGAAGAGGTCAGTTACCCGAATCGATTTTTTCGACCTACAGCGCATTTGCCAATACTCAGGGTGGTATCGTTCTTCTTGGATTTCAGGAAGTCTCTCCCGGCGAATTCGTTCTGATTGGGATCGCCGAGCCCGGCCGGGTCATCGACCAGCTGTGGAGCAACCTGAACAACCGTGAAAAAGTCAGCATCAACATCTTAAAAGATGACGATGTTTCTGTCGGGACGCATGAGGGAAAACAATACATCAGGATCGTTGTGCCACCAGCACGGCGCGAGCAGAAACCCGTATATGTAGGGAAAAATCCCCTGACCGGGACATACCGCAGGAATTTTACAGGGGATTACGTCTGCGACGAATCCACGGTCAAGCGGATGATTGCCGAGCAGGTCGAAGAATCCCGCGATGCAAAGTTGCTCCCACATTTCACCGAGAGTGATTTGGATAGTGATACGCTCCGTTCTTACAGGAACAGATTCAGGAGCACCAAACCGACGCACCCGTGGAACAACTACGATGATCATGAATTCCTGCGGTCAATCGGTGGGCTCACACAGGATCGGACATCGGGAGAGGAGGGCCTGACCCTTGCCGGACTCCTGATGTTTGGCAAACTGAGGTCAATCCTCGATGCAGTTCCCCATTATCTTGTCGATTACCAGGAGCGCAGAACCGAAGATGACGACGGGACACGGTGGGTAGACCGGATTACTACAGACGGTACATGGTCCGGCAATCTCTACGACTTCTTCCAGATTGTCATCCAGAAACTGTACCGGGATCTCAAGGTGCCGTTCAAACTGGAAGGGCCATCCCGCATTGATGATACCCCGGTTCATGAAGCCTTGCGTGAGGCACTGACCAACACGCTTGTTCACGCGGATTATAGCGGGACGGTTCCGATCCTTATCATCAAGCGACCCGATATGTTTTCGTTCCGGAACCCGGGCACCATGAGAGTTCCGGTTGAGGATGCAATTCGCGGGGGTGTCAGCGATTGCCGTAACAGGAACCTCCAGACGATGTTCGATCTCATCGGTTATGGAGAACGGGCAGGTTCAGGTCTTCCGAAAATTTTCCAGAACTGGAGAGAACAGCTCTGGCGTCTCCCCGAACTCAGAGAAAAATTCAATCCTGAACAGACGCTCCTCCTCATGCGGATGATGAGCCTTCTTCCAGATACTGTCATGAAGAGTCTCGAAAGCCGGTTCGGATCAGAATTCAATGAATTGTCCGAAGAGCAGAAACTCGCACTTGCTACGGTCGCCATTGAAGGCAGTGTAACCCATGCACGAATTAAGGAGATGTCGGATATTCATCCGCATGACCTTTCGAAGGAATTGAAAGACCTTGTCACCCGCAGATTCCTCCAGTCTGCCGGGGCAACCCGGGCAATGGTGTACACATTCGCTGGTGTACCAGTGGTCGATACTGAAGGTACGGTCCAGTCCCGGCTCGATGCCACTCCGGGACAAGAGATGGAGAACCCCTTACACAACGGGAACAACTCCTTACATAGTGACCAGAGCCCCCCACACAACGAGGAGATCCCCCTGCATAAAAAATTCGGAACCCGCTATGAAGCTCTCAGCCAAAAGGTGTTTTCCCTGCTCAAAGGGAAAAAACGGGTATCTCCGGATCTCATGCGCCAGGCGATTCTTATTATCTGTGAGAATGATTTCGTATCGGTTGAGGAAATTGCCACAATGCTCAGCCGCTCGCGTGATTCGGTGAGTGTTCATTACGTTTCCAAGATGGTGAAAGAAGGGCTGCTGGAGCTCAGATATCCTGAAAACATCAGCCATCCCCACCAAGCATACCGGGCTCGAAAGTAACTCATATCGTGAGCATTTTTGCGAAAAGTTATGCGCACTCATCATTTCCTGGCATTCATCTGATCGTCCGGATCACAGGCCCTTTCTTCAATTTTTGCGCACACCAATTCCCAACATCCGGCCCCCTCACTTCATCGCTGCCAGCCGCTTCTCCTTCGCCTTCTTTTTCTTCTTCTCTAAAATACTCTTGACCTTCTTCAAGCGGAAGAGATCCTCCCGCTCCCGCTCCTCGATCGCGTTCTTGATGTACTTTGCCTGGCTCTTGAGCTCGGGGATCAGGATCTGTTCAAGGGCATTGACCCGGCGCCGGTTCATCTGGATCTCGGACCCGAGTCGTCGCATCGCCGTCTCGCTCTCGGCGAGCTTGATCAACAGGTCCAGCTCCACCTCGTACCGCTCGGCCGTCTCATCGATCCGTGCACTCGTCGAAATGATCCCGTAGCCCCGTTCGAGCATGTTCTTCGAGACCCTTTTTTTCTCGATCACCGGGACCGGGACACCCATGATGTTCTTACCCGTGATGCCGACCATGATCGACCGCCGGGTGGCAAACGCAGCGGACGCGAGCGTGACCGGGTCATCAGTTGCTTCCGCGATGAGCAGGGCGAGATCGGCTGCCCGGGAGACCTGCTCCAGCTCGTCACGGGAGTCCGAGACGGAAGAGAGGATCTTGAAGAACTCCCCGATCAGGGCATCCATCTTCTCCCGCAAAAGGTCCCGGCCCTGCTCGGCGAGCTTGATCTGCGCCTTCTTCTTCATCAGCTCCATCCGCGTGGGCTTGACCTGCTCCATCATTCAACTCCCGTCAGTTTTTTCTGCAGCCGGTGCCCCGGCTTCCTGCGCTGCCGGGTGATATTTTTTGATGTGCTCCCTCTTGATCCGCTTCAGCTCATCCACCGGCAGGGTGGCGAAGAGGTCCCAGGCAATGGCCAGCGTCTTCTCGATGGGCCGGTCCTCGTCACCCTGCGTGATGAACTGGCGCTCGAACCCGTCCGCGAACTTCAGGTACTTCCGGTCCAGGTCCGTGAGGGCTTCCTCCCCCACGATCGCCACAAGCCTTCGCAGGTCGCGGCCGTAGGCATAACTGGCATAGAGCTGGTCGGCAACGCCCCGGTGATCCTCCCGGGTCTTGCCCTCGCCAATCCCGAGGTTCATCAGCCGGGAGAGACAGGGCAGGGCATCGACCGGGGGATCGCCCCCGCGCCGGAAGATGTCCCGCGAGAGCACGATCTGGCCCTCGGTGATGTAGCCCGTGAGGTCGGGGACCGGGTGGGTGATGTCATCGTCCGGCATTGTCAGGATCGGGATCTGCGTGATCGACCCGCTCTTTCCTTTCAGCCTCCCGGCCCGCTCGTAGATCGAGGCGAGGTCGGTGTACATGTAGCCCGGGTAACCGCGCCGGCCCGGCACCTCCTCGCGGGCGGTCGAGATCTCTCTAAGTGCCTCGCAGTAGTTGATCATGTCCGTTAAGATCACGAGCACGTGGAGGTTGTGGGTGAAGGCCAGGTGCTCCGCGACCGTGAGGCCGCACCGCGGCGCCGCGAGCCGTTCGACCGTGGGATCATCGGCCAGGTTCATGAAGAAGACCACGCGGTCGAGCGCTCCCGTCCGCTCGAAGTCCTGCATGAAGAACGAGGCCTCCTTGTGCGTGATCCCCATGGCCACGAAGACCACCGCGAACTCCTCGCCCTCGCCCCGGACTTTGGCCTGCCGGGCAATCTGGGCCGCAAGCTTGCTTGCCGGCAGGCCCGAGCCCGAGAAGATCGGCAGCTTCTGGCCCCGCACCAGCGTGTTGAGGCCGTCAATGGCCGACATGCCGGTCTGGATGAAATCGGCGGGTTTGTCCCGGGCCGACGGGTTGATCGGCGTTCCGGCAATGTCCAGCACCGCCTCCGGGATGATCTCGGCCCCACCGTCCCTTGGAGTCCCGACACCGGAGAAGACCCGGCCGAGCATATCCTTCGAGACATTGATCCGTGCCGGCTCGCCGATGAACCGGACCGTTGTATCCGTGAGATCGATCCCCCGGGTGCCCTCGTACACCTGCACGACCGCGTGCTCCTCCGAGATATCGAGCACCTGCCCGGTCCGGACCTCGCCGTCCCGCAGGGTGATCTTCACGATCTCGCCGAACGATGCCCCGAGGACCCCGTTCACGAAGATCAGCGGGCCGGAGACGTAGTCGATCGTCCGGTACTCCTTGGTTAAGAGCGGTGCCTCTTTCATCTCTCCACCTCCAGCCGGGAGATCGCCATCGTGACCTCATCGATCATCTTCCGGACCTCGTCCGTCTCGGCATCCTTCATCCGCCCGATCGTTGCCTTCAGCGGGAGCGCCTGCACCTGCCGGAGGCTGACCCCCCGGTTCATCGCGAGGTTCGTCTGCTCGTAATACGTCATGATCACCTTGAGCATCAGGTACTGCTTCTCGATGGGGCAGAACGAGTCCGTGTCGCTGTACGCGCTCTGCTGGAGGAAGTCCTCGCGGATCATCCGGGTCACGTCCAGGATCGCCTTCTCGCTGTCGGGCAGGGCGTCGGGGCCCACCAGCTGGACGATCTCCTGGAGCTCGACCTCTTTCTGGAGCAGGTAGATCGCCTTCTCCCGGAGCTCCCGCCAGTCGCGGGCGATGTTCTTACTGTACCACTCCGCGATGGAGTCGAGGTAGAGACTGTAACTCTTGATCCAGTTCACAGACGGGAAGTGCCGGCGGTAGGCAAGGTTCGTGTCCAGCGCCCAGAACGTCCCGACCACCCGCAGGGTGTTCTGCGTGATCGGTTCCGAGAAGTCCCCGCCGGGCGGCGAGACCGCACCCACGACCGTGATCGATCCGTTCCGCTCACCGGCGCCGAGACAGATCACCCGCCCTGCCCGCTCGTAGAAGGCCGAGAGCCGGGTTGCAAGGTACGCAGGATAGCCCTCCTCGCCCGGCATCTCCTCAAGTCTTCCGGAAACTTCGCGGAGCGCCTCGCCCCAGCGGGAGGTCGAGTCCGCCAGCAATGCTACATCGTACCCCATGTCCCGGAAGTACTCCGCGATCGTGATCCCGGTATAGATCGAGGCCTCGCGGGCCGCAACCGGCATGTTTGAGGTGTTCGCGATCAGGATCGTCCGCTCGATCAGCGGAAGCTTTGTCCGGGGGTCCACGAGCTCGGGGAATTCAGCGAGCACGTCCGTCATCTCGTTGCCCCGCTCCCCGCACCCGATGTACACCACCACCTGCGTGTCCGACCACTTCGCGAGCGTCTGCTCGGAGACGGTCTTGCCCGTGCCGAAACCGCCCGGGATCATTGCCGTCCCGCCTTTTGTCACCGGGAACATGCAGTCGAAGACCCGTTGTCCCGTGATCAGCGGCAGCAGGGGATCGAGTTTCTTCTTGTGGGGTCGCGGGAGCCGGACCGGCCAGTGCTGCATCATGGAGAGCCGGACCTTGTTGTCGAGTACGCAGACGCACTCCTCGACCGTGAACGACCCGGCCGCGATCTCCGTCACCGTGCCGGACACTTTCGGGGGTACGAGGATCCGGTGCTCGAACTGAAACTCCTTAACGGTACCGATCAAATCCCCGGGCCCGAGCGTGTCGCCCACTTTTGCCACGGGAACGAAGGCCCACTTCTTCTCCCGGTCGAGCCCCGGGGCGGTGATGCCCCGGCCGATGAAGTCGCCGCTCAGCTTCAGGAGCACCGGCAATGGCCGCTGGACGCCGTCGTAGATGGAAGCGAGGAGCCCGGGTCCCAGCTCGACCGAGAGCGGGGTCTCGGTGTTCTCCACGCTCTCGCCCAGCGTGAGCCCGGTCGTGTCCTCGTACACCTGGATCACCGCCTCGTCGCCTTCGAGCCGGATGATCTCGCCGCGGAGGGCCTCGGTCCCCACCTTCACCACGTCGTACATCCGGGATCCCTTCATGCCCTTGGCCATAATCACCGGGCCCGAGATCCGTGAAATTGTTCCCGTAATCATCTCTTCACCTCTTTAAGACAATGTTGTACCCGATCGCCTTCCGGAGCAGCCGCTCGATATAGGTCCGCCGGTCCACATCCTTCTTCTTCGAGGGAATCGGGATGATGAGCGGCCGGTGCATCTTCTCGATCCGGTCCATCAGCTTCGCGTCCAGCCCGAGCATGTACTCCTCGTTCACCGCAACGATCCCGATGTCGTCCTTGTGAAGGAGCGGCGGGATCACGGACCGGGCCTCCTCCATATCCTTCGCCTCATAAACCTCCGCCCCCGCAAGCCGGAAGCCCGACGCCCGGTCGCTGTCGGTGACGATGACGAACTTATACATACACGAGCTCCTCCTTCAGGTGCTCGACCGGGAAGTCCGCGGTCTTGCAGCGCGAGATGATCCGGATGTTCGTGATCTCGTTGTACTTCGCCCAGAAGTACCCGATGAGCGAGGCGACACTCAGGGGATCGCCAAGGAACGATCTTGTTGCCTGCTGGATCATGTATCGTTCCAGTTCCTTCTCCATCACCGAGATCTTCTTTGCCTCGATGGCGGCTTCCGGGATCGTGGCAAGGAAACGGTACCGGGTGTTCGCGAGGGCGGTCACCACCTCCGCGATCGTGGTGAGGGTGAGGAGCCGGCGCAGTTTCTTCTCATCGAACTCAAGGCCTCCGCCAATCAGGAACTTCTTTGCTTCTTCCGGCTCGACATGGTCCCGGACCATCCGCAGGACCGTCTTGATGTTCACCACATCGATCTCGGTTGCCAGCACCTGCCGGATCATCGCGTTGTTGCTGCCCCGCCCGGCAACCGCATCGAGTGCATCCTCGTAATAGAACCGGTCAAGGGCGCACTCCAGCATGCCGAGATCGCCGCTCTTTGCAAACTCCGGAAATGCGGTCGTGAGCGGCCGGGCATAAGGGATGTGCCACGTGGCAAGCAGGTCGATCGCCGCTTTTACATCCTGCTGCCGGACGAGCTCCGTCAGGGTCGCTTCGTCCAGTTCGCCCGCGGGCACGATGCAACCCAGGATCTCCTCGTTCGTCACGTGGATGTTCTTGCCCCTGAGGATCGTCTTGATGTTCTGGACATCCCAGCGGTGGAGGAAGATCATGATGTAGTGATCCGCCTCCTCTTTTTTTGCAAAGGCAAGCACCCTCTGGAACTCCCGGGCGAAGTTGTTCCGCAGGGCGTACTCAATGACGGGTATACCGGTGTACCGGCCCTTTGCTGCGATAAGGTCATCGCGGTACGGCGTCTTCTCGAGCTCCGCCATCAGCGAGTCGAGATCCGGCTGGAGGATCAGGGTGTCGAGCGTGTGGTGGTCTAAAAGCCGGCTCTTCATTCCCCGCATCCGGGCATTGATGTACCCCCAGTCCATCTCAGCCTCCGGCCAGTATGGCGTAAATTTCGAGACGCTTGTGCTCTTTTGCCCGCTCAAGCCGGGACTCGACCGTGTTGGAGAGGGTGACGAGCCCATCCGGTGAGCCGGCCACGAGGCCCCCGGCACATTCGATGTCGGCAAGAATCTCGCAGTGGATCCCCAGCGCCGCGATTGTTCTTACGGCAAGATCGCGGTCCCGTGTATCGACATGGAGGATGAACGGGGTCTCCCCCATCGCCCCGGTCGCCTCCCGGGCGAGCCGTTCGAAGATCGCCGGGTAGTTCCTGTCCTCCCGGAGTCGGGCCAGTTGTTTCTCCGCGGTCTCAAACGCGGCGAGAAAGATCTTCTCCCGGCTCCGGAGGGCCTGCTCTTTGATCGCTCCCTTCGTGAGGTACAGCTGCTTGTTCCGCTCAATGGCCGCAGATCGCTCTGCGTCCCGGATCGTGATCTCCTGGATCTCCTCTGCCTGCTTTCGGGCGGTTGCCCGGATCTCTTCTGCCTGGACCCGGGCAGTTTCCCGGAGCTCCCGCTCCCGTTCCTGTGAACTCTCCTCAACGGATCTCAAGAGATTCTCGTAGGCCATGGCATCACGGTCCTTACTCTTTAGGTACCAGTAAGGCTGCACTGCTGCATGACCGCCCCCGGTGTTCCCGGTCCGGGAGAGGAAAGAAGAATAATTTAGAGGGAACGCGGTGCTTTGCTCGCAGCCCGCGCTGGTCTTCTCGCGGTTGCGAGGCTTCACTTCACCATCAGGATGATCATCGCGGCAACCACGAACCCGAGAATGACGAGCGTCTCGGGGATCGCTTCGAGAATGATGATGGACCCTACGGTCTCCGGCCGTTCGGCAATGGCTCCTGCGCCGGCTGCACCGATGCGGGACTGTGCCAGCCCGGTACCCAATGCGCCACCGGCAAATGCGATGGCAGCTCCAATCGGGACTTCCCAACCAACCATTTCGATACCTCCAATGATACAACCTAACAGAGTCGTCCTATATTAACTTATGTGAGCGGGAAAATAAAAAACCGGATTTGCCGCATTCATCACATCACCAGAAACAAAAGAAGGGAAGACCCGTTACGCTGAATGAGGACCGTGCCGGGAATGCGAGAGGATCGCATCCATCTGATCGACTAGGGCGGGCGCCATCGCATGACCCCGGGCCCGGTGCCCGAGAAGAAGGAGATCCCGTATGTCCCGGCACGTGAGCGTGGAGAACGCGTACCGCTCCCACTTCTCCCGCTCTAAGGCGATCCAGAGTTCCCCCAGGATTTCCCGGAGCAGGGTGTACTCAGGCGGGGAGAACGAGTGCCATTCGGCTGCCGGCGCGTGCCGTATCTTCTCGATCGCAGATTCAACGGCCTGTTCCCGGAAGAGCTGGAACCTTCTTCTGCCCAGCTCTTCATCGCTGGTAGGGGGCATAGTGGATTGTATCGGAATTATCCCGTTCCGGGTATTAGCACTTTCCCTAACGGCGGGAGGAGCGTTCCCCTTTTGTTACTACACCACGGTACACAAGTACGTACAGGTATTGTTGTACACGTGTACGCCGGGCCATGACCCGCCACAAAGTATATGGCGGCTCGAGCGCGATTCACTCATCATCCCTGAAAGGGGTGGGAGGAAGATATATGCCGGATGTAACCCAGGCCGAGGTGGGCAGGCGGCTCTACCATGTCCACCGCGAAAAGACGGTCGAGCATGCGATGAAACAGATGCAGCAGGGAATCGGTGCAGAGTGGAAGTCGTTCTCAGAAGCGAATGTGATCCTTCTCACCCACCTGCTCCAGTGCACGTGGAACAAGATCGACCAGAAGATCTGGGACACGATCCCGTTTACGAACACGAAGGCAGACGATGTCCGGAAGATCCTTTCGTACGGGGAAGGGGTCAGTCCGGGCAGGAACCCGGCACCGGATGCGGTGACGGAGATCAAAAAGATCCTGCTTGCCGTTGGCTGAAGAGATCTCTTTTTTCCGGAAGTACGACCGGTTTTTTTATTTTCAATTCCGGATTTTTTTAATCCACAGATCGCAAGAAAAATCCCCGGTAATCCCGTAATCAAACCGCTGGCAACAATCCAATCCGTCAACAAATCCCACTCAGGGCCTTCACCATCACCGCACGATCTGCATTGCATATCTGCACAGCAGACCCACCCCTTTATCACCGTATTGTTTCAGATTTGAATGCACAACCACCAGGGTTGGCGGATGAGAATTACTCTGAAATTGGGTGAAGGATGATGACAGAAGGTACCATTCATACATATGCAGGCAAGCAATCCCCGGACGGGAAGAAGGACGGATTCAAGGAGCAGGTTACAATCTTATCTCAGTTATCAAAAGAACTGGATGAGTATTTTGCCTTGCGCTCTGTTCACCGGTAGACAAGAGAAGAACAGGGTGATCTCTCATCTGGTTGGGGTGAGTTAAAAAAAATTTAGGAAAATTTCAAACTTTTTTATTTTTTACACGAACTTAAAAAAATTTCCGGTATCTCTCCCGGATTATTTTCGTAAGGCAAGCATCGCCAGTCCCACGGCACCGATGATACAGAGTATCCCCACCGGTGAGGCCTGCGTGGTTGTGGTGGTGGGCCATGAGGTCGGGATCGCGATCGTGCTGATCCGGGTCGCGATAGTCGTGGGCACCGTCGTCGCCACCGTGGTCGGTCGTGCGGTGGTTACGAGGGTGATCACATCGAGATCGGCATCGATGGTCGTGGTGTCGCCTTCCGTGACTTTCACGATCTTGCCCCAGTCATTGTAGCCGGCTTTTATGAGCGAGACCTTGTGGGAACCGGTCGTGAGATCGTACACGATATCCGGTGTTGTTCCCATGTAGGTGGAGTCCACATAGATGGATGCACCCGATGGCGATGACGAGATGTCGATACTGCCCAGCTCATCGGTGGTGACTTCGAAATCAGGCCCGCACTTCCGGGTATCGAACGCATCCACCACGCAGACCGCGTAGGTTGCTTCTGTCATGTCCGTAAGATCGAATGTCCCGGTCACGTCGGTGGAGTCGATGTCATCGAGCGTTGCCGAGAGATTCCCGTAATACGCATTATAGAGGTACAGGTCGGTGATGTCGGCGAGACCGGATCCCACCACTTCGAACTCCACATCATCCTCATTGGTCTGGGAAGTCACCGGAGAGATGGAGGTCAGTTTCATGGGAGTACGGATGGTGAAGGCCCCGGCGGCCACCGCTTCCGAGTCATCCTCGTTGACAACCACGAGATCCCAGGCACCTTTGGTTCTGGATGATGAGAGGGTGAACTTGCACACGATCTTTGTACTGGTGAGGGATGAGATCGTGGCGGTGATGTTCGACTCATCGTCCATCATGAGTTTGACGTTCACGGAACTGGTATTGAAGTCCGTCCCGGTGATCGTGACGGTAGTGGTGGTGCCCGTGTAGCCTACGGCCGGGCTGACTGACGTGATGGCGGATGATTCAGCGGCAACCGGCATGGCGATGATGAGCGCCAGGATCAGGCCGGTCAAAAATACTATTGAAAAGGAATGATTCATTTTTTTCTACTTCCATCGGTGATTAATTAAAAAAATATCCTGCGGTTGTCACGGGATAAATTCAGTTCATGAAAAAGCGGTTAATATGAACTTGCGAGTGATAGGAATGGCCTAAAAAAATTCAAACGATCCGGATTCTTAAAAAAGAAAATAAAAAAAATTATTCCGTTCCCACTCGTACACAATCCGCAATCGTCCCGATCCGGGCAACCGCTCCACACATGTCCGGCACGTACGCGAGCGCTTTTCCTGAGTTCACCATGATCGATTCGTACTGCTCCATCACGGGCGAGACCACCATGCAGGTATCGGCAAAGACCCGGGCCCCGCTCTTCTCGATCGCGTCCACAGCCCGGAGGTTCTTATCGATCACACCCTGCGCGACAAAGACATAGAACGGCTTCGTCACCACCTGCCCTTTCATGAGCCGGGCGATCTCTTCGAGTTCCGCGGGCGAACAGTGCGGGCAGCCCACTGCAACCGCCTCGACCGGAATTTCCTTAAACAATTTCCGGATCTCCTCTGACTCCACCGCGATCGTCTCAAGACCAGCAAGATCGAACGAGCCGTCCAGCGCTTCGGGCGTCACGCCCTCCACGTGGTACAAAGCCACGGCGCCGGTTGCGGCCAGTGCCGCCCCGAGCCCCTTGAGCTGGTCGCGGCCGGCGGCTTCGAGCCCCGAGAAGAACGGGATCCGGTTGCCCACGAGCTTGCCCACATGGTAGCCGAGCGCCCCGAAGTCCGCGATCGTCCAGTCGCGGGTATCGGCCTGCACGCGGATGACCACCTGCGGTTTCCGCTTCTCGTCCAGGTGGAATCCGTAGCAGGGCGTCTTTCCCACGAGCGCCGCAGCAAGGGCACCGGGCCCGCCTTCGCGGTTGGTCCGGGCCCCGATCACCGAGTTCGCGTAACAGACCGCGGAGGACTCCGACCATGCGAGATGCTCGCCGAATTTTGTCTCGCGGAGATAGTAAGGCGTGCACGTGCACTCCATGCCGATGCCAAGCCGCTCGTAGGCTGCGACCACAGCCTGCTGGTTTTTCGCAAATGCCGGGTCCACGCCCATCTCCTGCCACCGGGTCCGGGGCATCCCGATCGGGTTCAGCACGGCCGGGACCACGGCCTTTGCATCGAGCGAGTTCAGCCATTCAAGGCCGTACTTCCCGATCGTCTTGTACGATGCCCCGCTCACCTGCGCACTCGCGATCGGGACGAGCCGCTCGGCTCCGAACACTTTTCCGAGCGCAACCAGCAGTTCGAGCATCTTCTGCTTTGTCTCGCCCTCCTCACCGGCAAGGATCCGTTCGTCGTCTTTATCGAGCAGCATTGTTCACCACGTGGCCCGCGTGAACTCCGCTTCGCGGCCGAGCACCATCGTTGCGTCCACCCCGACCTTCACGTTCGTGCCGTCTTCGAGCTGGCACGGGTCGAGCGAGGAGCCGCGGACGCCTGCGATCACCATGATGTCCCGGTCGCCGCTGACCCGGGTCGCGATCGCGTACTCGACTTCGTGCGGGTTCTCGGGATCGATATCCTCGTCCACCACGACCACGTGCTTGAGCGAGGTGTGGGCGGCAAACGCGGCCATGATCGCGTTCTTGCCATCGCCCTGCGTGCTCTTTTTGATCTGGACCACCGCGTGGAGATAGCCGCAGCCGCCTTTTGTCAGCACGACATTCTTCACCTGCGTGACCCCCGCCACGGCCTTGTAGATCTTCGGCTCGTAGGGAGCGCCCATCAGCATCTTGTGCTCGTCGCCGCCCGGAAGAATTCCGTGGTAGATGAAATCCGGTTTTGTGTACATGCCGGTGAATTCGATGATGTGCTGGCGCCGGACCGGGTCGTAGGTGCCGGTGATATCGACAAACGGTCCTTCGTCCGTGAGCTCGGGGCCGATGAACCCTTCGAGCACGATCTCCGCATCGGGAACCCGGACACCGTTGTTGCAGGTCTTCACCCGGATCTCCCCGCCGAGGAGTTCAGCGGCAAACCCGAGCTCCTGCCCGGTCGGGACCCGGGTGCAGGATGCAAAGGTGACGGCCGGGTGCGTCCCGATCGTGACCGCAACCGGGAGCCGCTCCCCGCGGGCAAGCGCTTTCTTGAGCATCACGTGCGTGTGCCGGCCTTCCACGAGCCGGGCCGCGACCCGGTGATCGTCGAGCACCTGCATGCGGTGGATCGAGGCATTCTCCACGCCATCGTATTTCGAGAAGACGATGCCGGACGTGAGGTACTTGCCGGCATCTTTCGGGAAGTGGTGCAGGATCGGGAGTCTGGTGAGATCGACCTTGCCCGTTGCCAGGTTCCCGTCGTCCACGATCTTCCCGTTGTACTGCGCATCCGCGAGCTGCGGGACGATCTTCTTCTCATCGATATTGAGCGCACGGGCGAGCGAGGCCCGGTTCGCGGTGAGGTTCATCACGACCGGGTGGCCGCCGCAGTTCTGGAAGAAGAGGAGCCGGTCGGTTCCGGCCGCCATCTTCGCGGCTTCCATATCGGTCGAGACCGGCTCTTTGATATCGGTCACAAGCCCGGCCGTTCGCATTGTCTCAATGAATTTACGCATCGTAGCCACTCCAGCGCTGGATGAGATCGTGTTCTATATCGAGGTGGTCGAGCACCCGGGCCACCACCATGTCCACGAGATCGTCAATGGTCTTTGGTTTGTGGTAGAACCCGGGGCTCGCGGGCATGATTGTTGCGCCCGCTTCTTCTGCGGCAAGCATATTTTTGAGATGAATCTTTGAGAGCGGCATCTCGCGGGTGACGAGGATGCATTTCCGGTGCTCCTTGAGGCAGACATCGGCCGTGCGGGTGATGAGATTGTCAGAGAAGCCGTTTGCGATCGCTGCAAGCGTCTTGGAGCTGCACGGGATCACGACCATGCCGTCGTACTTGTGCGACCCGCTCGCGATCGATGCGAAGAGCTTGTCGTTTGCGTGATACTCGGCATTGAACCCCGCGAGCGAGACGCCCTCGTGGGCTGCAATCTTCTCCGCGACATCCGAGACGATGACGTGGACCTTTGCATCCTTGTTGAGCACCTCAAGCAGGCGCCGGGCATAGATTGCCCCGCTCGCACCCGTCACCCCGACTACGATCTCTTTTTTCATGTTGCCGCTCTCTCCTGTGATACCAATGTCGGAGTGGTGGCAAAAAGAGTTTGTGGAACCGACAGGCCATCAGGCCTGGAGGTCGAGAAGCATACATCAGTGTGCTTCGAGTTCCGAGCGGTCATCAGACCGCGAGGAGGAGAGGAATACATCAGGAAATACACGATCAACTGTGAATTATGTAAAATTTTATCTGAGTTTTTTTAAATAACACATTGTTAACTGGAATATTGTAAAAAATTAATCTATTATTATTATGGGCAATATCCAGAGAATTTAAATCCAAAAAATGTTGTCAATACCCCCAATGCTAAAAACCCAACATTTAATCCAAGATTTTTACAAAATATTCCATATGCATTAATTTTCTCGATTTTCCTTTTGTGAGTTTCATTTTCATATCTCCTTTTTCCTTCCAATAGAACGATATCCAAATGTGCATATATTCTGGCTTTAGTGTTTACCAAATCTAATCCTAGATTGCGATTAGTATTAATTTCTGGGGTGTAAATACGACCAAATTGCATCATGGCGTCTTGGAAATTGTTACGAATCCTGTTGCCTTCTTCGCGAGGTATCTGTCGAGTTTTGTCTCGGTTGATTTCATCAATTATCTTAATCCAAATATTTTCCAAATTTCGAAGGGCATTTTCGGCTTGCGGAATATCAATAGCCATAAGTAGGTCAAGAAGTATCTTGGTATTCCTACATCTAATTATTATTGGAATTATTCATCAATGGTTTGGATTAATTTTTAATTTTCATTCCACCTCAATTTGGATCTAATAAGGAAAGTATTTCCACCATTTTCATTTGGTGTCAGTTGTAATTCAGTAAGCGTTTTCACACCTGATGGTGTCACTTGCTAAGATTTGCACAAGGAAAAGTTCTATGTGATGCAAATCTGCTGTGACTTACTATATATGAGCGAGTGGCAGGTTGAAATCCAGCACATCGCAGGCACCCCCCCCTCCAAAACGGTCATAGCGGCCGCCGGACAGCCTCTTTTTTTACGCGTCCCGAAACCTGTGGAAAAATAGAGGCTGCTGGACGCCCGCTATTTTGCAGGTTGAAACGGGGTTAAAACCGTTCTGTTTTCGAAATAAACCCCATTTCACCCGATTTTCCAGGGGCGTGGACACAGGATCCACTCCGGCCGGAAATGCGAATCGCCTGTTTGGCAAAAGGAGCCCATTATGGGCTTATCTGACCTCATCTCCCGGGTCGGGTCTGCGGACTCTCCCCAATCAGAAGATAAAAAATAAAAAAATCCGGCCCCGTTCACTTCTTCATCGGGGCAAAGAACCGGAACCTGACCTGCGAGTCCTCGATCTTCTTGGCGTGTGCCGGGTTTAAGTCCCTGCGGGCTTCGATGACGAGCCGGTTGAGGATGTTGTGGAGCCGGAGCGTATCGTACTCCTTGTCCTTGTACTCGTTGAAGAAGTCCAGCAGATCGTTCGTGCTCCGCAGGACACCGGTGCTTGCCACGAGATTGAGGCGGTTGAGGGTCAGGGCGAGATTCTTCTTTGCCGCTTCCATCTTGTATGAATCGCCGCCCGCAAGGTTCAGTTCGGTGATCGCGTTCAAGAGATCCGCATAGATCCTGAACCGGATCGAACTCTCGTGCATACGGCGCTCAGCGCCGCGGAGCTGGAGCATGGCAACCGCAACCGCAATTACGGTCACGATCACAACGATCGCAAACCCGGCCATCAGGAGTAATGAGTCTTCAGCCATGGTACTACTCCTTACGGGTTCCGCTTTGCAGCGGTGAGGTCCACCTTGACCCGGTTGCCTTTCATCTCGATCTTGTACGGCCCGGTGACATACATCGGGATCTGCTGGTGCGTCTCAAGGGAGTGGGTGCGGCCAAAGCCATAGGTATCCGTCTTCCCGTTGTCCATGTTGGTGACGGTCATCTCGAACCAGCAGTACTGGAGATCATCGTTGAGCGGGAGCACGGTAAAGTCGATGCCCCACGCAGCATTGTCCACCCGGAACTGTTCCGTGCGGGTATCCGTCTCGCTCTGGAACGAGTACGATTTCTGGAGATAGTAGTCGCCAAGGGTGAAGAAGGCAGAGGAGGACTGCCCGACAGCAGTCGTGGTAACAGGTGCGGAGGCAGCGGGAACGGCCGTTGAGGACGGGGTGGCAGTCGCCGGGCTCTGGGTACACCCGGCGATCATGACCCCCGCGATGACGAGCGCGAGGGCTGCAAGAAGAAGGGACTTCATATGGGTGAGTGTTAGGGAATCGTCATATATTAGTGTTATTTACGTGAGGGATGCCCGGCCGTGACTCACGATCTAAAAAAGCGTGTCTTGGCGGGTGGGTTTCCTGAGGTGCAGGACTTCACAGGCCGCATCTCCCACCATTTCCCGGTGTTCGGGAAGCGAGTAGACACCGAGGCGCCACTGTTCGCGCCGGGTCATGTTGAGGGTGTGGATGCGGGGCGAGAACTCTTCAAACGTGGAAAGGGACTTCCGGCTCTGCACCCGGACCCCGAGCGACATCTCGTGGGGAATTGCGGGGATGTCCACGAGCACCTCTTCGGGACGGATACCCGCAGTCTCAGCAATCCGGGCCGCGAGCTCCCGGGACTTTTCGAGCGGGATCCCTTCATTGTACGTATTCGCGTTCACCTGGTCGCTGCCGGCGTACACCGCCCGCTTGTAGAGCCGGCGCTCGTAGAGCCGGCGGGCGAGTTCCCGCGCAACCGGGCTTTCTGAAGTATGAAGCGCCTGCATGCACGACGCGTCGTCCATCCGGAGGAACCGGGCGATCCCATCCGCGCTCATGCCGGCGCAGTGCTCCAGCGCCGCGAGCTGGAACATGCTCTCCCCGATCCGGCTCACATGGTGGTAATAGACGGTCGGGCGCATCAGGGTCCGGGCGATCAGGAGCGACTCGGCCGCGTTCACCCCGTTCTCGTCCAGCACGGTCCCGTCCGGGTACCGGATCAGGTGACGGATCAGGCGCTGGGCATCGACCGTGCCGTATGGCGCACCGGTGTAATACGCATCGCGGAGCAGGTAGTCCATCCGGTCCACATCGAAATCGCCGTGGATGATACCGGAGAGCGGGTGTTTTCCTTCCACAACAGAACAGAGTTCCGCAGGATCGACACCCGCTTCCGCGAGCAGGTTTCCTGTCACGTCATCGATGACCGGTCCGATCTCATCGTGGCTGCGGTGGAGGTACAGCTCCATCAGCGGTTCGCAGGCATGCGAGAACGGCCCGTGGCCGATATCGTGGAGGAGGGCGGCAGAGACGACGAGCGTGTGCTCATCTTTGGGGAGCTGGAAGCGGCGGCACGCAACATCCGCGAGGAACATGGTACCGAGCGAATGCTCAAAGCGCGTATGGTTGGCCCCGGGGTACACGAGGAACGAGAACCCGAGCTGCTTGACATAGCGGAGGCGCTGCAGGACGGGGGAATCGAGCAGCCGGAGGGCGTAGTCCTCCACCTCGATATAGCCATGCACCGGGTCCTTGATGATCTTCAGACTCACTAAAGAATCTTCATATACATCGCATAAAAGTATTGAGTAATGATTACCTTCCTGTCGGGCGGGACCGGTACGCCGAAGCTCCTGCGGGGCATGCAGAAAGTGATGGACCGGCACGAGATCGCAGTGGTCGTGAACACGGGCGAGGACGTCTGGATCTCCGGCAACCACATCTCCCCGGATGTGGATACGGTGATGTACCTCTTCGCCGGCATTCTCAACACGGATACGTGGTGGGGAATAAGGAACGATTCATTCACCACCCATGAGGAGATAAAACGGCTCGGCACCGACGAGTTCATCGGCATCGGCGACCGGGACCGGGCCGTGCACATCGCCCGCGGGGAGATGCTGAGAAACGGGATGCGGTTGACGAACATCACCGCGATCCTCTGTGAGCGGTTCGGGGTCCGGGAGACGGTCCTGCCCATGTGCGATACGGAAGTGACCACGCAGGTGAAGACCGGACTCGGCCTCATCCATTTCCAGGAGTACTGGGTCCGGGGAAAAGGAAAGCTTGAGATCCAGGATGTCGTGCGGACATTCCGCGATCCGCCGGTTGCCACGCAGGAGGCGCTCGATGCCATTGCGGCGAGCGATGCGGTCGTGATCGGCCCCTCCAACCCGATCACGAGCATCTCTCCGATCCTGGAATGCGAGGGGATCCGGAAGGCCTTACAAGACAAGTACGTGATCGCGGCGAGCCCGTTCATAGGCGATGCCCCGGTGAGCGGCCCGGCCGCCGCCCTGATGAAAGCCGCCGGGTTCGAGGCAAGTTCTGCCGGGACCGCTGCCTGTTACGGTGATCTGATCGATTGTTTTGTGCAGGATATCCGCGATCCCGTTACCGTGAAGGACGCGGTCCGGTTCGATACCCTCATGGTGGATGAGGGGAAGAGCGTGGCCCTTGCAAACGAGATCCTCCGGCTGATCCGGGCATCCCGTTAACGATCCGGCCCGTATCCCGCAGCCGGATCGCGCCCTCTCGATTCCGCCGGCAGAGACCCGTCGTGCAAATCTATATATCGCTTCGGAGTGACGGTTATCGTGAGAGGTCGTATTATCACATGGTCCCGAAGAATCTGAGTGTACCGATCATTTTTTTTGTCGTATTTTTTGTCCTGCTTTCGGGCTGCATTGCCGAACCCGTTGCAAAGACCGGGACCGTCCAGTTCGCATCCCAGCCCACCGGGGCCCAGATCTATCTTGACTCCCAGTACCGGGGAAGCACCCCCAGTACCTTAACCGATATTGAGGCCGGCAGCCATTCCGTGGAACTCCGGTATACAGGCTATGAGAACTGGGATGCCATGATGACGATATCACCCGGTGCCAACAACGTCTTTGTCGCACTGGTGCCGGCACAGGCCATTTCTTCAGGAACAGTCACCCCAACCGCCATCACAACGATCGCCCCAACCGCGGTTCCCTCGCGGGACCAGCCCGTTTCACTGACCCTGAACGTGGGAAAAGATACGATGGTGATCGGGGATTCACAGGTATTCTCGGGAACGGCTACGGGAACCAGCTATGTGCTTGTCACCGTGTATGGTACGGGAAAATACACCAACGGGATCCAGCTCGATAACCCGCAGGTGAACGAACTCGGGGCCTGGAAGTATACGTGGAACCCGGGCTCATCCGTCCTGCCCGGCACCTATACCGTGATTGTGACCGACCTGGATAACCAGGTATCCGAACGAAAGCAGTTCTTAGTGATCGGTGGGGGAACGCTCACGGTAACCACCAACAGTTATGCAGCAGCGAAAGGTGACACCATCCGGTTCTCCGGTATCTGCACCACGGGAGCGCAGAATGTCCAGCTGGTCCTCTACGGCCCCGGCAGTTACGCGGGAGGCGTTACCCTGGGTACGTTCTCGGTACAGGCAGACAAGAACTGGGATTTCAGATATTCCACCGATGCCACCATGCCCACCGGGGATTATACCATGTATGTGTACGATGTCCCGAAGACCGCGTCCAGCACGGTGAAATTCACGGTGGGTTACAAGCAGTAACCGGTGATTCCCGGTCCACATTTCCCTGTTTTTCCCGTTTTTAAAAGAGAGAACTGCCACAAACGGCTTCAAATACCCGCCGATACCTATTTGAGGGTATTTATACTAATATTCGTTCGGAGAAGTCACATGAGTATTGGCAAGAAATTTCTCAACCTGTTCAAGTCAGGCAAGGACGAGCAGGAAGAGGCGCGCCTCCGGGCACAGAAGGAGCGCTACGATACCTTCCTTAAGGCACTGACCGAGGGCGATCTCGATGCCCGCTGGGCGGCGGTCCGATCGGTAGGAGACCTGGGCGAACCCTTCATCGAGCCGCTGATCCGCGGGCTCAGGGACGAATACTGGATCATCCGGCGCGGCTCCGCCGACACGCTCGGCAAGATCGGCGAACCAGCCATCCACCCGCTGATAGGCGCCATGGACGATCCCGGAGAGGATGTACGGCAGGAGACGATCCGGGCGCTCCAGCTGATCGGCGAACCCTCCATTACGCCCCTGATCCAGGCAACCCGGCACGCTCACCCGCTGATCCGGCGGGGTGCCGTGCAGGCGCTCGGGATCATGAAGGAGGAACGGGCAATAGCCGTCCTCATCGAGTCCTTAAAGGACCAGGATGCCGGTGTGCGGTACGAAGCCGCCGTTGCCTTCGGCCAGATCGGGGATACCCGGGCCGTTGCCCCCCTGATCGCAAGCCTCAGCGACCCGCAGGAGAAGGTGCGGATCGCGGCCATGGCAACGCTCTGCTCGTTGGGAGCACCCGCCATCGATCCCCTGATCCGGGCGCTCATCGACAAGAACGATGAGGTCTGCCGGAGGGCTACGCTCGCTCTCGTCACGATCGGCGAACCGGCCCTCGATACCCTGATTGCGGCACTCGGCGACCAGAACCCGGGCATCCGCCGGGGCGTCATCGAAGTGCTCGGCCAGATCGGCAACACCCGGGCCATCCCGAAGATCATTGAGAGTCTCAATGATCCCGAACGGCCGGTCCGGATCGAGACCGTCAAGGCGCTTGCCGCACTCGGCGTTCCCGCGATCGCCCCGCTCATGCAGGTCTTCCGCGATGGCGACAACCGTGTACGGACCGGCGCCATGGAGGCGCTCTGGATGCTCGGCCAGCCGGCCACCACTCCGCTCATCATGGTCTTGAAAGACGACCAGAGCGACGTGAGGATGCGGGCTGCCCTCCTCTTGGGCGAGATCGGCGACCAGAAGGCGATCGACCATCTGACCGGTCTGCTCTCCGATGAGAACGTCATGGTCCGGAAAGAGGCCTTCGAAGCCCTTGAGATGATCAAGAAGCGGACGTAAAGGTCTATACTCCACCCCATAATTTTTTGAATATAATCGGGTGTCGGCGCGTGCCAAGGCATCCCCTGTTATTTTTACCCGGCCGGTTCCCACCAGGAATTGCCGGCACTTTTTAAAAAAGAGACCTGCGGGGTGTTTTTTAGAGTTCCCCGAGACTCTTCCAGTGATCGTACTCGTGCTTCCAGAGATCCTTGTTGAACGAGATCATGCGCTTGAAATACTCTTTGCGCTCCTTCAGGAGCGCCTCCTGCGCCGGGTCGGACCACTTTGTTTTGATCGCCTCGGCCAGTGTCTTCCCGAGTGCCTTGGCCTCTTTTTCACCGCCGACAATGGCATTCGGATCGGCTCCCACAAGCACGCCTAGCTTCCCGACCGTCATGGCCCCGTAACTCCGGAGGGCCTCGTTCATGTAGTCTGCCACCTCCTCCGCTTTCGCACCGCCCGCGGTGCAGACCGCACACCCATACGTGCCGACAAGTGTCTGGCAGTGAACCACGTCCGCCATCCGGTCGAGCATGGTCTTGAGCTGGGCCGAGACCTGGTTGATGTAGTTCGGGGAACCGAGTACGATCCCGTCCGCATCCAGCATCTTCTCAAGGAGTGCCGGGAAATCGTCGTCATGGATGCACTCGCCCTTCGCGTAACAGGTACCGCACGCGGTGCAGTACTTGATCTCAAGACCGCAGATGTCCACGAACGTAATATCCGCCCCGGCCTGCCGGGCGCCTTCGAGTACGCCCATGACAAGACGGCGGGTCTGGCTCTTCTCACCCTTCGGGCTTGCGTTGATGCCAATGATCTTCATGATAACCACTACTGTAATGATACCTGCCGGGCGCAATAAAGATGCACGGTGCCGGATCATACTGACTTACGTGCCCGACACTATGGATAGAGAATATTTATTGACAGTCCTCCCACCCGGGAGATGAGAATTTATCATGCTCATCCGCGATATTGCCGACCACCCTCACGAACGCGTCATCGACCGGTCGCTCCTCATCGAACTCCTCCACCCGGACAAGGTGCCGGAAGTGTCCGGGCTCTCCTGCAGCATCGCCCACGCCATCGTACGTCCCGGCGAATCGACCCTGCCCCACGTGCTGAAACGCTCCACCGAACTCTATTACATTCTCAGCGGCAGCGGGGAGATGCAGATCGATCGCGACCAGGCCCCCGTCCACCCGGGCCAGATCGTCCATATCCCGCCGGGTGCCCGGCAGTTCATCCGGAACACCGGCACGGTCGATCTGGTCTTCCTCTGCATCGTAGACCCGAAGTGGCAGGCGGATGACGAGCGCATTGTTCCGTAATTCTAAAGGGTCCGGCCCGGGCATCCGTGCGGCAAAAAAATATCTGAAAATGTGTGGATTAATCCCAGTAATTTTTCACGTATAACCGGGTCCTCTCCATCGTTGGTGTGAACAGTTTGAGCGCGAGGGGGAGGATCAGGATACAGAGCACGACATTGCCGATGAACCAGATCCAGAAGGCCGATCCAAGGTTCACGGTCTCCACGAGAGAGAGCGTCCAGACGCCCCACGCAGCGCCGACGAGGTTGTTGATGATCACACCGAACAGGATCACGTAGGTATAGTCGCGCGGATTCTTCATCCAGAGATCCACGCCAAAACTCCGGATTGCCACGAGCGGGATGAGCACCTGGACGAGACCGGCAAGTGCCCAGAGGATCGCCACATACGGGTGCTGCACGAGCGTCTCGGAGATCATCAGCCCCGAGCCTACAAGCGTCCCGGCATAGGCTGCGATCGCACCATAGGCGCCATACCAGAGCGTGAAGAGGATCATGACCGGGGCAGCGATATACATAAGCGATACCACGCCAAAGCCGAGGGCCGGGAAGATCGCCGTCGAGATCCATGCAAGGATCGTATCGATGACGATGAGGATGAGCGTCAGAATGACAAAGGAGTAGTTCGGTTGACGGGCATTTTTCATGGGTTCACCTGTACTCGTTATTGTATGCCCCCATACAAAGTATTTATTCTTCCGCCAGTGCCACAGGATTGCTCCATCGGGATGGTGGAGCATTTATTGCATCCCGGGGCAGATATATCCGGAAATGGATCTGCCGTTTGTTTTTATCGACCTCGTCCTCCATATCGACAAGTACCTGCCCGGGATCATCGGGAGCTACGGGTTCTGGACGTACCTGATTCTCTTTTTGATCGTCTTCTGCGAGACGGGCCTCGTGGTCCTGCCGTACCTTCCCGGCGATTCGCTGCTCTTTGTGGCCGGCACGCTCGCGGGAGCCGGGTACCTGAACGTTGAGATCCTGATTATCACCCTGGCTGTCGCTGCGATCCTCGGGGACACTGTAAACTACTGGATCGGGCACACCACCGGCATGAAAGTTCTCAACCTGAAGTACAGCTTCGTTAAGACCGAACACCTTGCGAAGACCCAGGAATATTTCCAGAAGTACGGCGGCATCACCATCGTGATCGCCCGGTTCATCCCGTTCATAAGGACCTTTGCGCCATTCCTTGCAGGGGTCGGCAGGATGCGGTACCGCTGGTTTTTAACCTACAACGTGATCGGGGGCTGCCTCTGGATCGTCGCCTTCACGCTCGCCGGCTACTTCTTTGGCGGCCTCCCGATCGTCAAGGAGAACTTCAGTCTCGTGATCTACGCGATCATCGGCATCTCCATGCTCGCTGTCGCCTCCATCATCATCCAGATGTTCCGGCATAACGCCCCCTGCGATAATACGGCAGAAGCCGCAAAAAAAGAGTGAGCGCACGCAGTCACTGCCCGGGCAATACCTCGGGCAATCCACACATTTCACGTTTCTTCTGGTGTCCCTCCCTCTTTCTCGTGTCCCTGTTTTCAAATTTCTTCTGCGGGACTGTTGCGGGAGGTTGAAGCGGATCTGCACGTGAGCGTGCGGATACCGGAGTACGAAGATAAACAGAAAAAAAGGATGGTGCCCGGCTTATGCCGGCTGGGCGTTCATCTTCGAGGGGATCAGCTTGCTGATGATCATCTGGTGGACCTGTTCTGAGGTCCTGACATTCATGTCAAACAGGGCATTCTTGCCGGAGGTGCCAAGATACGTCAGCGTGATCTGGAAATTCGTATTCATCAGGGGGAGGCCCAGTGCGGAGATCTTTGCGGAGTGCGGGCTGATGACCCGCTCCTGGCCAACAACCAGCTTCTCCTTGACGCCATTGACCTCGGTCATAACCTCGTTCTCGTAGGTCATAACAAGGATCCTGGTGCTGCCAATCGTGACGGGTTCCCCATCGGGGATGCTGACCCGGTAGGTGGTGCTGTAGGGAAATGAGGTTCCCTCCTGTGACTCGGCAACCTCAACGCTCAGCGTGACGATCGCAAGGATTGCAACAACAACCACAAGTGCGATGATCCCGAGGAGGACCTTGGTGCCGGTACTCCACCCGGTTGATCCCGGGGATTCAGGGGTTTTTGAATTTTCTGCCATAGTTCTTCTATTAAACAGGGGTTTTTTGAATATTATATGGGTTGTGGATTGGTTGTGTGCCGGACGGATGACCGATTCGGAAGCCGGGAGCCGAGCTTCGATCTCTGATGACTGGTTCCAAAGTCGAAGAACTTCTTCGGATTTCTTCTCCTCCTCGCAGCCTGATGGCTGCTCGGACAATAAATCCATAATCCCCCCCACCCCATAGATATAGGATTTTAATGCGCATACCCATCACAAACGTCACACCGGAGTGCGGCCACGCGGAAGTCTGCGGCTGGGTCCACGAGGTCAGGGATCTCGGCGGCCTCGCCTTCATGCTCGTCCGCGACCGGACCGGCATCATCCAGGTGACCATCCCGAAGAAGAAAGTATCCGAAGCGGTGCTTGCTGCGGTCAAGGCCGTCTCCCGCGAATCCGTGGTCCGGGTCAGTGGCCCGGTCAAGGCGATCGACAAGGCCCCCGGCGGCCGCGAGCTCGTGCCCGAATCCATCGAGATCATCAGCCTTGCCGAGACGCCGCTCCCGCTCGATGTCTCCGAGAAAGTCTCCGCCGAGCTCGACACCCGGCTCGATGCCCGGTTCCTCGATGTCCGGCGGCCCCGCGTTGCCGCGGTCTTCGAGATCCGCAGCGCCGCGTGTTACGCCATCAACGAGTACCTCCACAATCACGGCTTCACCGCCATCACCACCCCCAAGATCGTGGCCGCCGCAACCGAGGGCGGCACCGAGCTCTTCCCCATCGCCTACTTCGACAAGGAGGCGTTCCTGAACCAGAGCCCGCAGCTCTACAAGCAGATGATGATGGCCGCCGGCTGCGAGAAGGTGTACGAGATCGGACCGATCTTCCGGGCCGAGGAGCACAATACAACCAAGCACCTCAACGAGGCAACCAGCATCGATATCGAGGTCTCGTTTGCCGATCACCTCGAGGTCATGCGCATCCTCGAAGACCTGGTCGTCAAGACCTACGAGTACGTGAACAAGACGTGCAGCACCCAGCTCGCCAACCTTGAGATCACCGACTTTGCGGTGCCGAAAGCGCCGTTCCCCCGGCTCCCGTACGCGGAAGCGATCGAGATTGCGGCAAAGAAGATCGAAGAGCCGATCAAGTACGGCGACGATGTCAGCCCCGCGGCCGAACGGGCGATCGGTGCCGAGATGGGCGGCCACTACTTCATCGTGGACTGGCCCTCCGAGATCCGGCCCTACTACGCCATGCAGTACGAGAACGATCCCTCGATCTGCAAGGCGTTCGACATGATGCACCCGCGGATGGAACTCTCGAGCGGCGCCCAGCGGGAGCACCGGTACGACATTCTCGTCAACCAGATTGCGAAGAAAGGCCTCAACCCGGAGAGCTTCGAGTTCTATCTCAAGCCGTTCCGCTACGGCATGCCACCCCACTCCGGCTGGGGTCTCGGTGCCGACCGGCTTGTGATGACTATGCTCGGTCTTTCGAACGTGCGTGAAGCCGTCCTCTTCCCCCGCGACATGCACCGGCTGGTCCCATAACCCCGACCACGAACTATTTTTCCTTCCGGAACAATCGATCTGTACGATTTCAGGCCGGGAATACCTATGTCCAAAGCATATTTCATCAATAAAGTGCTGGCAACGACCGTTGTCGGCAGTTACCCGGTGGTAAAAGCCGGCGGTCTGAAAAGTCTCTTTGACCCGCTTGCGGGTGCGGTCGAGACGGCGGTGGCCGACCAGATCGGGGCCGGCATCGATATCATCTCGGACGGGCAGATCCGCGGCGACATGATCGGGAACTTTGCCGGAAAACTCCCGGGAGTCAAGGAGCAGGACGTGATCGGCAAGATCCAGCCGGCAGCCGGCGCAATCACCGCGGCCGATACGAAGTATGCGATCGCGAAGTTCCCGAAGGTGAAGGGGATCATCACCGGCCCGTCCACGCTTGCCCACGGCCTGCACATCAGCACCCCGATGTACCGGAACAAGGAGGAACTGGCGCTCGACCTTGCCGCGGCACTCGTGCCCGAGGCACGGAGCCTTGAGGCCGCCGGGATTACAGTGCTCCAGATTGACGAGCCGATCCTCTCGACCGGCATTGCCGATCTCGCGATCGGGAAGCAGGCAGTGGAGCTGATCGCTTCATCGGTCAGGGTTCCCGTATGCATTCATGTCTGCGGGAACATCGCGAACGTGATCGACGAGATTCTGAAGTACAATGTGAATGTCTTCGACTTCGAATTCTCGAACAACCAGGCGAACCTGGACATCATCTCGCGCCGGGACCTGACCGGGCATATGCTCGGGTACGGGTGCGTGGACTCGTCCATTGAGACGGTCGAGACCGTGCCCGAGATCAAAAAGCGGATCGAGAAGGCCGTGGAGTACTTCGACCCGAAGATCCTCTTGATCGATCCGGACTGCGGACTACGGATGCGGAGCCGCGAGGCGGCCTACTGGAAACTCAAGAATATGTGCGAGGCCGCAAAGGAAGTGCGGCTCGCGCTCTGATGCGCCCGGACAAATTCTTTTTCCCGGACCGGCGCCGGAAATCTTTTCGGGTTTTGATGGCCTGCACCCGATCAATACATTCATGCCCAAATCCCCACTAACTTCTCTTTGAAGAAACCATGACCAGAACCTGTCCGAGCTGCGGAACCACATCGGACGACCACGCCCGGTTCTGCAACAGATGCGGGTACCCGTTTCCTGCGGTGCATCCGGATAATATGACACGCGTACAGCGGCGGGATGAGCCGTTATACGAGGAGCCGGTGAGCGCTCACAGGACAACTCCCCCTCCCCGTGCCCCAGCCGCACAACCACCGGAGCGAAAAAAGACCGGCGGGGGCAGGCCATTGCCCTTCAAAAGATTCCTGATCGGGAATCGTATTAAGATCATCTACATCCTGGGAGCGATCGCGATCATCGTGATCTCACTCCTCGGGATCACTGCGGGGTTCGGAGCATCGGGAACGAATGCAGCAAAATCGTTCACGAACACCACGGCTCTTGTCGTCACTCCCACGGCCTCGCCCCTCTTCTGGATCGCATTCCTCATCTTCGGGAGTCTCTCATGGAGGATGTTCTGCGAGATTGCTGCCATCGTGTACCGGATGTATGAGCCCGCAGGCACCGGGGGAGACGCCCCTTCGTACGATGAGACTCCCGAAGATGTCGCGGGGTCGGAAGAGATGTACGAGTGTCCCCACTGTGGGAAGGTGGTCCCGGGAAGCGAGCTGCGGGAGTGCGAGCACTGCGGTGTGCAGGGATGCAGCCACTGCATCCGGATGATGGGGCTGGTCAAGAAGACGATGACCTGCAAGGACTGTTTTGAGAAAAAATAATTTTTTTCCCGGAGCAAAAAAGTTCGACGTAACTATTTGTGGCAGATGAAACGTACACGCGGAAAATTTTTTTAATTTTTCCTTTCAAGATTTTCTTTTATTGCATTCTTCAGATCGTCTGGGAGATCAACAGCATCCAGTAAGAGCGGCAGGACTTCCTTCACGATCTGCTTTCCATGGGGGGTTTGGAGATATTCCCTGATCGCTTTGTGTCCATCCTCCGAGGAGACATACTTACAAATCGTCTCCATGCCCTGAGGGGATGAGATATACGAGGTCACCATTCCTTTTATCATGCTTTCCGCGTTCATGGATGACAGTCTTATACGGATTACTCATGTTTAGCGGTTCTGGTAAGGCAGTGCGGTAACCATTCTCCTCTTCCGGATTCCCTTTCCCGGCAGGTTCCGATGATACCGGAATAATTCCGGAACGCTTAACTCTCACCGGAAGATACCCATGCATATGCATGGTTCCTTCCGGGTGATCCTGCCCCTCATACTCGTACTGTCCATCCTTGCCGCAGGATGCACCCATACCACATCCGCACCGGCCGCATCACCGGCCACGCCATCCCCGGCGTCTCTTTCGGCCGTAACCGCCCAGCCGGCACTCCCCGCAACGCCCGGCACGACAACCACCGCCAGCTGTTCACTCAAACCCGGGTCAACCGATCAGGTTCCCGATGACGAATCGATCAGCGTTACGGTGAGCCGGAACACAATCACCGAGACTCCCACCATCTCCGCCCGGCTCAATGGCGGCCTCGGGCTGGGCCAGGTCGAGCGCATGACCATGACCGTGATCCGTTCGGACTGTGTCACGGAACAGGATCTCCGGGACGCACCAGACGAGGGGTACACCCTCACGCTCATGGGCACCACAAAAACCGATCGCGTGATTGTGGTACTCACGATGGACTCGGGCAAAGAGTACACCGTGATCGATAAGGATTACCCGTTCCAAGGGAATTTCTAAAATTTTTTTTGAAAAAATGATCGGCCCCGGAAGATCACGGTTCGCGGGACTTTGAAATTTTTTTATTTTTTTTACGCACCGCTGCCGCCGAATTTTAACCGGAGATCGCGGCGCAGGAGTTTCCAGCCGTGAACTCTTGGCAGCGCATCCACAAGGATCAGTCTCTTCGGGACTTTGTAGGAGGCCATGTGTTCCTTACAGTATGCCACAAGATCCGTTTCGGTGAGCGAAGCGCCGGGCCGGAGCACGACTGCCGCCACCGGCAGTTCTCCTTTCCGTTCGTCCGGTACGCCAAAGACCGCGACATCCGCAACAGCCGGGTGCCGGACGATCACGTTCTCCACTTCGGTAGGATAGATCTTCCAGCCCGACATGATGATCATGTCCTTCTTCCGGTCCGTGATGCAGAGGATGCCGGCCGCATCGATATCCCCGATGTCACCGGTCAAAAACCAGCCATCGGGCCGGAAGACATCGCGGGTCGCATCGGGAAGGTTCCAGTACCCCTTGGCCACGGCCGGGCCGCGGATGGCGACCTCCCCGCTCTCGCCAAACGGCAGCTCCTTCTCCGGATCGGCCGGGTCCACGATCTTCAGCTCCGTGTAGCCGACCGCAACACCCACGCTCGTGTAATTCTTGGTGAGGTCCGGATACTCGGGCAGCGTGGTCGTACCCGAACCGATCACGATCGTCTCGGATAAGCCGTACGAGTTTGCTACCGGGATGTGGTAGCGCTTGTCGAAGGCTTCCCAGACCGCGGGCAGCAAGCCGCCGCCACCGGAGATGATCACGCGGGCGGTCGCGAGGCGCTCTTCGGTGCCGGGCACGGCATGGGCGAGCGTGTGAATGACCGGCGGCATGCCGGCAAGGATCGTTGCCCCGAATTGCTCCGCAAGCGCTAAGTAGTGTTCGAGATCGAACCGCTCCATCATCACGTACGTGCCGCCGGCCCGCATCACAGAGAGACCCCACGAGAGACCGACATGGCCCATCGGGTAGATGCCGAGGTACGTGTCAACAGGCCGGAGCCGGAGGGCGTCGCGTTCGGTATCGAGCGCGGTCATCCAGTTGCCGTGCGTCAGCATCGCGCCTTTCGGTTTGCCGGTCGTTCCTGCCGTGTACTGGATGTGGCAGAGGTCTTCAACCGAACAGTTGACCGATCGCATGTTCGCCGGGGCGGGCGGGAACGATTCCCATGCAACGCAGCCCTTCGCGGTCCCGCCCACGCTGATGATCTCGGCAACTGTCGGGATATCCTTCCGGATGGCACGGATCACGAGAGCTCCCTGCTGGTCCGTGATCACGGCAATGGCGCCGGCATCGCGGATCACGTGCTGGAGTTCCTCGCCTTTGTACACGATGTTGGTCGGTACCGCAACCGCACCGATCCGCCAGAGCGCAAAATAACTGATCAGGTACTCGGGCGAACTGTCGAGATAGATGCAGACCCGGTCGCCTTTCTTCACGCCAAGCGAGAGAAGACCCTGGCCAACCCGGTTCATCTCCTCGCGGAGCGTCTTGAAGCTGTAGGTCTCGTTCCGCGAGGGGCAGACGAGCGCCGCCTTTGCCTCGGGAACGCTCTTGGAATCGATGAGGGTGGATACGTTGGACATGGATAGGACGTTCTGAATACAAAATTGGGCGCTGATGTATATAGGTGTTCATTTTCTACAGGGCCCGGACCGGCCCGGACGATGCCAAACTATTTCTTTCTCTGCCCCGAAATATCAGCCGGACAATTATGACGGAAGAGTCACACCAGCCCCAAGCCCCGGCCGTCAGCCAGCCTGCAGCCAGTCCGCAGGGATCGAACCCCGGCCCGCAGCAGCAGGGGCAGCGCAGGGACGATCGCAACCGGGGCCGTAACCAGAGCCAGGGAAACCAGCGGCACCGGTTCCGGCGGGACCGGCCCCCGCGACCCGCACAGGAAACTCCTGCCGGGCCACCAAAAGAGAAAGAATCCGATAACGAAGACGAGGAAGAGTCAGGGCAGGACCGCTCGTCCCAGCAGCACCGGCACCACCGGGGCGGCCGGCCCCCGAAACGGATCGTTGAAGAGTGGGCAAGCGATATCTATTGCGAATAGGGTACAATCCCCCATTCCCTTTTGATTTTTTTTATGAGCCGGGCAGCCCGGGTATATCGACGGTTCTCATAATCCGGACCCCGATATTTTCCATGTCACGGACATTCGCCCGGTACCGATCATCGGATGTTGCCGCGTTAGACTATTGAGACCCGGCAGATAATAACTCTGCAACAACTCCGGAGCAGATCATGGACTTTCTCGTGCAGGCAGTGTGCCTCGTTCTGACAGGCATCGGCGCCGGCACGGCCTCCGGGCTCTTTGGTATCGGCGGCGGGGTGCTCATGTCCCCGGTCCAGTTCTGGCTCTATTCCGCCGGGGGAATGGACGGAACCCTTGCCACCCGGCTCGCCTTTGGCACCTCGCTTGCCGTGATGCTCCCGACCATGCTGAGCGGGGCGCTCGGCCACCACACGCGGGGTGCGGTGAACTGGAAGGCCGCGGTACCGATGGGGATCGCGGCAGTCTTCGGGGGACTTCTTGGGGGCACACTCGCCGCCCACCTGCCGGGCATCGTGCTCCGGGTCTTCTTCGCCGGTCTGGTCATCGCGATCGCCATCCGCATGATCTGGCACCTCCACGCGTGCAAAACCTGCGAGCCGAAGGGATCGCCGGGCATCCATATCCTGCTGGGATTCTGTATCGGCACGGTCTCGGGCCTTGCCGGTGTCGGGGGCGGGGCTCTTTTAGTCCCGGCGCTCGTCATCCTGCTCGGCTACCCGATCCACCGGGCGGTCGGGACGTCATCAGCCTGCCTCATCTTCTCGTCAGCCGGGGCCGTGACCGCGTATATCATCAACGGATGGGGTGTTGCCGGCCTGCCGCAGTACTCGCTCGGGTACGTGGATCTCGTGACCTTCGCGATCCTCGCCATCACTACGATCCCGCTCGCCCGGCTTGGCGTGCGGTGCGCCCATGCCTGCACCGGCCGGAATTTACAGATTGCATTTGCCGGGCTGCTGGTCCTGATCGGTGTGGCAATGCTGGTGAGCGGGTGAGGTCGAATGCAGAGTGTGGATTTCCAAGAATGACCGCAAAAAAAATTTCAGTTATCGCCTTTTTAATTATCCTGAAAAATTAAATACAAAATATCTGCACGGTTGGAAGGTGAGTGTGGACACCCGCAGATGGGTGCCGGCATACCGTTCCGATCGAGTGAGGCAATGATACCATGAGAACCCGGAGTGTCACATTTTTTACCGAGAAGGAGGAGAGACTCGTCAATCTCTTTGTTGAACTGGGAACGAAGAGAAATATTGCTATGGTGCTTGTTTTTCTGGCAAATATGCCAGAAACAACCTCGCGTGATATTGAGCGGAGCACCGATCTCCGCCAGCCCGAGGTGTGTATGGCGATGCAACACCTGGTTGGCAGGCACTGGGTCGCAGTAAGGGACAGCCCGGCAACGACCAAGGGACGTCCGCTCAAGATCTATTCCCTGGTAAAACCGATCCGGGAGATCGTCGGCATCATTGAAGAGGAGAAGACAAAGGAGGCAGAACACAAGCTCCAGCTCACGAAACGATTGCGCAAGTACGTGCCGGGATAGTACCGGGGGAAACCCGGCCCATAGAAAATAAATCCCCAGATCTTGCAAAAATTGCAAATTATCAAAACGGTTATACCAAAAACATCGGAATTACTGGATATTGGATGATTCCATGACCACAAAAACCATTTTTGACTGCACAGAGTGTCCGCATCTGGTACAATGTGACGCTCATATTTCTGGAGGAGATCACAAACACAGTGAAGGATCCGATCCCTGTAATCTGGTTTTAGAGTCAGAAGAAAATGACGTTGAGATGCGGTAACCGGTCTGGTACCAGGCGAATGGAACTGTTTTCACCGTCACCCGTGAAGTTATTTTAAAAAAATTGAGTTACTGGTATTCCGGCGGCTGGACCACTTTTGGCAGCCCGCCCTTGAAGTGCTGCTGGATCTTGGCATAATACTGCCGGAGGTTCTCGTTCATCGTGGGGTGAACCTTCTTCTGGGCCTCTTCGAAGTGCTTCTTTGTTACAGTCGTTGCGTTGTCCCGGAGGGCCAGCATGCCTGCTTCCCGGCAGAGGGATTCGAGATCCGAACCAACGAAACCTTCCGTGATGCCGGCAAGCTCTGCGGCCAGCTTCTCGCGGGCCGGGTCGGTGAAGGATAATTTCTTCTCGGAGAGCAGCTCCAGAAGGCGTCTCCTCCGCAGACCCGTGGGGAGCCCGACACTGTCCTCTTGTGCCGGGGTGATGGCGGCCTTCACATCAGCCGCAGTGACGGCCGTGTCTTTCCCTAGCTTCTCCACCAGTTCCCCGAGCGCGTCCTCGTTGAACCGGTCGGTCAGCTGCACGATCTCGTCGAGCGATGAGCCGTCAAGGGGCATGAACCGGATATGGATGCCGATGATCTTCTTCCGGTCTTCGGGCCCGGGCTCGCCGATGTACACGAGCCGGTCGAACCGTCCCGCACGCAAAAGCGCCGGGTCCACGATATCGGGCCGGTTGGTGGCGCCCATGATCACCACGTCCTTGAGTTCTTCGAGGCCGTCCATCTCGGTGAGGATCTGGTTGAGCACATTGTCGCTCACATGCGAGTCACTGCTGGTACCGCGGGCCGGGGCCAGCGCATCGATCTCATCGAAGAAGATGATCGACGGCGAGACCTGCCGGGCCTTCTTGAAGACCTCGCGGACCGCCCGCTCGCTCTCGCCCACCCACTTGGAGAGGAGCTGGGGGCCCCGGACCGGGATGAAGTTCGCGCCGCTCTCGCTCGCCACCGCCTTTGCGATCAGGGTCTTGCCAGTCCCGGGCGGACCATAGAGGAGGATGCCCCGCGGGGGCTCGATGCCGAGATCCTCGAACTTTTGCCGGTCAGTGAGCGGGAGCTCGATCGCTTCCCGCACCTCGGTCTTGGCCGCGTCGAGACCACCAACGTTCTGCCACTTCACGTGCGAGACTTCGAGCATCACTTCGCGCATCGCGCTCGGGCCCACATCGCGCTGGGCACTCCGGAAGTCGCTTGCATAGACCTTGAGGTTGTCCAGCACTTCCGCCGGGATCTCTTCCGCATCGAGGTCAAGGTCCGGCAGGTAGCGCCGCAGGGCGCGGATCGCTGCTTCCCGGGCAAGGGCCGCGAGGTCGGCCCCGACAAACCCGTGGGTCTGCTGGGCGAGCACGTCCAGGCTGACATCCTCGGAGAGAGGCATGCCCCGGGTGTGGATCTTCATGATCTCGATCCGGTCGGGTTCGCCGGGGACACCAATCTCGATCTCCCGGTCGAACCGGCCGGGCCGGCGCAGGGCCGCATCGATCGCATCGACTCGGTTCGTGGCGCCGATCACAACGACCTGCCCGCGTTCTTCAAGACCGTCCATCATAGTCAGGAGCTGGGCCACGACCCGGCGCTCCACCTCCCCGGTCACTTCCTCGCGCCGGGGGGCAATGGAATCGAGCTCGTCGATGAAGATGATCGATGGTGCGTTCTCGCGTGCCTCCTCAAAGACCTCGCGGAGCCGCTGCTCGCTCTCACCGTAATATTTCGAGATCACTTCAGGGCCGGCAATCGAGATGAAGTGCGCACCGCTCTCGCTTGCCACTGCCTTTGCAATCAGGGTCTTGCCCGTACCGGGCGGACCATAGAGGAGGACACCCTTGGGGGGTTCGATCCCGAGCTTCTGGAAGAGCTCCGGGTGCCGGAGGGGCAGCTCGATCGTCTCGCGGAGCCGCTGAAGTTCATCCTTGAGGCCCCCGATGTCCTCGTAGCTGAACCTTTTTACACCTTCGAAACCGGCTGCCGGCTTATCTGAAAATTCGATGGAGGTATTCTTGGTGATGATGACCGCTTCTTCGGGTTCGATCTCGACGACCTTGAACCCGATGATCTGCGGCTGGATGAACGGCAGGCCCAGCATCACCGGGACGGTATCGTTCTTCCCTACCGGGAAGTCGATCAGGCCGTTCACCACATGCGGGTTGTTGGCGATCGGGATCTTCTTCGGGAGATCCTCAGGAGGGGCGAGCACGACCCGTTTTGCCTCGATCTCATCCGTAATCTTTGTAACCTTGACATTGTCGCCGATGCTGACACCGGCATTGATCCGGGTGAAGTTGTCGATCCGGATCTTCTTCTGGTTCCAGTCCTCGACCAGAGACCGCCAGACCTTTGCAACGGTGCGGCGCTTTCCTTCGATCGCGACCAGATCGCCGGGCGAAATCTTGAGTGCGAGCATTGTCTCAGGATCCAGCCGGGCCTTGCCGCCACCCTGATCGCCGGGGTATGCGGAATCCACCCTCAATTGCACTTCTGGCATTACCTTAAAGGTCATATACGCAGGGATAAATAGGTACTGATAATGCGCTACCTCATACTCGACCCGTTCAACGGGGCGGCGGGCGATATGATCACTGCTGCCCTGCTGGACTGCGGGGCAGACCGGGAGATCGTCATTAAAGCGATGAGAGCCGTGGTAGCAGAACCGCAGATCTCCCCCGTGACCCGGGCGGGGATACAGGCGCTGAAGATCGATACAAAGGCGCTGCCGGTCCACCGGACCCTCACCGATGTGCTGAAACGAATCGAAGAGGCCGCCCCCCACGTGCCGGCACCGGCGCTCGCGATGGCACAACGGGTCTTTCTCCGTATCAATGCGGCCGAGGAGGAGGTGCACGGGACCCATGTGCATTTCCACGAGGTCGGGGCCGATGACGCGATTGCGGATGTCATCGGGGCCTGCACCGCCCTTCACACGCTGGGCATAGACGGAATACAGATCCTGCCGTTGACGCTCGGTCACGGGACCGGCACCGGGTCGCACGGCACCTTCCCGATCCCGGCGCCGGCAACAGCGGCTCTCCTCCGGCACACGAACCTTGCCACGATCTCCGGTGTCCATACCGGGGAACTCTGCACCCCGACCGGGGCAGCACTGCTCGCAGAGTTCGCGACCCGGGCGGTCGGTGAATTGCCGGCGTACACGATCAAAACCGTGGGGTACGGGGCCGGCACCCGCGACCCGGCGCATACCCCCAACGTGCTCCGGGCCATGGTCGTGGAGACGACCGGTGCTCCCGGGACATCGGGAGAACTGGCGCAGGACACCGTTGACATCCTCGAAACGAACGTGGACGATGTGAGCGGCGAGGTGATTGCCCACGCGATCGCCCGGTTCATGGAGGCCGGGGCCCGCGATGCGAGTGCCACGCCGATCAAGATGAAGAAGGGCCGGCCCGGGTACCTGATCCGGGTGATCAGCCTCCCAGAGATGAGCGTGCAGCTCGCAGAACTGATGGCCCGTGAACTCGGGTCGCTGGGCATCCGCTGCATCCCGGCGGTCCACCGCTTCATCGCGGACCGGACCATCGAAGAGGTGGAGATCGAACTTGCCGGGAAGCGCCACAAGCTGCCGGTGAAACTCGGGTGGATGCACGGCTCGGTGTACACGCTGAAGGCGGAGTTCGAACCGGCACGAACCGCTGCTGCTGAAAGTGACATGCCGGTCCGGGACGTGCTCCGGCTCGTGGAAGTGGCCGCGTGGGAACGGGTAAAAACCGGACACGTGCAAGTCCCCCAATAATTTTTTCTCATGACCGCCAGTATCAGGACCCCGCGACTCGAACTCATCAGGGTCACCGTTGAGATTCTTGAGAGCGACCTTAATGACAAAAAAGAACTGGCCCGGCGTCTCGATGCTGAAATTCCCGCCGCATGGCCGCCAGCTATCATGGATGAGGGCGTGATCCGGGAATTTATCCGGATGTGTGCTGACACCGGTGTATCGGGGTTCTCCACATGGTACTGGGTCCGTAATGAACTGACCGTGGGATCACGAACACTGATCGGAAGCGGCGGAGTCCTGCCCATGGAATCCACTCCCGATGCCGTGATGCTCGGGTACTCCGTGCTCGATGAGTTCCAGAACCGGGGCTACGCAACCGAAGCGATCCGTCACCTGATCCCCCACTTCTTCTCGTTGCCGGGCATCCGGCGGATCACTGCCACGACCTATCCTGACCTTGGGGCGTCCATCCGGGTCCTTGAAAAGAACGGGTTTACAACGACCGATCTCCCGCTCTCCGGCACCGGTGCCGAGGAGGGCACGATCTGCTATCTCCTTGAGAAGACGGGAACGTAACAGCACCGGTCATGGGATCCGGAAGATGCGAGAGACAAGCCGTTACTCTTATCTCTTCTTCCTGACGATATTTCCAATGATACGGAGGGACCATGAAGATCGAGAAACAGACCAGCGGGAATGCGGCCCTTGATACCCTCCTCGGGGGCGGCCTTGAACTGCGCACGGTCACCCAGTTCTACGGGGAACCGGCAAGCGGCAAGAGCACCCTCTGCACGATCGCCGCGGTTGCCTGCCTGCGGGCCGGCCGGGCCGTGGTGTACATCGATTCCGAAGGCTTCTCGATCGAGCGCTTCCGGCAGATTGCCGGGGCAGATGCCGAGAAGATCGCCGACCGGTTCTTCCTCTTCGAACCCGTGGACTTCGAACACCAGGGATCGATGATCCTTGAAGCTGATAAGGTCTTGAAGGCCCACAAGCCGGGCCTGCTCGTCATGGACTCCGCCACCGCCCTGTACCGCACCGACCTTGAGAAGGGGCGGGACGCTATGCAGGCGCTCACCCGGCAGATGCTCCATCTCCTCGGGTACGCGAAACGCTACGAGCTCCCGGTGATCATCACCAACCAGGTGTACATGGACACCGTGAAGAACACCTACTTCGGGCTCGGCGGAACGGCGCTCGAACACCTCTCGAAGGTGATCATCCGGCTCGAAAAGACCGAGATGCCTGGGATCAGGAGAGCGCGGCTCGTCAAGCACCGCTCCCGGCCCGAGGGCGCATCCTTCGACTACGCGATTGTGGAAGACGGAATTGCCCTCCGGTAATCTCCCGCCCCGCTGAAAATTTATATCTTATTACGCGAATATTTCCTGACCTATGGCACTGAGAAGGGAGATCACATCCAAGATAACGGATCTTCTGCAGGAGAACCCGCAGGGCCTCAGTATCACGGAGATCGTGAAGCACGGGGGCATCAACCGGAATACCGCAGGGCGGTATCTCGACAATCTCCTCGTCACCGGCCAGGTGGAGATGCGCCACTTCGGCATGGCGAAGATCTATTCCCTCTCATCCCGGCTGCCGGTCTCTTCAGTGCTTTCCATCTCAACAGAACTCGTCCTGCAGCTGGATGCCAGCCTCCGCATCGTTTTCTTGAACCAGCCTTTTATCAACCTGCTCGGGAGCACCGAGAAGGAACTCATAGGAAAGAACATCGAATTCTCAAAAATACCGCTCTACTTCGACGAGACATTTCCCACGGTCCTTGCCTGGATCCACGACGGGCTTACCGGCACGGAGTACCATGGCGAACTTGCCGTTCCTCAAAAGAGAAAGGTCTTTTCCTGCCGGGTTGTCCCTACCGTCTTCAATAACGGCCAGAAAGGGGTCTCGATCCTCTTCGATGATATCACGGAGAGGAAACAGAGCGAGGCACTCTTAAGCGAGAGCGAGGAACTGTTCCGTACCCTCGTCAACAATGCCAATGACCTGATCCTGCTCCAGAAACTGGAGAGGGACGGAGTACCAGGGAGATTCCTTGAGGTGAACGCGGAGGCCTGCCGCGTGCTGCAGTACACCCGGGAGGAACTCCTTACGATCGCGCCAAAGGAGATCGTAGCCCCGGAGAGTGCCGGGATCCTGAGCCGAAATGCACGGGTACTCAAGGAGCGCGGGCATGCCACCTTCGAGATGGACCTCCTCTCAAAGGAGGGGCGGCGCATCCCGGTTGAGGTCAATACCCATATCTTCGAATTCCGGGGAGAGTCCGTGGTTCTCTCGCTCGTTCGGGATATCACCGAGCGCAAGGAGGCTGAAGAGCAGCTTCGGCTCCTGAAGATCTCGGTGGACAGCACCTATGATGAAGTCTTCTGGATGGACCTAAAGGGCAATTTCCTGTACGTCAATGACGCAGCCTGCAGGACAACCGGTTATTCGCAAAAAGAGCTCTGTTCCATGAATATTTCCGGTCTGGTTCCCGATCTCACGCCGGAGCAATGGGCAGAGCATTTCTCCGATGTGCGGCAGAAGAAGACGCAGTTCTTTTTGAGCCGGCACCGTCGCAAGGATGGCGTCTTCATCGATGTGGAGATCGGATCGGTCTATGTCGCACGGGGCGATAAGGAGTATAAATTCTGCTTTGTCCGGGACATCACCGAGCGCAACCGGGTCGAGGCGGCCCTGCGCGAGAGCGAGGCCCGGTACCGCTCCCTGGCCGAGTCATCTGAAGACATGATCTTTGTCATCGATCCGAAAGACACGGTGCTCTACATCAACCAGAGGGCCGCAGATTTCCTCGGCAAACCGGCAGCCGCCGTGATCGGCCACCCCCGCAGTGCCAACTTCCCGACAGATATCTCCGACCGCCAGTACCAGGCACTCCAGCACATATTTGCAACAGGCCAGCCGGTACGGAGCGAGGGGCCGATGAGTGTCCGGGGAGAGATCCGGTGGTTCGATCACGCGCTGGTGCCAATCCCTGACGCAGAGGGGCATGTGACCTCGGTGCTCGGGGTGTCCCGGGATATCACCAAACGCGTTGCCGCAGAACAGGAGCAGCGGCAGAACGAGCAGAACAACCGGTTCATTGCCGAGCACTCCGTGGATATCATCCACCGGCTCTCCCCGGACTGCGTCTGCACCTACACCTCCCCGTCGGTCACCACGCTGCTCGGGTACACGGAAGAAGATGTCTTAGGAAAACCCGTCCTTTCGATGATACATCCCGACGATCTTCCGGGCGTGGTAAAGGATCTTGCGGCAATCCGCGAAAGCGGGCAGGATACCGTTACGTCCAGCTTCCGGTTCCGGCACAAGGACGGACGGTACCTCCGGTTTGAGTCCACGACCCGGATTGTCCGGGACAGATCGGGGCAGGTAAAGGAATTTTTGAACATCTCCCGGGATATCAGCGGGCGAAAGACCGGGCCGTCCGCACCAGACACGCCCTGAATACGGGGAGCAGGAATGACGATGCGGGATTGCACTTTCACCCCCCGCGTTCTCTGTGCTTAAATCCAGCTCCTGCACAACGGAATTGCATGACCGGGTGCAGCGAGAAACTGATGCGGCTGACCTCCGGCAGCCAGTATGATGTCTGCATGCCGGGGGAGTGCATGCAGATGCTCACATCGGGTGCCTGCATCACGTATAACCGGCATACGGAAGGCGGCTGTAACCGGATGCTCAAGGTGCTCCTCCATGGCAGCTGCTCGTATGACTGTGCCTACTGCTCCATCCGGCTCAACCGGTCCCGGCTTGCCTTTGCCCCCCGCGAACTGGCGGACCTGGTCCTCGACCAGTACCGGAAGAACCTGGCCGGGGGGCTCTTCCTGACGTCAGGGATCCCGCACGACACCGATGAGGTGATGGGAGAACTCATCGAGACCGCCCGCATCCTCAGGCTTGAAGGATACGACGGGTGCCTGCACCTGAAGATCCTGCCCGGGGCCCAGCGGGAGGATATCCGTGAGGCAGCCCGGTGGGCCAACGAACTCAGCCTCAATATCGAGACCACCGGGGAGAGCCGCCTCCGTGCCCTTTCCGGGATCAAGGACTACGCCGGCGACCTCCTGAAGCGAATCGACTGGATCGCGGAAGCGGCACCCGGGCGGCACACCACGCAGATGGTGGTCGGTGCAGCGGGCGAGACTGACCGGGAGATCTTCGACTGCGTGACCTCGCTCTACGAGCGGGTGATCCCCTCGCGGATCTATTACTCGGCCTTCCATGCACTGCCGGATACCCGGCTCGCATCCCACGAAAGCACCCCGGCCTGGCGCTCGCGCCGGTGGTACCAGATGGACTACCTTATCCGGGAGTACAGTTATGAGCGGGCGGAACTGCTGCCACTCCTGGACGGGCACGATACGCTCCCCAACGACGACCCCAAGGCGCTCCTTGCCCGCGGAAATGACCCGCTCGATCCCAATGCCGCATCATTTGACGAGCTCATCCGCATTCCCGGGATTGGCCCGGCCACCGCCCACGCCATCATCTTTGCACGCGAGGAACGCCTTTTGAGAACACCCCGGGATCTCGGCATGCCGGTCTCCGGCCTGAAGCGGGCGCTGCCCTATCTCGCATTCTCCGGAATCGCACGACAGGCCACCCTTGCCGGTTTCACGTGAACGCGATACCTCCGGCGCCGTGGCACAAACACAACACAAAAAAGAGATCAGAAGGGGATGATGCCGGAGAAGACCGTTGCTGCCGGGCCCTGCATGATGGCGTTCCCGTCTTTCAAGGTGATGACCAGCGGCCCGCCGCTGGTCTCCACGTTCACCACATCGCCCACGAGGCCGATATGGTGCAGGACTGCGGCCGATGCCGTGGCCCCGGTACCGCACGAGAGCGTCTCTCCCTCGACCCCGCGCTCGAAGGTGCGGATCCGGATACTGTTCTTACCGGTCTTCTCCACGAAGTTCACGTTCGTTCCTTTCGGGAAGGACTTGTGGTGGCGGATGGCGGGTGCATCCTTTTCGAGCTCCACCGCATCCACGTCTTTTACCACGATCACCGCGTGCGGTACACCGGTGTTTGCCGCATGAACCTCGTACGCCCCGATCTGTTCCTTGTACTCACCCTTGCCGGTGGCCGGAATTTCTTTCCTTGCAAAGACCGGGGGGGTCATGGTGATGCTTGCCATGAACTGATCCTCCTTGTATCCCATCGAGACACCGATCTCACCGGCAGGGGTCTCTACCGTGCAGGACTCCTTCACGTAGCCGGCATCGAATGCGAACTTCGCAATGCAGCGGATGCCGTTGCCGCACATCTCGGCCTCGCTCTCGTCCGGCTGCAGGATACGCATCCGGATCGTACTTTTTTCTGAAGGGAGGAGGTAGATGACGCCATCCGCCCCGATGCCGAATCTGCGGTCGCAGTAGAGGGCTGCAAACTGCGCTTTCATCTCGTCCGGGATAATTGTGTGCCGGAATTCATCGATCACGATGAAATCGTTGCCATTTCCGTGCAGTTTGGAGAAAGGAATATCCATACTAATCCTCTGAAGTTGCTGTTGGCCAGCCCGGTGATTGGGCTGCCGGTATTGCCTACAGCTCTGGCGCTGTTCCGTTCAATAAAACCATCGGAACCCATATCCCCCGACCTGTGGTTCCAAAAAAGAGATTATTCCCCGTTTCCCGGAGGCATATCGAAGGCCTTGTGGAATTCGCTGATATCCCAGCCGAGATACTCCCGTATGATCACGTAGGCCATCTGCGGGGGGATCGCGCCCTGTTCGGTGACGATGAGATCGATATATTCAGCGGGGGTCACATCGAATGCCGGGTTGCGTACGGTAACATGGGGAAGCGTCTTTGCGATCTCGTCTGCCAGTACCTCGCCGGGCGGGCGTTCCTCGATCCGGATCAGTTCCCCGACAACGGTCCGGGGCGCAAACTTGTAGGTCTCGGCTGCCACGATCACGTTCACGCGGGCTTCGGCTGCCGTATGGGCCACCTGCGAGGTGCCGATCTTGTTCACCACCGCACCGTTCACGGTCACCGCATCCGCCCCGACGATCACGAGATCCACATCGTGGATGAAGGACCGGACCGCTGAATCGACGATGAAGTTCGTCTTGATGCCGGCATCGTTCAGGGTCCGGATCGTGATGTGTCCCTGGTTCCGCGGCCGGACTTCCGTTGCAAAGACCTCGATCTCCTTGCCCTGCCGGTGGGCCTCGATCATGCAGCCGAGTGCCACCTCCGAGTTGCAGTGCGTGAGGATCACGTCCCCGTCCCGGATATGCCGGGCGCCGAACTCGGCAATCTTCTCCACCGCGTGCTGCGAGGACTGGATGAACTGCTCGGCGCGACGGACTACGCCGATCTGTGCTTCGTCCGCAGTCTTCGCTGCACCAAGCCCGGCCATGACAAAATGGACCGCGTTCGGAAGCGAGACGGCCGTCGGGCGCGTTGCCACCAGTTCGGCTGCCGCCCGCTCCATCTCCTGCCGGAACGCGGCACTGTTTTGTGCCTTGATTGAAAGGGCATGATCCCGGAGGGCCTCTGCCGCCGCACGGGCGATCCTCCCGGCGCCCCGGATCTCCATGCTCTTTATCTTCTCCGCAGTTTCAGTAACGATCATCTCATTGATCCCATATATCAGGGAAGCTCAATAAGGTATTGAAAGGAGTCAGTCATGTCGGTTGCCGTGGTCTTTGACAGTGCCGGAACGCTGCTGAATACCTACCGGGTTGCAAAGGATATCTGTAACCGTCAGCTGCTTCCCGGGGTTGAGACCACCACCCTGACCTTCAGTTCAACGGACCGGGTGCTGATCGTGCTCCCCGTCCATTCCAAGGATCTGATGGCAGCGGATCCAGCAATGCCCCTCTCCGCGTACCTGATCGACCGGAACATCGGGTTTGGCGTCAGCTGCACGCGGAAGATCGTGACTGCCGAGGATATCGGCGATGTGCTCTACACCGACAAGCGGGCCCTTGCCGGGGACCTGCAGGAGTGCATCCGCAATGTCTGGACCGTCTGCAAGCAGGAGTACATGGTCACCCTCAACAGCGGCGCGATCATCAACATGGCCCACAATGCGGTGGAGTTCACCATCACCGCCGGGGGATGGCCGTTTGACGGGGCAAAGGAGACGATCACCGCCCTGCACCGGATGGGCGTTCCCACGTTCATTGCCTCGGGGGACCGGGTCACGAAGCTCGAACGGATGGCCGATCACTTCGGCATTCCCCATGACCGGGTGTACGGGGTTGCCACACCAACCGTCAAGGCGCAGATCATCCAGGATCTCCGGCAGGAGTACGACCGGGTGGTGATGGTGGGGGACGGGATCAACGACCTGCTGGCGCTCAGGAGCGCCGATATTGCGGTCCTCACCACCCAGCAGCCGGGGGAGCGGCCCGAGCACCTGTACAAGGCTGCCGACCACGTGGTGAAGAATGTCAGCGAGGTTCTCGCGATCGTCCAGGACCTCATCGCAGGAACCGCAAAAATTAGCGATCGTGACGACTGTAGTGCATCACATAAAAGGTAATATCCTACCTCTGTCACATTAGATACAAGGGTATTATGAAGGCTCCATTGATCACGGTTGACAACCTCTCCATGGATTTTGACGGCGAGAAGGTTCTCAAGAATATTTCCTTTGAGATTGGCGAGGGCGAGATCCTCGGGATTATCGGCAGGAGCGGCGCCGGTAAGACGGTCCTGATGCACCTCATCCGCGGCGTTGAGCAGCCACCGACCAGCGGGCGGATCGTGTACCACGTGGCCGCCTGCGATAAGTGCGATTACATGGATGTTGGCAGTGCCGCGAGCAAGCCCTGCCCCCACTGTGGCAGCACCTTATCAAAACACGATATCGATCTCTGGAATGAGAAAGACGAGGACCTGAAGCGCCGCTTGATGCGCCGCACCGCCATCATGTTCCAGCGGACCTTTGCCCTGTACGGGGACGACCGGGTGATCGAGAACGTGCTTCACGCGCTCGATGACATCAACTACCCGCAGGAGAAGGCCATCGGCAGGGCCGCGGACTTAATCGACCAGGTCCGGCTCTCCCACCGGATGATGCACATTGCCCGCGACCTCTCGGGGGGAGAGAAGCAGCGGGTCGTGCTCGCCCGCCAGCTTGCAAAAGAGCCCTTCATGCTCTTTGCCGATGAACCGACCGGTACGCTTGACCCGGGTACCGCCAAAGTCGTGCACGCGATGCTGATCGATGCGGCAAAGACCAATAATATGGGTATCGTCGTCACCTCGCACTTCTCTCAGGTGATCGAGGATGTGGCGAACCGCGCAATGCTGCTCGTGGACGGGAAGATCGAGAAGATTGGTGCGCCCAAAGACGTGATCGCGGAGTTCATGAAAGGGTGCGACGACACCGAAGAGTTTGAGGAGGCAGAACTCGGGGACAAGGTCGTGGTTGCCCGGGACCTGATCAAGCGCTACATATCGGTGGACCGGGGCGTTGTCAAAGCGGTCAACGGCGTCTCGTTCGAAGTTTACACGAAGGAGATCTTTGGTATCATCGGCAAGAGTGGGGCGGGAAAGACCACGCTCTCCGGAATCATTGCCGGTCTTGTTGAGCCGACAAGCGGCGAGATCAATGTCCGTATCGGTGATGAGTGGATCGATATGACAAAGCCCGGAGTTGAGCAGCGCGGGAGGGCCACCGGCTATATCGGGCTTTTGCACCAGGAGTACGACCTCTTCCCCCACCGGACCGTGCTCGACAACCTCACCGATGCGATCGGCCTGGAATTCCCGAAGGAACTGGCCATGCGAAAGGCACTCGTCACCCTGAAGATGGCGGGCTTCTCCGATACCAAGAGCGCCGAGATCCTGAACCGCATGCCCGCCCAGCTCTCCGAGGGAGAGCGGCACCGGGTCGCGCTCGCGCAGGTCCTGATCCGCGAACCGAGGATCGTGATCCTCGACGAGCCTACCGGCACGATGGACCCCATCACGAAGATCGACGTGAAGCACTCGATCATGCACTCCCGCGAGGAGATGGACGAGACCTTCATCGTTGTATCACACGACATGGAGTTCGTGCGGGACATCTGCGACCGCCTGGCCCTGATGCGGGGCGGCAAGATCATCCAGATCGGGAAGACCGCCGAGATCCTCGCGATGCTGACCGAGGAAGAGCGGAAGATCATGAGCCAGCCTGCAGCCTGAGGCCTCCATGATCACGATCCACCTCGACGGTAAGAGGATGGAACTGGCGGAAGGGAGCCAGCTCTCTTCCGTGATATCCGGCCATCCCCCGGGATGTGCTATCGGGATCATCCGCCCGGCAACGCAGGAGCAGATGAAGACCGCAAGCCTTGCGATCACCACGACTGCAGGGGAGTTCACCCTGGAGGCGGCCGGTCAGGATACCGCTCTTTTTACTGCGCCGGATAGTATCGGAAAACTGGCACTCCACTGGAATGACCGGTACGCTGCGGCGTTTGGTCCCTTCCCGTCATCCATTAAGCCGGCCCGGAAACCCTGGGTGTACGAACGGGGCGACGTGATCCTCGGGTGCGGCGGGTACGAGCCGGAACGGTCGTACCTGATCCTTGCCAGGACCCGGCACTCGGCTGACCACGGCGCTGACGAGAGCGGCGGGGTTGTCGGCAGGGTCGTCAGCGGGAAGGGCGTGCTCGACCGGTTCACCACCGGGGACCGGATCACGGCAATCGAACCGGTGGTCAGCTGGGCGGATACCAGCCGCTCGTTCACCACCACCGACTCAGGCCTCGTGCTCGAAGACGGGATGCAGATCGTGACCCGGCTTGAGATCGTGGCACGCGGATACAGCGAAGGGAAGATCACCACCGAGGCGGCCCAGAGCGTGGAGCACCTGCTCCTCACCCTCCAGAACGGCACCTTTGTGGTCGGGAGGGCATCAAGCACCCATATCTTCGATGCCCGGCGCACCGAGCCCGATACGATCGGCCGCGAGGTCCGCGGGCCGCGGCGCGAGGGAGCCGTCACCGTCCGCAACACCGGCAGATCGGCCGGCGGGATCGCCATCTACCGTACCGATGTGCCGGCAAGCATGGCCCACAACATTGCCGGGCAGGTGGTATACGGGATCGAACTCGCAAAACTCGCAAAGGAGAACGATGTGCTTTCTGTCTCGGTGACCCCGCAGCGGATCGACCTGCTCGGCAGGCCGCTTGAAGAGGCACTGGCAATTGCCGCTGCTGTTGGGGTTACCCTGAACGCGGACAAGACCGGGGAGAACCGGATCGTGATCTCGCAGGAGCCGGGCACCACCCTCGACGTCCTGAACGAGAAGGTTGTCTCCGTGGTCACGGCGCCCTCCGACAAGGTGATCGATATCACCCTTGACGATACTAAAGCCCCGATGAGCTGCGAGGTCTTCCGCCGGTTCACCGGCCTTGCAGAGCACGACTGCGGCATGATGCCGGTCTTCTTCAAGTTCGAAGACGTGGTGCTCTTCAAACCGCCGGTGGCGCCGGGCACCAAGATCTCCCCCGAGAACCAGCCCGTTGACGAGGCCCCGGCCGCGAGCCTTGCCATCACGAACGATTCGCGGAAGGGGGCCGGCCTCGTCGGGGTGAGGCTCTCGGCCAACAAAGAGTTCGGGCCCACCTCGGAGCCCTTCGAGGGGACGAATCTCATCGGGCACGTGATCGATACCGGGAAACTGAAGAAAGTGAAGGAGCGGGAGATGGTGTATATCAGGGAGGTGAAGCGATGACGGAATACAAGCCGGTCCTTGTCGGCACCGTCACGAAGTATGTAGTCGTGGAGTCATTCGAGATTACCCCGGCGGATCTGGCGATCCGGGGGTACGAGGTCTCGAGCGGGGCGATGATCAAGGAGACCTGCTTTGGTCTCGTGGTAACCGGGAAGCCGGACGAGGTGGACCGGATCGTGACCGAACTCCGAAAGGTGGACCCGGACCATATCTTTGTCAAGGACCGGGGCTTTCCCCCGGGCGATCCCCGGCGCTGCCGGGCAAACCTTGGCGGCGCACGCCCCGGCTACCACGGCATGGAGTTCGAGATGACCGTCATCCCCTATATCTCCCACGGGCTTGAGGAGCTCAAGAAACGCGACGCTGCCACCGTTCCCGCGCCGGCAGACCCGCTCACCCACGAATCCCTCGATATCACCTCCTTAAAGAAACTGATCGATGCACAGGAGTCCTGAAAAATGGCAAAAGTCTTCATCTATCCCGCAACGAGCCTGATCCTCTCTGACCTCGTGTCCCGGCACGGCCATACCCCGCTCTCGTCGGCCGTTGCCATCCGCGAACGCATCCAGACCGCAGGACTCGAATCCCCGCCCCTCCAGATCACGCCCGAGGAGCCCAAGAAGGGGCTGAAGTGGGCAGCCGTCGAGGTCCCGGCCGGGGTCCGGGGCCGGATGGCACTCTATGGCCCGATGATCGGGGAGGCCGAAGCCGCGATCATCATCAACGATGCCGATCTCGCGTTCGGATGCATGGGCTGTGCCCGTACAAACGAACTGATCAAGTTCCTCCTGCGCCAGAAGGATATCCCGAAACTCGATCTCAACTACCCGAAGAACGAGGAAGAGGGCGTCAGATTCGTGGCCGCGATCAAACGGTTCCTAGACGAACTCGGGGGTACGAAATGACGCCCCCGGTACGGATCGCCCAACTCTCCTGCGGTGCGGAGTATTCCGGGGTCCAGAAGGAGATCGATGCTGCGGCTCGCGAAGTGAACGGTGAGATCTTCTTCCCGGATATTGCCCTCAAGGACATCCGGCGGGACTTCGATGCGTTCGGTCTCGATGTACGGAGCCCCGACCTCAAGCTCGCCATTGCCCGGGCCAAGGCGCTTGTTGAGGGACGGGTGGAGGCCGACGCCGTCTTCATTGCCACCTGCTTCCGGTGTGCCGAGGCTGCAATCGTGCGAAACGAACTCCGGCGCTACATCCACGAGAACTCAAAACTTCCTGTCGTCAGTTACTCATTCACCGAGCGAACAACGTCCGGCACGCTCCTCACGAGAATGGAGGCCCTCTCCACCATTGCCCGCCGGAGGGCACTCCTTGCCCGCGAGACCCAGCAGGGCATCACCCTTGGTGTTGACTCGGGCTCCTCGACCACGAAAGCGATCATCATGAAGGATAACAAGATCATCGGCACGGGCTGGACCCCGACCACCGAGGTCCTGAAGAGTGCCCACACCGTGATCGAGAGCGCCCTTGCTGAAGCCGGCATCACGATGAAGGAGATCCAGGCCATCGGCACCACCGGATACGGGCGCTTTTTGGTGGGAAAGGACCTGAACGCCGACCTGATCCAGGAAGAACTGACCGTCAACTCGAAGGGGGCGGTCTACCTTGCGGACCGGCAGCACGGTCCCGCGACCGTGATCGATATCGGGGGCATGGACAACAAGGCCATTGCCGTGATGGACGGCATCCCCGGCGTCTTCACGATGGGTGGGATCTGTGCAGGAGCCAGCGGGCGGTTCCTTGAGATGACCGCAAAGCGGCTCGGTGTCGACATCACCGAGCTCGGCCCGCTCTCCATGAAGGGCTTTGGCGCCAAGGTGCCGATGAACAGTTACTGTATCGTCTTTGGCACCCAGAGTCTCGTGAACGCCCTCGCCGCCGGGTCCACCCGGGAGGACGTGGCCGCAGCCGCCTGCCACAGCGTGGCCGAGCAGGTCTTTGAGCAGCAGCTGCAGGAAGTGGATATCAAGGAGCCGGTGATCATGGTCGGCGGCACATCGCTCATCGAGGGACTTGTTCACGCGATGGGGGAGCTGCTCCAGACCAAGATTGTCGTGCCTCACCACTCCCAGTACATCGGTGCCGTGGGATCAGCGCTCCTCGCATCGGGATTCATCAAGGACGAATAAGATGCTCGCTGTTGAGTACTTTAAAATAGAGTGCCCCGAGCCGCTGGGCGCCGAGTACTATGAGCAGATCACAAACGACGTCCTGCTCGACCACAACCTCTTGAAAGTGATAAACAAGCTCCACATCTGGATCGACCCGAAGGTCCCGGTCTTCATCGCGGTCGCTACCCTGAAACCGATCACGAGTGTCATCCGCGTGGGCGACTGCGCCAATGTCAACCCGCAGGAGGGCAAGATGACCCTTGTCCTGTCCGATGAGACCTACCTGGCCCCGATGCTGAAGATCTTCTGGGACCGCTTCGGTAAGGACAAGGTGGACCAGCCCGACCGGTTCACGGTGATCCTGACCGGTGTTGAGGCAACACCCGCAGAGGTCGAGCAGATCGTGATCGGCAATCCCAGCGAATCGCTGCACAAGGATCTCATCTATGCCTTCCGGTGCATTGCCCCGGAGGGGTTCCGGCTCCGGAGCGAGGTCTTCACGAAGAACAAACTCACGTTTGTCGCAAGCGAGAACACCCTTGCCGAGGATATCGGCACGCTCGTTGCAACGCTTTACAAAAAGATGGGCGAGGTGCCGCCATGACGCTCGTTCCCGTCACCTACAAGGGCGGGATCTTCCAGCACGACATCGTGGTGGACTTAATCGAGGATCTCGGCGGGTATGTGGTCCAGAAGCACGTGCTCGCGCAGGAGGTCGTGCTCCAGTGCTTTGTGCCCCGCGAGGATATCGAGCTGATCCGCGAGATCTCGCGGCCGCTCTTTGGCGAAGTGACCGACTCCCCGCTGGTCGGCACCGAGATCGCGGTGGTCAGCATGAGCCTTGAGATCCACCACCTGCCCCACCCCTCCTGCGACATCGCGGAGTACGTCCGCAGGCTCGGGGCCAAGAGCAACATGGTGAGCCTGGCCCGGGGCCCGGGGAAGCGGATCGCGGGCCTGAACGACGAGGAGCGGGACGTGATCAACGAGCACGACATCGCGGTATACCTGCTTGGCAACTTCGAGACCTGCATCGAATACAAGATGCCCACGCTCCGGCGCGGGATCGAGGTGCCGATCGTGCTCTGCGGGGGCCCGGATATCGAGACCCTGAAGAAGATCATCGACCCGCCGGTGGACGGCTACGTGGGGAACGTGGGCCGGTTCATGCGGAGGACGAAAGAGGCCGAGGAACTGGGGAAGCTGGATGAGATCATTGCCGAGATCACCCGGGTGCTTGAGAAGAAGCGGGACGCGATTGCTAAGGACCCGCTTTCAGTTGCGCCGGCACGGCTGATGGGTCTCATCAAAGAGAAGATCCCCGAGATCCTTGAGGTGACCTCGCCAACCCCGCTGACCGTGCAGATGGCCGGTCTCCGGGTGAAGCTGCCCTACGATACGTTTGCAGAAAAGGTCAGGAAGATGGAGGTCGAGGACGGGATCCTTCTCGGGGATATCGCGGAGGTCCTGCCCTCGCGGATGCGGGACTATATCCTTGTCAAGATCCTCCCGTTCTCTGAGACGAATACGGTGGTCTGATGACTGAAACGACAAAGAAGGAGTTCGAGGAGCGCCTTGCCCGCATCGTGGAGCAGGGCGCGGATGTAACGGCTGAGGAGTGGATGAAGGCGATCGAGGTCGAGTACGGCAAGGTGCCGCTCGTCTTCAAGCGGATGGGGGAGCGGCCCGAGGTGCTCATCTCCCACCTGCTCTACAAGGGGACGGTGGCGCAGACGAGCCCGCTCGACCCGAAGTTCGTGGAGCTGATCAGCATGGCGGTGGGAGCGGCCTTGAAATGCCCGCATTGTACCAGCTACCACATGCAGGCGGCGCTGAAGATGGGAGCGACCCGCGAGGAGATCCTTGAGGTGATTCTCTTATCCGGTATGATCTCCAACTCGTCCGTCCTCGCGAACGCGTACCGGATCTTCGATGAGAAGGTGGAGAAGTGCGTGCCGTGCGAAGTGAAACCGCCGAAGGCCAAGGAGAAGAAGAAGGCGAAGCGGGAAGCGGCAAAGAAGAAGAAGTGAGTGTTCTTTTTTTTAATGAGCCCTTTTTTCCGGATCTGGTTACCTTTTCTTATGTAGGGTCTGGTTGGAAAATGAGTGCACAGATCGTGCGATGATCTCAGCACAACCGATCACATCTGCCAGTTGTCGCGCTCGATTTTCTGATCCCTCAGGCCGAAAATATACATTTCCTAAAAAAGTACCGTCGAAGCAACTACTAATTTAGTAGATTTTAGTAATTATTAGTAGTTGGGAAATGGTTAAAAAACTAAAAATTGCTGAAAAATTTTCAGATTTTCAGGAACGCTACAAAAGTGCGTTTCATATCCGGTCGGGTTTCATCAGATCCTTCAGATCAGTTGTTAAGGATTACTTAACAACTGAAACTGAACGCGATTTTTTTGATATTGCATAGGCTGGCAGATCATCTTTTGCCGCAACTGTTAAGGATTACTTAACAGTTCAAACCGCTGACTCACGATTCTGATCATTTTGTTGGCGCCAACAAAATGGTCTCCCCGCGGTTCAATCACCTCATCTCCAAAGGCAGGCTGGAAGAAGAAGTGCTTAAGCGTGTTCTGTTTTTTGAACACTCCACTTTTTCCGGATCTGGTTAACTTTTTGCAACCAAGGTCTGCATAAAAAATTTTGACCAAGGTCCGGTTGATCCACTCGCGGGTTTCAAGCAGGGTCCTGGGGGGTGCCTGAAATTTTTCAAGCAAGGTCCGGTTAAAAAATTTCACGCAGGGTCTGCTTGCAAGCACTTCAAGCAAGGTCTGCTCAAAAATTTTCATGCAAGGTCTGGTTGATTTCCCGGTTTTTCCTGCGACGTGAAGACAATTTTCTGGTTTTAGGTTCAGGCAGATCCATTAACTTTTTGCAACCAAGGTCTGCTTAAAATTTTTCATGCAAGGTCTGGTTGAAAATTTTCATGCAAGGTCCGGTTGATCGGCTTGCGGGTTTTGAGCAGGGGCTGGGGGGGTGATTGAAATTTTTTGGGCAAGGTCTGGTTGGAAAATGAGTGTGCAGATCATGCACTGATCTCAGCGCACAGGATCTCGGCCTGCTCCAGAATGGTCGCCACTGCCTTTGGCTGCTTATCGGGCGGATACCGGTATTTGGTCAGAATACGCTTCACCATCACCCGCATCTTTGCCTTGACGCCTTCCTTTACGGTCCAGTCAATGGTGGCATTTTTCCGGATCTGATCTACCAGTTCGTGGGCAATTTTCCTGAGCGTTTCATCGCCAAGTACCATTACGGCACTGTCATTGACCTCAAGGGCTTCATAGAAGGCCAGTTCCGCTTCCGTAAGTCCGAGCTCCAATCCCCGCTTATCCGCTTCCCGCAGTTCCTTTGCCAGCCTGATAAGCTCCTCGATGACCTCAACGGATTCAATGGCCCGGTTCTTGTACCGGTGAATGGTCTCTTCGAGCATCCGTTCAAAGGAACGGGACTGGACGAGCCGCTTCTTCTGCCGGGTCCGGATCTCATCGTTCAGGAGTTTTCTTAAGAGTTCCACTGCCACGTTCTTCTGCGGGAGCCCCCGGACCTCTGCGAGGAATTCCTCAGACAGGATCGAGATATCCGGTTTCTTGAGACCGGCAGCAGAAAAGATATCGATGATCTGATCAGAAACAATCGCCCCGCTGACAATCTGGCGTATCGCATGTTCCATGTCCCAGGTCCGGTCTGCCTTTTCACCATCGCTATCGAATTTTACCAGCGCGGTCCGTACGGCCTGGAAGAAGGCCACATCGTCCCGGATCGCTATTGTTTCATCGTGAGGGACTGCAAGGGCAAAGGCTTTGGAGAGTTCCGTGACTGCGCCAATGAACCGTTTCTTACCTTCTTTTTTGCCAAGGATGACGCTCTGGGCAACCGGCAGGAGCGCAAGCCGGCGCTCGGGGTCTTCCCAGTCCGACCAGTCAAAGCCATGGAAGATACCGCAGCAGATCTCGTATTTCTCCTGCATAACGGCAACTGCTTCTTCCTGATCGATTGCGGTCTTGCCGGTGCCCCCGTTTTCCGTATAGTTGGCGATCGCTTTCCTGAGTTCATCGCCAAGCCCGATGTAATCGACAACCAGACCACCCGGCTTGTCCTTGAAGACCCGGTTGACCCGGGCGATTGCCTGCATGAGGGTATGGCCCTGCATCGGCTTGTCGATGTACATGGTGTGGAGCGGCGGGACGTCGAAGCCGGTCAGCCACATGTCGCGGACGATGGCGATCTTCATTGGGTCATCATCCTGCTTTGTCTTCTGGAACCGCTTGGCGAGGGCTTCCCTGCGGGGCTTGTTCCGGATATGCTGCTGCCACTCCAGTTCATCGGTTGCCGAGCCGGTCATGATGACCTTGAGCAGGCCCTTGTCATCCTCATCGGCATGCCATGACGGACGGAGCCGGATGAGTTCTTTGTAGAGATCAACACAGATCCGCCTGCTCATGCAGACGATCATTGCTTTGCCCTCAATGGCCTCCTGCCGCGTCTCGTAGTGATCTACGATGTCCTGTGCGATGAGCGAGACCCGTTTCTCCGTCCCGATAACGGCTTCGAGCGCCGCCCACTTCGATTTGAGATCCTCTTTCTTCTCGATCTCTTCTCCTTCCGTGATCTCCTCGAACTGGGGATCGATCTTCGGGCGTTCCTTCTCGTCGAGATAGATCTTCGCAAGCCGGCTCTCGTAGTAGATCGGGACGGTGGCCTTGTCCTCGACCGCACGCTGGATATCGTAGATGCTGATGTAGTCCCCAAAGACGTGTCGGGTGTTCTTGTCCTCCTTCTCGATAGGTGTGCCGGTGAACCCGATGAAGGTCGCCCCGGGGAGTGCATCCCGGATATGACGGGCGAACCCGTCGATGAAGTCGTACTGGCTCCGGTGGGCTTCGTCCGTTATCACGATGATGTTCTTGCGCCCGCTCAATTCAGGATATTTGCCGCCTTTCTTCTCCGGGAAGAATTTCTGGATGGTGGTAAAGACGATCCCCCCGGACCCGACCGCGAGCAGTTTTTTGAGGTGCTCCCGGTCGGTTGCCTGCACCGGCTTCTGCCGGAGGATCTCGTGGCAACGCGAGAAGGTACCGAAGAGCTGGTCATCGAGGTCGTTCCGGTCCGTGATCACCACGATCGTAGGGTTCTCCATCGCAGGATTGAGCACAATCTCACCGGTGAAGAAGACCATCGTCAAGCTCTTTCCCGACCCCTGCGTGTGCCAGACAACCCCGCCCCTCCGGTCCCCGCTTGGACGGGATGCATGTACAGTGCTTTCGACTGCTTTTTTCACGGCATGATACTGGTGGTATCCTGCCATCTTCTTGGCAATCCCGCCCTCGTCATCGATCTCGAAGACAATGTAATTCCTGATCAGATCGAGGAGCCGCCGCTTATCGAATGCGCCCCGGATCAGCACTTCGAGCCGGAGCAGGGTTGGCGGGGCAAGCTGTTCACCCTCAATGGTCCGCCACGGCATGAACCGTTCGCGGATGGATGTCAGGGTGCCGACCCTGGCTTCGAGACCGTCCGAGATGACGATCATCTCATTGTTGGCGAACAAGGCCGGGATCTGCTGCTTGTAGGTCTGGATCTGCCGGTAGGCGGTCTCGATCGTTGCCTTTTCATCGGTCGGATTCTTCAGCTCGATGATGACGATAGGAAGACCGTTGAGAAACAGAAGGATGTCTGGTCTCCGGTTGTGGTGGTTCTCGATGACGGTGAACTGGTTGACGGCGAGCCAGTCGTTCTTCTCCGGGTGATCGAAATCGGCCAGCCGTACCTGGTCACCTTTGATCGTTCCGTCGGGCCGATGGTACTCGACTTCAACCCCATCGACAAGCATCCGGTGGAACGTCCGGTTGTTGTTTACCAGTGAGGGGGAGTCCGGATGCAGGATCTTTTTCAATGCGGCTTCCTGCGCATCTGCCGGGATATTTGGGTTGAGCCGTGAGATTGCTGCTGCGAGCCGGGGTTTCAGGATCACGTCATGCCAGTGTTCGCGCTCGGCTCCCGGTTCACCGGGGGCGATGTCCGGGCCGAAAAGAGTGGTGTAGCCGAGCTCCCGGAGCCATGCGAGGGTGTGCTCTTCTACGTGGGATTCGGCGATTTTTGCAGCAGGCATCCGGTATCTGAATCAGGAGTACGGTTTCCTCTACGATAAGCTTTGGGAAAAATAATTCTGAAAATATCTGTAAATTACTGAAAAATTTACAGGTTGTACTGTTGAAAACTAGGCGATACTGACGTTCAATGCCGGCATCTGATCCCATGTCCGGCCTTCAAGCACCCGGCCGGCCCGTTTCTTGATAACGCCACCCCATTGCTTGAAGAAGAACGGAACATTAGACGCAAGGCATATGTCCCTGATATCCGTCACCCATTCTTCCTGCATAGGCCGGGCACCGGGTCCTGACTCCCCGCCAACAATTACCCAGTCGATACCGTCAAGGTTCAGGCCCGGCAGCGGGCCGATTAACGGTTCCAGCGATAGGAATTTAACCGGTGCGTGTGTTGCCCGGAGATCATCTATCCGGTAGAGATAATCCTCGCACTCAACACTGACACCCAGCCAGACATTCTTCGGGATCCTGATGGTCTCCTCAATTTCCCTGAACCGATCGGATCGTTTGGTGAGTATCTGGAAGGTATGCCACGATGCCTTTCTCATGACATCGAAGGTTTTTTTGATAAATGGCGTCGGGACATCTTTGTGGAAAAGATCGCTCATCGAGTTGACAAAGATCATCCGGGGCGTTCTCCACTCAAGAGGAAGGGGGAGCATCCGCTCCTGAAGGGTCACCTTGAACCCGTCGCGGTAGTTCGGCTGCCCCATTGCCTGAAGCCGGTACGACATCCGTTCAGCGTAACAGTTCTTACAGCCCGGGCTTATCTTGGTACAGCCGGTTACCGGATTCCACGTGGTTTCGGTCCATTCGATGCCGGAGTTAATTGCCATTTCTTACAATCCCTGTTTCTCGTAATTACTTATTGGTTTTCTCATCACTTTTATGCTTCATTAAAGATAATCGGACATTAATGGAAGATTTTTTTCGGGATAATGAAGGGCTCATTTATGATCGCGTCAAGTGGCATACCCGGAAAAAACATGCCTTCATCGAATCCTACCTGAACATCTGGGTTGAGAATGTCAGGAACCATCCTCCCACGCTGGATATTTTCGATCTTTTCGCCTCAACAGGATTGTGTTACTGTGAAGAAAGTGCGAAATATAAACTCGGCGAGCCGATGTGGAGGGGATCGGCGATTCTTGCTGCTGAATGCCTGGAACATTACTCAAACGGACAAAAATTATTCCTCAATACATACCATCCGAAACCAGCGATTTGTGAATCACAGAGAGTGAATCTGAAACGATTATTAGGAAAATATTCGAAAGTAAAACCGATCATCACAACATTGCCGATCGAAGAAGCTATCGATGCAGCCCGGATCCAGTTATCTCCGACGTATCCTAGTATATGGCTTCTCGATCCGTACAGCTCTTCGGAACTGCCCTGGGAACTAGTGGAGAAGATAGGAAAATTCCAGGGCCGGTGGACGACCAAGAACGATCAGGAGAGAATCAGGAAACCGGAGATGATTATTACCCTGATGACCTATGGCCTCCAGATGAATATCGATATCAATCCTCATATTGTCAGCCAGGCCTTAGGTATGGAAGAACCAGAGTGGCGACCAAAATACGATGTTCTGATGAAGAAATATCATAACACACGAAAAGCCCTCATTGATCTCTATGCAGAGAAGTTGTCAAAGCTCTATGATAAACCCCCGATAATTATTGAGATTAATACAACCGAAGAGGCCGCTATTGTCTATTGTCTCTTTTTGTGCACGGACAGTAATGCCGGTCATTACCTGATGAAACTGAAAGGACTGAAAGATTACACAACGTGGGAATATAGTTGGAAAGCAGATGCCAAGCGAATAAGCATTGAGAAAAAAATTCCGGATGGACAATCGAGATTGTTTGATACTTTTTAATGCTCAGTTCAACTGATCTCGTACCTGATCCAGAAATTTCTCAACGGTGAGTCCGGCCAAAAATGCGGCTTTCTCCAGGCTGATTTTCTCTTTCTTGTAGAGAGAGATTGCGATGGGAATCCTCTTCCGTATCACCCGCTCATAAACAGCCGATTTCTCTATGAAATCCGGGTATGAAACATAGACGAAAAGAAGTATTTCATCACGCGAAAGGTCATTGAGGAACTCCTTGTAACCCTGAATCGCTTCGACCTGTTCCGCAGTAAACGCAGATTTGGCCTTATTAAGTGCCGCAACCCCATGGGGAGTTATATGATACTCGTGATACTTTTCCTCCACGAGCCCCCGGGATTTCAAATTCCCCATCCCTTTTTCGGCTGCCTCGCTGTAGGGGCCGAAGATGTGGGGAGTGAATACTGCCTGCTCCCGGATCTTTTCGATATAATCTGCGATAAGGAACATCTCGTTCTGGAACGCCACCTCTCCTTTGAGAGGTGCATTGTCGCCAGCGTGCAGCAATTGTAATATTGCCAAGTCCAGATCGGTAAGATCCTCAACAATATCCTCGATTGAGAACTTCATGGAGTCACGGAATCCTGCAATGATTGGTTCAGATAATGTCTAACCAAGAGCACCCGCCATTATCAGGTTCGATCCCCTTCTGGATCTCTAGCGCCTCAACACAATCTCTCTCGATTTTTGGTACTAAATCTCTTATCGCAAACCAGTTTGATATCACAAATGACAGACTATCCGTGATGTAATATCGAGAGTCTTCAAATGGATCCAACAAAATTTCAACAAGCGATTCGTTATGTGCATACGTCTTATCGAAGTGATTGCAATGTAATTGGGCAATGAATGCTTTTTTCGGAAATTGGCCTATATCTTCCCGAATTTTTGCATAGGGGAATAAGGTCCTCTTCTTTTTTCGTGAAAACCGTTCGCTGGATGATTTCATCCACTTGAAGGTTATTCCGCCTCGCCATCCGTGGCCGATTATCCAGAGATACTTTGCTCTGTCGTTTTTAAGAACTTCCTGGAACTCCTGAGGATTATAACAATGATAAATCTTGAAGGGGAACTTTTTCCTGATAAAATACTGTATCAGGATATCCAATCCCACGTACCTGTACATTGAAAAAGATCCCATCGAATGGATGATAATAAATGCATCATGATCACGATTCCTGACTTCAAGATTCTCAGGGAATTGTTGATTCTTTAAAGAATTGACCCAGCTTTCGCTGGCCGTATCAAGATACATGCAAAATAAGATTGGCGAACCCACACCCACAACCCATATCCCAAAAATTGCGAAAGGATGCCATCCTAATACTATGGGAATTACAAATAATCCGATAAAATAGAGGATAATGTAACGTACTTTGATATTATACCATTTTTTTGAGAATTTGATTGTGGGTTTTTGAGTTTCCATATTATGTCCTGTCTTCCTTTGGTTTCGTGTCAGTCGTATATTCCGTCCAGTTACCTATCATAAATCCTCTCATGCCGCTTTTCGGATTGTATGGTGGATATACTGCTCGATACGCAACCTCGGCTTCGATGAAATTTCCTTTCGGTACCCTGTCCGTGAACTTAGCGAGATACAATAGTCCGATACTTGCAGATCGCGAGCATCCTTCGTTACAGTGAACGAGAACACGGTTGCCGGAAGTGAGACTCGTGCTGATGAATTCGAGTGAAGCATCGATGATCTCTTTGGGAATGTAGGCTGGGTCCGGGGCATCGACAAGGTTGAGGATGAGACGGTTGCCTCTTTGGGCAATGAGATATTCCGGGTGATTCTTCGGTGCTGCGTTTGTTGTGTAGCCTAATGCCTGTTTATGGTAAGGTATTTTACAGGCATGAACTACACACCAGCCGGGTTCGTGCCGGACTTTGGTTTCATAATCGTTTTCGTTTCCGATGAAGAGGTTTGGGTAGATTTCAATCATAAGACATCAAGATGACTTGGCATGATCCCGACTTCGATACGCTGATGATGCGCTTTCATAATTATCGAATGATTTTTTCACATTATTTCCGAATTTCAGATACCCTTTAGAATCACGATCTGTCCAATACTCTCCTTCCAGAGCCGGAAAATCACCATTATGAAATTCCAATAAAATACCACCATAATGAATAGGGCTTCGTTCTCGAACCATGATGCTAGGGATATTTTCGAAGATGCCAGCGATCTTGTGAGGCCCGGAGCTATTTGGAATTATATTTCCTGAAAGAAGATCGGATCTGGACTCTTTTGTTATCATCCGAAGGTTAAGTGATGAATATGTCTGATGAACCACCAGAAATGCATCAATCGGTGGAATTTGTTCACCGGTTTTTTCATCTTTCCATAATGAAGTGATCTGCCCTTTCCAGGTTCCTGATAAATCAGGGAACGGGACAAATACGGTATGAATAATCGGAAATTTCCAGAGCCATGTATCGAATAAAAGCAGGAGAATTCCGACAGCCCCAACTACCAGCGAGAATGGTTTAAAAAAATCGCTTGTGATCTGAAATCCTGCCAGAATCATGAAACCGGCCCAGAGCCCGAAAATTAAGGCGATAATTGTCGTAAGATGATGACGAGGAATCATAAATACCCTCAACTGGATTCGATGTAATCCAAAGCTGCACCTAAAAATTCATGAGCCTGATTCTGGGTCCATGGTTGAGTCCAATGGAAGAGGTATTTGATACCATTGACTTCGAGCCATTCTTTGCACTGATCTTGTGATATTGTAGAATTGTATGTATGTGCAAGAACACTCTTCATATCATTAAGATATGCAGTATGACCAAATGATGCGTTAGGGCAATTCCAAACAAGACACTCAATCAGATATGACGGGATTGACTTTGCCGCTGCAACATCATTATCGGCCATCTCATTTCTGAGACGTTTGAGTCCCCGAACCATGTATTTATACCGGTAATTTGTGGCATTATTCTTTGATACGCCATTTTCATTGTGCTGTCGAGGATAGTTAATTGTTGATCTCCCGTCATCAGCAATGAATTCTACTCCGGAAATATAATCACGGGTATTACGGGAATTCATGTAATAATAACGGTGTTCAAAGCATGCTACTACGTCTATGGCAATATGATAGGTATTTTCATCAATATCGAATGCCTTATTGCCACGTTTAACGGCAGTCCTTCCAAATTTTTCTACTAATGCTGATTCGACTTCATTTTTAAATTGAGGATAGTGATAAGTTGCATCAGATATTCCTGATTGTTCTTTTGTCATCCCTTCAGGTAATTCAAAGAAGAAGGTGTCAGTACACCTTACACAAATATCTACATCGCTATTCAGACGAACATTTGTATTGTTATTATACGATCCTTGAGGGATTGTGTTTACATTTCTTGATTTGAAGCCCTCAAATCTTCCAATTGCGTCCCGAACCATCCTGTCGGCGTTTTCGCATCTCTGTTCTTCAGTATTACTTGGCGGATTCGACCACGATTTAAAAACATTTTCCCAATCGCGACTCATGAGAATTACCTCTCAAATACAGTAAACCCCTATTCACTGTTTTGAGATAATATTCTCTGATGAGTATATAAATCCTAAAGCGTGCGCGGAGTGAAAGTGTGGAGAATAAGGAACGTCGATTATACTTCATGCCTTAATTTGAATCTCTCCACTCATCAGTTTCGGCAGCAGGGCATCACGAATCCGGGCGAGCGTGCGGGACTGCTGCTCGTTGCTCTCAATTTTTTGCTGAAGAAGAGAATAAATTTGAAAAAACTTTTTTTGAAGTTGCATATCAGGAACGAGGACAACTTTTGATAAGAGGTATTCTCTATCAATACCTTGCCCTTCACGTGCGCTGGGTTTTAAAATATCGATATAATTTGACATATCATATCTGATTTTCATCTCCAACAATTCAGGGATATAAATATCAGAATTAACCTTGAAAATTTCATATACCGGGCTGACCGATCCTATTTTCTCCTTCATTAGGCCAAAATTTACAACTTTACGGCTCAGCCCAAATACAAAATCCCCTTTTACAATTTTTTTGTTCTTTTCACGTGTTTTTGATAATTGCTTATTGAACCGTTCATCCCTTAGTGTTAATCCAGTTACAGTAGCTGAATATTCGACAGCGGGTTCTGATCCTATTCTTTCGGTTGAATGACGGAAAATCTTTTCAAAACGTTCAATTTTCCAACCTGAAGGGATTTCTCCGATTTCAGAATTTTCAAAATGTTCAGGGAGCTGTGCCATTGTTTCCACATCAATTCCTACCGGCTGCCCGCCCATCGCTTTCGCACGCATCGGATCGAAATCCATGAACCATGACTTGAAGATTGCCCGTACCATCGCTTCGAGAGTCGCATTCATCTGGCGGTTGAGCTCGATCTTGTCATCGAGCGAGCCAAGGATACGGGCGATAGTTTGTTGTTCTTTAATATATGGAGAATGGATGAGAATTTGATTCATACTCCTCTGAGAGAGTTTCGGCATCGTTGAGCCTGTGAGATGCCCACTGATATCCAAGGCTTGAATTGCATACATTAAAAAACGGGTGTCAGCTTGTTCATTCCCTTGCACAACGTGAGCATGATTATTAACCCAAAATTTGCCTCTGGCAAGGAAAGCGATGGGTGTATTTCTTGTGCGAAGATTCTCTCCATCCTCTGCAATTAGTAAATACTCCCCATCAAAAAGATACTTATTTGTGTAGTCAATGATTCCAGATGCACCATAATATGGAAAGTGACCTTGGCAACGGTCACCCCCTTTTACAGGAATACGACGTTCGTCAAAATTGATAATTAGCTCGCTTAACGGACGAAAATGCCATTCACTCAATATACCCAAACTCCCTCAAATTCCGAATAATGTTATTATCGAGAGTATGCGCCTGATTTATCTGATTTTGAAGTTGTCCTACCAGCCGTCCCATCTTCTCCTCAAACAGCTCACTATCATCCACGACATCCTCCGTGCCCACATACCGACCGGGTGTCAGAACGAAGCTATTATTCCGGATCTCATCGGTGGATGTACTCTTACAGAACCCTGGTACATCCACATATTCCCCGGCGTCCTTCTCACCCCGCCATGCATGATATATAGTGACAATTTTTGCAATATCGTCATCTGTCAATTCTCGATGAGTTCGATCGGCCATCGAACCCATCTTGCGGGTATCAATAAAGAGGGTTTGGCCAGACCTATTGCGAAACCTATTATTCTTTTTGTCTCTTGTCACAAACCAAAGACAAACTTGGATCGATGTTGAGTAGAAAAGCTGTCCTGGCAGAGAGATCATGCAGTCCACAAGGTCAGCTTCGATGATGTTCTTCCGGATCTCACCCTCGCCGGACTGATTCGAGGACATGGACCCGTTCGCGAGCACGAAACCCGCGATGCCGGTCGGTGCGAGATGGTAGATGAAGTGCTGGACCCAGGCAAAGTTCGCGTTGCCAGCCGGGGGGATGCCATACTTCCAGCGGGCATCCTCTTTGAGCCGCTCGCCTCCCCAGTCACTCATATTGAACGGCGGGTTCGCGAGGATGAAATCGGCTTTTAAGTCCGGGTGCAGGTCGCGGTGGAAGCTGTCCGCGTGTTCGGGGCCGAGGTTGCCCTCGATCCCCCGTATGGCGAGGTTCATCTCGGCCAGTTTCCAGGTCGTGGGGTTGGACTCCTGCCCGTAAACTGCGATATCCGCAACATTGCCCCCGTGCGCAGCGACAAATTTCTCGCTCTGGACAAACATTCCGCCCGAACCACAGCAGGGATCGTACACCCGGCCCTTGTACGGCTCGATCATTTCAACGAGAGTCTTTACTACCGACCGTGGTGTATAGAACTGCCCGCCCTTCTTTCCTTCCGCACTCGCGAACTGCGAGAGGAAGTACTCGTACACGCGGCCGAGAATATCCTTCGACCGGTGCTCCTTCTCGCCTAAGCCAAGGGTGCCGATCAGATCGATCAGCTCGCCAAGTTGGGTCTTGTCCAGTGCCGGGCGGGCATAATCCTTCGGCAGCACGCCCTTGAGCGAGGGGTTATCCCGCTCTACTGCCACCATCGCGTCATCGATCAGCTTCCCGATCGTGGGTTGCTTCGCGTTTGCCTGGAGGGTTGACCAGCGGGCTTCCTTCGGGACCCAGAAGACATTGGCCGCCAGGTATTCGTCCCGGTCCTCCAGAGTCTGGTACCGGGCCTGCGGTTCGGCAACGTACCATTCGCTCTTGGGATCGGAGAGCTCGGTCTCAAGGCTTAGGTGTCGCTCCTCAAAGGCATCGGATATGTACTTCAGGAAGATGAGCCCCAGAACCACATGCTTGTATTCCGCTGCATCCATGTGGCCCCGGAGCTTGTCGGCAGCAGCCCAGAGCGTTGCCTCGAACCCGAGGTTTGCCCCGTTGCTGGTCTTCTGTTTCTTCGTGCTTTGCCGGGCCATGAATGACGTTCCTTCGATGCACTTCTATTTTCGTTGATGTGCGTTAAGGGTTTTGAAACAATGCCGGAACGATAGATAAGAGTGGATTTTACTTTTCCCTGTCGTTTTGCCCCACCCCCCGCGTGGTTCAATCATATAACCAGAAAGTTATACCAATCCGCCCCCAATCCGCGCCCCGATTCCCCTATAGAGGATGGAATAACTGCGAAAATACCCGCATCGACCAAGAACTATATATCCTTGCATATCTTTCTAACAATAATCATAATGCCCCACGAATTCTGCACCCGGCTCACGGCGAAGATCAGGAAGTTTGGCTACACTCCGCACCGTGCGGACTGCATTCTCTGGTTCCTGGTCCGGTCCATGACCCTTGTCTGTGCCATTATGGATGTACTCAGTGTACCGGAACGGGCATTGTGGGAGTCCGGCAGGAGATCCAAGAGTCCCGCAGCGGCACCTCTTTTCGTACTTCCCGCTGCCTACGGAATACATCGACTGCCGCCTGCCTGAAATGCGGCCTGTCTTTTACGTGATCGTTCGTACGGGCAGCAGAGCCGCTTTTCAGAGCCGGCCGTTTTTAATCGTCACAACGCAGGCCGCAGGTCCCGCCGGCCGCTGTTCCAGTACGATCCCTGCTGCATCCCCCTGCGTACCGTGACGAATACAGGACCGGGATTTCCCGGTATGAGTGAATTGCTGGAGACCACCTAGAGAGTTAAAGATCAGATATGACCACAGTGACAAAGAACGATGAAGAGAACGAAGTGCCAGGCGTTGTCCCGGCCGGTACAGCAGGTGCCGGCCGGACGCCCCGGAACATGACAAAAGAACGCCGCCAGACCGTGAAGGCGAAGAAGAGCCGGGCAGGAGCACGGAAGAACCGGAAACGGACCGCCCGGACGATCAGAGCAAAACCGTCGGGCCGGAACGTACCCGGTGGCGTGACCGAGGCCGCCCGTATCCTCCGGGAATGGGGCTACATTGTGGGACGGGTTACCGACCCTGAATGCCCCATCAGCCTCATCGCCCACAAGGGCCGGGAGATCCTGTCCGTTGCAGTGGTCCGGCCCCGCGAGCCCGTGAGGAACGCATCCGATGTGCGCTACTGGTACTCGCGTGAAGTGCTGGCGCTCCAGCCCTACTGGAATACGGATGCCGACAACATCCAGTTCTGGCTCTTCAGCCGGGTTGCCGGGCTCCTCCGGTACCGGGTCTTCCGGGGCGGTATCTGGAACGTCGAGACCATGCAGAACGGCTGGCAGGAGAAGCGTGCAGGAACGGCAGTTCATGAAACGGAGAATGAAGAATCAGCCGTACAGAAATCGCGTACCGCTCCTTTCCCGGTTCACGCAACCGGGCACGGATGATCCCCCGATTGGTGTCCCGCACAGAATCGGTTATATCGCCGCTTCGTATGATAGTATGTCAAAGGGCGCCCCGAGACGCAAATCGAAGAGAGGTTCGAAAGAGTCTCTCAAGAAAACGAGGTTACTGATGAACTCGTCGGAAGTCGAAGGTCGGCTGATGCCTCCCTTCTCCTCCTTCGGGTTCTGATGAACCCTCAGGAGAAAAAAACATGGCAGACTTTACCACAAGCAACACCACAAAGAGCGCGGTCCGCAAACTTGCGACCCCGCTCGCCGATGTCACTGCCTTCGACAACCTTGTCCAGGGCGTCATCACGAACAACCCCTTCCAGTGCGTTTCCTACAACGCACAGGGAGTGAACCACCCCCCGGTAGAACAGAGCAAGCAGGGGTACACCGCACGGGTCATCTATCAGGACACCGATGCCAAGACCATTGCCGTGATTACGGCACGGGCACCCACCATCGCGTCCTTCACGAGCGTGGCCAACCACATCGTCGCCGATACGGTGGTCGCAACCGCCATCGGCGGGACACCGATCCGGGACCTTGCAAACGAAAAGTATGCAGCCTCCCTGAAATGCCACGATGCCAACGGCGAGATCTACTTCGTGAACTTCAGCCGGGACCAGGTGACCCTCACCTCGTTCTCGGACGAAGCGATCCGGAGCAGGGTCGAGACATGGGCGGACACCGTTGCAGCCTTGGCGTGAGGTGATGATGATGGACAATGAACTCATCATCATGGGAGCATTCTTAGGCACCGGACTGCTCGCCTACGTGATCATCCCGGGACTCCTCGTCATCTGGGACCGGGTCCTCGACCACATGGAGAGCGGAGGCAGCTCAAAACCCTGAAAAAACAAAGGAAAATCACCGGGCAGGGGGAGTCAGGCCCCCCTGTTTTCTCCGGTTTCTTCCAATACCGTGGAACCGGGTGACAGGGATAAAAAAAATCAGTCTCTTTTATTCGCTTTCTTTTCCTTTACGCACTTCTTCTTCCCGGTCCCGAACAGCTCATTCACCATCTTCACAGCGCAGAGATCCCCGCACACCGGGCAGGTGTCCGTTGCGCCGTCCCGCTCGTGGATCTCCCGGGCATGGTCGCCATAGAGGGAGAGCCGGAACAGTTCGTTCGTAAATTCCGGCTTTCCCGGCCAAACGTTGATTATTCCTCCCGCCCATCCACACTAAGGAAGAAATGACGCCGCCAGTACTGCTTCAGGAAAATACCGAGCTCGACGAGATTATCCGCCGCATCGTTGACGCTGCGAACCCTGAACAGGTGCTCCTCTTCGGCTCTGCTGCACGCGGCGCGGCAGGTCCTGAAAGCGACCTCGATTTTCTCGTGGTGAAAGCAGGCAGATATAACCCGAGAACCGTTGCAGGGGCGATTTACTTGAAGATGCGTGGCATCGCACGGGCAATCGATCTGGTCGTGGTCACCCCCCATCAGGTCGAACAATACCGGAACTCCCCGTTCAGCGTGGTATACCCGGCACTGAAAGAAGGCAGGGTGGTCTATGAAAGGAAAAACGCGGTCGCCCGATAACCCGGACGAATGGTTCCGCAGGGCAGAGAGTTCTCTTGCGCTTGCCGGTGCAAAAACACCGGGGGTACTCTATGAGGATCTCTGCTACCAGGCCCAGCAGGCCGCGGAAAAAGCACTCAAAGCCGTGTTTGTCGCCCGGAAGATTCCCTATCCGTACACCCACGATATCAACGCCCTCCTTTCCGCACTCGGACAACAGGGTCTCACCATTCCCGAAGACCTGTGGGACGCAGTGACCCTTACCTCGTATGCATCCGATACACGGTACCCGGGCTTCGAACTGCCGGTAACAGAGAAAGAGTACGATCTGGCGGTTGTACGGGCACAGGCCGTCTTACGCTGGACCGCAGAACAGATCCGTTGATACGCAATTATACCTCCGAAAGATGAGATCTGACACGTCACAGGGATCGCGTCCCCGTCTGTCCGCGCCTTGCGCTTTTCGTGCATTTGTACCATCATAATGCACGATTCTGTCTGTTTTCGTGCAGTATAGTGATCAAAAAAGGGTAAGAAATGCTATAAAGGAGTGAGATCAGGGATGCGAATCCTTCCGCTTCCCCGTCTTCTTCCCGGTCCCGAACAACTCATTCACCATCTTCACGGCGCACAGGTCCCCGCACATCGAGCAGGTATCCGTTGCCCCGTCCCGCTCGTGGATCTTCCGGGCATGGTCACCATAGAGCGAGAGCCGGAACTGTTCGTCCCAGTCCAGTTCGTGCCGGGCCTCCGCCATCTGGACCTCGCGCTCCATCCGCCAGCCTTCGGGCTTCCTGACCGTGTCGCCGACATGCGCCGCGATCTTTGCGACCCGGGTGCCTTCGATAATATCGTCCACGTCCGGCAGGGCGAGGTGCTCGCTTGGCGAGACCATGCAGAGGAAGTCTGCCCCGTTCAGGCAGGCCGTTGCGCCGCCGATGGCCGCAACCACGTGGTCGTAGCCCGGCGCAATATCGGTCACGATCGGCCCGAGCAGGTAGAGCGGGGCGTAATCGGTGATCTCCTTGATCATCCGGACATTGTAGCCCACCTGGTCGAGGGGCATATGACCGGGCCCTTCGATCATCCGCTGGACTCCGGTGTCCTGTGCACGCTTCGCGAGCGCCCCGAGCGTCACGTACTCCACGGATTTAGCCAGCTTCCCCGCGTCCTGCAGGCAGCCGGGCCGCATCCCGTCGCCGAGGCTGACCGTGACATCGTATTCCGCGAGAATCTCAAGGAGGTAGTCGTACTCGGCATAGAGCGGGTTCTCCTCCTCCCGCTGCATCATCATCGCGCAGTGGAACGACCCGCCCCGGGAGACGACCCCCATCAGCCGGGGGTCAGCTTTCAGCGCATCGAGTGCCTGCCGGTTCACCCCGCAGTGGAGCGTGAGGAAGTCCACGCCCTGCTTGCAATGCTCCCGGATCACCTTGAAGAGCAGGTCGGGGGTTACGTCACCGGCATTGCCCGCCCGGCGCACCGCCTCGTACACGGGAACCGTGCCGACCGTGGTGTCGAGTTTCAGGATCTTCTTCCGGATCGCGACCAGGTCGCCACCGGTTGAGAGGTCCATCAGGGCATCGGCACCGTTGTCGAGCGCTGCCTGTGCCTTCTTCACTTCGAGCGCCGGATCGCACCGCGAGCCCGAGGTTCCGATATTGATATTGATCTTGACCGTGCAGCCCTCGCCGATGGCACAGGCCTTGTGCTTCCGGTTCGGGTTCTTCGGAACGACAATCCGGCCATCCACGATTCCCCGGGCGAACCGTGCCGGCTCCATACCTTCCGCTTGAGCCACGGCTTCCAGCTCTTTGGGAAGATTCTGGTGGCACCTGCGGATGAGCGAATCCATAAAACACATCTGTTGTGAGTCCTTATTATTGTGCATGCAGGTCGAGTGGCTGACAAGCGGCGATCCGTGGGCGAACTCCTATGTTGCGGGAAACATCCTCGTGGATGCCGGAGTTTTGCCGATGGTGGTTGCCCCGTACAAGGAACAGATCGAGACCATCGTCCTCACGCACTGCCACTTCGACCATATCGCACGGGTGAAGGAGATCGCGCACATGTGCAAGGCAAAAGTGGCCATCCATACGATGGACGCCCTCGGCCTTCTGGAGGATGCCCGGTCCCTCTCCATGAACTTCGGCGCCCGGTCGCCGGGGATCATTCCCGATACCAAGCTCAAGGACGGCGATAAGATCGGCGACTTCGTTGTCATCCACACACCGGGCCATACACCGGGCTGCATCTGCCTCTGGTCGGAGAAAGACCAGGTGCTCATCTCCGGTGACACCGTCTTTGCGGACGGGTACTTCGGGCGGTATGACTTCCCGGGCGGGAGCAGGACCGACCTCTCTCGGTCGCTCGAACGGCTCTCAGGCCTTGACGTGGAGGGACTGTATGCCGGCCACGGGCAGCCCACTACGGAGGGCGGCAGCCGGTGCATTGCCGCAGCCATGGGGCTGATGAAGAGCGGGTATGGATAAGGGCATCTACTGCCTCGTGTTCCGGAACCCGGCGTGCACGGCCCGGGTCGGGGCACTCGGGGAGATCGCGTTCCGGGAGGGCTGGCATGTTTACGTGGGCTCGGCACTCGGGAGCGGAGGGCTCGTACGGCTGGAACGGCATGTTGCCCTCTCGCGGGAAAAAGACAAAAAACCGAAGTGGCACGTGGACTACCTCTCCACCAACCGCTGTTTTACGCTCCGGTACACCGTCCACGCGGTGACGGAAGAGCGGTTCGAGTGCCGGCTCGCCGGAGCCCTCGGGGAACCGGGCATCCCCGGGTTCGGGTCGAGCGACTGCAACTGCCCGTCCCATCTCTTCTACCGCATGCGGGATCCAAAAGACGAGATCGGGCGTGCGTTCCGGTCACTGGGGCTCGACCCGGTCACCACAACCATCAAGAACCCGTAATACCGTAAGGGTATCATATGAAGGTTCTGGGTATCTCAGGAAGCCCGCGGAAGGACGGCAACACCGCGACCCTTGTGAAGCTGATCCTTGACCGGTGCCACAGGGCCGGGATCGAGACCGAGTTCGTATCCCTTGCAGGAAAGAAGATCCTGCCCTGCCTCGGGTGCGAGAAGTGCCGGGAGACGAAGTGGTGCATCATCGAGAAGGACGACTGGGACAAGGTGATAAAAAAAGTGCTGGACTGCGATGTCCTGGTCATCGGCTCCCCCACGTACTTCTTCGATGTGAACGGCCAGACCAAGAACTTCATCGACCGTACCTTCTCCCTCTATCACGACCGCAAGCTGACCGGCAGGAAAGGCGTGGCCGTTGCGGTGCATGCGAACAAAGGGGTGAGCCGGACCATCCAGACCCTCGAAGGGTTCCTCTCCACCCACGAGTTCTCCTCGCTCGGGTCCATCAAGGGGACGGGATTCCACGAAGGCGACGTGCTCAATGATGCCGAGGCGATTAAAAAGGCCGAGAAGACTGCCGATAAAATAATTCAGCTCATCAGGACAAAGCACGGGTGATTTTAGTACCCGTGCTTCTTGCCGGTCATCTCATCAATATCGATCCGGATCACACAGACCCGCCCGAGATCCTTCTCGCCAAAGACGTGCTCTTCTCCCCCGTAATGCTTCAGGATACAGGTAAGTGCACGCTGCTTCTCTTTGTTATCCGTGACAAACGAGGCAGTCCCGGTGCAGATCACGCTTTTGTACTGCATCTCCCAGGAACAGGGATTGTCATCCGGAATGGGCCCTTCGGTACTATCCACTTCCACACAGCAGCGGGGGTTGCGCCGGAGGATATCGGTCTTCTTTCCTTCCGGGGCGCAATGGAGGTAGAGTGCCCCTCCCGCCCGGCCAAAACAGAGCGGAACCACGTAGGGATCGGTGCTATCAGAGAGGGCGAGCCGGCATACGGGGGCGGCATCAAGGATCGCTTCCATCTCCCCGTGATCGGTAATCTCACGATCTTTTCGCCGCATATCAGCTCCGTTCGTCATCCCTGGACGGGATCAGTTCATACAGGGTCGTGCGGCGGGCAAGAGTCCTTCCGAGATCCTCTGCCACCCGCTGCATCTCCCGGGGGTCAAGGTAATCGGTATTGGTTGCCCCCGCCCCCTTGGAGATGCTCTCCTCGAAGACCGTGCCGCCCAGATCGTTTGCCCCGGCAATCAGGCCGAGCTGGGCCATCTTGATCCCTTCCTTCACCCACGAGACCTGGATGTTCTTGAAATTGTCAAGGAAGAGCCGGGCCACCGCAACCATCAGGTGGTCCTCCCGGCCCGTTGCCCCGGCCCGGGCCTGGCCCTCCCGGAAGATCGGGGTGTTCATGTGGATGAACGAGAGCGGGACGAACTCGGTGAACCCCCCGGTCTCGTCCTGGATGTCCCTGAGTATGGAGAGGTGGGCCACCCGGTCTGCATCGCTCTCGCAGTGGCCGTACATGATCGTGGCCGTACTCGGGATCCCGAGCGTATGGGCCTCGGTGATGATCCGGATCCATTCTTTCGTCGGGATCTTCCCGCGGCAGATCCGGTCGCGGACGGAATCGACCAAGATCTCCGCCGCCGTCCCGCACATCGAGTTGAGGCCGGCCTCTTTCATCGCTTCGAGTACCGCGACCGTGCTCATGGCACTCTTCTTTGCCGCATAGGCCACTTCCATCGGGTTGCTCGCGTGAATGTGGATCTTCGGCGCTGCCTCGTGGATCCAGCGGTACACATCGGTATAGGACGCTGCGGTGAAGTCCGGGTGGAGGCCGCTCACGGTGCAGATCTCCGTGCACTTCCGCTCCGTTGCCAGCGCCACTTTTCTCTGGATCTCTGCCTTGTCGTGGAAGTAGATCCCCTCATCGCCGGGCTTCTTCGAGTAGCCGCAGAACCCGCAGGCGTTCACGCAGAGGTTGGTCACGTTGATGTTCTGGTTCCGGACATACGTGACCGCATTCCCTGCGCGTTCTTCACGCACCCGATCTGCGGCGGCAGCAATCTCCCAGACCTGCCGGTCGCGGGTCCGGAAGAGCCGGAGCGCCTCGTCCGCGCTCAGACGATGGCCGCCCTGCACATCATCCAGTAGCACTTTTAAGTTCCGTTCCATAGATCCCCACGGTTGTATCACGGAGCATAGCAACTCCTGAAAAGTAAACATATCGCTCTCTATTTCCACAGGATTATTATCCGGCACGCCAACCTCTGTACACGTATGAAACAGGTAGAAGTCCGGCTGAGCAAAAAGGTTGCCAAGGGATTCGTCATTCCCCTTGGACCGGCCAACCTTGTTGCCATCAAGACCGACGTGGGACTCGTCGGGTGCGGTGCATTCGATGTGGCGGCGCTCGATTCCTTCAGTTATCCCGCGGCAAAAGTGAGACCCTCGATCGGGCCGTCGATTGTCACTACCGACGATATCCTGACCGGGATCGTCAAAGAGGCCAACCGTGCCGCGGTCAGCCGCGGGATCACGAACGGCATGACGGGCCGCGAGGCCCTTGAACTGCTCTGATCCGGCTTGGTGGTGGAGGCGGAGGCCGATCGCCTGCTGTTGCAGTGAGTATCCGGCACCATGGTGCCCTGTCCGTGGCCGGCTGCCACGTCCCGCACTTTTATCTCCCGGTTCGATCCATGCCCCAGTATATGCCACAGGCTAAAACGATAACATGGCAGTCTGTTTCCCGGGAGACACGGGAGGGGGCCGGTGTCCGGCTCCACAGGGCATTCGGTTACCACGAGATCCCCGCCTTTGATCCGTTCCTGATGCTGGATGACTTCCGCGCCGAACGGCCAGAGGATTATCTTGCCGGGTTCCCGTGGCACCCGCACCGGGGAATCGAAACCGTGACGTACATGCTGGAAGGGACCGTTGAACACGGTGACAGCATGGGGAACCGGGGCACTGTTGATGCAGGCTGTGTCCAGTGGATGACCGCAGGATCCGGCATTATCCACCAGGAGATGCCAAAGCCGGTCGATGGGAACATGGGGGGCTTCCAGCTCTGGGTGAACCTGCCGCGGAACCACAAGATGATGGAACCCCGTTATCAGGAGATACGGGCGGCTCACATCCCCGTAGTCGCATTGCCGGGGGGTGCGGAGGTGAGGGTCATCAGCGGTACTGTCAATGGTGTTGCCGGCCCCGTCCGAGATATCGTTGCGGAGCCCGAGTACCTTGATGTGACCCTTCCGCCGGGTGCGCAGTTCTCGCTCCCGGTCAGGCCCGGTTACATGACCGCGGTATACATCATCGGGGGAAGCGGTATCTTTGACCGGCAGCAGGACAAGGAACTGGGGAACCGGGTTATGATCCTGTTCGGCAACAACGGCGATTCGGTCAGGGTCAGGGCAGGAGACCGCGGGGTGAGATTCCTGTATATCTCAGGAAAACCTCTCCGCGAACCCATTGCCTGGGGCGGGCCTATCGTCATGAACACGGAAGAAGAGCTGCAACAGGCATTCGACGAATACGAGCGTGGCACATTCATCAGGAAAATCTCCTGAATGCCCCGAAAATACCGGGAGGGCCAGGTCAGCACCGGTTCCTACCGGTATTCAAACCGGATTGCTGAACTGCCGGGCCATGGTATCGTTCACACCAGATCGTAGAGGGTAGTCCGCTGCTTCAGTGTGCGTCCGATGTCGGCAACGATCCGTTCCATGTCCTTGGGGTCAAGATAATCCGAACCTGATGCCCCGGCATTGCCGGTCACATCGTCCGTGAACATGGTACCGGCAAGGTCGTTGGCACCAGAGAGGAGCGCCAGCTGGGTCATCTTCAGGCCTACTTTTCCCCACGCCACCTGGATATTGCTGAAGTTGTCAAGGAAGAGCCGGGACACGGCGAGCATCAGCAGGTCTTCGCGGCCGGTGGGGCCGGCCCGGGCAAGTCCCTGCTGGTAGATCGGGGTGTTGGTGTGGACGAAAGGCAGGGTGACCAGTTCCGTGAACCCGTGCGTCTCGTCCTGCACATCCCGCAGGATCCCGAGGTGCTCGATCTGGTGCTCGGCAGTTTCGTACGACCCGTACATGATCGTTGCCGTGGACCGGAGCCCGGCGCGGTGCGCTTCCTTGATGATCCGGACCCAGTCCGCGGTCGGGACCTTGCGGGGGCAGATCACGTCGCGGACGGAGTCGACCAGGATCTCCGCCGCCGTACCCTGGATGGTGCCAAGACCCCCGGCCTTCAGCCGGGCGATCACTTCCGGCGTTGAGAGACCTCCCCGGTGAGCCGCATGGGCAACCTCGTCCGGGCTGAACGCGTGGATGTGGACGCCCGGGTGAATCTCATGGATCCAGTCCATCAGTTCGCAGTAGGTGTCGAGCGTGAACCCCGGGTGAACGCCGGAGAGGAGGCAGATCTCGGTCACGCCCCGCTCCTTTGCCATGCGGGCCTGTGCCTGGATGCCATCCTTGTCCATGCAGTAGGCTCCCTCATCGGTCGCCTTCCGCCCGAAGCCGCAGAAGCCGCAGAGGTTCTTGCAGATGTTGGTCACGTGCAGGTTCTGGTTCCGCACGTACGTGACGGTATCTCCCACCCGGCGCTCACGCATCTCATCGGCAGCGGTCGTGATCTTCCAGACATCCCGTCCTCTGGTCTTCATCAGGAGCGTTGCTTCGTCCGCGGTCAGCCGGTGGCCGCCCAGCACGTCATCAAGGAGCGTGGTTAGTTTGGTCATCCTCTGGCCCCTACTTCTGGTTCTTTCCCGCTCTCTTCTTCGAGCCTGATCCCTTACCTTCCGTCTCTTCGCTCTCCCGTGATTTGAGGTAGAGCTCGTGCAGGATCATGATGATGATGACGACCGCAATGACTTCCCAGATATGGAGCGGGAGGTACCCGACCAGCGGGACGGAGAAGAGCGACTTCCCGACAATCCACTCGTCCTTCACCGGCTCAGGCGTGCCGATACCGGTGTACCGGGCGAACTGGTCGGGTACCGGGTTGTTGTCACCCCACGTGATGTACCCGCTCGAATCAGGTGTATAGTTCGTTTTGAGCTGGTTGCCGCGGATCTCCGTAACCGGTGTTCCCGCCGTGACCTGCATGATCGCCCGGTGGATGATGGGGTGGACCGAATTCAGGCCATTGGGCTTGTAGATGATCACATCGCCATACCCGGAGAACTTCGTGAGATTGGCCGCCTTTGCCGTATCCCAAGTCATGAACTCCCCATACCGGTCTTTCTGGACCACCACCACGAGGTCCCCGATATGCATGTTGGGCTCCATGCTCTTCGATTCGATCGTGACAACGGCAGGCCACGTACCGCAGATGAGATACAGGGCAAGGGCAATCGCACCAACAACCACGACAACCCAGAGGAGGTCGCGGGCGAGCGAGACGGCCCAGTGGTCACTGGTGCGGAATTGTTTGATCAGGGTGCGGGCGTCCCGGGGTGAGTCTTTCTCGGCCATAGCTGTTCCAGTACCGGTTTTGTATAGTGTTGAATCCCGCACACATTAACCATGTTGGATGTCGAGACCCGCAAGGGTCGAGACAGGAGAAGAGCCGAAGGCTCTTCGACTTGCCGAATCCCATCAGGGATGAGGTGGGAGAGGAACAGTGTTCGTCGACCGATCCCAAAAGACCGCGACCGGTCAGTGGAAGAGAACACCGGACAGGTAGTACAGGCCGAACAGGATCAGGAAGACGCCGCAGGCCGCCATGACCAGATGGTAGGTCCGGTCAGAGAGGATGGTCTTCCCCTGCGATACACCGGTCGAGACAAGGGTGTACCAGCCGGTATCGGCCGCCCAGTGGCCGATCATGAACGCCCCGGCAAGGACGAGGCCGCCTTCCAGCCCGGCAATCACCATGGTGCTGCCCACCGAGAGCCACCAGATCCAGAAATAAGGGTTGGCCGCGCTCGTAAGGAGGCCTGCCATGTACGGGCTCGTTGTTTCCTTCCCGCTCACATCCTGCGAGACCACGGAGAGGGAGGCATCCCGGGAGCCCCTGATGGTCAGTACACCAAAGACGATCAGGGCAGCGCCACCGATCACCGCAATCAGGGGGGTATAGGGTTGCGCCACCGTAGCAAGGCCGAGTACAATCAGGAGGAAGATCACCGCCTCCACCACCATATGACCGCATGATATCTTCAGGCCGGTCTTCCAGTCTCCTCTAAGCGAGGCCTGGATGGTAGCGACCAGCGTCGGGCCGGGAGCGAGCGCTCCCGTGAGGCCGATGACAAACCCGACAGCCAGCATGGAGACAAGATCGTACATGAACGGTATTTCCGTGAATGACAGGTTCGCCGGGCAAGATTATCAACCATGGCAGGCAGGGATGACTGCCCGGTACAGCTGCACAAAATAACAGTCTATATTCGTGGGGCACCCAATATTCTGGTATGTCCGATGCGCAGGAGATCGCCCACCGGTTCCTCGATACCATGTTGCAGGTCCACCCCGACGTGGTCCGCTATATCCTGGAACATGACGAGCCGGGTCTCATCGAGCGCATCATCAGTACCGTGCCGGAGGGCACGGTCGTGGTCTCGGCAAAGCATATCCCGGGGGTCCACCCGACCCGGGACGGGGTCCGGTTCCATGTCGACCCGGAAGTCGAGGTGGTCTCCGGCAGCGCCGGCACCTCTGGGCCGGTGAACGGGACCATGGATTACCTCCACTATTTCCGGGACCGGTTCGGGCGGCTCGGCGGGATGATCCGGGCCAGAGCCGGTGCCATGCCCATCGAGGGCCTCACCAAAAGCACCCGCTACCGGCAGGAGGAGTGCACGGTGATCGGCATGGTCGTCGACGTGAAGACCACGAAGAACGGCCACCGCATTGCGGAGATCGAGGACACGGCAGCGTCCATCGGGGTGCTCTTCCGGAAAGACCGCCCGGTCTTCCACGATGCCGAGAAGATCATCCCCGACGAAGTGATCGGGGTGAAGGGCAAGCTCTCCAGCGACGGGAAACTCTTCTTTGCCGAACTCCTGTACCGCCCCGATATCCGGATCGATCATGCCCCCTACAAGAGTACGACCCCGGGAAAAGCGGTCTTCATCTCAGATGTGCACGTGGGAAGCGACACCTTCCTCGAGGGCAGCTGGAACAAATTTGCCGACTGGCTCTCGGACACGGATTACCAGTATCTCCTCATTGCCGGCGACCTCGTGGATGGGATCGGTATCTATCCCGGGCAGGAACAGGAACTGACCATCAAGAACATCTACGAGCAGTACGATGTCTTTGCGACGATGATGCGGGACCTTCCCTCCCGGATGAAGATCATCGTTGCGCCGGGCAACCACGACGTGGTCCGGGGCGCCGAGCCCCAGCCGGTGCTGCCCGAGCAGTTCACCCGGAAGTTCCCGCAGAACTGCGTACTCGTGGAAAACCCCGCGTTCATGCGGCTGCAGGGTGTCGGGGTGCTGATGTACCATGGCCGGTCCATCGATGACATGATCGGCCTGATCCCGGGCGCGTCGTACGATAACAGCGGCCTGATGATGGAGGAGATGCTCCAGCGCCGCCACCTCGCCCCGGCCTATGGCCGGAGAACCCCGATCGCGGCAGGAAAATCCGACCGGCTGATCATCGATACCCTGCCCGAGATCCTGCACACCGGCCATGTCCACATCAAGGGCATCACGAATTACCGGGGCGTTCTCGGCCTCAATGCCGGTACCTGGCAGTCCCAGACCAAGTTCCAGAAACAGATGAACGTGAACCCGACACCGGCGCTCGCCATTGCGGTGGATCTCCAGACACTTGTGCCGGAGACGTTCTCGTTCGTGTAAAAATAAAAAAAATTAGTCTTTCTTCTCTGCGGCGGGTTTTGTCCCGTCCGCCGGTGCCGCAACCGGTTCCTTCTTCTTGGGCCCTGCAACGGTATAGGTCTCGACACCGCCCCGGGCGGTCATGGCCGGGCGGTACTGGGTATCCATGTTCAGGCACTTTGTCGGACATGTGTCAACACAGACGGCGCAGACCACGCAGCGCATATTGTCGATCTGCCATGTCTTCTCCTTGACGTCAACGACAATCGCCTGCGTAGGGCACTTCCGCTGGCAGGTCCGGCAGGTAATACACCCTGCCGGGTTGATCGTGACGTGTCCCCGGGTATTGGCGGTCTTCTTGGCCGGTTTTGCCGGGTACATCAGGGTTGCCGGGCGGGAAAACAGGCTTTTTAGTACCGTTTTGGTATTCTGGAAGAACGACATCGCACTCACCGCTCCGCACAGCCGATGCAGGGATCGATACTCAGCACAATCACCGGCACATCCGCCAGCTGGCACCCTTTGAGGATCTTTACCAGCGGCGGGATGTTCGTGAACGTCGGGGTCCTGACCCGGTGGCGCACGAGATTCTTCTTGCCATTGCCCTTGATGTAGTGGACCACTTCGCCCCGGGGCTGTTCCGTCCGCGAGAGATATTCCCCATCGGGAGCACCGGTCACCTTCATGTCGACCGGGCCATCGGGGATCTTCTTAATGCACTGCTCGATGATATCGATGGATGTGAACATCTCCTTTGCCCGCACCGCACAGCGGGCATAGCTGTCGCCACCGTGCTCGACCACCGGTTTGAAGTTGATCTTCCCGAGTGCCCCGTAGCCGGTCTCGCGGATATCAATAGGAAGGCCACTGCCCCGGGCGGTTGGTCCCACCGCTCCGAGGGAATAGGCGTCCTCTTTGTTCAGCACACCGATACCTTTCAGCCGGTGCTGCATCGAGCTGTCGTGGAGGAAGACATTCGTGAGATCGTTGAGCTCGTGCTCCATGCCTTTGAGCCCCCTGAGCATCTCGTCCAGTTTCTCCGGAGTAATGTCCTTCCGGACTCCTCCTACCTTGCAGACACCCTGGATGACCCTGCCACCCGTGGTTGCTTCAAGGTCGTCGAGGATGTGCTCCCGGAGGCGCCACGCGTTCATAAAGACACTCTCAAATCCCATGCTGTCGGCAAAGAGCCCGAGCCAGAGCAGGTGCGAGTGGAGCCTTGAGTATTCACCCCAGATGGTCCTGAGATATTGCGCACGCTCGGGTACTTCGAGACCCATGATCGCCTCGATGCCCTGCACGTAGGTCTGGCTGTGGATGAAACTGCAGATCCCGCAGATCCGTTCCGCAATGAAGACGTATTCGGTGAACTCGCGTTTCTCCACGAGTTTCTCGAGGCCCCGGTGGACATAGCCGATGGTCGGGATGACATCAACGACGAGTTCGTCTTCAAGTACAAGGTCGAGGTGAAGGGGTTCTGGCAGGACCGGGTGCTGCGGGCCGAACGGTACTGTTATTTGTTTTGACATGAGTCGTCCTCCTTCGTTATGGTCACGGAAAACGGATGTTTGATCGCCGTCTTGTAGAACGTGCCCTTGAAATCGATGTTGATCCCGGTCACGGTCAAGCCGTAGAGATCATGGATCTCGTTCTCGTACACGAACGCTCCCCAGTACACCCCGCTGATGCTCGGGATGGTCACATCGGCCTTCACGGTGATCCGGTAGCTCAGCAGGGCATAGTCCTTGTCGTATACGTAGAGGATCTCGAAATCATCGCCGATCTTCGTACACCCGACCTGGACGAGCCGGTGACCGCTCTTTTTTGCCTCCTCTGCCTTTGCCACCACGTCTCCGACACTGATCGGCGTGATTGTCTGTGTTGCCATTTACTGTGCACCTCCGCTCTTGGGTATATGTTCAGGATGCAGTCCCGCATGCCGGTGGTGCTCCTTTTTGTCGGCATCGAGCACCATCTTCGTCCGCTTCCCTTCAAGGATACCGAGCGCCGTCACGATCCCGTCGATGATCGATTCGGGGCGGCAGGCACACCCGGGCACATACACGTCCACCGGGATCACCTTGTCGATCCCGCCGGCTACGTTGTAGCACTCCCGGAAGACCCCGCCCGAGCAGGCACAGATACCGACTGCCACGACCACGTTCGGGTGCGGCATCTGCTCGTAGATGTTCTTCACCACCTCCCGGTTCTGCTCGTTGATGGACCCGGTCACGACAAAGATATCCGCATGTTTCGGGTTGCCGGTGTTGATGATGCCGAACCGCTCGACATCGTACATCGGGGTCAGGCTTGCAAGCACCTCGATATCGCAGCCATTGCAGCTCGAGGCGTCGTAGTGGATGATCCAGGGGGATTTGGCAAGATACGTCATACGTGACCTCCGAAAAGGATGTAGAGGGCGGCAAGGTTCACGAACCCCACCACCGCGGCGATCAGCCACGAACTCTTCACAGCCAGCTGCCACGTCACACGGGCATTCGTGTTGTCGATGAAGATCTCCAACAGGTATACGACCACAACGGCAATGACACCAAGCAGAGGGTTGAACCCGAAGAACAGGTACACGAACCCCAGCAGAAAGACCGTCTCGTACCAGTGGGAGATCTCGATCCAGGCAAGTGACGGGCCTGAGAACTCCGTGGTGACTCCCTTCACGATCTCCTGGTGGGCGTGGTGCGAGGTCGAGATATCGAACGGGGATTTCCGCAGCTTGATGGTCAGCACGTAGAGGAACCCGAGGAAGAGACCCGGAATCAGGAGGATGACGGGCGAGGTGCTCGCGGCGATATCGTTCACGTTGAAGCTCCCCGTTGCCACGTACATCCCGACCGCAGTCAGGATCACCATCGGTTCGTAGGCCATAATCTGGAGCAGTTCCCGCTCAGCCCCGATGTAACTGTAGGGAGAGTTGGCGGAATACGCACCCAGTACAAGGAAGATTCCCGCAAGGGTCAGCGCAAAGATCACGAGCAGCAGGTTGCCGCCCGCGAAGAAGAGCGCTCCCGTGAAGGCCATGAAGACCACGTAGCAGATCGCATAGAAATGCTGCGTCTCGTTCACAACCGCATTCTCTTTCTCGAAGAGTTTGCCCACATCCCAGAATGACTGGAAGATAGAGGGGCCTACCCGGCCCTGCATGTGCGCCGTGATCTTCCGGTCGATACCGGCGATCAGTCCCCCGATGAGGGGTGCAACCAAGACAAAGACGATTGCCCAGACGATATTGATCACAGGATCACCCCCTTGAGTGCAGTAGCAAGAAACATGATGACGATCAGGGCCGAACAGAGCCAGATGCCGATTGGCTTGAGTTTTGCTTCGCCGAAGTAGGGGTGGAGGTAGTAGTTCGAGAGAACCGTCTTCTTCTGGATGCCGAGCGATCCGGAGAACCGCAGATCCTGCGTGGTCGTCCTCCCCCCCATGTAGGGTGCGAGGTGACGGTGTTTCCGGTGCGGCAGCAGGATCGAGAGCGGCAACAGGACGATCATGAACATCATCAGGATCATGATGATGATGTTATCCTGCGTTATCTGGGCAACAACTCCATAGTTTTGATAGATGAATGGTTCGAGGAGTTTGGTGGAGAGGAGCGGGAAGACGAGAGTGGTGACAAACGAGAGCCCGGCGAGGGCAAGGAGCGCTGCCCATTCACTCTTGTCCACCTTGGCAGTGATCAACCTGCCATCGGTGGTGACGGTCAGGATCTTGCCCATCCATTTGGCCCAGAAGAAGACCGTCATCGCGCTGCCAAAGGCAAGGATGATGACGAACATGAACCCGAACGGGGCGTCGATGAATGCCTGGATCGCCGCCCACTTGGAGATCAGCATACCGAACGGGGCGAGGAACATGCCGGCAATACCGATCACCATCATGGCCGCTGTCTTCGGCATCCGGACGATGAGCCCGTTCATGTCATCGATCTCGCGGCTCTTGATCTGGTGCTCAACCGTACCGGTGGCAAGGAAGAGGAGCGACTTGGAGATTGCATGGAAGACGATTAACAAGATTGCTGCCCAGATCGCCTCGTACGTGCCGATACCCGCACAGGCCACAACGAGACCCAGGTTCGCAATCGTGGAATAGGCGAGCACCCGCTTTGCATTGCTCTGCGATATGGCAATACCCGATGCAATCAGGAACGTGAATGCCCCGACAAATGCGAGCAGGTACCCGGTCGTGGTCGACTGGTAGATCGGTGCAAACCGCACGATGATATAGACACCGGCCTTCACCATGGTGCTGGAATGGAGCAGGGCCGAGACGGGCGTGGGAGCCACCATAGCCCCGACAAGCCACGATGAGAACGGCAGTTGTGCCGCTTTCGTCAGGCCTGCAAACCCGATGAGGGCGGCCGGTATGAGCGCGATGGCCTTACCGGTAGTCAGCAAGTCGGAGAGTCCCATGACGCCGCCGCCTGCTATGGCAAGCCAGAGGATTGCGCCGGTGAACGCAATGCCGCCCAAGAGGTTCATCCACAGGGCAGAGAAGGCATTGTTCGTGGCTTCCGGGGTCTTCGTGTACCCGATGAGGAGGAACGAACAGAGCGTCGTGACCTCCCAGAAGAAGTACACCCAAAGTAGGTTGTTGGAGAAGACGAGGCCGAACATCGCGGCAAGGAAGAGGAAGAGGATGGCAAAGAACTGCGGGCGTTTATCCGGCATCTCCGGGTGGTGCTCGTGGAAGAACTTCATGTACCCGAGCGAGTACACACAGATGAGACTGCCGATGATCCCGATGATCAGGGCCATGATATTCGAGAATTCGTCGATGAACAGGCTCGACTCCACGTGCACACCGTGGGCATAGAACAGTTCAAAGTACAGCATCATCGCGGACTGGACGATGATGAGACCAACGACAAGCCACTTCTTATGCTTAATACCGAGATACAGGATGAAGACGGCGATCAGCATCTCAAGGCCGAACATCAGAAGGCCGGCCTGTTCGGCCGGGACGATCGAGACCAGCATCGCACCTTTGTCATAGGTCGTGATGAGCAGGAGTACACTGACCACACCGATGACGAGTGCGGACAGTTTGACGATCCAGTCACGCACAAGGTCCTTTTTTGCAATCAGCATAAAGAACGCTGTGATGAGCGGAAACAGGATGAGAAATAATAATGCTTGAGTGAGTTGCACCAGATACCCTCCCTCTCTGCATATGGGAATTTTTCATTATTAATCATATTGAATTGTGCACGACCCTGCGGAAGAGAAAAATGCCCGGTTTTTATCTGAACTTCTCCGCTTTTTCACACCCGGACCTGCAAAAATCCATCAAAATGTGTGCAAATCTGAGGATTCTGGCATAAAAAACCCTGCCACCCCACGGTTCCCGGGTTCTGGTTGAAGTGGTGCAGGGAGCGCACGAGTGATAAAAGTTTAATGTTCCAAAAATGCACTATTAATCTCATAGGATGGGTGACGTACGTGTGCGGGGCGTCCCAAACATCACATTGAGCCCTCCTTTGGATCAAGAGAGCAGGTCTCTGCTGATACCAGTTTATCATCCTGATGTGTTCAAATCTGAGCCTCCCGGCCGACATCTCCCTTTAGGCAGTGCAGTCAAAGGGTACAGATACGGTAATGCAGGGAGATCCTTCGGGCACAGCAGGGAGGTCATGGAATGATCGACTTTGCATTACTAATCGTCATTGCGATATGTATCGTCGCACTGGGTCTTGCAGCAATCCTTGCGCGTAATCTCCTCTCACAGGACGAGGGAACGCCCAAGATGCGCGAGGTCTCCGATGCGATCCGGGTGGGTGCGGAAGCATTCATCAAGCGTCAGTACTCGACTATCGCCATTCTGGCCATCATCCTGGCCGTGGTGATCTTCGTGGTGTATTACTTCACCGGACAGCAGACCCTGGCCGTCTCCACGGCAGCTGCGTTCATCGTCGGTGCTGCCTGCAGCGCCGTTGCCGGTGTCGTTGCGATGTTCATTGCCGTAAGGACGAACATCCGCACGGCGGCCGCAGCACAGCACAGCGACGGGAAGGCACTTGACTTCTCGTTCCGCGGCGGGGCCATCTCCGGCCTGATCATCACCTCGATGTCGCTCCTCGGTGTCTCGCTCACGTACATTGCACTCGGTGCAGACCCGCAGACCACCCCGTTCGTCATTGTCGGGTTCGGTTTCGGTGCCTCGTTCGTGGCACTCTTCGCCCAGCTTGGCGGCGGTATCTACACCAAGGCCGCTGACGTTGGTGCAGACCTTGTTGGCAAGGTCGAAGCCGGTATCCCCGAAGACGATGTCCGGAACCCGGCCACCATCGCAGACCTCGTTGGCGACAACGTTGGTGACTGTGCCGGTCGTGGCGCTGACCTCTTCGAGTCAACAGCAGCCGAGAACATCGGTGCCATGATCCTCGGTGTCGCGCTCTTCCCGATCTTCGGTGTGAACGGTATCCTCTTCCCCATCGTCATGTGTGCGCTTGGTCTCCTGGCAAGCATGATCGGTATCCTCTCTGTCAAGGGCAAGGATGGTGCCGACCCGATGGACGCCATGAACCGGGGATACTACATCACCGCCATCATCTCCGCGGTCTTCCTCTTCTTCGGGGTCCAGTGGCTCCTTGGAGCAGCCCCCGGGTGGATCAACTTCTTCTTTGCCGGTCTCGTTGGTATCGTGCTCTCGGTGTTGTTCCTTATCGTCACCCAGTATTACACCGACCACCACTACCGCCCGGTGCAGGAGATTGCTGACGCCTCCGAGACAGGAGCCGCGACCAACATCATCACCGGGTTCTCTGTCGGCCTTGAAACCACCGCAATCCCGGCGATCCTTATCGGCATCTCCCTTCTCCTCTCCTACTGGTTCGGTTCCATGAGCGGAGTCGCAAACGGCGGCCTCTACGGTACCGCAGTTGCAACCGTGGGTATGCTGATGGTCTGCGCCTACGTCCTTACCATGGACACCTTCGGCCCCATCGCCGACAATGCCGGCGGTATCGTCGAGATGAGCCAGGCACCCGAGGAAGTCAGGAAGCGCATGGACAGGCTCGATGCAGCCGGCAACACCACGAAGGCACTCACCAAGGGGTATGCCATTGGCAGTGCATCGCTCGCGGTATTCCTGCTCTTCAACGCTTACATGGCCGACATTGCCAAGCTCACGGGCAAGGCATTCGATGTCGTCAACCTGGCAAGCGTCAACGTCTTCGTCGGGGCACTCCTCGGCGCGATGCTCGTCTTCCTCTTTGCAAGCCTCGCCATTCGTGCAGTCTCCAAGACCGCACAGTCCGTGATCGGTGCAGTCCGCATCCAGTTCAAAGACCCCGCAATCATGGCAGGCACCAAGAAGCCCGACTATGCAGCGGTCATCGACATCACGACCCAGGGTGCCTTAAAGAACATGGTCCTCCCCGGCGCCCTTGTGATCGGGTTCCCGATCATCATCGGTGTCACCATGAAGTACGAGGCCCTCGCAGGCTTCCTCATGGTCGCGACCATCACCGGCATCCTCCTTGCACTCATCCTCAACAACAGCGGCGGTGCATGGGACAATGCCAAGAAATACATCGAGTCCGGTGCCCACGGCGGCAAGAAGAGCGAGGCCCACAAGGCAGCCGTTGTCGGTGACACGCTCGGCGACCCGTTCAAGGACACCGCCGGCCCGTCACTCCACGTGCTCATCAAGCTTCTTGCTACCCTGACGCTCGTGCTGGCGCCACTCTTCATCTAAAACAACACTTTTTTGTTTCGGATTTTCGTGTCCTTGCTTTTCTATTAAACCGGGTGCGGTAATTCAGGACAGTCATTTATCGGACAACACCGGATACTACACATGGATCCGCAGGAACACATTCTCATCATCAGCGCGGGGGACCGTATCCATACAACCTATCCCGCGGTTCTTAAGGATCTTGGGACCGTCACGCACACGTTCATCTTTGCCGAGAAAGAGGTCTACACCAACTCTGCGAGGGATGATGACCGGAAGCGGATGTGGAAGTGTGGCATCCGCAACTCCGTGGATGAGGTCAATGCCATCTCCATCTCCCGCTCTATTGCCTGTGCGCTGGTCACGATCGATGCGGCAACCTTTGACGCAATCCGGGACCCGGTGCTCGGGATATTCAGCGAGCACCCGGATGCCCGGTACTCGTTCGATATCTCCGCCGGGCCAAAACGGCTCTCGCTGGGACTCTTCTCGATGTCGCTCTGGGTGGAGGGAGACACTTATTATGCATTCGGGAATTCACCGGTACGGCGGGTGCCGGTCCCGTCCCTCCCCATAAAATACCTGCCTTCGAATCCGCACAATCTCGTGATCCTGACCATTCTCTTCCGGGGTCAGGACCCGGGGAAGAGGGCAAACACCCTGGTACCGGAAGCAACGCTGTTTAACGAGACAAAGGCCTGGCAGATCCCGGTGCGCAATGCGGATGAGGGATCGGTCGGACACGAGCTGTTACCGGAGGAGTTCTCCCGTCTGGTATCAGCACTGGTCAGCCTGAACCTTATCCGGGAAGAACCCGATCCGGCGAACGGCCGTGAGAAGTTATACAGCATCACCCCGGATGGCGAGCTGGCTCTTATCATCTATTCAGCCCGCATGAAGAAGCGGAGTGTCGCAAGTACCCCCGGCCTCACGTGATTTACGGGGGGATTCAGGTACCATAGTGGGCGGGCAAAATAGGAGGGGTTACTGCCCTTTCAGCACCCGCTCATCTTCTGCAATCCATTTCTCCAGTCTCCGGATACCTTCCTCGATATCCTTGATCCGGGCTTCCGTTTCCGCGAGCTGGATCTTTGCCTTTGCAATCTTCTCAGGATCCTGACTGGATGCAAGGAAGGTGCGTATGTGGCCCCTCCCGATCTGGAAATTTTCCAGGGCATTTTCCGCTTTCCGGCGCCGCTCATAATTGGCCTCAAGATTCATCCGGGCACGGAACGGTATCTCCGATCTCTGCTTCGGCTTTCCCGTGTTCACCGACGCCCAGGCTGCATCGTGAGTCTTCCGGATACCCTGGATCTTGTCAAAACAGGCTTTCTTGTGTTTTGCAATCATCGCGTGTTTGAATCTTCCGAGCGTGTCACCGGCATTCTTGAGCGCCTGCCCGCGCTCCACCAGAAGATGGATACCCGGGGATTTGGTTCCGGGAGGCAGTTGTGCCAGATCCGCGAGCTTCATGATGGCATCAAAATGCCCCTGCGACAGGGACTCGAGCGTCCCGTACTCGGCCTTCTGCTTCTCTTTCACGTCCCGGCAGAGATCATTGAACCGTTTCCAGAGCAGATCCCGGTCACTCTTTGCAAGCGGTTTGAGTTCCCTGAATAACCCGGTGATCTCTTTTGCTTTGTTCCAGAAATCCTGGTACTTGGTTACGATCGGGCGGTCTTCCCGGATCGGGCCGGTTAATACCGACAGTTTCTTTATCGCCCGGTCCAGGATTTCTGCATGGGCATGGGCTTCCTTGAGCCAGGGATCGTCTTCAGGTTTCATAAAAAAATCCGGATTGTCTGTGAATTATTCTGTTTTGTATCTGCCCGTGTGGCAATAAAAAAGTATCCGCTTCCCGATCTCCCGGGAAGTACTTCCAGGGTGATCAGGAGTACTGGTACCCGGCCAATACCGGTCCCGGTCAGGAAATTTCTTTTAAGTTGACCGAGACATCGTTTGCAATCCGGGTGTACCGTTTCGTGTTCTCCTCGAACTGCTTCCTGCACCAGTTGCAGCAGAAGTAATACTTCTGGTTCTTGTGCGTGGCGGTATATTTCGCATCGTCTTCATCAACGATTGCCAGACAGACGGGATCGGTTGCCATAAAAAACTCCTTGTACCAGATTCGGTGCCGGTTCCAGATATTCCCTTGCACGATCTCCCCATACACCCTACGCGAACCTTCCCCCGCGGCAGACTGCGACACCCTATATCGTTTTTTACTGCATACAGTATGGTAACCATGGCATACGACCAGATCCCCATCGGCAGGTTCTCGCTCATCACGCAACTCAGCCAGAAGGCACTGCGGCTCTATGACGAGCGCGGGTTGCTCGTACCCGAAGCAAAGGATCTCTGCACCGGGTACCGGTATTACACGGGAGCCCAGATCCCCCGGGGGGTCTCCATCAAGACACTCTGTGGCCTGGGATTCTCCCTCTGCGAGATCGACGTGCTCCTTGCAGCAAAAGCAGAGCACGACACGGCCACGATCCGGGAACTCTTCGAGAAACGCCGCAGGGATATCCGGTCGGAAGTTGCGAGGTTACAGCAGATCGAGGCGATCTTAAAAAACGAGGCCGCCTCGCTGGAGTCGATCTATATGTCACTCAATGAACCTCTCATCAAGGATGTTTCTGCCCTGCGCATTGTGGGAAAGAAAGGAACCGGATCGTACGGTGAGACGATCTCCCGGCTCATGCCCCAGCTCTGCGGGCAGCTCTTCTCGGAAGAGAACCAGAAGAGCGGCCTGAAGGTAACCGGGCCCTTCATGACCCTGTACCATGACTGCGAGTATCGCGAGAAGGATGCCACGATAGAATGTGTAGCACCCATTACCGGGAGGATCGTCCTCTCGGATCCTGACATGGAAGTGCGGACCCTCCCCGAGGGGAAATGCATCTCGCTCATTCACAAGGGCCCGTATCCGAGACTGCACGAGGCATGGAGCCGGATCGGTACCTATGCAGAAGAGCGGGGATTTGTGGCAAACGGCCCCCACCGCGAACTCTACCTGAACGATCCGTGCATTGTCAGCGAGGAAGAACTCTTAACCGAGCTCCAGATCCCCATCGATACGGATGCCCGCAGACCTTCAGCCTGAACCGGGATTTCCCTTTTTCAATTTTACCGGTCTCTCCCCGGCACTCATTGTTTGGGGGTAGTTCACGGGTATTTCCCCCGTGATCGTCAGGCACCGGCGCGAGAAAAGAGGACTTAAGAATTCAGCTCGTGATGGACGTTGCGGAACGTGCCCACGGGAACGTGGATATCAAACCGCGCCCCTTTTTGGTATTCACCGGTCTCGCTGATGGTAAGGCCGGTGATCGCAAGGACCTCCTGGACAAGGAAGAGCCCGAGACCGGTGTGTTTTCCGACACCCTTCTGGAAGATCCGCTTCTTATCCTCCGGGGGTACTCCATCGCCATCATCTTCAACGGCAATCACGAACCCGTCAGCAGTTTTTTCGCCGCTGACCCGGATCCCGGTTACCTTCCCCCCGTGCATCGAGGCATTATCAAAAAGATTCAAAAATACCATGCGTAACAGGGGATCGGCATATACCTCCCATTCGTTAAGGGCCGGATCGATTGCAACATTGGAATACCCGTTATCCATACATACGGTGGTGACTGCTGCATGCAGGTTCTGCCACCGGGGTTTCTTCACCCCGATATCCTGGTACTGCTGGGTGAAGAGGATCTGGCTCTGGATCACATCGCTGGACTGGATCGCCTTCGCAAGAAGCCGGAGCTGGTCCGGGTTTGCAATCTCCAGTTCGAGGAGGCCGAGCGATCCCTGGAGGGCGGTCAACTGGTTGAGGATATCATGTCTTGTGATGCTTGAGAGCAGGTTGAGCTTCTTATTCGATTCTTCCAGCGCCTGCTCCATACGTCTCCGTTCCGTAATGTCCCGGCCAACCGACTGGTACTCGATGATCCTCCCCGTGGTATCGAAGATGGCACGGTCACTCCAGTGCTGCCATCGGACTTCCCCGGAGGGCATGATGATCCGGTGGTCAATCGTGGCGAGAGGCTGTGCCGGGGTCAGCTGCGCCAGTTTCTCTTTCATGAGGGCACGATCTTCTTTGGGGATGGAAACCGGATGTGGCCTCCCGACACAGGATTCAGGGTCAAGATCGAAATACCGGCAGTACGCATTGTTGACAAACGAGAGCTTCCCGTCGGGGGTGAAACGGCAGATGAACTCCGTCTGGTCCTCTATCACGTTCCGGAACCGCTCCTCGCTTTGCCGGAGTGACTGCTCGGCCATGCTGAGGTCTTCAAAGTTCGACCGCAACTCCTCTTCAACGGCCGTCAGCTGCTCGTACGCCCCATGCAGTTCCGTCTGGCTCTTCCCGAGCTCATCGTAGTTCTGACGGAGTTCTTCCTCGGTTGCGGTCAACTGCTCGTAGGCAGAATGCAGCTCTTCGTACGTCTGTTTCAGCTTGTCTTCCTGCTCCTTCTCGCTGGTGATATCCCGGCCCACGGACTGGATCTCAATAATCCGGCCCGTAGTATCGAAGATCGCACGGTCGCTCCACTGCTGCCATCGTACGCTCCCATCGGGCATGAGGATGCGATTGCTGATCGTGGTCACCGGGTTTGCAGGTGTGAGTTCTGCCATCTGCTGCTGCATCTGCCGGGCATCTTCCTTAGGAATGGAGACCGTGTGATGCTTTCCGATACAGGATTCCGGGTCAAGGCTAAAATACCGGCAGTACGCATTGTTGACAAAGGACAACTTCCCATCCGGGGTAAACCGGCAGATGAACTCCGTCTGGTCCTCTATCACGTTCCGGAACCGCTCCTCGCTCTGGCGAAGTGACTGCTCGGTCAGGGCGAGTTCTTCAAAATTCGAACGCAACTCCTCTTCTATCGCAGTCAGCTGCTCGTACGCCCCATGCAGTTCCGTCTGGCTTTTTGATAATTCATCGTAGTTCTGCCGGAGTTCCTCTTCGGTTGCGGTCACCTCCTCGTACGCAGAATGTAACTGCACATTCGTGAACTGGAGTTTCTCTTCGGCAATTACCCGGTCGGTTGTATCGCGGCCGACTGACTGGTATTCGATGATATGACCGTCTTTGTCAAAGATGGCCCGGTCGCTCCACCGCTGCCACCTGATCTCCCCGGACGGCATGAGAATCTGGTGTTCGATGATTGCAATCGGGTTCTCCGGAGTGATCTGCGACAGCTGCATTTTCATCCGGGTGAGATCCGCAGGAGGGATGACCACCGTGTGCGGTTGCCCGATACACGTTGATCTGTCCAGACCGAAATACCGGCAATACGCTTCGTTCACAAACGTGAGCTTCCCCTCAGGAGTGAACCGGCAGACAAACTCGGTCTGGTCCTCCACCACGTTCCGGTACCGCTCCTCGCTCTCCCGTGCCCGCTCCTCGCTCCGGGCAAGTTCTTCGTAATTCTGCCGGAGTTCTTCCTCAGTTGCAGTCAGCTGTTCGTACGCGGCATTCATATCCTCGTACGTCTGCCGGAGTTTCTCCTCAGCCAGCTTCTGATCGGTGATGTCCCTGCCCACGGACTGGTACTCCAGTACCCTGCCGTTAGCATCGAAGATGGCACGATCGTGCCAGTGATGCCACCGCATCTCCCCGGAGGGCAGAATAATCCGGTGGTCGATTCCCTCCACGGGATTGTCCGGCGTGATATGGGAGAACTGCTCTTTCATCCGGGCACGATCTTCTTTGGGAATCGTAACCGGATGGGGCTTTCCGATGCAGGAGTCCGGGTCAAGGCCGAAATGCCGGCAGTACGCATTGTTGACAAACGACAATTTCCCATCGGGGGTAAACCGGCAGATGAACTCCGTCTGATCCTCTATCACGTTCCGGTACCGGTCTTCACTCTGGCGAAGGGACTGTTCGGTCAGGGCGAGTTCTTCAAAGTTCGACCGCAACTCCTCTTCAATGGCGGTCAGCTGCTCGTAAGCCCCGTGCAGTTCGGTCTGGCTTTTATTGAGCTCGTCGTAATTCTGACGGAGTTCTTCCTCGGTTGCAGTCAGCTGTTCGTACGCGGCATTCAGTTCTTCGTACGTCTGTTTCAGCTTGTCTTCTGCCTCTTTCTCGTTCGTGATATCCCGGCCAACTGACTGAATCTCGATGATCCGGCCCTTGGAATCGAAGATCGCCCGGTCGCTCCACCGCTGCCATCGCACGCTCCCGTTGGGCATGAGGATCCGGTTACTGATTGATGCGACCGGGGTTGCCGGGGTGAGCGATGCCAGCTGCTGCTGCATCTGCACGGCATCTTCCTTGGGAATGGTAACGGTATGGGGCTTCCCGATACAGGTGTCCGGGTCAAGCCCGAAATACCGGCAGTACGCATTGTTGACAAACGACAATTTTCCGTCAGGTGTAAACCGGCAGATGAACTCCGTCTGGTCCTCTATCACGTTCCGGAACCGCTCCTCGCTCTGCCGAATCAGCTCCTCGCTCTTTTCCAGCTCATCGTAATTCTGCCGGATCTCCTCTTCCGTTGCGGTCAGCTGCTCATAGGCAGCGTTCAGTTCCTCATGGGCATGCTTCAGTTTCTCTTCAGTTTCCTTGCGCTGGGTAACATCCCGGACCGATTCGATGGCCCCGATGATATGTCCCGTTACATCGTAGAGGGGGGATGCAGTATGCCAGAAATACGAACCCTTCCCGTTCTGGCGTTGGGGGGGATGGTACATCTCCGCGAGGAGCTTGTCACCGTTCCTTTTCAGGTTCGGGTATTCTTTCTGCGGATCCCCTTCGGCATGAACGATATAATCCGCTAAGGGCGGGCGTTTCTCCTCATACAGCGGAAGCTTGCGGGCGAGGTTCCCAGTCCCCATCACGGCATCGGGCGGAACACCGGTCAGCTCCTCCATCATCCGGTTCCAGACAATGACCCGGCCCTTGAGATCGATGGCAAAGGTCGCATCCGGCAGGAAGTTGATCAGGTCGGAGAGCTGCTTGCGGGATTCCTGGAGTTCCACCTGCACGCGCCGGCGATCGATGGCCGTCCGGATCTTGTAGTCCAGTTCCGCAAACTGGGCCTTGGGCTCACCGCCTTTCTGGAGATAAAAATCCGCTCCATTGTTGATCGCCTCAATAACGATATCTTCCCGGCCCCGCCCGGTGAACAGGATGAACGGGAGATCCTTGAACTGCTGGCGGACGTACCGGAGGAACTCGATCCCGTTGATCTCAGCCATCTCGTAATCGGAGACTATGGCATCGTATCGTTTCTGGCGGATCATCTCCATTGCTTCGGATACCGATCCGGAGGTATCGACGCTGAAATTCCCTGACATATCAAGGTAGATCTTGCCGATATCAAGGAGGGCAGGATCGTCATCCACATACAGAACGGAGTACATATTCGATTTTACTAATCAGCAGTATTGTCTGTTTTTAATAAATATATGCCAACCGATCTGTCCCTGAGGGGAAACTCTGATTCCGCACGTGGTCTTTAAAAAAATACAAACCTGAATCAACCGGTCCGCGTTTACCGGCAAGCATATATCGCATCCCCCATGACGCTGATCATGGCCCGGCAGGAGCATGTCCACATCATCACCGCAGGAGGGGAGATCTTCCCGTCATACATCCTGACTATCCGCAACCACCCGGATATTTCGCACACGTTCGTGTTTGCCGATATCGATCTCTATTCCAACCTTGCCCGTGAAGAGCCTGCTGCCAAGGCACAGAAGGAAGTGGCCCGGGAGGCGGTGACAAAGGTCAAGGTTCTTGCTGCATCGCTGAAGATACCGGCCTCGCTCGTGTATGTCACGCCTCCTGCCGATACCTCCGCCCGCGATGCCCTGCTGAAGATCCGTAAGGAGCACCCTGATGCCCGGTTCTCGTTCGACCTCACGGCCGGATCGAAGGATATGGGACTTGCCCTGTTCACACTCTCGCTCTGGCTCGGCAGCGAGGTTTATTATTCGTATGATGGGCGAAAGGGTGACGGGGCACAGGTGAAACTCCCCTTGCCGAAGATTGCCCCGGAGGGCGTGACGGCGAACCCGAACTACCTGACAATCCTCTCGACGCTTGCCCATACACCGGGAAGACCGGAAGAGGCGCCGGGTTTGCGGGTCCTGCCCCGGTCGTACCTCTTCAACCAGCTGGCAGGGTTCTATGTGCCGGTACGGAAGACGGGTGTGAAGGTGGCAAAGAACCGGACCGGCAAGACCGACCTGATCACCGGAAAACGGGCCGTTCTCCACGAGTTGGGTCAGGGAACTTTTTCAAACATTCTCAGGGTAATGATTGCTGCAGATTTGCTTGAGGAGATGACCGGTCCTGAGGGAAACCATAAGGAAAAATTCTACCGGATCACCGCATCGGGCGAGCTCGCGTTGCGGCTTGCTGAACTCCAGCCGCGAAAACTTGAGTAACATAATCATGCGATTATCGCATGTACATGCGTTAATCGCTTGTACATGTGACTAACTTCATTTTATTCACGACGGATGCATCTCAGGAGGGGGGCAGGGGTACCCCGCTATGCATGGCTGAAATGGTGGGGGGTCGGCCGGTTTTCTTAAGGAAGTGGGGTGACCCCCCAGCCACTACCCCCCATGGTAAGAGCAATGGCAATGATCATGTAATGCATCCGGTGCCAGAGTACTGCTCAGCGTACTACGGCCATCCTGTCCTGCAAAAAGATCCGGACCTCCGGGTCCAGTACATACCGGGCATCCCGTCCCGCTTTCTGGACCATCACCATCTGATCGTGGCAGAGCCGTTTCATATGCCACGAGACCGAGGGGCCGGACACATGGAGTTTCTCCTTAAGCTCCGCAGGGGTTACGGGTGACTCTGCAAGCAGGAGCAGGATCGCACGCTGCCGGTCATTGCTGAATGAAACGAGGATCTGCTGTTCCCGGCCAGAGAACTTCCCGCCATTCTCAAAATACCGGGTATAACCGGAGCCCGGGATAGCACGAATCTTGCTTGTTTGGCCCAGCATATCGAGGTGATAGGCAAGGGTTCCCCGGTTGACACCGGTCTGCCGCTCCAGCTCCCGGAAATGGATGCCGGGATGATCCTGGATGAACAAGTAGATCCGCTCCCGCTCTGGGTGGCTAAGGACATTTCCCGAAGAGATCCGGCGGAACGCCAGCCACATCCCGAGGCCCACGGCCCAGAAGAGGAAGACTCCTGCCGGCCGGAGGAAGTCCGGTAAGTTGCTGTTCACCACTTGGTGGAGAAGGGCTTTTGGCGGGTGATGCCAGACAGGAAGGGGCGAGGCACCGGGCCGTGCACCAAAGAGCGGGATAACCACCCATTCAAGGAGAATGAGGGCCACAAATGCGAGAAGTACCATAGTAAGGATCTTCCGGTTATCCATCCGTCATGCTCCTGCCTGCCGGAACCCTGTACAAGGCAGGATACCGATACGCATTGCTGTGTGTGGTGAGTGGTTCTTCTGGCCGGCCCATAAAGGTTCTGTGACAACTGCCTCAGCAGAATGATAGATGAATGTCACAGAAACCGTATCATAAGCCCGGTCGTAACTGGTATTCAGCAAACGGCCTGCCGGAAAAGCGGGCTGGAGGAGAGAGGACAGCAATGGCGGTAGTACCCGGTAATGGACATGGGATATGGTCCGGATGGTTATGGCTTGTGATCATGCTGGCAGGGCTGCAGTTCCTTGCCGGTATTTCTCCGGTACAGGGGGCCGCAGTCGAGTACGCCCGCGGAACGGCAACCCCCCTCAATCTTCAGTACGAGAGCAGTGATCCCGCGGTAACGTTCTTCTTCACGTATAGCGACGACATCCTGATATTCCAGAACCTGAAGGTGTCAGGCGATCCCCGGTACCCCATGGGGCTCTACGCCTACCATATCCGGGAGGACCGTACGGAACTGATCCCGGGAACAGCAGATGATGAATATGGCGTAAATATCATGGGAACAAAGATCCAAGGCGACCGGATCGTATGGGGCCGCATGTTCCCTGATGACGTCTTCCATATCTACAACAGTACGACCGGCACCGAACGGGTCGTCCCCGATGCGACCGCTTGGGGGGCACTGAAGACCTATCACCAGCAGATCGGGAACATCACGATCGACAGGGTGGAGCGGGCGGATCCGGCCATTGACGGGGACCGGCTGATCTGGACCCAAGGATTTTCGACGGCTACCAACGTGGCGGAGACCGACCTGTACATGATGAACCTGACGACCGGGGAAGTGATTGCTATCAGCGAGGCGCCGGGCCGCCAGGAATGCCCGTCCATCTCGGAACGGTATATTGTCTGGGAGGACACGAGGAACGGCACCGAGAACCCGGACATCTACCTGTACGATCTCGTCACCAAGGAAGAGCGGGCGATTTGTACGAACCCGTCGTACCAACGGTACCCGGTCGTCTCGGGAGACTATGTGGTCTGGATGGATTTCCGGAACGGCCACGATGCCAGCCAGGTTTACCTGTACCACATCCCGACCGGCACCGAGACCGAGATCACCGGGAACCTGCTGGTGCGCCACGAGCAACCGTTCATTTCAGGGAACCGGGTCGCCTTCCCCAAATGCATTCCCTATGCCATCGATCCGCGGGGGATATGCCAGGGATTCCTCTACGATATCGGGACAGGCACGTACACGAGCCTTCCCGAGACGAAGGCCAGCCAGGTGATATGGGGGATCTCAGGAGACCGTATCCTGTATTCGGAGGAGAATGATATGGGCCGGCAGATGTACCTGTTCACCCTTGAGAACCGGACACCGGCCCGGCTGGTACCGGCGACCACTGAGATGGCACGGAATACCAGCAGTCTCCCCACAACCGACACCCCGGTAACGGGGACATCTCCAGCGGGAAAGAGCCCGGGATTCGATCTCCTGCCATGTATCATTGCGGTCTCCCTTGCCGGCCTCCTTCCCTTATGTCGGAGAGATCGTTGATACATGATCTATACAATAGACGGTTGACACAGAGATCGTTTAAGAATCCGCTGCCACCGTGGATCGGGGGGAGCGGGACTCCCCGCTCACTCAGTACGGGTAGAACACAAAGAACGCAAGGCAGAGTAAGAAGAGCGCCCAGCAGGCCGGCGGGATCTCCCGGACTCTCCCGCGGACGATGGCAAAGATTGGCCAGAGGACGAACCCGGCACAGAGCCCAACCCCGATATTGTAGGTGAAGCTCATCATCGCGATGACAGCAAAGGAGGGGATGACCTCCGCGTAATCGGAGAAGTCCAGCCGGCTCACCGGCTCGATCATCATCAGGCCCACGAGGATCAGGGCAGGGCCGGTGGCAAGAAGAGGAATGGACGAGAAGAGCGGTGCAAAGAAGAGGGCAAGAAGGAAGAGAGCGCCGCAAACGATCGCGACAAGGCCGGTCCGGCCACCCTGTTCGATCCCGGCAGCGGACTCCACGAATACACCGTTGGTGGTGGTGCCGAGCAGGGCACCGGCAGTAGTTGCCAGCGCATCGGCAAGGAACGGGCGTTCGACCTGGGGGAGATTACCCTCGTTATCCAGGAACTCTGCCCGGGCCGAGAGACCGATCAGTGTCCCCATCGTGTCGAGGAATGCCATCGTGAAGAGGGTCAGCACCACTGAGAACATTCCCACCGTGAAGACTCCGGCGATATCGAGCTGGAGGTATGTCGGGGCAAGGGATGGGGGCAGGGAGACGATCCCTGCAGGAGCCGGCGCAATACCGGCCACAAATGCAATGCCGGCAGTTGCAAGGATCCCCAGCAGAATCGCTGCCGGGATCTTCTTAACGAGCAGGACCCCGGTAAGAATGAACCCGAAGATTGCGAGGATCACGGCGGGGTGATGGAGATTCCCGATAGCGACCGGGACGCTGCCGCTCCCGACAACAACGATACCGGAGTCCACGAGCCCGATAAACGCCAGGAAGAGGCCGATCCCGGCGGCAAAACTGTACTTCAGGGACGTGGGGACTGCACTGCTCATAACCGAGCGCCAGCCGCTCAGAGTGAGGAGGGCAAGGAGGAGACCGCTCAAAAAGACCGCACCGAGCGCGGTCTGCCACGGATAATGGAGCACCCCGACTACCGTATAAGCGACAAAGGCATTCTCCCCCACGTAGGTGGCAATCGCAAACGGGCGGTTGGCATAGGTACCCATGACGGCACAGCCGAACGCGGCCGACAGAATGGTTGCCGCCATGCAGGCCTCGTAGGGGATCCCCGCTGATTTCAGGATGGCCGGGTTGACGATGATGATGTAGGCGACAGCCACGAACGTGACAATGCCGGCAAGCACTTCCTGCCGCAATGTTGTCCGGTGTTCTGTCAACCGGAAGAACCGGTCGACCCGCTCCGTGATCATACAGGTATGCCGGTTAGAAGGCCCTGACAAAACATTTTGCGTTTTAGATTTGGAAAAACAGGTTATTGGATCAGATTCTTTCCGATCTGGTACGCCCGCTCCATGAGATCCTGATGCTCCTCAACCGGGGGTTTTGTCCCGGCATCCAGGTTGCAGCCGATCAGGTAATCCTTCACGGTCATGCCCGAGAGCCCGACCGCGAACATGAAGGACTCGATCCCGCTTTTGAAGAGCCGTTCATCCGGCTGGTTCTGTGTGAAGATGAACGAGACCTTCTTCGTCTTGGGGAGCTTCGGGACCAGGTTCATGTTCATGTACGGGAACATCCGGTCGAGCCAGGCCTTGGTCTGGGCTGTGACTCCCGAGAAATAGATGGGCGCCGCCACGATCACGCCATCGGACTCCTGGATCAGCTGGTGGATGTGCTGCATATCATCCTTGACGGCACATGCTGCGATATCGTTCCTCTTGCACCAGTAACAGGCCTGGCATCCCCGGATCTCCTTGTCATTTAAGAAGACGGTAGTGGTCTCAACACCTAGTTCTTTGAGTCCCCGCTCTGCTTCTGCTGCGAGGATTGCTGTACTGCCCTTCTTCCGGGGGCTGCCAATGAGGATGAGTGCTTTTTTCATGGATCAACTCCGTTTCCGGTTACCGTACCCACGTCACGTTTGCGGGGTGCTTATCATGGGCTTCGGGCTTCTCCTCCGGGTACCCGAAGACGATGGTGCCGACCGGGCTGTAGCCTTCGGGTATCCTGAACCCTGCCATGAGTTCCTTGTTCTCATATGCCACTTCCGTTGAGCCGATCCAGCAGCTGCCAATGCCGAGGGCATGGGCCGCGAGCATCATGTTCTCTGCAGCAAGCGAGCAGTCGATCTCCCGGAACCGGCTGCCGGTCTTCCCGACGATCATGATGACGGTCGGGGCCTGGTAATAGATCGAGTACCCGGGACTTTCCAGCAGGGCCCGGAACCCGTCCGACATCCCGTCGTGGGAGTTCTTCATGAGCGAGATCATGATGGGCTTGCAGTAGTCCGAGACCTTGTTTAAGAATTTCTGGTCCTGCACCACCACAAACACCCATGGCTGGAGGGCGAGGGCCGAGGGGGCATAGGTCCCTGCCCTGAGGATCTTCTCAAGTACCGCATCGGGGATCTGTCGCTTCTCAAATTTCCTGACACTACGGCGTGTCATTATTGCGTCAAGTGCTTCCATGGTTTTCTTCCAGTTTTCCCGTTCGTCACGGGACCGTTTACCGGCTGGCCTGCGCCAGCCTCACTCCCAGATCGAATGCTTTCCGGCAGTCCTGCGGGAAGACCTCCCGGCGCCGTTTCCGCCGTTCCTCCGGGTCGCAGTAGCTGAATACCACCCTGTCGTAGTCCTCGAACTGGAGCGTCTCATTGCAGAAGAGGGTTTCCGACTGCCCGAATATCCGGGCCAGCACTCTCTCATTGAGACCGATATGCACGGAATACGGGGGTTCCTTCATCTGTTCTTCAGACACGTTCATCGTATAGACAAATGCCGTGGGCACCTTACGCGTAAAGAGCGATGCCGGTGGCCAGGTATACATGAGGTACGGAAACATCAGCCGTTCCATGAAAGACCGCATCTCCCCGGTCACCGTGCCGAAATAGAACGGAGAGCCGAGGATGAGCGCATCTGCCCGGGCAATCCTGTCGAGAACGGGAGTGATGTCGTCCCTCATAGCGCACTTCCCGTAACTCTTTCCGTCTTTCAGTTTGCAGGCCAAACAGCTGGTACAGCCCTTGTAGTCCAGATCGTAGAGGTGGACGAGTTCGGTCTTTGCACCCTGCGATTTCGCCCCTTCGAGGGCATGTTCGAGCAGCGTTGCCGTGTTCCACTTCTTTCGTGGACTTCCGTTGATTGCTATGACATCCATCGCATTCTTCTCCTTCATTTTTCAATACGGGATTACTGCCATGTGACCGCAAGCGGTTTCCTGCGGGGGATACCGTAGATCTTGTACTGCGGATGACCGAACATCATCACATAGGCGCTCTTCCGCCCGGCAGGGATACCAAGTTCCTTCTGGAGCGGTTCATAGGACCAGGCCGCCATTGCAACAAAACCTGCCCAGCAGGCGCCGATCCCGTACGCAGGAGCGGCGACATCGAAGTGGGTCAGGGCGATGATGGCATCGGTCTGCGCAACCGGGTTGTTCTCCGGTATGGTGGCAACGAGGAGATGCGGGGCACCCCGGCAGATGACATCGTACCCGGCTTCAAAAGGCTTGATCAACATCGGCACATAACCGCTCATGGGATGATTTGAGTTCATGAGCGTCTTCATCCATTCAACGGTCAGCCCAGCGATCTTCTGAATCTTCTTTGGGTCGTGGATAACAATCCACTCTACCGGTTGCCCGTTGCCTCCCGATGCAGCGTACCGGGCAATGTCGAGAACCTCCAGGATCTTCTCTTTCGGTACCGGGTCTTTCGTGAAACGCCGGACGGACCGGCGTCTCTTCAGGTACATCTCCATATCAGCGGATGGGATGGTTCCCGCACCGGCGGGCAGGTGTACCTTTTCATCCGGGCCCTCGTTCAAAAGGAGTGCCTGTGACGGGCAGAAGACCTCGCAGTGCCCGCAACCAATGCACATGCCAGCCTTTGCCTCCTGAACCTTCGGCAGGGTGTTCTCATCGGCGGGGTCAATGAGCCCCATAGTACAGACATTGGAACAGATCCCGCACCGGGTGCAGAGATCCTGGTCAACAAGTATCGTAGTCATGGTATCATTACTGCTTCAGCTTCTTTCCGGCACTCCATGCATCGCCAGCATACTTACCGAGCGTCCAGTAACGGTTGTCGGGCATGGTCAGGAAGAGCGGATCGATCGTGGGGAAATCCGGCTTCCCATCCGTGATCACCCTCCCGTCAGCGTATGCTCCCACGATCTCGCCGATATAGAGGCCATGCGTCGGGAGAGCCACCGTCTGAACAAGCCGGCATTCAAGGGTGATGGGGCATTCCTCTATCATCGGCGCTGTCTCAAGCGATCCGTAAAAGACGCGAAAGACCTTCGATTTATCGGTATTTTTACCGGAGACGATCCCGCAGTAATCGGTCTTTTCAAGAAGATCCGATGAGGGGATATTCACCGAGAACGTCTTTGACGTGCTCATCCCTTGTGGGGTATGATGGTTGTTCGCAATCCCGCAGGCGATCATGGGCGGATTCCCGTTCACCCGGGCACACCAGCCCACGGCCATGAAGTTGTCCTTTCCGTTCACCTGCGTCCCGACAAGAACAACGGGCATGGGGATGAAGAAGTTTTTGCCAATTTGTTGTTTTTCCATACAGGTACCCTCGTTCCCGCACAACGGATCTGCAGAACAGAAAACCATAAACAGCGGGGATACAAACTATTATTCTGCAATGGCAATCACAGCCATTAAGATAAATTTTGCCTTAACTGAATATATAGGAAATACAGGGAATTTGGTAACAGGCTTTCATTGAGGTAACTATTGTGTACACAAAGAACGGAAAGACGTATCACTGCACGGTTGAAGCCACCCTTGACGTAATTGGGGGCAAGTGGAAGCCGCTGATCCTCTGGCACCTTGGCGATAGCGTACTGCGCTTTTCCGAACTGCAGAGGGGCCTTCCCGGTGTCAATGCCAAGATGCTCACCAAGCAGCTCCGCGAGCTCGAAGAGGACGGCGTGATCCAGCGGACCGTGTACCCTGAAGTGCCGCCACGGGTGGAGTATACCATAACAAAATTCGGGAAGACCCTGATCCCGATCCTCCAGGCCCTCTGTGCATGGGGCGCCCAGTACCTTGGGGTTGATGAGAACGGGACGCAGTGCCCGGCAAAAGCCGGCAGGATGAAAAAATAGAGCAGTACTACCAAACACCTCTTATTTATTCAGGAGATGTATCGCGCTTTTACTCAAATGAGGTAAAGAGACCCTTTCATCAGACCTGAAGGTTCATCCATTCCTGGTCGGTCTTGCCAAAGCGGTTCGCTTCCTGAACTTCCGGCTCCAGAATCCTCTCCGCTCTCACGCGCGAGGGATACGATCCTGTGGCAACAGGTTGCTGGTGCTGGTTCATCATCACTTCGATCATATCGCGATCGAACGAGGTATCATGGGGAACCAGGATCCTGTTCAGGGAATAGATTTCAGACACGAACTCATCTGCATCGATTTCATGCTCTTCGCCAATGCTGAGAGGCATAAGATGGGATATCTGCCGGATCTCATCAGCGGTCTTCTTCTGGATATATCCCATGATACAATAGCAGTCCACCAGAATTTCCAGGCGGGAGTGCCCGAATTTTTTTACGCCACGGCGCGTCCAGTTGAAGAGATTGTATGCTTTCTGGAGAGGTAATGGATCAAGGGAGGAGTGGTTGCGGGCCGGTATACCATATTGAAGATTGGCAAGTACGCCTGAGGGATCCTCTTTGACAGGATATTGCTGCATAAGCGATACAGGATTGGGTTCAGATAGAGGCCAAATTTTCTCAACCAGAGGTTCTGGTTGCAGCGATTCCAGTTCAAGCTGGGATTCACGGGTATCAAGTGCGGCTTCACGGGCTTCCAGTGTAGATACCCGGGCATCCGTTTCCGGATTTTCAATGGTTTTCTTTGATCCTGCTGATGATACGATAACAAAAGGATTTTCCATCTCATTCATCCGTTCACGGATGTCCATGAGGATGTGTTTAATAGATTTTTTCAGGAGGTCAACCTCGCGTTCGAGGGTCTGAAGCCGGACTGCCGGATCCTGTACTGAGGCTGCATTAATGATGTCATCAACCTGAGTCTGATTGACAGCCATAGCGATTACCTGTTTATTTGTTATTTTTATTTAATAAACATATCGTTCTTAAAAAAATCAATAATTGCCGGATGTTTATTAATATTGAGATCATTATGGCGATATTTTGGGTATATACACAATAGTCTCAATAGAGAGGTAATAAATATAATATTAATATAATAAAAATTGGACAACCACGGACATTTGATTTCCCATCCTTCCCGCAATTCACAAGATCGGTCACAGGTGCACTAAGCCGGAACACAATCTCCATTCCCTTATTATCAATTCCCTCCCACTCTTTTCATGGACCCGGTCATCACACGCATCCGACAGGAATTGGCACCACAGGCAGATCCAGAGATCCAGAAAACGTCACGGCGCTTCTTCAAGGAGGCGATTACGTGCTACGGCATGAAGACAGCGAGCGTGATCGCAATTGCAAAGAAGTACTGGAAAGAGGTGAAAGATCGGCCAAAAGCAGAGATCTTCGCTCTGTGCGAGGAACTCTACCGGTCGGGATACCTGGAGGAATCTTTCATCGTATCCGAGTGGGCCCATGCGCTCTCTGGACGCTATGAGAGGGAGGATCTTGCGGTGTTTCGGCACTGGATCGATACATACATCACCAACTGGGCGTCCTGCGACGGATTCTGCAACCACACGATGGGCGATTTCATCGAACAATTCCCGGAATACACCGGTGAGCTGAAGGATTGGACGCAGTCCGAGAACCGCTGGATGCGCCGGGCAGCCGCAGTCTCGCTGATTGTGCCGGCAAGGCATGGGAAGTTCCTCTCCGAGGCTCTTGAGATTGCCGGGCTGCTCCTAGAGGATAAGGATGATCTGGTGCAGAAAGGCTATGGCTGGCTCCTGAAGGAGGCGAGCCGGAAGCATACCGATCAGGTATTCTCCTATGTTATGAAAAACAAGAAAAACATGCCCCGGACCGCACTGCGGTACGCGATCGAACTCCTGCCAAAGGATCTCAAGACCGAGGCGATGAAGAAAGACTGGTAGAATACCACCAATATATGGTATTGATTACGCTCGGCTGCAGTATCCTCATGGAGGAATTTACCGCAATTCCAGGGGGACGGGATAAGACACCGGACCCCTTCTTTGACCGCAGCAGATGTCTGCGCATCGTGGCTGTACCAGACAGATGAGGTCTTCAAGCCCCCGACACATGTTTATCTCTTCACTGCTGGCAACCATCAGAAGATCCTTTCCGGTGCTGAGGAGAATTGCCGGAAATGTGATGAGCCCGGCGCCAACTTCAGAAACAAATTCATTCCGGCTCAGGAACCGGGCCGGTATGCCAAGTTCCTTAACAAACCGCTTCCAGTCCTTTTTCATCCCGATAGGACTGTGGGTTATTGCCGTAAGGTTACAGGAGTCCTTGCCCTGGGACCCACCAGTCTTCGATGAGTAATCCTTCATACCCGGCAATATGCCGCTGTCGGCATTATATACGAAAAGGAGGGTCTTCCCGTATGACATGGAGAGAGTCGTTCTCTCTTCCGGCATATATTTTGAGAGGATGATACTGGTTCACTCAATGATGATTTACGAGGAGGATCAGCTGCACCCGGTCCAGCCGCAGTGTTTGCAGATTCCTTTGTTGCAGCCCTCTCCGAAATCCAGCGGCTCGCTGCAATCGGGACAAAGATGCTTTTTCTCCACTTCCCGGATATCCCAGTCTTTTAAGGTCGTGATGCTCTGGTTCTTTGCCGAGAGTTCAATACAACGTCCCACCACATCCGCACAGGAGTGCCCCTCCGATGCGGGATTCTTGAGTGAGACGATACAGTTGACTTTGGCAAACTGCTTGACGAACTTATTGTAGGGAACACCGTTCTGGAGACCGGTGCTGATCGCACGGCCAAGGGCACTGCTGTTCGCCTCACAGCCCCCGCTCCCGACCGTCCTGATGAAAACTTCCATCGGTTTGTCGTCAAGGAGGTTGACCGTAACATACAGGCGGCAGCAACCCGACTGGCAGAGGTATGTCCGACCCTGAAGTTCCCGGGGCCGGTTGATCGAGAGAGTTGGAATTTTTTCAGGAACATTTCTCCCGGCGACAGCGACGGAAGAGAGTGCCGGGGCAGGCGTTGTCTCTTTCAGGGAAAGAACCACATCCTCCCTGCTGCCCGTCCGGTAGATGGTGATGCCTTTGAGCTTCAGGGACCATGCCATCAGAAGTGCTTCCGCACAGTCTTCGCGTGTGGCGGATGCGGGCATATTGATGGTCTTGCTGATAGATGCGTGGACATGCTTCTGGAATGCAGCCTGCATCAGGATATGATCTCTCCAGCTGATGTCCAGAGCGGTCTTGAAGAGCGACCGGAATTCCTGCGGGAGCCAGTGCAGGTCCTGCACCGTCCCGGTCTCGTGAACGTGAGCGATAACCTCATCAATCTTCTTCTGTAACGCTTCTCCCGAGATGCCCTGCCGGACAAGTGTCTCTTTCAGTTTCTCACTGAAAACGGGATTCACGATGACAAAGGTCTTCCCGACGGTGTTCTTCCGGGTGTAGGCAAACGAGAAGATCGGCTCGATCCCGCTCGAACAACCGGCAATGAGGGAGATTGTTCCGGTGGGAGCGATCGTGGTCATTGCTGCATTCCTTACCGGGAAGTCCTTCCAGATGCTTCCCTGCCATGCCGGGAACGGCCCGTTCTTCTCTGCACAGCGGCGTGATTCTTCAATAGCGGTGTCGGTGACCATCTGCATGATCCGCTCGCACCAGGCCCTGCCCTCCACAGAATCATAGGCAAGGCCTGCCATAAGGAGCGCGTCATGAACGCCCATCAGGCCAAGCCCTATCTTCCGGGTCTTCCTTGTCGCCTCTGCGATCTGGGGTATCGGGAAGACATTCTGCTCAATAACCCGATCAAGGAACCGGGTGGCCATGCGGGCCGTCTCTTTCAGCTCATCCTCATCCAGTATGCCTTCATGGATGCAGGCAGCGAGATTGATGCTCCCGAGCACGCAACTCTCAAACGGCAGGAGCGGTTGCTCGCCACACGGGTTGGTGATCTCGATCTCGCCCAGCTGGGGCGTGGGGTTGCGCCGGTTGATCTCGTCGAAGAACAGGATCCCGGGTTCACCGTTTTTGAATATCCCCTCGACAATCCCATTCCATATCTGACCAACGGTCACATTAACTCCGGAGTGCGGATGGGTCAGCCAGGTACTCTCGAACTGTTTTCTGGATACCCGGTCCATGAAGGCATCATTGACCATGACAGAGATGTTGAAGTTGGCAAATTCCCCTTCCTTGGCCTTTGACGTGATGAATGCCAGGATGTCGGGATGCCAGACATTGAGAATCCCCATATTTGCACCGCGACGGCGCCCCCCCTGTTTGATCACCTCTGTAGCGGCATTGAATGCCCGCATGAACGATACCGGGCCCGATGCAACACCATCCGTTGACTGGACAGGTGAACCTTCGGGCCGGAGATGCGAGAAATTATACCCGGTTCCCCCACCGGACTTATGGATGATCGCACCCTGCTTCATCGCATCGAAGATACCATCAATGGAGTCCGGCACCGGGAGCGTGAAACAGGCAGAGAGCTGGCCGATATCCGTACCGGCGTTCATCAGGGTGGGAGAGTTTGGTAAGAAGCGCAGGGTCCGCATGGCCTCAAAAAAGCGGGTTTGCTCATCCTTGTCTTCGGCAAGGGCCGATGCAACACGATGGCAGATGTCCTCAAATGATTGTTCCCCTTTCCGCAGGTAGCGTGCGGAGAGGATGCTGTCAACAACGGGTGATGCACTCATGGAATTATCTATCCTTTCTTAATCGTGAATTTCCTAAAAGCAGGGACCTGATCTCTAGTGGAAAAAATGCGAGTGGTTCCCCTGCCGGTCTTCTGGATCTTCTCTTCTGTGTGGTCTTCCGAAGGTAAAAACGGTTTCCAATCAGGCGTGAAGGCAACAATTTCGCAGGAACTGCTCGTGAATCCGGGTATCATTGCCGAGTTCCGGGTGGAAGGAGAACGCCATATGCTTCCCATACTCCACAGCAACAATCCCTTTCTCAATCCGGGCGAGGACCTTCATCCCCTTGCCTGCTGATGAGACCACCGGGGCACGGATGAAAACCGCATGAAATGCTCCACCGGTGATCCCCTCGATCTCAAGATCCGTCTCAAAGGACTCGCGCTGTCGGCCGAAGGCATTACGATCGACGGTGATATCCATAAGCCCGAGCGGGTGGACCCGGGGGTCATCAACATGAGTCGCCATCAGCACCATGCCGGCACAGGTTGCGAAGATCCCGCCTTTGAAGGAGCGAATCGGATCGTAGAGCCCGTTCTTGTCGATCAAGTGGGAGATGGTCGTGGACTCCCCCCCGGGTATGGCAAGGGCATTGCAGTGAGCGAGATCCGCAGGGCTCCTCACTTCGAAGACTTCGGATGAAGGCCCATAGCCCATTCGTTCAAGTGCAAGGAGAAATGCGTCGATATGCTCGCTCACATTTCCCTGGAGCGCGAGAACGCCGATTTTAGCGTCCACGGTTCTGGAGCACCTCGTCTTCCCTGAGCGTGTGGACATCGAGTCCCGGCATGGCATCGCCAAGGCCTTTGCTGACCTTTGCGATCACGTTTGCATCATCGAAGTGGTTGACCGCCTCGACAATGGCTTTTGCCATCAGAGTGGGATTGGTGGACTTGAAGATCCCGGACCCGACAAAGACACCATCTGCCCCGAGCTGCATCATGAGGGCTGCATCCGAGGGGGTGGCGATACCACCTGCCGAGAAATTCACAACAGGCAGCCTGCCGCGTTCCGCACATTCAAAAACCAGCTCTGCGGGAGCTTCGATCTCGCGGGCGTAATCGGTCATTTCCTGCTTGTCAAGACCGCGGAGCATCCGGATCTCTCCCATGATGTTGCGCATGTGGCGGACCGCTTCCACGACGTTACCTGTACCGGCCTCCCCCTTGGTCCGGATCATTGCCGCGCCTTCATTGATCCTGCGGAGAGCCTCGCCAAGATCGCGAGCACCGCAGACAAAGGGGACCTTGAACTGCTTCTTATCGATATGGTATTGTTCATCAGCCGGAGTCAGAACCTCGCTTTCGTCGATCATATCAACGCCGAGGACTTCAAGCACCTGCGCTTCAACGAAGTGCCCGATCCGGACCTTTCCCATCACCGGGATGGAGACCGCATCGATAATCTCGAGGACCTTCTCGGGGTCCGCCATGCGTGCAACCCCGCCCATCTTCCTGATATCGGACGGCACCCGCTCAAGCGACATGACTGCGACTGCCCCGGCTTCCTCGGCAATCGTTGCCTGTTCGGCATTGACAACATCCATGATAACGCCCCCTTTCTGCATGGATGCAAAGCCTCGCTTGAGGAGCTCGGTGCCAAATCTCAGTTCTTCCAGCTTCATATGCCAATATTATTGATCATGGCTCCCAATAAAAACAGAGTACAACAGGCAATAATTGCATACATCAGCGTGACTGCCCGGGTCGCCCTGAGAATATCTTTTCCACCCACATCCAGCGACCGTTCACCGTCCCCTATCGTATAGACCCCGGGTTTTTCAAACCGGATCCCGGTCCCTCCTGCCATGGCAGCCATCACAATCCCCCCGTTGAACCCGGGTCGTTTACGGCCGTCGCGACGCATCACCTGCCATGCACGGGAGAATGTTCCCCTGCCGGCAAACCAGATGAGGAGCAAGAGGACGGTAATCCGGGCCGGGATGAAATTGAGGAGATCATCCATGCGTGCAGCACACCATCCCAGACGCTCGCGTTCGTCCCGGTACCCGAGCATCGCGTCCATGGTATTGATGGCCCGGCATGCCGCAGCCCCCACCAAGCCAAAAAGTGTGAAATAAAAAAGTGGCGCGATAATACTGTCCGTGAGGTTCTCGGTCATGGACTCGTAACCTGCCGAGAGAATGTGATCCCGGTCAAGTTCTGCGGTATCCCGGGATACCAGCAGCCGGACTTTTTCCCTGCCGGTCTCCACATCTTCGTTCAATGCAGATATAACCGCCAGTGTATGCTCCTCAAGAGACCGCCAGGCAAAACAACACTTCAGGAGGAACGGTGCGACAAGAAGATAGAGATACCACGGGGTAACTGCTGAAACAAGGAAGAATGGAAGACAGAACAGGAATACCGTAACCGCCCAGAACAGGACACCTGCCACCCGCTGGATCTTTTCCGGGTAATCTGCGGGTTTGCCCCATATCCCGATGAACGAGCCAAGAAGAGCCACCGGATGGTAGCGTGAGTGGGGGTCGCCGATCAAACGGTCCACGACAAGCGCCGCACACAGTACGATGGCCGAGATCGTTACTGCTGACGGTACCATGTGTATAGTGCCCCGACGATGAGGAGAATGAACGAGGCGATATTCAAAAATTCTTCTCCGGTGTACACCCAGCCGCAGTACAGGAGAAGGGCTATCCCCATCATGATCATCAGGAGGTGGGGCCGCCCGTGCGCAACCGGCTGGAGTGGATATTCTTCCTGGATGGTTGGTCGTGGTGCCTGGGGATGGACTACATGGATCTGCATCTGGGCCTTCATCCCCCCATAACCCGAGAGGATCTCAAGATTAAAATCTCCTTCACCACAATCCTTGCGGATCGGGATCGTGAGGATGGATTCATCAACGATATACAGGTTTTCGTGGAAAAAATCGGTAAATGATCCTGCATTCGAAGAGGTGGTGGTGATATGGATCGCTGCACCGTGATTCAGGAACCGGATGCGCAGACCAGTCCCGGATTCAGCGATGATCTTTTCCCGGGGTAAATCAATGGAGTTGATCCCGCTCCGGTTGAGATGGACCTCATACCCGGAACTGTTCCCCTCCACGGCAGATATCAGCAGCGGAAGAGAAATCGGGAATGTCATGTACCTGCACCATCGACCTAATGCCCTGATGGGGGCAGCAGATTCGGGATACCCTCATGGATGGGATAATCCACGCTACATGCGGCGCAGTGGAGGTTGCCTTCAAGGATCTCTTTCTCGTCTTCCTGATCCACCCGGAGCGAAAGATCTCCTTTGCAGACTGGGCAGCAGAGAATGTCCATCAATGAACGTCTCATCTCAGTTCATCCCGCATATCGATGATCTGGGTGATATCCGGGCCGGTGGATATCAGGGCAACGGGGGAGCCGATATCTTCCTCGGCCTGCTTGATGAAGTCTTTTGCTTTCTTGGTCAGCTTACCGTATTCGGTCACGCCAAAGCATGCCTTATCGACATTATCAATACCGGTGATGGCTGCCTGGGTGCACCCGTTGATCATGGCGGAATACCGGGCCATGTCTCCATCCCAGCCACCGACACGCCTCTGGCGGTGTGTAACCGTGCCGAACTCCTGGATTCCCATGGCATCGGATTTTTCAAGGGACATTTCGGTGCTGAACGGACCTTCCCCGACGCGGGTCGGGTAGGCCTTGAAGACCACGATCACATCATCGATCTTGGTCGGCCCGACACCATTATCAGCGGCAATCTGGGAGGCAGAGGTGTCCTTGCTTGTAACAAAGGGATAGGTTCCGTAGTAGAGGGAGATCCCGAACCCCTGAGTTCCTTCAAGGAGCACCGTCTCTTTCTTTTTCAACGCATCGTCAATTGCTTTTGGCACATCAAGAAGATACTCAGCGAGTTCGGGTACGTCCTTTGCCTGCGGAGAGATCCGCATGACGCGATCAGAGTTCGCAGGACCGCAGCCGGATCCGGTGCTCCCGATCTTCTTGGAGAGGTGGGCACTTCCCTTGTCACGGGCGATGTGGTCTTCAGTGATGATACCGCAACGCTTGTCAACAAAGACCCGCCCTTTGACTCCGAGAGTCTCAACCTCGTGTTTCAGGACACGCGGATCAACAAGGACGCCACTTCCAATACAGAGCTTCGCTTCCTTGTAGACAAAACCTGACGGGACCATACGGACGCCATATTTCTTGTCCCCGACTTGGACAGTGTGTCCGGCATTCGGACCCACACCGCCGCGGGAGATGATTACGGGTTTATCCTTATAGGCAATATGGGCAACAACCTTGCCCTTACCCTCATCCCCAAAAAATCCACCAACGATGATTGTACAGCTCATTGTCTTTCATGTAGTATTGAACGAGTTTCCCAATAAACTATTCCTTACCACGGAGGCAGGAGGGGCACTTATGAAAAAAGGGTATCCGGACCGTTATTGCACGGGTTTACAGACTTTTCAGGAACGCATCCATCCGTTCAAGTGCCTCAGCCAGTTGTTTCCTTGAGACGGCATAGGCACACCTCACATGACCTTCCCCGCCAGTGCCGAAGACACTGCCGGGAACCACAGCAACCCGCTGCTCCTTGAGAAGGCGCTCGGCAAATTCCACGTCAGAGAGTCCGGTCTTCTCCACAGAGGGGAATGCATAGAAGGCCCCTTCCGGTACGTGGCAGGGGAGACCGATGCGGTTGAGACCGGCCACGAACAGGTTGCGGCGCAAGCGATATTCATTGACCATGCTGTTCTTGTCTTCCTCTGCTGAACGGAGTGCCTCAAGAGCACCGACCTGCCCCATCACCGGGGCGCAGAGCATGACATACTGGTGGATCTTGAGCGCGGCATCACAGAGATTTTGCGGGGCGCAGAGATACCCGATCCGCCACCCGGTCATGGCATATGCTTTGGAGAAGCCGTTCAGGGTGATCGTCCGCTCCCAGAGATCGTCAACCGTTGCCGCCACGCAGTGACTTCCCTCGTACGTGAGCTCGGCATAGACCTCGTCGCTGATGAGCACAAGATCCTGGTCAATGATGATATCGGCAACTGCCTTGAGATCGCTCTTGGTCATCACACCCCCGGTAGGGTTGTTCGGGAAGTTGATGACCAGCGCCTTGGTTTTTTTGGTTACCTGCTCTGCAAGCGTGTCCGGATTGATCTTGAAGTGATCCTTCTCAGTACACCGGAGCGGGACGGGTTTTCCCCCGGCAAGGGTAACACAGGGACCGTATGAGACATAACTGGGCTGGGCAACAAGGATCTCATCGCCCGGGTCGGTGATTGCCCGGATAGAGATATCGAGCGCTTCCGAAACACCGGTAGTGATGACCATTTCGCTGTTGCTGTTATAATTCACGCCATAGTGCTGGGCAAGATAGTGCGAGAGGGTGTCCCTCAGGGTCTGGAGCCCACGGTTGGACGTGTAGGAGGTGCTTCCCTGCTCGATCGAGTAGATACTTGATTCGCAGATGTTCCAGGGGGTATTGAAATCCGGTTCCCCTACGCCAAGGGAGACCACATCATCCATTGTCAGTACGAGATCGAAGAACTTCCTGATGCCTGATGGCGGGATCTCCTGTGCACGAGATGAGACAAAGTTCCGCACAATGCCACCTCACGGGCTGATAGGGAGGCGTTCCGTCTCCGGCTGTTCGAAGAACGTGTTGCCGTTCTCCTTGTACGACTTCATGATGATATGTGTCGCCGTTTCGCGGATGCGGTCCATGGGAGCAACGTGCTCTGAGACAAACCGGGAGACATCCTGCATATTCTTTCCGGTCACGATGAGCTGGAGATCGTAGGTACCGGTAATAAGGCGCAGGCTTCTGACCTGGCGGAACCGGGAGAGGCGTTCTGCAATGCGATCGTACCCGAAATCGCGCTCGGGACTCACCTTCAGCTCGATAATGGCAGAAACTTCGCCATTGCCGGCTTTCTCCCAGTTGACAACGGTTGAATAGCGCTTGATGACCTGAGCGGCTTCTAGGGCCCCGATACGGCGTGCAACCTCAGCTTCTGCGAGGCTGGTCATAGTCGCGATTTCATCTGTCGACAGCCGGCTGTTCTCCTCCAGGATGCGGAGGAGCTCGAGATCCTTTTCATCCATTCTGTATCACCTGAACCAAGTCTTCAGCCACTTGGCTTCCATCTGGGAGACATCGAGATCTTTGAGTCCGTTGAGCCGGGAATCCTTGAGTACAACCTCGCGGATCTTTCCCGTGTTCGCATCGAACCACATCTCTTTTGTCCTGCCATACCGCCCGCGGCTCACGACCCGGGTGTTGATGACACCGAGCATATTCAGCTCGGAGATCAGGTCGGTTATCCTCCGGTGGGTGAGCACATCGAGTTCTATGGTCGGAGCGATGTCCTGATATATACGTGAGACTTCCCCGCTCGTAAAGATATTCTGTCCCAGCTGTTCAAGGATGAGCATCGAGTAGAGGATCAGCTTGCTCTGCGTGGGCAGGGTGGCAATGCATTCGATCATGCTGTCGGTCTCAATCTTGGCCTGGGCCTGCTTGACGTGTTCTTCTGTTACCTGAGTTGACTCGTCGCGATCGGCGAGTTCCCCGGATATCCTGAAGAGATCCAGTGCACGCCTTGCATCTCCATGCTCCTGTGCAGCAAGCGCCGAGCAGAGAGGTATGACCCCATCAGCAAGGGCACCGGCAATAAAAGCTCCTTCTGCACGTTGTGCGAGAATGTCCACCAGCTGAGGGGCGTTATAGGGCGGGAATACAATCTCTTCTTCCGAGAGCGAGGAGAGGACCCGGGGATCAAGGAAGTCCTTGAAACTCAGATCGTTGGAGATGCCGATGATACTGACCTTGGAGTTCTTCAGATCGGAGTTTATCCGGGTAAGGTTGTAGAGCGTGTCGTCTCCGCTCTTCTTCACCAGTTTATCGATCTCATCGAGCACGATAACAAGGACGCCCCCGCCGGCCTCCAGCTGGTTCTTCAGTTCAGCATACACCTGATCGGTCGGCCACCCGGTCATCGGGATGTGGGTCCGGGTCTTGTCGCTGGACAATTCATCCACGACATCGAGACACTTGGCAATCTGGGCCAGTACCCGGTACTGGGTGTCGATCACTTCACAGTTCAGGTGGACAATCCGGCAGATCGTTCCCATCTTGCTGCTGGCCTTCTCGAGCTCTGAACCAACGTACCGTACACATGCGGTCTTACCGGTCCCGGTCTTACCATAGATGAGAATATTTGAGGGGGTCTCATTGCGAAGCGATGGTGCTAGTATTGACGCTACTTCATCGATCTGGGGTTTCCGGTGGGGGAGAATCTGGGGCCGGTATGAGTGCCGTAAAACCTCACGATCCCTGAATATCCGGTTATTGGTGAGATATTTTTTAAATAATCCCGTTGAGGAGTCTTCTGGTTCGGGCATAATGACACGTGTGGAGCTGAGAGTTTGTGTGATGAGACTAAAAAACGATCGGTTTATCTGACCGTATATAAACCCCTTTATTTCGTGTGGAATTACGCTAAATTATGGCTGAATTTTGAATCCGTGGTATAATTAGCGATTAAATTTTTGATCTTTTTCCCGTGTCAGCAACACCAAGTTGCCTCATTTACCAGTATATTACTCTCGATATTGCATAGTAATGCAGGAAAACATTTTATTATCCCAAGGGACACACCCCTTTGTTTCGTGTGGAACAAAAATAGTCATCACATGGGTGTTCTGTTATTTTTTTAAAAATAGCCATTTTTAAATTTATCTTTAATAATATATAAACTAACCGAAATTATTTTTCAAACCGGTGTCTCTACGCCACAAATAAAAAAAAGAAATTTTGTCCATTGATTGGGAGGACCACAAAAAAAGAAAAAACTCCAAGCGAAATGAAGGGGTCTCCGGTCCCCAAATGGAATATGAAGGATCCAGATTTTAGAATTCTCTTAATACAATACAGATAAGATCAGAATACTATGAGTCATGCCCATATCCGGTCACTTGAAATAACTGCAGCAATTATCACGGTCTCCAGTACAAGAACACAGGATAACGATACCAGCGGGAAAGCAATTGAAAAAATTCTTCACGATAACAAAATCCCCGTTGCATTCTATTCTATCGTCCCGGATCGCATCGAGAATATCCGGGAGGCCCTGTTTCTGGCAATGAAGAACGGAAACTGCATAATTTTTAACGGTGGCACCGGCCTCACCCATGATGACTGTACAATCGAGGCAATCACCCCACTTCTGGAGAAACGGATTGAGGGGTTCGGTGAATTCTTCCGGATGAAAAGCATCCAGCAGATTGGTACGGCCTCCATGCTGTCCCGTGCTGTTGCCGGCATTAGCAACGGGAAAGCCATCTTTTGCATTCCCGGTTCAACACCGGCAGTCACACTTGCCACAACCGAGCTAATCGTTCCGGAGATAGCTCACATCCTCTCACATGCCAATATTTAGAATAGTGGATCAATAACGTGAGATTGGCCATCGAATAGGAAAAAGACGGGAAAAACCCAGTTTTCCACTCTCCACTCTTTTACCGCATAACATCCAGCAGGGCAACCCGTTCAAGCACAAGATCAGCAACCCGATCTTCATTATCAAGGGAACCAAGCTCATCCGATGAGATCTCAAAGATCTCTAACAGTCGCTCACGTTTTTTTGGATCAATATGGTCCCAGGCGCACGCATCCTCAAAATGCAGGATCGCGGCCAAGCCCTCCCAAACGCCCTCTTCCGGGGGATAACAACAGACCCAGAGGCAGTTTTCACCCTCATGGAAACCAAACGATGCGGCCACAGAGCACTGGCGTGATCCGGCAGCATATAACAGAGCCTCCATCTCAATGGTCTTGGATATGGCCGTCCCGGCCTCAAATGAACGGATGGCATGCCGCATTGCCGACTCAGCATGTCTCCTTCCTGCAATCATCTCAGCGTCAAAACAGATGATGTGGGTATTGAATCGTCGTGCCGTCTCCGTGAGCAACCGGAGAAAGCCGGGCTTATCATCAATAGCGCAGCGGGCAGCCCGGATCTCATACGCGATTGTGCCCGTACTCATCAGATCACCCGAACCGGGAGAGTGTTGACTGTCCCGCCATAATATCTTCACCCGCCGGCTGAGCGGAACTTTTTTGGCTCCCCTTTACCAGCTGAGCAAAGATCTGCTCGGCGATGCCGCGGCCGATGATGGCTGATACGGTATCAATCCCGGCAGCCACGACAGCATCGGGAGATACGATCTGGTTGTTGAAGAGACGACGTGCACGGACCCTCCCGATACCCCGCAGTTTCACGAGGGGCAGGAGCTCACGCCGGATACCGTTCTTCATGCAGATCTCGTACTCCCGGATCTGGGTGTGGAACGCTCCTGCAAACATCCTCGATAACTCCCCGCTTGCATGCAGCAGCCAGTTCACGCTCTCCACCATGCCGAACACATCCCCGGGTCCCACCGAGTAGCGTTCGCATATCTTTGCATCCGGAAGTTCGTCGGTCCAGTCGTTAAGGAGCATCGCCGTCTTGATCGCCCGGTAATAGTTCTCGGCCTCATCCTCATCATCCGGCATGGGAATCCAGAGATCTTCTTCGTGCTCATCGATCATCCGGTCAAGCTGGTCCTGGTCCGCATTGCGGACATAGAGCCGGGGCATGTCGGGCGTGCTGCAGATGAGCTGGAGGAGGCCGGTGTCGGCATATGTCTCCCTCTCCCGCAGCGTGGAGACGATCATTGCCGCACTCCGGGGATCGATATAGAGCCGGGAAACGAGGGAACCGAACTCGGTTGCCCCGATATTCTCGCCCACCTCAAGCACCATCTCTGCATCGATGAGGAATTTTAATGCCGTGTCCACCGCCCGCTGCATGAGCCGGCCCTGGCGATGCTCGTGGACATAGAAGCTCCGGTTCATGAACACCGTGAGTTCGCTGTGGGTGCCGGCAAATCCCGATGCGATAAGGGAGAGAATATGCGTATACAGGGCAGTGGGTTCGGCGATTTTGGAATGCACATCCTCAGCGGGGGCCTCGATATATTCGGCAAAAAGCGTCCCGACCTCATGCTCGTCCTTGGCAATGAGCACCGCCTCCCCGTACGGATCGAGCCGGGGCCGGCCGGCCCTCCCTGCCATCTGATGATATTCACCCACCGGAATGGGCAGCATTCCCTCGCCGGCAGTAAACCTCCGGTAATCGCGGATGATCACGCGGCGTGCCGGAAGGTTCAGTCCCGCTGCGAGCGTGGGGGTTGATGAAATGCATTTAATCAGACCCTTCCGGAATCCTTCTTCAACAATCTTCCGCTCATCGCGGCTCAGACCTGCATGGTGGAAGGCAGCACCCTTTTCAACGCAGATGGCAAGGCTCTTGCCCATCTCCGTCTCTGCGGAAGTGGTAAGCCGTTCGGCGCAGGCCTTGAGTTCCGGCGCCTCGCTCTTGATTGCCCCGGCAGCCCGTTTTGCAAATGCCTCGGCATTCCTTCGCGAGGAGACAAAGACAAGGCATTGTCCCCCCTCGGCGATGGTATCAAGGCAGAGGTTGAGATCCTCGTAGTTCTTCGACACCTGTTTGACCGGGCGATCCCCTTCCCGGAAATGGATCCGGTTGTTCCAGAAAACACCCTGCCGGAGATCGACCGGACGCCAGGTGCTGGTAACCAGTTCCGCATCCAGCCAACCGGCAAGCATTTTGGGATTGCCGATGGTTGCCGAGAGGCCGATTACCTGCATGGACGGGTTCCGGCACCGCATCTTGGCAATCACCATCTCAAGGGTGGGTCCGCGGTTCTCTGAATCGATGAGATGGATCTCATCAATGACGAGAAGGGTGATCTCGCTGATCCAGCGGGTGTTGTTCCGGAGGAGTGAGTCAACTTTCTCGCTGGTTGCAACGATGATGTTGTTCCTGCCAAGGGTGTCGTCACGCCGATCGAAGTCACCGGTTGCAATCCCGACACGGACCCCTTTGTTGCCGAACTCATCGTACTTCTCGCTTGCCAGCGCTTTCAAGGGGACAATATAGAGGCACTTGCCCCTTTTGGCAATATGCTGGTGCATTGCCATCTCGGCAATCAGGGTCTTGCCGCTTGCAGTCGGTATCGCGACCAGCAGGTTCTTCCCGGCAAACATGCCCTTCTCAACGCACTCAGCCTGAGGGGGGTAGAGTTCAGCGACTCCGGCAGCCAGGAGGTGCTGCTTCAGGTTTTCGGGAATCGTAAGTCCGCTTACCTGCATGTCACACCTGCGTACTGAACCCCTTTAATTCCACTGAAATTCGCTGATATTTCGGTCCGTTTGGGTAAATCTAATCTATAAATCGAATTATCTTCCACAGGAAATGTAGCAAAACGCATATATGGGAGTTCCTGAATTTATCAGGATGTCAATAGTAATAGCTGATCATATCCTGCTTGGATTCTTTCTTTTTCCGGTCAAGGAACGCAAAGACATTTTCATGGGGCACACCCTCGATCAGCATATCAATCGCAGCCCGTGCAATCTTTAATGGCTCGGGATACCCGATCAGGGCAATTGTCTTACCGAACACAGAGACCTCCACGTCGGTCATGTCTTCGATCTGTTCGCGGGCCCTGCCGTCTTTCCCGATGATCCTGCCCCGGAGCCGGTCCAGTTGCCGGGGGTTGTCTGCCATACCGCCAAGATCGATCACTTCAAGGAGGAGATCCTCATCCTCGATCATCTCGAATGCCCGCTCCGGTGAGAACCCACGGTTGATGGCGTTGATGATCTCAACAGCCCTGAGGAGGGAGATGGTATTCTCTTCCGTTCCCTCTACCTTGACGAGACCCTCCTTGCTGTCGATGGTGATGGTCGTGTGGGTCCTGGTTTCCAGCTCCTTCTTTGTTGCCCCGGCTTTGCCGATCAGGACGCCAACCCTGGTTCCGTTAATCTTAACTTCCTGCTCCATGTCAAATCTCCCCTTGGTATGTTCTGATAATTCCCTGGATGCTCTGGCGATACACGTGATCGAGCGTCACGGCTCTGCGGCATTCAGCCCGGTCACCGCATTGAAGATCTCAACATCGTTCCGGACATCGCAACGGTTTTTAAAGAACCGGTTGACGTTCCTGATATCCCGCATCAGGAACGGGAGGGCGCGGGGGTGATCTCGGGTGACGGACTGGCCCATATCTATGAGATATGGTTTGTCGCTGTATAATATATTGAACTCGCTTAAATCAGCATGCACCAGCTCGGCTTTCTTGTAGAGAATGTCGATCGTAGTCATGATCTGGGCGTACGTTTCTATAGGATCTTCCAGCTCAACATTGCGGAGCTGGGGATACGGGATCTCGTCCTCTCCCAGGAAGGACATGATGAGAATGTTCCGGTCCCAGACCAAGGGCTCGGGAACATCGATCCCGGCGTCCCGGGCCCGGACAAGGTTGGAGAACTCCTTTCTTGTCCAGGCAAAGATCAGTTCCTTTTTTGCCTTCTTCACATGGGAGAAGCGCCGGTCACCCACGATATAGGAGCTCATGGTGGTGAAATTGGCGGTCTGGATCCGGTAGATCTTGATGGCAACACTGACACCGTCCCGTTCAGCATAGAAGACATTGGCCTCTTTGCCGGTACTGATTGACCCGCCCAGAACGGAGAACCATTTCTTGTGCACCAGCTTGTAGAGGGCAAGGAGGGTGACGTCATCGAAGACATCCTCCCGCACCTTGAGATCATTGGCATCCTTGATGCGGACTCCCATCTCTTCGAGCCGCTGATCGAACCGGTCCAGTTCTTTATCGATATTGGTTTCCTTTTTCACGCAGTGCCACCGGTTATTCCCTGATTATCCGGAGGTTACCGGATGTAATCGCGGACGGGGGCAAGAATCTCCACAAGCCCCTCGCCACATGCCTTCTTGAGATCCATCGGGTGAACCTCGCCCTTCCCATAGGCCGCTTCCAGCTCACTATAGCTGGCAAACGCCCGGTCCCCGCCGAACTTCTCCGGTCTCCTGATGGTGATCTCCGGGAGCCGGGGGAAGACATGGTGCTGGAAGATCTGGAGGATGGGGTTCTCAGCGATCTCGGGAGGACAGAATGCCTTCTGGCATTTCTTCCGGATCTCTTCTTCTGTGTCAGCGACAGAGATATAATTGCCTTGTGATGAGGACATCTTCTTCCCGTCGAGCCCGTTTAAGATCGGCGTATGGATGCAGACCGGCGCCTTGTACCCGAAGTGGATCAGGTGCTCGCGGGCGAGCATATGGATCTTCCGCTGGTCGATCCCCCCGACCGCGGCATCAGCGCCCAGAAGGGCGATATCGGCCATCTGCATGATCGGGTACACCATCTGTGAGACCGTTGGTTTGTCCATCTGCCGCCCGACCTCGTCCATGCTCCGGGTTGCCCGGTTCAGGGTGATCTCCTGCGCAAGCCGGAGCACCAGCAGCTGGTATTCCCGGTCAAGCTGGAACTCGGATCCCAGGACATACTTCACGTTCTTGAGGCCAAGGCCTTCGAAACAACGCTTGTTATACTCGGCAAGCTCCCCGACTTTCTCCATGGTTCCTTTCCGGTTCAGGAACGCGTGGAGGTCGGCAAGCAGTACCGTTACCTCAAAACCGGCAGCCTGCAAGTCCACCAGTTTGTTGATCGTGACGAGATGGCCGAGATGGATCTCGCCGCTCGGTTCGTAACCGGCATAAACCCGTTTTGTGGGCTTTAAAAGAAGCGCCCGGAGATCGTCATCGGTGACGACTTCGACAGTGTTCCGGGTAACACGCTCGTATGCGTCCATCAAAAAATATGGGTGATGCCGGGTGTTAATGGTTATTCTGGATGGTTTTAAAATTGAGGGCTGCGTTCGTTGCGGCGATGGATTTGGCCGCATCCTTCTCCCCGCCCATCATCGCGCGGATCGCATCGACATTCTCGACAACCACATCTGCTTCCTGGTGGATTGCCTGGAAGAAGCAGAGTTCATTCTTGTTTGCGTAGATGGACTCCTCGAAGATACAGTTCTCCCAGAGATCGGAGCGCTGCCGGCCAAGGTCCATGGCGAACTCCTTGAGTTCGGCGGTACTCTTGATGCCTGCTGCCTTTTTGATGAGGCCGAGCCGGGGGTGCTTGTTGATGAGCCCGATGACTTGTTCTTTGCTGATCGGCTTTTTGGTGGTCATCTGGATCGCATGCATGTGCATCATCGTGGTCGGGACGATCATGGCCATGGTGGTGATGGAGATGTGGGGCAGCACGGAGAGGACATCCGGGCCGTGATGGCTCGGAACCGTGACCGGGTCGAGAACAATTGCATCGATGGGTCCTTTCTTGATCTCGCCCGGGTCGGACCCGCGCCGGACCATGATGGCGTGGACATGGGTGACTCCGAACTCCTTGTCAATCTCGTTGATGATACGGCACAGGCCCGTGGTGTTGCAGGAGACCACCCGGACAAACTGCCGTCCGATTGCATCCTTGTAATTGCAGGACGAGTTGAAGGAGAACCCTGCCAGTTCGTGCTCCTCGCCACCCTGCCAGAGGGCTTTCTTGCCGAGCTTCTCGTACATCGCTTTGTTCGTGGCACCGACTTTTCCCGGTGTTGCATCGACAACGACATCGGCAATCTTGCACATCTCCTCGACACTACCGGCAACCTTGAGGCCGGCCTTCTCGAATGCCTCCTTCTTCGAGAGATCGGCGATATAGAGCGGGTATCCCCGCTGTTTTGCAACAAAGGCCTCGGCACTCGGGCGTGTCTTGGAGACGCCCACCACCTTCATGTCTTTCTGAGCAGCCACTGCATCGGCAACGCGCTTACCGATGGTCCCGTACCCGTTGATGGCAACCTTGATCATACAATCGTACATTGCGCCGGAATGGAAAAAACTATTGTGAAACGTTTGCCTTGCCCGGCAGGCAAAAATGACCGGATATGCGCCCGTGAAACTCATCTCACTTAAAAGAAAGGGTGATGGAGGGGGGGTCGCATGGGTACAAGAATCCGGTCCGGATCCGGAGTGGTTGTCTGATTTTACATCATAAACTTTCAATCCTGACCCTCAGTCGCGGACAGTAAAAATAAAACTGTACCCACGCGACCCCCCCTCAGCTGTTCTTTATTTTGAGCTAAAATGAATCAATTTCACGTCATAAAATTCGGACTGGCGTGATGTTTGGGGGTGAGGGGGGTCGCGTGGGTACAAAAAATTTTTCGCGGGTTCCGAGGCATGGGATCCAGCCCCATCTATTACGGATTATTCCAAGGAACTCATTCGCGGGAACACAGAACATCAACCTGAATATGCGAAACATCCCCGCGGTTTTGACCGGTAAAATGCGTTTCTCCGGAACAGAAAAAAAGGAATAATTGAATGGACTCAGATGAACAGCGCCTGGTACCTGACAACTTCTGTGCTGTCCTTTGCTGAGGCGTACAGTTCCAATGGCTCCTTGTTCACTTCCAGGAACCGGATCCCCCAGTTCACTTTTGAGAGCAGCTCGCCCGCCCGCTCCTGCTCCCCCATGATATAGAGTGCTCCTGCGACCGCTTCAACCGATGAGAGCTTGCAGGGCTTGCCGAAATTGACGGGGTTTGCAGCCATCAGGAAGGGAAGCGCCCTGCGTATCCGCCACGAACTGATGGCCCCGGTGTCCAGCACCTCCCACGAACAGTCGAGCACGGTGAGGGATTTTACATATTTGTCCGCGGGCGAGAGTGCCTGCTCTGCCGTGGGATCGAGGATCAGGGTATTCCTCGGGATCTGTGACAGATTCTTGAAGATCTTGAGAAAGCCCGCCCGCTCCAGTTTCTTGACCGTGCACTTACGGGGATCGCAGCTGTTGTCCCGGTAGGCATACAGGGGGATCATTGATTATTCTGTGCGTGCAGACACTGTATCAATGTACGTGCTCTGCAGCCCCTGCATACTCAACCCTGCACTCCGTGCTGACGGTATCACGAAACCGTCGGATATCGAGGCATTTGAGCGCACGAAAGCCCGGTGCGATGCATTCGGGATACACATGATCCCGCTGCCCTGCCCGGAGACGATCTTTCTGGGACCTGCCCGGAAACCGGGCACCTTCCTTGAACGGCTGGACGGCCCGGCATTCGCCCAATTGCTCGATTCACTGGAAGAGCAGGTAAAGGAGAATATTGCAAAAGAGGGATCCCCGCTCTGCATCATCGGGGTCAATTCATCTCCCACGTGTGGCGTAACCAGCACGTATTACGGGAGCAAAGGGGATGAACCCCCGAAACGGGCCGGGCGGGGTGCCTTCCTCTCCCGTTTTTCCGGTATCCCGGCAATGGATACGATCACGTTCTCCCGGTACAGGATATATCTTGCAGCACCCCTCTTCTCCGAGGCCGAACGATCTTATAACGCCCGCATTGCAGCGCTGTTGAAAAAGAATCTCTTTGAAGTATTTCTCCCGCAGGACGCCGGTGATGATTCAGCGGCGAGGGATACGGATGTCCACGAGCGTCTCTTCTCTGCGAACGTTCTTGCTCTTGAACGGGCAGATATCGTGGTATCCATTATTGATGGTGCGGATGCCGATTCCGGCACTGCATGGGAGATGGGATATGCCCATGCGCTGGGTAAACCGATCATTGCTCTCAGGACGGATTTCCGCCGCGTGGGAACCTCAGAGAAGGTCAACCTGATGCTGGAACAGTCTGCAACGGTTGTCACAACGCCGGAAGAGCTGTTAGATGCGGTCAATGCGCCCTTAGTACTGAATGCTGACCGATAAAGGGAACTGGCACACTCCGTCGTCAGGACTCATAAAAGCGATAATCTATATGGGACGATTTACGCAATAGTACTAGAGTTGTTATGGCGAAAAAACGTGAGGTGCGGGAAGACCGGAAGAGAAAATCGGGAGATTTGGTCTGTGATCTGGATAAAGGTTATATTTCTCCAGTCCAGTCGTACCGGAATCTCACCGTTTCCAATATCAAATCCCATCTCCTCAACAGCCGGTATGCACAGATCCTCCTCTCCCTCACCCTCATCGGCGCCATCCTTCGTTTTTTCAATCTCGGGTTTAACTCCCTCTGGCTTGACGAGGCCTCGACGTACACGTTCGCGAAGATGTCAATTCCGGAGATCTGGCAGGCAACCACTGCTGGGGAATTCAATCCTCCGCTCTTCTACTGGATCGAGCATATCATGCTCACCTTCGGGAACAACGAGGTCATCTTGCGGTTTGTCCCGGCCATTCTGGGTATTCTGACGATACCCCTTGTATATTATATCGGGAAAGAGTTCATGGACAGGAATGTGGGGATCATCGCTGCAGCGCTCTGCACGTTCTCACCATTCCTCCTGTTTTACTCGCAGGAAGCCCGGGCATACTCCATGGGGCTCTTCTTTGTCGCGTTCGCCACGGTCTTTTTCCTCAAAGCCCTTAAGTCCAATAATCTGACCCATTGGATCCTTTTTGGCCTCATGTCTGCCCTCGCTTTCTGGTCTCACTTTTACACGCTGGTTCTCATCGGAACCCTGTTCCTGTATGCGCTTGCAATTAAAATCCCGGAGATCATCAAAGACATCAGGGCATTCAAACCCCTTATTGCTGCGGCAACGGTATTCGCTGTTATCTGCCTGCCCCTGATCTTCGTCACAATCCAACTCTTTGCAAAAAGGACCTCGGGAGGCCCGACATTCGGGATCCAGGGGATTGGTATCATCCTTGAAACATTCCGTGAACTGTCCGGGTTTTCCACGGAATTGATGTACCTGTTCCTGATCCTGTTTGTGATCGGTGTTGTCCAGGCATTCCTGCTTGACCGGAAGAAAGGAATTCTTCTGATTGCTCTGATCTTCCTGCCCTTTGTGATCAGCTGGTTCCTCTCATTCAGTATCCCCATGGTTCCCCGGTACCTGATCATCCTTGCCCCGGTATTTTTTATCGGGATTGCCCTTGCGTATAAGCCGGTCTTTACGTTCATCAATAACCGGGGAGTTGTATACGGGTTCATGGCCATTCTGATCCTGCTCTGTGTTACTACACCCTTTTTCCTGGGTTATTACACGGCTTATACCAAGGAGGACTGGCGGGGATTTTCAGGACAGATGCACCAGATAACCAGACAAGGGGATGCCATTGTGCTGGTTCCCGGCTATGTTGCCCAGCCGTTCGATTATTATTACACCAATTCTTCCGAACGGACATTTGAGTACGGGGCATCAAGTGCAGAACAGCTTGCTGCCATTGCAGGCAGCAATGCCAACAATACCGTATATTATATCGTAACCGGGGACATCAGTTCTGCCGATCCATCGGGAGGATCAATAACCTGGCTGCAGGAGCATGCCAAAGGTGCGCAAGTGACCTCAGGCATATACCTGTTCACAAATTCCTAAACCAGTATCCGTCTGACCCATCATGTACGACCTGACCGTTATCATCCCCACTTTTAAGGAAGAGGCGAATATCCGGCATATCATCACCGAAGTGGACACGGTCTTTAAGAAAAATTCCCTGAATGGCGAGATACTCGTTGTTGACGACAACTCTCCCGACAACACGATTGCCATCGTCATTGAACTGAAGAAGACGCAAACGAACCTGAGCTTGCTCGTCAGGACTTCCGATCACGGGCTCTCACAGTCTGTTGCCGATGGATTTCTTTATGCGTCTTCGGATGTTTTTGTTGTCATCGATGCTGACATGTCCCATCCCCCGGCCCTGATCCCGAAGATGTATGAAGAGATCCGGGCCGGCTCAGATGTTGTGATTGGCAGCCGGTACATGGAAGGCGGGGGGATAAAGAAATGGCCCCTCAAACGCCGGATCATCTCCCTCGGGGCAACGTTCCTGGGACGGCTCCTCTTTCCGGATATCACCGATCCAGTGAGTGGGTTTTTTGCGATCCGGAAGAATGTGGTGGCACAGGTGCGGCTCAAGCCCCGGGGGTACAAGATCCTCTTGGAAGTGCTGGGAAAGGGTACTTGGGAGCACGATAAGGAGATACCATTTGAGTTCAGCGACCGGGAGATCGGGACGAGCAAGCTGAAGATCAAAACGATCATTGAGTATGCCCAGCAGGTGTTGGATATCACCTTGTACTCATTTGCCCATCACCAGAGTGCTGCGTGGCGGGAATGGAAGAAAGTGTTCAAGTTCGGGATTGTGGGATTGACAGGGATTGTGATCAATCTCGCGATTCTGTATTTCCTTGTGGAATATGCAAGTCTGAATAAGGATCTGGCAAGTCCAATCGCCATCGAAATTTCAATCCTGAACAACTTTGTCTGGAATGATCTCTGGACATTCCGCTCCAATGAGAACGGAAAGCTGTTCAACCGGTGGCAGCGCCTTGGTGCATTTAATATCGTATCCGCCGGGGGTGCTGCGATAAATTACGGGATCTTCCTGCTATTGACTGCATGGTTCGGAGTGTATTATCTTGCAGCCCAGTTTATCGGGATTCTGCTGGGTTTTATCTGGAATTTTATGGTGAACCGCCGGTTCACGTGGGGAAGAACATAGCTGCAGTATCTAGAAACCTCCCGCAAGAAAAAATTCCGAGGGTATTTGTAGATAAGATACCTACACATTCTTAACGACCGTACAAAAACAGGGGGACATTATGGCAAAGAAAAATAATAACGAGGATGCAGTCTCCGAAAAGCGAGAGAAAAAAGGGAAAAATTCATGGAGCTTCCTGAGCATCAGCTTTGAAAATATTGACCTGCAGGTTGTGAAGCGTCATATCCTCCTCCTTGTTATCATCTCGTTGCTGACAAAACTGGCGGTCCTTTTCGTCACGCCACTGGTATTTCATTCCTTTGTTGACTACTTCGATCTCGGGTTCTATTTTGAGCATGCAGTCAAGCTCACCCAAGGCGAGTTGCCCTATGTGAATTACAGCTTCGATTACCCGGTCCTGCTGTTTGTCCCTATCACGATCGCCCTTGTCCCGGCTCTCATATTCCAGAACGCGATAGCGTTTGTGTACACGTTCCAGCTGCTCATGATCGTGTGCGATATCGTCACGATACTCTGCATCTATTTTATTGCCCTGAAGATCTATAACGAGAAGACCGCGTTCCTTGCGGGACTCATTTATGCAACGGCCTTCTCAACATCTTACTTTGTCCTGACCAAGTATGATGCATTCCCGACCTGCCTGCTGATGCTTGCCGTCTTATTCACAATCTACGGGATGAAGATGAAGGGCTATATCGCAGCCGGCCTTGGTTTTTTTGCTAAGATCTTCCCTGTGATCGCATTCCCGTTTCTGATCCTTCACAATACCAAGAAGAGTTCGCTCAAAGATGAGATTGTTGCGGTCCTCAAGGTGATGATCCCGCTCTTGGTGGTCCTCCTCCTCCCCATACTCGTTATCCGCCCGGATTCCATCAGGACCTACCTCTTTGCAACAGGGGGAAGTCTCGGGGTGTATGTAAACACGCTGACGTACACGCTCTATTCCTGGATCAATGGTGTCGGCCAGATCGGTATCACACCGGAGAACGTCTCTCTGGTGATGTACGGGCTGATGGGGATCACCATGCTGTATCTTCTCTACACGGCGTTCATCGATACCGAAAAGAGGCCGGTCACGCTCCTGAAGACCCTGCTCTGCGCCCTCATTGCCGTGATCGTCTTCACCAAGTTCCACAGCCCCCAGTATATTGTCTGGTTCACCCCGTTTCTCTGTCTCCTGGTCGCGGATGATATTTACAAAGTCGTCCTCTTCTATATCGCGCAGGTCTTCGCCTACATTGAGTTCCCCCTGATGTTTGGTAGTTTCTATACGAATCTTGAATACACGAATGCCGTAGGATCTTCCGGCTGGTACCTGACGCTCCTCTTCTTCACGCTCCAGTATGGAGCGGTCCTGCTGCTCGTGTACGTAATTATCCGCCCACAGAAGGGGTTGTTCCATAGGTTCCGGGGAAAAATCTCGAAATAACCCCTCTTTTAATTATTCCACATGAATACCTGGAATTAAACGTATTTCTGGCTTTTAAGCCCTGTTGACAATATCAACAATCCGGTCTCCGGTTTTGCCGTCACCAAATGGGTTCTTCCATGAACGGGATCTCCCCAGCATAGTCTCTGAAGCATGGATGATGGATGCAGGTTCAATCCCGGCAACAATATTTGCCCCGACATCAACGGTTTCTGGGCGCTCTGTGGAATCACGGATGGTTACGCACGGCACGTTGAGAATACATGTCTCTTCCTGAACACCGCCGGAATCAGTTAATGCCAGCCTGGCATGGGATTCGAGCTGGAGGAACTCCAGAAAACCGAGCGGTTTTATCATCTGAATGCCCTTCAGTTTCAGCTTGAATGAACCAATCATCTTCTCCGTCCTGGGATGAACCGGGAAAACAAATGGCATTCCGGTTTTCTCGTGGATTTGGGAAAGGCCTTCAAGAATCCCTTTCAATCGCTTCTTGTTATCGACATTCTCCTGCCGATGGAGCGTGACGAGGAAATAGTCATCGGGAGAGAGCCCGAGGCCCTTGAGGGAATCCCCCCGTTTATTCGAGATGGAGAGATTCTCCTGTACAGCGTCCACAATCGTATTGCCGGTAACGAATATCTTTTCTTCAGGAATACCCTCGTGGCTGAGGTGCTCCCGCGCCTTATCGGTCGGGGCAAAGAGGTACCGGGAGAGGTGATCAGCAACGATCCTGTTCACCTCCTCAGGCATCGAACGGTCAAAACTCCGAAGTCCCGCTTCGATATGCCCAACATCAATCGGCTGCGATGAGTCTTTGCGGACATACGTCTTGGATGCAGCAAGAGTTCCGGCAAGGACTGTGTTGGTATCTCCCTGAACGAGCACCACATCCGGTTTCTCCCTCTGGAGGATCTTTTCGATCCCGGTCATAATCAGGCCCGTCTGCTCAGCATGACTTTTCGATCCGACATCGAGGTTATAATCTGGTGTAGGAAGGTTAAGTTCCTCAAAGAAGACCCGATCCATCTCGTACGAGTAATGCTGGCCGGTGTGGAGGACAAAGAAATCCACTCCTTTTTTCTGGCACGAACGGATGATCGGCGACATCTTGATGATCTCAGGACGGGTTCCGAGGATAATCGCTAACATGGTAATTGGTATTTTTATCATTGCCAGATATAGGTGATGTATCGGGACACTGAACGGTCTTCACCACAAAAAACCTGTTGAATAAAAAAGGATTACTTCCACTGCTGGTGGAGGTACTTCACTTTAAAAATCCGGTAAAGGAGCAGGATATAATTTTTGATCTCCTTTTTTATATCGATCTTTGATTCCCCAAACTTCCGTTTCAGGAGAGGTACGGGAACTTCCACAACGTTCTTTCCCGAGATGAGGAGTTTCGAGATGATCTCGGCATTGATCTCAAAATTCCTGCTCGATATATCCATCTCAATGAGCTGATTGCGCTTGTATAGGCGGAAAATCGGGCTGACGCAGGTGATCCTGCTCTCCAGAAGCAGGCGGTAAAGGAAATTGATGGTCTTGCTCATCAGGAGCCGGAACGGGGCTACCTCTTCCATCAGCCCCTTCTCAAGATAGGGGGACCCTGAAATGCAGTCCGCATTTGTCTCATGATATTTGTTGATCAGTTTCTCGACATCGACCGGCCGGAAGGTCAGGTCGGCATCCATTGTGATCACCAGATCGCCCAGACTCGAACCAAGACCCGTTTTTATTGCGGTCCCCATCCCGCTGTTTTTCTGGTGCACGAGGACTTTGATATCCGGCCTGCTGCGGGCCAGTCCCCTCACCTGTTCAACTGTATCGTCACGACTCCCATCATCCACGAACACAAACTCGAATCGCTCACCGGTTTTTCTGGCGATATCATCGATGATCGGAAAGAGATCGGTATTGTAATGGATGACGTTGTCCCGCTCGTTATACAGGGGGAAGATAATGGAGATCATGGGTACTCTGTACAGATCTGGCATCGGAGACCATAAAAACTCGTCACACGCTGGAAGGATCTCGTGTTGCACACGCCACTGATCCTAAAGGCGATATAGCATCCCATGCAATATGTTCAATATCGGGTGAGAGCACATCCATGGGTGAAGAGGTTTGGGAGAAGGTCTGGACGAAGAACCTGATCACGAGTGACTACAGCTTGAAGTACCTCGATTTTATTCAGGGCATTGATCAGTCCCTTGCCGATGGCTCGACCGTTCTCGAAGCCGGGTGCGGTACCGGCCAGACCCTCGCGCGCCTCTCCACCCGTTGCGAAACCGTGGGTCTCGACATCTCCCGGGCTGCCCTGAACCTGGCCCGCAGCAGTTGTAAAAACCCGATCCACGGGAGTATTTTTGAGATACCTTTCAAAGATAACACGTTCGACCTGGTCTACAACTCGGGTGTCATCGAGCATTTCGTAGATCCCACAAATGTCAATGCAATACGGGAAATGGCCCGGGTCACCAAACCTTCCGGTAGGGTCATCATCATTGTTCCCAACACCCTTTGCTTCTGGTACAAAATGGGAAAGACCATGGCGGTCATGTTGAAAAATTTCGAGTTCGGGTACGAGGAGGATTACACCCCGGAACGTTTGAAGAACGCCACCATGCGAGCAGGCCTTATTGTCGAGCAGATGTTCGGGCTCCAGGCCCTTCCTCCGCTCGCGACCAATGATCGTGAAGTCCTCTCTGCTGGCCTGCGCAAAAAGATCGGAAGTGTCGAGAAACTGTTTCCTTTCAGACACTATTATGCGTATACGGTTGGTATCATCGCCAGAAAAACCGGAAAACTTAATTCATCTCTTCAGGAATCGTGACCGGGTATCTAAGATAGACCGCCGCTCCGATCAGCGCGATGAGCCAGTAGCTCATGAACAGGTACAGTAGCGAGAAGGCAACTGCCAGTTCCGGTGATATTCCCTTGAGGCCGAAGAGGAAGATCAGGGCCACATCACGGGTGCCGATTCCCGATATGCTGATTGGGAGCAGGTCAAGCAGGCTGAGTACCGGGATTACCAGAACAAAGAAGAGGATCCCGGTATCGATGCCAATTGACAAGGCCAGCAGGTACCCGTAAACAAAGGGGGGGAACCATGAGATGATACCAATACCGATACTGGAAAAGAACCGCATACGGTCATGGTAGAATGTGAAAAGACCACTGAAGAAATCATCATAATACAGTGTCATCCTGTTTTTGAGGTACTGCGGAACGAAAATATTGAAGAACGGTCTAAGCAGGGCCGACAGGAGGGGTCTGTGGAGTACAACATACAAACCCATTGCAATCCCTGCGATGATAAGCAGTATTGTACTGATTGATAAGATCTCGATATTGTAGAAAACCGAGAACCCATAAATCCCGATAAAAGCAATCGAAAAGAGGATGATGATATCGATCAACCTGTCGATAACCACGGTTGAGATGCATTTTCCGAGGCCGCACCGGTCATCATTAATATACAGCACTTTAACAAAATCCCCTAACTTTGCCGGGGTAATGGTGGAGAACGAGAAACCCACGAAGAATGCCGTGATACTCTGCACCAGTGAAAAGTCAGGTTTTACTGAGTTTACAATGATCTTCCACTTCATGGATTTGAGAATGATTGCGATGCAGTTTACAAGAAGGGCAAGGGCAAGGAGAAGGATATTTGTATGAGAGAGGATATTAAAAAGAGCCCCAAGATCGATACGGGAAAGAATGAAGACAAAAAGGACAATCCCGATGAGACTTAATATTTTAATTCCATGCTTCATTTATGCTCACAACTCTCGTCCGGCCAGTAATTAGTTTTTTTGCTGCATCCTCTTGGGGACTAGGCATCCCACCCTAATGCCTAATAGCCTGTATCGCCAACTACTCCGGCATGTCCAACCTCACCATCGCCGTCCTCGCTCCCCCGGACTATGCCAAGGATCTGGGGAAGAAGGGAACGGCTACCGATATCACGTTCTATAACCTGAAGAAAGGCGAAGCCACCATCACCTTCATCGAGCCGACCCGCTACCCGGAGAAATTATCCTCCCTCTTTTATGCGGTCTCCATGGCAGACCGGGTACTCCTTGTCGTGGATGAGATCAACGCCACGTTCGGCGAATGCGTGCTGATGCTCCAGAGCGCGGGAAAATCTGCGGGATACCTTATCCTGAAAAACTATATCTCGCCCGACCAGATTTCACCCCTCATCAAAGGAACCGTGCTCGAACATTACGAGGTCATTGAAGAGGATATGGTCGGGATCCGTGAGAACCTCCTGGATGTCGCGGCAAAAATGAGCTCGCACCAGAAAGAGAAGACCGCTACCGGCAACGGCATCGTCCCGATCGATCACCACTTTAATGTCAAAGGTGTCGGGGTTGTCGTTCTCGCAAGCGTGGCCGGCGGATCTATCAAAAAACACGACGCCCTCAAAGTACTGCCCACCGGAAAGACCGCCCAGGTCCGCTCTATCCAGAAGCACGATGACGATGCCGACACCGCTGTTGCCGGTGATCGCGTCGGTCTTGCCCTGAAAAATATCGAATCGGAAGATCTGGACCGGGGCTATGTCCTGACAAATGACCCATCCGTGAAATATGGCACCACGGTTACCGGAAAAGCCCAGCTCGTCAAATACTGGCCGGCCGCACTCAAGGAGGGCATGGTCCTCTACGCCGGCCACTGGATGCAGTTCCTTCCTACGCGCCTCGAGAAGACCGTGGTTGAAGGAGACTGGCGGATGCCGGTCCTCACCCTTACGATGGAAAAGGATCTGGTCTATCTCCCGGGAGCCCGTGTTGTGCTCCACTATCTTGAAGGCGGCAAACTCCGGGTTGTCGGCTCCATGATCCTTGAATAATCCACTCTTTTTTTGAATTTCGACGGGTTCACCCGTCAATACCAGCATATACCTTATATTTTCATGCGATCATCAGTACTGCGAGAAATCATGCTGGAAGGTTTATCAGGATATATTGGATGGATCGTCCTCGGCGTTATCGTCCTCGTCATCATCGGACTGATCCTCTGGATCATCGGAATCTACAACCGGTTTGTCAGCCTGAAGAACTCCTCGGAGGCCACCCTTGGCCAGATCCGGGTAGCGATGAAGAAGCGTCTCGATATGATCGACCAGCTCCTCGGGGCGGTCAAGAGCTATGCCAAGTTCGAGAAAGAGACCCTTGAACGCGTCACCGCGATGCGGGCAAGCGTTGCCACCGCAGGGCCCGGTGACCTCAACAAGGTCGAGGCAGAATCCCGCTCAATATTTGGCAGGCTGCTTGCTGTTGCCGAGAACTATCCCGACCTCAAGACCTCGACCACGGTCACAAGCCTCATGGACTCGGTCAAGACCCTTGAGGATGAGATCGCCCGGCAGCGGTACACCTTCAACAACATCTCGCAGGAATTCAACACGATGGTGGACACCATCCCCTCCAACATCGTGGCAAAACTGATGCACCTTGTCAAGCTGGAGTACCTCCAGTTCGAAGAAGCGATCAAGACCCCCCCGAAGATCGAGTTCTGAAGGCTGAAAAAAGGTAATTCCTGTGGGCGAGACACGACAACTGGCCGGGGTGGTGGGAGCAGGACTCATATTGGGTCTTGTCGTCCTCTTCCTGATCACCGCATTCGGATCCCTGTTTGATGGTGATCTGACCGTTTCATCGTATGATGCAATCCTGTATGATGACGGGACACTCTCAGAACAGTACACGTATGATGTTGCAGGCAGCGGGGAATACCGCATGCTCTACCGCATCTGGGAGGTTCCGCTGGTACTCAATACCAGCACGCAGCCTTACATCCGTATAGTCTCCCTGGATCCCGCACCCGGGACCATGGGTTATATCAAAGACTCCTCCGGTGCGGTCACCGTATACGGCACATCTGCCACGGACACTTCCGCCAGCCACATTAGTGATCTGGCCGATTTTAACGAGGTTGGGATCTACAACCCGTCATACTACGATGCAGGGCAATACACGTCACACTATACCTATGTCGTCAATCCCCCGCTCGAATCCGATGCGACAACAACGCATCTCAACCTGAAGCTGGCGGGTACGACGCACATCCCGTACCGTTCCGTGAAGATCACCCTTCCCACAACGGGAATCGATCAGGTGTACGCGTATCCCCCGACCCTCCAGATCCAGAAGACCGGTGACAGTTATGTGATCACCGGTAGCGTTGCAGCTGATGAGATCCTATCCGTTGAACTGCTCGGACCCTCGGATGCATTCAGCAGGTTCCCGGGATTCCGCAGCAGCGTCGAGGATGTCACCGGAAAGACCGCGTCAGCTGCATTCTGGTATAATATCCCCTACTATGCGGCCTACCTGGTTCGGATCCTCGGGACCATCGCGGTCATCCTTGTCCCCCTGCTCCTGATCGTCATCTACCGCCGCTTCGGCCGGGAGAAGGAGTTTACCGTCCCGACGTACCTGAGCACGATGCCTGCAAGCACTCTGAAGCCTTGGCAGGTGAACCTGCTCTTCAAGGGTGATGCCGTGGACTTTGACGAAGACGGGTATTACGCAACCTTGCTGGATCTCCACCGGAAGAAGAACATCGTGATCACCGAGAAAGGTGAGGGCAAAGAAAAAGGGCTCCAGATCCGGATCCTCTCAAAGGACAAGACAGATCCCTACGAGCAGCGGGTGATCGCGTTCCTCGAACTGCTCTCAGAAGATGGCGTCATGGATACCGACAAGATCGAGATCCTGACCAAGAAGGCCCAGACCGTCAGCAGTGCCGAGGAGACGGCCCTGAAATACCAGCGCTCGCTCACCGATGTCACAAGCCGGGTGGATTCAAATCTTCCGGACCAGTATATCGTGGATGGCCGGAGCCATCTCCTGACGCTGGTCCTGCCGACCCTCGTGATGCTGGGCATCACCGTGATACTCCTGCTGGTCTGTCCCATGCAGTCATCGATCCTCTTCCCTGCTGTGCTCCTCTGGATCGTGGTTCTCGTGCAGGTAGCGATTGCGTTTGCCGCCCCTTCCACGCTCTTCGGTCACTGGAAGGATGACCGCTACCGGGAGAAACTGGAGTGGGACTCCTTCACCCGTTTCCTCTCGGATATGGCCATGATCCAGAAGTATGCCCCCGCCGATCTCTCAATGTGGGGTGAATGGCTGGTCTATGGCACGGCCCTTGGTGTGGGAGACAAGGTGGAGGCAGCGATGAAATCCTTAAATGTCAGCATCCCCGAGACCGGTGTCCCTATGGGGGTCATGGGGATGAATTATGCCTTTATCCCGCTCATGCACTTTGCTCCCCCGAGCCACGGGAGTCCGGGGGGAGGATTCGGGGGCGGCGGGGGCTTTGGCGGTGGCGGAGGGTTCGGCGGCGGGGGCGCCGGCGGGCGCTGAAAATCCCGCGCCCTTCCCCCGGTTCCGGCCTGATATATGCCCCGGAACGGGCCGTCGGAACTATAAACCCGCACAAACCATATGAACACAAAACAAGGAATCTTTAGTATATGCAGTATACGGAAGGTCAGATCGGCCGGATCTTTGTCGTGCGGATCGATGACGGGGAGGACATGCTCACCACTCTCTGCCAGTTCGTCCAGGACAAGGGCGTAGAGGCCGGTTCGGTGATCTTCCTGGGTGCCCTCAGGGAAGGGAAGATGGCAACCGGTCCTGAGGAGCCGGTCATTCCCCCGGTTCCCCATTTTGTCTTTTTTGAAGGAGGCTGGGAAGTTTTCGGCGTGGGTACGATCTATCCCGGTGAAGGGGGGCCTCACCTGCATGTCCATTCTTCGGTTGGCAGGGCTGGTCATGCCCTTACGGGTTGCCTCCGGGAGACCGCGGTCACGTACCTGATCGTGGAAGCCGTGATCTACGAGATCACCGGGCTCTCGGCGCGGCGGGAGTTCGACCCGAAGACCCAGGTCACCCTTCCTGTGCTGGGAGACCCATCGGAGCCGGGCACCGAAGCACCGAAGCGTACGGGTACCGTTAAAACCGCCACCCCCCGTAAGGAAAAGCCCGAAGAGAAGAGCGAACTCCCGGGCGGTCTTGCCGAGATCATCCGCGACCTGACCCGGCGCCCGCCGGTATGAACCCCCTTTGATATGATCCCCCAACCCCGGTTCCTCCCCATGACGCGGGAAGAAGGGAAGAAGCTGGGTATCGGGCAGTTCGATATCATCCTCATCACCGGGGATGCCTATGTGGATCACCCGTCGTTTGGCACAGCCCTCATCGGGCGGGCTCTCTGGGATGCAGGATTTTCTGTGGGCATCATCGCCCAGCCGGACTGGAAAGATGCAAAGGATTTCGAGAAGTTAGGTGCACCCCGGCTCTTCTTTGGCATCTCCTCCGGGAACGTTGATTCGATGGTGAACAACTTCACCCCGAACCTGAAGCGGCGGAGCGATGATGTCTACTCCCCCGGGCGCATCCCGAAATGCCCGGACCGGGCGGTGATCGTGTACGCCAACCGGGTCCGGGAGCGGTTTCCCGGCACGCCCATCGTCCTCGGGGGCATCGAGGCAAGCCTCCGCCGTTTTGCGCATTACGATTACTGGCAGGACCGGGTCCGGCAGGCAATCCTTGCCGATGCCCCGGCCAATCTCCTCGCATTCGGGATGGCAGAAGCGCAGATGGTGGCAATCGCCCGCCGGCTCGATGCAGGAGAACTGATTTCGTCCCTGCGGGATATCCCGGGGACATCGTACACGATGGAAGTGGCGGAATGGCGCACCAACCGGCCGGACGGCATTGTGGAGATCCCGGGGTTTACTGAAGTCTCTTCCGACAAGACCGCGTACGCCCGGGCATTTGCCCTTCACTACCGTGAGCAGGACCCGGTCCGCGGAAAAGCCGTAGCACAACCTCACCCCAAAACCGTGGTTATCCAGAATCCCCCCGCTCCGCCGCTCACTACGCCCGAACTCGACCATATCTACGAGCTGCCGTTCTCCCGCGAAGCCCACCCATCGTACAAGCAACCGGTCCCGGCCCTGGAACCGGTCCGGTTCTCGGTCACGAGCCATCGTGGATGTTTTGGCGGCTGCTCGTTCTGTGCCCTTACCCACCACCAGGGTCGGATCGTCCAGAGCCGGAGCATGGCCTCCCTCATCAGAGAGGTCACCCGGATGACGACCCTGCCGGGATTCAAAGGAATCATCCAGGATGTTGGCGGCCCCACGGCGAACATGTATGGTCTTGCCTGCGATCTCTGGGAGAAGCACGGGGCTTGTAAGGATAAGCACTGCAGCCCGGCCTGCAAAACCCTGCACACGGACCATGCCGCCCAGTGTGAGCTGCTCACGGCGCTCCGGAAGATTCCCGGTGTCAGGAAGGTCTTCATCGGCTCCGGTATCCGGTACGACCTCGTCCTTGCGGATTCAACCCGGTACCTGGAGATGATCTGCGAGCATCATGTCTCAGGCCACCTGAAAGTGGCACCTGAGCACATTGCAAAAGATGTCACCGGCATCATGAACAAACCGCCCCAGGAAGTTTTCGACCGGTTCCGGGCCCGGTTTGCTGCATTGCAGAAGGACAAACCAAAGAAACAGTACCTTCTTCCCTATTTCATGGCCAGCCACCCGGGCTGTTCTATGCAAGACATGGTTGCCCTTGCCGAATATATCCGGGACAATAATCTCTATACGGAACAGGTCCAGGACTTCACCCCGACCCCCATGAGTGTCTCGACCTGCATGTATTACACCGGGCTCAACCCGTTCACGATGGAACCGGTGCATGTGGCAAAAGGTCGGGAGAAACAGGTCCAGCGTGCCCTCATGCAGTACCGGGAACCGCGGAACCGCCAGCTCGTTATGGATGGGCTGGAAGCTGCGGGCCGCAAGGATCTCGTTGGTCCCGGACCACAGTGCCTTGTCGGGAGCGGTTCAGCAGCCCCATTGAAAAGTTTTGGAAAACACACGAGTCAGAATCGGGATCGATGAGGGTCCCGATCGTATTCACTTCCGGCCGTATTCGTCATCGAACCGGACAATATCGTCCTCTTCTAGGTAATCGCCGAGCTGTACTTCAATCACCTCAAGGGGGAGCAGGCCGGGGTTTTTCAGCCGGTGTTTCGTCCCACTGTGGACATAGGTACTCTCGCCTTTCCGCAGGAACCGCGTCTCCCCGTTCAGCTCGACCTCAGCCGTGCCACTGACTACTACCCAGTGCTCGCTCCGGTGGTGATGGAGCTGGAGGGAGAGTCTCTCACCAGGCTTCACGGTCACCCGCTTGATCTTGTAGACCGCGCCATCTTCGAGCACGGTGTAGGAACCCCATGGGCGGTGAACCTGCCGGTGGAACCTGGTCACGGGATCGTTCTTCGCATTGTACCGGTTCACCAGATGCTTGACCTGCTCGGTCTCGTGGCTGTTGCAGACCAGCAGGGCATCGACGGTATCCACGACAATGAGATCGTTGACCCCGATAAGACCTACGTGTTTGCCCGGTGCCAGCACGTAATTATTCGAGGAATCAAGGTATTCGGCATCGCCGACATTGCCTTCAGCATCATGTGCCTCCGTATCATAGAGCGCCCGGAAGGTCCCAAGGTCGTTCCATGCCGCATCCAGCGGAACGACCGCGACCTTCTTCGAGTGTTCCAGCAGACCGTAATCGATCGAGATGGCCACAAGGGCAGCGTAGTCTGGGTCGCTGTCAGACTGGAGTGCCGCGTGAAGTGTGGGCCGGTATCTCTTCAGTTCGGCAAAGAAGCAGTCGGTTGAGAGAAGGAAGATCCCGCTGTTCCAGAGATAACCCCGCTTCAGGTATTCCTCTGCGGTCAACTCATCCGGTTTCTCTTTGAACTCTGCGGCGACAAACCCGAGTGCCAGGCTCCGACCCGGCCGGATATATCCGTACCCGGTATGAGGTGACGTGGGTTTGACGCCAAAGGTGACAAGGTATTTTTGTGCAACGGGCTCTGCAGCCTGGATCCGGTCCAGGGCATCGTCCCCGAGAATGTGATCGCTCGGGAAAACGACTGCTGTGGCGTGACGGTCCTCCTTTCGGATGCGCTGCATCGCCCACCCGATGGCCGGCAGGGTGTTCTTTCCCTCGGACTCCACGAGCAGGTGCGATGCATCGAGAGTATACCCGAGTTCACTCACCTGGTTGAGGACAAGGTACCGGTGAATATCATTCGTGACAATGAAGATGCCCTCCGCTCCCGAGAGACGTACCGCCCTCCGGAAGGTCTCCTGGAACAGGGAGAGCCGGCCCTCAAGCTGGAGGAACTGTTTTGGGTAGTATTCGCGGGAGAGCGGCCAGAGCCGCGTCCCGACACCACCGGCAAGGATGATCGATTTCATACAAAAACCTGGAACGGATCCGCTATCATTCCCGATGAATGCCCGGGATCCCGTTCTGTTTATTTACATCTGGCTGAATTGACCATTTATAGGATTCGATCCGGCAGGGTCCGGTTTTTCCTTATGCGGGATATCCGGTTGCCCGGAGCGCCTCGCGGCAGTCAAAGAATTTCCTGAACCACAGCTCGGCACAGACAATCCGCCAGATCTCCGGGGAATAGGTGGATTTTCCTTCGAGGAATGCAAGGTAATCCCGGGTGACCGCTGCAGCATCCCAGTACGGGCGGGTCCGGAACGTATCGGATGAGAGCACTTCGAGCATGAAGGGTCGGAGGTCTTCCTTCATCCAGACCTCTTCCGGGGTCATAAAACCCATCTTGTCCATCCGGCACCGGATGGATTCCGGAACAATCCCCTTGATTGCCGCCCGGAGTGCCCGTTTGGTTATCCCGCTCCTGATCTTCTGGCCCAGCGGGAGGGAGGCAACGTATTCCACGAACCGGTGGTCGAGGAACGGGACCCTGGACTCGATCGAGAATGCCATCGCATTCCGATCCTCGTAATGCAGGAGTGCCGGGAGGTTGGTGGAGGTGAGTTCCCGGTACAGCACATGGTCTAGGTCCCCTGCGTACCGGGAAATGGTCTCCCCGTTGCACTTCAACAGGTTCCTGCGTTTTCTCCGTTCACGGATCTGCCGGAACGCGGACCGGAAGAACCCGCCGTGATGCCGGAGGCTTCCGATCACTTCGCCAAGTGCAGTCCCCCATCGGAACGAACGGGCGAGCGAGCCGATATAACTGCCCTGGTACGCAAGGTAGCCGGCCAGGAGTTCGTCAGCGCCCTGCCCGTCCAGCACCACTTTCACATCCTTTTGTGCGAGGCGCATGACGCAGTACTGGGCATAGATCGAGAGCGATCCGAACGGTTCGTCCTGCAGGTACACGAGCCTTCCGATATCGTCCCAGAGCTGCTGCGGAGTTGGCTCGACCCGGTGGGCGTCAACGCTGGTGACATCAACAATCTCGTCAATGTACCGGCTCTCATCGAATCGCTTGTCGGAGAAGACGGCGGAGAATGTCTTCTGCCGGGCCCCGACACTGGCCGGGGCCTCGTCACGGATGAGGTTGTTGATGAGCACCGTCAAGGTCGAGGAGTCGATACCTCCCGAGAGGCAGGTGCCGACCGCGACATCGCTTCTCAAGTGGATGCGGGTGGCATCGCGGAGGAGTTCCAGAAGCCGAGATGCCGCTTCCTTGTCCGGGATGTCAGAACGGATCGCCGAACTGACAGTTACGTCCCAGTACCGGAACGACTGTTGTGGGCCGGCAGCGGTTACTACCATCGCGTGCGCAGGTTCCAGCTGGGAGATTCCCTCAAACATTGTCCGGGAGGAGTGGTCGAGCACCCCCCACGCAAGATAGGTGCCGAGCGTCTGCTCATCGGGATGTTTTCCTGCTTCCGGGTGGGCGAGCAGGGCCTTAATCTCGGAAGCGAACAAAAATGATCCGCCGGCCACGGTATAGTAGAACGGTTTGATGCCGAACCGGTCACGCGAGCAGAAGAGTTCCTGTCTTCTCTCATCCCAGAGGGCAAACGCCCACATGCCGTTGAATCGGGAGAGGCACTTTGGTCCCCACTCCTCGTACGCGTGGAGGATCACCTCAGTATCGGAATGTGAATGGAAGTGGTGGCCAGCGTTGACCAGTTCCTCGCGGAGTTCAAGGTAGTTGTAGATCTCACCGTTGAAGACCAGCCAGAGCGTGCTGTCCTCATTGGTCATGGGCTGGAGGCCATCTTCGGAAAGATCGATGATGGCAAGCCGGCGGTGCACGAGACCGGTGTTCCCGTAGATCCGGGTGCCCTCGCCATCGGGTCCGCGATGGATGAGCCGCTCCGACATCGCGGACAGGAGCTGAGTATCCGGGGGGGTGCCGTTGAGACTGTACTGGCCTGCGATCCCGCACATGTTGATACAAGGTGGGTATCGCGGGTTAAAAATATGTGAGGGGGGTATAGGGTGACCCCCCTCCATGATCGCAAGAGGGTGGGGGGTCAACCCGTTTTAAAAAAAAGATGGAGGGGGGGTTGACTGTTGACCCCCCCAAGAGTGGGTCGGGTCGAACTTCCTCTACTTCTTCTCCCCGGCAACGGCCTCCGCGACCTGTGCCATCGTCACCGGCAGGGTTCTCGAAAAAGGAACCGACCAGCCAAACAAGAGACAGTCGATGATCGCCGTCCCCTTGATCGTGACCTGCACGTTCCCCCGGGTGACAAAGGCGGCAAGCGCTCCGATGAGAATTGCATTCTCCGATTTAACCGGAACGTGCAGCAGGGTGCTGTCCTTTGCTGCGATCGTTACCCGACCGGTATTCCCGTCTGCAATCTGCCGGGTCGTGTCCGTGTCGCAGCACAGCACCTTGAACGGCAATTCCCGCAGGGTCACCCCAAGGGGATTTGGGTTCTGCACCCGGATCGCCACATCCAACTCAAGGGATGAGATGGAGAGTGCCCGGAGTCTCACGTCTTCGAGAGTGACAACCGGTTCATGCAGGAGTAGCATGGTAAGAACATTCGGCAGGTGTGCTCATAATCCTGCCCCTGAGCCAGGTTACTTTCGCGCCCGGAGTTCCTTCTCCATTGCAACAAGACATGCTGCCACTTCCGCTTCGTTCATATTCGGATCATCTTTGATGCGGTCGAACCGCTCGCACATCAGTTCCGGGCATTTCCCGCAGTGCGGGAACTTCCTCTCGTTGGTACAACAATCATAGATCGCACACTGTTCAATACCAATAAACGCGGTCCAGAACGGTTTTCCCTTCGTTTTCCCACAGCCAGGGCACTCCTTCTTATGGTGGTCGCAGTCGCTGCACGAGAACCCGCATACGGTCTCGATCTTCTTAGTTGCCATGATTCAGGATCCAACCGGGCGATGATAAATTGTGGGCAGGCGCACCGTGAAAGTGCCGGAGTGTTCTCCTTTTTGCCTCCTGTATTGCCGGCAGTCCGTCCACCGTGACGGGTATGAGAGTGGAAAAAAACCCCAATTTTTTTCCAACTTCCCGCCTTTTTTATAGCGCCGGGTGCAAGGAGTGATCGTGCCCACATGAAACGGGCAGGAGTGAGTATCATGATCATACGCTGGTTCTCAGGAGAACAGACTCACAACCACACCCAGTTCAATACTGAATTCCATGGCGGGAACCGATCATTGTCATCGCTCTGGGAGTTGTTCCACCCCGATATGCGCTCATCACCGGTTCCGGTCCCGGAAACAGTGGGCCGGTATTGCCAGAACACCTCCCACCGGTGCACGCGGAACGACCGGTCCCCGTGCAGCACGGCCGGCAGCGAGCTGTCCGGCCGGACCGCGGGACGCTGACAACAGAAGGCTGTACTATTCTCTTTTTACAACGGTGCGACCGTCCGCGTGTTACAACTCATGGTGAACGTGCGGTTGTGCTTGCTGACCACAAAGCACTCAATATTCCCTGTCCAACCTCTGGAACATTATGTCATTACCACCGTTTTTTTACCGGATATTCGAATCCCTCCCCCGCCAGGGTCCCGGGTGTCCTGAAGCGACACGGAAGGTCTGGTCCCTCCTCCCCTCCGTTCCCTGCGATGCGAGGATCCTCGATGTCGGGTGCGGCAGCGGGACCCAGACGCGGGATCTTGCCGCACTCTCTCCCGGAAGTACCATCACCGCAGTGGACAACCACCAGCCCTTCCTTGATGCAATCGATGCATGGGTGGAGAAGAGCGGGCAGAAACCGAGGATCAGGACCGTCTGTGCCTCTATGGACACCTTACCTTTTAAGAAGGAGTCGTTCGATGTCGTCTGGTCTGAGGGCGCGATCTTCATCGTCGGGTTCGAACAGGGGCTCCGGCTCTGGAAACCGTTCCTGAAAAAGGGCGGGTTCATGGTCGTGTCCGATGCCGACTGGTTCCTGCCCAACCCTCCCGCCGAGCTGATGAAATGGTGGGAGAGCGAGGGATATGTCCCCGTATCAGAGGACGAGATGAAGGAACGGGTGAAGCGGGTCGGGCTTAAGCTCATCGCAACATACCGGCTGCCGGAGGCCGGGTGGTGGGATAACTACCATGTCCCGATGCTGGCCCGGATTGCAGAGCTGAGGAAGACCCATGGATCAGATCCTTCCCATGCCGCCCTTCTTGACTCATTGGAGCACGAAGCAGACATGTACCGGAAATACAAACGGCACTACGGGTACACATTCTTCGTGATGCAGAACGAATGAAAAAACTGAGGTATTCTGCGATGCCCCAGGACATTGACAAAAAGATACGGACCCTTGCAGGTTCTCTCGATGTTGATTACTATGGTGTGGCGGATCTCACCCCGGCCCACGACTTCATCCATGCGCAGGGAGGGGAGCGGGCAGCACGGTACCCCAAGGGAGTTGTGATGGGGATACGGTTGCAGGACAGCGTTGTTGATCTCCTGCCGGAGAAAGACAAGGAGGGTGCAATCCTGTACCGTCACACTACGTACGATGTTGTCAACATCGCCCTCGACCAGATCGCGCTGCGGATCGCAAATGTTCTCCAGCGGGAAGGTTACGGGGCGTTTCCCATCCCCGCATCGAAGCGAACGAGCGACGAGCACATCTGCGGGATCTTCTCCCAGAAGCTTGCGGCACACATGGCCGGTCTTGGCTGGATCGGGAAGAGCTGCCTGCTCGTGACCCCGGATCATGGCTCGAGGGTCCGGTGGGTCACGGTCCTGACCGATGCGCCGCTCAAACCGACCGGGTCTCCGATGGAACCCCGGTGCGGGGAGTGTACGGCATGTGTGGATATCTGCCCGGTGCATGCATTTACCGGCAGGACCTTCTCTCCCGATGAGCCCCGCGAGGTAAGGTTCCATGCAGCGGAATGCGACCGGTACTACAAGGAGCTTGAGAAGAAGAATGGGGGTGTCGCTGCGGTCTGCGGGCTGTGCGTATGGGTTTGCCCGCACGGGCGGAAAGCTGGACGGAAGAGAAAACCGGATCAGTAGTCTCCCAGAAGAGATTCTCCTCCATCAGCATGCCATTAAGTGCCCTGTATATTTTTCCTGATTATGGTTGGTGAAAAATCAAAAAAACAACATTTTTCAATAACTACGTTGTTTTTCAACATAACGAAGGTCCCTCGTGGGTCATTCTGTAAGGAGTATTGAGTGGCATGAAGTTCTATAATGCAGACGAGTGCGGGTTCACCGGTCTTGAAGCGGCAATCGTTCTGATCGCATTCGTGGTCGTTGCCGCGGTGTTCTCGTACGTTGTGCTGGGTGCCGGTTTCTTCACCACGCAGACCGCGCAAGCAACGGTGCAGACAGGAGTTGCCCAGGCAAGTTCGAGCCTGGAAGTGGTTGGCAACGTCATGGCTGTTGCTTACAACACACCTTCCCGGCTCACCTATGTCAACGTCAGCGTTGCCACGACCGCCGGTGGCACATCCATGGACCTTTCCCAGATGGTTATCTCATACTCAGATAGTAACGGGGGCAGAAATCCGAATCTCCACAACAACACCGGTGGTATTGGATCGTGTTATTGGGTCCGGGTCGGGGATACCAATATCCCGGTGTATGATTCAACAGCAGATCCAGATGACTACCAGTGGTGCGTTTCCCAGAAGATCAACGACCTGAACCCGACCAGTCCGAACAACCTGCTTGAGCCCAATGAGATCTGGGTACTCACTATCGCTATGCCCCCAACGGCAACCCCGAACACAAAGATTACCCTGAATTTCCAGCCGGCAGTCGGCGCCGTTCTCCCAATTACAAGAACACTCCCCGGTGCATTCTCGAGAGTTCAGGCAATCTACTGACACTCTCTTTTCCTGTACAATAACCCCTGTTTCCATGGAGAGGGTGATGGATCGGAAAACCCGTCGACGGTCGGGATTTCGGAAAGGATGAAGAGGGTCTCCTGAAAAAAGAGGTTATTTCGCGGCCAGCTTCAGGATCCGGATCGCCAGCCACGCCGCGTTGTCCCCGTTGTCCACGCCAACGCAGGCAACCGGCACGCCTTTGGGCATCTGGGCGATCGAGAGCAGGGCATCCATGCCGTTCAGCGTCCCGCTCACGGGCACGCCGATAACAGGTTTGTCGGTCCGTGATGCGATAACGCCCGGAAGCGCTGCAGAGAGCCCGGCGATTGCGATATAGACCTTGCAGGTACTGGCCTTGACATAGGCATCGAGCTTGTCGGGATCGCGGTGAGCAGAGAGGATCTGGGCATCGTACGAAATGCCGTTTGCTTCGAGGATCTTTTTTACCTTGTCGGTGATCGCCGCGTCGGAAGCGGACCCGGATATAATAGCTACGTCTGCCATATCTGCCATCCAAACTTATATTGCGTCTATATTAAAATACTATGAGCAGATTCACATGGAAAAAGAACTTCTCCTGATGATGCCGGGCCCGGTGCCGATACCGGAACGGGTCAGGCTCGCAATGTCACGTCAGGCAATAAACCACCGCAGTGCCGAGTTCGGTGCCGCATATGCTGACTGTGTGCGGGTACTCAAGACCGCGTTTGCAACGAAGAACGACCTTGTTGTCATCAGCGGTTCCGGCACGGCCGGTATGGAAGCCGCGATCGCCAACGTAGGACGGGACAAGGAGATCGCCTGCATCGTCAACGGCAAGTTCGGCGAACGGCTCTATAAGATTAGCCAGCGCTACGGCAAGGCGCACGAGATCAAGTCTGACTGGGGCACACCGGTTGACCTTGAAGCGCTGAAGGCCCAGCTCGAGGCCGGCGCTCAGGTTGTTACGCTCATCCACAACGAGACCTCGGCCGGTATCAAGAACCCGGCAGAAGAGATCGGCAGGCTCTGTAAGAAGCATGACGCGCTCTTCATCATGGACGGCATCACCTCCATTGGCGGCGACACCGTTGAGGTCGACAAGTGGGGCGTTGATATCGCCATCACCGGTTCGCAGAAGTGTTTTGCCGCACCTGCGGGTCTCGCCATGGTCTCGGTCAGCAGCCGGGCATGGGAACGGATGACCAAGAATCCGCCGTACTACCTCGACCTTGCAGCATACAAGAAGAGTGCCGCCGGAACCCCGATGGAGACGCCGTACACCCCGGCCGTCCCGCTCTTCCTGGCACTCCGCGAGGCCTGCCTGATCATCGAGGAGGAAGGCCTTCCCGCACGGATTGCCCGGCACCAGAAGATGAGTAAAGCTGTCCAGGCAGCGGCAAAGGCATGGGGCCTTAACCTCTTCCCGAAGATCGACAAGATCCATAACTACTCGTCCACCGTTACGGCCATCGAATATCCCGCGGGCGTCAAGGATGACGAGATGCGGGGCATTGTCAAGAAGATGGGCATTGTCATTGCGGGTGGCCAGGACCACCTCAAGGGGAAGATCTTCCGGATCGGTAACATGGGCGCAGTCGGCGCACCGGAGATCCTCTCAACCCTTGCGATCACCCAGCACGCACTGAAGAAGTGCGGGTACAAGGCAAAGGGCGACGGCGTCGAAGCCGCAGCCGAGGTGCTGGGATGAGGGTAGGTGTTGCCGACACCACCTTCTCGCGCGTCAATATGGGAGCCATCGCTGTCGATGAGCTCAAGAAACATGCAAGTGTAGCCATTGAACGGGTCACGGTGCCGGGAATCAAGGACCTGCCGGTGGCCTGCAAGAAACTGATCGAAGAACGCCGGTGCGAGATCGTCATGGCACTGGGGATGCCCGGGGGCAAGGATAAGGACAAGATGTGCGCCCACGAGGCATCGACCGGCCTTATCCAGTGCCAGCTCATGACGAACACGCACATCATTGAGGTCTTCGTTCACGAGGACGAGGCAAAGGACGACCGCGAGCTGGCGTGGCTCATGGAGCAGCGTACCCGCGAACATGCCGTGAACGCGGTGAAACTCGTCCTCCACCCGAAAGAGCTGGAGAAAGATGCCGGTACCGGCCAGCGGCAGGGATTTGCCGATGCCGGGCCTGCCCGCCGGTGAGAACAACGCAAGAATTATTGACCAATCACAAGAGATGATCTGATATGTGTGATACCAACCCGATAAAACTGGGATTCGTTGTTGCGGAGTTCAACCGCGACATCACCTACATGATGGAGATTGAAGGCCGCGAACATGCAGCATTCCTCGGTGCAGAAGTGACCGAGTGCATGTATGTTCCCGGGGCATACGACATGCCGCTTGCGATCAAGAAGCTGCTGAAGGAAGGCAAAGTCGACGCGGTTGTCACGATCGGCTGCGTCATTGAAGGCGCCACCCAGCACGACGAGATCGTGGTGCAGCATGCGGCCCGGAAGATCATCGACCTCTCCTTGGAGTTCGGCAAGCCCGTTGCCCTTGGCATCTCCGGCCCCGGCATGACCCGTCTTGAAGCGAACGAGCGGATCGATTACGCAAAGCGGGCTGTTGAATCGGCCATCAAGATGGTCAAAAGATTACGATGAAGCCGCTCTCGGCGAAGATCGCCGGCGTCACCGAATCGGCAACCATTGCGATCTCCAACAAAGCCAAGAAGATGCAGCGGGAGGGGATCGATGTCATCAGCCTCTCGATCGGGGAGCCTGACTTCGATACCCCCCGGCATATCACGGATGCCTGCATCGACGCGCTGAACCGGGGCGAGACCCATTACGCCCCGAGCAACGGCATCCCGGAACTGACGGGCGCGATCGCTGAGAAGATCACAAAGGAGAACAAGTTCCCCTGCACCGCACAGCAGGTGATCGTTGCCTGCGGGGCAAAGGACGCGATCTACGAGGCATGCGAGGCCGTCCTTAACCCGGGTGACGAGACGATCATCCTCACCCCGGCCTGGGTCTCCTACGAACCCTGCATCCATATCGCGGGCGGGAAGCCGGTCTTCCACGAAATAAATCCCAAGACCTTCCAGCTCGACGACTCGCTTCTTGAGCGGGTGAACAAGAAGACCAAGATGATCATCGTCAACTCCCCGTCGAACCCCACGGGCGCTGTTTTTAACAAGAAGTCCATGCAGCTCATCGCCGACCTCTGCGAGGACAAGGACATCTACGCGATGTCGGACGAGATCTACGAGAAGATGGTGTACGGCAAGAAGCACATCTCGCTTGCGTCTCTCGGCGACATGGCGCAGCGGACCATCACCATCAACGGCTTCTCGAAAGCCTATGCGATGACCGGCTGGCGGCTCGGGTACGCGGTGGGCCCGAAGGAGATTATCACGGAGATGTCCAAGGTCCAGCAGCACTCCGTCAGCCAGGCAACCACCTTTGCGATGTGGGGTGCTGTTGCAGCGCTCAAAGGCGACCAGCATTGCGTCGAGGAGATGCGAAAGGAGTTCGACAAGCGGCGCAAGTACGTCATAGGCGAACTCACATCAATGGGCTACGAGACGGCCCCGGCCGAGGGTGCGTTCTATGCATTCGTGAAGGTTGCCGGTGACGATATGGAAGTTGCGTCACGCTGGCTCGACAAGGGGCACGTGGCTGCGACGCCGGGAAGTGCGTTCTATGCTCCCGGGTGGATCCGGCTGTCGTACGCGGCTTCGATGGAGAAGCTGAAAGAGGCGATGGCGAGGATCAAGAGGGTTGGGTAAAAATAGGAAGATAAAAAAATTCAAAGTTTTATCCTTATTTAGAATTTTGACTAATCTGATTTGAAAGCGCTATTGAAAATTGAGTGGTCCCATTAGAGATATTTACATTTTCCATATAATCACTTTTTCTTCGATTTCGTTTCAATTGAAGTAGATTGTTTCCTGCAAGTTGTTTTTGCTTATCGTGATGGTTTGAAAAATAATCAATGACTTCTTGATGCGCTTTACCTGTTGGTGAGAAGGGTTGTCGTCTTTCATATTCTCCAATGATTCTTAAATGATGAAAAGCAGCGTAATAAGATCGACTTATTGCACACCTATTTGCAGCCTCAGAGAGATGTTGATTTTGTTGACCAAATTGGTAAAGATTTTGTGCTATTTGACCGAATTCACCCCAATGGAATGCCATGCTATTTCCTGCTTTATTAAAAATCGGCTGTTACTACAAAATACGCTGATTTACCCTTTATACTATCAGAATAACTTTCAAAAATCTTATTGAGGTTTGTTAAAACATTGGGTTCGTAATTTTGGAGCAAAACAGATAATAATAGATACTCTTCCTTAATGTCACCTTCCTCAATTGATAATTGGTATTTCTCGTTGCCAAAAGTCTCTATTGTAACTTGACATCCTACTAGAAAATCAATAATTATGTCAGAATGCTTTATGAGAAATTGATTGATTTTTCGATGATTTTGGAAATTTATTTTATTAAAAAATTTTAGGTTGTAGAGAAAAGTTTCCGTTGGGAAAGATGGAATAAATTCGTTAGATGTGGATGAAGAATCAAATTTTCTCTCGGTTAAAATTGAATTAATTATTGAATTGAATTCCTTAAATGGGCTATCCAAAATTGAGTAAGCTGGGCTTTTTACATCCGAAAATAATCTAGCGGAAGCTGAAGTACTATCAAAATTTTTCTTTGGTCTTGGGAAGAACACGTTTGAAGTTTCAACACTGTAACAATTCATCTAAAAGACTCCAATAACTCCCCTTCACACAATTTATAGAACCATTCTCTGGATAATGTGTGAGCCTCATCAACCCATGCAATGATTGCATTCTCATCGTTGATTTTTTCCTGATTTATTGTCGAAATTGTGGTATTCCAAACAATAGCATTTTTATTTGGCTTTTTTCCGGTTCCAATTTGAATCGATGCTCTGCTTTTTTGATCTGAATAAGGAAAAGTCAAATTAAGGAGGTATCCTAACGGAAAATTATCGACATTTGTTTTTTCGAAAAGGTTAGCTGGGACATGAATATTAATTTTCATTTTCTCTCTGATGAAATCCAGAGCGTTTTCTCGTTCGAAGTCAAATTCAATCGCGTCAATATATCTCAATGTCAACTCTTTTATATTGAGCTTTTTTCGATCCGGGTATGAAGCGAAGAAAGTGGACGTTAAATTTTGAATCCTGTCCCTAAAATCATTTTGATAGTCATATCGTTCTGTTTCATTCAAGGTAATTATTCCGGGTCCAACTTGAACAAGTGGCCATTTATTCTCTGCGGTTCTAAATCTATGCTGGACGATATATCCGGCCATTTCTTCAGGCATTGACGCTTGCATTAAGCGCTCATAATGGGGATATCCAGATTTTAGTTTATCCGATAATATGCCGACCAATAAGTTATACCTAGAATCATATTTTACTAAGGGATTGCTAGGATGTGATTCGGGCAACTCCCATTTTAATTCAAAAATCGTCTCAACCAATGGTGCATTATTTAATCTCATTGTGTAACGACCAATATAATATATTTAGATATTTGGTAGGTTTGTTAACGTATATTCTTTATGATGGGATCTCAATGGTTACCCGTCATGATTTCGAACTGTGAAACATATTGTAATAGAAATCCTTAAAGATTTGATGTCTGCACCTGATTTCGCGGGGTTGGGATTTTCGAATCTTCCGCCCCAGCGAATCCACAGAACGCCCATAGGATTTATTCAACTATGGTCCGATCGATCCGGATGACTTTTTTAATCAGGATCAGGATCGCGATTGAATCTCGGGAATGTGAGTCTACTGAAATCATTGGCTCCCCCGCCGTTGCGGGAATTTGTTGAGGCAATGTGTAGCAACGTTACAACCGCTTTCGCCCGGACCAGCTTGGCATCGACAAAGCCCGGCGGTCCGGGAGGGGGGTCATGATCCCCCTCCCCCTCAAAACCCACCTCCCACAGCCCGATCGCAGCCGACTTTTGCCACCCAATTGATGCTAATTAAACATTTCAGAGTATCCGACGTTCAAAAATCAGTCCGGGCATTTTGCGGGCATGAATCCGGGCTCATTGTACCGTTTTTCACCCAATTCGATCTGTTTTCGGGTGCCCGAAACCCGGGGCCCGGAAAAAGTCGGCAATATGGTCTCTGATTGCCAATCCGGGCGTAATATGGGGGTCGCCCCTCATGCCCCCTGACCCTTTTCCGACCTGTCAGTAACGACGGAGATTTCCGGAGTGGGTGCCTGGATTGGGGGTATGATTTCCGTTCCGGCCGGTGTCTCCTGGGCCGACACTGCCGGTTGAGCCTGCACTACCGGCGTCGCCACAAAGGTCGGCTTCGGTTTCTCCGGCATCACCGAGCCATCTCGGGAAAGTTCGATGAGCCCGGTGTCCGTGACGCGGAAGAACCGGAACGCCCCGCGGGGCAGAAAGACCCAGAGCTCGCGGGAGATCCCGGGGCCGGAGGCGATGGCCCGGAGCACCGCAAGGGCATCGGCAGCTTCGCCCTCAATCCACACATGCGAGCAGTGGACGCGGGTGACCCGTTTGATCCGGACGTGCGCCACGAAACCGATGCAGTAGATCACGAAATTGCAAATCATGCCCGGCTCGTTCATGAACTGCCGGACCTCCCCCCGCTTCTTCGCAATGTGCACGGCCTCGCTGAGGGCAACGAGCGGTCTTCGCCCGCGGCTCATGGCCGGCCTCCGGTTTTTCCGGCCGGTGTTGCGGGCAGCGGCCGGTATTCATCAGCTGAACGGTTTTTGATCAGTGTCTGGTTGAATCGATCGATAGCATCAGCTCCTTACCTTGGTTGTAAATATGCCGGCTGCAATTCCGTGAGTACACGGGCCGGCTACACTGCTGCTGTAAAAATTATTCTTAAAATTATATACGCTTTTTAGTATGAGGGGTTCATCAGAACCCCGAATACGAGAAGAACACGAAGTGTTCTTCGAGTTGTAAGTGGTTCGAAGACCTATGGTCTTCTCATCCTCGACCTTTTGAGAAAGGTCTCGGATTCATCAGGCCCTTGTTTTCTTCCACCAGATCTTCGCGAATGTGGAGTTCCCGGAGATCACGATCCCGTTGCCGTCTTCGCGGATCAGCGGCGCGAGATACTCTTTCACCACGTCCTGCTGCTCCGGGGATTCCGCACCGAACCGCCGGCAGAAGAAGGCATTCATCTCCTCGCGGGATGCAAACCGGTACTCCTTTGAGAGCGGCAGCATCTCCACGTCCGGGTAGATCCCCATCTGGTACAGGACATTGAAGAGACAATCGGCCTTGGGCCCGGAATAGTAAGGGGTCCCGTGGAGCGGCTCCCAGAGATCGGCGTACATCCGCTCCCAGAATGGCAGGTCCACGAACCAGTACAGGCAGACGTAGTGCTGTGATACCGCATCCATCTTCTCAAGAGCGGCCCGGATATCTTCCATCGTGAGCGAGAGCGATGCAATGACGATGTCGTAAGGACCGGCCAGATCGCGGGATATATCGATATCTTCCCACCGTTTCTGCACGCAGGAGATATTCGTGATGCCTTCCTTTGCAGCCCGTTCTTTGAGGATCGCGGCCATGCCCGCACCAGGCTCGACCGCAGTAACGTCCCCGACCCGGGAAGCAAGCGGTATTGCAAGCGCTCCCGGCCCGGCACCGATATCCAGTACCCGCGAATCCCTGCTGACATCGAGACCTTCGATGGTGAGCCGGATCCGGGGATCATAGCCGCTCCGGGAGGTAGCATCGTACCGCTCTGCGTTCTCCCGTTTGTCCCAGTTGTGGGAAGGATCATCGGCTGCTTTCGAGAGTTCGTGCCGTTGCTGCCGGCACTTCCAGATCTCGTTCCAGTCAGGGTTGTAATCGTCCGGAACGGTTTTTTGGCTCATACCTGTTTTTAGTATGACCGCCCGGATAAAGAGGTTTGCCGGGGGTCAGAAAAAAGAATTATTCATGCCGGAGCGCATCGATGGGGTTCAGGTTTGCCGCCTGCCATGCCGGGTAGAGACCGCAGGCAAGACAGACCACGATCCCAAACCCGACACCTTCCGCAACGGAAACCGCAGTTGCGACGGTGAACAGGTATTTAGTTGACTGGAGCATCAGGGCACTGATGGCATATCCCGCAACAAGACTGAGGATACCACCGACAACACTGCCTATAACGCCGATGATCGCGGCCTCGTACACAAACATGCTCATCACCTCCTTCTTCTGCGTCCCGATGCTGCGCATGATACCGATCTCCTTGATCCGCTCATTCACGGACATCATCATGATATTGAAGATCGAGACCCCGGCGACAATCATCGAGATCCCGCCAATCGCCGTGACAAACGTAGTCACCGCGCCGAAGGTCTCGAAGATTGCGGCGAGCGTTGCCTTGCTGTCCATCACCGAGACGACCTTGTCCCGCTTGTTCAGCTGCTTCTCGATGACAGTCTTGACAGCGGCCGTATCCTGCTCCTTCTTGACCTTGACCACGACCTCGTCGTAATATTTCCCCGTATTGTACGTGTTCTCGAACCAGTCCTGGGTTGCGATGACCGCATTGTCCGTGCTGATGTCGAAGCTCATGCCCCGTTCCTTGATGATACCGGTGACGCGGAGCGCCCCCTTCGAGCCGTCGGTGCCCAGCGAGATCCGGGAACCTATCTTGATCTTGTTGTCTTTGGCAAACGCCGATCCGACCATGCACCCGGAGTTGGCATTGTTGTTCGTGCCCGCCTCCAGTTCAAAGTTGAGATCCTTGAGGTACTGCGGGTCGACGCCATAGACCGAGGCAACAATGTCGTCGCCCCCCACCCCGACTTTCATGCGCTCGGAAGTTGAGTGCACGGGAATAGTTACACCGGGGGCTACAGCCCGTTTGATCTGCTGGAACTGCTGGTCGGTGATCTTCATGTTCTCGGTGCTCCCGCTGCCGCCCCCGCCAAAGCCACCGCCGCCGCCCGTGTACGGGTACACAATGACGCTGTCTCCCACCGAGGAGAGACTGTCGGAGACGGTTGCAACAAGGCTGTTGCCGAGGATGCCCATCGATGCGATAGCAACGACACCGATCACAATCCCGAGCATCGCAAGGGTGGACCGGAGGAAGTGCAGCCGGATATTCCGCTTGGCAATCTCCCAGAAGATCATGAAACGATCCTCCCGTCAGAGATCTGGATAGTCCGGCGCGAGTACTCGGCAATACGGGAATCATGCGTTACCATGATGATGGTCGTGCCGTTCCGGTTGAGATCGGTCATCAGGTCCATGATGCCGGCGCCGGTCTTGGAATCGAGGTTGCCGGTCGGTTCATCGCAGAGGAGGATGTCCGGGTTGTTGATGAGCGCCCGGGCGATCGCGACCCGTTGCTGTTGTCCGCCCGAGAGCTCCGTGGGCGTATGGGTGAAGAGTTTCTCGTCCAGCTGGACCGCCCGGAGCACCTCTTTTCCCCGTTCGGGATCCACGCCCCGGCCGGTCTTCAGCATCAGGGGGAACGTGACGTTCTCGATGATATTCAGGAGGGGGAAGAGGTTGAAGTACTGGAAGATGAACCCGATACGGTCCCGGCGCAGGGAGGTCAGCTCTGTATCGGACATATCCCCGATCCGGGTGCCGCTGATGTAGATATCTCCCGAGGTCGGCGTATCCAGGCACCCCATCATGTTGAGGAGCGTGGACTTTCCGGATCCCGAGGGCCCCATCACTGAGATGAACTCGCCCCGGTCCACCTGGAACGATACACCGTCCAGTGCCCGTACGTCCCCTGCAGGGAGCGGATATACCTTTGTCACGTCCTGGAAGAGCATGACCGGCTGGGTGTCCATGATCGGGGTCACTGCTTTTTCTTCCGCAGGTAGAAGAACCAGCCCCCGACAAACACTGCGACGATGACCAGTGCTGCGATGATGGGCACAAGCGGCGGTCCGTTGCTGTCTTTTGCCATGGCAAGTCTGCTGTCGGGGACTGTTACGTTCTGAACCGACGTATAGACGTTCCCGTCGCTGTCCTTGAACGAGATCTGGACCGGCACGCTGGTAACGGAGCCATTGGTCCCGAACGTGATCTCGAAACTCCCGAAATCATCCGGTTTGAGTGCCTGGACCACATAGGTCTTGTACGGGTCTTCAGGAACCGCCGGCGGAAGGGCAGTCACCATTACCGCATTTGCAGTTTCCAGCCCGGCATTGGTTACGTCACCCGTGACATGGTAGGTGGATCCGATGGTGGAAACCTGAATGTTACTCATCACCGGGTCAGCCTGTTTCTTGTCAGTCCCGAACGTGATCGGGATATTCATCGTGACCTCGTGCGGATTATCTCCATTGTTGTAGGTGAGGTGAAGGGCAAGGGTGGTCTCATGGTCCGGTGTCACAGAGAAGTTGACCGGTATCTTTGCTCCTGCCGCTATCTCTCCGATGAATGTCCGCGAAGGTGCTGCAGTAATTCCCTCCCCTGATACTTCAAGGATCGCGGTGTCCACATCGTTATCCCGGGGATTTGCCACCTGCATGTAGATGGTCTTCTTCTTTCCCTGCGAGAAGGCATCCGGCTTATCGACAAGGGTCAGTTCGAGAGGGGTGTTATCGATCTGGAGCAGAGTTTTATGATAGAGGTTTGAATCGAAAAAACTCAAAGAGAATGTAGGGTAATAATCCCCCTCAGGGGCATCTGCCAGAATTGAGAATGCGAAGGGGCGGGTCTGGAGGGGGCCCAGAGTATTGGAATAGTCATAGGTGTCGCTGAGTAACTGGAAATCCCCATCAGAGAATGTTCCATGGTTCAGCATCACGCTGGTATTGGTGTTGCTGTTCGTCACTACATAGGTAGCGGTTCCTTTATCCCCGGTGAAAAAAACCGCAGGATCAAAAGTCGTACTGGACACAAAAACTTTGCCCGTTACGGGAGCCTGAGCTTGTGTAAGATCAGCACTTGCTATGCCAATTATCGAAGTGATAAGGAAAACCAGACAGATACCGGCAATTTTTTTGTTGAAATTCATCTATGAAACCCCAAGACTATAGATCATAAAGAGGATATACGCGATAACCGGAATCCCCACGCAGAGTGCGGCATCCCGTGGTGAAAGATTCCTTGCTTTCTGAAGACCGAAGATCCAGATGTTGGCACTCCAGAGCAGGAACACAATGCCGATGATGGACGTGATCTGCGTCAGCTCCATCATGGCCGGATCGTGCATGAGGGCTGTCGTGATTCCCTGCATCGCAACCGGGTCCTGCATCATGGCAGCTGTTACGTGCGGAACTACGATCCGGGGAACATATTCGAATGCCACGATGACCGTGATGACGGACCCGATTACCTGGGGAAGGTAACCGTACCCGATCACCTGAAGGGTCTGTTTGAAGCTGCCCTGCCCCTTGAATGCCATCGATAAAGCAAAGACCACGGCCGTCCAGACAAGCCAGAAGATGAAAATACCGATGAGCGCTCCAAGGGTAGACGAGATGGTGACCAGTGCTTCGATACCGGGAAGGGCACCTGCCATCATCTGGCCTGATACCTCACCTAACAGATACCCATAGCAGGCAGCGGCAATGCCTCCGAGAAGGACGATTACCAGCGGCCACGTGAAACTTTCTTCTCGCTCTCCCTTTAGATCCGCAAAGAATGCACCTGGACTGATCAGGATATTAAGTAAGGATCGAACCATTCATTTCACCAATTTTAGGATTTTCTCAAGAAAAATGTACCTTGATACGCGATGATACTGTCAACACTTTGATGTTGACGATAATATACTTTCCGGGATGGTCTGACCTTGGTAATGGCCGGACCGGCGGATGGTATTCCTTGTACTTATTTTTCTGCTGTTTTCATAAGAATACTCTGCATCGTTTCAATAGTTGTAACATAACCGTATTGAAATACACCGCTCAGGAATCCATCACGGATTTATTCGTACTACTATCAGAGCGGTGATTGTAAGGTAATATTGTCCGTATGAGGGACTTTTATAAGGCGACTCTTGGTGGAGATGAGTATGAATCCGGGGTATGTAATGACAATACCGGGGATCCAGATGTAATTATTCACCCATCAAATAACTAAATTGTACCATAATGTATATATTTGTACAAGACAATTGTTGGGTATGCAGACAAAAATTCTTCTCGATGAGGAGCAGATCCCAAAAAACTGGTATAATGTTCAGGCAGATCTGCCCTCCCCTCTTGATCCCCCGCTTCACCCTGCCACTCATAAACCGGTAGTGGCCGAAGATCTTGCGGCGATCTTCCCGATGGAGTTGATCCGGCAGGAGATGACAACAGACCGGCATGTCGCTATTCCTGATGAGGTACGGGAAGTACTTCGCCTCTGGAGACCAAGCCCCCTGTACCGTGCCCACCGGCTGGAGAAGTTCCTCAAGACCCCGGCAAAGATCTATTACAAGTGGGAAGGTGTCAGCCCGGCCGGGAGCCACAAGACGAACACCTCCGTTCCGCAGGCCTACTACAATATGAAGGCCGGGATCGAGCGGATTGCAACGGAGACCGGTGCCGGGCAATGGGGATCCGCACTGGCATTTGCCACGATGCTCTACGATCTCGAATGTACGGTCTACATGGTCAGGTCCAGTTATACCCAGAAACCCTACCGGAAATCGATGATGCAGGTCTGGGGTGCGGAATGTATCCCGAGCCCGAGCACCAAGACAAAGTCCGGGACAGCCGTGCTTGAGAAGGACCCGGAGACGCCGGGTGCACTTGGCATTGCGATATCCGAGGCCGTTGAGGATGCAGCAACCCACACCAACACCAACTACGCGCTCGGCTCGGTGCTGAACCATGTCTGCCTTCACCAGACGATCATCGGTCAGGAGTGCCGCGAGCAGCTGGCAATGGTGGATGACTATCCCGATGTCGTGATCGGGTGCGTTGGCGGCGGATCGAACTTCGCCGGCATCGGGTTCCCGTTCGCGGGCGACAAGATGACCGGAAAGCACAAGGACACGGACATTATCGGTGTCGAACCCGCATCGTGCCCGACCCTGACCAAGGGGGCATACATGTATGACTTCGGCGATGTGGCGGGCTTAACACCGCTCATGAAGATGTTTACCCTTGGCCATGATTTCGTCCCGCCATCCATCCATGCCGGTGGGCTCCGGTACCACGGGGACTCCCCCATCGTCTCCCGTCTCGTCCACGATGGGGTGATGCGTGCGGTCTCCTGCCACCAGAGCGAGGCTTTCGAAGCGGCCCAGACCTTCTCGCGGACAGAAGGGATCATTGTTGCTCCCGAGGCGTCCCATGCGGTGAGATGTGCTATTGACGAAGCGATGAAGTGCAAAAAGACCGGGGAAGAGAAGACGATCCTGTTCAACTGCACCGGGCATGGTCACTTCGATATGTCCGCTTACGATGCGTACTATGCAGGCCAGCTTGTGGACTACGAATACCCGGATGCACTGATCAAAGAAGCGATCGGGCGCATCCCCAAGATACAATAAGTCATTAACTCCATCCTTTTTTATGAAACGGATCGGCTTCATCGTCAACCCGGTTGCGGGCATGGGCGGATCGGTGGGGCTGAAAGGTACCGATGACAGGGTTGCGGAGGCGCGATCACGGGGTGCCGTGCCGCAGGCAGGGAACCGGGCAGGGATCACCCTTGGACTTCTGAAGAAGGCTCCGGACCTGGAATTTCTGACCTGCTCTGGTGATATGGGAGAATCCGTCCTTACACAGGCCGGCCTGACGAATTTCCGTGTTGTCTATTCTGCTGAATGCGAGAGTTCTCGCGGGGATACACAAGCTGCCGCACAGGTATTCCTGGATGAAGGTATTGACCTCATCCTCTTCTGCGGGGGAGACGGGACGGCCCGGGACATCTTCTCGATCGTGGGCAGGAAGATCCCTATCCTCGGGATACCCGCGGGTGTGAAGATGTACTCGGGTGTCTTTGCCATCAATCCCGCCACTGCCGCAGAACTGGTTGCAGGAGCGAAAAAAACCGTGGTGCGCGATTCGGAGATCATGGACGTGGACGAGGAGGCATACCGGGCCGGGACCCTTGATACCCGGCTGTACGGGATTGCCCGTACGCCTACGATCCAGGGGATGGTCCAGCTCCCGAAGCAGGTGTACGAGGAGCCGGACGAGGAACGGGCAAAAGGCGAGATTGCACAGTTCATGCAGGAAGTGATGCTCCCCGGCACGCTCTATATCCTTGGCGCAGGAACCACCACAGAAGCGATCGCACGATACCTCGGGCTTAAAAAAACCCTCTTGGGGGTGGATGTGGTCAGGAACGGGAGGCTCATTGCACGCGATGCCGATGAAAAGACCCTTCTCCGGCTGACCGAAGGTGAAAAAGATACCCGGATCATCATCAGCCCTATCGGTGCACAGGGATTCATCCTCGGCCGGGGGAACCAGCAGATCAGTGCGGAAGTTGTGCGCCGGGCGGGGGTCGGGCATGTTATCGTGGTTGCAACATCCCACAAAATCCGGGAGACTCCGGAACTGCTGGTGGATACCGGGGATCCGGAACTTGACCGGGAATTCGGAAGATCCATTCAGGTTATCTGCGGGTATCGGCTCGCACAGCGCAAACAGATCCGACAGAGTTCAGAGAAATAAAAAAGGGCATGGGGGGGATTCAGATTTGCACCCCCCGTCATTTTTCCGATTATCCAAGCGGTGCTACCGTTCGTTTGTACATCTCGTTGAGAACCTGTGCAAGGCCTGCATAGATCGCTGAAAGTCCGCAGATGATTCCCTCGTACCCTGCGATCATCGTGATCGTGGCGTTCCCTGTGATATCCCCGAGAGCAAGGAGGAAGAACAGGATGGCGAGCGATCCGAAGACGAACTGCAGTGCCCGGTTTGCCTTGAGGGTTCCGATGAACATGACTGCGGTGAAGAGCCCCCACATGAAGAGGTACGCGGCCATGGCTTCTTTTGACGTTGCATCAGCCAGACCCAGTTTCGGGAGGATGAGGAGCGCAACCAGTGTCAGCCAGAAGAACCCGTATGAGGTGAACGCGGTTGCCCCAAAGGTATTGTTCTTCTTCCACTCCTGGATACCTGCAATGATCTGTGCAAGCCCGCCATAGAAGATCCCCATGGCGAGGATCATCGATCCCAGTGCAAAGAACCCGGCGTTATGCAGGTTCAAGAGCACGGTGGTCATGCCAAAGCCAAGCAGCCCAAGGGGTGCAGGATTGGCAGTCAGATCAAGGTTTTTCACATTCGTTGCGATAGTTGTTGCATCCATTGTTGATCACCGTATTTTTCTTTTTACAGGGACCACTCCGTGTCCCTGTTTTCTCACCGTCATCCGGGTTGCTATTCTTCCAGTGTTGAGATATCCCCGGGGTCCATACCCAGTTCTTTTGCCTTCAAGACCCGGCGCATGATCTTGCCGCTGCGGGTTTTCGGGAGTTTGTCCACGAACTCGATCTCGTGGGGAACCGCGATGGGTCCAATCGTCATCCGCACGTGGTACGCCAACTCCTGGAGGAGCTTGTCGCTCGGCTTATTCCCGACCCTGAGGATGACGAACGCTTTGATGGAGTTCCCTTTCATGGGATCGGGTTTACCGATCACTGCGGCCTCGGCAACGGCGTGGTGAGAGACCAGCGCACTCTCCACCTCTGCGGTGCCGATGTTGTGCCCGGCAACGATGATGATGTCGTCAGATCTGCCCAGCACCATGATGTAACCGTCCTTACCCTTGACTGCCAGATCACCCGCCGTATAACAATCCTTGATCGTATACCAGTACTGCCGGTACCGTTCGTCGTTCTTGTATACCGTGCGGAACATGGATGGCCACGGTGCTTTAATCGCAAGGAATCCTCCTGTTCCGGGAGGAACGGAATTTCCGTCTTTGTCCACGACATCTGCGATCACACCGGGCACTGCCTTTCCTGCGAACCCCGGACGCATCGGTTCTCCCACCATGGTGGTAATCATCTGCATTCCGGTCTCGGTCTGCCACCAGGTATCGACAATCGGGCACCGGTCTTTCCCGATTGCATGGTGGTACCATACGAATGCTTCGGGATTGAGTGGTTCTCCGACGGATCCGATCACCCGCAGGGAACTCAGGTCATATTTGTCCGGCCACTCCTCTCCCATCTTCATGAACATCCGAATCGCTGTCGGGGCCGTGTAGAATACATTGATCTTCTGTTCCTCAACCAGTTTCCACCAGATACCCGGATCCGGGTAGTCGGGAGTCATCTCAGTCATGAAGACAGTACCCCCGACCAGGAGGGGCCCATAGACGATGTAACTGTGGCCGGTGATCCAGCCCGGATCGGCCGTACACCAGAATATGTCGTTCTCCTTCAGATCGAAGACATATTTTGTTGTGTAGTAGGTCCCAACCATGTACCCTGCGCAGGTATGTACGATCCCTTTTGGTGATCCTGTTGAGCCGCTTGTGTAGAGCATGAACAGGAGATCTTCCGCATCCATGACCTCCGGCTCACAGGTGGCGGGAACACCCTCCATCAGCTCATAAAAATCAAGCTCGAAGTCCGGCCTGATATCGAGTTGGGGCTCCTTTCTCCTCCGATAGAGGATGAGATGCTCAACACTCGGGGCGTTTAAGATAGACTCCTGGACGGTCGTGATCAGCGCGATCGCTTTCCCCCTGCGGATGGAGATGTCCGCTGAGATAACGACTTTTGCTTCTGCTTCCCTGATCCGCGTGTTCAGGGCGGTCACACCGAACCCGGCGAAGACGACACTGTGGATGGCACCGATCCGTGCACATGCCAGCATGGCGATCATCTGTTCCGGTACCATGGGCATATAGATGCAGACCCGGTCGCCCTTCGTCACCCCAATCTTCTTGAGGCCGTTTGCAAAACGCATCACTTCCGAGAGAAGTTTCTGGTACGTATAGATTCGTTCTGCACCGCCCTCTCCTCTCCAGATGAGCGCAACCTTGTTGCGCCGGTGGTTCTTCACGTTACGATCGAGACAGTTTGCGGAGATGTTCAGTTTTGCATTAACGAACCATTTCGCATAGGGATAGTCCCACTCTTTGATGGCATCCCACGGTTGTATCCAGTCCAGATCCTTTGCTATCTTTTCCCAGAACCCATCGGGATCCTTCAGGAACTCCTGGTATGCAGTCTCATAATCCCCCACCCAGGAATTCTTCTTGTATCCCGGGTTGGGTGTATAACGGACGTCACTCTCAACCAGCCTGACATCGAAGTCTTCGGTCATACGGTCTCCAATTCTACATTATTAATCATGTTAAACATCATATATAACAACTCCCTCTGCTTCATGCAGATGGTAGATAGTTCATAAATATATGATTTCCTGTGAATTCTTCCCATAACATGAAAAGACAAAATCCGGGAACCGTATCAGGAATCAGGACGATATACGAAGGGTTATGTATCCGGGTTTTTTAATATAGAATTGATGCTGAAAAAGTTCAAGGGATGTCTGCTCGGCGCAGCGATAGGGGATGCCCTTGGCATGCCCAATGAGAGTGCGGCCCCCAACCTGAACAAGATGAAATACGGCTTCCGACGCCCGTTCAAAGGTCATCCCAACGAGGGTCTGAATGCCGGGCAATATACCGATGATACCCAGTTGATGATCCTTGTGGGAACCCTTCTAGCCGATGGCCGGTTCAACGAGGACCGGTACGCAACGGCTCTCTGCGAACTCAACTCACGGGGGGGCCTGCGCTTTCCGGATGGCTCTATCTCCGCTGCATGTGACCATATGGCAAAAGAGAATGTCCTGCACAAGGGTGTGAAGTCGACCACGTCCGGTTGCCTGCCCATCGCAATTCCCTTTGCCCTCACATTCCCGGACATGAACGAGGCCTGCGAACGGGCGGTCCGGGCCTGCAATGTTACCCACACCCACCCGGCAGCCCATGCCGCAGTTTCCACCCTTGTTACCCTTCTGTATCATGCCCTCCACGAATCGCCGGATGGGATTGAACGGGCCGTGCAGAAGGCAATGGCAGAAGACGAGGTTCTTGGCGGGAAAATAAAGAACGCACTGAACCTTGAGAGAGACGGAATGGATACCGAGACGGCACTGCTCAAGATCGGCAACGATGTCTCGGTATTCCAGACCCTCCCGATTGCGTTTTTCTTGATCAAGAGGTATACCCACCCGCCTGACCTCCTCACGGTCTCTGCCAATACCGGGGGAAACACCGACACCATCGCCCTCATCTGCGGCGCTTATCTCGGCATCTCAAAGGGGATGGATATCCTTCCCGAGGATCTCGTCAACGGTCTTGAAGACCATGACCGGATTGCCCTTCTCGGCCAGCGTCTCCATACGATCTATTCACGAAAAAGTGAGTGATTACGCATCATTTTTTTAAAAATCAAAAAATATACGACCACTGACGGCAAGCCCCTCTAAAAAGCATTAAATTTTTATAACCGGATATCTGTGTATGAAAGTTGCGATTGTCGGGGCATCCGGCTATGCCGGTGGTGAACTGGTCCGTCTCCTTCTTCACCACTCTGCTGCCAAAGTTACGTGTGTCACATCGCGCAAACTTGCAGGCACCCCTCTGGATCAGGTCCATCCCCAGCTGAAAGGATTCACCAACCTCAAATTTGAGAATCCCGAGATCGACGCCATTGATGCCGATGTAGCCTTCCTCGCGGTTCCTCATACGGCTGCGATGACGTACGCCGGTAAACTGCTCTCCCGCGGGATCAAGGTAGTTGATCTGAGTGCAGATTACCGCCTGCCAAAGGATGTTTTTGAGAAGGTATACGGCGTTCCCCACACCGACTACTTCCCGGCTCCCTATGGCATCCCCGAGCTCCACCGCAAGGACTGCATCAACGCAAAGTTCGTATCAAACCCCGGCTGCTTCCCCACCGGGGCCACCCTGGCCGCAGCTCCCCTTGCAAAATATGCCCATACGGTAATATTCGATTCCAAGACCGGCGTCAGCGGAGCGGGTGACAATCCCTCGGCAACCACCCATTACCCGAATGTCGGGGACAATGTCGGGCCGTATAAGCTGACAACGCACCGGCACCTTGCCGAGATGAAACAGGAGATCGCATTCCTCGGCTCGAAGGCAAAGGTCTACTTCACGCCCCACCTCGTCCCGGTCAACCGGGGCATCCTGACAACCGCACATATCCTGCTCAACGAGCCCATGGAGCAGAAAGAGGTGGAGAAGCTCTACCATGACTTCTACAAGAACGAATATTTCGTCCGGTACCAGAAGCCCATCCTCGCCGCTGTCCGCGGGAGCAACTTCTGCGATGTAATGGTCGAGAGTGAAGGTTCACGGGTCGTTGCCATCTCCGCTATCGACAATCTGGTAAAAGGTGCAAGTGGTCAGGCGATCCAAAACATGAACCTGATGTGCGGGCATCCCGAGAAGGACGGGCTTACCGGAGCCGGGATACTTCCCTGAGGTGGAAAAAGATGCTTGTTGACGATGCAATGACGAAGAACCCGGTGGTGTGCAGTGCTGAAACATCTCTCCGCGAGGTAGTGGTCCTCTTCCGGAAACACCATATCGGGGGCCTGCCGGTGATGGAGGGAACAGATCTTGTGGGGATCGTCTCGGAATCTGATCTGATCTCCCTTCTTGAGACCGAGCGGATCTCCGATGATCTCTGGCTCCCGTCGCCGTTCGAGGTCATCGAGGTGCCGATCCGGGAGTACATCAACTGGGAGAAGACGAAACACGCCTTGGCTAACATCGGCGACATGCCGGTAAAAAAGGTGATGACCCACCGGGTGATCACGGCAACCGGTGACATGGATGTCGAGGCAGCGGCGGCGCTGATGCTCAAAGAAGGTATCTCCCGCCTGCCGGTAATCAAGGGCAAAAAGATTGTGGGTATCATTACCCGTGCGGACATCATCAACGCGATTGGATCATCATATACTGCAAGCGAAGGAGCTGAGAATCAATGAAGACACGAAGTATCTGTGCAGTCAAGGGCGTGACTGCCTGGGGGATGAAGGAGGGCAAGTTCGGTCTTGCGCTGATCCGTGCAAGCGGGACCGCAGCCGGTGTGTTTACGGAAAACCTGGCCAAGGCGGCCCCCATCCAGCTGATGCGCACCCAGATCCGGAAGGGCAAACTGGATGCGGTCATCGTCAACAGCGGGTGTGCGAATGCTTACACCGGGCAGAAAGGGTACGAAGACGCAGTCGTGATGACCGAGTACGCCAGTTCAGCTCTTGGGGTTGAACCTGCCCGTGTCGGTGTCGCAAGCACCGGTGTTATCGGACGGTACCTGGACCTCCCGCTGATCCGGAAGCAGTGCGTTACCGTTGCCCCGAAACTCGCCTCGAACGCAGAAGCCGAAACCAATGCGGCCAACGCGATCATGACCACGGACACGTATCCCAAACACGCCCTTGTGGAGAAGGAGACCTTCACGGTTGCCGGTATCACGAAGGGAAGCGGCATGATCGCCCCGAACATGGGAACCATGCTCGCCTTCATCTATACCGATGCGGAGATCGAGGCAAAACCCCTCAGGGATGCACTGAAACTCGCGACAAAGCGGTCTTTCAACCGGGTCGTGGTTGACGGGGACACGAGCACGAACGATATTGCCCTCGTTACGGCAACCGGGGAATCCGGGAAGGTCAATGAAACGGAGTTTTCCGCTGCCCTTGAAGAGTGTTGCCGCCAGCTGGCAAAACAGATCGCTGCTGACGGTGAAGGGGCCACAAAGCTGCTTGAGGTCACCGTGACAGGTGCAAAGAAGGAGACCGATGCAGCAAAGGTTGCCCGCACCATCATCGAATCACCCCTTGTGAAGACTGCGGTGTACGGCGAGGACCCCAACTGGGGCCGGGTTGTTGCAGCAGCAGGGCGGGCCCGGGTGAAGTTCGATCCCAATGCGGTCTCGCTCTGGATCAGTGATGGCAGCAAGAAGTACCCGCTCGTGAAGTCCGGCGAGATCATCGCCGATCTCGTTGCTGCCAAGAAGGCAATGCACGGCAAAAAGGTGGTCTTCATCCTTGACCTTGCCGCAGGAAAGGAGCAGGCCACCGCATGGGGCTGCGACCTCACCGAGCGCTACGTGGAGATCAACGGGAAGTATACAACATGAAGCGCGAAGACGTGCTCATGGAAGCACTCCCCTACATCCAGCAGTTCCACGGAAAGACTATTGTGATCAAACTTGGAGGCCATGCCATGGTCGATCCGGTGGTGCTGGAGAATGCCATCAGGGATGCAGTACTCCTGCATTACGTGGGCATCCGCGTCGTGCTCGTCCATGGAGGTGGCCCGGAGATCAGCGAGAAGATGAAACAGATGGGCAAGGAGTCGGTCTTTGTCGGAGGCCTGCGGGTGACCGATCAGGAGACTCTTGAAATCGCCCAGATGGTGCTGGTCGGCAAGATCAACAAGGGGATTGTCTCCCTGATCGCCAAGTGCGGCGCCCGAGGAGTCGGCCTCTCCGGCAGCGATGGCAACCTGATCATAGCAAAGAAGATGGATCTCCAGAAGATCGAAGTGGGCGGGGTCCAGAAGGAAGTGGATCTCGGCCATGTGGGAGAGATCGAGTGGATCGATCCCACCCTCCTCAACACCCTGCTCGACAAGGATTACATTCCGGTCGTGTCACCTATCGCCATCGACAAGCACGGCAGCAGCCTCAACATCAATGCCGATACTGCCGCCGGGGACATTGCCATTGCGCTGAAAGCCTACAAGCTCGTCAACATGACCGATGTCGATGGTGTTATGGACAAAGGTCGTACGATGGTCTTCCGGAAACTGACTGTCCGCGAGGCAAACGATCTCCGGAACTCCGGGGCGATCGGGGATGGCATGATCCCGAAGGTCCAGTCCGTTATCAAGGCCGTAGAGAGTGGTGTCAGTTACTCCCATGTCATCAATGGCAATACCGAACACAACCTCATCCTCGAGCTTTTCACGCATGAGGGGGTCGGAACGATGATCTCCCTCTCCTGATTTTTTGTCATCGTTTTATTATCGGATGAATCGGTAACAAGCTACTGGAATTGCCACTATGGATAAGACAATAACGATCGCAATAACCGTACTCGTACTAATCATCATCGCCGGTATTGCTGTAGTTTTTTCCGGTATACTGGTCCAGCAAGACACCCTCCTGAAAACCGGCGGGGGAGCGCCCACCGATACCATATACTTTTTTTACGGAACGGAATGTCCCCACTGCCATGACGTGATGCCGTTCATTGAGAATATGACTCAAAAGTATCCTGAAGCAAATATTCAGGTGCTTGAAGTCTGGCATAACGAGACCAATGAGCGGCTCTACATCCAGGCAAATGCAGCAGCCGGTGTGACCGCGTATGGCGTTCCTGAAGTGGTTGTCGGAAAAACGGCCCTCATTGGTGCAAACGAGATCCCTGCGAAGTTCGAGGGTCTCATCCAGAACTATCTGGACAAAAAAAGGCTGAATAATCCCCCCAAAGAGATGGTATCCGGGGTTGTCAAGTCGTCCAATGTGCGTGTTGTCATTCCTGCCGTCTATTTTTACGGCGATGGTTGTGTTCATTGTGTAAAAGTCGAACCTTTAATAGAAAGCCTGGAAGAAAAATATCCCGAACTTCGTCTTGAAAAACTGGAAATCTACAACAACGTCACCAACCAGCAGCGGTTTGTGTCCCTGAACCAGCAGCATAATATTATGACCAATGATGCAGGAATTCCGGAGATCTTTATCGGGAACACGGTCCTGATGGGGGAGATCCAGATCCCGGCGTCTTTCGAGACCGAGATCCTTGCAGAAAAAACGCGAAGTGAATCATCCGGCCCGTCTTCGCTGACACCGGGCTCTTCCCCCTCGCAACTTCCCGCTCTCACCCCCCAGATGGTGATCGTGCCGGCGCTGGTTGACAGCCTCAACCCCTGCGCCCTATCCGTCCTCATCTTCCTCTTGATCTCCATCGCCGCGGCCGCAAACCGGCGCCGGATCCTGCTCATCGGCGGCTCATACATTGCAGCGGTCTTCCTCTTCCACCTCCTTGTGGGAATCGGCATCTTCTCCGTTGTCTCCTTCTCAGGAATTTCGAAGATCTTCTCGCTTGCCGGGGCGGCAGTAGCCTTACTCCTCGGTCTTGTTACGCTCGCGGATGTGGCACGGAACCGGGACAACTTCTTCCTCTCCGTCCCGACCTCCGGCAAGGGACTCATGGCCCGCTATATCCGGCTGGCCTCCGTGCCCGCGGCGTTTATTTTGGGGATTCTCGCCGGTCTGCTCGGATTCTCCTGCACCGGTGGGATCTATATCAGTATCCTCGCTCTCATGGGAACGAGCATGAGCCTGTCGGCCGGCCTGCCATATCTCCTCCTCTACAACATCGTCTTCGTCCTGCCGCTCGTCTTAGTCACGCTCCTTGTTGCGTACGGCCTGTCGCCGGAGAGAGCGGATACGTGGCGGAACGAGCACAAACGGGCGCTCCGCCTTGCCATCGGGCTGATCATGGTTGCCCTCGGCATCGTGATCTTCCTTGGCTGGTTCGGGTAACTAAAAAAAGGTCCACCTGGTGGCGATATCAGGAGCGTCCCCGCTGGCGCTCCTCGCTCATCGCAATGAGAATCTCAAAGATCTTTTTTACGGCAGCCGGGTCGATTCCGCTCTTTTCAGCCTCGCGTGAGACCGTTTCGAGAACTACCGCCACCCGTTTTTCATCGTGGATGGAAAATCCCTCCCGCTGTTTTATCTCCGCCACCTGGTTTGCCAGCTCCTGCCGTTTCGCAATGAGGCGGATGATGGCGGTATCCACCATCGAGATCTCGGCCCGCACCTGATCGAGGGACATACCATGTACATTCCCGGGCAATTTCATAAACGTAATCCTTTCAAGTACTCAAATACCAAAGGAAATATCAGTAGAGATCCCATCTGATCAGGAGTCCTTATGTTCGAACGTATCAGCCGGCGTGAAGAAGCAGACCTGTTTGTTGCCTGGATGGCAATCGCACTCTCGTTTACCATCATCAAGATTGCCCCTTATGGGATTCTTGGGCCTGTTACAGCCATCGCACCGCTGCCGGCCCTGATCTATTTCGGGATCTCGCTTTTGACAGTCGGGATCGGTTTCCTCCTCCACGAGATGGCTCACAAGTTCATGGCGATCCGGTTCGGGTACTGGGCGGAGTTTGTCAAGGACAACACCATGCTCCTCATCGCTGTCGTCATGGCAGCGCTGGTCGGGTTTGTCTTTGCCGCGCCCGGAGCAACCGTGATCTTCTCCCGGGACGGGCGGACCTTAACCCTTAAAGAGAATGGGATCATCTCGGCGGCAGGCCCCGTCATCAACCTCGTCCTGTGCGCACTCTTTGCAGCCCTGCTCTTCCTTGTCGGGGGAGTGGCCGCGATCAAAAACGGAAATATCCTTGCTATCCTTGGGCTTGCCGGGATCCAGATCAATGCCATGCTCGCAGCATTCAATCTCCTGCCGATCAGTATCCTTGACGGGAGGAAAGTACTCGCCTGGAACGTGGTGGTCTTTATCGTCCTCCTCGTGGCAGCGTTCGGCACGCTCGTTGCATCGTTCTATATTGTCTGAACTCTTCCCCACATCCCCTTTTTTCCCTATCAGTCCTTTTTCAGGGTTTCCAGCACGGATACTACCTGCTGTCCTTTCCGGAACGCTTCGTCAAGGGCGGTCGGGTGGTTTTTGATGCCCTTCCAGGTGTCCATGTTATTGGCCACGATATTGTCATAGTATTCGAACCCCGCATCGTGGAAGAGGGCGGTGAGCGAGGGATATGCCCCATCGAAGACATGATCCCAGTTCTGGCCTGCTGTCGAGATGAAGATCCCCTTGTGGCGGGCGAGATGTTCCGGAGAGAACGTCAGTGTTTTGGTGACAAACCGCCGGGCCCAGAGATACTGGCCCCGGTCGATGAACCCCTTGAGCTGGGCGGTGATTCCCATGCTGTAAATCGGGGAGGCCACCGCAACGCAGTCGGCAGCCATCATCCGGTCGAAGAGGGGAGGGGCCGCGTCTTTGACAATACAGTTACCATCCTTGTGGCAGGCATTGCACCCCCGGCAGGGTGTGTAATCGAGATCTTTCAGGATCACCTTCTCCACGCTTGCCCCGGCAGACTGTGCTCCTTCAAGGAACCGGTCCAGCAGGGTCTCCGTGTTCCCGTGCCGGTGCGGACTTCCGGAAATTCCCAGTACTGTGACCGTCATCATGACCTCAGGCTGCAAGCCTTCGTTTCAGTTCCGCAAGCAGGTTCTTCCCGAGCGCTGTGGCATCCGCCTTTGCGGTCGGGTGGTGTTCGATTGCCCCTTTCTCGTCCACATGGTTGATCATCAGGTAGCTGATATCGGCGTCTTTGATGTCAATCACGTGGTAGAAGCACTTCACCGAGGGAACGGCGGCATCGAAGACATGCGGCCAGTCCTGCCCGGCGGTGGCAAGGAAGACCCCGAGACGTTTTCCCTTGCGTTCCGGCGGAACAATAGGCAGTTTCAAAACATATTTCCGGGACCGGAAGACCTGCATGCGGTCGATGAGGGCTTTGGGCAGGGCGGCGATGCCCATGCAGAAGATCGGGGAGGAGAGCAGGATGATATCCGCTTCGATGATTTTGTTGTGGTAGATGTCCATCCCGTCCCGCTGGATACACTTATTGAGTTTCTCGCAGGCATTGCAGCCCCGGCAGATATTGATATTTGCCTCGGTGAGCGGGACTTTCTCGATTGCAACATCCGGGTCTTCGGCCATCGATGCGAGCACCCAGTCCAGCAGCGTCTCCGAGTTCCCGTGCCGGCGGGGGCTGCCGGCAAATGCGAGGACCTTGATTGTCATCACACTGTTGTTGTCACCAGCAGTAAAAAAGATGTGGATGATGCCGGCGAACTTGGGCTCCGGGGTTCCTGCCCCAAAAAACCAAGTAACATAAGCATGCGATTAACGCATGTACATGCGTTAATCACCTGTACATGTGACTAAAATCATTTTGTTCACGACGGATGCAGGTCAGGAATGGGGCAGGGGCACCCCTCTCTGCATGACAGGGGGGGCCGGCTTATTTTCCTGAGGATGCGGTCTGACCCCCATGCCCCCACCCCTCCCGTACCGGGCCGGTCAGGCTCACGGGGCCTTGCCGTACTGTGCGTTCCGGAACCGGATCAGCTCGTTCGTGAACTCGCCCAGGTACTCGTCCATCGAGAGGCTGCCTTCCTCAAAGACACAGTCGCCCTCCTCCACGACTTTGTCGATCATGTCCCGGGTGGGGAGGATGAGATCGATCTTCACGCCTGACTTTGCCGATCCCCGGATCAGCGCCTCCCGGAAGAGCCCGATACAGTACCCGATCCGGAACTTGTAGATGTGGCGGGTTTTTTCGAGATACCCGGCAACCCGGTCGGTCTCGATGCGGAGGAAGTCTTCGAGAATTTTGGGATCCTTGCACTTCCCGAGCATGTACTTGTAGTGGGCGTACGGGTACATCGCCTCCAGTTCTGCCGGGACGATCCCGCAGGTACCGAAGATGACGACATGGTACTGCGGCTCCGTGAACACCTGCGAGATGATCATCCGGATCAGCTGGTGGCTCGGGCTCGCACTGTAGGGTTTTCTTACCGCACAGGGCATGAAGATGGCAATGTCCCTGGGTGCAACCTCGTACTCATCGATGATGTACCGGTACGATTCCTCGAACTCCGGCAGGTAGAACGGGGGATCGGTCAGGATTGGCGTGTCGGTTCCGGGGGGTTTCCCGTCATGTGCTGCCATCGTCTTCCATACCAGATCGCCCCGGGAGCAGATGAAACCCGCGATCGCTTTGGAAAAGAATAAAAAAGAGATTTTTGCCTTAAATTTTCTTGAAGCAGAGGTACCAGTCCTTGTACTCGTACCCCTCGGTCGGCCGCTTCTCCATCTCGGCCACCGTCTTTGGCGGCGGGACAACCACCTTGTCGCCCGGCTGCCAGTTGGCCGGTGTCGAGACCTTGTACTTGTCCGTGGTCTGGAGCGCCTTCACGAGCCGGATGATCTCGGGCATGAACCTCCCGTTCTGGAGGGGATAGTAGATCATGGCCCGCATGATCCCCTTGTCGTCGATGAAGAAGACGCACCGGACCGCGGCGGTTGTGCTCTGGCCCGGGTGGATCATCCCGTACTTCTTTGCCACCTTCATGTTCAGGTCGGCAATGATCGGGAAGGGTATCTGTACGCCCATCTTCTCCTTGATGTCATGCACCCAGCCCAGGTGGGACGAGACGCTGTCCACCGAGAGGCCGAGCAGCTGGACATTCAGCGCCACAAGTTCGTCGTGGATCGCAGCGAATGCCAGGAACTCCGTGGTGCAGACCGGCGTGAAGTCCGCTGGGTGGGAGAAGAGCACCACCCATTTCCCTTTCAGGCCTGAGAGTGTGATCGGGCCCTGGGTGGTCTCTGCTGTAAAGTCCGGGGCAGGCTCCCCAAGGATTGGGAATGAAACACATTCCTCAGTGTCCATCGTAGTATCCCCCTTACTTTCTCATTACTTCATCGAGCTGGGCCTTGCCGTACACATAGGCCGGCATGCCCGAGAGGAGGAAGGTGACGCGGAGCGCTTCTTCCACTTCCGCTTTCGTCACGCCAAGGCTCGCTGCCCCGGCCAGCTGGGCGCGGACCGCGTGCTGGTCCCGGAGGGCGGCAGCGATCGCGATGGCGATCAGCTTCTTGGTCTTCTTCGTGAGCTTACCGTCATCCCAGATGTGGTTCTCGAACTTCATCACGAGCTCGAACATTTCGGGGTCGTTGGTTGTCAGTTCCTTGAAGAACTTCGGGACTTTGCCGATCTTCTTCTCAAGACCCTTCAGTTGCTTCGCGTTCTTCTGTACCGCCGGCTTCTTTGCCGGTGCCGTTTTCACTGCTGGTTTTTTCATTGTGGGTTTTTTAACTGCCATAGTTTTACTCCTCCAGTTGCATTGGTTCTCCGCAGCAGATGAGTTCTCCGCCGCCGGACTCTTTCACAATCACAACGTTACCGCAGATCTCGCACTTGAAGACCTGCCCTTCTTTGGATACGTTTACCATGATGACTGCTCATGTGCCTGCTGCCGGATTCCGGCACCAGTATTCATCACCGCAGTACTCTTGAAAAAAAATGAGAGATTGCTCTTCGACATCAGCCGCGTTTTGGCGGGTGCTTGGCATCCTCGGGCGTCTTGATGTCCGGGCGGATGTGGGTCATGGGGAAACACTGGTACTCTGCGCAGGAACAGGCAGGACACTTCCTGAGATCCTGTTCGCTCTTGTCGAGGGTCAGTTCCTTTCCGCAGTCGATACAGACATATTTGCCCGGCCCGACTTTCTGGCCAGCATTGTAGGTCTTCTGTTCGGTCAGAATTATCACCAGATTTCTCATTCATTTAAAAGATATATATGAGTTGTGATGGTACCCATTCCCGCACGGGTGACGGGCCGGCGTGAATAGGGAATTTGCGGTACTGTTTGCAAAACTATATGGCACAACTATCTCCAGTTCTAGTATGGCTGGCAGGATAATCGGGATCTTGGGAAGTCCCGTCTCCGATGGAAATACTGCATATCTGCTGGACCGGGCGCTGAAAGGGGCGGAGGATGCAGGGTGTACGGTCGAGAAGATCGTGGTCACAAATCTCTGTTTTGAGGCCTGCCAGGAGATGATGTTCTGTAAGGACCATGAGACCTGCATCATGGATGACGATATGCAGCAGTTGTACCCGAAGCTGCGGGATGCAGATGGGATCATCCTTGCCACACCGGTGATGTTCATGGGTATTCCCGGGAAGCTCAAGTCCTTCATGGACCGGTTTCAGGTCTTTTATATGGCCAAGTACATGAGGAAAAAGTCCCTTGTTTCAGCAGAGAAGAAGGCAGTACGGAAGGCTCTTTTCATCGGTATTGCGGGCATGAATGTTCCGGAAGTGTTCGTTGGTGCGAAACTTACAGCAGAGGCATTCTTCGATATCATTGACTGCCCGTACTGGGACGATCTGCTGGTGAATGACATGGATACGATCCGGGATGTCACTCAAACGCCGGGCCTCATGGAGGCCGCGTACGAAAAAGGGATAGCTCTCGGGAAGATGTTCAACAGGTAATCCCTCAAGACCGGTTGGATTCAGACCAGCCCGCGTTCCCGCATGCTCAGGTGCCCGGTCTTTGTTACGATCACGTGGTCGATGAGCTGGATCCCCACGAGAGCCCCGGCCTCTTTGAGCTGGGCCGTGATCGCGATGTCCTGGCTGCTCGGCTCAAGCGAGCCCGAAGGGTGATTGTGCACGCAGATGATGGATGCTGCCCGGTCGGTGATCGCATCGGCAAAGACTTCCCGGGGATGGACGAGGCTGTGGTTTAAGAGCCCGACCGTGATGATCCGGTTGCCGAGCACCTCGCCCGCCCCGTTGAGCGTGATACAGCAGAAATGTTCCTGGCGCTTGTCCCGAAGATGGGCGACAAGGGGGAGGATGTCATCGGGTTTTGTCACCTTTCCCTCAGGAGGAGCCGGTGCATAGTACCGCCTCCCCATCTCAAAACAGGCCATGATCTGGGAGGCCTTGGTGGGCCCGATTCCCCCGATGGTCAGGATGTCCTCGTACCGGACTGCCTCTTTCTCCTGTAAGAGCCCGTTGATCTCCTTTGCCAGCACCCGGACATCCTTTCCCTTCGTCCCCCTGCCGAGGATCGCCTCGATCAGTTCCGTATCCGAGAGCGCCGCTACCCCTTTTTTTGCGATCTTCTCCCGTGGCCGGTCCTGTGGCAGGACATCCTTCATCTTTTTCATGGCATCACGTTCCGCAACGGGAGGACAATCGGATACTACACCCCGGAACCACTCCCGCCTCCGCCCGATACCAGTGTTCTCTCTTTATTTATGTTAAAATATTCCATTTGAAAAATTCAGGGTTCACCCGTCTGTTTCGACGATCGTGTGCCTCATAAACAATATTTAAATGAGCATGTCTCCATATCATTTCCTCATGGCAACCATGGACAATGCAAAGGAGGCGTTTGCCGGCGAGTCGCAGGCAAACCGGAAATACCAGGCATTCTCAGAGAAGGCTGCGGAAGAAGGATTCAAGGGTGTGGCAACCCTCTTTAAGGCCGCATCAGAGGCCGAGGCAATCCATGCAAAGAAGCTCTTAAAAGTCCTGTCCGCAGTCGGAACAACGGCCCAGAACCTTGAAGGAGGTATTGCCGGGGAGACCGAGGAATACACCACGATGTATCCCGGGTTCATCAAGGCCGCGGAAGGCGAGAACAGGACCGATGCGCTCCTTGCCTTCACTCATGCGATGAAGGCTGAGCAGGTACATGCCGGGCTCTACAAGAAAGCGCTCGATGCGATCAAGGCAGGCCATGATATCGGCAGGGAGAAGGTTTTCCTCTGCCCGGTCTGCGGGAACATCGAGCTGGGCAAGGCTCCCGACAAGTGCCCGATCTGCGGGGTCTTCGGCAAGCAGTTTAAGGAAATTACCCTGTAACTATTTTTCTTCGTTATCAGATTCTGCAACGGGCTCCCCAGCGGATTCCGGTACATCGGTCTTTTTACGACCGTTCATCTTTCTCCGGTGCAGCCAGATCACAACCACGAGTACGGCAATCAGGGTTGCCCATGACGCAGAATAGATGACGATGCCGGGATTGGAAAGAATATTCTTAGGAATGATCTCCTGGGGACGTACCAGGGGGGGAGAAACACAGGTGAATTCCACCCTGACGCTGGCCGGGAAACGATATTTCCCATCAAAGTAATGGATCGATACGTTTGCAGTTCCCGAAGGGATGATACCTTTCACCGGGGCGTTGTTGGTATTGGGAAATGCAATCGACCGGTCTACGCGCTGGTTCCCGTCAGCGATCTCGACATACCAGGCATCCGGGGAGGCTTGAGAATACCGGTCGCCTGCAATAACCACCAGTTCCGACCCCGGGGGCACGGAGACCTGCCAGGTTCCGTTCACCCCGATGTCTGAAAAGAGGAGAGTTTTCGTGACAGATTCCCCGGGCGAGAGATGCAGCGAACCGGAGCTTGCCCTGCAGGCCGGGACCGATGAAGAGATATTTGCAGAATCCGCCATCGGAGATTTTGGCTCTGCCGAACAGCGGAACCGATCGTCCATGATCTGGCTGTATTCCAGCGCCGCATCATAGATCCGGACTTCGTCCAGTCCTCCGTTAAGGTACTGCGGGCAGGAAGTGTCCGGCTCTGCCCCGGTTCCCGCATCGGCTCCCAGGGTGACATAATTATCATATTCGTAATGGATGGGGCCCGATGCATTGACCACGTTCCTCAGTGATCCATCGAGGTAGATCTTCGCGGTCTTGCCGTCATAGGTTCCCGTGACATAGTGCCACTGGCCGGGTGTGATCCCCTCGTGCTGGACCGGCACGGAAACGAGACCGGACTTCCCGGTATCGATCATCCACCACAGGTCATTCCCGTCCCCAAACCCGAGCTGGTACCCCCCGTCACGGTAGGTGGATACCAGGGTCTGGGCATCGAACGAGTCCACGAAGAACCAGGTTGAGACAGTGATCTCATCAACCGGGTGATTCGAGCTTGAATAGGGGATGGTCACGTAACTGCCATTGCCATTGAACTTGAGTGCACTCCCGCATCCCCCGCTGTTGATACGGGTTGCCCCGGCAATGGTCCCGGTACTGCCATGCCCGGATGAATCGAGGGCCAGCGTGCCGGATCCCTCGTTGAAATCCTGCTGGACCACCGGCTCTGCCCAGGATCCGGTTGCCGCAGATACTGCTGCCATGCTGAACGAAAAAACCAGCAGTACGAAACACAGTACGAGACAGGATCTGAACCTTACAGGAACCGGGATTTTCTCCATCATCTGCTTCCAATGGTGTATTGGGACTGGATTAAAAAGAAGATTGCGCTGCCCGTTCAAAGTGTTGCCGGTTTGTCCCGTTCCAAAATTTTATATTTTTTCGCACCATGTACCGCTTGATGACCCACGTCACCGTGTATTCAACGAAAACGTGTCAGTACTGCCGGATGGCCAAGGCACTGCTGGAACAATATGGTGTGCCGTACGAGACGATCGATGTTGGTGAGGATGAGGATGCGGCCCGGAAGATGATCGAACTCTCCGGCCAGCGGGGCGTGCCCGTGATCACGGTTGACGACGAGGTGATTGTCGGGTTCGATGCCCAGCGCTTGAACGAACTCTTTGGTACAGCGGTGGCGTCCGATGTCGCCGACGTGCTGATCATCGGGGCCGGGCCGGCGGGACTCACGGCCGGGGTCTACTGCGCCCGAAAGATGCTGAATACGCTGATTGTCAGCGAGAATATCGGCGGGCAGGCTCTGGCGTCATGGGCAATCGAGAATTACATGGGCTACCGGGTGGTCACGGGCGAAGACCTGATGAAGAAATTCGAGGAGCAGGTGAGAACCCTCAATATCCGGCTGGAGCTCGACCGGGTGGTCTCGATCCGGAAGGATGAGGATATCTTTGAAGTCAAAACTGCCGCGGACAGGACCTTCAGGGCTCGCAGTATCATCCTCACGCAGGGCAAGAAACCGAAGAAACTCGGGGTGGCGGGCGAGGAGCAGTACCTGGGCCGGGGCCTCTCGATCTGTTCGACCTGCGACGGGCCGCTCTACAAGGGCAAGCGGGTGGCCGTGGTGGGCGGGGGCAACTCTGCGCTCCAGACAGCGTTTGAGATGAGCGATGTTGCCACATCGGTGAGCCTGATTGCCCGGAGCAGTATCCGGGCCGATCCCGTGTACACGGAGAAACTCGCCTCAAAGAAGAACATCACGGTCCATACAGAAACGCAGGTGTCCGCGTTACATGGCGACAAGTTCCTGAACGGTATTTCCATTAGGGACGCGAAAGGCAGGGAGCAGCAGATCGATCTCGACGCGGTCTTCATCGAGATCGGCTGGGTGCCGAACACTGAGCTGCTCGAAGGGCTCGTTGACTTAAACGACATGAAGGAAGTGATCGTGGATGTGAACGGCTGCACGAGCCAGCCTGGCATCTTTGCCGCGGGAGATATCACGAACGCGAAGAGCAAGCAGATCATCATTGCCGCGGGTGAAGGCGCGAAGGCAGCGCTTGAGGCATACGAGTACCTGATGAAGAAGTGAGGGCCGGGATATTCCGGAGTGCCGGTTTTTCACCCGAATTTTTTATAGAACAATAAAAAAAATTCTGCCCACTGGAAAATAAAAAAAATTGTAAAAAAAATTTCTGATATTTCTGATTACTGAATGCGATCTCAGTCCTTTGATCCCGCATTCTTCCGGTCCTTCTCGCGGTACCCTTCCAGCAGTACGGTCGCGATATTTTTCACCGGCTTGTCCGTGTGCCCGGCAATATGGAACTCGCAGAACGGGCAGGAGGTGATGACGATCTCTGCGCCGGTCTTCTTGATCTCTTCGCCCCGCCGTTTGCCCAGCGCTGCCGCCTCGTCCGGGTTGCCGGCCCGGACCCCGCCACCGCTCCCGCAGCAGATGGACGGCATCTCCACGAGATCCACCACCTGACGGATCAGCTGCCGGGGCTGGTCACGGATACCCTGTCCCCGCAGCAGGTGGCAGGGATCGTGATAGGTTGCCTTCATGGGCAGCCGGGCCGGTGGCTCGATCCCGTACTTCGTCAGGATATCGTTGAGGTCAAGCACTTCGAACGGTGTCCTGTAATCGTTCTTGAGCGTGGAACCGCAGCCGGCGCACATGGTCATGACGGTATCGATCTTCCGGAACACGAACGTCTCGATGTTGCGCCGCTTGAGTTCGTCCACGAACGCGAGCTGGCCGGTCCGGATGAGGGGCGAGCCGCAGCAGACCTGCTCCTTGGGGATGAAGACGCGGATGCCGTTGCGCTTTAAGACCTCCATCGCATCAAGGGCGGACTGCTGCTGCCGGAGATTGTACATGCAGCCGACAAAGAATCCGATCGTGGCCTTCACCGGCCCGTCCGGACTGATCACGGTCCCGGCCTGTTCGAGGAACGAGGGGCTGGTGCGGGGAATGCTCCGGCCGGTCTCCTCCACGAGTGCCGCCACCTCCTTGTGCCGGGGCAGGGTGAGCCCATGCTTGTTCGCGTGCGCCCGGAGCTTCTCGATCGCCTTTGACGGGGTTTCGATCGACTTCGGGCAGACCTTCCAGCAGGCCTGGCAGGTGGTGCAGAAGAAGAGGCCGTCCCGGACCGCATCGGTGATCCGGTCGCCGCTGTCCCGCGGATCGAGGACAAGCCGCATCTCCTGCCGCATTGCGGTCGGGCCGATGAACTTCGTCACATCAATCGCGGGGCAGGCCGAGACACAGCAGAGGCATTCGATGCAGTCCTTTAACGGTTTTATCGCGTCGATGTCGGCCTTCTTCGGGAGCACGACCTCCTTCTTGGGCATGAGGGACGCGATCTGGTCGAGCTGTGGCACGAGATCGGTCACGAGATCCTTCTTCACGGTAAGGTTCAGGGGCTCGATCGTGATCCGGTCCTTCGCCTCCTCCATGCAGGCCAGCACCGGCTCGCCGTTCACGCGGACCGCACAACTCCCGCACTGGCCCGAGGCGCAGGAGTAGCGGTACGAGAGCGTGGGATCGATGGTGTCATGGATCGCGTGGAGCACGCTGAGAACACGGGCGCCTTCGTTCACCTTCACGGTGTAGGTCACGAACCGGGGCTCCTTGTCGGTGTCCGGATCGAAGCGGCGCACTGTGACGGTCAGTTCCTTCATGTGCTTCCCTCCCGGACCTCGATCCCCTGTTTTGCCGGGGAGAGGAACGTGTGGCCGAAGGGCGAGTGTTCCGCATCGTGCGTCTGGGTGACATCGGTCCGGACATGCGCCCCGCGGGACTCGGTGCGGAGCAGGGCGGCCCGGCAGATGAGTGATGCGGTCAGGCACATGTTCTCGACAATACAGCACTCTGCAAGGTTCCGGGCTGATGCGGCTTTAAGCCGGGCACCGGAGAGCTGCTTTGCCGTTGCGAGCGCCGTTTCGAGATCGCCCGCGTTCCGGAAGATCCCGGCTCCCTCCCACATCGCGAGCTGGAGCTTCTTTTTTACCTGCGCCGGGTTCATGGTGCCCGCGAGGAACCGGTCCAGCCGGTCCTGCTGGGCGTCGACCTGCCGCTGGTCCACGCTCTTCTTCCTCTGTGCGGCCTTCCCCGCCGCCTCCCCGGCCCGTTTCCCGAAGACCTGCGTCTCGGCCAGGGCATTGCCGCCCAGCCGGTTGGCGCCCTGCACCCCGCCCGCGCATTCGCCACAGGCAAAGAGGCCGGGCAGGGTGGTCCGGCATTCGGGCGTGATCCGGAGGCCGCCCATGATGTGGTGGGCAGTCGGTGCCACCTCCATCGGGGTCGTGCGGATGTCCACGCCGAACTTCAGGAACTGTTCGAGCATCACCGGGAGGCGGCTCTCGATCTGTTCGCGGGGCAGGTGCGTGACATCGAGATAGACGCCGTTGTTGGGAGTGCCCCGCCCTTTTTTGATCTCGGTGGCAATGGCCCGGGCCACCACATCGCGGGTGGAGAGTTCCATCCGGGCCGGGTCATAGGTCTTCATGAACCGCTCCCCGTCCGAGTTTTTGAGAACGCCCCCCTCGCCCCGGACTGCTTCCGTCACGAGCCGGCCCCGGGCATCGTAGGGGAAGACCGCACCGGTCGGGTGGAACTGGATCATCTCCATATCGATCAGTTCCGCACCGGCCCGGTAGCCCATCGCGTACCCGTCTCCCGTGCCGCTCGACGAGTTGGTGGAGACATCGTACACCTTCGTGCCCCCGCCCGTTGCAAGGATCGTGCTGTCCGCTTTCAGGATGACGATGCGCCCTTTCTCGTCCAGCGCCAGTGCCCCGATCACTACGTCCCCGTCTTTTAAGAGATCGATGACCGTGTATTCCTGCAGGGTCCCCACATCCGTTGCAGCGAGCCGGTCCATGAGTGTCATCATCATCTCATGGCCGGTCCGGTCACCCGCGTAGCAGGTCCGGGGGAACCGCTGGCCGCCGAACGGGCGCTGGGCCACCTCATCATTGTCCGTGAAGTCGAAGACCGCACCCCACTTCACGAGATCGCCCATGCGCAGCGGAGCCTCATGGGTCAGGATGTGCACGAGTTCCGGGTTGTTCAAAAACGCCCCGCCCTTCATCGTGTCCTCGTAATGGATCCCGCACGAGTCCTCTTCGCGCAGGACCGCATTGAACCCGCCTTCCGCCATCGTGGTGCATCCGCCCTTCCCCACAATGGTCTTGGAGATGAGGACCGTGTCGCCGTACTGCGACGCCTCAATGGCAGCACGGACGCCCGCACCACCGCTCCCGATCACCAGCACGTGGCAGTCCACAACCTCATCTGCAAGCATCTTATTATTTTGTGGATCGTATAGTTACATAAATAAATGGCACGTCAAGAGTGAGAGGACAAATGAGATTTCTGATGAAATTCGGCGGGACATCCGTTGCCGATGCCCAGTGTATCCAGCGTGTTGTCGATATTCTCGAGGAACACCACAAAGCGGGAGATGAGCTTGCCGTGGTCGTATCGGCCCAGCGCGGTGTGACCGACCAGCTCATCGCGATTGCAACGGCCCTTCCCACCGCAAAGGACAGCAGTGCCATCACTCCGCTGATCCGCTCGTTGAGCACCCGCCACATCACCACCCTTGAAGGGGCGGCCCCCGATCACGTGGCGGAAGTCGGGCTGGAGATGGAAGAGCTCCTGATCAAACTCCAGAACATCCTCTTTGCGATCTACAACCTGCGGGAACTCACTCCCCGCTCGAAGGATTACATCATCTCGTTTGGCGAACGGCTGCTCGCCCCGATCCTCTCCGCGGCCCTCCGGCAGCGGGGCATTGCCTCGACCGTGATGGACGGGTGCGAGGCCGGTATCCTCACCACCGCCAATCACGGGGAGTCCACCGCTCTTCCGGAGAGCGACGAGCGGATCAAGCGCCGGATCGGCCCCCTGCTGGGTAAAGAGATCCCGGTGATCATGGGATTCATGGGTTGCACCCGCGACGGGGTCTTAACAACGCTCGGCCGGAGCGGTTCGGATTATTCCGCATCCATTGTCGGTGCCGGTATCGATGCCGATGAGATCTGGACCTGGACCGATGTGGACGGGATCATGACCTGCGACCCCCGCGTGATCAATGACGCCCGCGTGATGCCCTCGCTCTCCTACATTGAAGTGATGGAACTCTCGTACTTTGGTGCGAAGGTGATGCACCCCCGTTCGATCGATCCGGCCATGCGGAAAGGTATCCTGGTCCGGGTGAAGAACACCTTCAACCCCTCCCACCCGGGCACCGTGATTGTCAAGGACGGGAAGCGCGACAACCGCGTGGTCAAGGCGCTCACGTACATCGACAAGGTCGCCGCGATCAACATCTGCGGCGCCCAGATGATCGGCCGGCTTGGTGTTGCAAAGGCGATCTTCACGATCCTTGCCGATCATGAGGTGAATGTGATGATGATATCGCAAGGGTCAAGTGAGGCGAATATCTCGCTGATCGTGGACGAGACCCACGTCTCCGCTGCAGTAAAGGCCCTTGAAGAACTGACAAAGCAGGGCCTTGTGCGGCAGGTCTCGCACAACCACGATGTCTGCGCCGTTGCCGTTGTCGGGGCCGGCATGGCCGGGGCACCCGGCACCAGTGGCAGGATCTTTACGGCCCTTGGAAGCGCCGGAGTGAACGTGATGATGATCTCGCAGGGTTCAAGCGAGGCGAACATCTCGTTTGTGGTGAGCCAGAACGACGGTCCGCGTGCGGTCCGCGTGCTCCATGACGAGTTCCATCTCTCGGAGGCCAGCGATGAGTAAGACCATGGCAAAGAAACCTGTCGCAAAGAAAACGCCGGTAAAGAGACCGGCAGCGAAGAGTGCGTATGCAGAAGCCGGTGTGGATATCGATCTCGAAGCAACGGCAATCAAAGCCCTGATAAAAAATCTCGGTTACAAGCGGAAGGGTAAGGCAAAGATGATGGGAGCGGTCGGCCATTTCGCCGGCCTGATCGATTTCGGGGAGCACGCCCTTGCCCTGACCACGGACGGTGTGGGCACGAAGATGCTCGTTGCCGACCAGCAGCAGGACTGGAGCACGGTCGGTATCGACTGTATCGCCATGAACGTGAACGATCTCTACGTGATGAACGTGGAGCCGATCGCGTTTGTCGATTACATTGCGACCGACAAACTCTCCATCGACAAGATGGCCCAGATCGGGATCGGCCTCAACGCGGGGGCACAGCTCGCGAACATCGATATCGTGGGCGGGGAGACCGCGTCCCTGAAGGGTCTCGTGAACGGTCTCGACCTCGCCGGCACCTGTCTCGGGATACAGAAGAAGGAGAAGATCATTGCCGGTGACAAGATCAGGCCGGGCGAGAAGATCATCGGCGTACCTTCGACCGGTGTCCACAGCAACGGCCTCTCGCTCGCCCGCCGCGTTGTCGAGAAGTACGCGGGCTATGACAAGAAGTTCAAAGGGAAGAAAACATTCGGGCAGGAACTCCTCACGCCAACCCGGATCTACCATGAGAGCCTGAAGGTGGCAGCGTCCTGCACGGTGCACGGCATGTGCCATGTGACCGGTGGCGGCCTCCTGAACTTCACCCGCCTCAGCAAGTACGGGTTCCGGTTCGACACCCCCATCACTCCGCCCGGGATCTTCAGCTGGATCCAGAAGGCCGGCGACATCACGGCCGAAGAGATGTACCGCACCTTCAACATGGGCATGGGCTATGCGTATGTGGTGCCGAAGGCGAGCGTGCCCTGCGTGCTGAAGATGGTGAAAGGGGCGCAGGTTGTTGGGGAAGTGGTGAAGGAGCCGGGTGCGTTCCTTGGCGATCTTGAGATCACCTGATCTTCCGCATCATTTTTTTAAAGAAACACCCTGTTGACTGTGGGGTCAATAAAAAGAATAATCCGGTTTGAAATCAGCACTTGCTAGCACAGATGATTCGCAAAACAATCATTTGTGCATTTTGCGTTTTGAAGCACTCCGTCTCTAGTCCCTATCCAGTACTTTGCATCGCACTCGTTCAGACAAGCACACGCCCAGTTCGCTGGTGGTTTGCTTATTGACTGCTGATTTGGGAGATCCACAGCAAAATAGTGAACTCCTGCAATCATGCTTCCTGTGATCGATAAACAGATGATGAACAGTACGAGCCGGGCAAGTGGCGATTTTTGTATGTGAGCTTCTGACATGAGTATATTCCTTCCGATAATCCTATCGTTAATCCCGTGTTGACTTATAGGATATATAAATGCTAATTATTTGGAAAAAATATCACGGTTTTTCCCATTTTATATTTTATAGCCTCATCCGCCACAACACCGGCCGCGATCACCATCGCGGGGATCACGAGATACCGTAAACCAATCTGCCCGGCATAATCCGGCAGCGTCATCCCCAGCAGACCAACGAGCACGATCAGATCGAGAATCCAGTTGGCGAGCAGCCAGACAATGCCGGTTACAATGGCCTCGCGTGTAAAATTATTTTCAACCGGCCGGAAGCACCAGACGATCAGGATCGCGGCCGTGATCGATCCGATCACGATCATGATGGACTTGAAGAGCTGCTGATCGATAAGCAGGCCATCCTTTCCGTAGAACGGGATGGACGCGAGGAACGGGATAAGCCAGGTCAGGAACGCACCGATGAGGCGGCGGCGCCAGATGGGGGAAATGGGGAGGGTCATATTCTCACTCAGTGATCCTTGATTCTGAAGGAGCATGAAAGTACGGGGTCTGACCCGGGAGAGACTGAAAGAAAATTTTCACTCATGGCCAGATATATAGGATTCCGGCTCCACGACTCACTGTGTGAAGTTGTCATGAACCGCTCAGTAAAGAATCTTGTCTGCCTCCTTGCCATCCTGATGCTCACCGGGACCGTCTCCGGTGCCGGGTATGTGGCGGCAGAACATGCGGGTATCAGTGTACCGGGGGATTTTCATCCCACGGCACGGTTTAACGGAAACGCAGGGATGAGTTCCCTGTCCCTCCCGGGAGGATCCGGAAGCAGCATGTCCTCCCTGCACTGTTATTTCCCGATATGGAACCTGCCTTCGTATTACGTCTGCATCATGGGCTGCAAGATCGCGGGGTATGGTGACATCTGCCCCACGTACTGTGAGCTGGCGCTCTCGGTCTGCGAGTAACGGACGGGGCAGGCGGTCTCTCCGGGAAACCAGCAGGGTCTTTTGGCTATCCTGCCGGCCTGATCCGGACCCCCTGTTTCCATCAGAAAGCCAGACCCCGGTCCATCCGGACCTGAGTTATGCCCCTGTATTAGCGCTATTTACGGATCATTTTTTACGACGTGAAAATGGTGAAAAAAGGGGACTTAGTCCCTCGTTTTTCCGAATTAGGCCCTCATTTTGGGGTACTTAGTCCCTCACCTCTTTTCGGCAGGGAGATTCTCCGACGGAGAATTATTATCTCAGGTATCTTGGGAGAGCATCTCAGAACAGGAGGTCTTTACCACGTGCGACAGGTCATCAGACCTGAAGGTCGGTTCCAGCCCTTCAAGTAACTGGTGCATCGGCAGTACCGTTATCATCTCCGGGGGTGGGGAGGAAACAGCCTGGGGGATAACGTATTCCGTCTGTCGGCCCCGCAATTCCGGATAACTGCAACAAAATTTTCACTTATCATCCAGTATAAAACTACAAAAATTAATGCTGAATGTGCTATGAACCTATTTGCTCTTCCCCGCACATTTTGCATCACGCATCGTGAGTGCAATACGGTGAACTTTTCAGGATGGATGGTGGACCAATGACGTTTTCGGTCAGACCGGGAACGTATAGGGTCGGCCTGGTGCTTGCCGTGATTCTGTGTCTTGCACTGGTTAGCGTCATACCGGTTTCGGCAGGATGGTCCTATGAAGTGGTCGGCAGCATGTATCCCTGGACCCCCGGGACTGAGTTACCCGGACAGGTATCCGGGACGATCACGAGCCACCCGTTTTCGCTTGTCGTGGGTTCCGATGGCAATTCCCGCATCAGCTATCTGGATGAAAACCAGCACCTGGCCTATGCCGAGAGAATGAACGGCAAATGGACAACCAGTACTGTCGACGCCACCATTCCGGCAGGGGCGAGCTCACTGGCCCTCACCCATAACAACGTTCCCGGGATCAGTTATTATGACACGAAGGCCAGAGGCCTGATGTATGCCTATAAACTGTATGGCAGCTGGAAGACCGAATCTGTTGAAGGCAACTGGGCGGGGCCGTATAGCTCGCTTGTTTACAATGAATACGGTCTCCCGATGGTCAGTTATTATTCCGAGGGGACATCCGCAGATCTGCAGGTCCAGAAATTTGCCCAGCGCGATCCGAACCAGTGGTACCGCAAGACACCAGAAGGGGGAGCCGCTGGGATGTTCACCGCACTTGCCCTGAACGCGACCGGTAGTCCCGTCATCGGCCTCTACGATGCCGGCAGCAAACGCCTGAAATATGTATACCGTGCCGACAAGGGGAAATGGACAGAAGACCCGTGGGTGGCTGACCGGGTCGTCGACTCCGGAAACGTGGGCCAGTACCTGTCGCTTGCCATCGACAGCAAAAATATCCTCCACTTCAGCTATTATAACGAGACCGGGAAATCCCTCAAATATGCCGAAGGCAAGTCAGCCGGCGTCGATGTCGGGTTCAACCTCGTCACCGTTGACACCGGCAATGCGGGGAAATATACCTCGCTTGCCCTCGATTCCTCCGGCACTCCCCATATCAGCTACTGGGATGACAGTCGCCAGATCCTGAAATACGCCGTGCGGAATGCCGATGGCACCTGGAAAAAATCGGAGATCTGGCCCTGGCACTCCGGCACAACACAGCTCCCGGTATCCTCGCTCGCTATCGGCCCGGACAATGTACCACGCATCAGTTATATCGAGTACTTCGATGGCACTGCGAACCTTATCTATGCCGAATGGGTTCCGGACGAACCCTCCCCGGATATCGTCGCGTTCGGGGACACCCGGCAACTTGTCAAAGTACCTTTAGGCACGGACTACCGGATCGTCGGGGGTTTCTCGGCGATCAGGCGCATCGGTTCGCTGGAGACCTTCACCGGAGGCTTTTCCTTCCCGTCTTCCGGGTGGGTCGATGTAACCAACGGGGCTGCCATCACGGCCAACGGTGATCTTGCCACCTGGAAGGCAACAGCCAGGTCGGGTCCCGTCACGTTCACACCCGCATCGAAAGACAAGAGATATGTCAGCATCTCCCAATACAGCGACGGGGAATGGCTGCTCGCCATCTATAAGGACGCCAGCGGCGCCACCCATCTTGAGGCCAGCGGGAACCCGGCCAAACACCCGGAGGTGTTCGGCAATGTCCCCACGGATAGCGGCTGGAAACTGATCGCTGCCGGCAAAGACCATGCCCTCGCGGTACGCAGCAACGGCTCGCTTGTCGCATGGGGCAAAAATAATGTCGGCCAGCTCGACCTGCCGAATAGTGCAACCTACACCGATGTCGCGGCCGGCTATGATTTCAGCATTGGCCTGGCTGCGGGCAATACTGGTACCAGTGAATATCTCTATGCTGCCGGCAGGGACGATTACGGGCAGGTGTCCAAGGCTCCAAAAGATCCGGCTCCGTTTATCCAGATCGCTGCTGGACCGACTACCGGCGCAGCGCTCACCCACAACGGCCATATCCTGATCTGGGGCAAGAATCTTACCGGAGCCCCGGTGCCCACTGATGGCGGTTATACGGCTATTTCCCTGGGCCCGGATCTGGGATTTGCTCTTCGGGACTATGCCCCGGAACTCCATATCACTGGCCCGCTCAGTCCCGACACAAATGTGGTGTCCCGCGAAGGCACTACAATGCATATTCCCAAAGGTGCGCTGTTCGAACACACCGGTAATGGCGTGATGCGGGTCATTGCTCCGAATGGCACCGTACTGTTCTGGGTCAATGATGACGAAGCAGCCCAGGTAACATTCCCGGAAGGAACAACGTTCCCCTCATCAGCGATCCATTATCTCCCCAAAACATCCCTGATTCTCGTCCCGGAGAATTACGAGGCTGCCGTGTACGGCCAGGATGCCATCATTTCGGATTTCCTGAGACTGGCGGAACAGCCGCCGCTCATGGCCCTTAGTACATCCAGCTGGCTCGATGAGCAGAACGCATCGTCCCAGCAACTCACCCCCCAGGGCGTCTGTTTCGCTGATACCGGGTGCAGTGTCGGTGCCACCAGCAGGGGGGAGCTGTTCCTCAGCAAGCCTCAGGTTGCATCTGATGGCGGTATCCCCGTCTTCTCCGTCCAGAAATACAACGACACGATGTATGTCGGCAGACTCAGCACGCTCGGATCAACTGACCCGGCCAACGACCGACTCGTTCACATCGAGAAAGACAGAATCGACCCGAACCAGCCGGTCAAGTTCAATATCGTCACAGGTAACGGCAGTGTCGGAGGAACAAATGTGGTTGTGATGGCGGCGGCGAACCTGACAAACCAGAGTTCGGTATTGCACTACACTATCACGGCAACGGCATCCCAAGTAATTCCGGCGATGAACATCACCCCGAATATCTGGAAGAAAACGGATGCCGGGGATGTGCTGGTGTTTACCGGTGGGCCGGTGAAATGTTCCTCTACAACGATTTGTCAGGCAACCGGAGATTACACACCTGCTGATGGCGCGACATACATTGCTAACGCCACTGTGCTGTATACTGTGCCGGCAATTGTGAACGGTATTGATGGCGAGCAGAATTATGCGATAGCCACGAGTGATGTAAAGGCAAGTGACACTGAGGTTCCATATTACCTCTATGCTGAAGCGGGGGGTATTGGAACAGAAAGTGTTGCCTCAAAATTTTACGATACACTCAAAGGCAAGTCTGGCGCTAACAATATCAAATGGTATGCCTGGCAAAATTCCCGTGGGGAGGAACAAACATTTATTGGATATTCTGATGCAAAAGCGAATCACTGGAAAAAAACAGCGTCTAGTGGTATATCAGATAAATATATTGAAAGAGCGGATTTCGCATACTATTCGGGTCATGGATCTCCAAGATTAATTGCATTTGACAACGAAGCAAAGGATGCAACCGCATCGGATATGAGTTTGGGTTCAGGCAAATTAAAGTGGGCTGTCCTTGATAGTTGTGAGTCACTTAACCAATCCGGATGGGAAGATTGGAAATCGTCATTTAATGGTTTACATATCCTTCTCGGATGGAATACCAGTACTACAGTGCATACAGATAATCAAACCAAAGATCGAGGAGAAATATTCGTAAACCTTATGCAAGGGGATTATCCTATAGTAGGCACATCAAAAAAAGTGCCGGTAGTCCCTATAATGAACGCATGGGATTTAACCTGCCAATATAGTTGGGAAGGAGGAGGAGTACCCGATTCTGGGGCCAACCGCTATTCATCAGATGATGATATCTTCTCGGGGGCAATTTACGATACGAATTGTAATGGCGATTATCTCCCTGGGTGGGGTTCCGGTACCGCATGTACCTCAAAGAGTGGAACACTAGCATATTATTCAAGATTAGTGTATCCTAAAACAAAAAAATCACTTGATAATTTAAAATCTCAAAAAATAACTCAAGTGTCGGGAAAATATACACTTAATATAACGATTCCTGAATACCCCGAAAAAATTGTGGTCTATTCAGTTGTAAAACCGGATTATACTTATGAATGGGCTAGTTCGCTGGCCGATAATCTGGGATTGCCAAATGAAATCCTTGATATGGACTCGGCGTTTTATGCTGGCGAGAATGATGCAAAAACCAATTATTTTGCAGTCCATAAGGATACAGCAACAATTGCATTCCAAAAATTTGGTAACAGAGTCGGCATGCCCCTGTCAGAAACTAAGAGTAAAGCGATTGTGGATGAATTTTTGCAAAAAAATAGTTTAATTCATCCGGATGCACTGGAACCTCAGATTACTTATAATATAATCGAGACAATCGACCCATACGGGACGCCTCAGGTAACCGGGAAAACAAGTGTCGTCTCCTTCCCTCGAACATTAAATGGTCTTACTGTTTGGAATAGTCAGCTTCAGGTTGAATTGGATTCTGATGGCAATGTTGTAGGAATTTTCAGCAATTGGCGTGATTACGCTCCGTATAAAGAGTACAAACTGAAATCAATGAAATCTGCCTTCAGGGAATTACAAAACAAATCCTTTGCGGTTAACAATGTAGAACCTGATCAGGTTGTAATTACTGATGTCACTCTTGGATATTATTCTCATGCTGCAATTGTACACGAAAATTACCTCCAGCCGGTTTATGTCTTTGGGGGGTATACCCAGACTGGCAATGCAATTCAATCGTTTGATCCAGTGTATGTCTATGCAACTGATGAAATCCTTGAAGTGGTTGTTTAATGAACATTTTCAGATTTAAAGGAAACATCATGTTCCAGAATATAAACAATACAATCTTTAATTTAATTACAGTCGTCTTCATTATTTTCCTTGGGGCTCTCATAAAAAATCTCTGTTATTTTGTTGATCTGTTGTATATTTTAACAAGAAAAATGCGGTGCGGTTATGATATCTGATAATCAAAATGCCAGAAAAAAAACCGTGATGATTATTTCAATTTTGATAATTATGGGGTTCATTATCGTCACTGGGTTCTTATTAGATCATGAGGTAAAATCAAAGATTAAGAATACCTCGTTGCGTTCTGCTGAAACCAAGGTGCTATTTTCCGCAATTTCCGCAGGGGATAGTTACAGTCTTGCAGTAAAAAATGATGGAACTGTTGTTGGATGGGGGGAAAATGGAAGAGACGGCCGGGCTCGTGCACCAGAAAATCTAACCCATATTGTTTCAGTTTCAGCCGGTCACAGTCACAGTCTTGCCCTCAAAGATGACGGGACCGTTGTTTGCTGGGGTGACAATAATGAAGGGCAATGTGACGTTCCCTCAAATTTATCCGGTGTCTCGGCTATCGCTGCATCTGACTATCACAGTCTTGTCCTGAAAAAAGATGGGTCGGTTGTTGCCTGGGGGCATCTAAGCGAGCGTCAGCATTCGCGCATTACCAATCTGACGAACATCACTGCTATTTCCGGTACTCTTGCGGTAAACACCGACGGGAGTGTAGTGTCTTGGGATCAATACAATGACAGCTCATCGACATATCTCCAGACCCTTTCAGATATTATTGCAGTATCGGAGCGTGGTCAATTCGACAAACATAGTCTAGCCCTGGTACGAAACGGGACCATAGTCGCCTGGGATACTGATGATGAGGGAATAATTACTCCGGTTTCTGTTCCGGCTGATTTTATGGGGGCAAAGGCAATCTCTGTCGGATACGGCACTAATCTGGCATTGAAACAGGATGGTACTGTTGTCGCATGGGATGCGAATGGCCCGATTATCGTTCCTGAAAATCAATTCAATATTACCGCAATAGCCGCGGGTGACGAATTCAATATTGTCCTCAAGGAAGATGGTTCGATTGTCGCATGGGGCAATAACCGCGTGGGGCAATGTTTTACCCCGGGGAGTCTGAAAAATATCACCGCGGTATCATCAGGAGAATATCATAACCTCGCCCTGAAAGATGACGGGAGGGTAATTGCCTGGGGGGAGAATTTCTCTGGCCAGACATCCGTACCTGCCGGACTAGACAATGTGATAGGCATCCTTGCCGAGAATGACAACAGTTTTGCACTGACAAATAATCTCACCTTGATCTCATGGGGAATTATCCATTATGATGCCTGTCACATGGAGCGGATCCCTCACGAAAGTCTTGTGATTTATAAAGGTTGCGACCACCTGGTTGCTCTCAATGAAGATAAAACACTGGCGTTTCTTAGTCAGGAAGCAGAATCCTTCAACATTACAGAAAATCTGAAAGATGTGACGGCTGTATCTTCTGGGGGTTGCACGCTCGCATTAAAAAATGACGGGACTATCAAAACATGGGGTAGCAAGGAATCTGGTACATGCCAGGTGCCAGGAAACCTTACTGAGGTTATCACTTTAGCAGCAGGATCGTCTCATGGGCTTGCTGTGAATAGCGATGGGACAATTGTTTCCTGGGGGGGAAATGTTTCCGGTGAGCAAAATGTTCCCAAGGAACTTAGAGACGTTGTCGGAGTTGCTGCCGGTCGTGGTAATAGTTTTGCGATCCTACGCGATGGCACGGTTATCGGATGGGGAAAAAACGGATGGGGAGAGTCGGATGCTCCCGGTAAGATGAAGAACGTTATTACCATTGCTGCGGGAGACGAACAAACACTGGCCCTGCAAAGGGATGGCAGCGTTGTTGGTTGGGGACGATTTGTTGTCTTCTGAATTATTTTTCCCTCTTCACGCGCGGACAATACGGCAGATAACCGCACCAATTTTTTCACTCATCGCCAGCGCTAATACGCCACCGGCCGGAATTATTCTCTGATGAACGTCACTGCCGCCACCTGGCTCGATGAGCAGAACGCATCGTCCCAGCAACTCACCCCCCAGGGCGTCTGTTTCGCTGATACCGGGTGCAGTGTCGGTGCCACCAGCAGGGGGGAGCTGTTCCTCAGCAAGCCTCAGGTTGCATCTGATGGCGGTATCCCCGTCTTCTCCGTCCAGAAATACAACGACACGATGTATGTCGGCAGACTCAGCACGCTCGGATCAACTGACCCGGCCAACGACCGACTCGTTCACATCGAGAAAGACAGAATCGACCCGAACCAGCCGGTCAAGTTCAATATCATGAAGAACTCTTCCGGCGCGGATTCGGATTCGGGTGTGGTTTTGATGGCGGCGGCGAATCTTACAAGCGAGAATGCCGTATTGCAGTATTCCGGTGTTGCAACCGCTTCGAAACAACTGTCGACTATCTCGATGACTCCCAGGATCTGGAGGCAGGAGTCTTACGGTGATGTTCTGGTTTATGCCGGAGATCCGAAGACCTGTTCAGGAACTTCCATAACTACGTGCAGCCTCTCCGGGAATTTCATCCCGGTCTGGGATATCTCGAATGTTACGGGAACGTTCTTTGTGAATGTCACGGCGATCTATACCCTGCCGGCTTCTATTGATATCAATGGAATGAGTACCAACCAGGTTGCGGATATCGGCCGTTCTCCTTGGAGAAATGAAGTGCCGGTGCCGGAGGTTATTGTTACCGGGCCGCTCAGCCCGCTGGAACCGGGAAAAAATGCCGACCCGGCGAATGCCAACAACACGGTGCCGTGGGGAGGGATGATTGAGCATGTTATGAAGGATGCGGTGCCCATGACAATCGTGAAAAATGCCAGTGGCTATCCGCAGTACCGGGCGAATGACCTGAAAGCCATAGATCTTGGAACGCCTCAAGGAAACATGTATCCCGGTACATGGATCCATCAGGTTCCCGATGGATCGGATGTGGATATTGGGGATAATCGTTCTGTTGTTACCTCAAGTGGATCACTGAGTTATACTGAAAATTATTCTCAAAACGTGTATTTGAATGCAATCAAGATCAAGAATTCCCCCCTTCAAAGCAATGCTTATGATCCATTTGACGGATATCTCGAAACAGCTAAAGCAACACAAACTAATAACGATAACAATGTACTGAATCATCTTTCTGGATATTGGAAAATACCGACCAGCCCAACGTATAATGGTTTAAGTAAATCTGTATTTTTATTTAACGCGGTTCAAGGGCCGAACAGCTCAAAAACTGGCAGCGTAATCGTTCAACCTGTTCTTGAATATAATTTAGAGGATACCGGGAGATATTGGACTGCATCTTCCTGGGTTTGTGGTATGCCCTGTGTTCACACAACCCGGATAACCGGATTATCATCGGGCGATAAAATCCATGGTCAAATGCATTACTTGGAAAAAGATTCAGAACATACAACGCCCTTTTGGCAACTTTCAATTAGTAAAGGGGATGGCATATCCGATCCTCGAAGAGTAAATACAACGACTCAGATAAATAATAAAACTCTGCTGATTATGGTCGGTGCTTTGGAGGCGTATAATATTACTGAACTATCCTCCCTTCCAGGAAATACGCAATTTTATGATACGACATACTTGGATCAAGACTACAAGGCTGTTTCCGTTTCTGTAACGGGGGAAGTTAAGAGCAATGTTCCGCAGTGGATTAGTAAGCATCTTCGGGTTGATGTTGCGAATACCACAATGTCAACACTGAGGACGGATCTGTAAATTTGAAATCGAGAGGATGATGTGTTTATGAAAATCTCATATAAAAAACCATATTCTTGGGTTATATTCGGGCTTATAACCCTCAGTATCTTTGTCGTGACCGGATGTTGTATAGGTACCCCCATGCAAAAAGAGGCGGGCGCTGATCCAAGTGTGTTGTGTGAAAGTACAAATCAGACACTTCCTGATGTGTATACTGCACCGTTTGGGGGATTCAATCAAAGTCTTTTCCTATCCTTTATTCCCAATGATTCTATCGAAACGGATTATATTTTTTACAGCCGTAATTACGGCCCGGGAGAAGTCATATTAGACACCAGTTCTTCGGAAAATGTCAGCGTTAAGGTTACTCCTGCAACATTTATTGCAGAACCTAATCATACATATTCCTCCCATATTTCGGTAAACCTGGGCCCGGGTACTGGCATGAAAGGGGTTTCGATAAATGTCACTCTTGCAAATAATTTACGTCATTTCGGTGACGATGGAATGACTATTTATACGGATATTCACCCGGGAATGATCTCTCTGAATCAGGATTTGTTCTCTGCAGAAAATGATACGATTGTTCTGAAAAAGGGAGAATGCCAACAATACAACCTGACATACTATCGGGGGTTGGCAGCGCGATTGGGTACGATTGATTATACTCTGTCTGAGACACCCCTTAGTGTATTCATTGTTCCATCACACTTTATAGCAAAACATGGTGTAGGCAGTCCATCAAAGCTTATCCTCTATGCCCCACCTTCCTTACCCTCTGGAAAATATATCGTTAACCTGACGGTGAATGGATCCAGTCACGAGCTTACGGATAGTGGACCCGAACATTGGAATATATTGGATGACGACGAGAAAATTATTCAGTTCAAAATATCTGTTGAGTAGGCCACATCATTTTTTAACCGCACCAATTTTTTCACTCATCGCCAGCGTTATCCACGATACCATCAATTTTTGGGTAATGAACTTTGTCGGCAATAACCCTGCACTTGCCATCCGTAATGACGGCTCGCTCGTTGCCGCGAACGGCACGCTTATTGCATGGGTGAATGATGATGAAGCTCCGGAGATTTTAATACCCGAAGGCGGGACGACGGATGATCGAAATGGAGTGATTATTGGAACTAGTATTAATTCGAGTTGTCCAGCCACTTTTGTTCATTACGTGCCTTCAGGATCTGACATTAGTTCTTCAGAAATTACAAATATAGTTGAGGTTATAGATCCGCATGAAAATCAACGTATTCTTAAAATAGCAAACCGTAATCGGCATGCTGTCCAATCACCAGCACTACCCAATGGCGTCTGTTACGCTGATTACGGATGTGGGGTTTCTTTAACCACGATAAATGAAACATTTATAAGTCAACCATTTACCAAATCTTTGGTTTACATACCTGGTTTTTCTATAACCCCAATTAAAAATTCATACGTTGGAACGGTTTGTGACACAGGCCGTGATGGTAATTGTCTGAAGAGAAATACTTCGATTTCCTTGGAAGAGACAAATATCGATACAAATGAGTCTCTTGAGGCCATGGTTACATTCCGATCTGATTCGGTAGATGATGCTATAGATAAATCCCCTATAGATCTCGTTATCTGTCTTCCTACTATCCTGAATCCCAGTGGGAGGATCCTTAAAGGATCGACCTCCTGTGTAGCGGGCCCGGACGCCATGCCCATTATGTCGATGTCAGGGGGGATTGCTAAATATATCGATAGTTCTCACGAGATCATTAAAAATGTTTTCTCACCGCAAGAGTGTACGGATACCCGATTGTGTACAGTAAGCGGAACTTGGACTGCCGATGAAGCTGATACATACTTCCATTACATGAATAATGTGGTCACTGGTCCCGCAGGATCTATCCCTGCACAGTGGATTATTCAGAAAAAGAGCTGGACGGTGACTGTGTCTTGATGAACAATTTTATTTTTTCATCCACATATGAAAAACGAAACACATTCACCCCGGGTTTTATTATTGAATTCCTTCATACACGTCTTCAGCTCAATATTTATTTACTGAATTTTCATCACATTTTAAAATCGAAGAGTAAACAAGCGTTTTGGAGGCACAAATGAATCTTAGATCCAACATCTATATCCAGACAATGGAAAAAAACATTTATCATCCGTATTCAGTATACCGTCAATCGGCCAATAAGGGTCCCACATATATTATCAATTACTTTATTTTGCTCATGTCCATAAATTTTGTTTTTTTTTGTATTTTATCGATACTTGACACCATTATAGACAAAAATCTGGTTCCGCTACAAAATTTTTTGTTTATAGATTTTGTTATTTCCTATGGAATTATTGTTCTCGGAGTTACAACATTCCTGATATTAGCAGGAATATGGCTACATATATGGATTCGTCTATTCAAGGGGCAAAATAGTCTCCTGGAGACAATTAAGGCCGTTATCTATAGTTCTACCCCCGGAATCCTTTTTTTCTGGATTCCAGTTATTATATTTAAATGTCTTCCTATTGATTATATCCATCTCCTAAATAAGAATCTCGGAACCGTATGGATTTCAATCATCATTTTTTTGGGGATTTGGGGGAGTCTCCTTCTTATATTGGGAATTAAGGAACAGAACCGATTTTCACTTCGTTGCTCGATAATTATCTTTTGTTGTTCTTTGGTAATACCAATAATCTGTTACTATCTCCTTACAGTAACTATGGATCTTTTTGCAATTGGATTTATATTTCAACGATTTTAATAATTTTTCACTTAGTAACATTCTGTTATGCTTGCGGTTACTTTGATACAATCAATATGGTAAAAAATGGAGATCCCCCGTAACCCCAAAAGTACCCCCGCCGTTAGTATAGATATATTATGTGAAACCTGAAATATACGGGGGAATCTATCGAATGTTGTTGTGGCAAATACTCCTTGGCCCGTAGGAGCACAATAACCGCACCAATTTTTGCACTCATCGATGGCGTTATTTTAAAACCCCGGTAATGGTCTTCATGGACTTCCGGCCACGATCCATCGCACTCATCCTTATAATGGTCATTTTTATTTCCTGTGTTCCGGTCCCGTGGATTACAAGTATCATACCGGTATCAGCGCAGGGAGATCGGCAGGGCGACCTCCCCGGAACATCTCATGACTGGATTACAATCGATCCGCTGCCCGCCATGCAGGCAAATGAGAGTTTTAAAATCTCCGGTACGGGGAGTATTCCCGCAGATGAATACATAAATCTCCATATCCATCTCTCGTCATCGATCCCGAATGCTGGAGCCACCGTGCATAATGCATCGGATATCTCTTCGCTCCTTCTCATGAGTATCGTGAATGACAAAAAGGTCTGGTATGAGACCATCGACCCCCTGGAGTTCACCCCGGATACGTGCAGTGTCGATCTCAAGGTTGTCCAGTACGGGCTCTATGCCACTGCCGTCTGGCCCTCGGACTTTCCCCAGGGCTCGTTGGATGATTCCTCATCGTGGATTCGTCTTGACCCGACCGGTTCACCTGATCTGAACGATAATTTCTTTGTCAACGGTACCACGAACCTCCCGCAGGGATATCCCCTTATCATGGAGATTTATCCTCAGGAATTCAACTGGGAGAATTACTGGCAGTATGTCGAATATCAACCGATTCTCCGGGAAGAATTGTCAGTCCGAAGGGGAGAGGAGGGTAGAAATTTCTTCTTCCAGCCGGTCAACCTGACAGAAGCCGCCGCACGGAGTGGGATGAGAATCTCTCCCGGTACGATGTATATCGAAGTGCACGCGGTCAACATGAACAGCTCTGTCTCGGATAGTGCTGTCTTCCGGGCGACCACCCGTGTCCCCTGGGTGAAGATCGATCCGATAACGGAACCGGCCCGGGGAACAAACCTCACCATAACCGGGACCACCAATCTTTCTGCAGGAAGCAACATCCCTCTGCAGATTGAGGTAATGATGCACCCCTGCTTCAAGTGCAGCAACCCGGCATCGGCTTCGGGATCCTCTTGTTGCGGGAAATGTACCACGGGGTGGTTCTCAGGAACTGTCCAGGCAAAAGACACAGACCGTGCTGAGCGATCGTGGAAACTTGAGGTCCCTACAGAGAACTGGTGCTGGAGCGAGACGTATTATGTATCCGCATCTGCAGGTGGGGAGGAAGATGCCCTTCGGGATGAAAAATACTTCCACATACGGGAGACATGAGGGATTGGCAGATCTTTTTGGTCCTGTTGTGCCTGCGTCCGAACCGTATTTTATTTCCAAGGGAATATTCCCCCGTCATTTTTCCCTTGTCAATCTGATCCCGACTCCCTGTTTCCTCTCTTTACCACAACCCGCAGTCCGTCCGGACCCGACTTTCGCCCCTGTAATAGCGCTATTTGCGGATCATTTTTTACGACGTGAAAATGGTGAAAAAAGGGTACTTAGTCCCTCACCTCTTTTCGGCAGGGAGATTCTCCGACGGTGATTCTCCAGAACAAAGGGGTGGGGATGTACCCTCTGAAAGGGGTACTTCTACCGACGGTGGGATCATGCCTCTGTCGGATCCCCCGACCCCGGTTCCCTCCCCTCCATTCCGGGTAACCGGTACTTCAGCTGTACCGGTATTCCCGTTAGCCGGGCCGGCAGTTCCCGGCTCACCGCTCTGCTGGATCTCTTCCAGGCCGGTCTCGGTCAGCCGGAAGAAGCGGTAGGTCCCATGCTTGGAGTAGACCCAGAGTTCCAGCCGGATCTGTTGCGATGGCGGGAACAGCCGGAGCTCGGCAATCATCCTGCGGCACACGAACTCGATCTCGCTCGCCGGCGCAACAATCTTTTCAATGCGCATGACCCGGACAAAGATCACGAGCATCACGGCCCGGATAAAAAAATCGCAGACACTGTCATGAGCGTACGTGACCCGCATCACACAGCAGCGTCTCTTTGCAATGGCAACGGCATCATTGATGCCCCGCGTTGCCGGCCGGCCGCGGTTCATGGGCGGGGCCTCCGCGGTTCGCTGGTGTTGATCATGATGGGTGCTCCTGTGACAGGTGGTGGCGCGAATCGGTGATCGTGCCGGGACATTCCATTGCGAGCGTAAGATATTGTATTATTTATTTTCGTAAGATGGTGGAGGTTGGATCAATGGGAATTATGGATTCGTGATTGAATTAAAGAACCAGATCGCTCGGACTTTTTTATTGAAAAATGTGAGTGGTAAGGTGAAGCTAAAAGGAGTGTAAAAGTGAATGGTCCAATCAACCATTTTGTTCTAATAAAAATCCAAGAGACAATCCTAAGGTTTCAGATAATCCACCGTTAACTAATTGAAAGAAAAACGTTTTCTCTCGTCCATCTTTCTGAATTTCAATCCCATTATCATAGCAATTATAAGAAATAATTTTATTGAGTGGGACATTAGTTCCCTTTTGACCGCTAACCGGGTGAAAAATTAATCTGGTATTTGTTAATATTAGGTGGCCTCTCGATTTCTCCACCAATCTATCTTCTTTAACCATATGCCCACGATAAGCTCCTACGCGATAGCTTACACCTTTTGCTACACGGAAAGAAAATCCATGTGATCCGCCAACATATCCAAGGCTAACAGATTTCATCTCTTTCCAAAAGGCAGTGGTAGCAAAATGGGCAGTCTCATTTTTTTTCAATATAATGGAGGATGAATCTCCCTCAAAATGAACTACTGGAAGTTTCCCTTCGTTTCGAATCATGTAAACATATTGATATGGGAGAATACGTTCGTCATACTTAACCTCCTCATTTGATAGATTCAATTGTTTTTGATATGTGATCAGAGATTCAAGTTCGCCTTTATCCAATTCCTTGTCATTACAAAAATTTTGCCAGATGTCCGAAAAAATGCGTATTTGATCAGATTTCTGCGATTTTTTTAAAAAACCAATCTCGGAATCAGTAACCGTTTTGGTAACAATAATGGTCTCTTTGATTTTATTCAAATCACTCTGGTATTGAGCCTCAATTTTTGCCCGTTCCGCTTTTTCTTTTGCTAAACAGGCATCACAAAGTTCTCTTCCTGATAATCGTTGAAAAAAGGAAAATTGTGTACCACATTTTTTACAGAAGTTTGACATTTCTAAACCCCTTTTTATAAAGTCTAATTTTGATTCTTGCTATAATATTTTTATTTATTTTCCCCCAAGTGCTATCAGAATCTTAAGATGGAAGTTAAATTGCTCTTATATCAGACGCCACAAAAAATTTTAGCGGATGATAACGTTCTTGGGGGCAGGACTGGCACAAGGGGGGCGACCATTTAAGAAATGTTGTAGCGAAAACGTTTGAAAAAAATCCGCCTCGTACTTCGCCCTTCAGCTCCAGTACCGCTTCACAAAGAGCTCGTGCTCCCGGACGATCGGTGTTCCGAACCAGAGCACCACGGGTACGATCACCGCACTGGCGATGAGGTTCCCCATGAACCAGGCAGAGAAGAGCGGGAACAGGGTCGGGATAGTGACAAGGCCGGCCGACCCGAGCGCGAGAGTCCCCCAGAGCGCCCCGACAAGATTGTTCAGGACAATCCCGAAGACGATCAGAACACCGAGGTCGCGCCTGGTCCTGAGGGAGACGTCCGCACCGAGCAACCGGAACGCAAGGAGCGGGATTACGACCTGCAAAAGATCTGCAACCGACCAGAGCAGGCTCGCCGTGGGGGAGAGACCGCTTAAGACCCCCGCACCGATCCAGCAGCCGGCGTACGCGGCAAAGGCACCCCAGAGGCCGAACCAGAGCGTTGTTACGATCATCACGGCGACAACGATATACAAAAGCGATGTCCCGGGACCCGCTGCAAAGGAGAATACCACGAACTTTGCAATGAGGGCGTCCAGGCAGATGAGAAGGAAGAGCAGCGCAACCCGCAGGAATAATGGGACCGTGGCAGCGCTCTTGGTGCCGGAGCCGGAATCGTTTCCAGCCATAACGTAGTTACCATATTATCCTGAAACGTATATGAGATCATCCAAAAGATCCAGGATGGCATGGAGTGATCGAGAATATATTCTGAAATTTCCGTACGTCTGCGCACCCGACTCAGCCATCCGCCCGTCCAGGCGCTGCTGGTATCAGCGTCTCTTCTGGTGGTCCTCCTCCCCTACTGGTGGCTTGCGGTCCTCTGGTCCCGGGACGTCCTGCACACGGAAGATCAGCTGTTCGCGTTTGCAACAACGACCCTCCTTCTCGTCATGGTCATCGCGGACAGCGCCTTTCTCATCCGGTACTACCAGGCGAAACGGAAACACGAACTGGTATGCATGACGGAAGATCTCCGGATCAGTGAAGAATCGCTCCGGATCACCATAAAAAAATTAAACCTCCTCTCAAGCATCACCCGCCACGATATCCGGAACCATCTCGTCGGCATGAAGATCTACCTGGAACTCTCCCGGCTGGCCGAGGGCGACAGGGAGAAAACAACAGAATACCTTGCAAAGGAAGAGCAGATAGCAACCGCGATCGAACGCCAGCTGGACTTCTCCCGGGCGTACGAGAGCCTCGGTGCCGCAAACCCGGATTTCCAGGATCTTGCCGCGTGCATCGGGCAGGCACAGACCGGGCTTGACCTTGACGGAACCCGGGTCACCCTCGTGGGCATCCCCCGGGTCGAGATCTTTGCAGATCCCCTGCTCCAGAAAGTCTTCTCCAACCTCTTCGATAATGCTCTCCGGCACGGGGGCCAGGGGGTGAATGCCATCACGATCTCCGTTGTGGAGGCGGAGGGCAGGCTCCGGATCACGTTTGAAGACAATGGTATCGGGATCCCTGGGACGGTAAAGGAGCGGATCTTCGAGCGGGGATATGGGGAGAATACCGGTTTTGGCCTCTTTTTGATCCGGGAGATCCTGGATATCACCCGGATCACCATCAGAGAGACCGGGACGCCGGGTGCCGGTGCCAGGTTCGAGATAGTGGTGCCGGCTGGTGCGTACAGAATCCTTCCGGAGAAGTGACCGGCATTGGTCTGCCGCAGGGAAACGATCACGAACCTTTGTGAAAAAAGAGAACGGAAAAAAAGCAGGGTTACCCCGGTGAAGCGAGGTTTATTTCTCGTTCTTCTTCAGAGCTAAAATTTTTGTTATTGTCAGGAAAAGGAAAGATCAGCTTACTCTTCCGGTACGTATGCGGATTTCTTCGCCTTATCTGCAATGATCCCGCTGTTCCCGCTTGGGTCTTCCAGAATCAGCGTAACGGGGAACGTACCGGCCTTCACCCGGGCGATATCCGCAAGGAGGGCAGCGCCATTCTCCTTCTCCTCGTCCGTGCCCCGGCGCATCGCCCCGGTCACGACCTCCACGATCCGGTCGAGCACGCCCTCCACGTTCGACACGAACCCCTGGCACGAGGGGCCCGGATCGATCCGGACCCCGAGTTCGGGAAGCTCGATAGCAGCGCTCATGCTCCGCACCACCCGGACCGAGAGGTCATCGGTCGTAGTGACTGCCATGGTGTACCGTGCGGGATCGGCCTGTTTCAAGAGCTGCGTATCGACGAACCTGTAGCCGCACGTGGGGCATATTGCCGAGATGATGAGGATATCGGAAAAATAGGGAATATTTTCAGTCTTATACAGGTATTCGATTTCAGTATTGCAACAGGGACACGGACCCGGGACGACTGTTGGCACTTATGCTCCACCGATCTTGTCGCGTGAGATCTTCACCGACATCGGGGTCAGCACCACGTAGCGCTGGTCGCCAAGGCCGATGATGTCGCCGTTGACATCCTTTGCCACTTCTTTTAAGTCCTTTAAGACACGCTCGTAGGAGATCTTGTCCATCTTGAGCCGGGAGATGTCGACGATCACGATGTTGCCGGAGTAGACCTCGTCCTTTACGCGGGGCGTGTCCTTGAGATCGGTGATCGTTGCAATCTTTACCAGGAGGGCCGGCGATCCGCTTCCGCGTTCCTCGTACGACGCGAGATCCAGTTCCATATAGTCGTCGTCCGAATGTGCTGCGCTCTTGCCAAGGAGGGTGTCTATGATCTTAACCATAAAAAAACTGTATGGTGAAAATTATTTAATAGTATCTATTTTGAAGCCTCCGGACAGGGATTTCTGGGAAAAATATGGTCAAAACAGGGTTTTTTCTGTACCGTCCGCGATCCGCATCCGGTTCAGATCTCAAGGGTCCAGATCTCGTCACCGACGTGATGGAACATTTTTACCATTTTACCGACAGTTTTGGCCCGCAGATCGGGCGCATCAAAGAGCGAGACACCGATAGCAAGCGGTTTACCGTGCCGCTCATCGACGATCTGAACGGGTGCATTCGCCTTCACATCGTCCGTGCACGAGACGATCCCGGGCCGCATGATATCCGCGCCGTTCATCACGAACGGAATTGCCCCGGCATCCACCGCAACACGCCGTTCGGGAAACGGGCTCTGGACCGCACCCTTCAGGGTCGGAAAGACCCACGCTTCGGTTGCCATCAGGAGCGGCTTCTTGGTCACCATGAAGAGCGAGACGTTTGCCGTGGTCTCGAGGACTTCAATCATCTCCGCATGGAAGAGGTTTGCCGACGGTCCGATCTGGAGCGCGAGCCGCGCGAGGAGATCCTGGGCCTGGCTCTTACGGATCGAATGACGTTTTTTTACGATGATCTTCTTCATTGCTCTGACTAAACGATCAGAGCGGCAGCCAGAAAATCATTTCCATTAGGACGATCCATCTATAACTATCCCGTGAAATTTTCCTCAGGAATCCTTATTGCCCGGAGGGGATCTACGGTATGTTTAAGTGATCCGCTCGCACATACATATTACTCCAGAGCGATGGTAACAGGGTAGTTTTATGACCAAAAGACCGTTGGATATTTTGGATCTGGTGCTGAACCGTCAGCCCGTGATTGTATCTCTCAAAGGCGGGAGAGAAATACGGGGCGTTCTCCAGGGATATGACGTACATATGAACCTCGTCCTTGATAAGGCTGAGGAAGTGGAGAACGGGCAGGTCCAGAAGGTCGGCACGCTCATCGTCCGTGGGGATAATGTAATTTATATCTCTCCATCACTCGAACAATAAGGTGAAGTAACATGACAAAAGGCACTCCATCAATGGGAAAGAGGAACAAGTTCACGCACATCGCCTGCCGACGCTGCGGGAAGATCTCGTTCCATGCCCAGAAGAAAGTCTGCTCTGCCTGTGGGTTTGGCAAGAGCACGAAAATCTCCAACTATAAGTGGCACACCAAGCGACCAAAAACAGTAACGCATTAAGAGTTGTATCATGTGTGGAATCGTTGGCATCGTCGATGCTGGCGGTGTATCAATCCAGCTCTATTATGCCCTGTACGCTCTCCAGCACCGCGGTCAGGAGAGCGCCGGGATATCAACTTTTGATGGCACAAACCTCCACAAATTCAAGGGGAGCGGTCTGGTTGCCGATGTCTTTTCCCCATCTGTTTTATCCGACCTGAAAGGCACGGCCGGCGTCGGTCATGTCCGGTACCCGACCACCGGTTCGAACCTTCCCGAGAATATCCAGCCTTTGAACTTCCAGTTCCAGGATCATTTCATCTCCATCGCCCATAACGGGAACCTGGTCAATACGTGTGCCCTCCGTGCCGAGTACGAGCAGGCCGGCCAGATATTCACCACCACCACCGACACCGAGATCATTGCAAAGATCTTGATCGACGCGATCAGTAACGCGGGTTCGGTCGAGGACGCGGTGGGTCTCTGCATGCACAAGCTCGTGGGTTCCTATTCGGTGGCCATTATGATCGACGGGGCCCTCTACGGTTTCCGGGACCCGATGGGTATCAAGCCGCTCTGTATCGGTAAGACCGAGCACGGCTACATGATCGCCTCAGAGAGTGTTGCCATCGATGCGCTGAGTGCAAAGCTCCTCCGGGATGTGAAGCCCGGCGAACTGATCCGGATCGATGCGGAGGGGGTCCGGTGTATGCAGATCGCGGTGGCTGAACGGCGTGCCCACTGCATCTTCGAGTACATCTACTTTGCCCGGGCCGACTCGATCATCGACGGGGTGCTGGTCTACGATGTCCGGCGGAAGATCGGCAAGAAACTCCATGAGGAAGCACCCGTCAATGCCGATTCGGTCGGTGCCCTGCCCGACTCCGGGACGGCATATGCCATCGGGTACGCGGAAGCATCGAAGATCCCGTATGTCGAATCCCTGATGAAGAACCGGTACATGGGGCGGACGTTCATCATGCCCACCCAGAAGGAGCGGGAGAAGGCGGTCCGGATCAAGCTCAACCCGATCCCGGCGCATCTCAAGGACAAATCGGTGGTGCTCGTTGACGACAGCATCGTCCGGGGCACAACCTCGAAGAGGATCATCAACCTTGTCCGTGAGGCCGGTGCCCGCGAAGTCCATGTCCGGGTGGGCTCTCCTGCGATCAAGGCCCCCTGTTATCTTGGCGTGGATTTTCCCACGCGTGAGGAACTGATTGCGCATAACCGTAGCGAGGAGGAGGTCCGGAAGAGCATCACGGCAACCACACTCCATCACATCTCGCTCGATGCGCTGGTGGAGGCGATCGGTTTTGGTGGCGAGTGCCTCTGTACCGGCTGCCTGACCGGGTGTTACCCGCTCCCCATTGATGGCGAGAAGGCGAAGGCCTGCCAGATCAATTTTACGGATGGCACCATCCAGTCAAAACTTGGTTCGTTCGAAGTGTAACGTCCGGGAAAACGCCCCCTTTTACTCCGAATGTACCAAACGTTTAATTATCATAGAATAACACCCGGTTAACGCCGTTTGGCTTTGGAGTCGTAATGCCCCCCAACCCTCGTATCCTGATTGTCGATGATGATCCCATCATCCCCCAGATTCTTACCCTCATGCTCCAGAAGAGAGGGTATACGGTGGCCGGTGTCATTACGAGCGGTGAAGAAGCCGTTCTCAAAACCCCGGGGATCAATCCCGACCTCGTGATCATGGATATCGGCCTGGCCGGGTCGATGGATGGCATTGATGCCGCCTATTACCTCTTCCGCCTCTTCCATTACCCGATCCTGTTCATTACCGGCATGACGGACGAGAAACGTCTCGAACGAGCGAAACTCTCACACCCGTACGGGATCATCTTCAAGCCGTTCACGGAGATCATGATCGCGACATCCGTAGAACTCGCACTCTGCAATCATGAGGACCGGCCCCGAACCCCCGAAATGTATCCTGCCGGCGATCCGAAGAAGATCATGGATATGCCCGAGGCAATCATTATCACGGACCGGACCGGGCGGATCATCTTCTTCAATGCCAATGCAACGTGGTATATCGATCTGCCGGCTGAAAAGATCTTAATGAAACACTGGCGGGAGGTGGTGATGCTCATCAATGACAAGACCGGGGAGCAGCTGAAAGATCCCGTTGCCGAGGCTGCATCCCACCAGAACGCTGTGATCTATGATACCAATACTGCCCTTGTGACAACCACGTCCAAACGCCGGAAGGTTCGTGTCTCGGTGCGGCCTCTCGTAGATGCGCGGGGAAAAGTGTTTACGGTACTCGTGTCCGTGCGGGAAAAGACCCCCAAACCCCCCGGCATGGCATAACTATTCGGAAGGGATTGTTCTGGAACAGGTACGTGAGGCATTCAACCGGTTTGCGCAGGATTATGACCGGCACCGGGAGTATATCATTCCGGAGATGCGGCAGTTCTATGCCACCGCGGTCTGGGCTGCGGAATCGGATCAGCCCACACCAGCGATTCTTGACATCGGTGCCGGTACCGGCCTTTTGAGCGCATGGATGCTGGAGAAATTTCCGGATGCGCACCTGACCCTTGTTGACATTGCTGAGAATATGCTCGCGATGGCAAGGGAACGGTTCCGTGGCCGGGAGCACACGCGGTACGTGATCGCAGATTATTCCACGGGGGATCTGGGCGGGCCGTACGATATTGCCTGTTCGGCACTCTCCATCCATCACCTGGAATCCGCGGACAAGCGCCGGCTCTTTCACCGGATCTTCTCCGCGCTGAAGCCGGGCGGTATGTTCGTGAACGCTGACCAGGCTGATGGCGAGATGCCGTACTTCCGCGAGCGATACCTGGAATACTGGAATAAATTTTTAAAAAGCGGGCCGATGTCTGAAGAGCAGCATAACGAGATCCTGAAGCGCCGGGATACGCTTGACAGGAACGATAAACTTTCCGACCAGCTGGCCTGGCTGAAGGAGGCCGGGTTTTCGGATGTGGACGTGGTGTACCGGAACCGGACGTTTGTGGTGACGGTGGCGAGGAAGGGATGACTGGAATCCTTATGGTCCTGTTCGCTGGTAGAAAATTCCGCCCGTTTTTTTAAAGAATCCGTATGGTTTTATAGGAATATTCTAAAAATAATCCCCGGGTGGAATATCATGAAAAATCTCATAAAAATCCTTATCCTTTCACTTCTGATGGTCTGCCTTCTTATGCCGGGAATGGACGCGGCATCTTCAACTGCCGGGGTCTCATCAGCACCCGCAGACACGACCGGAACTCCCCCACAGGAGGCATCGGTCTATATCATGGAAGCAAAGGATGCCGTTGCAGCAACGAACTGGACCGGCGCGCTCCTCATCACGACGAGGGGTGTTGCATGGTACCCGGAGAACGCCGACCTGCTCTGCCTCCAGGGCTATGCTTACCGGAAGGTAGGGCAGTACCAGAAGTCCGTGGATATCGTATCCCGTGCCATCCCGCTGGATCCAAAACCGGTGCGGTATGCAAACCGGGGATACGGGTACCTGGCGCTTGGTAACAATTTCCTCGCCCTTGCCGATGCAGATGCCGGCATCGCCCTCGATGCCACCTACCCGGTGAACTGGGGTGTCAGGGCGCTGGCTCTTCAGGGAATGGGGAGGAATGCCGAAGCCCTTGTTGCGATTGATAAAGCGATCTACCTCGCTCCCGAAAGCGCCCATTACTGGCATGTGAAGGGCAGGATCCTTGCCTCCAGTGGGGACTGCACCGGTGCGGCTGCGGCGCTGGAGAAATCCATAGCATTCGATGACGGCTATGTGCTGGCCTGGCCGGGCTTTGGCAGCGCAAGTGAGAACCTTGCGGCCCTGAACACAACCTGTTCAGCAGCAAAAACATCCTCACCGCAGGCAACGGTGAAATCACCGCTGGGATGGTTAGCGGTTGCCGGGGTCATCGGTTCCGTAATCGCAACGGGTATGAGAAAATAACAACCAGAATCTTTTTTAGAAAAGTGTAGTAGCGAGGAATGGATTTGAACCATCGATCTTCGGGTTATGAGCCCGACGGGATATCCTGACTACCCTACCTCGCTTCCTATAATCAGGGTTATAATATAGTCGGCATCCGCTGATATACTTTACTCACTTCCTAAAAGAACGACAGGGATGCCCGGTACGCTAGCATTAAATGAGCAGCGTCGTCATAATGAAAATATGGATGATGAGCTTGCCCTCCTCCGGGAGCAGCGCAAAAAGGAGTTGGAAGAGAAGATGAAGCACGAGAAGAAGACGGGCAGTGTAGAGAATGTTGACGAGATGCACTTCCAGCAGTTTGTAGGTACCAATAATTGTGCGGTGGTCGATTTCTGGGCGGAATGGTGCGGGCCCTGCCGGCGGATCGCGCCCATCATGGACGAGCTCTCCATTGAATTTGCCGGAAGAGTTGCGTTTGGCAAGTGCAATACCGATGACAACCGCAGTCTTGCCATGCAGTTCAACATCGACGCGATCCCGGCCATGATGCTCTTCTCCCACGGCCAGCTGGTGGACCGGATCATCGGGGCGTACCCCAAGGAAGCGATCCGGGAGAAGATCAACCGGAAGTTCGGGCTGGATTAATCACTTTTTTAAAAAACATAATTTTCAAGGGCGACAAATCCAAAAGGTTTACTCGGTCTGGCGATCCACCTTTACGAAATGGGTGATACGGCCAGTTCCTCCTCGAAGATCGTCAAGTCCCTCGGACTTGTCTTTGGGGATATCGGCACCAGCCCTATCTACACGATGGGAGCGGTCATGCTCTTCATGATCCCCTCCTCGTTCAATATCTTTGGTCTCCTCTCCCTGGTCACGTGGACGCTGCTCATCATCATCACGGTCCAGTACATCTGGCTCGCCATGTCGCTCTCCGACAAGGGAGAGGGTGGGACGATCGTGCTCAGGAACATCCTCGACACGCTCTTACAACCCGGGATCGCAGCATCAGCCGTCTCCGTTCTCACGATCATCGGGATTGCCCTCTTCATCGGGGATGGGGTGATCACCCCGGCGATCAGTATCCTCTCTGCAGTCGAGGGCATCGTGCTGATCCCGGGGTTTGAAGCGACCGGCCAGTTCACCCTCCTGTTGATCGCTGCTGCCATTGCGATCGGGCTCTTCCTCTTCCAGCGGCGGGGGACCGACCGCGTTGCCTGGGCATTCGGCCCGGTCATGGTGATCTGGTTTGGCGCGCTCGCGCTCACCGGCCTCATCTCCATCATTGGCGCCCCTCAGGTGCTCTATGCCCTAAGCCCGACCTATGCCGTGGATTTCCTCTTCGACAACGGATGGGCATCGCTCATGGTCATGTCCGCGGTGATCCTCTGTGTTACCGGGGGGGAAGCGCTCTACGCAGATATGGGCCACCTGGGTCGGGAGCCGATTATCAAGGGCTGGATCGTGGTCCTCCCGGCGCTCATCCTCAGTTATCTCGGCCAGGGTGCGTACGTGATCCAGACCGACAATACCCATAACGTCCTCTTCGCGATGATCAATCACATCAGCCCCATCATCCTCGTCCCCTTCCTCATCCTGAGTATCTGTGCCACGGTCATTGCCTCGCAGGCGATGATCTCCGGGATGTTCTCGATCGTGTACCAGGGCATGATGACCCGCTTCCTCCCCAAGATGAAGGTAGAATACACCTCGCCCGAGCTGCGGTCCCAGATCTATATCGATGGGATCAACTGGATGCTGCTCGGCGCCGTGCTGCTCGTCATCTTCGAGTTCCAGACCTCGGAGAACCTGTCGGCCGCGTACGGCCTTGCGGTCTCGGGCTCCATGATGATCTCTGCGATCCTCATGACGATGATCTTCTTCAAGAAAAACGCAAAAGCGAAGATGCTCATCGCGGGAGCCCTCATCCTCATCGATGTGGTCTTCTTCGTATCGACCCTCTTCAAGATCCCCCACGGCGCGTACTGGTCGTTTTTTATCGCCACGATTCCCTTGATCATCATCGTTACGTTCATTCTCGGCCAGGATAAGCTCCACGCGATGCTCAAACCCCTCCCGCTCGAGGAGTTCCTCCCCCGTTACAAGGAGAGTTATGCGAGCCTGCACAAGATCCGGGGGACCGCGCTCTACTTCATCGGGGACATCAGGAACATCTCCCCCTATCTTCCCCAGGTCTTCTTCCAGAACGAGATCCTGTACGAGAACAATATCCTCGTCTCCATCAATATCACGGAGAAGCCGTTCGGGGTAGCCACCGATTTCGACACCGGTGTCGCCCCAGGGCTCCACATCTTCCGGATCTCGTGCGGGTACATGGAGATCGTGGATGTGGTGAAGTTATTGCAGGAGAAAGGGATCGACGAGAAGACGATCTTCTACGGCATCGAGACCATCGTCTCCGACAAGCTCATCTGGAAGATCTACGGGCTCATCAAGAAGAACACCCCGCCGTTCATCCAGTTCTACTCCCTGCCCCCCGAGAAAATCCACGGGGTCGTAACAAGGGTCGTGATGTAATCTCCTTTTTCCCGGGGAGATGTCGTGCACTCCCCGGTCTCTCACCGTTTTGCGGGAAGACAAAGGTTGATGTATTTGTATCACGATTTAACTTACACACGATTCCGGGTATCTTCATATGGCCCGGATCAGCCTGTCTGGAGGACGAGCCTCATCAGGCATCACGGATGATGGCAGTATTCCCATCATATTGCACCGGCGCCGGGAGAAGATACCGGTATCCGGACAGGGTCACGATGATCCACGGTCTCGTGGTGATGAACCCTGATCATGTCACCGTGAAGGGCGATGATCCTGAAAAGTTTTTTCAGGATTTTTGCTTTGAGGGAAGCAAACGAAGGTTCATACCTGTGGAACCGGGGATACGAAATGATCCCTGCTCACAGAGCCGCTCCTGCGGGATGAATATATCCCGATTCCCTCGCCCGATACCGTGAGAATACTAACACCAGTCGGGAAATTCCCGCGAATACCAGATACATCATTTGAGGAGATACAACAGCAATGGAAATAGAGATAATCGCCGTAGGAGGATATGACGAGGTCGGGCGGAACATGACCGCCGTCCGCTGCGGCAAGGAAATTGTCATCTTTGACATGGGGCTCCGCCTGGACCAGCTGATGATCCACGAGGATGCGGAAGTCGACGAGATGCATTCCCTTGATCTGATCAAGATCAAGGCAATTCCGGACGATACGGTCCTGCAATCCGTCGAAGGCACCGTGAAAGCGATCGTCTGCTCGCACGGCCACCTCGACCATATCGGGGCCATCCCGAAACTGGCGCACCGGTACAAGGCACCCATCATTGCAACGCCCTATGCAACCGAACTGATCCGCCAGCAGATCTCGGGCGAGAAGAAGTTCGGCGTCGGCAACCGGCTCTTTGCCCTCTCCGCCGGCCAGAAGTACACACTCTCGCCAAACCTGGTCCTTGAATTCGTGCACACGCAGCACTCGATCATCGATACCGTGACACCGGTGCTCCACACCCCCCACGGGGCGATCGTCTATGCCTGCGACTTCAAGTTCGACAGGACGCCGGTCATCGGCAAGCCGCCGGACTTTGCCCGCTTCCGCCAGCTGGGGAAGGAAGGCGTGCTGGCCCTGATCGTGGAGAGCACGTATATCCACCGCCCGGGCCGGTGCCCCAGCGAGCGGATCGCCCGGGACCTTGTGCGGGACGTTATCACCAGTTTCGAGGATGACAAGAGCGCGATCGTGGTCTCCACGTTCTCGTCCCACATCTCACGGGTGAAGACCATCGCGGAGTGCGCCCACGAGATCGGCCGGAAGCCGGTCTTCCTTGGCCGCTCGATGGAGAAGTATGCCGTTACCGCGGAGCAGATGAAGTTCGTCTCGTTCCCGCCGACTGCAAGCGTCTTTGGGAACCGCAGGACGGTCGACCGGATGATGCGCCGGATGATGAAGGAGGGAAAAGAGAAGTTCCTGCCGATTGTCACCGGTCACCAGGGCGAGCCCGGCTCGATTCTGACCCGGCTTGCGCTGGGTGATACCCCGTACCAGCTGAACAAGGGTGACAAGGTGCTCTTCTCCGCGAACGTGATCCCAAACCCGATGAACTTCGGGCAGCGGTACGTTGTGGAGCAGCACCTGAGGAAGGCAGGCGCCCGGATCTTCGAGGACCTGCACGTGAGCGGTCATGCCTACCGGGAAGATCACTACGAGTTCCTCCAGCTGCTCCAGCCGCAGCACATCATTCCCGCCCATGCCGACCTGAAGATGACTGCCAGTTACGCGGAATTCGCCGGCGATCTCGGGTATGTGGCCAACAGCACGGTCCACCCGATGAGAAACGGGGAACGGCTCCGGCTCAACTGAAGAATTGTGGAATTGGATCTCTGGTCCAATTTTTATCTCTCTTTCTTTTGCATACTAATCCACGATCCCCGCCGGGTATGGATTGAATTATATCCCCTGCAATCCCGGTTGTCGGGGTTCAAGACCTAAAAAAGAGTTATTCCGGCTTTCCCATCTCGTTCATCTTGGCAGCCATGATGAAATCGTTCAGGGTGAGACCACCGGCCGGATAGGTATAGAATGAGACTTCGATTGTGCGGGACTCCTTCATGCAGATATCCGGAAAATGCCCTTCCGCTGTTGCAAGGCTCATAATCTCGTTGAAGAACGCGATGCAGTCTGCCGCGTCAGCCCGCCCGAAGATCCGCTGGAGGTGACCGTTATTGAGCGACCAGTCCGGCACCTGCCCGAGGAGTTCCATGGTATCTTTCCTCGTAAGGGGCGGGGATCCGGCCTTGTATGTCGTGCACTTCTTCTGTGCGAGTTCCATGGTTATCTCTCGGTGTGCAGGACAAAAAAAGTTTCTCCACGGGAATAACCGCACCGGGCCACTCCCGCCAGAGATTTTTCTTTTAAGCAGCAGCTGCGGCAGGCTGTGCTTTTCCTGCCTGTACCTGCAGGGCAACCATGACGACGAGCGAGATCGGCAGCGCGATCACGATGGGGTCCACTGCGGTCCACGGTGCGCCAAGGAGCGTGACCTTGCCGAAGAGTGCCTGGCAGAGGCCAAGGGGTTTGGCCTCTGCTGCATGGAAGAATGCGGTCCAGAGGAACCAGACCACGGCACCGGTGACCATACTGTACAGCGCTGCTTTTGTTGAGGGGGCCTTTGCATAGACCCCGACAGCGAATGCCGGCAGGAAGGCACAGGCACACAGGCCCATGAACATCGCGGTGGCCCGGGCAATGATGCTGATCGGGAGGAGGAAGGCGAGGATGGTCGAGAGCACCATCATGATGACGATGCCGTACTGGTGGGCACGCATGGAGAGGGCGCACTCCTTACCCCTGCCCCAGAGGTCGCAGACAAGGGCCGTTCCCATGGCATGGTAGAGGGCGGAGAGCGTGGACATGGCCGCTGCGAGGAGCGTCAGCATGAAGATGACGACGAAGATGTCGGGCATGGCCTGGTTGATGAAGAGCGGCATGATCGCGTCCACGTTGCCGCCCGCAGCATCGATGGCGATCTTGCCTGAGGTCTGGTAGAAGTACACGTTACTGAGCGCACCAACCGTGAAGGCAACACCGGTCATCATCAGGATGAACGGTCCGCCCACGAGTATCGCCCGGTTCAGGGACTTGTTGTCCTTTGCCGTCATGAACCGGACCACGAGCTGCGGTTGGGCAAGGACACCGATACCGACGCCCAGTACGAGCGTTGTTATGACCGTGAACCAGATCGGGGAGCCAAGGGCCGGCATGGAAGTCCACCCGGTCATTCCCTGGTCGGCGAGGGCTTTCGGGACAAGGTCGGCCATGTTCGTAAGGGCCGTAGAGCCCGCGGTGAACCCGCCGACAGCAACGAGCGTGAGGGCAAGGAGGACGGTCATACCGATCAGCATGATCGTGCCCTGGAAGGCATCGGTGTACATGACCGCGATCAGCCCGCCAAAGACCACGTACACTGCGGTAATGACAGCAAAGAGGATCAGGGACGTTGTGTAGTCGATACCGAGCGTGGGCTCGATGAACCGTGCGCCCCCGATGAGGATCGCGGCAGTGTAGAGCGGCATCGAGATGACGATGATGAACCCGGCAATGTACTGCATCAGCGGGGACTTGTAGATCTTGCACATCAGGTCCGGGAAGGTGACGGCAGAGAGGCGGTTCCCGATTTCCCGGGTCTTCTTGCCGAAGATGACGAAGGCAAGGAGGATGCCGACCCCGATATTCAGCACGGTCAGCCAGATCAGGCTCATGCCGAGATTCGCTGCCTGCCCGCCAAACCCGATGATGGCGGAGGTGGAGATGAACGTGGCGCCGTAGGAGAGGGCGATGATGACCGGATGGCTGCACCTGCCTGCGACCAGGTAGTCTTCGGTATTTTTCGTCTTTTTATACCCGAGATAACCGATGATAAGGGTGGCAGCAAGGTAGATGAGGACCATCGCCGCCATCGTCACGGTATCAACGGCCATGGGTGCCCTCCGCCTCGTTCCAGCGCAACCAGCCGTACACAATACACGCCAGGGCTAAGCCGATGGCCAGTCCATAGCCGAGCAATATCTGGGGATCAGGAATTCCAAGAATCATAATGAAAACCTCTGGTAAACTCTTTCATCACGCCATTGCACGGGGACCTAAACGAAGGCAGGTCCCCTATCTAAAAAGGAATGCGCATGGGCTGAACTGAAAAACGATTGGGGAAGCCCATGGTGATATCATTGTTTACCGGATAATTATTCTGGAGACTGGTATATATAATAGTTTTCAAATGATCCCTGACGGACAGATCTGTACATCTCTCCCTGCGGGAAGTGGACGGGAAAGGCCATAATGCCCGGGGCACAACCACTCATGCAGAAACCGTGACGTCCGTCTTCTCATCCCTGCATGAGTCCCTCCAGCAGGTACTTGCCCAGAGGCTCGACTGGTCCGAGCTCCGTACGGTGCAGGAGCGGGCATACGAGGCAGTGGCTACTGGAAACGATGTGCTCGTCATTGCCCCGACAGCCGGGGGCAAATCAGAAGCCGCCCTCATCCCGGTGATGGACGATATCCTGAAACACGGCAGGGCCGGTGTGGCCTGCCTCTACCTCTCCCCCTTGAAAGCCTTGATCAACGACCAGGAAGACAGGTTTGCTGCCTTCTGTATCCCGACATCCCTCTCGGTGATGAAGTGGCACGGGGATGTACCCAAAGGCAGCCGCTCGTGGAAAGGGGAGCCTCCGCACTTCCTGATGATCACGCCCGAATCCCTTGAAGTTCTCCTTCAGGAACCAACCCTGTCGTTCGATCTCCGGCAGGTCCGGTTCATTATCATCGATGAGCTGCATGCGTTTGTTGAGACCGACCGGGGGGCCCATCTCAAGGTGCTGCTCGGCCGTCTTGATTCGCTGACGGGAAGAACGATCCAGAGAATCGGCCTCTCGGCAACGACCGGAAACCCGGAGGAGGTGTTGCACTGGCTCTCGGAGGACCGCCACGGCAGTGCGCTCGTTGCCGTCCCCGCACCACCTCAGAAAAAGCAGTTCAGTTTTCTCGTTGAACCGGAGGAGCACAAACGGTTCAGTGCCATTGCCGCCATGGTTGCCGAGCGGAAGGCGCTGGTCTTTGTCAACAGCCGCAGTACGGCAGAGAACCTGGCATCGGCCCTGCGGGGGCGGGTCCGCAATCTCCACATCCACCACTCCTCGCTCTCCACGGACACGCGCAAGGCTGCCGAGGATGCATTCCTGTCACAGGGGGGGGCCTGTATCATCTGCACGAGCACGCTCGAACTGGGCATCGACATCGGGGATCTCGATATCGTGGTGCAGGTCGGCCCGCCGGACTCCGTCTCCTCGTTTCTCCAGCGGATGGGCCGGAGCGGCCGCAGGGGAAAAGCAGCCTACGTGGCCTGGGTGCTTGAGAGACCCTGCGATCTGCTCTGCTCCTGCGCCATCATCGAATGTGCCATGAACCGGACCGTGGAGGCCCTGCACCCGCTGGAGCAGCCGTATAATGTCCTGCTCCAGCAGCTCCTTCTCACCCTGTACCATCATCCCCGTACGAGCCGCCGGAAGATCAGCCGGGACCTGCTCTCCCACCCGGTGTTTGCCGGGATACAGCCGCTGGATCTGGATCATCTCATCGGGCATCTCATTTCGGAGGGGTTCATCACAACCGATGGCGAGATGCTGATGCCTGGGAGTGAGATGGAACGACTCTTCGGAAGGTCCAATGGCAAGGACCTGTACTCGGTGATCAACGGGGGCGGGGAGTACCGGGCAATCACACCGGATGGCGAGGTGGTGGGAACGCTCGATGCCCGGTTTGTCAACAGCAGCAAAACGGAGGCGATCATGCTGGGCGGCCGGACCTGGTCGATGCTGAAGTGCGATGAAGGGCATAATCTTGTTGTCGTCCTGCCGTCAGGTTCCAGCAAGTCCGGCACCTTCTGGACCGGTACCGGGGAGAGCGGGTACTCCTCCCTCATCTGCGAGCAGATCGCAGCGATCCGTATGAGGGGGGATTCGATACTGCCGTTGGGAGATGATGAGCAGGAGATCATCCTGGGACTGCTTGCAAAACTCCTTGAAGGAGTGAATCTGCACGGGCTGGTTGTCCGGGAAACGAACCGGAAGGGGAGGCATGATGTTGTCATCTGGTCCCTGCACGGGAGCCGGTTCAACCGCATCCTGGCGCTGCTCGTGCGGGGGTGCCTTGACAAAAAATGCCGGACCGGGGCCACGGATTTCATCGTCCGCGTTACCGGTGCGGGAACGACCGGGGCCGGTACCCGGGTCGTATCCGCGCTGGAAACGATCCGGGGACTTTCCCGGGACGAGATCGGTGCCCTGCTGCCCATGCCAAAGCGGGACGGCTGGAAGTTTGCCAGCCTCCTGCCGGACGACCTGTTCTCTGATCTGGCCCTTTTAGATCATTACCACATCGGGGAGTTCATGGATGCGCTGACGTCTATGGAAATTACCCTCATCTCCGGATCTGAACAGGATCCCCCGTCCTCACCGGGCGAATCCGGTGAGACCTGACGGTCCTGCAGTGCCAATCATCTTTTTGTGGTCTCCTGCTGAAAAATATGTATGAAGAGATGGTTTGTAATTCTCGTCCTTATTGCTGCTCTTGCGATCGTTGCGGGATGTGCTGAAGCCCCCTCTGAACAGCCTTCAACACCGGTATCAACACCGACCGCTAAGCAGACGACCATTCCGCACACACCTGTGCCAACCGTGGCAACTCCCGTTTCCACCACGCTCACGGTTTCGGAAACCACGGTGTCGATCTATAAGTACGAATTTGATCCGGCAAAACTGACGATCAAAGTCGGCTCGCAGGTACGGTGGGTGAACAATGACGATTATCCCCACCGGGTCAGTTTTGCAAATGGGGATTTCACGGCCTTCCTTCTCGGCCCCAGCCAGTCCTCCAGCCAGCAGTTCAACCGCGTCGGGGTGTATGAGTATACCTGTGCCATGTACCCATCCATGCATGGTACGATCACCGTAGTCGGCTGATTCCCGGGATCGCGACCGGGATTATCTCTTTTTTATTGGAATTCCTGTGATGACCGGGATGGCTCTCACGTATCAATGGTCCTTCGTGGGCGGGTCTGTTCCTGCAACCAGTCGTTAAAATCGCAGGAACGAGTGGACTGCCACGGCTGTGAACTGAGTATAATAAAAAAACAGGAGATTTGATGTTACAATCCCACAATGCGAAGGATGGCACCGACAATTATGCCAAACATGGACGTGGATGCCGAGAGCATGCCAAGCAGGATATACCCTGCAATCGCACCAATCTTTAAGGGCATATAGGTACGATTCAGGTTAAGTCTCCGTATGGAGCGAAAGGACTTCGCGTCCGGGGAAATAGCGGGTTTATTCTGTTTTATACGGATCATACCTGTTCAGCTGCTCCTTTATCCTACGATCGACTCGTATGGTAGTACGTTCTCCCTGTCATATACTATGAACACTCAATATTTATTTCTTTTGAAATGCCAAACTGGGGAAAACGTAATAATAATCGATTTTTCTGGAAAAATCAGGCAAATTTGCAGCTCTTTTGAAGGGTTGCCGCCGAAAGGGGAAAAACCGCTCACTGACAGTGCAGAATAGGATTTGAACCTCAGGTTCAAAACGCCGAGGGGGAGATTTGAACTCCCGAGGCGCGAAGCGCCAGTAGCTTTCGAGGCTACCGCCTTCCCGGGCTAGACTACCTCGGCACCCGGTTCTCTATTTTTTCTCATCAATCACTCTAATAGTTATCTGAATCATGCAGGTAATGTGAGATACTCTGGTGTGCCCGGAGACCCTGAAAGAATGCATGAGAGAAAAAAGGGATTAGTATTAAGGAGAATTACATCCCGTGCGGGGCACCGCCCCTGCCGCCCTGCTGGGTGATCATCATGTCATCGACACGGATGAGCATGATGGCGGTTTCCGAAGCGCTCTGGATCGACTGGCGTTTTGAACGCAGGGGTTCGATGACGCCCTCTGCCAGCATATCCACGACTTTCCCCTCGTACACATTCAGGCCATAATTCTTCTTGCCCTTGGAGTGGATGTTCTTGAGCTCAACGAGTTTGTCGATTGCATTGAATCCGGAGTTTTCCGCAAGTGCCCGCGGGATGGACTCAAATGCCGTTGCGTATGCCTCGATGGCGATCTGCACGCGGCCGCCAACGGTCTGGGCGTAGTCCCTAATCTTCATGAGCAGCTCGGTCTCTACTGCTGCGCCGCCCACGACATAGGTGCCGTCTTCCATGGCATCCATGACTACGCGGGTGCCGTCAACCACTGCCCGTTCGAGTTCGTCGAGCAGGTAGTCGCTGGTGCCGCGAAGCAGGATGGTAATGGTCTTGGGATTCTTGCAGCCCGAGATTCTTGTGACCTTCCCGTCATCGTCTTCCTCAACAAGGTCTGCGGTTCCGAGATCCTTTGTAGTCAGGGCCTCGGGCTTTCCGACAATATTTGCATTGAGTGCCCGTGCTGCGTATTTCAGGTCCTTTTCGGGGACATCTTCGATGGCAAGGATACCTGCCTTTGCCAGATAGAACTGGGCAGCGTCCGAGATACCTTTCTGGCAGAGGAGGACATTTGCCCCGCTCTTGATGATCAGGTCGGCGAGTTTTTTGAGTGCCTCGCGCTCCTGCTCGCTGAATGCAGTGATCTGATCGGCGGTGGAGATCTTGATCTTTGACTTGACCTGGGTCTTGGTAATCTCCAGTGGGGTTGACACAAGCGCTACCTTCGCCTTGCTCACTTTTTTGGGCATACCGTCATGAACGCGGGTCTTATCGATGACCACACCGCGGATCAGTTCGGCATCTCCCATGGCCTGTCCCTTCTGTTTCTTGATCATGACATCTTCTTCTTCAACCAGGATCTTGCCATTCTCCTTGCTGGCAACGGTCATCACGGCATCCGCAATAATCCCGTCCAGCTTGCCCTTGACCTGTTCGATGGACTTCCCGGTGATGGCGGTGTCGGCAATCTTGAGTAAGGTCTTACGGTCCGTTGGATCAACTTTCAGGGAGAGGCTTTTGGTGATCTCAAGGGCCTTTTCCATGCCCATGCGGTATCCCTCGGCAATAACTGTCGGGTGGATACCCTGTTCGAGCATTCCTTCGGCCTGCTCCATCAGGGCGCCGACAAGGATGACCGCGGTGGTGGTCCCGTCGCCGACTTCATCGTCCTGCGTCCGCGCGACCTCGATCACCATCTTTGCGCCGGGGTGCTGAACGGCTATTTCGCCGAGGATGGTTGCGCCATCGTTCGTGATAACGATATCGCCCGAGCCGCTGACGAGCATCTTGTCCATACCCCGTGGGCCAAGAGTGGACTTGACGGCACCGGCAATTGCCTTTGCCGCCGCAATATTCGAGCGCTGGGCTTCCTTCCCATAATTACGCTCTACATTTTCTTTTAGGATGATAATTGGCTGTCCTGATAGCATAATAGATCCTCCGATGTTGTAAAAGGTGGAATTGAACTTCTATATAAATTATTCTGTGCAGGTTCCAAAAAAAGGTGAGTTCAGTCGATACGGGAGATTTTAAAGAGCGAATAGACCGGGACCCCATCGATATCCTTGATACCGCGCTTGTCGAAGATCACCCAGATGGCGATGGGTGTGGCATTGTGCTTTTTTAGGTATTTGATCACTTCTTTCATCGTATTGCCTGAGGTGATCACATCGTCGATGATGATGCACCGCTGCCCGTTCACCGACGCAAAATTCCCGCTGATCGATCCCGTTGGTTTGTCGCTCTGGCTCTGTTTGGACGGGTGATAGATGGCCAGCTGGGTCGCCTCCTGGACTGCGATCACGGTTGCCAGCGGTATTCCCGAGAGCGCGATCCCCACGATAACATCCGCTGCGGGGGATTCGGTATCGTCATCTTTATGGGACTGGTAATACCGGTTCAGCAGCATCAGGGCGGTCTCTTCCAGCAGGGGGGCATGGCTGGAGACTGCGGTCCAGTCAATGTGAACATCCTTGGGTGCGGTCGTTCCCTTCCCCTGCGTCAGGAGCCACGTCACCGTCTCCATGGAAAGGGAGAGTTCATCTGCAATCTGACCCGGGCTGTGCCCTTCCCCGAGAAGCAGCTTGGCCCTGCCAATCAGATCGTCTAGCGAAGACATGAACAAAGATTTGCCGGAATCTATTTAAGTTTTTATTTAAGTTTTCTTTTCACCATCGCGCCGCAGACCGGGCACTCCCCGTCGTGATCGTAGTAGCGTCCGCAACCGGCGCACCGGTACTTCCAGTGAATCCGTCTCGCTTTCCTCTGGGCGATCGGGTGGGTTTCGACCCCAAGAACGGTTGCTACGTTCTGGATGGCAAAATCATCCGTATACAGGACAGCCTCCAGTTCCAGGGTCACCGCAAGGAGATCGGTATCGGTCGCCGAGATTACACCGGCATCACGGCTTGTTTTTGCAGCGGCAGTGACCCGTTCGATGCCTGCCTGACCCGGTGAGACGACCCGGAGGCCGCTCGCGCTGAGTTTCTCAAAGTTTCCCTTCGACCGGATATCCCGGAGTTCATCACAGACGGAAGGTGTGGTAAACAGTTCGCCATCGGGATGCCAGTCGGAAAAGAAGACACTTGCATCGAGAACCGCTTTCATGAGAGGCCCTGGGATGAAATGCCGGCTGGTGGTGTTTCCGGCATAAGATCAGTAATTCCGGATAGCGCACGCGATCGTCTCTGCTGCGGAGATCCTGCTGCATGCCTGCTCTATCGTATCGCTGCAGATGACATCCCGGATACCGGTTGCCATCAGGCGGGTGTATGCCCCGCCCGAGAGAACGCCGTGGACACATGCCGCGTACACATCGGTTGCCCCCTGCTGGTACAGCATACCTGCTGCGGTGGCGATCGTGCCTCCGGTGGAGATGATATCATCGACAATGATCACCGGGCGGGATGCAACCGACACCTTCTTGGGGGCCATGCGGACTTCGACCCCGCTCAGTCGGGTTTTATCGAGGTGATCGAACTCCCATTCCCCGACAGCTGCCACCTGTTCGGCAAATGAGAGGGCACCGTCATCCGGGGCAAGGATGAGAGGATTATTGACCGGAAGTGTTTTGATATACGACCCGATATCGCGGGCAACGGAGAGGTTCTCTGCCGGTACAGCAAAATGGGCCAGGACCGAGGGATCATGGATATTGATGGTATAAACCTGAGTGACCCCCCGGCTCAGCGCCTGTGCCACAACCCGTGCACTCAGCGGCTCCCCTTTCCTGAACTGTTTGTCCTGACGGGCATAGGCCATGTAAGGGAGGACCAGTCGTATATGGGACGGTGCACAGGCATCGATGAGCAGCATCAGCTGGACCAGCGCATCGTTGTCCACAACGCTCCCGACAATGATCGTATCCCCGTCAAGATCGCCGGTAATCAGGTAGTGTTCCCCGTCGGGGAACCGGGAGAACGAGGTTGTGGCAACAGGAACCCCGAGGGCACGTGCAAGACGGGCACCGAGAACCTGTGATCGCTCATTACAGATGACTTTCATGGTATTGTTCCTTGGTCTTTTGATCACGTGCGGGACCGCGATATACTCAACCAAGTAGATAAACGATGAACCGTATTGTAGTTTTCCGCATGGATGCTAAGGATCGCTACCTGTCCTTTGAGGCATTTCCTCTACGTGCTATCAGCTGAAAGTACTTAAACTATCATGAGACATTGTATATGAAAATCCACGGGATTAATTAAGAGGGAATAACTGCAATGGAACCATCACCTGAACCGCTTCCGGAACAACCGGAAACACCCCAGCAACCGGAGACGACTGAAAGTACTGCCCCGGTTGAGGCGACTCCTGAGAGCGTAATAACGACCTCATCCCAGGTAGAGGTTCCTCCAAAACTCATCGATCAGGTGATCGGCCAGGAGCGTGCGGTCGAGGTCATCAGGAAAGCTGCCATCCAGCGCCGGCATGTGATGATGATCGGCAGCCCCGGTACCGGTAAGTCGATGCTTGCAAAGGCGATGGCCGAACTCCTGCCCAAAGAGGAGCTGCAGGACATTCTCATCTACCCGAACTCCGACGACTCCAACAACCCGGTCGTACGGACGGTGGCGGGTGGCCGTGGTAAACAGATTGTCGGAGCACACAAGGCGGAGGCAAAGAAGAAGACCCAGTTCCGCCAGACCCTCCTGATGCTCCTCCTCTTGGGCATTGCGGGCTACGCGATCATCACCATGCAGCTCCTGATGGGACTGATCGCTGGGGCGTTCGTCTTCATGGCGCTGCGCTACTCCACGCCCCGCGAGGAGACGATGGTGCCCAAGCTTCTCGTCTCGAACGATACGAAGAGCATTGCTCCCTTCATTGACGGGACCGGCTCCCATGCCGGTGCCCTCCTGGGGGATGTCCGGCACGACCCGTTCCAGAGCGGCGGTCTTGAGACCCCGGCCCACGACCGGGTCGAGGCCGGTGCGATCCACCGTTCGAACGGAGGCGTCCTGTTCATCGATGAGATCAACACGCTGGACCCCCACTCCCAGCAGAATCTCCTCACCGCTCTCCAGGAAGGAGAGTTCCCCATCACCGGGCAGAGCGAGCGTTCGAGCGGTGCGATGGTACGAACCGAGCCCGTGCCCTGCAGGTTTGTGATGGTGGCGGCAGGGAACCTTGACGCTATCCAGGGTATGCACCCGGCGCTCCGCTCCCGTATCAGGGGGTATGGCTACGAGGTCTACATGGCCGAGAGCATGGATGATACCCCGGAGAACCGCCAGAAATATGTCCGGTTCATTGCGCAGGAAGTGAAGAACGACGGGAAGATCCCGCACTTCGACCAGAGCGCCATCGACGAGATCATCCGGGAAGCCCAGCGGCGCTCGAACCGCAAGGGCCACCTGACCCTCAAACTGCGTGATATGGGCGGCCTGATCCGGGTTGCCGGGGATATCGCCCGGCAGGAAAATGCCCCCATCACCACGGCAGCACATGTGACCACGGCAAAGAAGACTGCCCGGTCGATCGAGGACCAGGTCTCAGACGAGATCACCCGTCACCTCCGGGAATACGAGATGACGGTGGTGGAAGGCACCCGGATTGGAAGGGTGAACGGTCTTGCCGTTACCGGCAGCGATGCGGGCTCGGTGCTCCCCATCATGGCAGAAGTCACTCCTGCTCAAGGAGCGAGTGGCACGGTGATTGCAACCGGGATGCTCAAGGAGATTGCGCAGGAATCCATCAAGAACGTCAGCGCTATCTTAAAGAAATTCACCGGACGGGATGTCAAGAATATCGATATCCACATCCAGTTCATCGGCACGTATATGGGTGTCGAGGGCGATTCGGCCTCCGTCAGTGTGGCGACCGCGGTGGTGAGCGCCATAGAAGGGATTCCGGTCCGCCAGGATATTGCCATGACTGGATCACTCTCCGTACGGGGCGATGTCCTGCCGGTGGGTGGCGTGACCTACAAGATCGAGGCAGCGGCTAAGGCCGGTATCAGGACCGTTCTCATCCCCCGCATGAATGTAGGGGATGTCCTCATCGAGGAGCGCTTCAAACCACTCGTCACCATCATCCCGGTCGATACGATCGATGATGTCCTGAAGTTCGCCCTGGTCCCGGAGAACTCTGACGGATTCCTCATCAAACTCAAGAGAATGGCGATGAGGTCTACCGCCATGATTGCAGAACCGCCCGTGATCAACCAGACCGCGGTCTGAATATAATGTCCGGGATCTCGTATTACGACCTGCGGCACGTCACCGGTGAGGTCACGCATATCGATATCGATAACAGCGTGGTCGAGTCGGCCGGCACCTCCTTCTTCAACAAGGCAATTCTCCGTGTCCTCACCGGGACCGGCTGGGGCATCCTCCAGATCGATAATTATACCCCGTGTTCCGGCAGGAAGTTCGATGAACTCCTTGAGCGTGCGGCACGGCTTGCAAGGATCACCGAAGAGAATGTTAGGCTCGGGGATGTGCCCCGGGGCCAGCTCGCGGTCCCTCCGCTGAAAGAGGATCCACGGGATGTCAGTATCGAAGAGAAATCATCGCTGCTTGCCGAGATCGAGAAGAGTGCCACCCTCCCCGGGATCGTGAACCGGCGGGCAGGTTATATCGAGCGGACCGAGCAGGTCCGGTTCGCTGACAGTTCCGGCAACGAGTACTCGTACGAGATGAGCCGCTCGGGGTTCAATGTTCTCGCGGTGGCATCACGTAACGACAATGTCCAGATGGGATACGAGCGGGAACACTCCCTTGACGGCTTCAACCTCCGGCACCAGCAGCCTTTAGGAAAGAAGGCTGCGGATATTGCCATTGCCTTACTGGATGCCAAGGCAGCGAAAGGCGGGAAGATGCGGGTGGTGCTCGATCCGGAACTCGCCGGGGTCTTTGCCCACGAAGCCGTGGGTCATGCTAGTGAGGGCGACCTGATCCAGGAGGGAAGTTCCGTCCTGAAAGGAAGAACCGGAGAACGGATCGGGAACGAGACCCTCTCCATTGTCGACGACCCCTCGTTCCATGGGTTCGGGTTCGATCCGGTGGATGCCGAGGGGGTGGCAGTAACCCGCACCGAGATCATCCGGCGCGGGGTGATCAATGCCTTCCTGCACAGCCGGGAATCGCTGGCTGCCGTGGGAAATGGCGTTGCCGGTCATGCCCGGGCAATGCCGGGTGAACCCCCGCTCGTGCGGATGAGCAACACGTTCATCGAAAACGGCGATTCCACCAAAGAGGAGATCTTTGCCGAATGCAAAAATGGGATCTACCTTGCGGGTTCCCGGGGCGGGCAGGTGGACCCGGGACGGGGCGTCTTCCAGTTCAATGCGGAGTACGGGTACCTGGTGAAAGACGGGGAGTGCACGAAGATGGTCCGGGATGTCTCCCTCTCAGGTGATATCCTCACGACCCTTCACGGGATCGTCCTGTGCGGGAACGACCGGAAGATGAGTCCCGGCTATTGCGGGAAGGGTGGGCAAAGTGTGCCGGTGAGTGACGGGGCTCCCCATATTCTCTTGAACGATGCGGTGGTGGGTGGCAGTGGCGTGGATTGAAGAGCTGATCAAGGAAGCCGAGCGGAGTGTTGATGAGGTTGAGGTCTATTTCGTGGAGGGCTCAAGTGTCTCCGCAGACCTGAAAAAGAAAAAAGTCAGCCTTGCAACAAGATCGCAGGACTGCGGTCTTGGCATCCGCACGATCCACAAGGGCCGGATCGGATCGTCCAGCACCAATGATCCCGGCCAGTGGCGCGAGTGCCTGAAGGCCGCGATCGCAAGCGGGAAACTGGCAACCCCCCAGGAATGGGAAGGCCTGCCCGGGCCGGAACACCAGGATTCCCCGTCTCTCACCTTTGATGACTCCATGAAGATCGAGCCTGACGTTGCCCGGGCACTTCTGGACCAAATGATCGAGGGAGCATCGAACCACCCGGCCGAGATCACGTCAGGATCGGCCGGACTCTCCTCCATCAAGGTAACGCTTGCCAACAGTCATGGCGTCCGGATCACGGACCGTCACACATCCGTGTCGGTCTCGCTCGAAGCGATTCACGGGCAGTCCACAGGTTTTGAGTACGACCACTCCTGGTCGTTCGATCGGATCGATCCCGTCCATGTAGGTGAACGGGCCACGTTCTTTGCCTCTGAATCCGCAGGAGGGAAGGATATCCCGACCGGTGATTATCCGGTCCTCCTATCACCGCTTGCCTACGCAGAACTGCTCGGGACGGTATTTGTCCCGGCCCTGAACGGGCGCAATGTCCATGCAGGGCGATCAAAACTGGCCCAGTCCCTCTCAAAACAGGTTGCGGACCCCGGTATCTCGATGTATGACGATCCGCATCTCCCCGGGGCAGCGGGCAGCACCCGGTATGATGCGGAGGGATCCCCAACCCGGAGACTCGATCTCATCCGCGATGGTATTCTCTGTGCATTTGTCTACGATATCAGGACCGCGTCCCGGTACGGGAAGAAGACCACGGCCAGTGCGGTTCGCGGAGGGTATGGTGGCTCGCCAGCGATTGGCCATCACAACTTTGTGGTTGACGGGAAGCGGGACACCGTGGATGACGAACGGGTACTCTACGTGCATACCGTGATCGGGGCTCACACGGCAAACCCGATGAGCGGCGAGTTCTCGGTGGAACTGGCCAATGCGTTCTGGATGGAAGATGGCGAGTTCCAGGCACCGATCCGGAGTGCGATGCTCTCGGGCAATGTCTTCGATCTCCATCATGCCATTGCCGGGTTGAGCCAGAAGACCCGCACGGTCGGATCCCTGATCCTGCCGTCAGTAAAGCTCAATAAGCAGCATATCATTGGTAAATAGGAACGACAATGACCGATATTCTCATCGCGATCATCCTCCTCGTTGTGATCATTGCCATCGTCTGGTACCTGGTCAAGAAGCTCTCGCTCCTTGCGATTAATGCGGTGCTGGGCCTGATCACGCTGTTCGTCATCAACTTCCTCCATGTCATGCAGTGGATGGGAAAGCCCGATCTCGGGTATGACCTTGCAACGATTCTCATCTGTGCCATCGGGGGGTTACCGGGTGTCCTGATTCTGATGCTGCTGGGCATTCTGGGGATCACGATCTGAGCCGGATCCGACCCCTTGCCATTTCACCGGCCAGCCTTTTCCACAGGATCTACTCTCATCCATCATCCAATAGGCAACAATTAGACGTTTTTCAGAGGCTGAAATAACCTTCAGATAGGCAAAATATCCCTCATGCGGCCGTATTTCAAAACCAGTACTCTATAATTCGCCAAAAAACGCGACTATCAGAAAAGTGGCTTTTCAAAATGGGCTCCGATTGGCAAACGGGGCATTTTTCGGGTAATTATTTTTCAGGAGATTTGTAAGTCCCAGATACCCCCGAAAAAGTGGGTGTTCAGGTGTTCCTTTGAAGATACCAGCACGAGCAGATAAAGTCCGGTATATTTTTTCAGAATCCTTTCAGAACACATTCGCTTCCGAGTACACCATCACCTGATCCTGGAGGAGATCATAGGGTTTGATCTCACGGGAATGGGCGGACATACGCATCTTGACCACTTCAAGAGCCAGATGGACCGCAGACAAGTCCGATCCCGATGGCCTGAGGTACCGGAGGAGAATCACCGTGTCCGAGAGGTATTCGATGAGTGCGTGACGGCTGGAGAAGACATTGTTCCGGTCCGTCTCCGAGGTCATCATGATGGTGCAGTTCTTGTCGCGAAGCCCCTCAATAAACCGGAACATCTCCTGCCGCCGCTCCGAGTTGGTATCAAACAGGTCCTCGAACAGGGAGATGGGATCGATGACCACCCGGCTCGCCTTCACCTCATCAATCAGCTTGGGAAGTTCATTTTTGATCCGGTTGTTGGCGATGTTGAAGTCCGTAGGATCGAGTTTGATCACATAGAGGGATTTGTTCAGGAAGGGGGTGACATCCCAGCCTTTCAGCTGCATGTACCTGAGGAGCCGGTCTTCCCGTTCCTCAAGACTGATGTAGATGACATTCTCTCCTTTCTTTAACCCATCCCATGCAAATTCAAGGGCAAAGGTGGTCTTTCCCGTTCCGTATGTCCCGATAATGGAACAGATGCTGCCGGGAACCAGCCCGCCACCCAGCATGTCATCGAGCCCGACAATCCCCACCTTGACCCGGTCGCCGTTCATATGACCACCCGGATATTGCTGACCTCAAACCCGTTGGTTGCGGAGATCCTGACTGCAAACTTGACGAGATCCTTCTCTTCGAGGTGGGGCATCACGCCGCGGAACTTCTCAAAGTACATCACTCGCTGCCGCCGCGAGCCGGTGGTCTCTTCCCATTTGAAGAGCATCACTGCATCGGCGATATCAGCCAGTTCCCGTTCCTGTGCCGTATCGAGTATTCCCCGGCTGAGCAGCAGGTAGGTGGTGATGCCCCGCTGTTTGGATACTCTCTGCAATCCGCGAATCAGGCCGGTCATGTTCTGCCAGAACTCCGGGACGGCCGACTGGGTGGCAACATCGGTGACCGAATCGATGACGAGCAGGCTGTCCGGACTGACACTGTTGATCACATTTGCCAGGCGGAGGAGGATTCCCTCGCGATTCGACCGCTTCTGGAGCCGGGTCATCACATCGCCGTGGCTGTACCATTCATCGGGAACAACACTGTTATCGAAATAAAGTTCCGAGAGGTCATCGAACCGGATGGTATCCACCAGCGCTTCGAGCCCATCGATATGCAGGGAGTTGGTAATCTCCCGGCAGACCTCCTCCTTCAACCGGGTGAACGTGATGTACCGTATCTCATGCGGAACAGTGCCCTCCGGGGCCGTTCCCTTCATGAGGCTGAGCGTATTGACAATCGAGCTGTAGGTGAATTCGTAGCTGCCGGCACCCAGATCCCCCAGGAGGAGTATGACCGATCCTTTCGGAACCCCCCCCTCGAAGATGGGATCGAGTGACGGGATCCCGGTGGGCATTTTCTGCTTGTTAAAATCCTGCATTTCAGCCTCAATGACGTAAATCTGCTCGTCTCGCAAGAAAAAGTGTCATGGACTGACTGATAAAGGTATCTGAATCACAAGAGTGTTCGGATTCTCTTCCCGGGGGAACCTCTAACAAGATGTGGATTAAAAAAGCCCGGACTGACACATACTTATATAGATTGGTCTCCCGAAATATACAACGGGAATACAAATACTCGTCGGAGTGGAGCTGGCAGACAATGGGTATCATGGATCGCATCAGGCCCAAAAAAAAGGTGAACGATGGGAATAATCCCCTCCCGGATACGGGTGATCTGGCGGTAGCACTCCCCCCTCAACAATCTCCCGATGCCCCGGCCATTGCATCCGAAGACAAAAAACCTGATGCAAGTTTCCGTCATTATTTCCAGTTCCTGAAACGAAGGGAGAAGATCCCCATCGAAGAATACGATGTCGAGCGTCACGGAACGCTGGTGGATGCCAAGGTTCCGGATACGTACGATGTCATCGATCAATACTGGATTGAGGCCGGATGCTCCATTGTGGTGATCGCTCACAACAAGAAGACCAACCAGAGCGAATACCTGCTCTATGAGCCTGAGCTCTCCGATTTTGAATATGAACTGCTGGAACGCCTGCATGAAGACCTGAGGGATGTACTGATCCTCTCAGCGGAAGAGATGAAGAAAGACCGTAAACGCATCCTCCTCGAAAAGATGCAGGCCCTGATCGGTGAATACGGACTGACCCTTGAGGTGTCCTCCCGGTTCAAGATCCAGTATTTCCTGATCCGGAACTATATCGGGTGGTCGCGTATCGATCCCTTAATGAAAGATCCCCAGCTGGAAGATATCTCCTGCGACGGGAACCGGATCCCCCTGTTCCTGTACCACCGGAGGTACCGGAATATCAAGACCAACATCTCGTTTGATTCCGATATCCTCAACTCCCTGGCAATCACCCTTGCCCAGCGGTCGGGAAAGCATATCTCCACCGGTGCCCCGATGATCGATGCGACTCTTCCGGACGGCTCCCGTCTCCAGTTATCCTTTGGGACCGAAGTGACGACGCGGGGAACATCGTTCACCATCCGGAAATTCCGGGAAGAACCGTTCTCTCCTGTCGAACTAATGGAGAACGGTACCTTCAATGCCGATGAGATGGTTTATTTCTGGCTTGCGATTGAGAACAACAAGAGTCTTCTCTTTATTGGGGGGACGGCGTCGGGCAAGACCACCTCCCTGAATGCGGTCTCTCTCTTCATCCCTCCGGTGGCAAAGGTGGTCAGCATCGAAGATACCCGGGAGATCACGCTCTACCACGACAACTGGATTGCATCGGTGACCCGCGAGGCCTTAACGGAAGGCGGCAATGCCATCAACATGTTCGACCTGCTGAAATCCGCCATGCGCCAGCGGCCCGAGTATATCCTTGTCGGGGAAGTCCGTGGACCTGAAGCCCAGACCCTGTTCCAGGCCATGAACACCGGTCACACTACCTTCTCCACCATGCACGGTGGCAGTGTCGATGCCGCAATCCACCGGCTTGAGAGTGAGCCCCTGAATGTGCCGCGGAATATGATGCAGGCATTGAATATCATCAGCGTGCAGGGCCTGATCTACCATGGTACCGAGCGTGTCCGGCGGGCCCAGGAGATTGTTGAGATCGCGGGCATCGATCCCTCAAGCGGGAACCTGCGGGTGAACAATGTCTTCCTGTACGATCCGGTCCATGATCTCTCCGCATACACCGGGAGATCGCAGGTCTACGCGGACATTGCAGAAAAACGCGGCTGGACAAAGGAGCAGCTGGAGAATGAGATCCGGCAACGTATCTCCATCCTGAATGCCATGAAGAAGCAGGGGATCCGGGATTATATTTCGGTGGCATCCATGTTCCATGCCTATCATATCGACCCGAAAAATGTCCTGTCCCATATCGATGACCTCCGTCAGGTAATCTGAAGATGGTGCGTCAATACTTTTACCGCTGGATTAAGAGCGATCCCGTCCGGTACAACAGTCTCCATGCCGATATGGTCTCAGCCCGGATGGGCCTGACACCGGAGCAGTATCTCTGGCGAACCGCAAAAACCGCTCTCTTGACCGGGTTTCTCTTCGCAGTACTCGGATTTTTTCTCAGCGCCTTTGTTGCCTTCCCGAGCCTGAACAAGAAGATTGGCATCACCAATGTCTTCAACATCCAGATGCCGGTGTTCTTCAATGTAATTTATCCGGCAGAGTACATCGGGGCGTTCATCGCCGTACTGTTGTTCATTATCGGTGCATATGCTGCATACAACCTGCTGTTGAAGATGCCGGCTCTGGAAAAGAGCAACCGGGCCATCAAGATCAACTTAACACTCCACAATGCCGTGGCGTATATGTATGCCATGCGGAAAGGGGGAGCCCAGCTGATGGCGATCTTCCATTCCCTTTCGGAGCGAGCTGATATTTACGGGGAGGTTGCGCTGGAGTTCCGCCAGATTGTGCGGGATGCGGACTTCTTCGGATACGATGTAGTGACGGCAATTCGTCACCTGTCCGATACCACCCCTTCGGAGAAGTTGAAGAATTTCCTCGAGGATCTCCTCTCGGTGATCGAGAGCGGGGGAAATATGGAGGATTTTCTCTCGATACGGGTCCGGATGTACCAGGAAGAGGCCCGTTTCGAACAGAAGAATTTCCTGAATGTGCTATCTCTTGTGGCGGAAGGATATGTAACTCTCTTTGTGGCTGGCCCGCTCTTTTTGATCATCATCATGGTGGTCATGGGTATGACCGGGGGTAGTGCGGTTTTGCAGCTATCTGTCGTCACCTATGCCCTGTTACCGATCGGCTCCTTCATCTTCATCCTCCTCATCGATTACATCTCGCTCAAGGCCGAGCATTCCCACCAGTATACTATGATCAAGGAGCTCAGGGCATACCCCGATGTTGTCACGTACCAAAAGGAGCACGAGGAGACCCTGTTCGAGCAGTTAAAAAAATACGACCGGATCCGATCGCTCATCACCCACATCCGTCATCCCCTTGACAGTTTCATCACCGATGTCAATCACACGCTCTACATCACGGTCCCGGTGGCAGTGATTTACATCATCTCGGTCCTCCTGCGGGTACCGCGGTACCGCGATATCGATGTCTACATCGGTGTCGTGGACGATCACATCATCCTCGCGCTTCTCATCGTGCTGATTCCCTACGCCATCTTCTATGAGATACGGGCAAGGAAGGTTTTGGGAATCCAGACCCTGCTTCCTGATTTTTTGGAGCGGATGTCCGGAATCAACCAGGTTGGGCTGACCCTTTCCCAGGCCATTGCGATCATGGTCAATACGAATCTCGGGCTGTTGAGTTACGAGATCCGCCGCATCAAACGGGACATGGACTGGGGGGCGAACTTCACCGAAGCGCTCATGCGGTTTGAGCAGCGGGTCAGTACACCTGCGATCGCCCGTACCGTGACGCTGATCACGAAAGCCAGTGAGATGAGTGGCCAGATCAGCGAGGTACTCTCCATCGCCTCCAGCGATGCGAAGATGACCGAGGTCCTCAAACAGGAGCGGCGCTCCGAGATGTTCATCTATACCGCGATCGTGTACCTCTCGTTCTTTGTTTTCCTGTTCGTTGTTGCTGTCCTGACAACCCAGTTCTTACCGGTTCTTGGCGATATCAACGTACCGGGATCGGCATCGACCAGCGCCATAGCAGGAAGCACGCTCTCAGGATTTGGCTCGATATCTCTCGTCATCTTCGGGCGTCTCTTATATCACGCGTGCCTCATGCAGGCGCTCTTCTCCGGGCTCGTTGCCGGACAGATGGGAGAGTCCTCGGTGGCCGCCGGTGTGAAACATGCCTGCATCCTCCTGATCATCGCGCTGGTGACCTTCAACGTGGTTCTCGCTTGAAATGACTCCCCGGTGATGTGGCGGGATTAAAAAGGGATACCCTTAAATCTTCACGTGAAGATGTCGATAATGAGGTGACCAAACGTGTGTACTGTTGGTGGTGGACCTGCCGGGGACTTGGATTTCGAGGATCGTGTTAAAGGAAAGAAGTACCGCTGCAATGACTGTGGCGAGAAGTTTGAGAGTGTCAGCAAGCACCCGATCTGTGCCAGTTGCCAGTCCGATAACGTGACGGCGCTCTGATACCATGATGGTGCCCCTTGCAGATGAGTTCCTGCTCATCTCAGGCATCCGTTCTTTTTTACTGGCAGCGAAAGCCAATGCCCGGTTTGCCATCTGGATTGAGACCTTTGATAAGGAATATTGCCAGACGATCGAGCCGTCCGATCTCATCGTGGTCTCGGCACCGGAAGGCGGAGCGGTCGAACCGGCCATCATGCTTGCGGAATTCGTCAGAACGTACCGCCTGCCCCTCACGGTCCTCCCCAAGGATCATCCGGGTTCGAAGCATTTTTCATATCTCGTATCCGCCGCAGCGGAGATTCACACCAGTTGCTCCATCCGCCGGGGCACCCATCCGGAGCAGCACCTTGTCTGTTCAAGCGATGAACTGGCGGGAATTACCCTTGCGGGATTACCCGGGCAGGTGGCGATATCCGGTCTTCCCAACGGGAGTACGGTACAGTATGTTACGTCCCATATGGGAATTGAATATTTAAAAATCCCGGATAATTCCCGGTAATATACAAGGGTGAATTCCGATTTGATCAAAAATGACAATACATATATGGCTTTTTTCACCTATTATTGTACTTGCCGTGAGAGGAGGGTTGGATGAAGACTGAGGTCCTAAAAGACATTAAAAAAGCTGAGGAAGAGTACCAATCGGTAATCAGCAAGGCTCAGGAAGAGAAGAAGAAGAAACATTCAGAAGCCGAGCTTGAAGCTGATAATCTGGTCACAAAAGCGCAGAGCAATGCAGAACAGTACAAAAAGCTGAAACTGGAAGAAGCACGGCACCAGGCAGCACTTAAGCACGCTGAAATCATCAGAAGCGGCAATCAGCGCGCAGCGGCACTGAAATCAAAGGGAGAGCAGAACCTCTCAAAGGCGGTGCAGCTGCTGGTTTTGCGGTTTAAGGAGCAGCTGCATGTTAAAGCCTAAGCAGATGAGCCGGCTCCTCATCGCCGCATCAAAGGACCAGATGGCCCCTGTTGTTGCGGAGCTCTACCGTCACCACCTGTTCCATGTTGAGGAATACGTGGAAGGCGGGGCCGAGGGCTATGAGGGTTTTAAGATCGGTTCACCCCTGACAGGCGCAAGCGAAGCGTCCGTTGATCTGCTGAAGATCCGTGCGATCGAGAATGCCGTCTCTATCAATCCGGAGGAGATGGATCCCGTGCGGGCTGGCACACAGTCCGAACTGAAGGCCAGAATCGAACGGGAACTGCCCTCCCTTGAACGGGAAGTTGAGGAACTGAGCGCGAAGCGCTCGAAACTTGACAACCGGGCGAAGGAGTGCGAACAGAAGATCGCTGAGATCACGCCGTTCGTGGGCATCCCTGCCGATCTCGAGATGTACCGGGGATATTCGGGTTTTTCCGTGTACGCCGGCTACGTGGCCCATGAGGTCACGCTTGCGGTCCCGCATGAGATGCACTTCGCAAAGGGCAAGGAGAAGAACTTTGTCGTCCTCATTGCCCCGATCGCACAGCGGAACGAGGTCGAGCGTGCCCTGCAGGAAGCATCGTACCAGTCGGTCCCGATTCCCGATGAGACCGGTGCCCCGGAAGCCCGCATCGGGTATTACCAGGGGCAGATTACGGCGCTGACCCGAGAGATCACGGAGATCAACGCAAAACTGGATGCGGTCAAACAGCAGCACGCCGGGTTCCTTGCAGCATGTGAGGAGTTCTTAAGGGCTGAAGTGGAACAGACCGAAGTTCCGCTCCGGTTTGCAACCACGAAGCAGACGTTTGTGGCCGAGGGCTGGGTGCCCTCAGACACCGTGGATGCCATCAGTGATTCGCTTGTTAAGGCAACCGGGGGCAAGGTGTTTGTCACCGTACTGCCCACCGATCCCGAACACGATTCGGTACCGGTGGAGTACAACAACCCGAAGTTTGCCCAGCCGGCACAGATGCTGATGGATATCTATTCGCGACCCAAGTATACCGAAGTGGATCCAACGCTGATGCTTGCCATCGTGTTTCCCATCTTCTTCGGTCTCATTGTCGGGGATGTCGGGTACGGCCTGATCTTCCTTGCCATGTACTTCGGCTTGAAACGGATGATGAAAGGTGAAGACGGGCAGAAGTTATTGACCGTCTTCCGGAACGCCAGCATCTCCAGTATCATCTTCGGGTTGCTCTTCAACGAGTTCCTTGGGTTCAAGTTCTCCCAGATTACCGGGTGGATTCTCGGGACCGGCGGGCTTGTAAATCCCCTTGAGCACTACGAATCCCTCATGTTCAGCAGGCACCTGCTCATTGGTTCAACGGAAGCTGGCGGTCACGGACCGGCGATTCCTGCACTGATGATCATGGCCATCTGGATCGGTATCCTGCACATCTCGCTCGGGCGTGCCCTTGGCATGTATAACCATGCAAAGCAGGACCACGGTCTCCACCGCATCAAGGCGGTTGTGGCCAACTTCGGCTGGCTCGCCGTGATGTGGGGTATTCTCATCGCCATCTGGTCCAATGTTGTAATGCCGTATATGTTCGACCTTACCGGTCTTCCGGTCATTGCAGCAGGATTCAACCTTGGCACGTTCATCGGGGGGGCGCTCATCCTTGGTGGTGTCATCTGCATTGCATGGGATTCCGTCCTTGAAGTGATCGAGTTGCCCACGATCATCTCTCATGTTCTTTCCTATGCCCGTCTCGTTGCGGTCGGCCTCTCTTCGGTCGCGATCGCAATGGTCGTCAACTATATGGCCATCGGGATGTTCATCAGTCCCGGTATGGCCGATCTCTCCCTTGTTGGTATTGTGATGATTATTGTCGGACTGGTGATATTCCTGTTCGGCCATACCCTCAATATCGCACTGGGTCTTCTGGGTGGCGGGCTCCACTCGATTCGTTTACACTATGTTGAATTCTTCACCAAGTTCTACAAGGGTGGAGGCAAAAGATACGTTCCATTCGGAATTAAACGCAGATTTACGGAGGATTAAACTATGTCAGCAGAAGTAGTAGCAATTGCAACAACAGATCTCGCAGCAATCCAGGCATCGCAGATGGGAATGAAGGCAATCGGCGCAGGGCTCGCCGTCGGTCTTACCGGCGTCGGCACTGGTGTCGCTGAGATGGGTATCGGCGCAGCAGCAGTCGGTGCCATCGCTGAGAACAAGGACTTCTTCGGTCTCGGTCTGCTCTTCACGGTTATCCCCGAAACAATCGTTATCTTCGGTCTCGTCGTCGGTCTCCTGCTGCTCTTCTAAAGGAGAGAACAATGGGACTGGAAGCAGTAGTTGAAGAGATCAGGGAAAAAGGCAGATCCGAAGCGGAGAAGGTCCGTCAGGAGTCTAGACAAGATGTGGACCAGATCCTTGCCGCCGCCAACAAGAAGGCCGGCGGGATCAAGCTGGTCGCAGAAGAGGAATCAACAAAACAGTCCGCTCACCTCGTGAGCCAGGATGTTTCCGCTGCAAACCTCCTCGTCAAGCGCGAGCTCCTGAACACGCAGAAAGCACTGCTGGACCAGGTGTACGAAACCACCCGCAAGGATATCGCTGCCCTCCCTGAGAGCTTCCATCGCGAAGCAATCAAGAAACTCCTCACCGAGGCAAAGAAGGAGATCCCAGCAGGAACGATCTACTGCAATGCCCGGGATGTCGCAGCCGCAAAAGCGGTTATTGCGGAGAACCCGGATTTTGCCGGATTCAAGCTGGGAGAGCCCGTCAACATCGACGGCGGTCTCCTGATCGAAGGTGCAGGAGCCGAGTTGCAGATTGATTACAGCTACCGCACGTTCTTATCGAAGGTGTGGGAATCCGGGTTGAAGGATGCGTCGGATATCCTGTTCGGGTAAGGGGGCACACGTATGGGTGTGAATATTTCAGCACCGTACATCTATGTGTGCACCAGGATGCGGGTCAGGAAGGCCAAGCTCCTCCCCAAGGAGGAGTACATGCGGATGCTCAACATGAGTGTCGCCGAGATCACCCGTATCATTGAGGAGACCGAATACAAACAGGAGATCGACGAACTCGGGACGACCTTCAAAGGCATTGACCTGATGGAAGTCGCCCTGAGCTGGAACCTGGCCAAGGAATACCAGAAGATCCAGCATATCACCCCGGGGACGCTCAAAGGGTTCACCCGGGCCTACCTCCGCAGGTGGGACATCCAGAATGTCTTAACCATTCTCCGGGGCAAGGTGCAGGGTGAGAAGGCAGGCAAGATCAAGGAGATCCTGATCCCTGCCGGCAGCCTGGACAAGGTGGTACTGGACCGGCTCCTGGCCGAAGACAGCAATGACCGGATCATCGAGCTCCTGAAAGGACACCGGATGTTTCCCGTTCTTATGCGGGAATACCCGACAGCCAAGGAGACCGGGTCGTTCTCCCACATGGAGAACGAGCTGTACAAACAGTTCTATGCAGAGATCATCGGCGATGCAAAGGCCGGGATCAAGGGAGGGGCCTCGTTCATGTCGTATATCCAACTGGAGATCGATATCAAGAACGTGAAGACCCTCTTCCGGCTGCGGGCCGATTCAACCTCCACGGAGGATGTCCGGGAGATGTATATTCCCGGTGGCAGCCTCACGGTGGTGGACTTTTCAAACCTGCATGGAATCCGGGAGACCAATGAATTCATCGACCAGCTCAAGACACTGGTCAGGAATGATTCCCTGCACACGCTGCTCGATGAGATGAAGGGCCAGAAGGCCATGCGCGATATTGAAGTCCGGCTGACCCGAGTCCAGCTCGAACAGATGGAAGGGATGAGCAAGCGCAACCCCTTCTCGATTCACCCGATCCTCGTTTACCTCGAAAAGAAGAAGTACGAGGTCTTCAACCTGCGGGCGCTTGCCCGTGGCAAGGAATCGAGACTTCCGTCTGAGAAAATTGCAGAATACCTGGTGATGTGAATGGAGATCGCAGTAATCGGCAACAGTGAGTTCATCTTAGGGTTCAGGCTCGCCGGCATCCGCAAGACCTATGCTGCGGAGAACGACGAGAAACTGACCGAGCATATCACCAGTGCGCTGCAGGATGGCGAAGTAGGGATTCTCGTCCTCAACTCAAGCGATATGGAAAAGATCCCCCGCAGGCTCCGTACAACGCTCGAAAATTCCGTAAAGCCGACGGTTATTGCCATCGGCGGCGAAGAGAGCGGGCTGTCCATGCGGGAGAGAATCAAGAGATCGGTGGGTGTTGATCTGTGGAAGTAAAAGGAGCAAAACCTAAAGAACAAAAGCAAGGGGTCCTCAAAAGGATCGCCGGCCCTGTCGTGACGGCAGTCAACCTTGACGCCCACATGTACGATGTGGTGAAGGTCGGTAATGAAGCGCTGATGGGAGAAGTCATCAAGATTCAGGGTGATAACGTCATCATTCAGGTGTACGAGGATACCGCTGGTATCCGGCCGGGCGAACCGGTCTCGAACACGGGTCTCTCCCTTGCGGTCGAACTGGGTCCTGGTCTCCTGACCAGTATCTATGATGGTATCCAGCGTCCCCTGGAAGTCCTTGTGGACAAGATGGGGAACTTCATCCAGCGTGGTGTCACCGCACCCGGGCTCTCCCATGAAAAGAAGTGGGCCTTCAAGCCGGTTGTAAAGGCCGGCGACAAGGTCGAGCCAGGTGCAATCCTTGGCGAAGTGCAGGAGACCAACATCGTCCAGAAGATCATGCTCCCGCCCAACGTCAAGGCAGGCATTGTCAAGACGATCAAGAGTGGGGACTTCACCGTCGATGAGACCATCTGCATTCTTGAAGACGGCCGTGAATACCCGATGCTCCAGCGCTGGCCCGTCCGTGTTCCCCGTCCTGTACGGGAGAAGAAGAACCCGACGATCCCCCTGATCACCGGTCAGCGGATCCTCGACGGTCTCTTCCCGATTGCTAAGGGCGGCACCGCTGCAATTCCCGGTCCGTTCGGGAGCGGCAAGACGGTCACCCAGCAGCAGCTGGCCAAGTGGTCGGATGCCGAGATCGTGGTCTACATCGGCTGCGGTGAACGCGGCAACGAGATGACAGAAGTTCTTACCGAATTCCCGCACCTTGAAGACCCGAAGTCCGGAAAGCCCCTCATGGAAAGGACCGTGCTGATTGCCAACACATCCAACATGCCGGTGGCTGCCCGTGAAGCATCGGTTTACACTGGCATCACCATTGCGGAATACTTCCGTGATATGGGATACGATGTCTCCTTAATGGCAGACTCGACCTCCCGCTGGGCAGAAGCCATGCGTGAAATCTCTTCCCGTCTTGAAGAGATGCCCGGTGAAGAAGGCTACCCCGCATACCTTGCAGCCCGGCTCTCGGAGTTCTACGAGCGTGCCGGTCTTGTTGAGACCCTGAACGGGGCATCCGGCTCGGTCTCGGTTATCGGTGCGGTCTCACCGCCCGGTGGAGACTTTTCGGAGCCGGTCACCCAGAACACCCTGCGTATTGTCAAGGTCTTCTGGGCACTGGATGCAAAACTCTCCCAGCGCCGGCACTTCCCGGCCATCAACTGGCTGAACTCATACTCCCTGTACCTCGATGCACTCCATGACTGGTACGACAAGGAGGTCTCCCCTGACTGGAACAAGATCCGATCCTGGGCCATGGAAGTTCTCCAGAAAGAGGCAGAACTCCAGGAGATCGTGCAGCTCGTCGGTTCCGACGCCCTGCCCGAGTCAGAACAGGTGACGATCGAAGTTGCCCGTATGATCCGTGAGATCTTCCTCCAGCAGAACGCCTACGATGCGGTCGACACGTTCTGTGACATGAAGAAACAGTACGACATGATGAAGGCGATCAAGCTCTTCGCTGACCTTGCCTACGCTGCCCAGCTTGCTGGTGTCAGCCCGGCGCAGATCAACACCGTGAAGGCCAAGAATGAACTGCCCCAGATCAAATTCATCAAGGACTACAAGCCCGAACTCGCGAAGATCGAGAAGCAGATGGACGATGAGTTCAACACACTGAGGTCGGCAGCATGAAGGAATACAGGACGATTAGTAAGATTGCCGGGCCCCTCGTCTTTGTCGAAAAGACCGAGCCGATTGCGTACGGAGAACTGGTGAACATCATCCTCTCCGATGGCACAACCAAGCGCGGCCAGGTACTCGACACAAGCGATGAACTGGTCGTTGTCCAGATCTTCGAGAACACGACCGGTATCGGCAGGGACAGCGGCGTCCGGTTCACGGGCGAGACCATCAAGATGCCCGTGGGCAGGGAGATGCTCGGTCGTATCCTGTCCGGTGGCGGTAAGCCTATCGATGGCGGCCCGGAGATTGTTCCGGAGAAGCGCCTCGACATCAACGGTGCGGCTATCAACCCGTATGCCCGGGGTATGCCGGCGGATTTCATCCAGACCGGTATCTCGACCATTGATGGGACCAACACCCTTGTCCGTGGCCAGAAGCTCCCGATCTTCTCGTCAGCAGGTCTTCCGCACAACAATGTTGCGCTCCAGATCGCCCGCCAGGCAAAGGTGCCCGGCTCGACCGAGAGTTTCGCGGTAGTATTCGCTGCCATGGGTATCACGAAAGAAGAAGCGAACTACTTCATGGCGGACTTCGAGCGCACCGGTGCCCTCGAACGTGCGGTTGTCTTCCTCAATCTTGCGGATGACCCGGCCGTCGAGCGTATCATCACGCCCCGTCTCGCCCTCACTACCGCTGAATACCTTGCTTTCGAGCTCGGTATGCATGTGCTCGTCATCCTCACGGATATGACCAACTATTGTGAAGCGCTCCGTCAGATCGGTGCAGCCCGTGAAGAAGTGCCCGGTCGCCGTGGCTACCCGGGATACATGTACACGGATCTCGCCAATATCTACGAGCGTGCCGGTATGATCAAGGGCCAGAAGGGTTCCGTTACCCAGATTCCGATCCTGACCATGCCCGGTGACGATATCACCCACCCGATCCCTGACCTGACCGGTTACATCACCGAAGGACAGATCGTGGTCAACCGTGACCTGCACCGCAAGGGTATCTACCCGCCCATCAACGTGCTGCCCTCGCTCTCCCGTCTGATGAACCTCGGTATCGGACCGGGGAAGACCCGGGACGACCACAAGAAGGTCTCCGACCAGATGTACGCCGGGTACGCAGAAGGCAACGACCTCCGCGGCCTCGTGGCCATCGTTGGTAAGGACGCGCTCTCCGAGCGTGACCGCCTGCTCCTCGAATTCGCGGATCTCTTCGAGAACCGCTTCGTCCGACAGGGCTATGATGAGGACCGCACCATCGAGGACACACTGAACCTCGGCTGGGAACTCCTCTCCTCGCTGCCGGTGGAACAGCTCACCCGTATCGACCGCGACCTGATCAACAAGTACCACCCGAAACTCAAGGCCGGTGCAAAGAAGGAGTAAAGAGTCCATGGCGCTGCGCGATATCAAGCCAACCCGCTCTGAGCTGATCAACCTCAAGCGGAAGATCCAGCTCTCGGAGCGCGGCTACAAGATCCTCAAGATGAAGCGCGATGGACTGATCTTGGAATTTTTCAAGATTCTTGCAAACGCGAAGGATAGCCGGGGCGATCTTCTCAAAAAGTATGCCAGGGCTGTCGAGATGATGGCCGTGGCAAACACGGTTGAAGGTGCAATCGGCGTAAAATCTGCGGCATTCTCCGTCAAGGAAGTGCCCCAGATCACCTTAAAGAGCAAGAATATCATGGGGGTCGTTGTGCCCCAGATCGAGTCCTCAAAGGTCAAAAAGACCCTTGCGGATCGCGGGTATGGCGTGCTGGGGACCTCGACGGTCATCGATGAGACCGCCACGGCGTTCGAGGAACTCGTGGAAGCGATCATCCTGAATGCCGAGGTCGAGACCACGATGAAACGCCTGCTCGATGAGATCGAGAAGACCAAGCGCCGTGTCAATGCGCTGGAGTTCAAGGTAATCCCTGAGCTCACTGCGGCACGGGACTTCATCAAGATGCGTCTCGATGAGATGGAACGCGAAGAACTCTTCCGGATGAAGAAGATCAAATCCCGGAATACTGCGTAACAATTCAACGGAGGTCTGGATGCAGATTGGAACGATTAAGGACCTGGGGGTAGAGGGAAAGACCGTTCTCCTCCGGCTCGACCTCAACTCCCCCATAGATCCCACCTCCAACCTTATTCTTGATGACAAGCGGTTCCGGGAGCATCTCCCGACGATCCGCGCTTTAGAGTCCAGCCGGGTCGTAATCGTCACCCACCAGAGCCGGCCCGGCAAGAAGGATTTTACAACCCTTGAAGCCCATGCAGAGAAACTGGAATCTCTCTTGGGAACACCGGTCACGTACGTGGACAGCATCTTCGGGCGCCATGCCCGCGAGGCAGTCAACGCGATGAAAACCGGCGAGATCGTGATGCTGGAGAACGTCCGGTTCAATGCGGAAGAGAACCTGACCCTCAAACCTGAAGAGGCAAAGAAGACCCACCTCATCAGGAAATTGTCAAGCATGGGGGATGTGTTTGTCAACGATGCGTTCGGCACCGCCCACCGGTCCCAGCCCACCGTTGTCGGCCTGCCGCTTGCCCTGCGATCGGCGGGAGGCCTCCTCATGGAGAAGGAAGTCTCCACCCTCTCCCGGGTCTTCTCGGGAGCTCCCCGGCCGGTCTGCATGGTGCTTGGCGGTACTAAGGTTGACGACTCCATCGATGTTGCCCGGCACGTGCTGGACACCGGTATCGCCGACCAGGTGATCGTGATCGGCGTTGTTGCCAATGTCTTCCTGATCGCTGCCGGCTACAATATCGGCAAACCCTCCACGCAGCTGATCACCCAGCTCAAGTATGATGCCGAGATCGGGAAGGCGAGAGAGATCCTCGCCCGGCACCGCGACCGTGTCGTGATGCCGGAGTCCGTTGCCGTCCGGCAGGATAACCGCCGCGTTGAATACGATGTGGGGAAGATTCCCGAAGATGCCCCGGTACTCGATCTCGGGATGGATGCCCTAGCCACCCTTGTCCAGACCCTCAAGAAGGCCGGGACCGTGGTCTTCAACGGCCCGGCTGGTGTCTTTGAGGACGTTGACTTTGCGACCGGGACGTACGAACTGCTCAGGGCAGCATCCAAAGTAGAGTTCTCGGTCGTTGGCGGTGGCCATACTGCGGCAGTCATCGAGAAACTGGGCATCGAGCAGGACTTCACCCATATCTCAACCGGTGGCGGAGCCTGCATCGAATTCCTGACCGGTAAGAAACTGCCGGCGGTCGATGCGCTTGAGCAGTCAAAGAAGATCTTCGGGTAATCCTCCTCCTTTTTTTGTACGGCTGCATCGTCCAGCACGTCCCGGAACCCTTATTATTCATCATCGTTAATGTGCTGGATACAAAGGGCAGGTATAGATCGATCATGCAGGTTCGTCTCATCGCAGTCGGGAAGATCAAGGAGAAGTACCTGCAGGAAGGTATTGCCGAATACGAGAAACGGCTCCGCCCGTACGCCAAGGTGCAGGTTGTGGAGATTCCTGAGGAGAAGCGTCCCCTCTCCGCCTCCCCGTCCATAGAACGGACCGCCATGGAAAAGGAGGGAGAGCGGATCCTTGCGGCAATCCCCGAGGGTTCGTTCGTGATCGCGCTCGCTATTTTAGGGGAGGTCTGGTCGAGTGTGGCCCTTGCCGAGGCCCTCTCCCACTGGGAGATGGCAGGCCGGAACCAGATTGCCTTTCTCATCGGTGGCGATCTCGGTCTCTCCCCCGCAGTATACGAAAGGGCGGACCTGCGGCTTTCGCTCTCCCGTATGACCTTCACCCACCCGATGGCACGGCTCCTCCTCTTCGAGCAGATCTACCGGGCATTCCGGATCCTGCGGGGCGAGCCTTACCATAAGTAAATCGTTCTTAACCGTCCCCGCATGATGGCAGTGGTTCGTCACGCTTCAGCAGGTTCTCCAATCCGTACCTATTTCTGTCTGCACACCCGACACACAGAATGATGACAAAAAAAGAGCACCCCACGAAGCTTGTCGATGAGAAGTCAGGACTCATGGAATGTCTCGTCTGTGGGGAGAAGTACCACACCACGATGAAACCTGGTGCAGACGGGAAGTTCCTCCCGGAGAACTGGGAGTGTGTCAACAAGTGCCGGCTTATCCCTCATGACGAACACCCTGCAAAGAAGAAGTAGCCACCATCTTCTCATCACCTCTTTCTCTCTGTTGCACACCTGAACACTCCGACGATTGAACGATCAGAACCGGATGCAATCACCCGCCAGCCAAACGATGGCTTTTTAAAACACAATAACGGAACAAGTCTTAAGGCGATCCCATGGTCATCGAGATACTATCCTACAATACCAGCATCCTCAATCCGCTCCTGAAGTTCCTCATCTTTTCCCTGTTTGCCCTCGGGACCTGTTTTTTTTACCAGGCCTGGAAGAAGTTCAAGGGGGGGAACATCAGGCTGATCGCCGGAGCGCTTACCTGCGGGGGTATTGCAGCATGCATCGGGGCCGGTGCTCGTTTTCTTGGAGATTTCTTAATAGAACTCAAATGGCTTGAGAGTACGGGAGCGATCATTTTTGCCCTGATCAGTCTCCTTGTTGCCTGGATGGTCTATACGAGACTGACAGAGATTGCAGAAGCATTTGGGATCAAGGAGGGGAAATAAATGGCCGGTCTCCTCGATTACAATTCCAGTCCCCTCGTCCTTATCCTGAAGATTACAGCTCCGCTCATCTTCCTCGTGGTGCTGGGGATCTACGTCGCAACCCGGAAGTATTATTCTGAGAAGATCCGGATTGTCATCGATTTTTTGATCCTGTTTGCCGCCTTTGCCTTTATTGCCGGCGTGCTTCGGATTTTTGCTGACGGAACCGACTTCGGGTTCACGAAAGAGTACTCCTTACGGTGGTTCCAGTCCATCGGATATATTGCAGCTTCTTCGTCCTTCATGTATGCCGGTTACCGACTTCTGCACCTGTTCGGGGAGGAGAAACCATGACGGAATACAGTGACCGGATCATCGGGGTTCTCGAACCGAAGATTGGGCGCGCCCTGGCACAGTCCGTGATCAGGATAAAATGTAAGAAACTCGGGATCACGCCGGAACTTATCTCGGCAGATACCCTCCCCGTCATCGCCGACGACCTCGTTGAACCGCTCACGATCTTTGCAGGGGAAGAGTTTGCTAAATCCCTGACAACGCAGATCAAGGCGATCACGCCCTGACACAACCGGCTGCTGGCCCGTCTCTTTTTATCCGGACTGAAGAGGACTCCCGGTTGTGGGGTCTTTTATGAACCGGTAGCCCCCTTTCGGGATGCTCAGTTCGAAGCGTGCACCTGTTCCCGGTTCGCCCGTCTCGCTGATCCCGATACCCGTGATGGCAAGGATCTCCTCTGCAAGGAAGAGGCCAAGGCCGGTATTCTTCCCGTACCCCCGCTCGAAGATCCTCTCTTTCTCACCGGCCGGGATACCTACGCCGTCATCCTCCCATGTGCAGATCAGTCCCGTACCCGACTCGCGGAAGGAGACCCGGATTTCCTGAACGTTCCCTCCATGACGGAGGGTGTTGTCCAGAAGGTTGAAAAAAACTCTCTCAAAGAGGGGGTCTGCATACACCTCAATGCCATCGAGGTCTGCATGGAACCGGATGGTATCCGGAACCGGCATACCCGAGACGATATGAGGCAGGCTCTGCCAGCGGGCTTCGGCACTCCCGAGATCCTTATACACCCGGGTGAATTCAATCTGGGACTGGATGGCTTTCGTTGCGGTTGCGATCTTACCCAGAAGACCGGTAATATCCGGGGACAGATCCCTGCGACGGAGTAGGGCAAGGGTGGTCTCGACAATTGCGATCTTGTTCAGGATATCGTGGCGGGTAACGCTTGAGAGGAGGTTGAGTTTCTTGTTTGCCATGTGCAGGGCATCCTCTGCCATCACGCGGGTGGTGATGTCAAGGGCCGTGAGGGTCATCCCTTCGGAGGGATCCTCCGGATCGAGCAGGGCGGAACTCAAGATAACCGTAATGACTGCTCCGTCCTTTCTCCGCCACGTTGTTTCCAGGGCCCCGCTCTTCTGGTGATGGGCGTTCGTGTGATTCCTCTCTGCAATACGGATAAACTCATCATTATCCGCCCAGATGGCACGGACATCTGTTCCGATCAGTTCGCCCCTTGAGTAGCCGGTCATCTCACAGAGCTGGTCGTTTGCTTCGATGATAACCTGGCCTTTCAAAAGCCCGATCCCGGTGGGTGTACTGCGGAGGATGCTGTTCAGCCGCTCCTGGTTATTCCGGAGTGTACGTTCCTGGCCCCCCAGTTGTTCGTACTGCTGGCGGAGTTCCTCTTCCGTTGCAGCCACCTCCTCGTAGGCCGCTTTCAGGTTCGTCTCCGCTTTCTTCCGTTCGGTGATGTCTGTTCCCATGGCGAGGGTTGCCACCAGGGTGATCCCGTCACCGGCATAGATGTTTGCCGAGTTCCAGATCACTGTCCGGACCTCCCCGTGGATCGTCCTGATGGGGATCTCAACCCCTTCCCACTTCTCCCCGAACAGTGCACGGCAGATGAGATCTAATGATCTCCCCCGGGTCTCATCGGGAAACAGGATGTCGAAGTCATGCCCCAGCACATTCATCTCAGAGAACCCGGTCAGTTTCTCGAATGCCTGGTTGAACCGGGTGATCTTCGAATGGACGTCCCACGTCACGATCGGGTTACCTGCATACGTGATGAGGTTGGTTAAGTAGACGTTCATCTCCCGGATCTGCTCTTCGGCCCTCCGCTTTCCGACCACCTGCTGGATCATGTGGGCCATCTCTATGAAGAGTGTCTCGGGTTCGCCACCTTTCTGGAGGTAGAAATCAGCACCGTTATTGATGGCCTGGATCACGACCTCCTCTTTTCCCCGCCCGGTAAAGAGGATGAATGGTATGCCGTTACCGCTGGACCGGAGCGTCTTCAAAACGCTGATGCCGTCCATATCCGGCATCTGGTAGTCACAGATGACCGCATCGTACCGGGTCATCTCCAGCATCTCCAGTCCCCTGCCCGGTGAAGTGGCAGTATCAATGGCAAATTCTCCGTTCGCCTCCAGGAATGACTTACCGATGTCAAGGAGGTCGGGCTCATCATCGATGTACAGGACGTGGAGCATTAACCAGAATGCTTGCGGATAAGGTAAATACATTTACGTTAGTGCCCTGGTCCCTTTCGTTACCGGCAGTCCCTCCCTGACCGGGACCATATGGATTATCCCCTATCCCGCCGACTTTACTACCCACACCATGGTTGCCATGAGGCAGGTATAACAATGACAGAACAAGCACCCAGAAGTTCCCTCCTCTGCCGGACAAAGGAATCGATCCGTAACTGTTCCGGCGAGATCGTCTTTGGCATGTCGGACGGCGTTGTCTCCATCTTCGGTCTGGTGGCCGGGATGGTGGCAGGTGCCCAGTCCGGCGATGTGATCCTCCTCGCCGGCGCAACGGCTGCGATCGCAGCCACGGTATCGATGATGGCCGGCGTCTTCCTCGACCTTGAGTCCGAACGGGACGAGGCACGGGTGGAGGCAAAGGAGCGGGCAGCCGAGATCCGGGCCGATCCCGACGGTAACGTGAACAAACTGATCGCCGATCTCCAGGGAACCGGCCTGAGCCAGAAGAGTCTCGATGCCCTCCGCGAGGACATGAAGGCCAATCCCCTTGCGCTCCAGAAGTTCGAGGATGCCGTGGCCGGTGAAGAGGAGACCGCAGCGCAGAAGACCTCCCCGGTCGTCCATGCCTGCTGGATGGGAGTTGCTGATTTTATCGCAGCGATGACCCCGGTCATCCCGTTCATCTTCCTGCCGCTGGAACAGGCAAAGATCGTCTTCATCTTTTCAACGGCCCTGCTCCTGATTTTGCTCGGTATCGGGCGGGCAAAGCTGGGTGAACGCCCGATGTTCCGGACAATCATCGAGACCTGTGCGATTGCGGCTACTGCGGCAATTGCGGGTGCTCTGGTTGGCCTGCTGATCAGCTCCTGATCAGGAATCACTTCCTTTTTTCACCGATACCCGGAACAATCCCGGCCGAATTCTCTCGCCTCAGATCGTGGATCGGGGTTCATGCTCCTTTTATTAAAAAAATTATTTATTATCCTGTTGCATATATCATAGAACAATGTACCCGTCAGTTCCATCCAGGGAAATGAATGTGACCAGGGTACGGGCCGCTCATGGTAAGCGGCTGCTCTTCTTCACCTGTTAGGTTCTGCTGTTTCAGGACAGGGACTTAGTATCGTTTTTAAGAATATTCAAAAATTGTATCGGTGAAATGTTATGAGTATAATTCTTGAGGAACAGGAAGGTGAATGGTATAGTGCCCGGCCCCGCGGGGGTGTCTACGACCTTGTGTATGCAGCCATCTCCGGCACGGATACCGCGGGACGGTTGCGTGCCGTTGCCGCGCTCGGGAAGAGTGACGATCCCCGGGCGGTCCGCCCCCTGATCGATCTGTTGGGTGATGCAGACCCGGAGATACGGCTCGCTGCAACCACCGCGCTCGGCCAGCTGAAGAGCGGTCGCCCGGTGGACGACCTGATAGGGCGGTTGCGGGACCGGGATGAGCGGATGGTGACCCGCGAACAGGCCGCCGTTGCGCTCGTTGCCATCCGAAGCACCGGTGCGATCCGGGAACTCAGGGAGTTCGTTGCTGATGAGCACGAGGATCCGGCACTCCGTTCCTATACCGGGAACCTCCTGGGCCAGGTCGGGACATGGTAACGGAAAGAGATGCCTTCTTTATTTCTGGCAGCGATACCCGGTACCATAACACCCTCTCCCTGAGAAGAGTGATCCCCTCCCTTTTTCTCTCATTCCGTTTCATTGGAATACTACCATGAACCCCTCTCAATCTGTCGCGGCACCCGGCACCTGCAGCCGTTGCGGTGAATGCTGCCGCTGGCTGCCGTTTGTCTCTGTCCGCCAGTGTAAACCCCACCAGATCCAGTACCTCCGGGAACGGGGCCTGAAGGAATCCGCTGGTCTTTTCATTGTTGATGCACCCTGCCAGCATTTACGCGAAGATGCGCCGGACAGCAGCGGTCGACGGCAGTGGGGGTGCGCTATCTACGAGACCCGGCCGGCCACCTGCCGGGACTACTGCGGCCGGACCCTGACCGCCGGGAAACGCTTTTTTGTTCCGCCCGACTGCACCATGGCGGGAGGCCGGAGCGGAGAGCCGGAACACGCTCTGCCCGACCGAGAGTAACCGGGATAAGTGGGATGTAATTCTGCCCCTTCCCGGTTTTTAAGAGGGGGGTAGGGGGAACCCCCCCACCCCCTGGCAGGGGGGGTCCGCACGATTTGAAACGTAAACGGGGGGTCAGATCCAGCCCAAAGAGGGAGGGGGTCGGCCGGAGACCTCCCCCCCATGTGAGTGGGGGGGTCAACGCGTTTTAAAATCCGGATGGAGGGGGGGTTGGGAATTGACCCCCCCGCATATCTCAGGGTTATACTGAATGCCCGCTCCCCACAACCGATTGAGCCGCTCTCCTTATTTTTTCAGCACCGCTGCCCGGTTCACAAAATACCATCTTCGTTCCACAAGCCGGAGCCCGGCCTCCTCCGCGAATTCAAGGTTCTTTCGGTACTCCTTTCCCGAGACGATGATCGGGGGCTCGGTATAGAAGAGTGTCCCGCCCGGCTTCAGGAGCAGGGCAATTTCCTGAAAGAGCTTCACCGGGTCTGGTACTTCGTGGACCACAAAGATGGTGAACGCGGCATCGAACGTCCCGTTCAGATCTGCGGGGAGGTTTATCGAGTCCGGCCTGCACTGGTGCAGGGTCACCCGGGACAGGAGGCCTTCGGTCTCCATTTTTCCCCGCACAATACCGAGCATCTCTTCCTGCAGATCCTCGGAGAAGACCTGTCCGTTCTCTCCCGCCCGTTTTGCAAACTCGCGGGTGAAGAACCCCGGCCCGCACCCGAAGTCGAGCACCCGGTCGCCGGGCTTCACGTAGCGCTCCGCGAGCCGGTCCGGGCGGTAGATGAACCGGCGGAGGCGGGTGTCCAGGTGGGCAGCGTTCTTTGCGGAGAAGACCTCGTGCTGGTGGTGATGAGGTTTTGTGCCTAAGCTCATACAGAGTGGTGGGAGTACCGGGGGATAACGGTTCTGTCACCGCAGCACTGCGCCAGCACGCCGGTCACACGATACGCCTATGCCCCCCATCGCTATGGTCCGGGGCAGAGTGACGATGCTGATAAGATACGTGCAGATGATAATCGCAGTCTCTCTTGTTGTTCTCGTTTACCGGGTCAGCCGCCCGCAGACAATTGTTGTATCCTTCTCACCGGCACCCGTACTCATCCCGCCTTCCCAGTAGAGCCCGACCGGATTTCCTGCTTCATCCACCATAAACCCGAGGATGCCGGAGCCAAGCCCGGTCTTATCCAAGGAGCCGGTCCGCGAGTCGCTGCTGTGGACCGTGCCGGTTGAGTCAAATATCCGTACCATCACCTCATCGGTCCTCTTCGGGTTGATCGCAGGTTCCCCGGCAATGATCCACATGTGGCCGGTGTCGAGGGTGTTTGGCTTCAGCCAGAGGCAGACATCCCCGGGCCGGAGATCAAGGGGATGCTCTACCCGTGTTCCCAGAAGAGCGATGGGACTTTTGGTATCGAACCTGCCGAAGGCGGCAGCATATGACTCGATGGAGGGGTTGGCACCATTTCCGATCTCCCTGTACGCGGCCGGGGTGGCATTCATCAGCACGTGATCCACAAAGCCGAGACAGTCGAATTTGTATATCCCTGCCGCATCGTTGTCCGTGTAGGGTGGGTGGAGGTATTCGGTGGACTTGATATTCCGGAACATCCGGTATGCCTCAAGAAAGACCGGGTTCGTGGATCGCACGGAAGCCAACTGTTCCGCACCACTCTCCCGTGCGGGACCGGCTGATACCGCGTGGCCGGTTGTTTCTGCCACCGTAACCCCAACAGTCACCGTCGCAACGGTGGGTGCCGTGGGGGATTGCGATGTTGTGCACCCGGCAGCGATCACGAGCAGGGTGACAATTGCAAGACACAGACACAAGAGGGGAGGTGAGCGACAGTCCATACCGGGGGTTTGCCACCGGTGCTCATATAGTATCCGAAAAAGACCGGATAAAAAAAGGAGAGAAAATTAAATCCCTGCTTCCGGTGTCTCTTCTGCCTCTTCATCCTCACCCGGCTTGTGGGTCTTCATGGAGGGGAAGAGGATCACTTCCTTGATGGAATTGTTGTTTGTTAAGAGCATCACGAGCCGGTCGATGCCGATCCCGACCCCGCCGGTCGGGGGCATACCATACCCGATCGCGTTGATGAAGTCGTAATCGATCATCTGGGCCTCAACATCCCCGAGCCGGCGCTTCTCGTCCTGTGCCTCGAACCGCTCCTTCTGGTCCACCGGATCGTTCAGCTCCGAGAACCCATTCCCCACCTCCATGCCGGCAATGAAGAGTTCGAACCGCTCGGTGAAGCCCTCCTTCTCGCGGTGGCGCTTTGCAAGGGGCGAGTTCTCGACCGGGTAATCGTAGATGAAGGTCGGCTGGATCAGTTTCTCCTCAACGAGCGCCTCGAAGAACGCAATGAGGTATTCGCGCTGGCTCTGCGGCTTGTCCGGCTCGTCGATCTTCTGCTCGTGGGCGAGTTTGCGGAGTTCTTCAACGGAATGGGCGAAGATGTCGATACCGCCGATCTCCTTCACGGCATCGGCCATGGAGATCTTCTTCCATGGCTTGGTGAAATTGAGCGTGATCTCCCCGAAGGGAATCTCGGTCTTTCCGTGGACCTGCTGCAGGATGGACGTTACGATGTCTTCGGTGAGTCCCATCATGTCCCTGAAGTCCCGGTACGCCCAGTAGATCTCAACCATCGTGAACTCAGGGTTGTGATCGCTGTCTATGCCCTCGTTCCGGAAGTTCCGCGAGATCTCAAAGACCTGCTCGAACCCTCCGACAACCAGCCGTTTCAGGTAGAGTTCGGGAGCAATACGGAGGAAGAGTTTCTGGTCAAGGGAGTTGTGGTAGGTGGTGAATGGTTGCGCATTTGCCCCGCCATAGACCGGCTGGAGGATGGGGGTCTCGAACTCCAGGAAACCGTGGTCGTCCAGGTACCGGCGGAGGAGCGAGATGATCCGGCTCCGGCTCCTGAAGGTCTGCCGGTTCTCATCGTTGACGATCAGGTCCACGTACCGCTGCCGGTAGCGCTTCTCCACGTCTTTTAACCCGTGGAACTTCTCGGGCAGGGAACAGACCGCTTTCGTGAGGAGGGTAAAGGTGTCCACCCAGATGGTGATCTCGCCCAGTTTTGTCCGGAAGACATGCCCGGTTACCCCGAGAATGTCCCCCCGCTCGACAAACTGGTTGAAGAGTTCGAACTGCTCCTCGCCGAGATCGTTCTTGCGGATATAGAGCTGGATCTTGCCGCTCTCGTCGCCGAGATCGGCAAAGATCGTCTTGCCATGGTTGCGTACAATGTAGATCCGGCCCGCTGTCGAGACGCTTTCTGCACTCTTGTCATGGGTGATCTCCGCGTACTTTGTCTTGATCTCGAAGATCGTGTTCTGGCGGTCGAATGTGGGGGGGAAGAGGGGGATATTCTTCCCGCGGAGTGCCTGGATCTTCTCGATCCGGGTCGGGTCAAAGAGCGTATTCTCGATAGGATCGGTCATTGTTGCATGCACCACGAATGGACGATTTTGTACCGTATATTTGGGATGCGTGGCGTAATAATACCATCAGCACTTACGCCGAAAAAAGAGCGGGAGGCTATTCCGGCGGTCGGTGACCGTTGCGTTTTTTGAGGATGCCGGAGGCATATTTTGCCAGGCCGTACACCCCGTCGTTTGATGGGTGGACCTCGATGAAGTCTGCAAAATCGTGCACGGAGAAGTGGTGCTTCATCAACAGCGCCATGTAGCCGGCAATGAGACCCCCGCCGGGCGAAGCGGTGCAGATGCCGCTTAAGGCGCCATCGGCCTCGACCATGATCTTGGCAACACCGGTATTGGATGCGGGCACCTCCCAGAATGTGCCCGGCCCGGCAACGCCCGGGACAACGAGGGATTTTGCGGTCGGGCTGTTATCCGAGCAGAATGCCAGTTCGTACCCGAGGTTGAGTGACTGGGGGAGGAAGCGATAGTCCATCTTCCGGTGCAGCCCGAGGATATTGTCCGCGGCAACAATCCCCTGCTGGCGGGCAACGGGTGTCATGAAGGGTGGGCCGGTCAGATCGCCGCAGGCATAGACGCACGTGATGTTCGTCCGCATGAACTCATCCACGATCACCTCACCGTTCGGCCGCTTTGCAACATCCATGAGCCCCTCGGAGTTGGGGATGAGCCCGGCCGCGATGAGAACAGCATCGCATTCGAGCGTGCCGGAGTCTCCCGGAGTCTTCAGGTCAAGCTTAAAACTTCCCGGCTCCCCGGTAATGGAACGGATCTCAGTTCCCTCCCGGATAGTGACTCCCGACAGTTCGCGGACGGCCCGTTTCTGAATGGTCTCATCGAGATTTTTCAGAAATCCACTGCGGGAGAGTACCGTGACCCTGCTCCCGAACCGGGAGAAGATGTAAGCAAACTCTGCTGCCATGATCCCCCCACCGATGATGGCGAGATGTTCCGGTAGTTTCGTCATGGTCCGCAGGGTGTGGGGGGTGTAGATACCCGGTGCAGTGATACCGGAAACCGGGGGGATGCTGGGCCGCGACCCGGTGGAGAGGATGACTGCATCGGCCTCCAGCGTATCCTCTCCGATGACGACCTGTTTGCCGTCAAACCGCCCCTCTTTCCCGTAGAGAATCGTGACGCCGGCGTCCCGGGTCTCCTTGTCAAGTACCGCGGTGATGGTTGCCTGCACCTTCTGCATCTCTGAGAGGAGCTGGGGGAAGTTCACCTCCGGCACCACATCGACAATCCCCAAACTGTGGAGCGTTCTCGCCGTCTCCACATGCCGGGCCACATCGTTCATGGCGCAGACCGGCATGCAGCCGTAATGGAGGCACTGGCCGCCAATACCACCTTTCTCGATCAGGGTGACTTCCTTTCCTGCGGCAGCCAGCCGGATCGAGGCAAGACGCCCGGCCGGTCCCCCACCGAGAACAACGATCATAACCGCCCCTCCCCGTAATGAATCAGCGAATCAGGATGACCGGAACAAAACAGCCGTGTGCAGGAGGACCGGGTATGCGTAACACCGGAAATTATGGGAAAAAAGAGAGCGGGATCGGCCATTCCGGGGTTAGAATACTTCAACACCCTCGTCCATCGGCTCGGAGAGGAGTTCGCCGGTAAAGGCATTCACTTCAACGATCTTCTTGCCCCGGATCTGCCAGACCGGGATATAGACCTGCTTTGCCTCAACGGTGATGTTCTTCCGGTCGGGTTTTAAGATCTTCTCTTCGTAGAAGATCGCATCACCCTTCTCCTGCTTGATCCGGACTTTCTGGGTGAGCCGGTCGATCAGTTCGCTCGTGATCCTCTCGGTAGCCTCGTCTTTCCGGATATGGGCATCGCAGACCTCGGCTCCGTTCGGGATCTCCTTGTCTTCTACGAGTTTCGCATCGAGATCGATCTTGATCCCGTTGATGGCATTGATACCTCCCCAGCCCTCGGCATCGAACGGGATGCGGCGGTCCTTGTACACCTGCTCCCCGGTGCTCGTGTAGTGGAAGAGGAAGTAGGGGATGAACCGGAGCTTGGTGGTTCCCTGGACACCACTTGCCCTGATGGCAGCCTGTTCAGTGAGTTTTGTGGGGAACTGGGGAAGGGATATGCCTGAAGGCTCATCCTGTGCAGCCGCTTCTGCGGCCACAGCAGCCCGCTTTGCTTTTGTCGGCGTTAAGTCGAGTGCCAGTTCGCGGCCCACGATCTCGGCAAGCACGGCCTCACCGGTGTAACGCACGAACTCGTCGACTCCCCACTGGATGCAGTTCTCGGTGGCAACGCCCTTCTCGAGCGTGAAGAGGAGTTTCTTGCAGGTCATCTCCTGGTCATCGATCATGAGACTGTAGTTGGTCTTGTCGAACTGTCCGATAATGCCCGCATCGTTTGAACAGAGCACCAGAAGACATGTGCTGTCCCTGACCGCAGACAGGTCGAGCGGCTCGTCGACCTCTTCCACTTCAAAACGTGCCGCTTCAAGAATGAGTCTCATGGCATTCTTGGCCTTTTCCCGCATATCTTGTTCCATCATAAATACATTGCCCTACTCTTATAGAACAATTTTTCTATTGCAATGTCCGAGATTATTGTAATGACACGTCCCCTGAAATTCGTCAATCACAATATCGAGGATTACGCCATCCGTGTCACGTTCGATCCCCTTGAGGGGGCAGGGGATGTGGTATACAATCTCTCTCTTGTCAGAAACGAGGATCTCGAATTTGCCATAGCGATTCTGAAGGATGCAAGCCGGACCGGGATCAGTGTCAGCGGGCTGGTCAGATTCTATCGTTCGGGCGAGAAGGTTGCGGATTTTATCATCCCGAAGGGATGCACGGGCATCTGTACCGTGTGCAGTATCACGTTCGATGGCCTTCTGATCCGGCGCGGGGTCCCCGTGAACCCCATCGGAGGTGGTGTGGTGGAGATCGAGAACCGGGTCCCCATCCGGTTCACCCACATGATCCTGTACGAGCATACCACCATCGATCCCCTTCAGGTGCTGATCTCGCAGAAGACCACGTCAGTAACGAATGTCATGCGGCAGGGCAGCGGCAATCTCCTTGCCAATATCCGGGAGTTCCACATGGAAGCCGAATCCCTGGTTGGGCAGGTTCTGGATGATCTCTCCAGCAGCAGTTTTTCAGGTATTCTTGAAGTGGGTGTACCCAATGTGCCTCTTCTGGGTGTGCCCGTCTCTCCCGAGTTCATCGGGATTGCGGCAGTTGGCGGTACAAACCCGTTTGCAGCGATCCGCGAAGGAGAGCGGTGGGTGCAGATCCAGGCCATGAAAGGCATGATGGATATCACCGAGATGGAAGATATCCGGCACTTTTAAATGTGCCTGAAGATACTCAGGCCACGGCAGTACGCCGGGTATTATTTACCTTTAAGGAGAATGATTACCTGAATGCTTGGATGGGACGGGGAGCTGCCTCCCCCATCGGTCAGGACTATCGAGGAGATGCGCCCGGTCCTTGCGGATCCGGCGTGTTCACACGCCGGTGCGCTCTACTTCATGTACCGGGATATGGCAAAGTCCGATGCTGACTGGAAGTGGCTGCATGCCCATCACCTCCGGTATGATCTCACCGTGATCCCTCCCCGGGATCTCTGCGGGGAATGGGTGAAGACAAAAGGTCATTACCATCCCTTAAATCCTGCGGGCGTGGGATTCCCGGAGATCTACGAGGTGCTCAAAGGGGAAGCCCATTACCTGCTCCAGTCCCGGGACCTCCGTGACATTGTTCTGATCAGTGCAAAGGCCGGTGAGGTTGTCATCATACCGCCCGGGTACGGCCATATCTCCATCAATCCCTCGGAGCACCGGACGCTGACCATGGCGAACATCGTCTCGACCGCGTTCGAGAGCGAATACGGGGAGTATGAGTCGCTCCATGGGGCGGCCTATTACGAGATGACGAGCGGGGAACTCCGGAAGAATCCCCGGTATCCCGACCTTCCCCCCGTCCGGTCCGCCCGGCCGAAGTCCGGCAACGGGGAGTTCCGGGTGCTCAAAGGGCCCCTCTACAACCTGATCGGCAACGAGGCTGCCCTCGCGTTCCTGAATAATCCCGAACAGTATGGACCTATTCTTGAGATCCTGTTAAAAGACTAGGTACCGGGAGCCGCTTGTGCCCGCTCTTTTTGACGAGTGCGAGCACCCGCTCTTCGGCCGGTGTCTGCGCCTGCCACTGCCGGTCCGGCAGGGCCCTGAGCGCTGCATCGATCTCCGCATAGGAGAGCCCGATCTCCTTCTCATCGCTCTGCCCCTCCCATAATCCGGCAGAGGGAACTTTGGTCATGATGGATTCCGGTATTCCGAGTTCCTTTGCCACTACATAGACCTCGGTCTTGTAGAGATGGAGGAGCGGCTGGATATCGGCCGCATTGTCGCCATACTTCGTACAGTAGCCGAGCATGTACTCGCTCCGGTTCGATGTGCCGCAGACAAGCCGGTGGTCGCGGTTCGCATAATAGTACAGCACCCCCATACGGATCCGGGCCATCAGGTTGCCGAGCAGGTAGGGCGTCTCCACAAACTCCGGTATGGTCTTATAGCCGGCCAGCATGGGGTCGATGCTCACGGTCCGGTGCTGCATCCCGAGCTGCTGGCAGAGCGCCCGGGCATCTTCGAGATCGACCGGGTTGCTGACCACGGACGGGAGCGAGAGGCCGAGCACATTGTCCGGCCCGACCGCCCGGCAGCAGAATGCGGCAGCGACCGCCGAATCGATGCCGCCCGAGAGGCCGATGACGATCCCTTTGCACCCGGTGTTCCAGTACGCATACCGGAGCATCTGCTCCACCCTGCCCATCCTGCACCCCAGTTCGCCGTCCATGATTAGTGATCCCTGTAGAGTTGATGCATGAACTTTTTCAACTGTTCGGTCTCTCCGACAACAATGAGCTGATCGCCCTTCTCGATCACTTCATCATCAGCCGGGGCAACAACCGAACGCCGGGTGCTCTCGAGTCCGATAATCCGCACACCGGTCTTTTGGGAGAATGTACCTGTGGTCCGGTGCCGGGTCCCGCTTACCGGTGCCATCACGACCATAGCGCCATCAGGAAGGTCTAAGAGGACCGTGACCATCTCGGCAAGTACAATTCTCCCGATGGTCTGTCCCCCGATCATGGGGAGGAGGGCGACATAATCCGCGCCGGCCCGGTAGAGTTTGTCCACGGAAGAGGGATGGTTTGCCCGTGCAAGAATACGGAGACCGGGGTTGAGGTTGCGGGCCATCAGGGTGGTAAAGATATTGATATCGTCATCGTTGAGTCCGATAATGCAGTACCGGGCATCCTGGATACCGGCGTCGGTCAGGATCGTCTCGTCCTCCGCATTCCCCACGATCTGGCTCTCCACATCATGACGATGTGCATCCACGATCGTGCAGGACAGCCCGGCCGATACCAGTTCGCGGTAGGCAGCCGATCCCACGTCCCCGAACCCGGCTATCACGGCCCGCGTCCCTGCTATGCCATCGGCCTCGAACTCTTCGGCTATGACCTGCCTGAGGGCTGTGGTGCCGCCGAGGAGGAAGAGCGATGTGGTATCGTCGATGATGATATCGTCATGGGGGCGGGAGACAAAGGTTCCCTCTTTCCAGAGGCAGAGCACGAAAATGCTATACCTCGACGGCAGGGAGAGCTCCCGGAGATTTTTCCCGTCGGCACGGCACCCGGCAACGACCGGGATGTTGATGAGACGGAGTTCATACCCGGTAGCATCCGGGATGGACAGGCTGATCCGGTCAAGCCCCGGGATATCCGGCACGGCATCTCCCTGGGGGTTGAGCACCGTATGCCGTGCAAGGATGCGGCCGGTCGAATGTTTTGGGGAGAGGACATAATCCGCTCCTGCATAACGGAGGTACCGGTCGAATGCGATCTTGTCGACCACGGCAATGATCTTCCCGCGTGCGATCTTCCGGATCCCGAGGATGATGTTTGCCGTCACGCGCTCGTCCTGGTTGATGATGACATATCCCGCGGTGCGGATATGGGCGGCCTCCCAGGTCTCCGGGTCGGTGTACCCGCCCCAGATCACGTATGCCCGCATCCGGTATTCCGTGGCAATCTCCAGTGCCGCGGCCTTGTCCTGTTCGATGATGACGATGTCGCGGTCGGAGATGGCGAGGCTGTCGATGACCGACCGGGTCAGCTCATCGTATCCGAAGATAACGGTGTGCCCGGTCAGGACATGCGGGGTCTTCTTCGGGGGTGTCGGCGCGAGTACTGATGTGAGGAACGGGGCAAGGAGAAGCGGCACGACCATGAAGATCATGATGACACCGGAGATCATGAGCTGGATGGCAAGGAGCATCGTGAGATCGTTAGTAAATGGCAGCAGGTCGCCGTATCCTACCGTGGCCATCGACTCCACCACGAACATCAGGGCATTGGCCCACGAGAGCGATTTATTCTCAAGGACCGGGTAGTACTCGTGGAAGATGACGGTGTATACCCCGATAAGCATTACAAATGCCAGAAAGTAGAGGCTGATCTGGATTTTCGGGGAGTTCCGGATTGCCCGCCAGATCTGGCCCCGCTTATGCGCCATGCGGAATCTCCTTTGACCGGTTGTGACTGACGGTCTCCAGGGACTCTCCGAGGTTCAGCACCGCATGGGGTGTTGCCGGGTGGCGCTCTGAATAATCTGCCAGCAACGATCTCACCTCGCACAGGAACGGATCAGATTCCTGCGGGACGGCAGGGACATCGCCGGATATCCCGTGGAGCCGGCCGTATAGGACAATCTCTTCTGCCGGGATATGGCTGAACGGGACGATCACGGGAATGGTCGGGCAGTCGCCGACACGTTCTGACAGGATCTGCTGGCCGGGCTGCCCGCGGAGGACGGATGCAAGCACGGATGTGGCGGCATCCTCAAGCGTTGTGGCGATGGCAAGTTTTGTCAGCCCGGCGTCTGCGGGAATACCGGCACCAGCGGAGATTGCCGAGACCCGGATGTCCTTCCGGTTCCCGGTCAGGTTCGTTAAGAAGAAGAGGAGGGTCTTTCCCGGCAGATCCCCATCCTGCAGGACACCGATGTGGTCGTTTGGCAGCAGCCCGTGGTGCCGGCGGATATCGCGTTTCACTTTGGTAGCAACGCTCGCGATGAAATGCTCCCGGCAGAGGTGCTGGCCGGAATACGGCTGGTAGATGACCGGGTCGTTATGGCATATGCTGCACTGCATCGTCTGGTCCTAACACTTCTCTACCATGCAAGGTGTTTAAGGTTATGCCGGGCGGAGGGGTTGGTAGGAAAGATTTGATTTTATAGTCCCGCACATAACCTCTCTATCGAATATGCCGGTTGCAGCGGAGTATGTCCGCACCTTAAACAAGTATGAGATGTCCATCCTCATTGCGCTCGAACGCGGGATGAAGCGGTACTCGTGGGTGCCGCTCGAACAGCTGAAGACGGCAACAAAACTCTCGGAGTCGGAGATCAACTACCGGCTCTCGCGACTCATTGCCTGGGGCATGGTCCGGTTCAATCCCGTCCCGTATGACGGGTATTCGCTGGTATTCGGGGGCTACGACACGCTGGCCCTTGCCACGCTCACCCACAAAGGCACGATCTCGGCCCTGGGCTCGCAGATCGGCGAGGGAAAAGAGTCCATCGTGTACGATGCCCTCGGCCTTGGACCTGTCGCGATCAAGTTCCACCGGGTGGGCGGGCGCTCCTTCTCTTCCGCCCGGGTGAACCGCGAATACATGATGGAGGGCCATTGCCCGTGGCTGCTCGCATCCCGGAAATCCGCAGAACAGGAATACGAGGCCCTCAAGGCCCTCCACCCGAAAGTGAGCGTCCCGCTCCCCATTGCCCATAACCGGCACGCGGTCGTGATGTCGCTCATAAGCGGGCTGAACCTCACCCGCTACACGTTTGAATCCCCGGGCGAGGTGCTGGATGAGATCCTTGAGAATGTCCGGGTTGCCTATGGCCTCGGCATCATCCACTCCGATCTCTCGGAATACAATGTCCTCTTCGAGGATGGAAAGTGCGTCCTCATCGACTGGCCCCAGTGGATCGGGACCGATCACCCGAACGCGGAGGAGATCATCGGGAGGGACATCGACAACATCCTCGCCTTCTTCAAGCGGAAATACCAGATCACGCGCGACCGGGAGGTTGCGTTGCAATGCGTGACCGGCTGAAGGTCTTTGGCATCGATATCATCAAAGGGTCCGTCCGTTCACGCTCACGGCGGCCCATGTATGCTCTGGTCCGGATGGACGGCCCGCGAATCGAGAGCGAGACCGAGGTCTCGCTCTTCCGCCTCTTTCGTATGCTCCGGGATGAGCAGCCGGATATCCTCGCGGTTGACAGCCTGCAGGAGATTGCCGCCGACCAGCACGAACTCTTCTTCTTTTTGCAGGGCCTGCCTCCAAAGACCCGGCTCGTGCAGGTGACCGGGGGCGAGAAGAAAGAGACGCTCCAGAAGGTGGCCGGCCGGTACAATATCAGTTTCAACAAGTTCGACCCGTTCGCGGAGGCCCGGACCACAGCGCAGGTTGCCACGCTCGGCGCCGGTGCGGAAGTGATCGCGTTTGAGAACGAGAGCGAGATTGTGGTCAGCCGCCACCGTTCGCCCGGCAAGGGTGGGTGGAGCCAGAACCGGTATGTGAGGAAGATGCACGGGGCGGTCCAGTTCAGGGGCCGCGAGATCGAGCAGGCGCTCGTGGCCGCGGGCCTGCGGTACGAAAAGAAAGAGACGAAGGCGTTCGGGGGATGCAGCCGGGTCGCCTTCCGGGTCTTTGCCACCCGGGATCAGGTGCCGGTCTCCACGTACCGCGGTGCAGATGTGCAGGTCCGGATCAGCGGCAAGCGGCTCGAACGGATCCGGTTCCGCCCCCTGTCTGCAAAACCCCGGTACCTGATCGTGGGCCTCGACCCCGGGACCACCACGGGCATTGCGGCGCTCGACCTTGACGGCAATCTTCTCTACCTCGCCAGCTCCCGGCAGATGAATATGGCGGGCGTGATCGAGTCGCTCTACAAGGTGGGAAAGCCGCTCGTGATCGCGTCCGATGTCGAGCCGATGCCGTTTACGGTCGAGAAGATCCGGCGGGCGTTCTCCGCGATTGCGTTCACACCAAAGCAGGACACGAGCGTTGAGATGAAGATGGAGCTCGCCGCCCCGTTTCCGTACGGCAACGATCACGAGCGGGACGCCCTCTCCGCGGCGCTCGATGCCCACCGCCAGTACCGGCACCGCTTCCAGAGCCTGATGAAACGCATTCCCCCGGGTCACGATCTCGACGAGGTCAGGGCCCGGGTGATCCGGGGCCAGTCGCTCGACCAGGTGATCGGCGAGATGAACGCGGTGGCAAAACCCGCCGTGGTGCAGGCACCCCCGGTGGCCGTGGATGAGAAGCACGACGAGCGGGTCCGGGTGCTGGACGGGATGGTGAAGCGCCTGAAGACGTACGTGGCTGAGCTCGAAGAAGAGGTCAAGACCCGTAACTATGAGATCCGCCGGCTCTCGTCCCGGTTGCGCATGGTCCACACCACCCGTGACGCTGCCCTTGCAAAAGATGTGGAGATCGCGACAAGGGACGCCATCATCCAGAGTATCAAGAAACGGCTCCGTAAGGAGGAACGGCACAACCAGAATCTCGTGAAGAGGCTGGTCCGGATCAAGAAGTTTGCCGAACTCTCGATGGAGGGGGATGTCGTGCCGGTAAAGGTGATGGAGGCCTTAACAAAAGAGGGCCTGCGCAAACTCATCGAGGAGATGGGCCTGGGCGAAGGCGAGCTCGTGTACGTGGGCCGGACGGATGGCTGGGGCCGGAGCGTGGTAAAAGATCTTGCGGGTATCAGGGTCCGGGCCGTCATCCTGTCCATGAAGACTCCTGCGGAGATCGATCCCCAGCTGCTCCCCGCATTCCGGGACGCGGGTATCCCCCTCCTCTCCGTTGCAGAGACGGGCACGCAGGTCCGGGGGAAGCAGGGCCTGTGCGGCAAGGATGCCCTCGAAGCGTCGCTCCGCACCTGGCAGGAAGCCCAGACGCTCCACGAGCGGGAGAAGAAGTCTGCCATGATCGAGCACATGTTCAAGGAGTATAAGAGCGAACGCGGTAAGGAAGTGAAGAAGGGTGGATGACCGGGAACTGTTGAAGGTGGTGATGGGCATTGTCGGCAGGGACACATGCTCCGATGACTGTGCAGAGTTTGCCTGCGGCGGACAGGTGATGGTGGCAACGACCGATATGCTCCACCGGAGTACGGACTTTGTGCCGGGCATGACGGACTGGCAGGCCGGCTGGATGAGTGCAGCGGTCACGCTCTCGGATATTGCGAGCATGGGGGCGGCGCCGAAATTTCTGCTCATTGCGGTCGGGCTCGATGACTGGAAGAGTCTCAAGGATGTGATGCAGGGAGCCAAGGACTGCTGCACGAAATACGGGGCAGAGATCATTGGTGGCGACATCGACCACCACAATGAACTGACCGTGGTGACCACCGGTCTCGGCCTTGTTGACCGGCGGGACATTGCCCGGAGGACCGGGGCATGGCCGGGCGACCTGGTTTGCATCACCGGCATCCCGGGACAGGCGCAGGCATGGCTGGATGGCTTTCACCAGTTCGAGAAATTTTTGTTCGAGCCGCAGCCCCGTATTGCGGAAGGGCAACTTCTCGGTAAGGCCGGGGTCAGCGCAATGATGGACGACAGCGACGGGATCGCCCTCTCGCTGTACGATCTGATGGGCGTGAACGAGAACTGCGGGTTTGCGATTGACTCGTCAAAACTTCCCCTGCCCGTCGGGATTCCCGCAGGCCAGGCCCGCGAGCTGGCGCTGTACGGGGGCGGGGATTACGAGCTGATCTTCACGATCGCACCCGACCGGTTCCCGGTTGAGGGTGTGGAGGCGACTGTTATCGGCACGGTCATCGAGAAGAAGGCCGTGACCGTGGATGGCGTGCCCTTAGAGAAGCGGGGCTACCAGCATAAGTGGGAATAATTTTTTTATTTTTCCTTCGCATTTTCCTTAAATACATGCGGGAAAAGATATGGTAGATACGTAATTGACCGGGAGGTTCGTGCAATGGATTTACTCTTGAACAAACTGGAACGGCTCACCCCCGCGCAGCGAAAGGAGGTGGAGGATTTTGTGGACTTCCTCATCTTCCGCTCGGACAGCCGGCCGGATCCGGCCCGGCCCATCGCCCCGGTCCCCCCCATCCTGATGGCCACCCCGCCGCCCCTGGAACTCGCTCCGGCAGTTCCCGTTCCCCCGGCACAACCATCCCTCTCATTCCCGTTCCCTGATGCCTCGGCATCCGCACCCGTGCCTCCGGAACCGGCGCCCGAACTGGTGCATGAGATTGCCGGTGCGGATGACTATATCACCCGCGATTACATGGATCTCGGGCAGTACGAACAGCCGCCCTCACCGGCAACGGATGCCGTGAAGAAGGTGAAGCGAAAACTGATCCAGCGGGAAGAGCAGGACAAAAGTTATCACGTGCTGGAATGGATCGATTAATTTTTAAAAAATTCATTTAAAAATTTCCCGGAATAATTTTATTTTTTTTTGCAGATACACCGGGAACATATTCTGGCGTCCTCTTCCCATGTTCCGGGGGCTATCGCCGCACTCCCGAAATAGTGCCAAGCATTTCCATAAACTTATCCTGTATGTTGCCAATCCGATATAATGGACCAGATGATCATCCAGAGTTCGATCACGCTCTTTGAGATCCTCTGTGTGATCATCGTCTTTGCCACCCTCTTCATGCGCAGCCGTTTTTTTATTGAGGTCTTCGAGAACCGGGCGGGCTGGTCCACCCAAGTTCTGCTCATCATCTTCTTCGGCCTGATGTCTGTCTTTGGCACCCTCAGCGGGCTCGCGGTCGATGGTGCCGTGATCAATATCCGGGATCTCGGCCCTATGGCAGCAGGGCTGCTCTGCGGGCCGTACGTCGGGCTCGGTGCCGGGATCATCGGGGGCCTCTTCCGGTTTATGCAGGGCGGACCGTACCTGTGGACCGGGTTATCCGCCCCCATCCTCTCGGGTATTCTCGGGGGGATTTTGTTTCTTGCCAACAAGCGCCGGTTCGTTCCCACGTGGATGGCGGTGCTCTTCATCGGCCTTTCCGAGACCCTGATCTCCTGCTACACGCTGGTCCTTGTAACCAAACCATCTGAATTTCTTGCGGTTGTCATCACGGTCGCCATCCCCATGGTGGTCTTCAACATCATCGGCATGTTCATCTTTGCCACCATTGTCCACAGGGTTCTTGAAGAACAAAGCGGTCTTGCAAAGGTACGGCTGCTGGAGCTTGAACTGGAATCCCGGAGGAATCTTTCTGCGATCATCAATACCATCGCGTACCCGGTCTATGTCCTTGACCCGGACCACCGGTTCACGGTAGTGAACGACAGCATGTGCCGTTTTTTCGGGCTCACGCGGGACGCGATCCTTGGTAAAACACCGGGTGATTTCATCAGCGAGAAAGATTCCGCGTTTCTCTGGGACAAGACTGAAGATGTTTTTTTGCGCCACGCAACCCGTGAGGATGAGGTGACGATCACCCGGTCTGACGGGCAGGTGCGGGAGATCATTATCACGTCGGTGTTGTACACGGAGGAGATCTCCGGCCAGCAGTTCATGGTCGGGGTCTTCCAGGACATCACGGAGAAGCAGAAGATGCAGGAGGCGCTCGCAAAGAGCGAGGCCTGGTACCGCATCCTCTTCGAGCACACCGGTGCTGCCACCATCATCATCAACGAGGACAGTACCATCGGTCAGGCCAACACGGAGTTTACCCAGCTGACCGGGTATTCACGTGAGGAGATCGAAGGCAGGATGCGCTGGAAAGATATTGCCCACCCGGATGACTTCGAACGGGTGATACAATATCATCACGACCGACGGATCAACCCGGCAACCGTGCCCACGGTGTACACGGTCCGGATCAACGACCGGCGCGGAGTAACCAAGACCCTGCATACGATCGTTGCCATGATCCCCGGGACAACAAAATCCATTGCATCCTATATCGATATCAGCGAGCAGAAGCGGACCGAAGATGCCCTGACGCTCGCAAACCGGAAACTCAACCTCCTCTCTTCCATCACCCGGCACGACATCATCAACCAGCTGTTGATCCTCAAGGGCTACCTTGTGATGCTCAAATCGAAGACTGACAACCCGGTACTGCTCGATTATATCGGCCGAAGCAACCAGGCAACCCGGAACATTGAGCACCAGATCACCTTTACCCGCGACTACCAGGACATGGGGGTGAAAGCGCCATCATGGTATAATGTCAAGAGCACCATTATCGGGGCCAAAGGTGCACTCCCCACCAATAACGTGATCGTTGAGACCGTCCTGTCGGATCTTGAGTTGTTCGTGGACCCGCTCTTTGAGAAGGTCTTCTACAACCTGATAGAAAACTCCCTGCAGTACGGGGGAGCGCAGTTGAAGACCATCAGGATCTCAATGCTCGTGCAGGGGGATGGCCTGCTCCTTACCTACGAGGACGATGGTGTGGGAATCACGGACGCGGACAAGGAGCACCTCTTTGAGCGGGGCTTCGGGAAACATACCGGGTTTGGTCTCTTCCTGTCCCGCGAGATTTTGGCAATCACCGGCATCTCCATCCGGGAGACCGGCACCGCCGGGACCGGTGCACGGTTCGAGATCCTTGTGCCGAAGGGAGCCTGGCGGCTCGCGGGTCCGGCCTGAAAAAATATTTCTGACCGTCCGGAAATTTTCCAATCGAAAAAAATTAAAAAAAAGCCCGGGTGGGAAATTTCCCCATGCAGCCCGGATTATTTCCTGAAGATCTTCTCCAGCTTGTCGCCAACAAAGGTGCCGATGACAAAGAGGATCACATAGATGATGATCGTGAGCACGATCCCGAGAATCCCGGGTAACAGCGTGCCGCTGGCAAATTCCGCAGGCAGCAGCACCGCGGAGAGCACGAGCAGGACAATGCTCATCACAATACCGGCGATTGCGCTGTTTTTCAGCATCTCCTTATACGATTCCGTTCCCTTGTGAGCAAAACCAAACCCGATACCAATAGCAAAATCCAGCAGTGCAAGCCACATATCAATACCCCAATTTGTACTTCAGTATTCCTCCGCCGCCCCTGAAATAGGTTCCGGGAACGGTTGCGGGTGCTTTTCTGTTTTTACGAATGAAAAAGTAAATGAAAAAGTTCGGTCCTGATGATTGCTCTCACGCGGTCTTTGTCCCTTCACAGACCGGCAGGAGCCCGAGCACGATCAAGGAGAACCCGACACAGACGAACGGGCCGATCACCGAGAGGATCGGGTTTTCGACCAGGTAGATCTCCCGCAGGGGATAGATCATGAACGAGAAGCCAAGGAGGGTGGTGCCAATCGCGAGCAGGCGGCGCTCGCCGCTCCTGATGCTCAGCCCGCCCGCGATGAGAAGACCCGAGACCGCGAAATACCCATACGTGACGATGCCGGCCGGCAGGCTGAAGCCGGCCGTTGTGAGCATCAGGGCCGGGACAGACAGGGAGAGGACAAGGATCGTCGCGATGATGGCGCGTGCGGGCTTCTCACCCGGCAGGCCGGTCCAGAGCCCGCAGGCAATGAGGAGGAGACCGAGGATCAGGCCGATATCGATTGCGCTCGGGAAGACCTGGTTCCGGAATCCCAGGAAGGTGCTCACGTACCAGGCAATGTTGGCGAGCCCCCAGATGCCGAACCCGGCACCGGCCCAGAGGAGGGTCTTCTGCCGGCCGGCCCGCTGCCAGAAGTACAGCAGGACGAGGGCTCCCGCAAACGCAACAATGATCTGGAGATAGTTGCTGAGGGCAAGGAAGAGATCGGATGGGAGGATGACGATCAGGAGGGCAAGAACGATTGCAGCCGCAATAACGGCAATAAAAAAACCGGAGACAGGTTTTATCGCCGGCATACCGGGGGTGTCCATCATACAAGATTCAATCACGTTTAAACCTGAAAAGTTTTTGTAAAAGATTACTGTCCTTTTAAAATTTTTTTGAGCCATCGAATTGTGAGGCCCGGTCGTTCGGATACTTGATCTTCGGGCCGGTCAAAAAATGAAAACGAACATAAAATAATTCCGGGAGAATCCTCCCCTCCGTCCGCCCGTTTCATTCGGAAAATGCATGGTGTGTTAAAAGGAATGGTTACTTCATGTCAGAGCGCCAATAGATATGTGACATTCTGTTTCCCGGCTGCCTGTAACCGGCGGACCGGGACCGGGAATTTCAAACAGTGAGGTAATCATCATGGAATCGATATCATTTGCACCCCCACAGGTTTTTGTTCCGGAACCCATTCATATCCACATTCTCCAGGCTGTCAGTGAGAAGCAGGGCTGCCATATCGGCCACGTGGTCCAGCAGCTGCTCCCCGATCATGGGGAGAGCGGCGTCCGGTCGGCCATCCGTATCCTGCTCTCAAAGCGCTACCTTGACGGGGGAAAATCCTCCAGTGAGATTGTGCTCCGGCTCACATCCAGCGGCCGTATCCTGCTCCAGAAGGCAGCAGCGAACTAATCGTGTCCCGGTCTTTCCGGGCCATGAAACTTTTTTTGGATTTTTAAAAAATAGGTCAGGTCACTGCCCGGTCAGCACGAGCCATACGATCCCGAGCAGTACGAGACCGATGATTGCGAACATGATCCACAGGTAGGGAATCGCGGTCTCTTTCTTCCGGGATCTCTGCCGCAATTCCCCGGCCGCACCGCCCGTCGCCGAAACTCCGCCGCCCCGGCTGTAACTCATGCCAACCGCGGGCCGGGGTTTCTGGTTCCAGCCCACAATGCCCGTGCAGTTGTGATTGGGCGGGAGCCGGCAGTCAGCGCAGAACTTTCCGCCGCAGTGCTGGCAGGTGAACGGGAGCGTGGTCTCGCTGCCGCAGTTGTCACAACGCGTCATCGATCTTCACGTTGTCTTTTTTGTATTAAGAACTCTTCCCGCTGGGGGGTTTACCGTCGTAAACCCGTAACCCCCCCTCTAAAACGGTCATAGCGGCCGCCGGTCAGCCTCTTTTTTTACGCGTCCCAAAGTCTGTGGAAAAATAGGGGCTGCTGGACGCCCGCTATTTTGCAGGTTAAAATGGGGTTAAAATCGTTTTGTTTTCAAAATAAACCCCATTCTGTCCGATTTTCCAGGGGCGTGGACACCGGATCCACTCCGGCCGGGAATGCAAATCGTCCATTTGGCAAACGGAGCCTATTATGGGCTTATTTGAGTACTGGTCCCCGGAATGATCAGTCAGAGTCGATCCAATCCCTTATGCCGTTTTGCGCCGGATACTACCGGCATGGGGCAGTATGTGGCAGGCGATGTCCTGCTGGCCACGGTGGCGCTGGACGACCGGACGGCCGCGAAGACCCGGCCGGTGGTCGTGATCCGGACCGGGGAGCCGGGCACGATCCGGGTCTGCCCGGTGAGCAGCAAGGCGCCGAACGATGCACCGTGCCTGCCGCTCACGATCGATGATTTTGAAACCGGCGGCCTCGATCTCTTCAGCGAAAGTTACGTGATGACGAGCCGGGTGCTCGTGCTCCGGTCCGCGGACGTGATCGGCAAGAAAGGCCGGCTGACCGGAGAATTCCTTGCGGAGATTGCCGGCAGCGTGCTGGCCGATGGACCAAAAAGAAAAGAGCCGGCAAAATATTCCGGCAGCTCACGGACCCGCCGCTGATCAGTTTTATAACATATTGTTGACTTGAGGTCAATCAAAAAATATCCAACAATAAAAAAAATATTTTATGTTGATTTTTTTAGAGGTTTTTTTCCCGATTCAATTAATTTTTTATTGATTTTATCAGTTTTTTTAGCAAGTGTAGCCGGTCGAATAAAATAGAAATCAAATAATCCTTCAAGGATACTCAAAGATAATTCCGCTTCTCCATCTTCTACAGAAATAATCTCACCAGTATTTTTACTTTTTATAGGATGTGCCGCGAAATTCCCAATACCACGAATAGCATCAACCAAATTCGCCAAATCTGGAGGTAATTCATTCCTTTTTAAAATTTCATCAATCTCTATCGAAAGATCGGAGTGCTTTACTTTAGCAATTTCCCTCAATAGGTTTTGTAAGCATCTTCGACTTAATGCCGCCGATGCTTTTGGACTATTTGCTAAATCAAGACATGCGCAAGCTTCATTATAATCTTCCGCAAACGTTGCAGGGATTTCTGGTGGACATGGCGGCCGATTATTCATCAGATTATGAGGGTGAATTAAAAGAGTCATATCACAAACAGGACTTTGACCTCTATAATACCATCTTTTTAAGGTTAAATTTATACGTCCACATTCGGGACACGTTCTAACCTCAATAGTATACCCTTTACCTTCTTCAGATGTGGTGTTTAAACGAAGCATCTCCTCGATTTTATCATGATATCCGATAGAACAATATGGGCAAATCATATCAAATCCTCTTAAATATAAATCGTCATTTAATTATTCTTAAAGTCATTGATTTTTAATTTTTAAAACCGGACGCGGTGCATCAGCAGCCTTAATATTTCCCGTGATAAGGTTGTTGGGATGGACATCGCAGAGGCAATCCGTGTGATGGAGGCGCAGGTGGGGAGGATCTCCCTCGTCCAGAAGTTCCTGCTCGGCACGGATGGTTCGGTCACCCAGATCCTTGAATCGATCACCGGAAAGAAAGTCATCATCAGGACGCTCGTCCAGGAGATCGTCCCGGCCGATCGCGCTGCAGCTGGAAATCTCCATATAGCCGAGGGCGAGCCGGTCAACTTCCGGATCGTTGAGATCACAACTGAAGAGAATAACGAAGTGCTGATCTACGCGGTCTCGCACACACCCGTCAACCGCCTCTCACCGGAGTTCAGGGATGACCTGCTGCGGGCCGACATCCCCATCGGGAAGATCATCAAACAGCACCACATCGAGGCCCGGCGGGAGATCCTGAACGCCCGGGTCCTTCCGGCAACGGAAGAGGCCGGCAGATTATTTTCCATCTGCAAGAACGAGCCGCTCCTTGCCCGGCAGTACCAGATCATCCACGGGGGCGAGCCGCTCATCTTCATCGAGGAGCAGTTCCCCTACAACCGCTTCCTCGACACCCGGCGCGTGATCGTGGACACGCCCTCGCGGCTCCATGTCTCCCTGATCGATATGCACGGCGGGTCGGGCCGGGTGGATGGCGGCATCGGTATCACGCTGGATGAGCCCGGCATCCTGATCGAGGCCGAACTCTCCCCGGTCCTTGCCGTGCACGGCTGCGACCCGGCAACGAAGGAGCGGATCGGGCAGGTGGCGACAAGCGTACTGAAGGATCTCGGTCTTGGCGGGAGCGTTGCGATCACGGTCAGGAGATCCTTCCCGTCCCACATCGGTCTCGGGAGCGGGTCGCAGATCGCGCTTGCGGTGGCAAAAGCAGTCACCGAGCTCCACGACTGGCACATGCCCGCACGCGAACTTGCCCGGCTCACGGGCCGGGGCGGCACCTCTGGCATCGGCACCGCAGCGTTCGATCACGGCGGGTTCATCATCGACGGGGGTCACCGCTTCGGTGCGGGCGGGGAGAAGGCGGACTTCCGCCCGTCATCCACATCAAGGGGCGTCAGCCCCGCGCCGGTGATTATCCGGCACGAGTTCCCGGCCGACTGGAAGATCCTGCTCGCCATTCCCACAGTCCCGGTCGGGGCGAACGGCAGCCATGAAGCGGATATCTTCCGGACCCGGTGCCCGGTGCCGCTCGATGAGGTCAGGGCGCTGAGCCACGAGGTGCTGATGCGGATGCTGCCGGGCCTTGTCGAGCGTGATCTCGATCTCTTCGGCTCCGCGGTCAATACCGTGCAGGGCCTCGGGTTCAAGAAGGTCGAGCTCAGCCTCCAGCCGCCGGTTGTGCACGGGCTCCTCTCCACGCTGCGGAATGCCGGCGCTGCCGGCGCGGGCATGAGTTCATTCGGCCCGGCCATCTTTGCGCTGGGAGACACGAACCTGCCGGAACTTGAGCGGGCTGCCCGGTCTTTCATGCAGGAGCAGGCCGGTGGCGGGACAACGCTCATCACCACGGCCCGGAACCGCGGGGCAGCGGTCCGGGTTGTATAATCGCATCCGCAAAAATATTTTTTAAAAGACGTGCGGGGATTACCCGATCGTCCGCTGCATCCAGACCACATCGAACGGCTCGCCGAACTTTTCCCCGACTCCGGTCAAGCTGCCGGCAACGGTGAACCCCTGCTTTGCATGGAACCGGATGCTCGCCTCGTTCCTTGACGCGATGTTTGCCACGAGGACTTTCTGTCCGGATCTTTTTGCGTCCTCAACGAGCCGCCTGAGAATCCGGGTCCCGAGTCCCCTGCCGGTGAACTCCGGCGCAATGAAATACGTGAGCATGCCGGTCTTTTTGAATGCGGCGAACGGAAGGAACGGCTTTAAGAGGCCAAACCCCGCAATGCCCCCGTCATCTTCCATCACGACAGCGGAGAGGGCGCCTTCCTTCAGGTGCAAGAAGAACTGCGGCGGAAGCGGGTCCGGGTAGGCTGCGAAGCTTGTTGCCGCATAGTGGTTGAATATCCGCATGACTGCATCGCCATCGCTCTCCTGCATATCGCGTAAACGCATCTCTCCTGCCATGACAATTCTCCATTCCCTTGAACGCCCTGCATGTGTGGGTGCAAGGGTTTGTGAAAAAATGTTTTACGGAATACGAGAAAAAGTTGGCGAGAGCCGGGATCTATTTCCCGATCTTCAGAAGCATCTCTTCGAGCGAGGGGTACGAGGACTCGATCTTCTCGACCCGGCCACCGGCTTCCGTGATCATGCCCGTGCACTCGTTGAGCTCCTTCATCTCCTCGGCTTCGCAGACAAAGAACCCGTCCTCCTGCCGGTAGGGTTTCGCATGCCCCACGAGCCGGCCAGGATCGTCGATCGAGAAGAAGATCGTGTACGTCAGCGTGCCGAACTCTTCGCGGAGCTCTTTCATGGAACCGAATGCGACCACCTTCCCGCGCTTCAGGATCATCACCTTGTCGCAGATCGCCTCAACCTGGTACAGGTTGTGGGCCGAGAGGACGATCGTCTTCTTATCCGCTTTGAGTTTCCGCAGGTAGTCTGCGATGAATCGGGATGTCATCGGGTCGAGACCACTGGTCGCTTCATCATAGATGAGGAACTTCGGGTCGTGGATGAGCGAGCGGGCAATGGCGGTCTTGCGCTTCATACCCTTAGAAAACTCCCCGATCTTCTTGCCGTCCGTTTCGAGCGAGAGGGCCGCAAAGAGCTGGTTTGACCGGATTTTGATCTCCTGCGGGGAGATCCCGTAGATCTCGCCAAAGAACGCAAGATAGTTCTCGGCCGTCATCGTCTCGTAGAGCCGCGACTCTTCCGGGAGGTAGCCGAGCGTCTCTTTCAGGGCCAGCGGGTTTTTGACCACATCGATATCATTGATCGTGAGCTCCCCGCTTGTTGGGGCGATGAGGCCGGCCATGATCTTGAGGAGCGTGGTCTTGCCCGCCCCGTTGTGGCCGATGATCCCGAAGATCTCGCCGTCCTCGAACGAAAAACTGACGTCATCGAGTGCCAGGAAGCCGTCGAAATCTTTTATGAGGTTGCGGGCGGTGATCATGGGGAATCGCTCTTCGATCAGACTTGTGTGGTGTTCCAGATATAAGTTGGGATGCGGACACCGGCATCCTTTTTATTCAAAGGTGCCCATCACTGCACTATGCTCCGGAGCGCCCGTGGGATCGGACTTGCGGCAATACTGGTTACTCTGCTCATCATCGCTGCCGGCTGTACCGCACCGGCACAATCTCCCGGTTCCACACAGTCATCTCCCGCTGTCACGACCGCACTACCTCCAGCCGTGACCGCACCAACGGCGCCGATTCAGACCACAATACCGGCACCACCAGAGATCACCGCAGCCGTCACGACACCTGCCAATACCACCGTTGCGACCACGATCCCGACGATCGTCCCCTCAACGATCTCGGATGCCGCACTCAATGCACAGATCGTTGACGCACGGAACCACCTGGAGATGTTCATGGACAGTAATGTCGCGGACACGATCATCGTCCAGGCAGGTGGCACCCAGCATTGCGAGGTGAAGAAGTCCAAGGAACTCGGGTACCTGATCGATATGACTACCGGGGAGTCCACCTTTGTCAAGGGAAATTACTGGAGTATTGACGCGGGCAACTTCTCCAGCCTGATGAGAACGGATCATGCGTATATCATCATTCACACGCATCCCCGGATGTGGGTGACCTGCGCCGGGTCCGGCCTCCTCAGCTATTACTCGTTCTCCATCGGGGACCTGGAAGCTGCTGCAAACATGACTGAACAGGGCTACCATGTGAAGAAGATCATTGCCATTGCTGACAAGGACTACCGGATCTGGCCCTCCGTGGACGATGGCTGGAGATCCGAAGCGGAGATCCGGGCTGCTGTGAAACGGATCGAGGCCACGCGGGAGATCCCGTACTCGTACTATGATCCGATCTTTGACCAGACTTTTTATGATGTGGACAACCTGATGCCGTTTCTGGCAGACGCGCTGGAGTACCACTACACGATAAACCAGAACGTGATTGCTTAAAGCAAGTCCTGCGGGAGCCGGCACGGCGCATGCCCTCATGGAGAGCTAGATATAGGAACCGGTGGTACACTCACTATCGTTAGGAGAGCAGGGACCATGGGAGCACTAACCGATATTGTCACCATCGCAAAGTGGGAGGTAAAGAAATCCCTCACCATGATGAGCCGGGACATGCTGCCGCTCGCCATCATCCTCTTTGTCCTCCTGGTGGCCGTGACCGGCTTCTCCGCCCAGAGCGGCCTCCACCTCCAGGACGGGATGTACAAGGTCGCGACCAATGATGCTGCCATCGCCGAGCTCCTTGCCTCCGACAACCGCTTCACGGTCACCCTGCTCGACAACAATCCCCTCTGGGCCACCCGCAGCTCGTACGACCTGATCGTGATGGGCGGGCAGGTCATTCCCAGCGACACCGACAAGGGCCGGTCCGCGTTGAAGACCGTTGAGCGCGATTATGCCAAGTACGTCAACAGCGTCTATACGAGGCAGGATGATCTCTTTGCCGCCTACCCGCTCTGGATCGACACGCAGGGTATCACGAGCGAACTCAGTTTCACGGCAACGCAGAGTGGCCAGCGTGTCGGCACTCCGCCACCCCGGGGCCCCCCGGTTCCCGAGGGCACGATCGAAGAGATCGCGACCCCGTCCCCCACCCTCTCGGTAACGGAAGAGGAACTCCGCGGGCAGCTGGTCAAGTCCACGTCAAAAGACACCCAGATCTCGCGGTACACCGACGCCCTCTCGTCCGGCAGTTCCACGATGGGCACCTTCAAGACCCCGTCCCAGCTCTCCCCTCCCCTGCCTTTTGACTCGATCATCCTCGTCTTCGTCTTCATCTTCCCGCTCTACTTCACGAGCCAGTTCTTCATGATGAGCATCATGAACGAGCGAATCGAGCGGAAGGGTGAGATCCTGCTCTCAACGCCGGTAAAAACCTCGTCCATCATCATCGGCAAGATGCTCCCGTACTTCCTCGGGATGCTCGCGATCTGTACGGCCCTCACGCTCTGGATCAAGGCGCCGTGGCTGATCCTCCTGCCCCTGATCCCGGTGATCTTCTTCTTCCTTGCAAACGCGCTCATCATCGGCATGCTTGCCCGGAGTTTCAAGGAACTCTCGTTTGTCTCGATCTTCTTCTCGACCGTTGCCACTTCGTACCTCTTCTTCCCGAGCATCTTTGCCAACGTCCACGTGGTAAGCCTGATCTCGCCCCTGACCCTGATCGTGCTTACGATGCAGGGCTCCGCGTGGACGGCCGCCGATTACCTGTACTCCACATCGCTCTTCTGGCTCACCGGGGCCGTACTCTTCTACATTGCCGCCCGGAACTTCAAGGAGGAGCGGCTCTTCTCGGAGAAGGGCCTCTTCACCCGCATGCGGGAGTTCTTATCCGAGATCCTCTCGCGGAAGCACCCGTTCATCGCGCTCTTCCTGCTCTCAGGGTTCTCCATCCCGTTCGTCTTCATGGTGCAGATGATGTGCCTCGTGCTCTTCTTCAACCTGCCCATGCCGCTCTCGCTCATCTGCCTCCTCCTCTTCGCAGCACTGGTCGAGGAGATTGCAAAGGGCATCGGAATCTACACGCTCTACATGCGGGACCCGGGGTTCTTCACGGCAAAGAACATCCTCATTGCCTGCGGGGCAACCGCACTTGGGTTCCTTATCGGAGAGAAGCTCCTTCTCTTTGTCACGCTCGCCGAGATCTCGGACTCGGTCTTTGGCAGCATCCTCTTCCTCTCGCTGGGCTCGCTCTGGCTCCCGCTGCTCCTTCACTTCGGCTGCGTGCTGATCGTGGCGTGCTGCCTGAAGAAGTGGGGGCCGAACGGGTTTGCCCCCGGTCTTGGGATTGCCATGGTCGTGCACTGTTGTTATAATCTCTACTTCATCATGGGGTGGCTTGGATGAAGTCGCGGCATCTCTCGATCATTGCAAAGAAGGAGTTCCGTGGGCTCCTCTCCGAGCGGACGATCCTGCTCGCGGTCCTGCTCCAGCTCTTTGTTGCACTCTTCTCCTCCTTCCTGATGGTAGGCCTGACCTCGATGTACGACCCGACATCGCTCTCGAAGTACTCCCATTTCAAGTACAATGTCGGGTACGCGGGCAACGACACCGACCTGCTCTACACGCTGTACCAGAGCCCGGACTTCCGGGTGTACCGGATGGATCTCTCCACCGGTGTTGCCGCACTGAAGGAGCGCAAACTCGCAGCGATGATCTGGGCACCAGGGACCAGTCCCGATGCGCAGGAGCCGGTGAAGCTGACGCTCTACACGCTCCAGAACGATCTCCAGAGCGCGATCGTGGATGTAAAGCTCAAGGAGGTCTTCCTGAATTACGAGAAAGACCTCCGGCAGGTTCGTGCCGATCGTCTCAATGAGCAGCCGATGCCGCTTGAGATTCCCCCTGCCCGCGGGGCGGGGGAGTTCTTCGAGTTCGTGTACGGCCTGTTGATCCCGCTGCTCGTCTTCATGCCGGCGATCATCGCCTCGGCGCTTATCATCGACCTGATCACGGAGGAGTACCAGCACGACACGCTGGAGACGCTCGTCTCGACCCCGGTCACGTTCTCCGAGATGGTCTGGGGCAAGATCCTGGCCTGCGAGGTGCTCGTGCCCGTGCAGGCAGGGATCTGGCTGCTGCTCCTGATGGCAAACGGTATCGCGATCCAGAATGCCGGGCTGATCCTCCTGCATGTCACGATCAGCTCGCTCGTCCTGATCCTACTGGGTGCACTTACCGCGCTCCATTACCGCGAGCGGACGTCCGCCCAGTTCATCTTCTCAACCGCGCTCGTGGTCGTGATCCTCTTCTCGCTCGCGCTGCCGTCCAACCCGATGAACCTCCTGACCCGGCTCTCCGTGGGCATGGCCGGTACGGAACAATGGCTCGTGCTCGCGACAGTTGCCGGTGTAGTCATCATCCTCGCGTATGCAACCCAGAAATATGCGGAACGAATCAGCCGGATCAACCAGACGGGATAAAAAAAGAAAAAAGATGGACCGGTTCAGAAGGCGTGGGTGACGAGCGGCTCATCGAAGACCTTGTAGCTCCGGCCCCCGCTCGTTACGTAAACTTCAACCCGGTCGCTGCCCCGCGTGCCCTTCACGATCAGTTCGTCCCCGCGCCGGGGGTGTCGCTCGTTGTTGTTCAGGTACTGTTCGATGACCGTGCCATCCGAGAGGGTGGCCCGCATCAGGACATTCTGGATATTGATCTCTCCCTTGCCGCCATTGTACACCAGGTGGAGCGTATAGTCCGGGCGTTCCTTGGTGACCTGGACATCCACGTACTGCTCGGGGGGCAGGGTCTCGAGCCGCTCCGGGGTTGCCGTGGTTGCGAGGGTGGTGGCGGGGGTCTCGGTGACCGGCGGGGATAGGGTGATTGCGGGCCTGAGGTATGCATCGGTCGGGCTTGTGCAGCCGGCACAAAGCGCACAGAGCACGAGTCCCGCGAGAAGGAGTGAGATCAGGGCAGAGTTCATGCAGATTTCTTTTATCTGTTCATATTACTGCTTTGTGCTTGAGGGAGGGTCCGGGTAGCGGCACGCCGATGGGGGCTTTGGGGGCGGTCAGGACAGAACAGTTAAATTAAAAAGGACACCGGATTAAGTTTACATATCAGGAGTAAACGAATGTTCTGTCCAAAATGTGGAAAAGAGACTGATGCCTCCGGAAAATTCTGCCAGTGGTGCGGGGCCGACATAGAATCCGTGCACTCGATACCCGTCGCCGCCATGGAAGAGGACGAGGGGCCCGAGGTCGGGGTTTATGCAGGTCTGGGCAGGCGGTTTATTGCATTCATCATTGATTTCATCCTCATCCTGTTGATCGATGTGGTGGTTGCCGGTTCGCTCGGCCTCATCCGGGGTCTCCAGAACCTGTTCTTCTACGCGTTCCAGCATGTATCCGCCTCGGAACTGACAACCGAGGGAACATCGGCTGCCCTCTTCGGGTCGATCATCGCGGCCTATGGGATTACCCTGATCATTGTACCGTGGGTCTATTACGCGGGCTTTGAGTCTTCCCGCAGCCAGGCAACTCCGGGCAAGGTACTGATGAAACTCGTGGTCACGGATATGGAGGGGAACAAGGCGAGCTTTGCACGGACAACGCTCCGGTTCTTCTGGAAATATCTCTCGCTTGTCATCATCTTCATCGGGTTCATCATGATCGGCTTCACGAAGAAGCACCAGGGGCTCCACGACAAACTTTCGGGATGCCTTGTCCTCCTGCAGGACTAAAAGGACGTTACTCCTTTTTTGTATACTTTAAAAAAAAGATTCGAGCCGATATTGGTGCATGGTTCTTGCGCCATCCCGTCTCTTAAACGGTCCCGGCTTTTTAGTAAAATCAGTTCAGTGGTACCGGTACTTCAGCCCGAGAAGGACAAGGATCAGGATGAACGTGATCATGTTCGCGGCGATGATGGGCAGCGAATCCACCCAGAATCCGTACAGGGTCCAGAGGAAGACGCCAATGGCAAAGAGGAGGAGCATCACGAGCGAGAGGTCCCGCGTCTCCTTCATCTTCCATGCCTTTACTACCTGCGGCACAAACGAGATGGTGGTGAGTGCGCCGGCGATGTAGCCGACAATGAGAATGGTATCCATGAATGCTCACCTTACCGTTTCTCGCGACACCGCATTATACTGGTTGCATCTCTCTTGTGTTCATGCCGGAAACGGCTCGGGTGAGAACTGGTCTGCAACCACAAGCCACTTCCGCCCTTCCTTTACAAGGAAGAACATATCCCGGCCCTTCATGGTCTGCTTTGTTGTGCCCATGGCAAACGTGATCGAGAAAAGGTACGTGACTACGGCACACTTCCCGCCGGCATAGATCTGCACCTTGTGATCGGTCTCTTTCCACTCGTGGATGACGGTTGCTTCTGCAAAGCTCCGCCAGCCGGCAACATAGGCGTCCTTCCCTTCGACACGCCCGGGGTTTGTCGGTACGATTGCCACTGCATCAGGATGGATAAACGTTCGAAACTCTTCTTCATGCCATCCTGAGGTCCAGCACCGGTTCATCTCCCGGATTATTATCTCTATTTCGCGTATCCTTACGGTATCGTCCATCATAATCTCCGGAACAACAGAAGAGGTGTATGGGTAAAAAAGGAACGGGGTGCACCGTGTGAAAGTGACGGAATCAGGAACAGCGGTACACTATTGTCTGTCCGCGTCGCCGTTCAGTCGTACCAGGGATCTCACGTGGACTGGTCTTCTGATTTTTCGCTTCCCCTGTCATCGTACTCAGGAGGTGTGACCGGTGCCTTGTACCCCTCGGTGGCGAGCCGGCCAATGGGATACTCATTGATTCTCGTTCTCTTCTGGCGCTCGTCCATGGTTGTGTAATGATTCATGTGTTCTCATAAAGGTTAGGATGATCCAATCCCCGGGAAAATTACCCTGTGCAGGCCGCTCCCTGCCCGGCCTGTTGCGGTTCACCGTGAGGGGGAAAATGTGGCCGTCACTATCTCCTGCACATCTTTTAGCCACACGTTCCGTTGCTCGGGGCTGCTGGTGACAACGACCCCGAACATTCTCCGGTGGCAGACCGGTACCCCGCAGAAGGAGAAGATGCAGTCCTTCCAGAGCCGTTCGAGCGGATCGCCAAAGACTTCGATCTCCCGCTCCTGGGGTGTGTTTGAGGTGTTGAAGATGAGGGCGGCTTTTGCTTTCAGGAGCCCGACGGGAACACCCTCCCCGGCGTCCGTCTCCGCGAACTGGTAGGCAACCCCCGGGCGGATCACCCGGTCGATCCAGCCTTTCAGGATCGCAGGCGGCATTCCCCACCAGTCCGGGTGGACGATCACGATGCCGTCCGTGAGGACCAGCTCCTCGCAGTGCCGGGCAACCAGTGCGGGAAGCTGCGCATCCCGGGCGATCTCTTCCGGAGGAAGCAGCGGATCGAATCCTTCCGCATAGAGATCATGGAACAGAACGGTGTGGCCAAAAGACCTGAGTGTTGCCGCCGCTGTTTCTGCTATGGCATGGTTGAAACTTCCCGGCCGGGGATGGGCGAGGATGATTAAGATCTTCATATTCCACCTCACTTCTTATTTTCGGGCAGTGGCCTTGAAGAACGTATAGCAGAAGACACCGTCGGGTTCCGCGGTCCGGTAGAGTGCGGCAATCCCACGCTCCCATGCTTCCTTACTCATCAAGCCCTGTTTCTGTACCAGCGATGCAACTCCTTCAACCATGGCTGTGAAGGTCAGTTTTGTAAATCCTTCAACAAGCTCCGGGCGGGACGCATCCACGTACACCATCCGGGGCGAGACGCGGACATCCCGGTACCCGGCACCGCTCACCAGTGGGTAGAGTTCCCGGCCGATCAGGGCATTGCCCCCGATCCGCTGCTGGAGATTGACCAGGCACTGCACCGCCCGCCGTGCATCCGCGTTCTCCGGGTGGAAGAACGTGGAACCGTGGTCGCCCTCGATCACGGTCAGCGTCCCGCCTTCTTTGAGGAGCGGGCGAAGTGCCGCGAGCCCCCGCCCCGGTTCAGCGAGGTGTTCCAGCACAAAGCAGACAAAGATGTGATCGAAACTGCCCGGTGCAAATGGGAGATGAAAGATATCCGCCTGCCGGAAGGTCACGTTGGTGATTCCTTCCTGCCGGATCATCTCTTCAGCACGTTTCACGGACTCTTTTGATATATCGATGGACGTGATCCGGGCATCGGGGCTGTTCCTTGCAAGGATCACGGTCTGGGCGCCGATACCGCAGCCAGCCTCCAGCACCCGCGAGCCTGCGGGATACCGGGTGTCATCGTGGAGAAGAGTGGTCAGGGTCAGGGCCTGGTCGGTGAGCCGCTCCGATTCGCGGGACGAATAGCCGTGGACATAGCGGTGATCGGGCATGTTATGTACATATTTGGTGCCCGCTGCACAAAAAAGTACTGTAAACCCATAGCAACGGTGGATTGGGAGTTGTATGCCGGAAGAACGGGATACCTGCTCGGCAGATAAAATTCAGAACAAGAGGAAAAGTAACAAGGCCAGGGCCGAGATTTGAACCCGGGTCGAGGGATCCACAGTCCCTTAGGATAACCAGACTACCCTACCCTGGCAGATGTCCTTTTTACATTTGCACCGGTCTCACATTAATCTATCCGTGTTCAGGTGCCGCCTGAACAGAAATGACCCGGGAGGGATCCGACGCTGGGGAAGGTCCCGGTCGGGGAGTGATTATTAAAAGGTCGGGCGTCCATTACATATCAGGTGGCTCCGGACATACATCCCTGACGATGAGGCGACTGCGCGTTAGGCGCGGGCTTACTCTTTCAGGGAGCACGAGGATTTTTACTCTGGCGTCCGGAGCAAACGATAGAGGGGCAGAAATATGGCGGAGACTCCGAAGATCAGGACACCGATTGTCTGTGTCATGGGGCATGTGGACCACGGCAAGACCTCGCTGCTTGACCGGATTCGCGGATCATCGGTCGTGAGTTCGGAAGCAGGGGCGATCACGCAGCACATCGGCGCCACCATCGTCCCCATTGATGCGATTCGCAAACTGAGCGGCAGCATGGAGAAGATCCCAATCAATATCCCCGGGCTTCTCTTCATCGACACGCCGGGCCACCATGCCTTTACCACGCTGCGGGCCCGGGGCGGGGCACTCGCTGACATGGCAATTCTGGTCGTGGACATCAGCCAGGGCTTCCAGCCCCAGACGATAGAAGCGCTCCAGATTCTGCGGAACTGCAAGACCCCCTTTGTGATCGCCGCAACCAAGATCGACCGCATCCACGGCTGGCGCGTGAACGAGAACGAATCGTTCCTCTCCTCGTTTGAAAAACAGAACGAGCGGGTGAAAGGCGATGTGGAGAACAAGACCTACGAGATCGTGGGCAAACTCTCCGATCTCGAATTCTCCGCGGACCGCTTCGACCGGGTTCTCGACTTCCAGCGCAACCTTGCGATCGTGCCGGTCAGCGCCCATACCGGCGAGGGCATCGCGGATCTCCTCATGGTCATGATAGGTCTTGCCCAGCGGTACATGGGCGATGCCCTGAAGCTCGCGGTGGAAGGCCCGGGTGCCGGCACCGTCCTTGAAGTGAAGGAGGAGCGGGGCCTTGGGACCACGCTCGATGTGATCCTGTACGACGGCACCCTTGCCATCGGCGACGAGATCGCGGTGGCAACGCAGGGAGATGTCCTCGTCACCAAGGTGCGATCGCTCCTGCAGCCCCGGCCCATGAAGGAGATTCTCGTGGAAGACCGGTTCGAGCGGGTGAAGACCGTTGCCGCTGCCGCAGGAGTCAAAGTCACCGCCCCCAACCTTGAAGGAGTCATCGCCGGTTCCCCGTTCTTTGTGATCCGCGGAAACCGGGACGAAGTTGAAGCCAAGATCAAAAAAGAGATGACCGAGATCAATGTGAACCTTGCCGATGAGGGGATCGTGATCAAGGCCGATACGATCGGAGCGCTTGAGGCCCTCTGCAAGGAACTTGAGACAAAAGAGATCAGCGTGATGCGGGCATCGGTCGGTCCGGTGAGCCGGCTCGATCTCGTGGAGGCCGAGACGATGAAGAACCCGACGCACCGGGTGCTCCTCTCGTTCAACACCCCGATCCTCCCGGATGCCGCGGACATGATCAAGGACCCCCTCTATACGCTGGTCAAGGTCTTTGACGGCAAGGTGATCTACCAGCTGATCGACCAGTACGTTGAATACCGGGACGAGCAGAAACGCCTGCAGGAGAAGCAGCGGTTCGAGCATGTCGTGATGCCCGCGAAGATCCGCCTGCTGCCGGACTGCGTCTTCCGGCAGAGCAACCCGGCCGTTGTCGGTGTGCGCGTGCTGGGCGGCAAGCTCAGGAGCGACGTGAACCTGATCAAGCTGGACGGCAAGAAGGTTGGCCATCTCAAGGCCATGCAGCTCCGGCAGGAGACGATCCGCGAGGCCGATGCCGGCCTTGAGATTGCCATCTCCATCGAAGGCGCCACGGTCGGCCGGCAGGTGAGTGTCGGGGACGACCTCTTCGTGGACATCCCCGAACGCCATGTCAAGGTGCTGGAGAAAGAGATGGTAAAGACCCTGAATGTCAGCACGCAGGAGATCCTTGCCGAGTACACCGCAATGCGGCGCAAGGGCGATCCCTTCTGGGGAAAATAAGCGTAATCCGGCCCGTTAAAGGACGCGAGGATTTAATAGCGTACCGGATAAAATAAGTGGGTACTTCTCATGTGTAGGCGAATCTGCCGGCAGCCGGAGACGTGAAGGGAATTTCGGGGGACCGGGATTCCTGGATAACACAATACGGAGAATCAGCAATGGTTGAGTTTAAAGTCGTAGTATCAGACCCCAAGACCGGTCGTGCCTACAATGTCGACGCCAGTGGCGGCGCAGCAGGGGCGATCGTGGGCAAGCGTATCGGTGACGAATTCGAAGCAGGCGCAATGGGGCTTGCGGGCTACAAGGTCCTGATCACCGGTGCATCAGACCGGACCGGGATCACGGCCAAGGGCGGCCTGCCGGGCGCAGGGCGCAAAAAACTCCTCCTCGCGGGCGGTATCGGGTTCCACCCGGTTGTTGAGGGCGAGCGCCGCAGGAAGACGATCCGCGCAGGCGAGATCACCGAGGACTTTGTCCAGATCAATACCCGCGTAACGACCTACGGTGAGAAGACCCTGGACGAGCTCTTCCCGAAAGTCGAGGGAGAGGAGAAGAAAGAGAAAGCAAAGACCGGCCCCAAGGCACGTGTCGGCAAGAAATAACAACATCTTTTTTCACGTGTGTATTCCACCGGCATTCCCGGTTAAAAAAATTAAAAAAAAAATTACGGGTACTGGATACTGACAATGCCGTACGCCGAATTGTTGGTGACGGACTTGACGGCTTTACCGGCCTGGTAGATCTGGACCGTCATGCCCTGTTTTGTGGATCTGTCCAGTTTCTGGAACCGTGCGATCGTGGTACTGTTTGTACTCTCAACCTGGTACACCCGGGTCCCGGAGTCCTGGACCTTGGTGAGTGCCCCGGCCGGGCCATAGGTGCCGGAGAAACTGCCGATATACGTGACCTGCACGTACCGTCCGGTGGAGGGAATCACTGGTGCGGTCGTCTCTTTCACCGTGATCTTTGCAACGCCGGTATTTGCGAGCAGGGTTGTCGATGGCGCAGCACTGCTGCTGCCGGATGATGGGGAGGTTGCCGAACCCGAGTTGCCTCCCATGAAGAAGACCAGTGCAATTATCACAACTGCAATCACGCCCACAATCGCTGCAATGGTCACCCAGGGCGCATCCCCGAAATCCCGCCGTCTTCTGCCGCCGTGTCTCATAATGTCTCCGTATGCATGTAATGATAGATAACGAAGACGGTTAAAAATACTTTGTGTATCGCGCCCGCCGGGCCGGATACTATTCCGCCACGCTGTTCTGTGCAAATGAGGATCTATGCGTTTTTCACGGATTGCCGGAACAGATCGAGCATGTCCTCAAACGGGACATTGTATTTTTTTGCGAGAAGGACGAGTGCCGCCGGGGGGAGGAGATGCGTATCGAATCCGTCTTTGATCAGCCGGTTCATCTCGGCCACAATCTCCGTCTCTTCGACATTGCGGGCCTTCGCAATGCGGCCGATGAATTGTTGCGTGGGATCGTTTCGTTCAAAGATCGCGGAGGTCGGCTTGAACCCGATGGGGATCGTGATCTCGGCAATATCGAAGGCCGGAGAGAACTGCCCGTTCTCCTGCCGGATCAGGCCGTCCTCTTCGGCCCGGCGGAGGAGCTGGTTCGCCTGGTCGGTGCTCATCCATTTCCGGTCGAGCGCAAAGTAATAGACCAGCTCGTTCTTGCGCATCACCGTCTTCCGGGTGTGCCTGAAGGGGGCGGCGATCGTGGTCCGCAGGGTCACTTCTGGGCACCCAAAAGGATATTTTTCATATCCAATGCATCAAGGCCTTCACCGCGGCCTTCCTTTGCGATATCGATGTCGGTGCGCGAGACCTGGTCGGTCAGCCTGAGGTAAAAAATATCATTGGCTATCGGAACCTTTCCCCCGCCCCGCAGGGCGAGCGCCAGCACCGAGACGCGGAAGTCCACGGCTTCCGTGATGGCACCTATCCGGAGCAGGTCGGGTGTCACCTCGCCAAACGTGGCGCGATCGATGGCGATCTCCACCCTGGTCTTGACCTTCACCAGTTCCTTCCCGGTGGTCTTGGTTGATTCCTCGTTGTCAAGGCTCGCGATATATTTGAGGGTCTCGTTAAAGGGCATGCCCATTGCAAACGAGAGATCCACCCGCTGCGGGAAACGATAATAGATCCTTCGCATGATAAGAGCATTAGCACACCTGACAGAAAAAAGATTGCTGAACCGTGCATCTGCCCGTGGAAAAAATCCTCAAGCAAAAGTCCTGGAATGAAAAAGATATTTAAAAAAAATTACTCGACTAAGATGGCGTTGATGACGCCGTCCTGGCCGGGGCGGCTGGTGATCCGGGCTGAGCCCAGTTCGGTCTTGATGACTGCGCCCTTGGTGAGGAGGTTCCGCCTTACATAGTTCGGGTTTGCCGTGTTCTTCTCCACGGTCTGGATCGTGACCTTCTTGGTCACGCCGTCCTTGGGATTGGTCACGTTGGCAACATTCGCCCGCAGCGCCCGCACCTTGTCGTTGCCGCCATAGGTCCGCAGGACCTTTGCACGGTTCTCGCCAATGTGGGTGTCTGCCGGTGCAAGACCGATCTCTGCTCTGCGCTTCATTGCTGCCGGGCGGCGCCTGCCCCCGGTTACCTTCCGAACTGATTCTCCCTGCCACTGCATGGTTTCACTCTTCTATATTCTCCGGAACCTTCCCGGAGATGGTGCTCTATATATTCCTTTCAGGGATATTTATAGTACTTCTTCCCGGGGTGCACACGTGTCCGGCCGGTACAGGCATCCCGTTCAGGCAAGGATGGTGTCAAGCAGCGCTGAAACGCCGTCACCGGTCTTCAGGTTGGTCCGGAAGACCGGCATGCCCGGGTTGTAGCGTGCGATATCCTTCTGCATCCGGTCCAGGTCTGCCCCTACGAGCGGGGCCAGGTCCACCTTGTTGATCACGCCGATCGTGCAGTCACGGAACATCATCGGGTGCTTGTTCACCACATCGTCCCCTTCCGTTGAACTGATCACGACAATCCGTTTCTCCGCCCCGAGCTTGAAGTCTGTGGGGCAGACCATGTTCCCCACGTTCTCGATGAAGAGAATGTCAATCTCATCGAGCGGGAGATGTTCGATCGCGTGCTCGACCAGGTGGGCGTCCAGGTGGCACTCCTTGCCGGTGTTCGCGTTGTAGGCGGGAATACCGGTTGCGACGATCCGCTTGAAGTCGTCGTCCCCGTACACATCGCCGGCAATCGCGCCGGCCTTCAGTCCCTTCTTTGCAAGCAGCGGGACGAGGCGTTCGATGAGTGCAGTCTTGCCCGATCCAATGGCCCCAAGCAGATCGAATGCCCGGACCCCGTGGGCCTTCAGGTGCTGTGCATTGTGGCCGGCAAGAGAATTATTTTTGTCGTACACGTCCTTCTCCAGCCGAACGTCGATATGATGCATGATAGAAAATGGGAGCGTACACTGTTTATACCTTGACCCCCAAACATTCCGGCAATGGCAGCTGGCGAGTGCATCCTGTATCCCTGTTACTTCAACGCGGCCTATTCGCGTGCCCTCGGGCGGAGGGTTCCCCGTAACCTGGCGGTCAAGGGGCCGGTCTTAACCGATCTCGAACGCGCTTTGAAGAAGGCCGGAGTGCCCTTCCGGGTGGAAGAGCACCACCACCCGGCCCACTGGGCCCGGCGCGAAGGCCGGATCGTTGCGGAGTGGACGGACAAGAAGGAAACGCTGATCAAAAAGGTTGCCCAGAAGATGGAGGTCCGGAAATGAGTGGCATGTACGATCTCCACACCCACACGATCCTTTCTGATGGCGAGATGCTGCCTATCGAACTGATCCGGAGGATGGCCGTGACCGGCTACACGACCGTTGCCGTCACCGATCACGTAGACCTCTCGAACGCGGAGCCGGTCCTCGAAACGCTGGCACTCGTCCGCGAATCCGCCGGCCTCTATGGCGTGCGGATGCTCTGCGGGGTCGAGATCACCCACGTGCCCCCGTCGCAGATTGCACAACTGGCCAGGTCAGCAAAGGATGCCGGCGCAGATATCGTGGTCGTCCATGGCGAGACACCGGTCGAGCCGGTGGCGGAAGGAACCAACCACGCGGCCTGCACGTGCAAATATGTCAACGTCCTCGCCCACCCGGGCCTCATTGCACTGAAGGATGCAAAGGCTGCTGAGAAGAACGGCATTGCACTGGAGATTACTTCCCGGGGCGGCCACAACCGGACCAACGGCCATGTGGTGCGGATTGCAAAGGAGGCCGGGTGCCAGCTGGTCGTGGACTCCGACGCCCACGCTCCGCACGATATCCTGGATGAACGCTCAAAAATTCTCGTTGCCAAAGGGGCCGGACTGACCGACGCGGAGTGTAAACGGGTGCTATCTTTAAATATCGACCAATTCTTCGATTTCTGAAATTTCTATTTATACTTATACACAATATTTAAATACCGTGCTGTCGCACATATATAGATTACTAAAAATTTCAACAATATCGTATCTTTGAGGTTTATTTGTGAAATTTGTTGGCCGAGCGATGAGCACCGTTGGCAGCCGGATGCTCATCATCCAGTGCGATGCAGCCCAGCTTCCTCCACTCTACAGTGAAGTCTCCGATCGTCGCATGAAACCGGTCGGCAAGATCCAGGATCTCTTCGGGAACGTGAAGGCCCCCTATGCCGCCGTTCTCTGCAGGGAGAAATGTACAGTCCAGCCCAACGAGAAACTCTTCGCAAAGTAATCCTGATGTAAAGATACAGCGGTCCGGTAATCAGCAGGATCAAAAAGTCCCCCAGCAGGTGAACGTGGATGCAGGAAATTGAAAAACTAAAAACCCTCCAGACCGAGCGCGAGGCGCTCAAATCCCGTACAAAACAGAAAGAGCAGGAACGAAAAGCCGAGAATCACACGGAGACGGTCTGTCCGGAGTGCGGCGGCAGGCAGCTGGTACACGACTACGAGCGGGCAGAACTCGTGTGCCAGTCCTGCGGTCTTGTGATCGATGACGACTTCATCGACCGCGGGCCCGAGTGGCGTGCGTTCGACCACGACCAGCGGATGAAGCGGTCGAGAGTCGGCGCCCCGATGACCTTCACGATCCACGACAAGGGTCTCTCGACCATGATCGACTGGCGCAACCGGGACTCCTACGGCCGGGCCATCTCCTCCAAGAACCGGGCCCAGCTCTACCGTCTCCGCAAGTGGCAGCGCCGGATCCGTGTCAGCAATGCAACGGAGCGCAACCTTGCATTCGCACTATCAGAACTGGACCGGATGGCCTCCGCACTGGGTCTCCCGCGGAACGTGCGTGAGACCGCTGCGGTCGTGTACCGTGATGCCGTGGACAAGAACCTGATCCGCGGCCGGAGTATCGAAGGCGTTGCCGCTGCAGCGCTCTACGCAGCCTGCCGGCAGTGCAGTGTTCCGCGAACACTGGACGAGATCGCAGAAGTGTCCCGTGTCTCAAGAAAAGAGATCGGCAGGACCTACCGCTTCATCTCCCGTGAACTGGGCTTGAAGCTCCTCCCGACTTCGCCCATCGACTACGTGCCCCGGTTCTGCTCGGGTCTCACCCTCAAGGGTGAGGTGCAGAGCCGTGCTGTGGAGATTCTCCGGCAGGCCGGCGAGCGGGAACTCACGAGTGGCAGGGGCCCGACCGGTGTTGCGGCAGCTGCGATCTACATCTCTTCGATCCTGGGCGGCGAGCGGCGTACCCAGCGCGAAGTTGCGGAAGTGGCCGGTGTGACTGAGGTCACCATCCGGAACCGGTACAAGGAACTCGCAGAGAAGCTCGACATCGAGATCATTCTCTGATCAATTTTTGTTCCGAGAATGGGAACGCCAAGAACTATATTCCATCGATACGAATCTTATAATCCAAGCGGGCTCGTAGATCAGGGGTAGATCGCTACGTTCGCAACGTAGAGGCCGCGGGTTCAAATCCCGCCGGGTCCATCGTTTTTTTACTTTTTCCCGGGTTCTGGTTTCGTGCCCGGCAGGCACGGCCCTGCCTGGCCTACCCACCACAAACCACTTGAAACTTTACATGCCACCTTTTTTACAAACACGTTCAGGTTTTTTAAAAATGAACCACCATGATTCCGAATGCCAAGAAGCGCATTCCTGTACCCTGAAACAGCTTGGCTGGACAGAAGATCTAACACAGATATTTTCAAAATATACCGGACCCTACATACCCGGCCGCGTGGTCTGCCGGCAGAAGACCGTGTGGGATGTCTTCATTGAGGGTGGATCTGTCACGGCCGGGATCTCCGGCGCCTTAAAAAAACTCGGCCGCTTTCCCGCAGTGGGCGATTTTGTCGTGCTGCTCCACCAGCCGGAAGCCGGCTCCTCCACGATCGTTGACATCCTGCCGCAGAGATCCGTGTTTACGCGGGGCACTTCCGGAAGAGAAGGCACAGACCAGGTGATTGCGGCCAACATCGATATCGTGTTTATTGTCACGGCAGCCGGTCATGACCTCAATGCACGGAGGATCGAACGCTACCTTGCGATCGCCCATGCATCCGGTGCAAAACCGGTGATCGTGATCAATAAATCCGATCTGTCGGATGACCCTGCACAGCTCACGGATGAAATTATCCCGGTTGCATCCGGTGTTCCGGTGATTCCCGTCAGCGCTATTCAAGGGAACGGTATCGCCCGGCTCGAACCATTCCTAACCCCCGGCACCACGATCGTACTGATCGGTTCCTCCGGTGTCGGCAAGTCCACGCTGATCAACCGGCTGCTGGACCGGCCTGTCCAGGAAACCTACGGTACCCGGGATTATGACGGGAAAGGCCGGCACACAACAACCGTGCGGCAGCTCTTCATCCTGAAGAGCGGCGCACTCATGATTGACAGTCCCGGGATCCGGGAAGTCGGCATGGGCACGGTATCGGCCGGCATTGACGAGACATTCCCGGAGATTGCCGGACTTGCAGCCGGATGCCGGTTCTCGGACTGCCGGCACGAGCAGGAGCCGGGCTGCGCTGTGCAGGAAGCCGTGAAGAGCGGAACGCTCTCCGCATCCCGGCTGGAAAATTATCACCGTCTCATGCGGGAGCGTGCATTCGAATTAGAGAAAGCCGAGATCGGGCTCGTGCGGTCCGAACGGAAACGGTGGAAAGGAATCGCAAAGTTCGCAAAAGAGATCACGAAGGGGAAACGGGATTTTTAACGGACACTGATAGGTTATTAAAAAGTGGTAAGATTATTTCTTCTGTAGCATCGCCTGCACATCTGCTTCGAGCGTGCTCTTCAGTTTCTCCACGGCCTCGGCAAGGTCGTTGGTCGTGGTGATCGTGAACGAGTTGTCGCTCTTCTTGTCATGGTAGTTTACTGTGTACTCGATCTGGCCGTCCTTTCCCTTCTTGGGCTCAATGATGAGTTGTGCCATAGGTCAACACTGATCGTTGGCCCCTATGGGACATCTTTCTTGCGATAGTATGATCAGTAACAACTATATGGAATCCGCGGGAAAATAGTATGCCGCAGACATGCGTGCATGCGGGCTCGTAGATCAGGGGTAGATCGCTACGTTTGCAACGTAGAGGCCACGGGTTCAAATCCCGTCGAGTCCATCTCTCGTTTTCTTTATTTTTTCCTGTGACCGAAAGGTTCGACATCTTGATAAGATTGTTTTACTTTTTTTTCCTTAATCTCCTTCAGGAAAAGAGACAGAATTCCGCGAAGTGAGTTTATCAACTGAAAAAGATTTAATGTAATTTTCCTTGCCGTTTTAATTGTAATTTCTCCCGAAGGGAAAGTCCTACTTCTGTGGGAGGACGTTTTTGTTGAATAAAGGATGACGGTACCTCATCATTTTCACCATCACGAGGGATTGGTTGACCTTTCTCAATCCAATTACAGTCTCCACCAGGTTCAATGTTCTCTCGATCAAAAATTAATTCATCAAGTTCCAAATCAACAGAACTAGATTCATCCAAGGAACACATGGGGAATTCCTTTTTTTTGTCATACCAAACATATCCAAATCTAGCGCAATTCAGACAATTTTTCATGAAGATATCTCACTAATAAATGGATCAGGTGGGTCAAGGGCATAAGCATGATCAAATGTATTTCTTCAAAAGTAGACCTTTCAGTTAGAGAATGATGGCAGCCGTACAGGTCCTGCAATTCACCATCGATAACCCGATTTCAATTTTTCAACCCTCACCAATGAGTTATACAAAAATTCACAACCTTCTGATCCCTCTTTTTCATTCGTATAACCAACTGGTTCAGAAAATTCATCCATAACCGGACAAAACAATTCCGGAACAATGGTCCCGAAAAAAAGATCCCGGCTGCGCAGTGCAATGCACTCCTCCCGCGTTACCACCCACACAAAATCCCGGCGCCGGGAATGTGCGGCACGAGAAAATTTCCGGGAGTTCCGGTCGGGCATCTGTGATTTGCCGGACGAACCGGTACTGAAAAAATATTTTCAGAATCCTCCGGGCGGTGACCGGCCATGACCAAGGGCCGACCCGCGGTCAGGGCCGTGGAGAAGGCGCTCGGGCTCGCTGCGGCCCGGGGTCCGGTTCACGACGTGTCGTACTGCTCGCGGCTCCCGTACCATTTCCTGATCATGGCCGGGCTCTGCACCATCTTTGTGAAGGTCAAAAGAACGCGGGCGAACATCGACAGCCCCGCGGACCTGCTGCACACCTGCCGTACCGTAATTCACGGGCTCCGGGCGATCCCGGCAAGCGCCGTGACCGCGATGGAACTCTGGGTTCTCTCACCGCACGGCACCTGGCAGTTCTTCCGGATCGCGGGAGAGACGATCACGGAGATCCGGCAGGACGGGTCGGTGATCCCCGGTACCGCTACGGCAGGGGTGTGAATGGTCCCATCTCCTCATCTCTCCGTCGGAGATTTCGTGTCCGGATCCTATAAAATGAATGGTTCGTTTGCATCCCGGACGATATCTCAAAATGGGCGTATTTTAGCGAAATAAGGTCAAATTGAAGGTTTCTGGTTCTGGAGATACATCGCTGGCCCGAATATATTGAAGAAAAACGCTGTTGGGAGATCACGGTCGGGCAGATTTGGCAGAAATTGCCCCCGTTTCCTGAATACGACATTTTCCGCAGGAAAAAATGATCCCTAATGGAGCCTTTTGGATTGAGAATGTCCCGATCCATCAATCGTTGCACGGTCACGGAGAGCCGGGAGGGGGTTCCGGATCCAGGCCCAACGAACCGTTTCGAACGGATCTCCCTGTTCGATCCGGATTTTTTCCGGGAAATGCCCAATGGCCCATCCTGAAATTTTTTTTAAAACATTCCCCTCCCCTCCAACCCTTTTAACCCCCGGCGCCCAACCATTCTCTCAAGGAACGATTCACCCATGAAGATCATCGCCATCAACGGAAGCCCCCGGACCCTCCGGAGCACAACGCGAATCCTTGCAAATTACGTACTCGAAGGAGCCGCAGCAGCCGGCGCCGAGGCCGAGATGATCGATCTCTGCGATCTCCGCCTCACCCCCTGCACCGCGTGCGAAGGCTGCACGTTCAACGGCGTCTGCGTGTACGATGACGATGTCCCGATGCTGGTTGAGCGGATGAAGGAGGCGGACGGGATCATCTTCGCGTCACCGGTGTACATCGACAACATCACCGGCCAGATGAAGGTCTTCTTTGACCGGCTCTCGGATGCGATCCACTACCAGATTTTGTACGGGAAGTACGGCTGTGCGGTTGCCACCACCCACACCTCCGGTGGCGATGAGATCGTGGCGTACCAGAACCATGTGCTGAATTATCTCGCGGCCGTCTCCGTGGGTGGGCTCGCGGTTGCGACCGCCGGGAACGCGGATGCGGTGGATGCACGCGAGGCCGAGGCCCGGGCGCTCGGGAAGAAACTATTTGATGCCATCGCAACCGGGTTCTCCGATCCAAAACAGGAAGCGGAGATTGCCGATAACCGGGGATTCTTCAAAGAGATCGTGATCGAGAACCGGGATCTCCGCACCGATGAGTACAAGCGGTGGGAGAAACTGGGCTGGATCCAATAATTTTTTTTAATTTCTTTTTTTATCGAAACTGTTTTATCATAAGGCACATGAAGTGTGTTTCTGATAACACCATGCACGAAAACGGGGGGGCGGTCAGTGAGATTGTTGCAGAGATCCTCATCCTCGCCCTTGTCGTGACCATGGCTGCGATCATCTTTGTCATGGTATTCGGGGTGATGCCCCAGATCCCGAAGACCTCCTATCTTGCAACGGAAATTTCCTTAAAAGAGATGTCCGGCTACTCCGCGATTGCCATCCACAACAAGGCCGGGGATTCGCTGGACTTCACGAGCGGGGTTGATCTGCCCGGTGCAGCGGATGTCTCGATCATCACACCCGCGGGCACCTCCAAGGCCGTTCCCGGTGCCGGGCTCCCGGCATTCGGGCCGGGGAGTACCGTTTACGTCTATTACACCGGCACCGGTTACCGTCTGGTCTCCGATCTCAGTGGCGTGACTGCTCAGCCTCTCCCCACCACCGGCCTGAGGCTCACCCTTGTCGACCGCACGTCCGGTCTGCTGATCGATGCATTGGATCTGGTGCCCTCAGGAACTCCCACTCCAACCACAACGACAACCGCAACTGCTACAGCAACCGCTACCGCAACCCCGACAAATACGACAACACCTACACCAACGGCCACCTCCACTCCCACACCTACCGCAACTGCAACCGCATCCCCTACGCCCACAGCAACAGCGACTGCAACACCAACACCAACTGCAACTGCGACAGCCACGTCAACTCCCACGGCAACGGCCACTCCCGCTACAACCACCATCACCGTGAGCTGGTCGCCCGGTGGGGCAGGGATTGGGTGCGGCTCCATATCCCCACCGACATGCCTGACGAGTAATCCGGCAGCAGTCAATGTGGCGACGGGCAGCAGCCAGGTCTTTTACTTCTCTCCCGCAGTGGCAAACAAGGCAGTTAAGACCATCACGCTGGACGGGGTCACCGTATACACCGGGTCGTCCAAAGGAACAACCGTCTCCTATACCCTGACGAACGTAGTGTCCGCACATACACTGGCAGCCACATTCGGATGAGTCTGTCACGGAGGAATTGCATGAACACACTGGAACGAAACATCAAAGGAACCGAGAACCGGAAATTTACGGGGAATCCGAAACCGCAAAGCAGCATACGTGAAATTTTTATCGTTATCGCAGGGACTGATTACTATGGATGAGACCGCTCCTGAACACACCTTCCGGCAGTACTGGAGGCCCGGCCTCCTTCTCGTGTTCTCGGTTGTTGTGATTCTCCTCACGGTCTATTGTCTCCAGGGTGGCATCCAGACCGTGTTCACGCACATCTATTATGTTCCCATCATCCTTGCCGCCTACTGGTACCAGAAGAGAGGCGTGCTCTTCTCGGCCGTCATGGGGTTCATCTACCTGGCCCTTGTTGTTGCATATACCGGGTATAATCCCAACAACACCGTTGCGGCTGCAACCCGGGTCGCGGTCTTTGTGATCATTGCAGGAATAACGGCGGTTCTTTCCCTGCAGATCTCAACCAAGCAGGTTGAAATCGCACGGTCCGAACAGAAGTTCCGCACGGTCTGGGAGCATGTCCAGGCAGGTATCGTTGTGGTTGATGCGGATTCGCACGAGATCCTCGCAGCGAACCCGGAAGCGGAGCGGCTGACCGGCTTTAAGGAGAGCGAGATGATCGGGAAGTCCTGCCACAGCTTCATCTGCCCTGCCGGGAAGGGGAGCTGCCCGATCAGCGATCTGGGCATGAACATTGACCGTTCTGAACGGGTGGTGCTTAACCATGCCGGCGCCCAGATCCCGGTGGTCAAGACCGTGACGGTAACGATCATCGGTGGCCGGAACGTGCTCATCGAGAATTTTGTTGCGATCCCTGCGGCCGGCCCGGGCCGGAAAGAAGCAGAATAAGTCCCGGTACGAAAAAAAATTTAATAATTTTCTGCCAGGATCTCAAAGTATGCCTGCGGGTGATCGCAAGCCTGGCACTTTGCGGGTGCAACCTTTCCTTCGTGCACAAAGCCACAGTTCCGGCAGTACCATTTTACGGGCATCTCGGATTTGAAGACGGTCTTGTTCACCAGGTTCTCGTGGAGTTTCGCATACCGCGATTCGTGGTGGGCCTCCACTTCGGCCACCTTCTCAAAGAGGCGGGCGATTTCCGTAAAACCTTCTTTCTTCGCTGTGGCGGCAAATGCCGGGTAGAGTGTGCCCCACTCCATCTGTTCGCCTGCTGCCGCTGCCGCGAGATTCTCTTTCGTGGTCCCGATCGCACCGGCCGGGTAGCCTGCGGTGATCGTCACCTCTCCGCCTTTCAGCTGCTTAAAGAAGAGTTTCCCATGCTCCTTCTCCTCTTCTGCGGTCTGTAAGAAGATTGCCGCCACCTGTTCGTATCCCTCTTTCTTTGCCACGCTTGCAAAGAACGTGTACCGGTTCCGTGCCTGCGACTCGCCGGCAAAGGCCGCGAGCAGGTTCTTTTCAGTCTTGCTTCCGGAGAATTTCATAGTCGATCGTGTGAGAGTCGTAGTTGCGGGGAGATATACCCAGCGGTCAATTGCAAAACTGTAAAAATCTGCGGTCTTCATAACGGGCTGCGTCCAACACTCCCTTGAGATATCTCCTATGAAGCCTCTGGGAAATGCCATCCTCATGATCCTCGCAATCATTCTCCTCTCGGGTGTTGTTGCGTTCTGCATCCTGCTGGCCGCCGGCTCGACCGCCCCGGCGGCTCCGGTGTCCGGCAATGGTACGATCACCTATGGTCTCGATACCACGCTCCCGGAGCCCCGGTATTATACTGGCATCGACTTCGATACGCTGAAGTCCAACGATCACCTCACGGTCATTCCCCTGAAGAGCTACCGGCAGCAGGTGACCAACTACAGCTGCGGGGCGGTTGCGGCCATGACCGTGATGTCGTACTACGGGAAACCGGCCAAAAATACAGATGCCGAAGAGATCCTGATTGCGCATGAGATGTACCCGGATGTCTCTGACAAGACCGGGGTCAATCCCGCACAGCTCGCTTCATGGTTCAACCGGAACGGCTGGAACGCCACGTGGAAGACAGGCGGGAGCCGGCAGATGCTCCTTGACAACCTGAAAGCCGGTGTCCCGACTATCGTTGAATGGATCGACTGGGGCGGCCACTGGGTGGTGGTGGTCGGTTACGATACCCGGGGCACGGAGACTATCTGGGATGACGTAATCATCTTTGCCGACTCCGTGGACTGCCACGATGACCGGGTGGACGGGATCACGTACGCGAACTACGGGCAGTTCGATGCCATGTGGTTCGATGCCCATTACTTCCCGGCAGACATGAGCAACCGTGCATACGTGGTTGCAGTCCCGGCCTGAACCATCAGACCTCCCCTCACGCGGACCGGAACGCCCCTTTCGGCACGGTGATCTCGAACCGTGCACCTTTGCCGTGGCTCCCGGTCTCGTGGATGGCGATGTTGGTGATTGCCAGGATCTCACGGGCCAGGAAGAGCCCGAAGCCCGTGTGCTGGCCGAACCCCTTATCGAAGATCCGCTGCTTCTCATTGAGTGGGATGCCGATACCGTTGTCCTCGAACGTGATGACCAGATCGTCTCCCTCCCGCTCGCACCGGACGGTGACGGTCGTCACGGTCTTACCGTAGCGCACCGCGTTGTCGAAGAGGTTGAAGAAGACCTTGTCGATCATCGGGTCGGCAAAGATCTGGCAGTCATTGCAGGTGCAATCCAGGGCAATCTCTTCGGGCCTGACGTTCTGGATCACTTCAGCGACAGAGACCCACGCGGGTTCCTGCAAACCCAGGTCCTGGTAGGTCCGGGTGAACTCGATCTGGTGCTGGATAGTGTCGAGGGATGCAGCAATCTTGGCAAGGAAGTCAGCGATGACCGGATCGGGCTTCCGGAGCACCGCGAGCTGGGTATAGCCCTGCACCACGGTCAGCTGGTTGGCGACATCATGCCTTGTGATGCTGGAGAGGAGGTTGAGCTTGCGGTTGCTCTCCCTAATCGCATTCTGCGTCTGTTTCAGGTCCGTGATATCCCGGGCGTCCCCGACAACCGAGACGAGCGTGCCGCGTTTGTCAAAGACCGGGGTGAGGTTCGAGGTATGGATCCGGATCGAGCCGTCTGCATGGAAGACGCGGTACTCGATCTCGGATGAACGTTTCCGCAAGGTGACGGCCCGGGCCAGGAACTCTTCGCACGCGGGGATGTCGGAGGGATGGACGAACTGCTGGAACTTCTGCCCCTCCACATCCTTGATCTCGTGACCAAGGAACTCGGTCCAGCTGGGCGAGGCAAAGGTCAGGGTGCCGTCAAGCTGGATCGTGTAGATGATATCGTGGCTGTTCTCGACCAGCGTGCGGTATTTCGTCTCGGATTCGCGCAGGGCATTCTCGGTTGCCTTACGGTCCGTGATGTCGTACGAGAGACCGAGGACGCCAAGAACCGTGCCGGACTCATCCATCAGTGGAACGATGCGGACGTCGAGCCAGACGGTACCGGAGGGGAGGGTCATGAGGGACTCACCCTGGTACGGGGTCCGGGTGGTGATGACATTCCTGATCGCGGTCATGATCCGCTCTGCGGTCTCAGGAGGCAGGACATCAGACAGGTTTTTGCCGGTCAGGGAGACCGGGTCGGTGTTCAGCGCCCGGGCCGTGACCTCATTGACATACCGGGCATACCCGGCGGTATCCAGGAAATAGATCATCTCCGGGGAGTTCTCGGTAATGAGCCGGTACCGCTCCTCACTCTCCTGTAAGGACGTCTCAATCTTCTTCCGTGCCGTGATATCCAGAAATACACCGGAAAAGACCAGGGTGTCGCCATGCCGTGCCGGCCGGGACATGCCCTGGAACCAGAGGGTCTCTCCCGATGGCTTGATGAACCGGCCCTCGAAACTCCAGTCGCTCTCCCGTGCAACCACCTCGTCGATAGACTGCACGAATCGCTCCCGGTCATCCGGGTGGATATGGGCCACCAGGTGCGGCAGGAGACCGTCCTCCGACACTTCCATCCCGAAGATTCTTTCGGCGGAGCGGGTGTTGACAAAGGAGAATTTCCTAGTCTCGTCAGGCAGGACCGAGAACTGGTACACCACGCCGGGAACGGTAGCGGTGATCTCTTCGAGCTGCTGCTGGCGCTGGAGGATCTCTTCCTGCGCATGGGAGAGTTCATTGTACTGCGCCCGGAGTTCCTCCTCGGTTGCAGTGACCTGTTCGTACGCGAAACGGAGATCCTTCTCGGCCTTCTTCCGTCCGGTGATATCGATGAACATCGTCACGATGATACCGGGGGAGATCCGGAATGCGGTGATGGAGAAGGCCTTCCGGACATCCCCGTCCACACCGAATACCCGCTCCGTCTGCCATATTCCTCCCTCGTTTGCCACCCTGCGCAATTCGTCCAGGCCCCCGTCCTGAATGATGCTCGGGAATGCCTCATCGATGACCTTGCCGACAACGTCATTCAGTCCGACACCGAACAGCGCATCGGCACTCGGGTTGGTGCCCACGAGCACGAGGGTATCGTCCGGCTTCAGTTCCCAGAAGTGCATGCCGGCAGGGGAATGCTCGACAAGCATCCGGTACCGGGCCTCGCTCTCGGCCCGGGTCTGCTCGATCCGCTTCTGCTTGATGAGCGACCAGAGCGCCTGCATCAGAAGCGAGAGTTCGACCGTGTCGTTCTCCGTGTAATCGGTGGATTTGTTGGCCACACCGGCCACGAGCACGATATGCCCGTTGTCGATCACCGGGATGTTCATGTGCCGGAGGATGCGGGGATGGCCTTCGGGGTATCCTCGTTTCAAAGGACTGGGCGCCTCGTAGTCATTGGTGATCACGGGTTTCCGCTGCCGGACCGCTTCGCCCCAGAGCCCGGTCTTCGCGGTCTTGTACACAACGGGTTTTTCCCGCATGGCGCATTCCTTCATGGCCGATTTTGACCAGGCATACATGGAGAGTTCGCTCTCGTCATCACTCAGGAGTGCCAGGTACGCGAGAGGGCTGCCGGTGACGGTTCCTGCGCCTTCGATGGCGTAATCCAGAAGGTCACGCTCGCTCTTCCTGGCATGATCGTAGAACCCGGCAATGAACCTGAGCCGTACCTCGGTCTCGCGGATACGTTGCTCTCCCTGCGCCAGTTCCTCGTACTGCGCCCGGAGTTCCTCACCCGATGCGGCCAGCTCTTCATTGGCCGCGAGGAGTTCCTCTTCGTTCCTCTTCCGGTCGGAGATATCCCGGATCGCTTCGATGGCGCCGGTGATCCTCCCCTCTGGGTTGTAGAGCGGGCTGGCCTTGGCAAGCACGTAAATCTGCCGGCCCTTCGGATGGGGAAGATTGGTCTCTGCCGAGAGGGACTTCCCGTCCCGCAGGATGTTCGAGTAGTGCTGCGCAATCGTCTCGTCGGATTCAAAGACCAGATCGATCAGGATGGGGCGGCGTTCCCCGTAGAAGGGAATCGCGTATTCGTAGTTGCCTTTCCCGATGATGGTGGCAGCGGCAATGCCGGTCATCTCTTCGATGGCCCGGTTCCAGGCGATCACTTTTCTGTTCGTATCGATGGCAAAGGTGGCATCCGGCAGGAAGTTGATCAGGTCGGCAAGGCGCTTCTCCGAGTTCGAGAGGGCCTGCTCTGCCTGCCTTCTTGTTATGGCCTGCCGGATCTTGTGGGCGAGTTCGGCAAACTGGGCTTTTGCATCGCCGCCTTTCTGGAGGTAGAAGTCCACGCCATTGTTGATCGCTTCGATGACCACTTCCTCCCGGCCCCGGCCGGTGAAGAGGATGAATGGGATGGTGCCGTAGGTCTTCCGCACGGCTTTGAGCACCTCAATACCATCCATCTCCGGCATCTGGTAGTCGGAGACGATGGCATCGAATGTCTGCTGGGCGAGCTGCTCAAGCCCTTCGTGCCCTGAGAGAACCGTGGTCACCGAGAAATCCCCGGTGCTCTCAAGAAACAATTTCCCTATCTCCAATAGTCCCGGTTCATCGTCGACGTAGAGAAGGGAAAACATGACGGGCTCCGGAAGTATGGGGGGGACTTTTTTTTAGTCTGGATGACAGGAATAGTCTCTGTGAAAATTTGAATGTTACGGGTTGCAAGGCGGAGTACAGCCGGGGATAAAAAATGCGGGACGCATCAGGATTTGTACTGGTATGTCCCTTCGGGACGGTGATCCCGAACGGCGCTGCATGGAATGTACTGGTAATTGCATCCGGCTCTTTTAGAAGATTGCGTTCGCTCCTTGCCGTTCCTTGTACTTGTTCTGCAGCATCTCTATGTCAGGAGAGAACTTCCCCTAAGCACCCTTTAGAGTTACCCGCGTGCCCGTTTACCTTCAGTGATATCAAGTGCAGTAAAGATCATGCCGGCAGCAGGATCGGACGGATCGATCGCCGTCCCGTAGATCTGGATATCACGTATTGTCCCGTCTTTTCTGAGAAACCGGGTTTCCATACTATCTATTACACCGCTGCTGCTTAAGGTGTAGAATTTTCCTGCACGGATATATTCGTCATCATCAGGGTACAGGATCCTTACATTCTGTCCGATGAGTTCATCGCGGGAATAGCCGGTGATCTCGCAGACCCGGTCATTGACACGTAGCAGGATCCGGTTGGACACAAGGCCGATGCCAACGGGAGCTGCACGGAGGATGCCAGCGATCGAGGCTTCGCTCTCGCGGGTCCTCTGTTCGCTTCTGGCCAGTTCATCATACCTGCTCTTAAGTTCCACTTCGGCAGCAGATACTCGTCCGTAGGCCTCCAGCAGTTCGCTATGCTCCCGTTTTTTCTCTGTGACATCGAGAGCACTGTATATCATAGGAGCGTTGGGATCGGATCGGTCTGTCGGGGCTGCACTGATATGGACGTCAATTACGATGCCATCCTTACGTATCCACTGGATGTCGATTGAATCCGGTGCACCCTCGCGGTATGCCTGTTCCCGCATCCTCCCTACTGCCCCGTAGTCAATGTCATTCAGGTACAGGAACCGTGTATTGCGGCCTTCCAGTTCATTGCGGGGATACCCGGTCATGGTACAAAGACGTTCATTGATCCTCTGCAGGACCCGGTCCGCTACAACGGCAATGCCGACAGGAGCTGCCTGGAAGAGGCCGGAGATCTCAGATGCGCTCTTACGGAGATCGCGTTCGTTACGGGCAAGTTCATCATACTGGTCGCGCAGTTCCTCTTCTGCTGCAGAGATCTGCTCATAGGCAGCCCGGAGTTCCTCCTGCGCTTTTCTTCGCGTCACTGCCTGCCGCAATTTGTGGGCAAGCTCGGCAAACTGTGCCTCGGGGTCGCCGCCTTTCTGGAGATAAAAATCCGCCCCGTTGTTGATCGCCTCGATAACGACCTCCTCGCGCCCCCGTCCGGTAAAGAGGATAAAAGGGATCGTGCCATAGGATTTCCGCACATTTTTTAAAAAGTCGATGCCGTTCATCTCCGGCATCTGGTAGTCGGAGACGATGGCATCAAAGCCCTGATGAGCAAGCCGGGAAAGCCCCTCGTTTCCCGAAAGGGCTGTGGTGACCGTGAAATCCCCGGTGCTTTCGAGAAACAATTTTCCCAATTCCAGTAGATCTGGTTCATCATCGATATAGATGAGGGAAAACATGGAGGACTCCGATGCCGGGTAGATGCCCGTGAGATTGGATGACAGGAGTTGTCCTGATGTGACATGAATGTTATGGGTGGACAAGAAGTACCCCTGGTAATTACACCGTGCATGGGGCGGAGTATGGGGGAGTATCAGGAATTCTTACGGGGTTTATCCGGGAGGTAAAACGGGACTGGAATCCCGTACGAGAGCAGAGGCTATCAAGAGAAAAACAGTCAAAAGAACGGGCCTGAAGGGATTTGAACCCTTGACCTGCGGATTAAGAGTCCGCCGCTATGCCGAACTAAGCTACAGACCCGCTTACTTAGGCCTAGTAATGTGGTCGATAATTGCGAATAAAGGTTTGGGTTTGCGAGGGGTCATCAGACCCCGGGCAGGAGAATGTCGAAAGTCTTCAGACTTGAGACAGGAGAAGACCCCAAAAGGGTTCTTCGACCGAACGCACGAGCGTTCTTCGACATGCTGATGCATAGTCCCTATCGCAACTCGAAGAATTGCTTTGCAATTCTTCTCGTGCTCCAGGCCCGATGGCCTGTCGCACTTGGAATCCCTTAATATGCAGGAGGGATACATCTTCTGTACCATGCCGCAGGAAGCCCCGTTTGAGCCGTCGGGACCCGTAAAATACTGTATTTTCGGGTGCGGGACGAACGGATACAATATCATTCTGGAACTCGCGAAAGAGAAGGAGCGCGTAACGATCATCGACCGGGACGAGCCGCGTGTCCGTAACCTCCGCGACCAGAACTATGATGCCTACCAGCGGGACGTCACGTCACCCGAGATGCTTGCCGGGCTTCCCCCGTTCGAGATTGCGTTTGTGATGACCGGTGACGGGGATGCGAACCTTGCGGCAGTCCTCACCATCAAGAAACGCTACCCCGCAACCCAGATCGTTGCCCGGTCGATCGACCCGGTGAACAGCCAGAAACTGACGGCCGCCGGGGCGGAGGTGGTCCTCTACCCGCAGGAAGTGGTGGCCCGGTCCGCCATTCTCCAGATCAGGAAGCAGCATTCGAGCCGGATCTCCCAACGGCTCTTCTCCCTGATTGCCGGCTGGGAAGGGACCTTTGGGATCATCACCCACAAGAACCCCGACCCGGATGCGATCTCCTCAGCCATGGCGCTTGCCGAGATTGCCAAACAGGCAAACGGGAAGACGCTTGTCACCCGGATCTTCTACGAGGGCAACATCGGCCACCAGGAGAACCGGACCTTCGTCAATCTGCTGGATATCAAGATGGAGCACCTCACCCCGGAAGCCCTGGTCCAGTGCCAGTACCTGGCCCTCGTTGATTGTGCCGGGCCCGGCGCCAACAACGACATCCCCCCGCAGACCAAGATCAACATCATCATCGACCACCACAAGGAGGGAAAGCACCTCTCCACCCAGAATGCGTTTGTCGATATCCGGCCCGGTGTCGGGGCCACGGCAAGCATCATGACCCAGTACCTGCAGGAACTGGATGTGCCGGTCGACAAACGGGTGGCGACCGCCCTGCTCTACGGTATCCGGACCGATACCAAGGAGTTCAAGCGCAACGTAACGCCGCAGGACCTTAGCTATGCGGGCTTCCTCCTGCCGCTGACCGACTCCGACCTGCTCGACAAGATCATGTCCCCCTCGATGTCGCAGGAGACCCTCGACATCATCGGGAAAGCAATTCACGAGCGGAAGATCCAGAGCGGGTATCTCTTCGCGAACGTGGGATACGTGATGAACCGCGATGCCCTCCCGCAGGCTGCCGAGATCCTGATCACACTGGAAGGGGTGAACACGGCGCTCGTGTACGGCATCACGGACAACGCGATTGTGATCTCCGCAAGGAACCGCGACATCCGGCTGCACGTGGGGAACGCCCTCTCGGAAGCATTCGGTGAGATGGGCGATGCCGGCGGCCACCCGAACATGGGTGCCGCGAGCCTGCCGCTCCACTATTTCGGCAAGGTGGAGAATAAGGAACGGCTTCTTGAGATCGTGATCGACCCGGTGCTCCAGAAGTTCAAGAACCTTGTCGGGCTTGAGAACGAGAGCCGGAAGAACGGGAACGCGGGTGCCGCTATCCCCCCGGCTCCCTGAGCGTGCGGAATTAAGTCGGGCCAGAGTCATGCAGTATAATGAATGGGAACCCTGTTACGAGAAGATCCTCGCGTACTTCGGGTTCGAACGGGCCGGCGATGAGGAAGCGGCCCGGGTGCTCGCCTCGCTGCTTGACCGCGACAACCTGCTCTCGCTTGTCACCATCACGGACGGGAACGATGTGACGGTCTGCGGGAACGCCCCCTGCCTGAAGAAGGAGATACCGAAGATCCGGGGCATAGTCTTTGCAGCGGATGCAGCGGCGGAAGTGCTTGACGACAACGGCGTCCAGCCCAATGCGGTCTTCACCGACCTTGACGGGGCAACGGATCGCCTCCTTGAGATGAACCGCGAGGGAACGATCGTGGTCATTCACGCCCATGGCGACAACATCCCGCTCCTGAAACACTGGGTGCCCCGGTTCACCGGCCCCGTTGTCGCAACCACGCAGGCTGCCCCCCTGCCCCGTGTCCACAACTTCGGGGGATTCACCGATGGCGACCGGGCCGTCTTTGCCGCGGATGAATTCGGTGCAGCATCGGTCACGCTCGTGGGGTTTGACCTTGACGACAAGGATGTCGATCCGCTCAAACGGGGCAAACTCCATATCGCAAAGAAACTCCTCTCCATGATCGGGCATTCTCCATGAACGCAACCGCAGTAATTCTCGACGGGTACGTGGATGAACCGGCCTGCCTTGGCGTGCCGCCCTATGTCTCGCCCTACATCCGCACGGTTGCCGGGGCACTTGCCGCCCACGGGTATACCGTACGGTATCTCACGATCGACCAGCTCCGTGCCGATCCGATGCGGACTGTTGAGCTGAACGCGGCAGGTCTGCTGGTAATGATCTCCGGTGTGACCGTGCCGGGGAAGTACCTGGGCGGGACACCGGCAACGCTCACCGAGATCCAGCAGGTCGGACACATGGTCCGGGGCCCGAAGAAACTGATCGGCGGTCCCATCGGGTTCGGGTACGCAGGGGAGGGAGGACAGAAGGCGATCCGGCAGGTGATCAGCGGGTTTGATGCCCTGCTGACCGGTGAACCGGCGGTTGCACTGGATAATTATCTCACCGGCAATGAACCAGCCGGAGCGCTCGACTATGCCCGGACCGACCCGTGGAGCATTGCAGGGAGCAGTATCATTGCACAACACCCCGACTTCCCGTTTGTTATGTGCGAGCTGGAGACTGCCCGGGGCTGCTCCCACGGGGTAACCGGTGGCTGTTCGTTCTGCACGGAGCCGTTCTACGGGATGCCGCAGTACCGTTCCACCCGGGCTGTGGCGGATGAGGTCGCAGCACTCTATGCTGCCGGGGCCCGACACTTCCGGGTGGGCCGGCAGCCGGATATCCTTGCCTACGGGGCCGGCCCGGGTGAGTACCCGGCACCGGTGCCGGAGAAGATCGAAGCGCTGTTCTCCGGTATCCGCACCGCCGCCCCGGATCTTAAGACGCTCCACATCGACAACACCAATCCCGCCACCATTGCCCGGCACGAGGATGCGGCCCGGGAAGCCCTGCATGCGATCATCCGGCACCACACACCCGGCGATGTTGCGGCGTTCGGGATGGAGACCGCCGATCCCGCCGTGGTTGCGGGGAACAATCTCAAGGCACTGCCGGACGAGGTATTCCGTGCGATTGAGATCGTCAACGAACTCGGGGGAGCCCGCCGGGACAATGTGCCGGAACTCCTCCCGGGCCTCAATTTTGTCTGCGGGCTTGCCGGTGAAACGGAGACAACCTACGATCTCAACGAGCAGTTCCTTGCCCGGGTCCTGAACGCAGGCCTCTCGGTCCGGCGGGTGAACATCCGGCAGGTGATGCCGTTTCCGGGCACGCGGGCGTTCTCCGATAATACACTCGGGAAGCACGAGCGCCGGTTCAGGGCTTTCAAGGAATTTGTCCGGAACAACATCGATCTCCCCATGCTCCAGCGGGTCTTTCCCATCGGCACGGTACTCAGGGATGTTCGGGTTGAGATATCCGGAGACTTGTCGTTTGGCCGGCAGCCGGGATCGTACCCGATCCTTGTCGGTATCCCGGTACGGATTCCTGTGCGCACGGTGATCGATGCCGTGGTGGTGGACTGGGGGATGCGGTCGGTGACCGCCTTGCCGGCGCCGGTTGCGATCAATACCCTGCCAGCAGCGGCCCTGAGGTGGCTGCCGGGCGTGGGGAAGAAGAAAGTGGCCTCGGTGATTGCAAAGCGGCCGTTTGCTGACCTTGCAGCGTACCGGAAGGTGGCGGGGAACTCGGCCATCGATACGCTGCTGTCCTTCATCAGCACATGACAATGGTGGGGGGTCGGGCGGGTACATTCTGCTCTGCACGAACGCCGTGTTCAGCAGGGCTCCCCGTCATTATTTCAGGATTGTGATATCGGGAATCTGGGCCTGAAAACACTTTGCCCCTGCCCGACCCCCTGCACCTCTTCACATTTTTCCCCAAAAAGTCACCCATTGTTACGACTGAAAACCGGGGCAGTTCACCATTTCCTGAATGGAGGGGGTCGGGCAGGGGCAAAGCGTACAGAACCCTCAGGCACCCCCCCATATGATCAAAGAAAATAGTGAACGGGGATTGTCAGGGTCGACAAAAGAAAATGGCGCTGCCCGGTGGAAGAGCAGAGAGCGTTCTGCACGGGATCCCGGGCTTGTGTTTCAGATCTGTTTCAGCTCGGTCACTTTCAGGATATCCGTCCGGGTCACGATCCCGACGATGGTATCATCCTGCATAATGGGAATACGGCCGATATTTTTTGACGACATGAGCCGGAAGGCCTCGATGACCGGTGCATCCGGGGGAAGTGTGATGAGATCTTTTGTCATGATGTCCCGCACCTGCAGGGCCTCGCGATCAATGGAGTGCATCCGGTTGACATCAGCAAGCGTGATCATCCCGACCAGCGTGCCCCGGTCGACCACGGGAAAGCCGAGGTGCTTGCTCGAATACATCATCGTGATCACTTCGCTCACGCTTTGAGTCGGGCCGACCGTTGTCACCGGGGCGCTCATCATGGAACCGACCGTGACATCCTGCAGCACGTGGCTGTATTTCACTGCCATCGACTCCATGTTCGCCCCGATGTAGATGAAGAGGGCGATCAGGATCAGGAACGGCTCGAAGTAGAAGAGCCCGACGATCGCGAAGAGGATGGCAAACCCCTTGCCGATGTCAGCGGCAATCTGGGTGGCCTTGTGCAGGGGCATCCGGCCGGCAAGCCAGGCCCGGAGCACCCGTCCCCCGTCCATGGGAAATGCAGGAATGAGGTTGAAGAAACAGAGGATGATATTGAGGAACCCTAAGTACCCTGCAACGAAGATCACAGCACCGGCCACCGGGGGATTTGTGATGAACGTCGGGGTGATGAACATGATGGCATAGCAGATGACCCCGAAGATGAGGCTTGCGATCGGCCCGACGATCGCCATGGGAAGTTCGGCCTTCGGGTCGGGGATGCCCTCCTCCATCGTCGCGATGCCGCCGAAGATCATCAGCGTGATGCTGTGGATTGCGATCCCCTTTCTCCGGGCAACGAGCGAATGGGCCAGTTCGTGGACAAGAACGCCGAAGAAGAGGCCAAGCGATATGATCGCTCCAAGCACATAGGGCATGTAGCCGGAGGTGATGAACGTCCCATCGATCGGGACCATGATGATCCCATTGTTCGGATCGATGGTGTGGGTGATCTGGCTGCCGATGATCCAGGCAAACAGGGGGATCACCAGGAGAAAGGTATAGTGGATCAGGATCGGAATTTCAAATATTCGTCCGATCCGGTATGATCCGTCCATAATAATGGGTTATCTTTTTAACCTTAAGGTATATACTTTCATCTGATAACGATGGAAACCCATATTACCGAACTGTTCGGGCTTCAGATTTACACGGAAAAGGGCATGTTCATTGGTGAAGTCGACGATGTCGTCATCGATGTGGACTCAAAGAAGATGGAGTCGCTCGTGGTGAGCAAGGTCAACGACCAGCTCTTCGAGCTCAAGAACTTCAAGGGTCTCAAGATCCCCTACCGTATCATCAGCGCAATCGATGATATCGTCCTGATCCGCCACCTGCCGGGCGCCTTTGCCGGTGGCAGCGTTGGCGAAGAAGAGTAAACGTTCGTATCCCCAGAACAGCGGGAGACGTATTCATAATTTTTTGTGCTCCCGCATGGTATGTTTATGGAAAACCGGGAAATTTTCTCATCGATAACAGCTATTCCCCCGGTCTTCGTCCGGCTTGACGGCAGGGCATTCCACCGGCTCACCGATTCTCTCGGGCTTGAGAAGCCCTTCGATGAATTTTTCCATAATGCGATGGTCACGGCCTGTACCTCCCTTGTGGCTGACAGTGGTCTGAATCCGGATCTTGCCTTCACGTTCTCGGACGAGATCAGCCTCTACTTCACGAAGCTCCCGTTCTCCGGCCGGGTGGAGAAACTGGATTCGGTGGCGGCCTCGTACGCAGCCAGCTCCTTCACGATCGCTCTTGGCGGAACAACGCTTGTTGCCTTCGATGCCCGGGTGATCCCGGCAACCCCTGAGTACGCGCTCGAATACCTGGCCAACCGTCAGAGTGAGACGTGGAGAAACCACATCAATGCCTACTGCCAGCAGGCCCTGATCGAGGAGGGAATGGATGCAACGAAAGCGGCCGGGCAACTCAAGGGGATGCAGGCAAAGGATATGCACGAGATGATGCACATAAGGAGTTTTAACCTCGCGACAACGCCCGCATGGCAGCGCCGGGGGGCACTTGTGTACAAGAAGAAGACACAAAAAGAAGGGTTCAATCCAATCACCAAGGAGTTCGTGGTCACCGAGCGGAGTGCGGTGACGACCGGGTCAGACCTCCCCCTCTTCACGAGCCCCGAGGGAAAGGATTTCCTGAAGGGTCTTCTTGGAATTCCGCAATAATTTTTTTGTTCGGGATCCTGTATCGTTCAGCATGGCAGCGCTGGTTTCATGACGTGGATTCATGTTGTGAAGTGCAGCCCCCGTTTTTTATGATCTTCCGGATTTTTCTCCAGGGATCTGACCGAGGGTATACCAACTATGGCACGATGGCAGGAATTGCAGCGTTCAGTGCCGTGGCTGATATCTGCATCGCACCAAAAATAATCTTTTAACCAGAAATCCGCTTTGAATCTGATGATATTTTAAAATCAAAAATTTTAAATACATTTGTAGTACAGTAGCATTATCCAACAAAAGGAGGTGACGGTTTGTTCGACTGGGCTATCTTCATTAAAATGATCATCGCAGTCCTCCAGGCAATCTTACAGAACCTGCCCGTATAACCCGGCAGTTCTGAGAAGAATCAACCATACTCCTTTTATGCGGCCGGAGAACTCTCCCCGGCGAAAACGTTCAATTCCTTTTAAAAAGAGAACCCGGGTTATCCGGTCTTCCCGATCCCGACGGTCATTGCAACGCCTTCCACATCCCAGTCCTTGACGGAGGCAAAGCGGGCCGGGTCCGGTGTATTCCCGTCTTTTGAGAACCCAAAGGAGGTTGCCCGGACCTCATCGCTGATCATGGCAATGGTCTCCTTGTTGTTGATGAGCGCGAGTATCCTGGTGTCTCCCACCGATACTTCCGCAGTAATGGTATCTTCGACCGCGAGATCGAGCTGCTTCCTCATATCCTGAATGCGCCGGATCACCTCGCGGGCATAGCCTTCCGCTTCGAGATCGGGCGTAAGGGCCACGTCCACGTACACCATGGCATCGGTCATCGGGGCCGAGAAGAGATCCACGGGGAGTTTCTCGGTGAATGTCATATAATCTGCCCCGACTTCGATACCGTCGCCCAGTTTTACAGTTCGCCCGAGATCGATTTCTGCCTTGAGTTGGTCGCCATCAGCTGTCTCGATTAACCCTTTCACTTTGAAGGAATCCTTGCCGAACCCTTTCCCGAGTGCCTTCATCACCGGTTCGGCATGCCAGCCAATCCGGTCCCACCGGCCCATGACAACCGTGACCTTCCTTGCATTGGCCCGGTCCTTGCAGACCTCGTTGAGCCGCCCGATGGCAGTCTTCACCGGTTCGGCGCTCGTGACCACGGTGACTTCAGAGACCGGCCACCGCAGTTTCCTCTTTCCCGTCTGCCGGGCATTGGCGCTGGCCTCATCGAAGGAGCGGACGAGTTCAACCGCGTGTTCGAGGTCCCGGTCCACGAGTGCCGATTCACCGGCATTCCAGTCGAGCAGGTGAATGCTCGCGGGATCGGCGGAGCAGCGCAGATTTCCGTAGATCTCCTCGGTGAGGTGCGGGCAGAATGGTGCGAGAAGCGCCGTGAGCCGCCGCATCACGTAATACATGGTCTCGTACGCGAAGATCTTCTGCTCGGACTCGCCTTCGAGCCACATCCGGGGCCGGACCAGCTGGACATACCAGCGCGAGAGATCTTCGAGAATGAAGTTGATGAGTTCGCGGGTGGCCCGGTGGAGCTGGCACTCTTTCGTTGCAGTATCGACAATGGTGGCAACCGAGTTGATCCGGGAGATGATGAACCGGTCCTCGTCCGGCATCTGCCGGATATGCGAGCGGACAAACGAATCGTCCCAGACCCCGCCTTTCGATGCGGGCTCGAACTTGTCGAGGATCATGTAGGGAAGCGGGAAGCGGTACACGTTCCAGAGGATGTTCATCGCCCGGTTGACGGTACCGACGCTCTCCCAGTTGAACTTGAGATCGTCCCACGGTGCCGAGGAGGAGAGTACGTAGAGACGCAGCACGTCCACCCCGACCTTCCCGATCACGTCGCCGGGATTCACGACGTTCCCGAGGCTTTTACTCATCTTCTTGCCCTCGGCATCGAGAGCAAAACCGTGCATGCAGACGCTCTTGTAGGGGGACTTGCCAAAGGCGATGGTGCTTGCGCCCAGCTGGGAGTAGAACCAGCCCCGGGTCTGGTCCTGCCCTTCGGTGATGAAGTCTGCAGGCCAGTACTTTTCAAAGTCCTGCGTGTTCTTCGGGAACCCGAGCGTTGCCCACGAGGCAACCCCGGAGTCGAACCAGACATCGAAGATATCCCCGACCCGTTTCATGGTGCCGCCGCAACTGCACGGGATCGTCACCTCGTCCACGTACGGGCGGTGGGGATCGGGCAGCGGTTTGCCGCTGAGCTTTTCGAGTTCCGCGATGGTGCCTACCACCTTGTAGGTGTCGCACTTCTCGCAGACCCAGACCGGGATCGGGATGCCCCAGTAGCGCTGGCGGGAGACGCACCAGTCGCGGGCCTCCTTGATCCAGTCATAGAACCGGGCGCTGCCGGCCCACTCGGGATACCATGTCACCTTCTCCACTTCCGAGAGCATCAGGTCCCGCATCTCGGAGGCCTTCAGGAACCACTGCGAGGTGGCCCTGAAGATGATCGGGGTCTTGCACCGCCAGCAGTGGCCGTACCGGTGGGTGACCATCTCCTTTGCCAACAGGTAATCGCCAAGGGCAGCAAGCACATTATCGTTTGAGTCCCTGACAACCTGGCCGGCAAAGATCCCGGCCTCGTTCCGGAACTTCCCGGCACCGTCAACGGGGCAGACGATCTGAAGCCCTTCTTTTGTGCCGAGCACGTAGTCGTCCCACCCGTGACCGGGGGCGATATGGACCATACCGGTGTTTTCGAGGGCAACGAAGTCCGCCGCAACGACCCTGTGCTGGATCTCCCGCTGGAGGGGCACCTGTTCCTTGAGGGGCGACTCATAGGTCCACCCGACAAGTTCGATGCCTTTCTTCTTCTCCACAACCGCGTAATCCTTGAACCGTCCCTTCTTCAGCACGGCCTTCACGAGGGGTTCTGCGATCCAGAGGAATGCTTCCTTTCCATCTTTCTTGGCGAGTACCTTTGCGTATTCAAAATCCTTTGATACGGCCACTGCTACGTTGGCCGGCAGGGTCCACGGGGTTGTGGTCCAGATGACGAGGAATTCACCCGTCTTTCCAATGAGGGGGAACTTGACAAAGACCGAGGGGTCGGTCTCGTCCCAGTACTCCACTTCGGCGTCCGCGATCGCCGTCTCGCACCGGGGGCACCAGTTCACGACCCGGTTGCCACGTTCGAGCATGCCCTGTTCCTCTGCCTTCGCGAGCGTCCACCACGCCGCTTCGATGTATTCCGGTTTCACGGTCTGGTAGGCATTGGGGAAATCGAGCCAGACGCCGAGTTTCTCGAACTGCTCGTCCATCAGCAGCTTGTTCTTGATCGCGAACTCCCGGCACTTCTCGATGAACGGCTGGATGCCGAACGTCTCGATATCTTTCTTGGAGGTGAACCCGAGCGCCTGCTCGACCTTCACTTCGATGGGAAGGCCGTGCATGTCGTAGCCGGCCCGGTCAATGACATTGCGGCCGTTCATCCGGTAGTAGCGCAGGACAGAGTCCTTGATGATCTTGTTCCACGCGGTTCCGATGTGGATCTCTCCCGTGGTATACGGCGGCCCGTCCACGAAGAAGAACGGCTTGCCGGCGGCCCGGTGCTCTTTGACAGTCTTGTAGGTATCGTTGGCACGCCAGAGGTCCTGTACCCGGTGCTCGATATCCTGTGCATTGAAGTTCGCGGTGACTTCCTTCAAAAATATCCCTCTTGTAACCCCTCGTATCCATTCGGGACGGTGGACTATTGCGTTAAATTGTTGGTGTCACTGCACAAAGTAGTTTTCTTGGGGCCCGGGTATGCGCAGAAGATCTTCACCATCAGGACCCGGTATACTTGTTGCGATCCCCGATGTGCTGACCGTCAGGGGAACAGAACCAAGATGCCGACCGCGAACTTCATATTTCGGGTGGCTTCATGCTGTACTAATATATTTCAGGCGAGCACGAGCGTGATGCATGATGGAACCCTATCCGATCCTTCTTGGCGGGGAGAAGAAAACGACATCCGAGACCATCCTGGTCCGGTTCCCGTATACCGGTGAACTCTATTGCACCGTCTGCCAGGTTACGAACAATGATCTGAAAGCGGCAGTGACCTGTGCGGTTGCGGGGTTTGGGAAGACGAAGAAGCTTCCCACGCATGCCCGGGTGGAGATCCTCATAAATCTTGCCGACGAGATCCACCGGCGCTCCGCAGAACTCATCGATGTCATGATCATGGAGGGGGGCAAGACCCGGAAGTTCGCCACGGCCGAGGTGGCCCGGGCTGAAGTAACGGTCCGGACCTCTGCGGAGGAGACCAAACGGATCTACGGTGAGATCATGCCCCTCGACCTGAGCGGGGATACGGAGGGGAGGACCGGGTTCCTCCGGCGTTTCCCGCTCGGGCCGGTTGTCGGGATTGTGCCGTTCAACTTCCCGCTCAACCTCGCCTGCCACAAACTCGCACCGGCGATCGCTGCCGGCAACTCCGTGATCCTCAAGCCCGCGTCTGCAACACCGCTTTCGAGCCTGCTCCTCGGCGAGATGGCCCTGCATGCCGGGCTGCCACCGGAGGCGATCAGCGTTGTTCCCTGTACCGGGACCCGGGCAGAAGCTCTGGCCCGCGATCCCCGGGTTGCCTACCTGTCGTTCACCGGCTCCTGTACGGTGGGCTGGCACCTGCGGGAGATTGCCGGCCGGAAGAAGGTGGGGCTGGAGCTTGGCGGGAACGCGGCCGTGATCGTGCACGAGGATGCCAACCTTGCGTATGCCGCACAACGGATCGTGACCGGCGGTTTCGTCAATGCCGGGCAGGTCTGCATCTCGGTCCAGCGGGTACTCGCCCACCGGACCATCTACGAGGAGCTTGTGGAGCAGATCCTTGCCGGGACAAAAGCCCTGAAGTTCGGCGACCCGCGGGACCCGGCAACGGACGTGGGCCCGATGATTGACCGGCTGAAGGCGGAAGAGGCATACCGGAAGGTGCAGGAAGCAATCCGGCAGGGCGCCCGTGCGCTCACGGGCGGAACACTTGAGGAGACAATGTTTGCCCCGACCGTGCTTGCCGACACCACCCCGGAGATGCGGGTGAACCGTGAGGAGGTCTTTGCCCCGGTCATTGCGGTTGCGCCGTACGATGACTTCGATGACGCGGTGCGCATCGCGAACACGGGTGAGTACGGGTTGCAGGTCGGGATCTTTACCCAGAACATCAACCGGGCCATGCGGGCGTACGCGGAGATGGATGTCGGGGGCGTGATCGTGAACGACATCTCCACGTTCCGCACCGACCAGATGCCCTATGGCGGAGCAAAGGGTTCCGGACTCGGGCGGGAAGGCCCCCGGTTTGCGATCGAAGAGATGAGCGAGCTCCGGCTGATGGTGATCAACCGGGACGGCGGTCTCGGGTAACCGGGTCCTTCGGATTTATCTGGTTTCGGGCCTATCTGTCCTGTATGCAGATCGCAGTAGCCGGTGCTGCCGAAGCGAACCGCGAGGAGTCCGAAGCCGCGTATGCCGTGGGCCGTCTCATCGCCGAGAGGGGGGTTGTCCTCATCAGCGGCGGTCTCGGCGGGGTGATGGACGCTGCCTGCCGGGGCGCCCGCGAGCACCGGGGAACGACCGTAGGGATCATCTCCGGCACGGGCGACGGCAACCCGTACCTCGACATCGTGATCCGGACCGGTCTCGGTCACGGGAGGAACGTGCTGGTTGCCCAGTCGGGTGATGCGATGATCGCGATCGGGGGCAAGTACGGCACCCTCTCGGAGATTGCGATTGCCATCAAGACCGGCTGCCCGGTCTTCGGTCTCTTCACGTGGGATATCCCGGGTGTTGTAGCCTGCAAGACACCGGAAGAGGCTGTGGAACGTGCGGTCGAAGCAGCCCGCAGCCGGGGTCACGGCACCACGATCTCCGGGCATATGCACCCTTAATCGTCATCGCCGTCAAAAGAGTACTGTCATGAGGATCGCACTCGTCACCTCCCTTTTGGATGCGGCCGGGATGAATATCCGCAGCCATATCCGGCAGCTGCTGGACGAGGGTCGCGGTGCGGACGTTCCCGACCGGAGTTACGTTTTTTTCGATGTTGAAGGGCGGCTGATCCACGCGGAGCACGTGGATGCCGGCCTGGACGCCGATCTTGTGATCTTTCTCTCGCGGCATTCCAGCGTGAACCCGGTCCCCGTTCTCACCGTCCACATGACCGGTAATTACCGGACCGCGGAGCTGGGTGGAGAATCCCGTACTCTTGCTCCTGCTGCCCCGGCCATGATGCAGGCAACCCTCCGGGCACTGGCCCGGCACTGCCCCGAGGGCTACCGAGTCTCCTATGAGGTGACCCACCACGGGCCTACCGATCTCGTGCACCCCTCATTCTTTGTCGAGATTGGGAGCACCGAGAAGGAATGGAACGATCCCCTTGCAGGGAGGGCCGTGGCGGAAGCGGTGCTCTCCGCCGTCCCACAGGACCCGGTCCCGCTCATCGGGTTTGGCGGCACCCATTATGCGGTCCGCCAGACCGAGATCGCCCTCACGTCCCGGGGGGCGTTCGGCCACATTGCCCACACCCGCGAGATTGCAGAACTTGACGAAGAGATGGTCCGTTCAATGATGGCGAAGAGCGGGGCGGTTGCTGCATATATTGACCGGAAAGCCCTTGACCGGCCCGGGTTCGACAAGCTCAACGGGATGCTCGAAGCGCTGGAGATCCAGCGTCTTTCCGAGAGCGAGATTGCCGCCATCGGGCACCTACCTTGGGACACCTATTGCACGATCCGGAAGATGGCCGGGGCGGTCTCGCCCGGCGCCCGGTGCTATATCCATGCCCTGCGGGGTGACGGTGTGCCCGAACTGGTACGGATCAATCCCGAATTACTGGCAGAAACGGTCAGAACCGACGAGCCGGGGCTGTTAAAAGATCTCGATGCCCTGCCCGTGGTTCACCTTTCCACGCAGGATAATCGTTTGCTTCCGGAATTTATCACCTGGCCCGAATATTCCCCGGAAATAATACATGCTTTAAATACATTGTGCGTAAAAATCATACGTAGTAAAGAGATCACTGCAACGGAGAGAGATTACCTGATCATCACGAAGATCCGGTTCAACCCCCAGAAAGCGCGCGAACTGGGGGTCATGCCCGGACCTTCCTACAAGGAGCTGGCAGGGGGCCGGCCGGTAGACCATGATGGCAGGATGATCACACCCGACATGGTGTCTTCCCGCAGTGAAGTCAGAATCCACATCCCGGGGTTGGAGAAGTTTTCATGAGGTCCATTGTTGAAGAGGCACTCACCAAGGCGAGGGACGAAACCGCGTCCCCGATGCAGAATAACGAAGACCTTGACCAGATTCTCGCTGAGCTCAAGACCGAGATCGCGGTTATTGGCTGCGGAGGCGGCGGGTCGAACACGATCTCCCGCATGATGGAAGAGGGCATCCACGGAGCAAAACTGATCGCCATCAATACCGATGCCCAGCACCTGATCCGCACCCGTGCGGACCAGCGTATCCTCGTTGGCCGGCAGCGGACCCGGGGTCTTGGCGCCGGCTCCATCCCGCAGATTGGTGAGGAGGCAGCGCTTGAGAACGAACAGGAGATCCGTGCCGTTGTCTCCGGCTGCGACATGGTCTTCATCACCGTCGGGCTTGGCGGCGGTACCGGCACCGGTGTTGCGCCGGTCGTGGCAAAGGCTGCCCGGGAAGAAGGGGCCCTGACAATCGCGGTCGTCACCCTGCCGTTCGCCGCAGAGGGTTCGATCCGCATGGAAAATGCAGAGGCCGGCCTCGAACGCCTCCGGGATGTGGCAGATACGGTCATTGTTGTGCCCAATGACAAGCTGCTCGAGATCGTCCCCAAACTCCCCCTCTATGCAGCCTTCAAGGTTGCCGATGAAGTCCTGATGCGGGCCGTCAAGGGCATCACCGAACTGATCACGATGCCGGGTCTCGTGAACCTCGACTTTGCCGATGTGCGCACCGTCATGGAACGGGGCGGCGTTGCGATGATTGGGATGGGCGAGAGTGATTCCGAGGACAAGGCGGCCGATTCGGTCAAGAAGGCTATCCGCTCCCCGCTGCTCGATGTGGATATCAGCGGCGCAACCGCCGCGCTCGTCAACGTGGTCGGTGGCCCGGACATGACCATGGAAGAAGCGGAAGGTGTGGTCCAGGAAGTCTATGCCCGTGTCGATCCGAGCGCCCGGATCATCTGGGGTGCCCAGATTGACCCGGCGATGGAAGACAAGATGCGCTGTCTCTTAGTGGTCACGGGCGTACGGTCGCCACAAATATATGGTCGTAGTGAGAAGCTTACCCCCAAAGTACAGAAACAGTTTGAGATCGATTTTCTCAAGTGATTAAATATGGAAATTTCAAAGCCTGAAATCAAAACGGACATCATACACGAGGAATTGTTCCGCAAGTACCTCCGGGTCCTCAAGCTCGCGCGCACTCCCACCCGGGAAGAGTTTACCAAGATCGCCACCGTTGCGGCTGCCGGCATCCTTGTTGTCGGGATGATTGGGTTCATCGTCTTCGTCATCTTCGACCACAAGACCATGCTGGGATTCTGATCCCCGATGTCTATGACCCAGCCCCAGACCCCCGCGCCGGAAGCCCCCGTTGCCCCGGCATCCCCCGAAGTCTTCAACAACCGGATCTTCGCGATCAAGACCACGTCCAAGCAGGAGCGGACGGTTGCTGACAATATCTTGAAAGCGATCGATACCAAGGCGACCGATGTCAAGGTGGTCTCGATCATCGTCCCGAACGAGCTGCAGGGATATGTGCTCATTGAGACCCCTGAGCAGCGCAACCGCATTGAGCAGCTGGTCGAGCTGATCGCCCATGCCCGTGTTGTAACGAAAGGCCAGACCAACCTTGCCGAGGTCGGCCATTTCCTGGTCCCGAAGCCGGTTGTCTCCGGTATTGAGGAAGGAACCATTGTTGAACTGATCGCCGGCCCCTTCAAGGGCGAGAAGGCTGTCGTGAAACGGGTCGATTCCGGCAAGGAAGAGATCACCGTTGAACTCTACGAGAGCGTGGTCCCGATCCCGATCACGGTCCGTGGCGACAATGTCCGTGTGGTCGAGAAATATTCCGACCAGCAGTAATTTTTTTAAAGGAATATTTTTGAGAAGATGGCGGGCCGGATGGAGTCAGATCCGTTCACTTCATCTGTCCCGTTACATCCCGGAGGGAGATAAGATCAGCAGGTTTCCCCTCGTACGTGAGCACTTTGCCGATGCTCTCCACGAACACGTCCCTCCCTTTCAGGGAGATCAGATGGTAGCGGGCAACATAGGCGTCATGGCCCCGGGCCACCTCTTCGAAGTCCTTCACGACGTCGCCTCGGGACTCCGGTGCGATCACTTCCATTACATTCCTGCCGATGAGGTCCTCACCGTTTTCTGCATCAACCGTCCGGGCCGCAGCATTGTTGCAGAACAACACCTTCCCCTGCATGTCGGTGATCATGATCGCTTCAAGGGCATGATCGACCAGCGAGCGGAACTTCACTTCGCTCTCTTTTAATGCATCCTCGGCCCGCTTGCGTCGGGTGATGTCGCGGATGATCCCGGCCACTCCCGCCGGTGTGCCATCCGGATGGAAAATCCGGTTCGCACTTAAGGAGACCGGCGTCTCTGTCCCATCCTGCTTCTGCAGCAGCACTTCGTAGTCCCTGACATACCCATTCTTTGCAAGCTCATTGAGCAGAACCTGCCGGTCTTCCGGGTTGATATAGATCTTCGTTATCGATGAGCCGATCAGTTCTTTTTCGGTCCACCCGGTGAGGCGGTTGAGGGACGGGGAGAGGATTGTTATGATGCCATTTGTGTCTGTCTGGTAGTACAGGTCTTCGAACGATTCGAAGATCCGGCGGTAGCGCTCCTCGCTCTCCCGGAGTGATTCCTCGATATTCCTGCGCTCCGTAATATCTGTCACGGCACCGATCATCCGGGCGCTGGTCCCTTCGGCATCGGCGATTGTGGTGCCCCTGTCGTGGAAGTGCCGGCAGGTCCCGTCGCGGGCCAGCATACGATACTCCACATCGAACCGCTCACCGGTCTCAAGGGAGCGGTGTATGGCGCTTATGATGCGGTCATGATCATCCGGGTGGACACTGCGTTCCCACGCCTCAAAAGTACGTGGGAACTCTCCCTGTGCATACCCCAGCGCGGTGTCGATATCCCCGAACCACTGCACGCTGCCGGTGCGGGTGTCCCAGTCCCAGATAAAGTCCGTGATCAGCCCGGTAATCATCCGGTAGCGCTCCTCGCTCTCTCTGAGCGCCTTCTCCGCTCGTTTTCTCTCAGTGATATCCCTGATGGTCCCGAAATAGGCCTTGGTTGAACCGTCGGGATTTTTCCGGGCAATGATGGTGATGAGGGTATCGAAGGCCGTACCATCCCGTTTCCTGAATGTGATCGGGTACTCCTTCACAAATCCGTTCCGTTGCACAAGTTCCAGGAACGGACCCCGCTCCTCCACGTTTGCATAGGTCGAAACAGTGTCCAAGGCCATTGCCTCTTCGCGGCTGTTGCACCCGAGCCTCTGGAAAAGATAATCATTGAAATCGATATATCTCCCGTTTGTTCCGACAATGAAGACACTGTCCTGTGAGGTCTTGAAGAACAGGCGGTACATCTCTTCGCTCTCTCTGAGTGCGTCCTCGGTGCGTTTCTTCTCGGTAACATCGCGTATCGTACCGATAATCGCTTTTGTCGACCCATCGGGACTTCTCTGGAGGGCAACGGTCATGAGGCCATGGATAAGGGAACCGTCCCGTTTTTTCAGCTGCACCGGGTACTCTCTGACATAGCCATCCCTCTCAACCTGTTCAATGAAGGTATCCCGCTCCTCCGGGCGAACATAGACGGAGGTGATGGGAACGCTAAAAAGGTCTTCCCGGTTCGGATAACCCAGGAGATCCACGATGGCATCGTTGAAATCGATCCACCGGCCGTCACGGGCGGTGATGAAGAGACCGTCCAGCGTTGTCTTAAAGAACTGGCGGTACCGTTCCTCGCTCTCTCTGAGTGCGTCCTCGGTGCGTTTCTTCTCGGTAACATCGCTGATGGTGCCGATGAAGCAGCGGGTCGAACCGTCCGGGTTCTTCCAGGCAACAACCGTCATGAGGGCATCGAACGTCGTCCCGTCCAGCCTCTTGTATTTCAGCGGGTATTCCTTGATATATCCCTCGCGCAATGTCCGTTGTACGATCGCTTCGCGATCTTCTGGGTCCACATAGAAGTCGCGGATGGGGATGCTGAAGACCTCGTTGCGGCTCCTGCACCCGAACATCCCGATAACTGCATCGTTGAAATCGATCCAGTCTCCCTCCAGGGTGGTGATGAAGAGGCCGTCGAGGGTTGTCCGGAAGACCTGCCGGTAGCGTTCCTCGCTCTCTTTGAGTGCATCCACAGCCATCTTGATTTCAGTGATATCCCGGATCGTACCGGTGATAGCTTTTGTCGAACCGTCGGGATTTTTCAGGGGAACAGAGGTGACAACGGCATCGAAGATCGTCCCATCCAGTTTTTTCAGCTGCAGGGGCGCTTCCTTGATGAACCCAATCCCTTCGATATTCCGGAACAATGGTGCCCGTTCTTCCGGGTTCACATAAAAGGAATGGACATTTTTTTGTGCAATCTCTTCCCGGTTGGAACCCCCGAACATCTTCACCGTTGCATCGTTGAAATCGATCCAGTCTCCTGCAGGAGAGGTGATAAAGACACAATCCAGCGATGTCCGGAAGAACTCGCGGTACCGCTCCTCACTTTCCTTTAGTGCATCCTCCGCGAGTTTCCGGTCCGTGATATCGGTCACGTAATTCAGCGTTGCCGGGGCCCCGTTCCAGTCAATGATCACGACACTCAGTTCGACCCACCTGAGGGTTCCGTCCTTCCGGGATATACGGTAAGAATACCGGGAGGGGACCGTCTCTCCGCTGATTCGTTTCCTGAACCGGTCGATCAACATATTGAAGTCATCCGGATGCACGAAATTTTTGAATGGCTGGCTGAGCAGTTCCTCTTCGGTATATCCGCACATCTCGGTGGTTCGCGAGTTGACCATCTGAAGTTTCCCATCCTGCACAACATAGATCCCTTCACCGGCATGTTCGATGAGGTGACGGTATCGTTCCCCGCTCTCTTTGAGCGCATCCTCCGCGAGTTTCCGGTCGGTGACATCGATCATGAAGTTCAGAGTCGCAGGGCGCTCATCCCATGTGATGGCAACCACGTTCAGTTCGACCCATCGGACCGTTGTATCCTTGCAGATAGTCCGGAAGGTATAGTGCGTGGGGACGGTGGCAGCAACGTCGCGGTTCCTGAACTTGTCCAGCAGCATATCGCCCTCATCCGGATGAACAAACCGGACAAATGGCTGGTTGAGCAGTTCCTGTTCAGAGTACCCCGAGAGCTCGGCCGCTCTCGGATTGATCATCCGGAAGCGTTCGTCCTGGATAATAAAGATCCCTTCACCGGCATGTTCGATGAGGTGACGGTAATCCTGCTCGCTCTTTTTCAGGGCCAGGCCCGCCCGTTTTTGTGAGATTGCGTGGAGGATCTTGTGCGCCAGTTCCGTAAACTGGGAGACCGGCTCTCCCCCTTTCTGGAGGTAAAAATCAGCACCGCTGTTGAGCGCCTCGATGACCACGTCTTCCCGGCCTCGGCCGGTGAAGATGATGAATGGTGTTGTGTCTCCCTGCGCCCTGAGCGTTTTTAAGAATGCGATCCCGTCCATCTTGGGCATCTGGTAGTCTGAAACGATGGCATCATAGTTCCGGGAACTGAGGCGAACCAGTGCATCAAGTGCGGAATGGGACGTATCGACCGTGAACGATCCATCCTCTTCCAAAAAGACCTTGCCGATATCCAGCAACGCCGGCTCATCATCAACGTACAGGATTCTGTTGATGGCGGGTGAACCGGTATTGCTCGTCATTGTGACAAAGTATTATGAGCCATTGATTTATTGCTGTCGTTTTGTTCTCGACGGTGCAGGTTTTCCTGCATCCCTGATGGTATCAGCGCACTCATCATCATGACCTTGAAAAAAGGTTTCAATGGTTCCGGACAAACTATTTCCGTTGTGCCCGCCATCCGAACGGGCGAATCCGATGTGTGCAATGGAATGCAGGTACCCTGATTAGTGATTTATATCGCCAGCCGGTAACCACCTTTTGGCACGGTCATCTCAAACCGAGCCCCGAGCCCAGGTTCGCCGTTTTCGATGATCGTGATGCCGGTTATTGAGAGAATTTCCCGGGATATCGTCAGACCAAAACCGGTGTTCTTCCCGAACCCGCGTTCGAAGATCCTCTCTTTTTCCGCTGCAGGAACACCGTTACCATCATCCTCGCAGACAATGATCCGGCTTCCTTCACGCTCCTGCACAGAGAACCGGATCATCGTGATAGTCCCTCCATGGCGTGCAGCATTGTCCATCAGGTTGTAAAAGAGCCTTTCAATGAGTGAATCCGCGAACACTTCCATACCGGCAGGAAGATCGTTGATCACGGTGACCGTTCCGAGGGGAGCCTGAACTGCGGCGGAATCCACAAGCGTGCGGATATCCAGCCATGTGGGAGCGATAACCCCGATTTTTTCATATTCGCTGGTGAACTGGATCACCGCGGAGATTCGATCTGCAGCAGCGTGGATCTTCCGGTAATACTTGTTGAACGAAGCATCGGTCTGCTTTTTTTCCAGCAGCGTAAGGTATCCTCTCAATATCATCAGCTGGTTACTGGTGTCGTGCCGGGTAATTCCGGAGAGGAGGTTGAGTTTCCTGTTTGCCTGCCGCAATGCCTCCTCCGCCGCTTTACGTTCGGTAACGTCCCTGGCGATTCCCTCGAAACCAATGATCGTCCCTGCGTTGTCATATAACGGGACCGCCTTTGAGAGATGCCAGCGCCATGAACCGTCAGCATGCCGGATGCGGTACTCAACGTCATTTGGTTGGCGTCCCACGCGGACGGATCTCTGCAGGAGTTCGCAGCACCGCGGGACATCGTCAGGATGGACGAATGCCCGGAACGACGTTCCCGCAACCTCTCTCCACTGGTGTCCCAGGGACATCGTCCAGCTCGGGGAGATAAAGGTGAGTATCCCCTCCCGGGTGATCGTATAGATAATATCGTAACTGTTCTCTACCAGATGGCGATACTTCTCCTCACTCTCCCTCAGGACCCGATCCTCCCGTTTCTGTGAGATGGCATGGAGGATCCAGTATGCCAGTTCGGCAAAACGGGATTGCGTTTTGTCATCTTTCTTGAGATAAGAGTCGGCACCGCTGTTGAGCGCCTCGATCGCAACATCCTCCTGCCCTTTTCCTGTGAAGATGATGAACGGTGTAGTGTTACCTCCTGCACGAAGCGTTGTGAGAAAAGCGAGACCGTCCATCTCCGGCATTTTGTAATCCGAGACGATCGCATCATATTGTGTGGTCTGCAAACGATCGAGTGCCTCGCAGGCCGAGGGAAATGTATCGACAGCAAACGTCCCGTCGCTCTCAAGGAACTCAGTGCCGAGTTCCAGAATATCCGGTTCGTCGTCGACATAAAGAATATTGTACATAGCGTTATCGGTAATTGGTTGATTTACAAGTAACGTTCATCGTTATATACTCAAAACCGTTCCGTTCTGCATCCGTGGTGATGTCCGGTGAATGTTCGTCTGACTTGGGTATGGCTTACCTGTAATCTTCATCTACCGCCCGACCTCAGCCACCTGCTCTGCCAAACGCTGATCTTCCGATGCAATAACCCCGGCATGGGTGGTTGTGAAAAAGATTTCAATGGTTCCGGGCAAACAGTAACCACGGAGTTTTCCCGCGGGGAATGAAATTTGAGTTTTCGCATTACCACAGAACGGCTGGTCCTTGAAGACCTGACCCATGACGACCTCACTAACGTCCAGCGGATCGCCCGGAATCGCGACGTGATGAAGTACGTACTCATCTGGCTCGAGAACGATGAGCAGGTGGCCGGGTTTCTGCAGCATGCGATCGATGAAGCACAGCGGGAAGACCGGAGGGATTACGTGCTTGCGGCCCGGCTGCCGGGGTCACGGGAGTTCGTGGGCCTCACGTTCATCGAGATCGATCCCGGCGAGCCAGGCACTGCAGAGATCGGGTATGTCCTCCTCCCGGAGTACTGGAACAACGGGTATGCATCGGAGATTCTCCGGGCATATCTTGCGTTCGGATTCGGGCCGCTCACCCTGCACCGGGTGTACGGGAAGTGCGACGAGCTCAACCGTGCCTCGGCCCACGTGATGGAGAAATGCGGCCTCGCGTACGAAGGCACGCTCCGCGAACATGTCTGGCTGCGGGACCACTGGCGCTCGACCCGGTATTACGGGATGCTGGCCGGGGAATATTTTCCAGGTACCCGCTAGATCTCCTTTCTCTTCCGTGCCTCGTTCACCGCGTCCCGTTTCTTTGCGGCGGCGGCATAGATGGCAGCAATCGCGGACAGGTTTCTCTCAAACCCGGCCATATCGGTCTCTTCTCCGTCAATCATGGGCGGATTGTAGGGAATGTTCCCGACCGTAGAGAAATCATCGTCCGCCACCTGAAGAGCAAATGACCTTCCGATTGCCGGTTCGATCACTTCATCGAGCGGGTTCTCTCCCCGGACTTTGACATCAATGTCAAGCGCAGTCCTGAGCCCTTCAAGGGTTGTGGTTGTAAAGCCCAGCACGATCACCTCCCGCGGGTCGAAGATGTTGATGAAGGTCAGCAGCCGGGCACTGTTCCCGTCCGTCTCCTTTCCTGCAGTGCCAAAGCCCGTGGTATGGAACCACGCCCTTCGGAAGTCCTCGTACGTCTTCCCTTCTTTGAGTCTCCTTGTCAGGATGGAGACCGTTCTCACGAGTTCTGGTTTTTCTGCCATGATTCCGGGCGTTTTTTAGTGTGTCATCGGGACATCAAAGAAGATGCTCTTTCCTGATGCCTTTAAGGGAATCCCGTACACCATGCTGCAACCCTTGATGATCCCGAGTTTCATGGCAGCGACGCCGGCACTGTACATGATCCGGTTGTCCGCGTTGTGGATGCTCGCGGTCTTTGCTGCGGAGCCGACCGCGATGCCGAGATCGGTGACCTTGAAGACACAGTTCGGCCCGGCATAGTCCGTCTTGTGCACCTTTGCCACAGCAATGGCCTTTGTCATCTCTGCACAGGTTGCGTGACCGCACCCGCCACAGTTGAGGCCGAGCGCTTTCTGCCCGGCAACGCCGATCAGCACCAGTGCATCGCTCTCCCTGACCTGCTCGCCATTGGTCCGGAAGAAGTCCATGCCGTTCTCTTTTGCCATCTGGATCATCTTTTCGACAATCTTTTCCTGGTCTTTGCCGGTGACGACCTCGATCACGATGGAGTCCAGGCCAACGGCTTTCGGTGCGGTCCGTGCAGCAAGCGCCATGAGCCCGGCAACGGTCTTCACTGCTTCGGTTTCAGCAGACATAATGGAGTATTACGGTCGGCAGGTAAAAAAGCGGTGAGTAACCGGAAAGTAATCATGTATCGCTGAGGGAACCGGTGTTGCAAGTCAGCGATCCGCTGTAGTGTTTGCCGAAAAACCGGTATCGGCAGGAATGTTCTCTTCGCTGCTTACCAGTTCCCCGGGCTGCTCTTCGTTCAGGCGCTCGATCTTCTCCTGGATATACGGGGAAAAATAGCCTTTGTAACGAGCCTGTAATTCGGGAAGCATCCAGTCCTGTTCTGTTATGGTTTTCCGGCAAAGCGGAGAACCGCATGAACACGTCAGGCAAAAGACCATGTCGCTTCCCACCGACTCGGAAACCGTCATCGCGTAATCGAAGGTGATCTCCTCACCGGCCCGGATGTCACGCATGGCCACGAGAAAGATCTGGCCGGAAAAGCCGCTGTTGGGGTCACAGCTGTGGTTGAAAAAATCCGTCTTTTCAGCAACGGAGCCGGCAGGACCCAGGACAAACCGCTCTTCGATCTGCATGGTGTAGCTCTGCAGCTCACGAGGAAGCTGGTACATGTCATCGATCCGCATGACCTTCCCGCCGAATATTGCCAGCCGCTCGCCCTTACGGATATCTGCTCGTGTAAATATCCCGCAGCCCTGCGTTGCCGAACAACGTTTCTCAAGATCGGGATGCAGCCAGCTGTTGATTGTCATGGACACGCTCTCTTGTCGTACGTGGCATTGTGTACGGGATTGCTCTTTCTTATCGGTTGCGGTGGAACACCTCAACTGATGAGTGTCGGGATACCCTGTGAGAGTATCGTGACTCCGTGATTGTGGGTGTGCCTCAATCCTGATGGGACGGATCCTGGTACCCCCCAGAAGCGCACCCACGGACGATCAGATCAGCGTACCGAGTCTCTTCCGGTACTGCGCTATTTTCTGGCCGGTCAACCGGTCTGCGACATCGCGGAGTTCTGCGTTGAATGATTCAGCGGTCCGGATCAGTGCAACCACATCCTCGCGGACCGGTGCAGAGGTGACATAATATTGTTTGTCGATCCTCTCGGTTTTTGCATGTTCGATATCTGCATTATCAAAGGCAAAGATCTCCTTCAGCAATATGATGGCGGCAGTGTGGTTCTCGCACTTGATACCGGTTGCAAAGAAGAGCGCCATGACGGAATAGTACATGCTGTAGTACGCCATCGAGACTGATTGTTCAAAGAGATCGTTGTCAAGCAGCAATCGTGCGGAAACGATATGGCTCTCGGACTTTTTCTGGTACGCAATCCTCATCTCCTCGCTGGGTGTCACCAGCTGGAGAACTCTCTCTTTATGCAGCCCCTTTAAGAATGCATTTCCCATTATTCAGCCTCCTGTTGTGTACCGATCATTTCAGATCCCAAACCGGCCCGTCCTGTCAAAGTACACCTCAACCCCCCGGATGATCACATGGTCTTTTATGATTTCGCGTACGAGCAGGTCGTTTGCATCGAATCTGCCGGTCTTCACGCTGAGCAGTGAGTGTTTCTGTTCGAGTTGTTTTTTTATGGCGGTGTCCGTGGTTTCTATGAAGATGTCAATGTCGCTCTCTTTTGTTGCGAGACCTTTTGCATAACTCCCGAACAGGAGCGCGAGCGGAACCTCCGGCATCTCGTGGACGGTCTGGAAAATTCCCCGCAGGACCGGGTACCTGCTGACAATTGACGATTGTTTGTAAAGTTCAGCGATCATGGCCGCGTTCCGGGCCTCAAGGCTCCGCTTGATCGTGTAGGTTTTGTTCTTTCCCTCAACCCGGAAATCCACAACATTCTCGTTTTCAAGATCGCGGAGTTTTCGCAGGACCGTGGCGTGGTTGCTTGTGAGTTTCTCGGCGATGGCCCGTGGGTGGAGATTCTCTTTCAAGAGGAGTGCGACAATTTCGTTGATTAAATTTTGTTCCACATGGTTCATTTTTGAACCAATGAATGATAAGGGTTGTGGTAAGAGGATTCCGGCTACAGGTGGGATCGTACCCCTCTATATTGTGGGGTCTTCGACGGAGAATCCCAAAGAGCATGTGCCCGTCACCTGCCCAAATTTCATTCTCCGACGTGAAAATGAAGATCCGGGGCTCACTCCGCCACGTCCCAAATCTTGTGGCAAACCCCAAATGCCCACAGAACGCGTCTATGTGCGTCTTTTTGCTGGGTGATTTTCTTCCGATTTTCGGGCATTTGCGGTGTTTGAATTTTGGGGAGATCGTGCTTCCCAACTCTCCCATATTAACATGGTCCGGGACATGCGCTGTCCACGACGTAAAATGGGGGCAATTCATGCTGTGAATATCCGGAAACTGACATGGTTTTTTGAGAAACTGGCATGGCCGGGGTCCGGAAAAGGGGCAACGGGGGCTGGGATGAACCCCGTTCAATGGATCCCAAGATCTGTTATAATGCGAGTTTACCCACTTCCATGTGTGGGTCGCTCGGGTGCCTACGGGGCCTCGCTGGGCATTGGCGGTTTTAACCCTGTTTTTCAAATCTATCTAAATGTTTACTAGATGTTTTATTTCCGCAATAACGGCATTCATAAAACCTTTCTTCACGTCTGTATATTACTCCATTCGATTCAACATCCCGTCTTAAACGCGGTGCGGATTCAAAAACTGCAAAGTCCTTTCCACATTTATCACATTTCGCATCTCTGTAAAAGAAAATCACTTTTGTAATAAGAATTAGTATTAAAACAAATAGGATTCCGATCTCAAAAAAAATTACACCGGCATTAAAAAAATTTTTAAGCCATCCAATTATAGAAAAAAATGAACCTATCGCAGCAGCAATATCAACACCAATTAATTTTTTTTCACCGAGATGATTAATTAAAAAAATCGCAACTTTTTCGAGGCTACTGCTATCTTTTAATGGGACTTCGTATGTTTTCCCGCTTTCTTCATGATGAACAATTATTGCTCCATCTCCGGAAGCAATATGTGATATTTCGCCACGATCTCCGATAGCAATGGAGCGATCTCCTTGTTGTATGAGGTTTCCTTGAACTTGGTAGATAACAGGTTGAACTTGTGGAGGTTCAATTATTTTTTTATTTGTCACAACTTCCTGATCCGTTACTGATCTATAAATATAATCAGAAAGGGGCTCCATAATATGTGTATTGAATGATTGAATGTTCTCGTTAACATTTACACTTCCAAAAAACTCTAATTGGACCGATAACCAATTGAGTTTTTTATTATACATTTTTAAACAGAGTTGATATAAGAAGGCGATTTTTTTCAATTCATCACGAGGGAGTTCAAACTTCCGGAAACCGTTTCCCCATTTTCTCTCATCATTCCACCAATCGTCAAACGGAACATCAGTTTCACTCAAAATTGTTGTGATCTCTTTAAAAAATCCATCAGATTCAAAAAACGCCATTATCTGTGAAAAAGATTCTTCGAATGTAGTGTGATTCGATCGTAATAGACGCGAATAGTGATTTTGAAAGGAGTTGATACTATTTTTATATTGAGAAGAATCCTTCGGCGTGTTTGCCATGTCTATTTATTAAGCTTACGACAATATATTTTTGTCCATGAATGATTTGATTGCAATTGCATCATGGGAGTGCGGTCAAGTCTATATCCTATGAGAATTCTCATTCCCACGATCACCTTTATCACCCCTCCCATCAATATTTACAGACCCAAGCTCGGAACCCTCAACAGGAGGGACGGCATGGTGCAAAGACTATGGCAGAAGTGGTCGAGGTTTTAGTACCCGGCGGAAAGGCAACGGCTGGTCCCCCATTAGGACCATCGCTCGGACCACTCGGTATCAACGTGAAGGCTGTAGTCGATGAGATCAACAAGAAGACCGCCTCATTCAACGGAATGCAGGTCCCGGTCCGGATCGAAGTCGACGCAAAGAAGAACTTCACGCTGACAGTCGGTATACCCCCGACAACGGCACTCATCAAGAAAGAGGCCGGTATCGAGAAAGGATCTGGAGAGCCCAACGTCAAAGTGGCAGGGAACCTGCCATTCGAGGCCGCTGTAAGAATTGCCAACATGAAACTCGAAGGCATGCTCTCGTACGAGCTGAAGACTGCCGTAAAGGAAGTCATCGGCACGTGTGTCAGCATGGGAGTTACCATTGACGGCAAGAAGGCAAAGGATGTCTTCGCCCTCATCAATGAAGGCAAGTACGACAGCGTTCTCGTGAAATAAACAGGAGAAAACCATAGGAGATCGAAAGGTCGCAGAACTATGGAGGAAACTGATGGTAGACAGGGCTAAGATTTTAGAAGCCGTAAACGCGGCTGTTGAAAAAGCGCCTAAACGTAAATTCTCTGAGAGTATCGATATTACCGTCAATCTCAAGAATATCGACATGGCGCAGCCGAAAAATCGTATCGACGAGTCGATTATGCTCCCCTACGGAACCGGCGAGGCAGTTGGTATCTGTGTCATCGGAAAGGGAGATATCGTCACCCAGGCAAAAGAAGCCAAAGTTGATCTGATCATCGGCCCTGAAGAGGTAGAACGCCTCGGCGGTGAACCCCGCGAAGCACGGAGAGTAGCAAGCTCATACCGCTACTTCCTTGCAGAGACTGGTGTCATGCCCGGTGTCGGTCGGTATCTCGGTCCCCGGCTGGGACCAAGGGGCAGAATGCCCATGCCGATTGTCGGCGGCCAGGATATCCGCCCGATCGTTGAACGCCTGCGCAAATCGGTCAAGATCCGTACAAAGGACAAGACCGTCTTCTCCACCAAGGTCGGCTCAACGGCCATGAAACCGGAGCAGGTCGCAGAGAACATTGAGACGATCGTCAAGCGTATCGAAGCTGTCCTCGAACAGGGCAACCTGAACGTCCGCTCAATCTTTGTCAAGACAACGATGGGCCCCGCAGTGAGGTTGGAATAATGGCGTTATACACCCACCACCTTCCGGCGTGGAAGAAGGACGAGGTCGCCGAGATCAAGAAGAACGCAAAGGAGTACAAGCTCATCGGGCTTGTCGACATGTACGGCATCCCGGCCCAGCAGGTGCAGCAGATCCGCCGCAACCTCCGGGGCAAGGCAGTCATCAAGGTGACGAGGAACACCCTGATCACCCACGCGTTCAACGATATCGGCGGGGATGTAAAGAACTTAACAAAGTTCATCTCCGGTCACTCGGCGATCATCTTCACGAACGACAACCCCTTCAAGCTCTTCAAGCAGCTGGAGAAGACCAAGACCAAGATGGCGGCAAAGGCCGGCGAGAAAGCGCCGGAAGATATCGTCATCCCGGGCGGTCCGACCAGTTTCAAGCCGGGTCCGATTGTCGGTGAACTGCAGCAGGCAGGTATCCCGGCAGCCATTGAAGGCGGCAAGGTCAAGATCAAGGAGACCAAGACGGTCGTCAAGGCTGGCGGCGTCATCTCGGCAAAACTCGCCGCGGTGCTCTCCAAGCTCGATATCAAGCCCATGGACGTAGGACTTGCCCTGCAGGTCGCGTTCCACGAAGGCAGTATCTACGAGCCGTCCGTCCTTGCAGTCGATGAGACCGTCATCCTTGGCCAGATCCAGCTCGCAGCCAGGCAGGCACTCGCCCTGTCGGTTGAAGCAGCGATCCCGACGAAGGACTCGATGGAGCCGCTCCTGATAAAGGCAGTCAGGGACGCCCGCGGTCTTGCGATTGAGGCTAGCATCTACGAGAAAGACGTTGTCGATGCGATTATTGGTAAAGCCGAGAGAGAAAGCCAGGTCATCAAGAACCTGGTAAAATAATTATTGATATTATTGAGGTGAAAAAAAATGGAGTATATCTATGCAGCACTTCTCCTGCACAAGGCAGGCAAGAAGGTCGATGAGAACGGTGTCAAGGCAGTCCTGACCGCCGCAGGTGTAGCAGCAGACGAAGCACGGATCAAGGGACTTATTGCAGCCCTCGATGGCGTCAACATTGAGGAAGCCATCAAGGCAGCAGCAGTTGTCGCAGTCGCAGCACCCGCAGCAGCACCCGCAGCCCACGCAGCACCCGCCAAGGCAGAGCACAAGGAAGAAGACAAGAAGGCAGAAGAAGAGAGCGGCATGGCAGGGCTTGGTGCCCTGTTCGGCTAATCTTCTTTTTTCTCGTGAGGGTTCGTCAGAACCTGAACGATGAGAAGAACTCATCAGGGTTCTTCGAATTCCCGAGAGGTCAAAAGACCTTGAGGAAGAGAAGGTTTGCGTTGCAAATCTTCGACTTCGAAATTCGTTAATTACTGAAGATCTGTTTTTACCCGTTCAACGTGTGAGCGAAGCGGTTGAAAAAAAACTGCGAAATCCGAGAGGTTCATCAGAACATTGAGGATGAGACGAATTCTACCGGGTTTTTCGAGATCCGAGAAGTCTCCCTGTTGCAGAATGAGGCTGGTTTGGGATTTGATAGGCCGGTGTTTTAAGAAATCAAAATATAATACATTAGTAGACAACGACGGATCAAACGATATCCCGTTGGATCCAATAAGGATATGATAGAATGCGGTATGTTGTGACAGGTGGTGCAGGATTTATCGGCTCCCATATTACGGAGACTCTTGCGAGTCGTGGGGATGAGGTGGTGATCCTTGACAACCTCTTTTCAGGCAAGGTTGAGAACATACAGCACCTCCTGGATAAGCCAACGGTAACACTCCTTAAGGGCAGTATCACGGATCAACCGCTCCTCCAGAAAGCCTGCAAAGATGCGGATGGCATCTTTCATGAAGCAGCAATAACCTCGGTCCCACGATCCGTAAAGGATCCTCTGGCCTCAAATGAGGTAAATATCAATGGGACATTAAATGTCCTTGTGGCTGCGCAAAAATGCGGGGTGAAAAAAATTGTCTATGCCTCATCCTCTTCAGTCTACGGAGATACACCAACACTTCCCAAACGTGAGGATATGGTACCGAATCCAAAATCCCCGTATGCTATCACGAAACTGGCCGGGGAATATTATCTTAAGGTTTTTCATGAGTTATATGGTATGGATACGGTTTCGCTCAGGTACTTCAACGTATTTGGTCCCCGCCAGGATCCGCATTCCGAATACTCTGCCGTGATCCCGAAATTTATTACAAAAATTCTCCACCATGAATCCCCGGTAATTTACGGGGATGGATCTCAGACCCGGGATTTTACGTATGTAAAAGACGTTGCACAGGCAAATGTCCGTGCAATGGACAGTTCCGCTCAGGGAATATTCAATGTGGCCTACGGCAGCAGGATCAGCCTGATCGATCTGGCACACAATATCATGGAAAGTATGGGTGAAGAGCGGACTCTCACGTTTGAACCATCGCGATCGGGTGATATCCATGACTCTCTTGCAGCGATATCCGCTGCACAGCAGGCATTCGGGTATGCACCGCAGTACACGGTAAAAACCGGCCTTCAGGAGACGATCCAATGGTACCAGGATCAGTAAAGGGCAAAACAGTCTGTGTTGTGGGTCTCGGCTATGTTGGCACTCCCCTTGCAGAGGCATTTGCCGACCATGTTCCAACAATCGGATTCGATATCGATCAGCGTAAAGTTGATTCCCTGGTATCGGCCGGAACAAAAATCCGGGCAACAACCGATCCGGCTGCAATAAAGGATGCGGATTTTGTCATGATTTGTGTTCCGACGCCGGTGACCAAAGCTAAGGATCCGGATCTGGGGCCGGTGAAATCGGCGACTGTGACGGTCGGCCGGAACCTGAAGCGGGACGCGATTGTTGTTCTTGAGTCCACCGTGTATCCCGGCGTCACGGAAGAGATTGTAATCCCCATTCTCGAACGGGAATCCGGCTTTATCTGCGGGAAAGACTTTTTTGTCGGCTACTCCCCCGAGCGGATCAATCCCAACGATGATGCACATACGCTCGATAAGATCACAAAGATCGTTGCCGGGGTGGATGAGAAGACCGCTGACCGGCTCGTCGAGCTGTACGCTCTTGTCACCACGGTCTACCGGGCGCCTGATATCAAAACCGCCGAAGCCGCAAAAGTGATCGAGAATATCCAGCGTGACCTGAATATCGCGCTGATGAATGAACTGTCCCTCATCTTTGGGCGTATGGGACTCGATACCCACGCAGTGCTCGAGGCTGCCGGGACCAAATGGAACTTCCACCCATACCGCCCGGGTCTCGTGGGGGGCCACTGCATCCCGGTGGATCCCTATTATCTTGTGATGAAGGCAGAAGAGATCGGTTATCACCCGCAGGTGATCCTCGCCGGCCGGGCCATCAACGACTCGATGCCAAAGCATGTCGCAGACCTGGCCATCAAGGGGCTCAATGAAGTGGGCAAGGTAATCAAGGGTTCAAAAGTCCTGATTATGGGACTCACGTACAAGGAAGATGTCCCGGATACCCGCGAGTCCCCGGTTGAAGAGATTGTCCATGAGCTCAGGGAGTTCAAAGTCGAGGTGTACGGGTACGATCCGCTGCTTCCCGATGATGTGATTCAGAGATTTGGTGCAAAACCACTTCCCCGGCTCGATGTAACAGTCGATGCCGTGATCATTGCGGTGGCACATGCGCAGTTCAGGGTGATGCCGGTGGAGAAGATCCGGGGGTTGATGAAGGATCATCCGGTGCTGATTGATGTGAGGGGGATGGTTAGCGGTATTAGTGCAGATAAGGCGGGGATGTATTACCGGAAACTGTAATATCCGTCAGGATTTTTTACGTTATTTTTTGCAGTCCTTTTCATCAAGGCATCATATCCGTTGTCGAAAAAAAACTATCACTTCTTGCATTACTTCTTTTTTGACAATCGTAAAAAAGGGTGGAAAAAGTATTATCCGGTCGTCAATACCGTATCCCCGACGAGTTTTTCATCTGCCCTATCCGGTTGGGCAGCCTTCGTCATCGCATCATCAAGGGCTTTTTTCCCCGCCCGTGTTTCCGGCTCCGGAACAATACCGGTTTCCTCGATCGTATCCGGCAACACACGGTACCGGTAAAATGCTCTTGCATACCCGCGCACCCAGATCTCGAAGATGAGACCCTGCTGCATGTTCATCGACCGGAATGCATCAATCTGTTTTTTGCATCTTGTCGTGATCATGTCAAGATTGAACCATGACGAGTTCACGCGCCGGACACAGACAAAACTCGTGATGCCCTCCCTGATGGCCACGAAATCATACGGAATCCCGTCTTCTGAGGTCACATCGGCCACTGAGAATCCCCATATCACGGCCCGTCGTTTTGCTTCGCGTATTGCCGCTATTGGCTTCTTTGGCCTGACCGGACCGGTATCCCGTCCGGCCGCGGTCGTCGGTTTTCCGGTCTGATCTATGGAGGTTTTCTGTTTTTCCTGCGTTACATTGGACCTGCAGCCGGTACATGCTGTGCATCCGGCAACGTGTCCTGAACCGGCAATCTGCGATCCATCATTCCTGGAGGCATCTGCAATCTTCTGGTTCGTCTCGTTCTTTTTGTTTTCTGTATGCATTTTTTTCAATCCTGCCGCATGCCGGGTGGGGCTGAATGGAACGCGAGAGCATACGCTATCCACAGTGAATCATGAGGAGGAGCTTTTCGGTCCCACCGGCCTGTCCCCGACCGTGTGGCACAATTGTGTTGGAGCGGATATACGATATGCCTGGCTGAATAAATCCGGAAACCTCGAAACGGGGGAGAATGCACGAACTTCCAGCCAATCGGGATGAATATTGGGGGATTCTGGTTGCGCAAAAAAAGGCAATATTTTTGTATACAAAAATTGTAAACAATGATCTATGGCAACTTCTGTGTACAGTGTCCGGATCGATTCCCGGGTCCGGAAGATGATCGATGAGCTGCCGGGAAGCGGATGCCAGGAAGAGATCCGGGCCCTTATCGAAGATACGGTCAGAAAGAAACGCAAGGAACAGGTGCTCGCCCGTGCACAGACGAGACATGAGTCAATGAGCCCGGGCATGTCTGCGGTCCGGATTATTCGTGAGGCCCGCGATGTCCGGTAAGACTGTGCTCGATTCCGGCGTCATTGCCGCGATCTTTTTTCCGGAAGAGCTGACAGCAACGGCAATCAGGAAAATTACCGCGATGAATTGTGTCACCGTGGATCTTGCATTGGCGGAGGTGGCAAATGTCGCTCTGAAAAGGATTTCATCCGGGGAGGGCCGTCCCGAGGATGTGAAGATCATGCTCGATGATGCCACCATGTTCATCCAAGATCTCTGCGAAACAATCCCCTCCGGTCAATTGATCCAGCCGGCACTCGACCTAGCCTGCGAGCTCAATATCTCACTCTACGATGCGCTGTTCGTTGCCGCAGCGGTACGTCACAGGGCCACGCTGTTCACGCCAGATAAAGACCTTTCATCAGCAGCCAGAAAAGCGTGCAATGTGATGCTGCTTGAATAATTTCCGGTTCGATCCCGGGCACCGGGTTCAATTTCGTACGGAATGCCAAAAATACACCATTCCGGCGGTTACCCACCAATAATCCTCATTTTTCCCTGTTCGGAAACCTAAAATAAGTTCACATCCGGGTGGCCGGCCCTGTGTTTTTCTGCCCATGTGGGAGCGGAAGGTCGTTTTCCCGGCCACGTTTACCGGTGGACATAGTTATGGTACCCGATGCCCGCATTCTCCGGCGTATGGAACCATGGCGATCCGGAATGTGGACATAGAATACCTTCCGCAGTGTCCATCTTTTTCCGGAGACGTGAGCGGAGCCCGATACGGGCTCCTTTTAGATGGGGGTGAGATGAGGTCCCGCACCAGACCCAATTATAATCCCTGACGGGTGTCCATGCTGTCCGGTAAGGACCATCAATTATCCGGCCGCATCGGAATTCCCGGCCTTCTGGTATTTCGGGAATTTCCCCGGAAATACGCTATCCCACGATTCATTACACTACTATTATCCAACCCTCTGAAATGAGTGGTTGTAAATTCCATACGTACGTTGAAAACATGGTGCAGAAGATCCTCATCGCCCAACCCTCGACCGGCGTGGAAGAACAGGCAGCCGTGGCAGCCGTAATCAAATCCGGCATGCTCACCCGGGGACCCGTCGTCACGGAATTGTGTCGTCACCAATGGCATCGCACAGAAACACGATTAACCGATCACTTCCTTATCCAGTAGTGTGAAGATCGTCACCATTGTCGGGGCCCGCCCCCAGTTCATCAAGTGCGCTGCCGTGTCCCGGGAGATCCGGAAGGATCATACGGAGATCCTGGTCCACACAGGACAACATTACGATCCGGAGATGTCAGAAGTTTTTTTTAAGGAACTTCAGATCCCCAAACCCGATTACAATCTGGGGGTTGGTTCCGGCTCTCATGGAAAACAGACCGGTGAAATCCTCGCAAAGGTCGAAGTGGTTCTCTTAAAGGAGAAGCCTGACCTTGTAATTGTATATGGGGACACCAACTCCACGCTTGCCGGTGCGCTTGCGGCATCGAAACTCCACATACCGGTTGCCCATGTGGAAGCCGGGCTCCGTTCGTTCGACCGCACCATGCCCGAGGAGATCAATCGTGTTCTTACCGATCATATTTCCGATGTACTCTTCTGCCCGACACAGACTGCGGTTGAAAACCTTCGGAACGAGGGAATTACCCGTGGCGTCCATCTTGTCGGCGATGTGATGGTGGATGCGCTGGAGTTCAACAAGGAGATTGCTGAAGTGTGTTCGCAGATTCTTGAACGGCTTGGTCTTGCCTCAAAGCAGTACCTTGTCCTTACCGTTCACCGCCCGGTGAATACGGACAACCGGGAGCATATGCAGAATATCATTCAGGCAGTTGGTGCGGTTAAGGTGCCAGTTGTCTTCCCGGTGCACCCGCGTTCCCGGAAATATCTTGAAGAGTACGGGATGTGGGAGAACCTGTCTGAAAATATTATCGTCACGGAACCACTGGGGTACCTCGATATGCTGAAGCTGATGAGGTCTTCATTAAAGATTCTCACAGATTCCGGGGGTATCCAGAAGGAGGCGTATATGCTGAAAGTACCGTGTATTACGTTGCGAGAGGTGACCGAATGGGTGGAGACGCTGGAGGGGGGATGGAATGTGCTGGCAGGAGTGGATAAAAATAAAATTATTCAAGCAATTCACGCCCCCAATCCCGTGACTTTAAAGAAAAATATCCATTTCAGACCGGGAGCGAGTAACTCAATCAATCATATAATGACGAAAATCAATGAATAGAATATATTGATCAATGAGTGGATTGTCCATGTGTGGAATTGTCGGTTTCAATTTTGAAGATCAATCGCTTGCCAAACGGATGTGCGACATTATGGCACACCGGGGGCCTGATGGCGAGGGGTTCTATACAAACCGAAACATCACACTGGGTCACCGAAGGTTGAGTATAATCGATCTGAAAACCGGAGACCAGCCGATCTACAATGAAGATGGATCTGTTGTTGTTGTATACAATGGAGAAATTTATAACTATCAGGAACTGAGAACCGATCTGGAAAAACGTGGTCATCGGTTTGCAACATCATCTGATACCGAAGTGATTGTTCATGCGTACGAAGAGTACGGTCATGATTGCGTGCAGATGTTCAATGGGATGTTTGCCTTCGCGATTTACGACGCAAATACGGGGGAGCTCTTTCTTGCCCGGGACCGTTGCGGGATAAAACCGCTCCATTATACCCTGCTTGATGATGGGACGTTTCTTTTTGCCTCTGAGATAAAGGCCCTCCTCCAGTACAAACGTGTTAAACCTGAGATGGAACCCCAGTCACTGCATTACATCATCAACCTCCGGTATATCCCCGGGGAACGGACAATGTTCAAAGGTATCCAAAGACTTCTCCCTGGGCACCTGATGATTGTAAAAAACCGGGAAATTAAAATCAGGAAATTCTGGGAGCCGACTCTTGTCCATACCGCTCATCCCGAATCATACTATGTCAAGATGCTGCGAAAATTACTCGATGCAGCAGTTGAGCGGCATCTGATCAGCGATGTCCCGGTTGGATTGATGTTATCCGGCGGGATCGACAGCAGTGCCCTCGTGGCTTTGGCAAGCCAAAAAACTGATGAACCGTTGAAAACCTTCTGCATGGGATTTGGCAACTCCAATGATGAAATCAATGATGCGCAGTTTGTTGCAGATTACTTCAGTACGGATCATCACGAGGTGGTCGTTGATGCCAACCTTCTCAAAGACTATCCGAAAATGATCTGGTATGCGGATGAACCAAAACGAAATCTGTATCCCTACTATCTCTCTGAAACGGCTGGAAAAGAGGTAAAAACCGCCCTTGGTGGATTGGGATCCGATGAACTCTTTGGCGGATACATTTTCAAATATAATTTTGTCCAGGGAATCGAGGATATACGAAAAAAAACTATCTCTGAAACAAAAAAAGAGATATCTGCAATTGCCGCCAAGCTCATCAGTTTCCAGACCCGGTATGGGAATATTGTCGAGGATGAACATCTGGATTATCTTGAGATGATTCGTGCCCTTAATGACCGGACAGACCTGTATCTTATTACCCAAACCCAGGACAAGGTCTTTGACCGGGAATACCTGGAAAAAATATATGGTGAAAATTTACTGAAAGAAGACCTTGTCTCAATCAGAGAGGTTTACAGCAAGTATTTCAAAACGCATCATACATTCCTTGATCAACTGATGCTCGCGGATTTCAGTATTAAGATGACTAATGATTTCCTCCTTGTCGATGACCGGATGACCATGGCGCATTCTGTTGAGAGCCGTGTGCCGTTCCTTGATAATACTGTTGTGGATTTTGCATTCAGTATTCCCACGGAATTAAAAATCCGGGACCCTAACGGGAAATATATCCTGAAGAAAGCCTTAAAGGATGTTCTGCCTAAACAGGTGCTTCAGAAGAAAAAACAGGGTTTTGCAAGCGGGACCTATGATGTATACCTCAAGGAAGGGCGAGAGATGATGCAACAGATGCTGTCGGATGGGAATCTTGTCAGGCAGGGTTTCATTAAAAAAGAGTATGTTGAAAAGATATTAAACGCTGTACCAAATCCAAGATTGAATATCCACTATAGTGCAATGTGGAATCTGTTGACATGTGAGATTTGGCACAGGATGTTTATTGCCGGAGACCTGCAGAAACCATCATTCGAAACAAATAAAATTGCTTGAAATTATGTTAATTAAAACAATTCATGGAGGTATTTATGAGTGATAAATCAGTTCGTGTTTTAATTGCCGGCGTCGGGGGGGGAAGTCATGGATTGGAGATTCTCAAAGCACTTCGATATTCGCAATTACCCTACACTATCTGTGGCTGTGATATGTCTCCGTACAATCTGGGATTTTGTAAATCTGACAAATCCTATACTCTGCCTCCAGCGGCAGATCCTTCATACCTAACAAAATTATTGTCAGTTTGCAAAAATGAAAAAATCGATGTTCTTTTTCATGGTTCTGAACCCGATCTTAAGGTGATATCCGAAAACCGCGAAGAGATTCAGGATCAGGGACTATTCCTGCCGATTAATGAAGCCGGGATCATTAAACTATGTTTGAATAAAAAGGAAACGTTCCAATATCTGGATAAATGCGGCATCACGATTCCGAAAACAGTTGCCATAGAATCTGAGGAAGATCTTAATTCCGTAACCATATTTCCCTCCGTCATAAAACCGTACCTCGGCGGGGGTGGATCCAACAATACTTTTATTGCACAGGATGATGAGGAATTAAAATTTTTCTCAGACTACATAAAAAAATATGGTGGAAAACCCCTCGTTCAGGAATACGTTGGTTCGTACGAGAACGAATATACGGTCGGTGTTTTGTCTGGGAGGGATAAAGAAATAATCTCGTGTATCGGTATAAAGCGGTTTATCATGAGCGGATTATCGAACCGGATTAAAGTCCGATCCTTAAGAAATAAAAATGAGATCTTGGCGGTCTCATCTGGTATCTCACAAGGAGAGATAGTAAACGATGATAATCTCAATCAACAGTGTATCGAAATTGCAAAGAGACTAGGGTCAACAGGCCCTCTCAATATCCAGTGCCGGTATGTGGAGGGAGTTGTCTATCCGTTTGAGATCAACCCGCGATTCTCCGGTACAACCTATCTGAGGGCATTGTGTGGTGTAAATGAGCCGGACCTATTCATACGGAAATATTTCCTCAATGAGTGGATCCCATCCATGCCTAAGCCCCGGAAAGGGATTGTCTTACGTGGACTTGAAGAAGTAGTGTTTAATGATTTTTAACAAATCGTCATTTCAATGCGTGAAAATGAGCATAAAATCATTTCCTTGGCAGATTGGGGACCTCCCGTTTATCTATAAACCATTGACCCAACCGTCAAACGGTGAAGAAATCCCAGATTTTCTTCCATTTGCTTTTGATATTGATGAAAAAACCGGGACGCTCGTCCAATTAAAAAATGCATATGTTGAACAGATTTTATCGAAGGCCTATTCAACAGGTTCAGAGATCAGCGGGATGATGGATAATCACGGAATCGGCGAACTGTATGCTAAGGATTTTCTGAAATTTTTAAATACTTCATTAAAAACAGAAAATTATCATCATGTAAGATTATTAGAGATTGGGTGTGGAACCGGGTATCTCCTCTCTCTTTTGAAAGATCGTGGTGCAGATGTATTGGGTATTGAACCCGGTAATCAGGGGCAATTGGGTGCTGAACGTTTTAATATACCGATAATCCGGGATTTTTTCCCCTCCAAGGAAATTACCGGAACATTTGATATCATCATTTTATATGCAATTCTTGAGCACATTTCAGATGTTCCCCGGTTCTTCAGAGATGTAAAGAAACACTTGAATCAGAACGGGAAGCTATTCATCTCCGTTCCGGATTGTGAGCTATACATAAAAACAGGAGATCTCTCGTTTATTTTTCACGAACACTGGAGCTTTTTTACATCGAATACGTTAAGAAACTCAATTACCGACTCAATGAATATGAATGTGCATATAGAAAAATCCCATTACGGAGGATTGCTGTATGCCTCCACATCACTTGGTGACGTGAACAATTCCTCGGGTATTTCAACCTCCCATGACCAGATCATCCTTGCAGAACAATTTCAGATCCAGGCAAAAAACGATATCGAGCGAATTACCGGTTTTTTCCGATCTGCCGCCAAAGATCATGCTACCTTGGGGATTTTTGTTCCCGGGAGAGCGATTAACCTTCTCTCATTAATGAAATCTCAAATTCATCTGCCGGAACTGCGATTCTTTGATGATAATCCCATACTCCATCGCACCTATTATCCAGGATTCAATGTTCCGATTGAAAATCGTCAGGATTTGCTTAATAATCCCCCCGAATTACTGATTATTTTTACGCATACTTTCGGAGAGAAGATTAAACGGGAACTGGAAGATTCTCTCAATCATGTAAACATAATCACATGGGATGACCTTTTCACAAAACATATTGAATATAATATCAAATTGAAATCGGGAAGGGAATGAAACGGATTATGGATCAAGTGAAACCCGGTGTGGCGATAGTTGGTGCAACCGGATTTATTGGAGCGGAAGTTACCTCCCTTTTCCTGAATGAGTCCGTCCGTGTTTGTCCCTGTTCAAAAAACGGTGGTATAATTCATGATCTCAACGTTGATTCCGTTGATATTACTGATAACCAGTCGCTCCGTGACTGGCTCTCTGATAAAAACATCGATACGCTCATCTATCTCTCTTCCATTATCCCGCGATCATTCTCTGATACAGATTGGGACCTATTCAGCCAAAATTTGAAGATGCACAAATCCATCATGGATGCTTGGAAAAAAATGAATTTTCATTTAATTTATGCATCAACGTGTTCGGTATATTCTCAAATAACCCCGACCCCTTGGTCGGAAATGACCGTAATTATGCCTGACAACTATTATTCCCTCTCAAAATTTGTTGGCGAACTGTTATTCTATACTGAACATACGAAGGCTCAATTACCCTTGACTATCCTGAGACTGAATGCACCCTATGGTGTTGGAAATCGAATAAAAACCGTAGTGAATCTCTTTATTGAACGGTCGTTGAAGAATGAAGATCTGATGTTGTATGGTAGCGGCCAGAGAGAACAGGACTTTCTTTATGTCAAGGATGTTGCGCAGGTAGTCTGGCAAGCGTATACCTCGCGGAAAACCGGGATTTATAATATTGCAAGTGGAACGTCCATTACCATGAATGAATTGGCGCAACTTATCATCGAACTCACTCAATCCAAGTCACGGTTACAGTATTCCGGGAATGCCGATCCTCAGGAAGGAAAAAGGGTGTCTATTGATGTCACAAAATCCCGAAATGAGTTGAATTTTTCCCCCAGATACACCATGAGAGATGGATTGATCGACTGCATACGGGAATACAGGAATATCCATTAGACTAATACAATGAAAATCGGCATACTCTCTGATATCCACGGTAATTTCGATGCGCTTGACGTAATCCTGAATAACTTTGAAGAAAAGAACGTTCGAAAAATTATCTGTTTAGGGGATATGATCGGGTATTTCCATCAGTCCCTCGAAGTTATAGATCGTTTCATGGAATCGGAGGTATCAGCGATATGCGGCAATCATGAAGCATATCTGCTGGATATTCAGTCATATCCCCCGGAACGTGCCGATATCTATAATCTGGAGTATGTGCAGAACGCAATCTCGCCAAGAGCGCTTCAGTGGCTAGCTTCATTACCGCTAACTCTTAATCTGACCGCTGATGGAAAACGATTCGCATTCTTCCATGGGAGTCCCTGGAACCCATTGCAGGAATATATCTATCCAGATTATTCGCAGTTTGAAAATTTTTTAACACTGGATTCGGATTATTGTATCCTCGGGCACACCCATTATCCGCTTTACAAAACAATTGAGTCGAAAATTATTGTCAATCCCGGATCAATCGGCTTGCCAAGGAATGGGGATTACCGGGCTCAAGCCGCAATTTATGATACCTCCGCTGGAATTGAGTTTATCCAAGAAGAATATGATGTCAGGAATTTTATGATTCATGCAAAAAAGAATGGAGTACATCCCGCTGTAATTCAGCGTATTATAAGTCCGTCCGGAGCACTAGGTATCGGATCAAATCTGTATGATTCTGCAGAGAAATGATTGAAATGATCATAAATCTGATTATTAGACGATGAGACGGATAAAAAAACGATGGGGTGGGATGTTGAACCATGATAAATGACTATGCACTCACGCTGGATGTTGACTGGGCCCCGGATTGGTGTATCGATACTATCTCACAAATCCTCGTTGAAAAAAACATCAAGGCTACTTGGTTTATCACGCACGATACCCCGGCAATAAGGAATTTGTCAGAGTATCCGGATATATTCGAATTGGGTATACACCCAAATTTTCTAACCGACAGTACACAGGGAAGAAACCCTAGTGATGTGCTGAGATCACTTCTAAAGGTTATTCCCTCCGCAGTATCTGTTCGAACCCATGGTTTGGTTCAGTCCAGCAACCTGATGATAATGATGAGAGATGAATTCAACCTGCTGTATGATGTCTCCATTTTTTTAAACGGAACGCCGCATATTGAGCCACATGTCTTTTACACCCCGCACAAAAAACCATTAATCCGGCTCCCATTTTTTTGGGAAGAAGATACCGAGATGTATTCTCCAAATCCCGATTTCTCATTTTCGAATGAGAGATATCATCTCCCAGGATTGAAAATTTTTAATTTTCATGTTATTCATCTCATCCTGAATTCATCATCAGTCGATAATTATCAGGAATGCAAAAAACTATACCCGCAAATTCATATGTTACCTAAAGAGGTAGCGGGAGCATTTGTTAACCAAGGCCCCGGAGCGTACACGTTTTTTGAAGAATTAATCGATCATATGACAAACCGGCAGTCCCGAGGGTATACGATCTCGGAGATCGGTGAAAAATGGCTGAACAAAAAACTGTAAGTATGGATTAGTCGAATAGAATTATCAGGTAGCATTTTTGTGATATCCATGTTGGGGATGAAGAGGCATATCAACCACTCGATAAAAAAATTTAGCTTGGATCTCAAAGGTTTGACTGTTTTCACAGAAGCTGCGACAGGGAATTATTCATACACGCCGATTATCGCTGCCCTTGCAGGTGCAGAGAAAGTCTATGCAATTGCAAAGGATTCAAAATACGGGACAAAAGAATCTGTCCGGAGCCGGATTCATTCGTTGGGGAATTTTTTTGAGGTGGCGCTGAAAATCGAGGTTATCTATGAAAAAATGCCCGAATACATCGTTGATTCCGATATTGTCACCAATTCTGGGTTCGTCCGGCCCATCGATAAAAACATGATTGATGCAATGAAAGAGACTGCAGTCATCCCGTTAATGTACGAGACGTGGGAATTTCGGCATGAGGATATCGATCTTAACTATTGTGAGAAGAAGAATATCCCCGTTTTGGGGACAAATGAGTGCGTCAATGAGTTAAATTTATTATATGGTGTTGGCTTTTTAATTACAAAATTATTGTTCGAATGTGGAATGGGTGTATACAAAGACAGATTTTTGATCATCGGAAGCGGTGTGCTCGGAGAGTCGGTTCAAACTTTTTTTTCAAGAAATTATATCGAGACAGAACGGATCACCTTTGACTATAATGAAAAAGGGGAACATGTAACCTATGTAAAAAATTTTGATATCGATACCTTAAAACGCTCTGAATATGATGGAATTATCATTTGTGAACATATCTATCCTGAACCCATCATCAGTACTGATGGTCTGATCAACCAATCAATAATAAAACTAGTATCTGATATCCAGATCATTCACATTTGCGGCAATGTCGATAAAAATTTTATATTCCAGCATAAAAGCAAGATATACCCTACGGATATCGCACCCTTCGGGTATATGACTCGTCATACAGATTATTTAGGCCCAGTGTTTACCATAGAATTAAATACGGCTGGATTGAAGGTGGGTGAGATAATGGCCCGGCTGAGGCAGAGGGGACTGTCATATGCTCAGACAATTGAAAATGCAAATAAGTATGATCTGGTAATGAATTTTGGTGAATAATAGTTATCCTGTTCCGGATACGGGAGATGTGTTGACATGGCCCTAACTGAAAAAAAAAGGATAGTCCTTATCGGAGGAACGAAGAGAGCGGTTCCTACGTTTCAATCGCTTGCTGCCAGAACGGATATTGAAATAATCCGTGCCATTTTCATGTCCGGTTATGAAGATGAGCGAAAATATGCTGATGAACTGGTCGTGCTGGCGAAAAAAAGTTCGATTCCTTATTATGTGGAGGAAAGCATAACCGAAGAGATTTTCATAGATATTGAAAAAGCCCGTCCTGACGCCATGATTGGGATTGGTGTATGGAGATCCCTGCTTTCCAATAGATTTCTCGCCCTTGCAAAGGATGGGCTCTTAGCTTTGCACGGAACCGCTTTGCCTGATTACCGTGGATGGGCAGGTATAAACTGGCAGATTATCAATGGGGAAAAGGAACAACGGATGCGCGCATATCGAATTGCAGAAGGTATCGATAACGGCCCCCTGATCTGTTCCCCTGATGGAAAACCCATTGAATATCACATTGACTTGGATAATGAAAAACACTTGTCAGAAATATTCGAGGAATACGAGGCAATTCACGTTCATGCAATAAACGAAATCGTGAACATGATTGTTACAGGGAATCTGACCGTTGCCCCTCAAGATGAAAGACTGGCTACTTATTCTTGTCATCGCGGACCTGAAGATGGTGAAATAAACTGGTCAGAGGATACAAAAAAGGTCTTTAACTTTATACGGGCACAATCAAGACCTTACAATGGAGCGTTCACATATTATAAAGGCAAAAAGGTCCTGCTCTGGCGGGTACGTCCGCGTCCTGAGTATAAAAATTTTATTGGCAGAATTCCAGGTAAGGTTGTGACGAGAGATATTAAAACAGGAAATGCCGTGATCCTTACCGGGGATGGGGGGATCGAAGTAATAGATGCCAGTATCCCCGAAGACATGGGCACAGCCCAGCCTCCAATAAAGATCTTCACATCAGTAAGGGACCGGTGTAAGTCGCGTACTGAGACATACCTCGATACAATTGGGTTTAAATAACCCCGCCCCAAACAGCTTTTGGGATACCTGATCTTGTTGAGTACCATTTACGACAAATGATGGGAAATTGGAGTGTTTTTTTATGGTAACGGGGTTAACCGTCATCTGAGCGGTACGTGATAATCCATAATCTACGTGAAATGACGCAACTATCGGAAAAAGGATTTGGGGGACAAGGCCATGTTTTGGAATAGTTATTTGAATCTCACCGATTTGAAAGAAAATGAACTGATAACAATATGCTCTCTTGATTATATCATGAAAGATTCAATTTTACGACAACATACCCTCTGCTCGTATCAACAGGATCAGACCAAGGATGCTTTCAATTTTAAGTGGAAAAAACGTGAGACTTATGAATCCCCGGCGGTTCAAGACTCCACCCGCACCTGGCTTGTTGAACGATATTTCGGAGGTGATCCGGTAAGGCGCGATGCACTGTTCAAACCCGGACTGAAAGTTCTTGATGCCGGCTGTGGATCTGGGAACCCGGCATTGGCGTTATTCTCTGAATATCTTGATATCATACATTATCTTGGTGTAGATATCTCAGGTGCTATCGATGTTGCACAACAAAGATTTGCGGAAATGGGATTAAAAGGAGAGTTCCTTCAAGCAGACCTGATGAATTTACCCTTTGACAAACCCACATTTGATTTGATTTTTTCTGAAGGTGTATTGCATCATACCGATTCAACAGAGAATGCAATACGTTACCTCTCTACGCTCCTGCTTCCCGGGGGCAAATTCATGTTCTACGTTTACAAGCAAAAAGGGCCGATTCGGGAATTTTCTGATGATTACATCCGTGACTATTTGAGGAACATGAACGATCAGGAAGCATGGGATGCCTTGCGTCCATTAACAAAACTGGGTCAGGTACTTGGTGAAAAAAATGTGGTCATCGATGTTCCGGAAGCGATCCCGTTTCTGCATATCCCGGCGGGTAAGATTGATCTTCAGAGATTCATATATTGGCATGTTTTTAAAGCATACTATCGCCCGGAGTTCTCTCTTGATGAGATGAATCACATCAATTTTGACTGGTACCGGCCCCTCAACTGCCACCGGCAAACACCTGACCAGTTGAAACAGTGGTGTTCTGAAGCTGGACTTACCATTGAACGTATGGATGTACAGGAAGCCGGGATAACCATTGTATCAAAAAAGACCGAAAACTAAACTGCGTATCTTTTCGAAGACGCTTTACCTTGTTAAAACAAAAATAAGTATATTTCAATTTGGTTATAAAGATTATATGAAGATCATACGAGGCTGTTAAAATGACCAATAAACGAATATTCCTCATGCGCCCTTTTGTCGGGGAAGAAGAACTTAATGCCGTGAAAAAAGTCTTTGACTCAAAATACCTCACTGAGGGCCCGGTAACCAAAGAGTTTGAAAATGCGTTTGCGCAGTTCGTCTCTTCAAACCATGCCATTGCTGTGACCTCATGTATGACCGGGCTTGAACTGGCAGTCCGGGCATTGGGAATAAAAAAAGGTGATGAAGTGATCGTTCCGGATTTCACGCATCCTGCCACGGGTGATTGTGTTTACCCGGCAGGTGCGGATGCGGTCTTGGTTGATGTTGATCTCGGGTCATACAATATTACACCTGCAGCTATCGAAGACGCCATCACGAAAAAGACAAAATGCATCATCCCTGTTTCATGGGGGGGGAATCCTATTGATCCTGAAATTTACAAGATCGGCAAAGAACACGAAGTCCCAATCCTTGAAGATGCCGCATGCAGTGCTGGTGCAACCGTAAACGGGAAAAAAGTCGGGTCCATCGCTGACATTACCACCTTTAGTTTCCATCCACGAAAGATCATCACAACCGGTGAAGGAGGGATGGTTACGACAAACGATCCCGCACTTGCAGAGAAAATGGTTGCACTCAAACATTTCGGGCAAACCCCAGATGGCAAGTTCACCTATCATGGGACAAACTACAAGATGTCTAATATTTCTGCAGCAATCGGACTTGAGCAGCTGAAAAAACTCCCTGGAATCCTTCGTGACCGGATAAAAAAAGCAGAGCGATACTCAGATCTTTTACAAGATGTCAAGGGAGTCCGTCCCCCGACAAAAAAGAATGAGGTAACCCACGTATACCAGTCATATTGTATCTACGTCGAGAAGGACGGCATTCGCGATCGTATCCGAAAAGATCTTGCGGACCTGAATATCGAGACACAGATCGGCACCTATGCACTCCATCTCGAACCGAGTTATTCGCATGTCAGGAAATCCGGCAGCCTCAATAACTCCGGACTTCTCTTCACCCATCTTCTTACCCTTCCTCTCCATCATGAACTGACTGATGAGGATCAGGAATTTGTTGTCGATTCGATCAAAACTCTTCTGAAAAAATATGGTGAATAATCATGAAAGTTGCAGTTTTTGGAGCATCGGGTTTTGTCGGGATCAATGTTATAAATGCATTATCCGATGCTGGAATCGATGTGGTTGCATCAGATATCAAAGAACTGAAAATTGATAACGCAGAGTTTGTGAAAGCGGACCTCTTGGATTATGCACAAGTCGCAGCAGTTGTAAAAGACTGTGACCGGATCATCCATCTTGCCGCAAGCCCGCTCCCGTTCTCTATTGAAAATCCTCGGCTGAATGCAAAGATCAACATCGAGGGTTCGTTGAATATCATGGATGCAGCCCGGGAATTCAACTGTGGGAAAATAATTTTCTCCTCAGCATCTTCGCTGGTCGGGGATGTGAAATATAACCCGGTTGATGAGATCCATCCCTGTGTGCCAAAAACCCCATACGCGGTTGCAAAGTATGCAATTGAGCATTATCTCCGGGTATATCAGGAACTGTACAAACTTGATTACCTTGTATTCAGGTTCTTCAATGTGTATGGGCCTTGGCAATATCCTGAGAGCAAAGCCGTCATCCCTATGGTATATAGTAAGCTCAAGAATGATGGGTCGTTCAATGTGTTTGGCGATGGCAACCAGACTCGGGATTTTATTTATGTTGGCGATATTGCCCGGTTCTTTGCCAAAGCTGTGAAGAATGATGTGAAAAATGAGATTGTAAATCTGGGGACCGGAACGGGGACTACGGTGAAAGAGATTGTTGAGATCGCCGGAGCTCTTCTGCAGATCAAACCCACGATCAATTACCTGCCGGCCCGTCCCGGGGAGATTGGGAATTTTGAGGCAGACACGAAAAAGATCACCTGGCTGTTTGGAGAGAAGCCGTCGACACCATTACACACCGGCCTGAAAGACACGTTTGAATGGCTGGGATCGATATAATCTTTGTGAATCCGACTGTGGATTTTTATTGATATAACTGAAAAATTTAGAGACCATGGAGAGAATTTGTTTTTATTAACGGGGATAGTATGAACACCGATAAAAAAGTCGAGCTATATCATTACAGTGACTTCACTGAAAAACACTATACAAAATTAATAAAAATGGCCAAAGAGACCTATCGGTTCATCTCTTTTACTGACTATAAAATTTTAGATCGCACTGCGTTGTGGAGACATGATATTGATGTTTCCGTGCACCGTGCATACGCTCTGGCAAAAATTGAATCAGACCTTGATGTACAATCAACGTTTTTCTTGCATATGCATAATTCAAATTATAATCTCTTTGAAGATGAGATTGTGGAATTAGTAAAAAAAATCTCCGCGATGGGGCATGAACTGGGACTTCATTTTGAACCCGCTTTTTATTTCAAGGATATCAGCAACACAAAAAATATTGATGACTCGGTAAAAATGGAGAAAGAGGTCCTCGAAAGGTTTTTTGGGATTACAATAAACGCGGTTTCAATCCACAATCCCACAATAATTGCATCGTTCGATATCAAGAGAGAGCATATTCAGGGAATGGTTAATGCATATTCGGATTTTATCTCAAATCACTACTCTTATTGTTCTGATTCTAATTGTTACTGGAGGTATCGCAGGCTCTACGATGTGTTATCCGATCCCCGGGATGAACGATTGCACATATTGACACACCCGTCGTGTTGGACCCCGCTACCCATGAGTCCCAGGGACAGAATAGGCAGGTGCATTGATGGACGGGCAAAGAAACAGCATAATGTCTATGATGATTTTCTTAAACTCCACAATCGTGAAAATATCTCGTAACTTAAATCGGTCCCGTCTTATTTTTTATACCTGTATGAGGTATCACCCGGCTCATTGCAAACTATCCCTTTTTTCAGGTATCTAAATGTCCATGAATATGTCCACGCTTGTCAAAAACTTATAACCCGAGTCTTGTCATGTCACTCGGAATAGATGGCTTTATCCTGTAACCGCTTAAAATAATAAATGATATATGATCAGGGAAGTGGGACGGTCTGCCAATCTCGATAAATTTTGGGTGGTTACACAAATTGAACTATGTAGTCCATTCAAACAATTGGTGTTGGGTAGATTGTTTCTTGGCATAAATATAAGGCGGATTTTTCCTTCCCCTGACACAAAAATCCACAAGTTGATTTATAATGACCTTTATGTGGCCATGTTGAACGCCGGTTTAAATTCTTCGAATATTCTCCCCGCTAATACATGGACCACTGTTTGAGGATATTCACAATGCCGATTATCATATGAGGTGCTGGAAATGCAGATCTATCAAAAAATCCGGGGGTACATTAACAACTTCAGGTACCGACGACAATATATCCAATATGAGTTTCCCTTTGTTTTGGGATTATCGCTGGGCCAATTTAAATGTAACCGTCGATGCCGTATGTGTCTTCAGTATACCAATCCTCCTGCGACAGAGAGTTTTATGTCAGAGGAGGTATTTGAACGGGCTTGCAACATTGTTGGAGATCGCAAAATTAATTTCGAGATGTCTGCCTATGGCGAAACGTTTCAGCATCCAGAAGCAGATGAATTCATGTTTAAAGCCAGAGAACTATGCCCGAATGCCACTATCGCTATTGCAACGAATGGATCTCTGTTAACCCGGGAGCGATGCGAGAAAATTATTGAGAGTGGCATCAACCATCTCTCTTTCTCTCTCGATGCGGGATCGGCTGAATCGTACAAATGGCTTTGTCAGTCCACAGATTATGCTTCCGTATGTAAAAATCTCGAAACCCTCGTAGAGATCCGGAATAAAGCACGTGCCAAACATCTGAAAATTACCACCCATATTATCGGTATAAAAGAATTATCTCACGAGTTCGATTCGTTTATTGCACGCTGGTCTGGTGTTGTGGATTTGGCATACGTCCGAGGATATGGCAATTGGGCAGGGCTTGTTGATGAAAATGGCGTTTCTCCGTCAGAACAACAGATTCTTCCCTCTGAAAGATATCCTTGTGCCTGGCTCTGGTATGCAACTAAGATCGAGCATAATGGTGACGTGTCGAAATGTCATCTCCATATGACCGGTGATAAAAATCCTCTGGGTAACATCATGGAACAGAGCTTCGACTCCATCTGGCATGGAGAAAAACTTGCAGACTTGAGACGGAAGCATTGCTGTTCGAATGTTGTAGATATCGAGTTTTGCCAGAACTGCAATACATGGTCGCTTTTCCCCAATGTCTGGAAAAAGACCAAAGACCCCCATGGGGATTCGGCGGAGGTTTGGTCATGAAATTCTATCAGGCGATTACACGACGGCTTTTTGAATTGAAAGAGGATCTTTTTGTAAAGATGAATGTTGTGCCCCCCTTTCCAAATTATATCTGTCTGGAAGTAACGAACGCCTGTAATCTACGATGTGTCCAATGCCTTTACCAAGGTGGAACAACAAGCCATTACGAGAGAAAGACCGGGTTTATCGATACTGATTTTGCGAAAAATATCTTGGACCAACTGAGGGAGTACGATGCAGGCGTTATGCTGAATGGTGACGGGGAGGCACTGCTTCATCCGGAATTTCACAAGATTGCGCGATACGCTTGCGAACAGGGCTTATCGAATGTATTTTTCAACACCAACGGAACCTTGTTCTCGAAAGAATTTACGGATGCATTTGTTCAATATTTTAAGGGGTCCGTCTGTTTCAGTCTGGATGGTTTCAAGGAAAGCCACGAGAGATTGAGAGTTGGATCCTCGTATGAGAAAGTCGTCTCCAATCTAGAGTATTTGCTCCAGAGAGTTCGGGAGGAACACTCCCCGATCAAGGTTCAGGTAGCATACTGTAACTACGATCAGCCTCCTGGCGAGAGAGAAGCGTTCATCAAATACTGGTGTGGGCGGGTTGATGGTGTCTCGATTGGTGAGGTTTTCAACAAGGAATATCAGATTATTTCGAACCAACTCAATCGCCAGGAACATGCTCAGAGAATCCGGTGTAAAGTGCCATGGGCAACCTGTATTGTCGGATGGGATGGATTGGTATTCCCTTGTTCGAATTGTTTCCCCATTGTCGGAGAGAAAGGATATGTCCTTGGGGATGCAAAAAAACAAAAACTGGTTGAAATATGGCATGGGGAGCAGACAACCGCACTTCGGAAAATAACCAAAGACTGGAATATTGCGGGGACTCTCTGTGAAAAATGTGACCGCTGGAATATGTTTGTATCATTCGGTTCTCATGAAGAACAAGGGCTGGATGTAACCCGGTCGGGTGTGTTTACTGTATATAAGAAGACGGATGAACAATGACTTCCTCAGAAGACTGTGCCTTTTACCCCCAATTAGTAGTGGCGGAGTGCCGGACAGATAAGGATATACAATTAGCATCACGCCTTACTACCGGATGCGATAAAAAATTCCCGACTTTAATCCTTCGATTGAAGAGAATTGGATTATTTCTAGAATCATACGATTCGGAGATATTTCCCCAAAAACCCCCGATTTTTTTTCTGAACCGGCATTCATTGTGGAAATTCCTGCAGAGATATTCAGCAAACTTCGAGACCCTTATCACAATGCATCTTGCTGATGCGAACCTTCCTGAAGGTGCACTTAACCGATCGTGCATGGTTTTTAGGAACAAAAAGGTCTCATATGCTATTTCCGATTACCGGCAATTTACTCAAGCCCACTGGGAATTCATTTCATCAGAATTGTATTCCACCATTACGGGTAACATTCAAAATTCCGGATATTTCCTCAAGATTGATACTTCAGCCAAGAGAGAATTCATCTGGCCGGATCGTGAGGACTATCAATACTACTATGGTAAGGACTCGTTCGAACAGAATTTCTCAGCTCCCATTTCGGTGGCTATGGATTTGCACCCCGGATGCAATAAGCGCTGTGACAAGTGTCAATACCATTCACCCCGCAGTCCATTTGCCCATTTTATTCGCCGAGATCAGGTAATGTCCCCGGAATTGGCGTTCCGGTTGATAGATGAGATGTCAATGTGGAACCCCAAGCCCTCCTTATGTCCAACATTCAGCGGAGAGCCACTCCTCTATCCTCATCTCAAGGAAGTACTACTGTATGCAAAATCCAAAGGCGTACTCATAAGCATTACAACGAATGGGATGGCACTGGATAAGGAAATGTCCAGGATGCTTCTTGAGATTGGGATCCATAGAATCTCGATCAGTATTGATGCTGCAACGCAGGAGACATATGAAGCCTTGCAATCTCCCGGAAACCTTCAAGTAGTGAAGAATAATATTGAAACCTTTTTAGCGATGCGGGGAATCTGGCCATTTCCATTTATCGGTGTTCATTTTGTGATGGATGAAAAAAATCAAGATGAATTTGCCTCATTTCTGAAATATTGGTCTCCAAAACTGAATTTTGTCAGTCGTGCTATTAAGCAGGATCCGTTTTCAGCATCTCAAGCGGTAATGCCCCCCTGGCTCCCGCTGGGAAAACGTCAGACCTGCTGGTGTCCATGGACGACCATGTATGTTCGATGGGATGGTTCTATCAGTTTTTGCGGATTTGACTTCCATGGGCAACCCAATATGAATGCTAATAAGCAATCTCTAAAAGAGATCTGGAATTCCCCTCAGTTTTGGGAATGGCGAAACGCTCAGTTGTCCGTCGATCGAAAAATTCTCTACTGTAATGCATGCCCCGATTGGAGTGCTCAGCGCAGTGTCGTTATTGAAAATGGGGGATTTCAGATAATACGAACTCCGATCTCTGAAGAATATACACGATCTAACCGTGTGATCCGCATGATCAAAAGCATCCTGAATGGCTGATCTGAATAATGATATCTGAAAATCCAATAACATCTATTAAAAAAACCCCTTGGTTTGTATTTGGTTTTCATTATGATTTCTGTTGATGGATTAACAAAAGAATTTCCTCTTGGTAAAGGGCCCACGGTGTTCGGGCATGCCCTATTTCACAAGAGGATCCCGACATTTAAAGCCTTGGATTCGCTCTCTTTTAAAATCCCGAGTGGGGAAGTTGTTGGCATCATCGGACCAAATGGTGCTGGGAAGAGTACGCTCCTGAAAATTCTCTCCGGGGTCAGTAAATCTACTGCAGGTAATGTACAGATTGAGGGAACAAGTGTTTCGATTCTGGAATTATCCACCGGATTCAACCCTCACCAATCCGGTCGTGAAAATATCCATCGGAGACTTGCAATCCACGGCTATTCTCCCGAATTTATCCGGGAAAAGGAACCTCAGATAATTGAATTTTCGGAGTTATCCGAAGTTATCGATAAAAAGGTAAGGACATATTCGACCGGTATGGCCGCAAGACTGGCTTTCTCTATAGTTACAGCAATGGACGCCGAAATTTTTTATATCGATGAGATCCTTGTTGTCGGAGATGAACATTTCCAGGGAAAATGTTTCCGAAAGATGAAGGAGATCTGCGAATCCGGCCGGACCGTCCTCATTGCCTCCCATAGTATAAATTACGTTGAACGGCTATGCAATCGGGCAATCTGGATAGAGAATGGAAAAATTGTGATGGATGGTCCCGCTCATGATGTGGGTATGGCATATTATGGCAGAAATGCCTCGGAATATGAAAAAACCCTCCCGAAAGAATATGGCCGGATTGAAGATGTAAAAGTGACTGCAACGAATGAAGAATTAGTGTTCCGGATAGTAATTGAAAGATTAAAACCCGCTCCTGATCTTCATGTGCAGATTGCAGTTCATGATAATTATCTGGGTATTCTCAGTCTGTTGTTAAACTCTGCTCGTGATGGAGCACCCCCGATTCCTGCTGGTACCGGCCCAATAATGGTTAATGCACGGATTCGCAGACTCGCCGGATTGACAAACGGGCTGGTCGGTGTTGGTCTCATCCGTGGCAACGGGTATCTGCCAGGGAGTATTGTCGAAGATACCTGGGGTTGGGACAATGGAAAAATTGTATACTTCATTATGCCTCATGTGAGTGAGACAAATGACTATGTTGGTATCTCCCCGAGCTGGAAACGATGCACATAATAACAAGAAATCTTATGAAGGTTTTCCATTACAACCCATTGGATCTGATAATTGATATTGGAAAAACCTACTTCGGCATGGCAACGGGACCCATCCGCTTGCAGCGAACGGTCATCGCGGTTGACAATACCTCCATCTCAATAAACGAAGGGGAGCGTGTTGGATTTATCGGACCTAATGGAGCAGGGAAAACCACATTATTAAAAATAATTGCCGGACTTACCCGGCAAACATCAGGATTGGTTGATGTGGATGGACAAGTCAGCTGTATCATGACGCTGGGTGTGGGCCTTCGTGAAGAACTGACCGGGCGAGAGAATATTATCCTCGACGCGGAAATAAACGGCCGTTCGAAGGCAGAAATTATGCCAATACTGGAGGACCTCATCAAATTCGCTGATATCGGGGAATTCATCGATCAACCGGTGAGGACGTATTCCAGCGGTATGAAAGCCCGGTTGTCCTTTGCCATGATTACCTTCATCTCTCCCGAGATCCTGATCATCGATGAAGCACTATCTGTGGGAGACTCACAGTTTGTGTTAAAATCATCCGCAAAGATGAAAGAGATCTGTTCCCGGGGAAAAATCCTTTTGATAGTCTCCCATAGCATGGATGCTATTGTAACTCTGTGCAGCCGTTGTTTGTGGATAGAATCCGGTCGTGTTATCGCAGATGGTCAGCCAAAAGAAGTTACTGAAAAGTACCTGGAATCTGTTCGTCATTATGATGAAGAGAATCTTCTGAAATCCTGCAATTTAAAAAATAAATCAGAATCGTTCGCAGAAGGAATTGCTATCGAAGGGCCGGATTTTTTTGACAATCATGGGAAGATTCAGCCAGTCTTTTTCAAAGGCGAGCAAATGAAGGTTCGAATTGGAGTAAAATCCACACGGGTTTTAAAAACACCGGTGATCCGTATCTCTTTTATGAGATCTGATGGAATCGTGATGCTATCCGGAATGCTCAATGACAGATCTGAAATCCCGGAAGAGGCCTCCGGAAAAGTTGAATTCCAGACTGAATTTGAACAGGTCCTTATCGGGAAAGGGACATACGAGGTTTGTGTTGAATTATTCGATGGAGTGGGACCCAATCAGGAGAATATCAACCAATCCCTGCTGGCAAGATCGGTATCGGTCCTTCGCATAGAAAATCCGGAATATCCTTATGTGAATCCGGTATATTGGTTCACCGCTGACTGGAATTATGAGCCCATACTAGGAGACTAATGCAATGCACTTACTGGATTTTGAGAGAAAAGACCTTACTGTAATTTTCAACCTCTGGAAAATGAATCTGAAGGACAAATATCTCGGATCATTTCTCGGGATCACATGGGCAGTCCTGCAACCGGCACTGTATCTTGCCCTGTATACCTTTGTATTCGGGTATATTTTCCGGGTTCAGGGATCGGGGGAGGGCCGTGCATTATACAATCTTGTCTGGATGTTTTCCGGCATGATTCCGTTTCTTGTATTTTCAGAAGCAATTACCACTGCGACAAATTCGATTATTATGAGCTCAGCCCTTGTAAAAAATATTGTATTTAAAAGCGAGACCATCCCGATAGCATATTCGCTCAGTGCGGTAGTGCCCCTCATCGTCGGCCTCTTCTTCCTTGTCATATTACGGGTGGCAGATGGACAATCTTTTACCTGGTATATTTTACTGCTCATCCCGGTCATAATTCTTCAGTTTGTTTTTCTTATCGGCCTTGCGTTTTTCCTCAGCGCAACTGCGGTTTTTTTCCGTGATATTGTCCAGATAGTCCCGACCATCATGATGGCATTCCTTTTTTTCACACCCATCTTTTACTCCATTGAGTCCATGCCCCGTTTCGCCGCGGATCTGACTTTTTTTAACCCGCTTTATCAGATGGTTCAGCCATACCGGGATATCCTTATCAGCCATACCTTCCCCAACCTGTATGGAATGGCCTATATGTGTGTCCTGTCCATCCTGCTCGTAGTTATTGGGATTGCATATTTCAGACGCTTGAAGGGCTATTTTGAAGTAGCACTATGATTATGGTGGTCCAAGACTCCTCGTCTGAAGAATATGGTTGAGAATACATTTCCGGAAATGCAGATATACCTAAAAAAATAACACTGAATGAATTCTTTACAACAGGCAATCTATCTCCTGAAAAGGTGCTGTATTACATGTACAATCGGATATTAATCTTCGGTGATACCCTTGGCTTGCCACAACTCCTCCGCCATCTCCCCGTGTCGTGTGTATCGGGTCTGGTTGTAGCAGAGATCCGCCCTCACCAGCATGAGGCAATGAAAATATTAAGCAGCGAACGTGGTATCCCGTTCTTTGTTCAGCCCCGGGCAAACCGTCCAGATTACCCTGCATTCTTCGAAAAGATACGATCATTGAATCCAGATTTGATTCTGGTCAATTCATATTCCTTGATAATTTCATCGGATATCTTGGCCCTCACAAATTTTAATGCCATCAATATCCATGGGGCCCTCCTCCCCAAGAACCGTGGTGCAAATCCCACTCAATGGGTTATAATAAACGAAGAGCCTGAGACCGGTGTGACTATGCATTATCTCGATGCAAAGGTTGATGCCGGGGATATTATATGCCAACGAAGAGTCCCTGTTTATTTTACCGATACGTGGCTTGATATTCAGGCACGTATCCTTGAAGCGACAGAGATGATGCTGGCTGCTGAGATTCCAAGAGTTCTCGATGGAACAAATAATCGCATCCCCCAGAATGAAAACCAGGCATCTTACCGGCCCAGGCGGACCCCGGAAGATGGCCGGATCGAATGGGCGATAAGTATCCGGGCAATCCATAATCTCATCCGTGCTCTTGTAAAACCACATCCCGGAGCGTTTTTTTTGGGAACGAATGGGGAAAAAGTGGTATTTGACCATTATTTGTCCATTCCTGAAGTGACGCAATTGAAATATTCTGAAACATACGGTAAACGATCCCTCAATAATGAGTTCATCACACTCGATCCTGTCTCTACAGATAATTTCCCGGAAATATTGCGGTTTTTGAAAGATTCCGTCAATCTGGTCTCTAATCAATCATGGGATCGATTCCAAGATTCTATTTCCCAATATGGGCTTGTGAATTCAAATCCTCTAAATAATGAGGTTTTTTTTTGCATTCGCCGAAATGAAACAAGCGAATTAATCGGGATCTTTTGTCTTCACACAATTGACTACGCCGATAAGACCTGTTATGTGTGTATTATCATTGATAATCATATAGATAATATTCAAAAACATGCGCATGATGCGCTTCACACTCTCCAATTATTTGCATCTGCCGAGCTGCATCTGGATTATATCATGGTTAATTTTGAAGAAATAAACCATGTAATCGAATCACTTTTTGTTTCTGCGGGGTTCAGGCACGATCACATTACGAACAACAACGAGAAATCTCATCAGAGATTCAGGATGATTTTTAATTTATCCTCAGGAGAGTAATAGAATGGCCGGAAAATCTGTTGTCGTGGGAATTCATCAGCCGAACTTTCTTCCCTGGTTGGGTTTTTTCGATAAGGTTGCGCGATCAGATATTTTTATCATTCTCGATCACGTCCAGTATCCAAAATCCGGGGGCTGCTGGACGAATCGAGTTAAATTATTGTTTGTCGATGGAAATGCAAAATGGGTTACGGTTCCTTTACGCCGATCAGGAACCGGTTTCCAAGACATAAATAAAGTTACAATTGATAATTCAAAAAATTGGCAACAAAAACTTTTAAAAACGCTCCAACGTAACTATTCGAGAACCCCATACTACCGGGAGACAATCTCATTCCTAGAGCCGCTTATCCTTAATCGCGCGGATAACCTCTCTGAATATAACATTTCATCGATACTTGCCTTAAAGAAGGCATTAAATATCTCGTCTGAATGTATTGTCAGTTCAGAATACAACCCTTCCGGCAGTTCGAATGAGATGCTGATTTCCCTCATCCGGGAAGTATGCGGGACGGAATATCTGTGTGGTGATGGAGCATACGGTTACATACGTGAAGAGATGTTTGCTGCCTCAGGAATCCGGTTAACGTATCAAAACTTCATACCTGCAGTCTATCCTCAGGTTGGTGTTCAGCAATTCATCCCGGGGCTTTCGATCATCGATGCGCTTATGAATGTAGGATTTGAGGGTGTAAAACAATTGATAAATGTTCGACAGCAATAAAAATAAAGGACATGTATCCAGAACAACTTTTTAATGAACCCCATTTACTTGGATTAATCCATTATTGACTGGTAAAAAGTTGCATATTTTTCGGCACAGGTTTTGGGAGAAAGGTTGTTCTTTGCAAATTCTGACGATTGTTTTCCAATTTCCCCCCGCAGATCGGGATTTTCAATCAGTTTGATTAAATTCCTCTTCAATGTATTACGATCGGTTGGGATATAGGGGGGGGGCAGAGATTGGTAGCTGGTTCTGCGGTATGTCTCCAGCACTCTCGGATGCATTCTCGTCAGAACGGGCTTTCCAAGAGCGAGGCATTCCCTCGACATCTGCCCTCCCCCTGGAAGGATGAGTTGATCAACCACGATATCCGCTTGAGCTTGGTAGAACCGGACAATCTGATTCGGGACTGCTGTAGTATAAATAAGTTCGATATTAAACCCTTCTTTTTGCAGTTCTGTAACAGTCTCTTTAATCCAGAAGGTACCTTTGATATTTCCCCGTTTCGCCACACCCTGTAATCCAAGGCCGTGGAAAATGAGAAGTGAGTCTGGGTTTTCCCGTTTATAGATATATTCTGACGGGATGGAGATGCCTGGAGACCATAGATCCAAATCTACAGGGAAAAAAGAGAACTCTGCGTCTTTCTCAAAATCCAGATTCATTCCCATTCCGAATTTCAAATCTGCATACCGGTCCATCATCCGGTTATTCTGGGAGACATACTTGTCGGTACAGTAATGATAACTCTCTATCTGTGATTCATTGCATATCTGGCACATCTCTGGGTATACCTTTTCTTTCCAGGTTGAGGGCATTATCATCGTATTGCAGCCCTCAGATTGCCAGATGATCTTTTTCCCCATTTTTTTCAGAAGCCACAAGTCAATGGGTATGGGTAAAAGTGGGTTATGGTAGAATCCGGGAATTCCGTACGGTTTTGCCCAGAAATGAAAGATATCAAATTTTTTTATTGCCTTTAAAAAAAAAGAAAATTGGTTTGGAAATCCGAATACGATATCACTCCTAATACTAAAATCACATCCCCAAGTAAGATTTGAAAGGGGGGATCCGGGATTATGATTATAATATACATTCGAGGCGAAATGCCCTAACTCGCGTAACCCTCTGACGAGCAGATGGTTGACATACAGAGCGTGATGGATATGAAGGACCCGTAGTTTTTTCTTCGGTTTTTCCATGAGAATGTCTATCCTACTTGTTGCACGTTGATGATAATAATGAGGTAGAATGAACCATTGTAAATGATTTTACTTTCTCAACTCATAGCATGCGTCAATTCCGGCAACAACACCTTTGTGGAGTGGTCTCCCGAAATTATCAAACGTGAGATGTTTAAGGAAATCCCTATGGATTTCATCCAGGTTTTTATCAGACATTGCATCGTATCTGAGGGGAAGCAATTTTAATTCAAACAGTGATATTGCCGATCCCAGAAATTCTGCATGAAACCCACAATTTCTACAGAGTTCTAAAAAAGTCTCCTTTTTATAGCAACACGATATTGGACAGTCTTCACCATCAGTACTCCGTTTGAATGCTTCTTCGAGTGAGGCCGTCTTATCTTTTCCCAAAAGGATGCGACGTTGATACGCTACATGTAAATGTAACCATAAACTATCTTGGTTGTATACCATAATCCGGATAATTCCATCTGGCTTGAGGATTCGACGAAACTCTTTCAGGATCTCCTCGATATTCGGCGTGTGGTGGAGGACACCGGATGAGTGAATATAGTCAAACGTATTATCGTCAAAGGATAATCTCTGCGAACCATCAGGGATACGGATAAATTGTACAATATCCGTTCCATGGACTGACAGGCGTTTCTGGGCTTCATTCAGGGAAACCTGTGAAATATCCATACCGACTACTTTTTTTGGTTTTGAGAGTTCGACAAAACCAACAAGATCGTGACCGGGGCCACAACCATAATCAAGAATAATTTTGTTATCAAATCCGCTGCAGGGCATTAGTTCTTCGTAAAAAAGATATTGTGAATTTCTCCAAGTAAAAAAATCAAGGGATTCTTTACGGGAGGAAAAACTCTGGTGCAGAGTTACATTGAATTTCATCCAGAACTGGGTATTTGATCGCTCAAAAAAAAAACAGATATTCCTTAAGGCGGGATGATTTTTTAAAGATTGTATGAGTGAACTTTTCATGAGGTCGTTTCCGTGAAGTATGTATTTGCCGATAATTCTAATTAATTTTGTTCTGTGTTGGTTGTAAAATCTCCCTATTTTGCATTTATTAATTGAACTATCAGGTATCTGCGGGGATAGTTTTACTGACATAATAGATCTCCCCAGGGATTCATTTTAAATGGAAAAAACCCAGTATTTTTTTATTGAATCATGTCGTTCATATCAGCCCACTTGGGGAACCTCATTACCACAAAAATTACCATTCAGATTATGAAAAATTTTTACGGCTGTGATAATCAACTCTTATGATAGGGTTTTATGACTGAAAGAAAAATATAGGATGATATGTGTGGAATTTCCGGTAGTATTGATCTTTCAGGAAATAAAATTCCAAACATTTCCCACTCAATAAACGCAATGAATTTTTTACTCCGCCACCGTGGTCCTGATGGGGAGGGTACCTGGATCCATTCCTGCGAAAATGTTGGGTTCGGCCACCGCCGGTTAAGTATTATTGATCTGTCCCCTGCCGCAGCCCAGCCTATGAAGGATCGAACCGGTAACTGGATTGTATTCAACGGTGAGATCTACAATTATCTCGAATTGCAGAAGGAACTGGGCATAGAAAATTTTTCAACAACTTCCGATACCGAAGTAATCCTTCAGGCATACAATAGGTGGGGTCAGGATTGTGTCAACCATCTGCGGGGGATGTTTGCGTTTGCCATCTGGGATGAACAGCAAAAGAGTCTGTTCTGTGCACGGGATCGGTTTGGGATAAAACCTCTATATTACACCCAGATTGGCGACACCCTCTATTTTGCCTCGGAAATCAAAGCCCTTTTGCCCTTTATTGACAAGATTGAGACTGATCTGGAGGGATTCAAGGAATACATCATCTTCCAGTTCTGTCTGGAAGGAAAAACCCTCTTCAGGGATATTCACGAGCTGCTCCCGGCTCACACGCTTACTGTTCAGGGTGGATCTATCGATATCAAACGTTACTGGGAAGTTTTTTATCGCCCCGATTTTGATCACACCCCGAAATATTTTGAAGAGAATCTTCGCTCGCTGCTCACAGAAGCGGTGCAATTACATCTCAGGAGTGATGTACCTGTCGGAGCATACATCAGCGGCGGCATTGATTCGAGTGCCATTGCCTCACTGGCTGTATCGTTCCAGAACCAAGATACCCTCTTGGGTTTTACAGGGAAATTCTCGAAATACGGGCGGGAATATGATGAGAGCCGGTTTGCAGAAGACCTGGCAAAAGCACGGGGTATAGAACTCCTTGAGATTGATATCACGGTCGAGGATTTTATTGAGAATCTCCGGCAGGTAATTTATCATCTCGATTACCCGGTTGCGGGCCCGGGAGCGTTCTCTCAGTATATGGTCTCCAAGCTGGCATCCCAACACCGGAAAGTTGTGTTGGGGGGCCAGGGTGGGGATGAAATCTTCGGCGGGTATACCCGGTACCTAATCGCCTATTTCGAGCAGTGCATCAAAGGTGCCATAGATGGTACAATGGAAAACGGGAATTTCGTTGTCACATATGAATCAATTATCCCAAATCTCACGGCATTACGGAATTACAAACCGTTGCTCAAGCAATTCTGGCAGGAAGGTCTTTTCGAAGACATGGATCTTCGGTATTTCAGCCTGATCAACCGTGCACCCAACCTGAAGGATGAGATCAACTGGGAGGCTCTGGATGGTTACAAGGCTAAAGATACATTCAGACGGGTTTTTAATAGCGATAATGTGCACAAGGAGTCGTATTTCGATTTGATGACCCACTTTGATTTCAAAACCCTTCTCCCAGCACTCCTGCATGTTGAGGACCGCATGAGTATGGCTCATGGACTTGAGTCCCGGGTCCCTCTTCTGGATCACCGCCTGGTTGAATTGTCTGCCACGATTCCTTCGGATATCAAATTTAAAAACGGGCAGATGAAACATATTTTCAAGGAAGTTGTGCGGCCGTATTTAACGGATGAAATCATGGACCGAAAGGATAAAATGGGATTTCCCACCCCGACCACCGAATGGATGACTGGGGAGGCAAAAGAGTTCATTCGGTCAATCCTTTCAACCCCGGCGGCACTGAGCCGCACTCTTGTTGATAATAAAAAAGTACTGGAAAATATGGAGAACGAACCGAAATATGGCCGCAAACTATGGGGATTTGTGTGTCTTGAGATCTGGCAGCAGGAATTTCATGATAAACACGATTATTACAAGGATCTATTAAAAAAGAAGTCGGTAGCGATTAAATAGAACTCTGATCAATATTTAGCGAACGAAAATAGTCGCAGGCGGATGTCTTCAATGAAAGTATTAATCACCGGTGGAGCCGGGTTTATTGGATCTCATATTGCAGATCGTCTTTTAGCTCGAGGGGATTGTGTATTTGTTATTGATAATTATACAACTGGCCGGCGGGACAACCTCACCCCTCATAAAAATCTGACGGTTATCGAAGGAGATATTGCAGAGCGGGAACTGGTCAATAAGATGTTTGCGGACTTCCAACCGGAAATTGTCATTCATGCTGCAGCCTCGTATAAGGACCCCAACAACTGGGTTGAGGATGCACGGACCAATGTGTTGGGTACAACAATCGTCACGCAGGCTGCCGAGCAACAGAATGTCAAGCGCCTGATATATTTCCAGACTGCCCTGTGTTATGGGTTACATCCCCAGCAACAACCAATATCACTCAGTCATCCCCTCCACCCAGAAGGGAGCAGCTACGCCATCAGTAAAAACGCTGCAGAACAGTATATCTCATTAAGTGGGTTGGATTTCCAGTCGTTCAGGTTGGCGAATGCCTATGGCCCAAGAAACCTCAGTGGACCATTGCCCACGTTCTTCCACAGGATTACTGAAGGAAAAAAATGTTTTGTAATGAATACCCGGCGGGATTTCATCTTTGTTGACGATCTCGTCAACGTCGTTATAAAATCTATTGATGGAAAAGGCAAGAAAGGGTATTATCATATCTCGTCCGGTGGAGATACGTCCATCAAGGAATTGTATGATGAGACGATCTCTGCAATGCAGTTCATCCCGAAAGAACCGGTTGAGGAACGGGAACGGAACCCCGATGATGTTCTCTCAATCCTGCTCGATCCCTCAAAAACAAATACCGATTTTGACTGGCGTACAACAACCCCGCTTAAGACCGGTGTGAAAAAAGCAATTGAATATTACCAGAAATTTGGGATCACGGAAACATATACCCACTTAAAAAATATCGATGAATAAGGATCATTATGCAGGTTTCCGATACAGCAGGAAATACCCTGCCCTCTTTTTTCAAGAACCGTGACATATTAATTACCGGTGGAGCGGGTTTTGTCGGCTCAAATCTGGTCCGTTCGCTCCTCGGTATGGACATCAGGTCCATCCATATCGTCGATAGCCTTCTGTCATCTGAACAATCCAACATACCCATGGATAAGCGGATCACGTTTACCCGGGGATCAATAACTGATGATAAGGTCCTTGCCTTGATACACGATCAGTTCGATTATATTTTCCATTTGTGTACATACCACGGTAACCAGTGTTCTATCTGCAATCCCCTTGCGGATCATGAAAACAATCAGCTTACAACATTAAAATTATTTGAGCGGGTCAAAGAGTTCAAAAAATTGAAAAAGGTGGTTTACTCCGCAGCGGGATGTGCGGTTGCAGAGAAAACCTTTGACAAGGCTCACGCCACAATGGAAGATGCCCCGATCTCACTCGAAATGGACAGCCCCTACTCCATCTCGAAGATAGTTGGCGAATTCTATTCGGTATATTACCATAAGCAACACGGTCTCCCGACCGTTCGTGCACGGTTCCAGAATGTGTACGGTCCCGGGGAAATTCTGGGAGCAGGTGAATGGCGTGGAACCCCGGCAACGGTCTGGCGCAATGTTGTACCGGTATTCGTTTACAAATCTCTCAACCGTCAGCCACTTCCTGTTGAGGGGGCTGGCGATGCGACCCGGGACTTCATCTTTGTTGATGACATCGTCCGGGGCTTGTTACTCTGTGCAGCGGCAGGTAAACCGGGGGATGTCTACAACCTTGCGAGTGGAAAGGAAACAACTATCCTCGATCTGGCAACTACAATAAATGAAATAACGAATAACCCCGTCGGTATAACCCATAATCCGGGTCGATCGTGGGATCATTCCGGCAGACGTTTCGGGAGTACAGAAAAATCAAAACGCGAAATCGGGTTTGAGGCGCAAGTCTCCTTGCATGAGGGATTGGTCCAGACGATAAAATGGACGGAAAACAACATGGATCTGATTAATTCATGTATTAACAAGCACCGATTGCACATTAAATAATCCTGGAATGGTGTTCGTGGTGGAATACATTAATTGCCGGATTGGTTCTTTTGCTAGATTTGCTGAAAAATGGCCAGATTATTTGATTGAGAGTAGCCATTTATGACGTTGATCAATGGGATCTTGTTGTTATACCGCCGGCCGTTCAATGCAGATGCCAGCACTATAATGGAACATGTCAACAGTTTTGAAAAATATTCAAGGTTTAATGTCTGGGTAATAAATACAGAGTATGGTTTTCCGGAAGAACTTAAGAATTTACATTTTTCCGTCATCGTCTTTCATTATTCTTTCTTCTTCTCATATTCGCTGGATTCATACAGGAAATATCTTGAAGAGGATAAATGCAGTTATAAGGTCGCATTATTTCAGGATGAGCACCATGGCTGTAAGGAACGGTTTGAGTTCATCAATCACTTTTCCATAGATTGCATATTCACCCTTGTTGAACCCCCGTATTTTAAAGATACCTATGAAAAATATACTTGCGTATCAAAGATTGTCAATTGTATTCCAGGACACGTGAGTGAAGAGTTGATCCATGCGGCCGACCAGTATGCACTTCCCGATGAACAACGTTCAATTGATGTTGGGTATCGAGGCCGGCAAACTCCATATTCGTGGGGCAAGGGTGCACAAGAAAAAACAGAGATTGCATACAAATTTTATGCCCACGCAAAAGATCTTGGTCTCCGACTTGATATTGAGACTGGGGGAAATCACCGGATTTATGGGAACACTTGGCATCAGTTTCTCGGGAACTGCAAAGGTATGTTAGCTGTAGAAGCCGGGGTATCAATATTTGATATTGAAGGGGATATCTACAGGAACTATCAGAAATTCATGAACAGTTCTGATTATGATGAGATTATTGAGAAACAATCAGCAATCAGTTTTGAAGTGGTGTCAACACAGTTGCATTTTGAAAAATTTGAAAACAATATCCCCTACCGTACAATTAGCCCCCGGCATTTTGAAGCCGCAGCATTCCGAATATGCCAGATCCTTTACGAAGGGAATTATTCCGGAATTTTAAAACCCATGGTGCATTACATACCCTTGAAAAAGGATTTCTCAAACTTTGATGAAGTGATCAGAAATTTTATGAACCCTCAAATTCGGCGACAATTAACCGAAAATGCATATAACGACCTCATTGCTTCAGGGGTTTTCGGGTATGAAAAATTTATCAATACGTTTGATAAGACTTTGATTGAAAATGGCGTGAATCCGGAAATTGATGAAAAAACAGCAGAGAATGTATCCACTCTTATCAAACATGGAGTTAATAGGTGCTATCAAATAAAACGATTAAAACATGGATTATTAAGCCCGATAATTAGTATATTTCACCGGCTCCCTAAAAGAAACCAGAGGTCAATAAAAATAATTTTTTTTCGATTGAAAATTAATCCCAATGACCTTTAAATAATCAGTCATCCGTTGTTGGGGATTCCCCGTTTTAATGTTAGTCTCAGAATAACGTGTCACTCTTGCATAAACAAAATTTAAATTATCATTTCGTGCATGTTTTTATATGGTTATGATGATCTTCACTTCAGCCCTCCATGTCTTATATTCCATTAACGTAGATTAATAACAACGAAAATGACCGATGAGGAAATTACCTTTTCATTTGGACAAAACTGGCAAGAGTATCTTCAGAACGTTACTGAATTAGATGTTGATGCAGCGGTATCTGATATCAGGGAATGGCTTGGTGATGAACCTCTGGATGGAAAAACCGTGCTCGATATTGGATGCGGTTCAGGAATTCATTCGTTGGCTTTTTTCCGGTTGCATGCCAAAATAATTGATTCATTTGATTATGACAAAAATAGTGTCACTGCAACACAGGAATTGTATGCTCAAGTGGAATCTCCTGAAACCTGGCGGGTGTTCCAGGGTTCGGTTCTTGATAAAGATTTTTTGAACACTCTTCAAAAATATGATATTGTGTACTCGTGGGGAGTACTTCACCATACTGGGAATATGTGGATGGCTATTGAAAATGCAGCGTCGCGGGTCAATGATAACGGGGTATTCTGGATTTCGATTTATGCAAAAGGCCAAAATTATCTGAACGATTTGCAGTTAAAAAGGAACTACAATGCCGCTTCATGGGTTGGAAAGAAGTGGTTTGAATATATTTATGTATTTAAGATAATGGGGTGGCGCCTTCTCCATTTAAAAAATCCGATAACGTGGAATCAAAGAATATCCCGGGGAATGGATATTTATCATGATATGGTTGACTGGCTGGGCGGACTTCCCTATGAAGTAGCAAGTGAAGATGAAATCGTTCAGTTTTGTGCGGGACTTGGTTTCATTTTACAAAGAATAAAAGTAAATGGAGAAGGTCGCTGTAATATCTATGTATTCAAGCGATTGTAATCTATGCACCCTCTCGTCAACTGCAATCACTGTGGTTTTTTTGTTCCAGAAAATTGGGTTATTTATTTCCAAAATATTTGGTTCGCATACCCTTGTATAATTGAAATTGATTTCGATATTCTTATTCTCATAAAAAAGAAAATGAGTCCTCATGGCCTTGCGGAATTCGAATATCATCCTCTTTAAAATGTGGCATTTTACCCTTGAATGAAAATGGGTGTTGTAACCCCGAAATCAGACCTAAAAACAATGGAATAATGATGATGTCCAACTCCCTTAAATTACCGCGACAATGTAAAAAAATCTGTTTTTTTGCACTAAATGCATATCCGGTTATAACCGGAAAATTCGACAATCATTTCGGGACAATCGGGGGTTCAGAATTACAACAATCAATAATTGGAACAGAACTTGCAAAAAAACACTTCAATGTTTCATTTATTGTATATAATAATTCAAACGCCAATTCTCCTCTAGTTGAGCGTCACGGACAGATAACTTTTTTTAAAACCATTAGTAAGAATTTTCCGTTTTTGGGAATCCGATCTTACCTGACCTGCATCCGGTCTCTTTGGAATGCAATGAGCCGGGCGAATGCTGATATTTATTATCAACGGGGGAGCGGACGGGAAACCGGGATTGTTGCACTTTTCTGTCTTCTCAAACGGAGGAAATTTATTTTCGCATTATCAAGCGATGTGGACATCAATGGAACATTTTTTAAAAATGCAAATTATTTTGAAAAAATTCTTTATTATTTTGGCTTAAAAACTGCAGATCACATTCTCGCCCAGAATCTTTATCAGAAGGACGCACTCAAAACAAAATTTAACCGGGAATGTCAGGTAATTAAGAATATTTTTCCTATCCCGTCTCTTGATTCAGAGATAAAAAAAGGGTCATGTATTCTCTGGGTGGGTACAATCAGACCGGAATGGAAACAACCAGAATTATTCCTGAATCTTGCGAAATCAATCCCGCATGCAAAATTTATTATGATTGGTGGGGCGGCATCCAAAAGTGATTTTTATGAAAGCATAAGAAAAGATGCTGAAAAGATATACAATCTGGAATTCCTTGGTTTTATTCCCTACACTCAGATCAACCGGTATTTTGCTGAAGCTGCAATATTTGTAAATACATCGACCGTTGAAGGCTTCCCAAATACATTCTTACAATCCTGGGCAAATTTTACTCCGGTTGTGAGTCTGAATGTTGATCCGGATGAAATAATCTGCGACCGTTACCTGGGCCGTCATTCAAAGACATTCCCACAGATGGTTTCTGATGTAAATGAACTACTCAGTAATGAGAACCTGCGTATGGAAATGGGAACGAATGGTCGAAAATACGTTGAAGAAGAACATGATATAAACGTAATAATTCCCAAATATATCGAAGTACTGCAGGAATTACATTAATTTTTCATATGTGTGGCATCTGTGGGATATATGGGTTGGATGATCGGGGATTAATCCAGCGGATGCTCTCCGTACTGAAACACCGTGGCCCGGATGGAGAGGGCATCTATACCGACCAGAATATCTCTCTCGGGCATACCCGGCTCAGTATCATTGACCTGTCGGAAAATGGCAGGCAGCCGATGTCCAATGAAGAGGGGGATGTCTGGCTCTCGGTAAATGGCGAGATCTATAATTTTTTTGAATTGCGGGAGGATCTGCAGAAAAAAGGCCATCGGTTTCATTCCCGATCCGATAGTGAAGTGATTGTTCATGCGTATGAAGAGTACGGGCTTGATTTTGTTAAACACTTACGGGGGATGTTTGCACTTGCTGTATATGATGCAAAAAAGCAACGGCTGGTCCTTGCACGGGATCCGATCGGGAAAAAACCGCTTTACTATTTCAGCAGCGATACCCTGTTTGCATTTGCCTCCGAGATCAAGGCGCTCCTTGAAGTCCGCCACCCGCATGAGCTGGATAAAGATGCATTGTGGTCATATCTTGCGTTTCAATATACACTCGGCGACATGACTATGTTCCGCGGGATCAAGAAGGTGCTCCCCGGAACAATGGTGATATATGAAAATCGCCAGATCTCCATCAAGAGATACTGGGATATTCATGAGGATATTAAAAATTTCGATGAAGACGCCGCTACCCGCCAGCTCCGGCAACTTCTTGAGGACTCGGTCCGTGTCAGGATGATCGCGGATGTCCCGGTCGGCGCATTTCTCTCCGGAGGGATTGACTCATCTGCCATTGTGGCACTCGCACGGCCCCAGGTCGAGAGCACATTTCATACATTCTCCCTGGGTTTTGAAACCTATTCTGAACTGGATTATGCAAAGATTGTAAGTGATCACCTTGAGACGGAACATCATGAAATTGTGATGACCGGTAAAGACGTTAAGACCCATCTCAGTAAGATCGCATGGGTCTATGATGAGCCGCTCGGGGATGCTGCTATCATCAACAATTATTTCCTCTCAATGGAAGCGAAAAAATTTGTAAAAGTTGTCCTTGCCGGTGAAGGGGGTGATGAAGTTTTTGCCGGCTATCCCCATTACCAGATCAATTCAACTGCGATGAGTATCTTCAGCCATGATATGCTGAAGAATGTGTTCTCTGCTGTCATGTCGGTTGTCCCGAAAAAATACGGTTGTTATGATTCCAGTCGACTGGTTCAGTATATCCGCTACGCCGATTCCTTCCGGGATACCCCTGTTGAACGCATTCACTTGAACACCACTCGACAAATGTCGGATGATGAGATCCACGAGCTTACAACCCTCCCGCCTGTAAAGATAAATGATTCTGCAGTTTATGTCAAGGGAATTAAAGACACCCTTAACCGCATGCAGGCAACGGACTGCCGGAACCTCCTTCCGGAAAAATTCCTCATGAAAGCGGATAAAGGGACCATGGCAAATTCCGTTGAAGAACGGGCGCCACTCCTTGACACGGCAATCATTGATTTTGGATTCACGCTGCCCGCGGGGTTGAAGATCAAAAATACCCAGGAAAAATATCTTTTACGAAAGGCAGTTGCACCGCTCCTCCCGCTTGAGATTACCGGCCGCAGAAAAAAGGGATTCGGGACAACTGTTGGTTCATGGCTGGAGCATGACCTCAAGGATATGGTTACGCAGACAATTCATGAGGGGCCGCTCCTGAATTCTATCCTGAAAAAAGATCTCCGGTGCCAGTCAGAAGAGATCATTGATAAGGCAATCAGGAAGAGCCCGTTCAAGGTCTGGACCCTGTTTGCTCTCGAACTCTGGTATGATACGTATTTTACTAACTGGAAAGGAGGTCCGTATAAATAGCAATATACTCCGGTACTATGCAATTCCAGTCAAAATGGGTCTCCACACGCGTCCGGGCATTCTTTCCCTGCTCTGCCCGTAATGAGGTGTCGGAAATGAGCTTGAGCACAATTTCCTGGTAATTTTCATCATCGGTTGCGATAAACCCGGTCTTTCCGGAATCGATGATCTCAGCTGACGCTCCAACTGCATTTGTTACAACGGGCAATCCTGATGCCATGGCCTCAAGAAAGACATTGGGAAAATTATCATGAGGTGAGTGATAGAGGAAAATATCGCTCTTTTCAAGTTCGGTCCGGGGATTAGAAATGAACCCGGTAAATCGTAGCGGGATCCGGGAGCCCTGAGCGGCTTTCATTACGTGGCTGCAGTAAGGGCCGCCTCCGACAATGGTGAATGTGATTTTTTTGTCTGTGGATTTTTGCAGCCCCTCAAGTAACCTGATGATGTTCAAAACCCCTTCTGATTTATCCCTGAATGCAAAATTGGTCACTGTTATGAGATTAAGATCAGATGAGTCCTTGTGATCCACCATCCGGTATTTTTCTGAAAAAATTGCATTCGGTATGACATGTGCATCCGCAAGATCCAGTCTTTTTTTCAGATACTCACTTGGCGTTGTGACAATGTCTGCATTTTTTACCGCAAGGGAATTTAACCCGCGCCATCTCAGTTTCTCAACAGAATAATCTCCCTTGACCGTAAATACAAATTTTTTCTTCCAGAACCGGATTCCAATGGGTAGTGCAGCATGGACAATGTCTGCATCCTGGCAAAAAGGGGCCGCGATCAGATCTTTTATTTCATAAACATGGTGGGATGTGATGCCTTTGTCATTAAGTAATTTTACCAGATTTTTAGCCCAATAAAATGGGCCCCCCAGTCTTGGAGGGGTAATCACATTCACCCGATAATTATTCATTTTCGTACCCCGAATCCTTTGATCCCTTTCGAGACCCCGGCCGTTGTGATGTTGATGTCCTGAAGGTTTGCCCTTGTAAACCAATCGTGGATTTCGCTCTCGGTATAGTAGCGGGCAGACGGTGTGGCAAATACGTCAAAAGCATCGTTCAGTTTGACAGAGAACGGGTAATCTGCATAATATTTGAACGGAAGGAACGACGCAATTTTTTTCAACGAGATCCTATTCAAAAGATAATAGATCCAATTTGTTATTTCCATTATCGTTGCCGGACCATAACAGAGATAATACAATAACCGGTGGGGGATATGACGAGTAATTTTGATGACCGGCTCATACAAATATACTGCAGCCCATTGTTTCGCCCTCCCGTATACCCATAAGGAAATGAGTCCTCCTTGTTTCAATAAGGGAACGAGTTGCTGGAATCCGGTTTCCGGTTCGGGGAGATGATGCAATACGCCGATTGAAAAAATATAGTCAAACGATCCCTCCCTGAAGGGGGGTCGGGTAATATCTGCTCGCACTACCTGAACAGTCATCTTTGTTGTGTTCTTTCGTGCAACCGACACCGAATCACTAAAATCCATGGCTATTACTTCTGCACCGTACGTGCCGGCATAATATGAATAACTCCCATTGCCGCATCCTGCATCGAGAATGAATTTTCCTAAAAAAAAGTCTTTTTCAATTGGATAAATGAACTCTAAAAAACCTTTCTCACTCTTTAATTGATGAAATTTTATCCATTCAAACCCGAAACTATCAGCTGTTTTTTTCTTTAATTGTTGAGTGCCGTCGGATTCAACAATCTGATGGGCGGGTTTATCCATAAAATGCACGGTATACTTAGTAAGTACAATTAATTAATTAATTCATATCACGCAATTGCTTGTCAGCATCTGGGTTTTCATGAAGGGCCGCGAATTACAGATTCATACAAACCAAGAGTCTTTCCAACCGTATCTTCCCATGAATATTCCTGTTCAATCTTTTCCCTTCCACGTTGACCCATCTTTTTTGCAAGTAATGGATCCTCCAGAATCGTAAGTATCACATCAGAAAGCAATGCAGGTTCTTTTGGAGGAACAACTAACCCGGCACCATCAATAATTTCCACGAGATGCGAAAGATTTGTAGTCACAACCGGGATGCCACAAGACATTGCTTCAAGAATGGTTCTTGGAACTCCCTCCATGAGACTTGGCAATACAAATACATCGGAATTCTTGTAGACCTCGGGAAGATCTGCATTGTCCAGATAATCGATAATGGTCACGGATGATTGAAGATTTAGATTTTGGATTCTGTCTTCAATTGCTTTTTTTTCCGGGCCTTCCCCGACAAGAACCAGATGGGTTTCGGGCATCATTTTTTGAACCTGGGAAAATGCATCAATGAGATAATCAACACCTTTTCCGGTAACAAAACGCCCCACCCAGAGAATCTGTTTGTTGTATGTGTTTTTTTCAGAATCCCCGGGGGCAAAAAGAGTGATGTCAACACCATTGTGGATAACGGATATTTTATTTGGATCAATCCCCAGATTTATAATATTTTCTTTCTCGATATCAGTATAACAGATGATATGGTCAGCAATATGAAACGTGACTCTTGAAACGGTGTGTTTATACAGTGTGTTCAGCCACGCCGGTGCACTGGCAGATATGAGTCCGTGATTTGTGATTACGAGTGGAGCTGAATGGAGAAGTCGTGCAAGCACACACACGTTTGTTGAAAAAAACAGGTGTGAATGGGCGTGAATAATATCAACAGATTTTCGTCTCCTCATTATTTCAAAAATTAACCCTGGTGCAAATGAATTCCCACACATCGTAAAATAACGGGGGAATCTGAAAACTTGATATCCCTCGACAAATTCCGTTTCCGGTAATTTTTTCTGGTTCAGCGTCAGAACGGTTACCTCATGGCCCCGTCGCGCCTGTTCTGTTGACATCCGGTGTGCATGAATCCCCACCCCCCCTACAACGGATGGATACAGATCACTGACAACACGGAGGATCTTCAAGGCACGTCACCGATACGGTTTTTTATACTGGCAATTATAGCATTACCAATAATTTGCATCGAAGCAGCAATTAATGGTATCATTTACTCATCAGATCTCCCATTTGGTACCTTTCTTTTTATGGGACCGCAATTCGTATTTAAAAAATCCCGATTTAAAATCTGAAGGATCATGTGGTGGGAGATGAATTTTAAAACCGGGTTGTCAATTGGGGAATATATTTGTGAATGTCCGATAAATGAGTCTGACTTCAGACACGTGACTAATCGTTGGCCCTCAATGCAAAATACTGAACCTATAAAAATAATCCCTACATATATTTCACTGTAATGCAGCCAATACCCCCTGATCAGGAAGAAACTCCCCTGTCTGTCTCTACCTGCAAATCCGGGTTACCATGGGATATGAAAATTGTTCTGGTCTGGATGGTCCTCTGTATTTTAAGTATCTATCTCCCCTTGATCAACGAGTCATTTCTCCGGTTAATTCTGGCACTCCCGCTGATTCTTTTCGTTCCGGGATATGTGCTGCTGGCAGTATTATTTCCGGATTCCTCCGATATTGATCCAATTGAACGGATTGTCCTTTCGATCGGTACCAGTATCGTTATTACCCCGTTGATCGGCCTGTGTCTGAACTTCACCCCTTGGGGGATACGACTGGATCCTCTGATTCTTTCTCTCACTGCGGTAATTGTTGTCCTTGTTATATTCGCAGGAATCCGCCGGAGTAAAACATCTCCGGAATCCCGGTATACGCTTCCCGTACCGGAAATCCGGCAGACAATAACGAGAGAATGGGCCCTGCGGAATGGATCAAAAAAAGACCGGATTCTCTTTTTTGTGAGTATTTTTGCAATTTTAATGGTTGTTCTTTCAGTGGCTCTGGTAATGACCCTGCCGAAACCCGGTGAAAAATTCTCGGAATTTTTTATCTTGGGAGAAAACCGGACTGCCGATTCATATCCCGGAGTCGTCATCCCGGATAGGTCGTATCCGATGTATGTTGGCATCGGCAATCACGAATTCCGAACGGTAAACTACTCGGTAGAGATCTATCTCATACCAACAACGGCAAATGAAACGACTACTGTGGCACCCCGGTTGGTGATGTTGCCAGTAATGAGGTACTCTGTCACGCTCAGTCATAATGAGACCTCCGTCATTCTGTTTGACCTTATCGTCCCGGATGAGAATTACACCCGTGTGGATTTTCTCCTTTTCGATGAGACCGTACCCTCTCTCGATATCACCGGACCTGCCCGGGTGAATGCAAGCTACCGCAATCTTCACTATGGGTTTAACGTGACTTCTCCGGTTGTGCTGAAAAGTACAGCTACACTCCGGTAAGCCCTATGAACAAATTGATAGGGATTTTTTCAGACCGTGTCAGAACCCCTAAAATGATTTTGGATGGTCCATTGCAGGGTTCTTGTGATTCCGATCACTTCCAAGATGGAGAGATGACTTATGAAACCGGATACGCAGTAAATTCACAAATGAGGAACAGATGTGGTTTGTTCCGTTCAACAACCACAACCAATGGGGAATCATGTTTTGTTCTGCACGTTCTTTTACAACCAATACGGAGATTACCCGTACTTGCCGGTAAGATGAAGATCAGAATGATCCGCCCATTCCAATGCGTGTCCCCATGAAATCCCATGCTACCAATTCGGAAGATATTGATCCATCCCTCACGCTGATCGCACTTCAGGTAGTATCGGTGATTGGTGCGGGGGTATTTCTTTTTACCTCCCGGTTCTATCCGATTGTTTTGGTACCAGCGATACTGCTCATCGGCATGGTGGTATTCCTTGCCTGTTATTCCCGCTACAAGCTCTTCAGTCTCCTCATGATCGGCATAGTTTTTTCCCTCATTCTTTCATTACGGTTTGACTTTCTCACGTGGGGTGATCCATGGTTTGAATATAGAATGATTCAGGAAATCATTGCATATCATTCATTAGATCCCTCTGTCTATCCCGCTCAACTTCCGGTCATGCATGTCATCATCGCGACAATCTCCCTTTTTTCCGGGATCAATCCCCTTGATTTGCTTAAATATATCATCCCCCCGCTATCGGTCATTGGATTGTATGCTGTTTACCGGTTTACGAAGGATATTTCCTCCACAGAAACCGCTTTTTTTGCAGGCCTCCTCCTTCTCTGCGGAACACCCTACCTGCACTGGACAACCCAGGGTGTACGTGAAACGATTGGGATTGCATTGTTCGTCCTGGCGCTCTATGTTTCCTTTAAGGCGATACAATCACACAAAAAACAGTACCTCATCGTCGCCCTCCTGCTGGTCTGCGGACTGATTCTCACCCACCATCTCTCGTCGATGATCTTCCTCATTATCTGGATCGCCGTATCCCTGACATTTCTCTACCTGATGTGTGATCTCAACAGAATTCACGCAACCGCTCTGTTCTCACTTCTCATCGCATTAGCCACGCTAATCGTAATGGTAGTATGGTGGAGGGGGAGACTCGGATTTGCATATACTGAATTCAATCATCTTTTGAACACGGTATATCACTCAGAGTTCGGAATTCTCCTTTTTTTTATCAGCCTGATCATCCTCTATCTCCTCCCCCTGCTCATCCCGGATAAGATCGGTGTATTGCGTTCAATTGTATCGCAAATTCTCAAGCGAAAAAAAATTATCTATATCGTTTTTATTGCAGGTACATTAGTATGCAGTGTTGTTGTGCTGAATTTTATTACCGGCAAATCAGGTTTTGTGCTCAGTTATCCGCTGCCGATGTTTTTCAATGGGATATGTATGATCATCCTCGCCATCATCGGATTATATTATTTTCTTGAAATCAATCGGCTCCATATCCTCGCATGGGTTGCAGCCCTCTCCCTGGTTCTTATATTGTCCATGAGTAACCTGATGACGTTTGTTGACCCCCTGCGGTTCACGGAATTTTTATACATCCCGATGGCCATCGTTGCAGCGGTCGGGCTGACACGAATCGTAAATCTTGTCCCCCGCAAAAAAGTATTTCCACTAATTTTGGCGATCTTTGTCATCGTAAGTGTAGTAACTGCCTTTCCCTCGGTGGTATTCTGGGGAAGTACATTTGAGCCCGGACACCCGTTCTTCGATACGAGAAGCCTGGTGATCCAGCACCCGTCTTCAGAAATTTCGGCCCTGTCCTGGCTGAATAATTCCCATGCGGCCGGGTTTATCGACACCGATTCATATGTCGGGTATGCGGGAGTGGGGATAATAAGAACTGGCATCCTTACGGTTCAGTCTGAATATCCATTTGTCAGACAAGGGGGATATCCTCAAAGCAGCTCTCAAAATGCGCAACAGCATTATATGCTCATTCTCTCACGGTTTACCGATTACATGGAATTTGGTACACAGTGGCTGGGGAAGAAACAACCCCTTGATCAAGGGAACCTTACACAAATTGACCATGACTGTAATCTATTGTATAATAATGGGAATGCAGTAATCTTTTCCTATTCAGCTCAATAATTATTGGACGCATATTTGTACCCGTTGGGATAGACTCGGTACACCATATGTTGATATCACCTCCGTCCGACCGGATATATTAAGAGCAATTAATCCATAGCCAGGTATTGTAATGGTTCGCCCCTCGATAAAATTTTTAATTCGTCTGAGTATCGGTGTAATCCTCATTTTTTTATTATTCATTTTTGTATCCCCGTCTGCCGTAATCCAGACCCTTCAATCCATAAACCCAATCTTCCTGATCTGCGCTGTCATTGTCTATGCGTTTACCTTTCTTCTCCTTACTCAGCGCTGGCGGATTATTGTCACTCACATGGGGGGCGATATCCCGCTGGGTGAAGCATACCAGGCGTTTGCCGGGGGTGTCCTGTATTCCGATTTCACACCCGGGCGTATCGGGGATATCGCCCGGGCAGTCCTGGTAAAAGAGAGAATTGGTATTCATAATGGAACCGTCTCGGTCTTTATCGACAGGTATATTGATATTATTGTCATGTCTTGTCTGGGAATTGCCGCTCTTGTCCTCTTCTCATCGTGCTTTGCATCCATTCTGCCACTATTTGCCCTCGCGGTTCTCCTCACCGTTCTCGCGGGTGTGACCGCATTCGTCCTCCAGAGTACCTGGATCTTTTCCGTAATGAAAAAAATCCCGTATTGTAATATCCCGGAATTCACTTCACATCTCCAGAACGCCCTTCTGGAATTGAATGATGGAAAAAAAGTGATCGCTGAAGGAATTATCCTGACCGTGTTTGCGTGGATAACTCACGCTCTTCGGATTATCCTGATTACTATGGGCCTGGGATATTCCATTCCCCTGCCGGATCTGTTCCTCATCCTCCCCCTGATCAGTGCGCTTTCGATCATACCGGTAACAATAGCGGGTCTCGGGTTGGTGGAAGGAGGGCTGATGGCGGTTATTGCCGGGTATGGAGTTCCGTTGTCCGTTGCACTGTCGATAGCAATATTAGACCGTGGTCTTACCCTGCTCTTTCATTTTGCGGTTGGTGGACGCGTTGCGGTGAAAAATATTCTCTAAATAGTAAAACAACACGGTGTTATTTTTGGTTATTTATCATGATGATTAACCCATTATCATAGTATGATGAATACGATTTTTCCAGCGATTCCTGTCCGTCCCCTAGTGTTATGAAGGTGTGTTGGCCAAATTTATCCCCGCTTTTCACAATACCGGTTTTTAAAAATGACCGATCAAAAATGGCAAAATGATTTCCTGAAATATGATCGATCTCAATGATACTTCGTGCAGTAATCGCGGAAATCACATTCGTCCGATATTCTGTACGAATATAGGAATTGCTCCATGCATCAAACGACACATCCTGACTTGTTGTATACAATTTCGGGTATGCGATGTTTTCTCCAATGAAAGGACTGGTCTCGAACCCGTTGATGATACTGGCGAGAGAGAAAAAGGACATCATCGCGACGAGGAGGCAAATACATCCAACAATGAAGGTTTTTCTTTGGAAAGGAACTGCATTGTGCAACCAGAGTATCCCGAACGCGCCCAAAAAAACCAGACTAAAGATCTGGAGGAACGGGTACAGCCGATCCGGGAGGAAAAACACGTACGAGAAGAGAATGCCCAATCCCAAGACGACTGACAGGAACAGTGCTGTAAGGAGCAAAAAATCTCCCCTCCCAAATCGATTTTTAATGCATGAACAAAATCCCCATACTGCAACTAGTACCAAAAGGGAGGAGCCAAATGTATTTTCAAATATTGTGATAAGGGGCAACTTATCATAACCCGTAGGGGGTACGTAGGGTGGAGTAGGTACGGATGAAGGAGTAACCGGGATAGAGATTACCGGTGAAGGAGTAACCGGGATAGAAATTACTGGTGAAGGAGTAACAAAGAGATTCACGATTAAAGAATACATATCCATGAAATATGGTTTTAAAACCGAGAATACATATTGAGCAGGATTGTTATTGGATACGAGAATTAAAGCACAAAACAATAAGAAAAAAAATGGTATTGCAATATATTTACTTGGAATTGAAAGTTTCCTTTTTTGTATACTGAGATAGAGATCGATAATTACAAGTGAACATACGGTAATAAAAACCATCGCTGCAGAGAAATGGTGTGTGAAAAACAATGCAACAGTGCTGAATACAAAAAGGACGTAGAATGCAGGTTTCTGGAACTTGTAGGTATAGAGGATTATTGTGAAACAAATGAGTGCAAATCCATAGTTATATGCCTGGTGTTCTGGGTGCTCACCATACATCAGGTAATAATCAAGGCTGGTAAACAAGACCGCGGCAACGAGCCCGAACTGAAAATTCACAAACCTCTTTCCGATGATAAAAACAAATAAAACTCCAATTGCAACAACAAAACTTCCGAACAATAAATAGATGGAGTGAGGGTTATATCCGGTTACTATTGCAATTTCTGATGCGAAAATATGGTGGATTGAAAAAATACCGTAGAATCCAGTTGGATCTCCTGAAAGATGTCCCGTATTGAGAATTGACATAACAAATGTATTAAAATGCAACCCGAGATCCGGTAGTGATATGCCGTGAATGAAAATCAGATGATTGGCAAAAACAATATTTAGCGATAACAATACCGTTTTTAATAAAATTTCATATCCTTGAAGGTGAGTGCGGTACGTAAAAATTTCAACAATTAAGATCCCGGCACAGATTGCAATACAAAAATAATACGCCACACTTTTGGTATACTCCCCCTGAAAAAGGGTCAGGAAGCTCAATGAGAAGAAAATTAAAAATAAAATAGTAAGGATCTTACACGGCACCTGTGAACCATTTTTTTTTAGGGGACTTTGATCGGGTTCAATTATTGCCTCGCCATTCAGATGCGACTCGGATAACCAATCAAGCCCAATGAAAATGATTATTCCCACGATACCGAACAAAACCGGAAAGACAATGCTGTAATAACCAAGTTGTAAAATTGCCAAAAAGAGCACAGACCCCAGTGAAAGAATCAACAAGAATAAAATATGGGTTTTTTGAGCCATACTGAAGAATCCACATTGATTTTTGTCTGAGATGACTAACTACAGCGGGTAATGGGAATACTATTTCTGGTTTTTTTGCATCAGCTGCACGATGGAATTGAGGATGAGTGCGGTATTGACCGATGACAGTCCGAGAAGCAGAAACAAGGTGCCCCCGACTGTTAACGAATAGGGTATTATATGATAGGTTGCATACTCTGACCATGCCCAGAATCCAAGATATAGTCCAACTATCATCAATACCGCGCCGGGAATCCCAAAGGTCAACAAGGGACGCCGGTAACCAATTATCCCCACAAGGTTACTGAGGATATCCATACCATGGGTAAAAAAATTCTTCTTATGCTTATGCGGCACTTCATATTCAACATTAATGGCGATCTCCGCAATCCTCATTCCGTTATCTGACATATGGGAGATCATAACCGACTCAATGTTGTACCCTGTTGGTTCTGCGGTAAAACAATCCAAAGCTTTTGAACTGATCGCCCGGAATCCTGACTGGGAGTCGGTTATCGCACATGACGATGCAATTTTTGTCATCCGGTCAAGTGTCTTCTGGCCGATTTTCCGGTAGAATGGAATTTTATTATTCTCGTTCAGAAATCGCGATCCGATTACCAGATCTGCCTCGTTTTTGAGAATGGGCGAAACAATACTGGGAATCTCTTCAGGATGGTGCTGGCCATCTCCATCAAGCATGACCACAATATCTGCATTCAGATGGCGTGCCCGGTCAAAGCCCCGTAACATCGCATAGGATTTACCCTGATTTTTTGAAAGGCGGATGACCTCTGCACCTGCATGCTCTGCAATGTAACTTGTCATATCATGAGAACCATCGTCTACAACAATTACTTTTGTAACAAAGGGTTTTGTCCGGATTACTACACTACCGATTGCGATTTGTTCATTATACGCGGCAATGACGGCAATAATTCCCTTTCCGGATCCTTTCTGAAGTGATTCAGGAATTTCTTCAGAGAGTGACGTGGCCATCACTCTAGTATTTATATTTTTAATTTATTTATCCTTCTATTGGATTCCCATTGAAATTACGAATAAGATTCCATCTGTTGTAGGCGCATCGAAATTATTTTTTTTGATTTCAGGTGTTCCACCCTGTATCTAGGTATCCCCCCCATAATATTGAAGAGCAACTGACAATTCGACCTAATGTATTGATGAACCATGCATTTTTCCTTTAAGGAATCTTACTTGGTTAAAATTTTTCAAATGACATTCTACGGTCATCATGCCGAATAAATTCCCCCTCTCATTCTCGAATGTGCAACCTTTAATATCTCATAAAAAAATGGCTTAAAGACAACGGATGGATGCAAAAACAAACCGCGGATTCACTTGCGAGGTCTCAGTAATTCTCCCGGCACTCGATGAAGAACGCACCATCGGTCAATGTATTGAGAAAATCCAGAAGGTTTTTCATGACAATATTATCAACGGGGAGATCATTGTCTCTGATGCATCAACCGATCGCACGGCAGAGATCGCCCAGTCTCTCGGTGCAACTGTAATCCATCCGGTAAAAAAAGGATACGGAAATGCCTATCTTGAAGGATTCCGCCACGCACATGGACGGGTCATCATTATCGGCGATTCAGATAACACCTACGATTTTTCCGAGATCCCAAAACTCCTTGCCCCCTTGAAAACCGGTAGTGCCGATTTTGTCATAGGGTCCCGTTTCAAGGGGACCATCCATACCGATGCCATGTCCTCACTCCACCGGTACATCGGGAATCCCATCCTGACGTGGATGGTCAATGTCATCTTCCATACCCACTACTCCGATACGCACAGCGGCTTTAGGGCGATCACCCGTGAGGCACTCGATCGGCTCAAGCTGAAAACCGGTGGCATGGAGTTCGCGTCAGAGATGCTGGTGATGGCCTCAAAGGAACCGCTGAAGATTGAGGAAGTGCCCATCGATTATTATCCCCGACTCACCCCGTCAAAACTGCACAGTTTTGCCGATGGCTGGCGGCACGTCCGGTTCGTCCTCCTGATGAAACCACTCCCGTTCATCGCGATCCCGGGTACGATCTTTTCCATGCTCGGCCTGCTCCTCATGGTGTTTTTTTATACTCAGGGGGATATCGAATCTTCCCACCTCCATACGTTTATTCTTGGTGCGATCATGGTGATGGGAGGTATCCAGGTAAGCCTCACCGGATTTTTGATGAAGACCTATTCCGTAGTCCACGGGTATGAAAAAAAATCAGGCTTCATTGAACCACTGATGAATTACAACAACCTTGAGAAGTTCATTCTTGCCGGGACGCTGCTTGCCCTGTTCGGTATCCTGTTCGGTATCAGTATTTTTATCCGCTGGATCGCGGTCAATTTCGGGGCACTCTCCCAAATCTCCACCGCAATAATTTCCCTTGTATTCATCGTAAGTGGCATCCAGATCTTCCTCTTTGCGGTATTTCAGAGTATGATGCTCCTGAATGAAAATGATAATTAACCGTGATCGCCATGAAGATCGCCTTTGTCTATGATGTCATTTACCCCTTCGTGAAAGGGGGCGTGGAAAAACGGGTCTGGGAACTTGCCCACCGGCTTACTGCACGCGGTCATGAGGTCCATATCTTCGGGATGAAATTCTGGGACGGAGATGAGACGATTGTTCGTGAGGGGGTAATCATCCATGGTGTATGCCCGGCAAAGAACCTCTATACCCATGGCAGAAGGACGGTTGGGGAAGCACTTTATTTCGCGATGCATCTCATCCCACCTTTAGCTAAAGAGCGATTTGACATCATTGACTGTCAGCAGTTTCCCTATTTTCCTTGTCTCCCTGTCAGGTTCATCTCCATTGTCCGCAGGATCCCGTTGGTGATCACGTGGCATGAAGTCTGGGGGGATTACTGGAAAGAGTACCTGGGATACGAAGGATGGTTTGGAAAGGCAATTGAACGGTACATCGCCTCCTTTGGCTCTAAGGTTATCTCCGTATCGTCAACAACATCCACCCGGTTCAGAAAAGAATTTGGCCGGCATCCGGATATTATCATTCCCAACGGGATCGATACAGCGAATCTGAAATCCGTGTCGCCCTCTCCTGTGAAATCGGATCTCATTTTTGTTGGCCGGTTAATCAAAGAAAAAAATGCCAGTTTGCTGGTTCAGGCACTCAGTATCTTGATCTCTGACCATCCTGATATACAGTTAATTATCCTTGGGGATGGCCCTGAATTGGATATGATCCGCTCACAGGTACGGGACCTCTCGCTTGAGAGAAATGTGACAATAACCGGATTCCTGGGAAATCACGATGATGTTGTTGCCCTCATGAAATCATCAAAAGTTTTTGTTCTCCCCTCAACCCGGGAGGGTTTTGGGATCGCAGCCCTTGAAGTACTCGGGTGCGGACTTCCTGTCGTCACGATCAATTATCCGGCAAATGCGATCTGCGATCTGATCACAGAAAATACCGGGGTAATCTGCGCTCCCACCCCAGAAGATCTCGCTCAAGGTATCAGGGATGCATTACAGTATTATGAACAGATGCGGGATGCATGTCGGGCATCAGCAGAAGCGTATGAATGGAACCGGATTGTCGATCAGGCTGAGTATTATTACCAGACCCTGATCGATCCCAAAATTAGATAATCAGACCGAACCGGTAACCGTGTTTCCACTGAGCACATCATCCTCGGTCACCGAGATATATCGTGTCGTGCCGACGATATGGTAGAGACCATTAGCCTTCACGTCGTCTGTGCCCCTTTCAGTAGCATACGGGACAATAAACTCACCCCCATCGCTCTCTTGACGGTAGACAAATGTCCGTCCTGTGTTTGTGATCACAGAAATTTCGATGGTTCCCTCCCCAGGGATACGGGCACCGTTGACATATTCGAAGATCTTCACCGATTTAATATCCGGGAGGGTTTCATAGCCCGAACCCATAACCACGGAGATATTATTTGAGGATTCATGGACAAGCCGGTAATGTGTCAGCGCTGGAACCTTTTCGATGGGCTGGTAAGGCAGACTGGAAAACAGACCTGCATACTTCATACCAGTTACTAACTTTTTCTCCTCTGGTACCATGACGAGTCCCGCGGAGTCTGACATATTGATCGACTGCCGGTTCAGGATCACCCGGGCCTGTCCGTTCTGGTATGCAGTCTCACCGGAATCCGGAACCTGCTGGATCACATACTGGGTGTATTCTGCAGTTGCTGGTATTACCAGAGATCCATCAAACATCTGGAGTCGGACCACGAGCGTCTGGAAATAGGCGTCCCTCAGCAGGTGTGTTTTTGTCAGTCCCGATGGGTTGGCAGGATCCTTGATGAAGAACCATGTGAGATAGGGTGAGATATCCCCCGTGTTGTCCACCCATGGAATGAGTGTCGGGAAGGTGTCCGTTGCCCTGCGCAGATCGGTGATCACATACCTGCCTTTGAAGGCGGTCAGGATGGTATCTGCGGAATCTTCGCTCACTGAAATGAAGAATGCCGCCGCACCATTATTACCTTCAAGATTGTTCTGGAACGGGTTAGTGATGGGAATACGCTTTGAGAAGAACGTGATTGCATGCCCCTCACTCCATGGGGCCATGACCCCGTATGACCGGTTAGAGTAGGTGAATGTCTGCTGATCATAGTCCTGGAAGTAATCGACCCCGGGCGATAGGGTGGAGGTTCTTAACCATTCCAGCGTCTCGATCCAATCCTGAGTTATTTCATGGTCTGTAGTTACTGCCACATACGAAATATCCTGTACTGCAGATGTTGCAAATACCACTATTGCGATGGCGGTGACACCAACTAGGGTAATACCTTTGATTATTGCCTGGGGAGTGGCTGTGACATCAGATCCCTGTGTGAATTTTTTTGCTTTTCTCTCTTTTTTACTGGTATCTCTACCTGTTTTTCCAACAATATTGTGACCGGAAAACCGGGAGAGCCACAATGAAGTTGAGGTTCCTGTTATACCCCACGACCACCGGATGGATTCGGAAATGCAAATCCCCGCGAGAAGTGCAACAGGGGCCGTTAGGTATAACTGGAATCTCTGGTGGGGGAGAGTCAGCACCAGCATTACTGCAAACCATATGAGTAAAAACAGGTGTCCATTCTGCCTTTTTCTCGCGGCATTCCAAATAAGGATCGCCAGGCCCCCAACCATCAGGAAAAGGGCAAGATTAAACCCCTCATATGCCGCGGAAAATGTCCATGGTTGTGTTTCCAGTACTGAGAATGAGTATGCGGAATAACCCCAGATAAGGGCGGTCGCCTGGTCCCTGATGGTCTGGAATATCGGGATTGTCTGGACAAAAATATAACCCCCAATCACAATTCCCGCAAGGGAGAGGAAATAATACCCCCGGTTCTTGTGAAAAATTCTCGTGAGACAATAGAACAATACTGTTTCAGCAATGAGTCCCAGCATCACATACACGTGTCCCTGCGAATAGACAATCAGGGAGAAACCTTCCTGATGGAACCCGAAGATGGTCACAAGGATTGCAATACAGGAGAATGACAGTACGTTGACAAAAAGGAGATATGCGGATTGTGTCCCTGAAGTGTAATCAACACTGTATTGGATGAACGTATAGATGCCGACAATGAGCAGGGCCAGAATGACTGTGGGTGAAGAGACAAATCCTAAAAAGTACACGGCACCTGCAAGGCCTGAAAGCAGGGTGGGGATAATGAGGGTTTTTGCATTTTTCAAATCAACCGAATTTTGTCTGGTTATTTCCAGTGCATAGATATACGCAAGGAAAAAGAGTGTTGTGAAGAATATTTCCGCGATGTGGTGATCGATCACTCCGTAGGTAGACTGGATAAAATACTGATATGAGAGCACAGAGATGAATCCTGCGGATACTATCCCGGCTTTCCAGTCCCAGATCCGTTCCCCTAGTTTGTAGGTGATCGGTACCATAATGGCTGCCATGATGGGCGAGATCCACCCTGCAATAGAGATTATATCTGTTCGAGACGATGCGCCAAGAGCCAGACTGAGTATGGATGCAAGGAACGGATAGAATGGACCCCAGTCGATGGTCTTCCCCATGGGATATGCGGTCATTGGATCGAACCAGTTATAGTGGGGAAAGTGAGCAACCATCACTTCAATCTGTCTCATGGTGTACCATGTGTCCGGATCAAAGGTGAGATGAAATCCCTGGGTCTGGATAAATAACAAGGGGATCAGTCTCAATACGAGAGCGATTATCGCAAACAGGAGGAGTGCAAAAAAAATCAGAACCGGCCGGTTTATTTTACAGGTGAATGATCCCATTTTAGTCCTATTTTATCTTTATTCAAATGATATTAAAGGTAAGAATAATGAATATTCCGAAAATATTCTAAAAAACCGGTCACTTGACATACAGGATCTCTTTGACTTCGCTGGCACTCATGCCGGGCTGGAGCCGTTTCCCATACAGCAGTTCCAAGGCCTTCTGGTCAATATAGGTCAGGTTGGTATTCGTGTTGTCCCCGCTGTAGAAGAGGCTGTCCTGGTACAAATCGGAGTCCCCGACAACGCCCAGTGTGTAGTAAAGACTCCTGATGAGTGTGTGGTTGCGCACATCGCCTTTGAGATTGGCATTGAGATAGATCGAGCCAGGAGTGATCCTGGCGGCAGTGAGCCCGTCAACGATCACCTCCTTCAGTTCATTGCTATCAGAGACATTGAGGGAGATCGCATTCATGCCGCTCTCCGGGACGAACTTGATGGTAAGATCTCCCTGTGAGTTCTGCTTAATATTCTCTGAGAGCTGGTTGGTAGCGGAAAAGCTGTTGAACTGCCGGGCCACGACCTCAAGATTGCGGATATCGGCCGAGTTTCCTCCGTTCACGGAGATGATGATACGGCCGTTGTTCCTAGCAGGATCCCAGCGCAGAAGCTTTACATTACCTTCGCCAAAGGTGAGGTCAATCAGGTGCAGCCGGATGGCATCCTGGGACGGAACAAGGGTCGGTTCGGGCGTCTGGGTGAGAGTCGGTGTTGCAGACACCGGGCCTGTAGGTATGGGGATTGTGGTTTCGGGAGTCGAAGGTATTGTGCCTAATCCCGGGATGGCCGGGGCGCCGCCTGTCCAGCCCAGGATGAGCCAGGCAATGCCAATGGCAAGAATGATGATCCCTGATAGCAGGAACGCCGAGCCCGATTTCATAGATACTAAGTTATTCCGCGTTGGACGTTAATGTTGCTCATCACACTCCGATACAACCGGGAATTTGCATCATCTCACACCAGCATCGCGGTATAGATATTGTGTTTCGTTGATACAATCTTCACGCGCACCTGCCCGGATCGCTTCTCGCAGTTGTATATCGAAACAACACGGTTGCGGGCCACCCCAAGCATCTCGCCGTGGATCCAGCCCGGGGCACGGATCTCAACCGTCACTTTCTCACCTTTCGCAAACACCAGCGGGACAAACGGGCGCCGGACGGTACCAAAGTCCCGTGCCGTATCGAGCCTTAAGACAAGGCCGGACTCTTTCTCCCACTCCTTGATGCTCCGGTTGAAGAACTGCCACCAGTTCTGCACCTTCACCCCCTTGGGACTACGGCCGTACCGGTAGTGTTCGAACTTCTGGATGCCAAGCGGGGGGAACCGTTTGCCCGCCCCGCATTCCTGTGCAAACCGGATCAGCCGGGGGATCTCGGCATCGTTGATCCCTGGCATGTAGACCGGGGCGATGAGAAGATCGATCCGGCTCCGGGCAACGGCTCGTGCCGCGTCAGTCACCTGCCCGATATCGAACCATTCAACACCGGCCAATGTTTTTGCCAGTTCCGGATCGAGCGCATGGAGCGAGAGGTTGATCCGGTCGAGCCCGGCAGATTCGAGGGCCGCAATCTTTTCTGGCGTGAGCAGGGTGCCGTTGGTCTGGAGCGAGATGGTCTTCACGCATGGGGTTTCCCGGAGTGCTGCCACGAGTTCCGGGAGCCGGGCATACATCAGCGGCTCGCCCGGCGAATCGATGTGGCATTCGACTCCGTCCCCCTTGAAACGGGCGATCTCATCAACCGCTGAGAGCAGGTACTCCAGTTCCACTTCGTAACTGCTGGCCCGGGTCGTGGACGCCGGGCCGGCATCGACCGAGCAGAACGGGCAGTTTAAGTTGCAGCCGCAGCTCGGGCGGATCTGGAGGATGTTCGTGCCCCGGTCGATGATGCCAAAGTAGAGGGAGCCAAGGAGGGGGATCTCCGAGGCTTCCGTTATCCGGATGTGGGCCATAAAAGGAAGCGGCGATAAGAGGCCGTTTAACAACTCCCGGGACGGAGCCGGTACCCGATCCACTCGTCCTGGTTGAGCACCGGGGCCGGGTTCTCCATGTGGGCAAAGACAAAGGTGAAACTTTCCTGGTCCATCGCACTCCTGCCGCTCTTCTCACAATACCGGGCAAATGCATCGTACATGGCAGTAAGGGGAATATGCGCCTCGGGATCGGGGACCAGAATCTCCTCGTGGAACCGCCAGATGGATTCGAACTCGATGTCATCGTCCATGAGGGGTTTTGCAATGATCTCATCGACTGCAATAACGGCATCCTGCTGGCGCGAGATGCGTTCAAGATCCCGGTAATAATCGGAGACGAGGGTCAGCCCCTGCCTGAGATCGTTCAGGTCCTGTTCGAGGCCTTTGATCTTCTTATCCGTGGTATTGATCTTGTCCGGAGACTCCATTGCTCGTGAATCTCTCTTGTTTTTCAGTGTTTAATAATGTGTCCGATGGGAGATCCGGTGGCGGGAACGGGACTTCTCTGGTTTAGTCCCGGCTGGAATGCAGAAGGCCCGCGTATACGCACTGGCCGAACGAGACGCAGCCATCCCCCAGCGGATAGTCCCGGCTGGTGATGCATACGAGACCCTGTGCAGCGATCTCCTGCTCGATGGTGGTGCGGATCGCATGGTTGTATGCAACGCCTCCGCTGAGCGCGATCGTCTTCATCCCGTCCTGTTCCGCTGCCCGGATGGCCATCCGGGCTATCCCCGTTGCAAGGTTGTACTGGAACGAGGCGGCGATGTCACGGACCCGCTGACGGTCATTCGATGATGATGAGAGCAGTTTTTCGAGCGCAGTTGCCATGAGTGCCCGGCTTGAGAGCATTTCGCAGCCGTCACGGGTGGAGAATGCAAGTTGCCAGTCCTCCGGTGTTCCCTGTGCTGCGGCGGATTCGAGTTTCATTGCAGGCTCTCCATCGTAGGTCCGCTCACGGCAGATCCCAAGCAGTGCCGAGGCTGCGTCGAGCACCCTCCCGGTGCTCGTGGTCTCTGTGACATTGAACCCTGAAGCAACCTGTTTATCGAGCACCCCGAGTTCCACGTCAGACCATCCCCGGGACGAGAGGAGCGCACGGACCCGCTCGTCTGGCAGGATGCCGTACAACATCCGTTCCGGGAACTTTGTTGCAAGATCCCCTCCCGGCATCGCCACCGGTTCGAGATGGGCGACACGCTTCAGGTCCGGCACCTGACCGGAGAAGATCTCGCTGCCCCAGACCGTGCCATCGTCCCCGTATCCCACGCCATCGATTGCGATGCCGATGCAGGGTTCGGTTGTCGTTGCAGCAATGTGGGCCCGGTGATGCTGGACGGGAACAAGTTCGAGACCGGACTCAGCCGTGATCTCCCGGGCAAAGCGGGTGGAGAGGAACTGCGGGTGGAGATCGTGGGCCACCACGTCGAACTTTGCCCCGAGGATCCGCTGGAGGTTCCGAACGGTCTCTTCGAGATATGCGAGCGTTGCGGGGTTCCGCACATTGCCCACATGGGGCGAGGTGACGGCAAACCCGCCCCGGTAGATGGTCGCGTTCGCGTTCAGCTCCGGGCCGACCCCGAGGATGCAGTGGTTCCCGAGATCGATCGCCGTCCGCTTCGGGGTAATCCCCCGTGAGAGCCGGATGATGTACCCGTTCCGGATCACCGAATCGTCGCACCGGTTCACGATCTTCCGGTTGTGGGTTAAGAAGAAGTCGGCATCGCGGGAGAGTTTTGCTATCGCCACATCGGTCTCCGTGATCATCGGGTAACCGGGCATGTTCGCGCTCGTCATGATCAGCAGCGGGTGCGCGAGGTGCGCGAAGAGGAGGTGGTGAAGGCCGGTGTAGGGGAGCATGCAGCCGACCGTGTGCAGGTTGCTGATCGCGGCGTGGGCGGTCGGGTCGTGTTTGTCCAGAACCATAATGGGATGCACCGGGCTTTCGAGCACCTGCCGGTCCTCCGGTGATACGAGAGCGAGCTTGTCGATGTGATCCGGTCGGACCATGATCGCAAAGGGCTGCTCGATCCGGCCGAGCCGGTGCTTGAGTTTGTCGGAGGACCCCTCCACGCACGCGAGATGGAACCCGCCGATCCCCCGCATGGCGAGGATGAATCCGGCATCGAGCAGTCCGGCTGCTTCCTTCACGGGATCGGCACAATCGACCGGGTGGCCGAGCTTGTCGAAGAGGGATAATTCCGGCCCGCAGCTTGCACAGGCAATGGTTTGGGCATGGTGGCGCCGGGAGTGCGGGTCGCTGTACTCCGCGGTGCAGGCAGCGCACATCGGAAACTCCCGCATCGATGTCCGCTCGCGGTCATAGGGGATCTCGCTGATGATGCTGTACCGGGGCCCGCAGTTCACGCAGGAGGTGGCCCAGTAGTTCTCGTACCTGCCTCCATGTGTGAAGATGTCCGTGATACATGCGTCGCAGATCGCGATGTCGGGAGGGATCATACCGGAGAACGAACCGGTGGCGCTGGGGAGGATGAAAAAACCGTCAGGAATGGTTGCATCGGTTTTTGTGCATACCACCGAGTCGATCCGGGCAAGGGGCGGGCCGCGGGAGACCACGGTGAGGAACTCCTCGAACCGTGCGCCCCGGGCAAGGATCTCCACCTCGCTGCCCAGGTTCTTCACGGTGCCGGAGATCCCAAGAGCTGTCGCCTGTGCAAACACAAAAGGGCGGAATCCGACACCCTGGACAATTCCCCGGACCGTAATTCTGCCGTGCTGCATGATTTCGTCGCAAAATTTTATTGATGCCTAGAGCCATATAATGATAGGGTTTTTTCTGTGCCGGGCCATATTCGCATCGTCAACGATCCAGTAGAGCTTGTTCCTCTCCTGATGACATTCAACGATCCATCCTTCAAGAAGGTCTATGAACTCCTCAATAAGTCGTGGCTCACCGAGAGTGAGATTCGGTCACACATCGATGAAGATTCCGTGCCGCTCTGTCTCCAGATCCTGAAAAAAGGGAACCTTGTCGAGGAGCAGTGGCGGATGCCCAAACCCGGTGCCAAGCCCGAGAAGGAGTTCCGGGCCACCTACAATAAGTTCCGGGCAAACTTCCAGTGCAACCTCTCCGACCTCTCCGATATCCTCTACATCTCGCTCTCCAATGATGAGAATCTCCGCGAGGTGGTGGAGCAGATCGAGGGAGAACTGGCAAAGGGGAACAGTTCGATCAGCGATCTCGCCCGGAAATTCGGTGTCAGCCCGGTCTTTGTCAAAGGTCTTGCAAAGAGGATCACCCATATGGATGTGAAGGGGCAGGGGCTGGTGCTGCTTGACACCGGGCGCTAAGGATCCCTTGAACGCAATACTGCGCAGCAAGCGCGAGGTCTCCCGCCTCCAGATCCTTGTAGAGATAGCCGAGCACCAGCCGGCCGTACGGCAGCAGGAGATTGCCGGGAAACTGGGCGTGACCCCTCAGGCGATCTCCGAGTATATCCGCGAACTTGTTGACGAGGGCATGGTCTCGGCGAGCGGCCGGGGCAATTACGAAGTGACCAAGACCGGGATTGAATGGGTGCTGGCGAACGCCGAGTCGCTCGAATCCTATGCCCGGCACATCCGGCGCGATATCATCCAGCAGGTCTCGGTCTGGGCGGCGATTGCGGCCGAGAACCTGAAGACCGGTGACGAGGTTGGCGTATACATGAAAGACGGCTTCCTCTATGCGGCAAAGAAGCCGTCTGCGGCAACGGGTACTGCGGTCGCGGATGCAAAGAAGGACGAGGATGTCGGGATCGCCCGGCTGAACGGGATCATCGAGCACCATGAAGGCACCGTCCATGTCTGTAAGGTTCCGCGCATCCAGCACGGCGGTTCGCGCAAGGTAAAACGGGACAAACTGCTGGAGGTCACCGGGAATGCAGGTCTTGTGGCTGCGGTCGGGCTTGAAGCCTATATAGCCCTGAAAGCAGCCGGGAAGACGCCCGATCTCTTCTTTGGCGCCCGGGAAGGTGTGATCGAGGCTGCATTCCACGGGATCGAATGTGCGATCGTGGTCGTGGACGAGGAGTTCACGGACTTCTTAAAACGACTGGAGAGTGTCGGGCTCACGTACGTGATCCACGACCTGATCTCCCCATGAAGATCATTGTCCAGCCCCAGAAAGGCGACAGTTACAAGTTGCTCTTTTACGATGGCAGGAACGTGCGGGGGGCCGGGTATGTGGATCTTCAGGATACGCCCCGGGGCCCCCGGCCCACGAAGTACCGGGTGAAGTGGGGGTCCAAGAAGGAGTACCGCCATACCCCGTCAAAAGATCTGGTTGCCAGCCTCCGCGAATCCGATGTCCTGCTGGTCAAGCGGGACCCCCGGTTCGAGACGTTTCTCTCAGATTTCCAGCTGAAGTCCGGGGTTGTGAATGCCTGCCGGATGTGCCTACTGGATGACAAGTTCACTCCGCTGGATGACACCAACACGATCCAGTTCGGCAAGAGCGAGCACATCTGCCTCGACTGCGGGCGCCGGGAACTGCGTCGGGAAGTGTCGCATATCGGCAGGCTCGGCCGGGACGGTATCGCCCATCTTGAAGCGCTCCTTATCGAGTTCCGGAACCTTGACCGGGTGCTCGCCACGCTCAATCCCGATAAGATCACGATGGGTGCGGCCCTCTTCGACAAGCTCGAAGCCCACCCGGTGATGACAACCGCCCCCTTAAATGAACTGCCCCTTCCCCGGCAGTTCATAGACGCATGCGGGGTGAAGCAGCTGATGCCCGCCCAGCAGCTCGCGGTTGAGGCCGGCCTGCTCTTCGGAAAAGATCTGCTCGTTGTTGCAGCAACCGCGAGCGGCAAGACCTTCATCGGTGAGATGGCGGGGATGAAGAACTATCTCGAAGGTCGGGGCCGGACGCTCTTCTTGGTCCCGCTCGTGGCCCTTGCCAACCAGAAGTACGAGCGGTTCACTGAACGCTACGCGAAGTTTGCCAGGACCGGCCTGCTGACTGGGATGAGCCGACTGAATCTCCCTGAGACAAGGAAGACCGGCGACCGGAACCCGCAGGCCCCGATCATTGTCGGCACGTACGAAGGTGTGGACCACATGATCCGGTGCGGGCAGAGGATGACCAACATCGCAACGGTCGTGATCGACGAGGTGCAGATGCTGGAGGACAAGGAACGGGGCCACCGGCTCGATGGGATGATCGCCCGGCTGAAGTATCTCGCCCCGCAGGCCCAGTTCCTCTATCTCTCGGCAACGATCGGGTCGCCGAATGTGCTCGCCAAGAAACTCGGATGCACGCTCGTCCAGTACGCGGAACGGCCGGTGGGCCTCGAACGCTACCTGCTCTTTACCGAGCGCAAGCAGAAGATCCCGACCATCAAGCAGATGACGACCGAGGAGTACAAGCGGACCTCCTCAAAAGGGTTCCGGGGCCAGACGATCATCTTCACCAATGCCCGGGCCCGGTGCCACACTGTCGCCGACGCCCTGGGTATCCGTGCCGCTGCCTACCACGCGGGCCTCAGCGCGGTGGAACGCCGTGACGTGGAGACCCGGTTTTTAGGTGGGAAACTGATGGCTGTGGTCACGACCGCAGCGCTCGGGGCGGGAGTTGACTTCCCGGCCTCGCAGGTGATCTTCGATGCGCTCGCGATGGGTCGCGACTGGCTCAGCGTGCAGGAGTTCAACCAGATGGCGGGCCGGGCCGGCCGGCCGGACTACCACGATCTTGGCCGGGTCGTGATCCTTGCGGAGCCCGGCGGCAGTTACTCCCGCGAGAACCCGTTCACGGAAGAGGAGATCGCGATCCGGCTCCTCAAGGGTGCGATGGAAGAGGTGGCACCCGAGCATGACTTCGAGCAGAGCTCGGAGGAGTACGTGGCAAACGCCATTGCCTGCGGTGGAGAGGAAGCGGACCTTGCCCGGATCAACGGCCTGATGGTCGGGAGCGTGGAACCGGTGCTGCCCGACCTTATCGCCAACAAGCTCGTGCAGAAGCACGGCACGAAACTGGTGATGACCCCGCTTGCCCGTGTCATGGCGGAACATTTCATCGGGATGGAGCGGCTGATGGAGATTGTCCGGCTCACAAAGGAGATGAAGGATCCGGTGGAGATCATCGCGGAGCTTGAGAGCGAGGATGTGCACAAGGAGAAGAAGCCGGACCCGATAAAGACGAAAGAGCCAAAACTGGCACCGAAAAAACAGGAACAGGACCGGACCGGCCGCAGGCGCCGGTAGTGCGAATCACAATCTCTCTTTTTTTGTCAGGATCCCCGTCAGCACCTGTGCTCCAAGATTTTATATCTGGAGCAGACAATCCATCAGTATGGAAGACGGGAAGGAACAGGAGATGCAGGTTGAAAAAGATCTCCGGTACCTGAGCACCTCCCTCCATGGTGAGAACCTTAAGCCTGAGGTGATGTTTGCGAAAGAACGCGGAATCCGGTCCTGTACGCCCCCGTTTGATACACCCGGGATAGTGGTTCGCGAACGGTTGAAACGGGTGCAGCCGCCAAAAGAGTAACCAGAATCATTGGTATCAAACCTTTTTCGACCGGCAGACCCAGATGTCGTAAATCGGGTCGGCCGGGTTGTCCGAGACGTCGACCGTTCTTTCGAGTTCCTCGCCCCAGCTTTTAATGAGCAGGGCTTCCGGCTCCGTCCCGACCGTGATGAGCGTATCCTCGGAGATCGTGAAGAGTTCGCTGATGATCTGCTGCCACATATCCTGTGAGAAAGGGTTGATCTCGCCCATCATGATCCCGATACCCTTCGGGACGGGATCAATATACGTGGATGTCTTCGTGGCATCGAGCCACATGGTCTCTTCCGGAAGCAGCCGTCCGGTGGAGAGGCCAAGAGAGAGGAGCGTCTCGTCATTGTCGTACGAGAGCGGGGCATACCCGAGGTCCCGCATGACGAGCGACCCGATACCCGATCCGCAGCAGGCATCAATGCAGGTTTCGCCGTTTCCCTTGCCCCAGAACTTTTTGATCAGGTTCGTGAGGATCCCCCGGCGCTTGGGATTGAGGTCCTCAATGGCCGGAGGGACCTCGGCTTTCAGCGCAAGGCTATAGTATTCCCGGACTGCGGCTGCCCAGACCGCCCGGTCTTCCTGGTAGATCTCACCGTTCAGGTTCTCAAACTTCTCGATGAGGGGGGCAGTCGGGTTCCTGGTGAGGAACGATCCTGCAACCCAGCAATCGCCATTTTTGAAGGCAAGGGCGAGCGGGTCCTCATTCTCGTCCAGCAGGAACCGGCCCTCGTCTCCCCCTGCCAGCATCAGGGTGTCGTTGTACCGCGGGTCGGGGAGTACCGAGAACTGCGGTTCCACGAAGACGATCTCGTCAACGCCAAAAATATCTGCGGCTTTCATGTGATTCAGTGTCCCCGCTCGATCCGCATGCCGTGCGGTGCCTCGATCGTGCCATCGATCTTTGCCTCTTCGTGGAGCACGATAGACTTTGCCTTCACATCCCCGAGAATATGGGCGCCCTTCTTCACATGAACGGTCGAACCACTCTCCACGTCCCCGTGGACGACAACCCCGCTGACCACCGTGATCCGGTTCTTTGCCCGGAGGCTCCCGAAGATCACCGAGTCCGCCTGCACATCAATGGAACCTGCACGGATATTTCCGTGCAGCCGGCAGCCCTTCCCGATCTTCATCGAGGACGGGACTGAGAAGAGTTTCATATCGAGTTTGGACCGGGCGGGTATCATCAGCGGGATCTCCCGTTTCGCCTCGTCTTCCGAGAAGAGGTCGTCGAGAATCCGGTCCAGTTCCTTCTCGTTCTCTATATGGAGGAGGGTCATCAGGTATATGATGATGAACATGAAGACCGGCATCGGGTTCCGGATCTCAATGTCGCCTTTTGCTTCAAAGCCGTCCCGGATCTCGACCTTCTCGCCAATGTCGAGTGTCCCGGAGACCTCAAGTTTCCCGTTGATCTTCACGCCCTCGCCAATGTAGGCGTCCTCTTTGGCGATCACGTCGCCGCCGATCTCGCACCAGTTCCCGATCCGCGTGTCACCGTTTGCCCAGACATACTCCCGGATCTTACTGGATTCGCCTACGTACACATCGCTGCCCCGGAGCCCGTAATCGATCTGGCAGAATTCGCCGATCACGATGTTGCGATCGGTCTTGAGACTGTGCTCCTGCAGCTCCGTGCCGTCAGGGAGGAGACAGTGATTGTGCCAGTTCTTTACGGTGCGTTCCTTCATTACGTCTCCAGAGGATCAGGCGCCGAACTTGTGGGATCGGTTGATCAGGTCGAGGGCGATAGGGAGCAGGGCCGTGCCGTTGATCCGAGAGAGCCCGCCTTGTGCGCAGGTGTATTCGTTGTACCGGACCACATCATCCACGCGGACTCCCTCGCCCCAGATAATGACCGGCACCGGGTCGGCGGAATGGTCTTTTAACGTGCAGGGTGTCGAATGGTCCCCACAGATGATAATGATCGTATCCTTTAAGGCCAGCAGGGGTTCGAGCACCGCATCGATCTTCTCGATGAAAGTCTTCTTCTGTTCGGCAAGCCCGTCATGGCCCGACTCATCCGCACCCTTGATGTTGACAAGCACGAAGTCATGGGTCTCCAGTTCCCTGATCGCCGCTGCAATCTTACCGGCAATGTTGCTGTTCTGTGAGCCGGTGATACCCGGAACCTCCACATGCGGGAGGCCGATCGCGTTGCCGATGCCGGTGATGAGGCTTGCTGCGGAGATCACACTCCCGTTCAAGCCATATTTCTGACCGAATGGTTCGAAGTGACCCATCTCACCGGCTCCCCGCATCAGCACGATATTGGCCGGGTTCTCCCCTTTTAGGAGCCGCTCTCTGTTGATCGGGTGGTCGAAGAGGATCTTTGTTGACTGCTTCACGAACTCGTTGCAGACCGTGGCTGTCTTCTCGTGGTTTGCTACCTTTTTGATTGCGGTGACGGTGAGCGGGGGAACACCATCTTTCTTGGGGTCATTCGAGGTGACGCAGTGGCCGATTCCCTCTCCCTTGAGGGCAAGGGCCGCCCGGTGGCCGGCACCCGATTTGAAGGTGAATGTAACACCGAACTTTGAGAGGTCAACACCATTCTGTAGTGCAGCGCTCAGCGCGGCGGTGTCATGAATCCGTCCCGCCCTGCGATCGAGGATCGTTCCCTCTCTGGAGACCGTTGCGTAGTTGCACCGGAACCCGATCATGCCCGGTTCCATGTGGATGCCCGAGCCCTCACATTCGAGGGGGCCCCGGCCGGTATAGTATTTGTAAGGGTCGTAGCCGAGCAGGGCAAGGTGGGCGGTGTCGGAGCCCGGGCGGATGCCGGGAGCGATGGTGTCCATGATCCCGCAGATCCCTTCGGTGGCAAACCGGTTGAGGACCGGTGTCCGTGCCGCCGCGAGCGGGGTCGTGCCGCCAAGTGATGGATTGGGCCTGTCGGATATTCCGTCAAGCACGAGGAAGAGGATCTTATTTGCGGTCATTCGTATGGAATGGTAGGGCGGGAGGGGTAATTAGGCTCACGGTTGGATTGGGGAGTGACGTACCCCCTGTCCATAATAATTGCCCGGGGACGCTGCAGTGATCCTTTATCCCGCGGCTCACGCAGCTCTCTTCCGGTCCGGCACAACCGCCGACAGTACCAGTGCAATCACCGAAAGGGCCAGACCCGCCGCCATCGTGAGATGGAACCCGGACAGGAATGTGGTGGCGTCGAGATCGGCAAACGTGACAATCCCCCCCGAATCCGCGGTTGTGATGGTAAAGATCGCGGCATAGATCGCCGTCCCGAGCACGGCGCCAGAATAGATAGTGGTCACCATCAGCGAGGACCCGGTCCCTTCCTCGCCCGGCGGGGCGTTCTCGATGATCCGGCTGGCTGCCGGGCCGGCAAAGATCCCGACTGCCACGCCGACCAGGATCAGGCCGGCAAGGAGCGGCAGGAACCCGGACGCCGGTATAATGACTGCGAAGATGGCGTTGTAGATGATGATGATCCCACAGGCAGCAACGGCGAATGCCCGGCGGCCGGACCGGTCCGACCACTTCCCGAACGGGACGGAGACCAGAGCGATGACCGCCGGGGGAATCAGGAGACAGAGGCCGATCATCGCCGCATCATACTGCATCATGGACGTCAGGTAGAACGGGAGGAGATAGATGATGCCCATGAACGTGACATTCATGAGCAGGAATGCAATCAGGACAAAGGAGAACGATCCTGACAGGAAGATCCGGATGTTGATCAACGGCTCCCGGGTATTCAGTTCCCGGAGTATGAATAATATCCCGGAGAAGAAGCAGAGGGCAATGCAACCTGGGATGAGGGGATCGGTAATACCCCGTGCCGGCCCCTCCGCCAGCGCGAACGTACCCAGGGCCATGGCACAGAAGAGCAGGACGGCTCCCCAATAATCGAAGGATGCCGGGTGCTCTTCCGGTTCATCTGTGGGGATCACCCGGGCTGCAAAGAGGATCCCGATGATACCAATCGGTATGTTGACAAGGAAGATCCAGTGCCACGAGAGGTACTGGGTGAGAAATCCCCCAATAGCCGGTCCTACGGCAAACCCGATTGAACTCGTGGCCGCCATAACTCCGAGGGCCATAGCGAGCATCCCCGGCGGGAGGTGCCGGATGCAGAGCAGCGGGGCAACGGCGGCGATCATTGCGGCGCCGGTTCCCTGTGCCAGCCGAGCGGCAAGCAGGATATCAAGTGAAGGCGCAATACCGCAGGCAAGGGAAGCGAACGTGAAGATTCCAAGGCCAAGAAGGAAGATCTTCTTTGCCAGCCCCCGGTCTGCGAGCTTGCCGAAGACGAGAAGGAGCCCGGCCATCATCAGGAGGTAGGTGATGATCACCCACGCGATCGTCCCGGTATCCGTATCAAAGTACGTGGCCATGGTCGGGAGCGCCACGTTCACGATCGAACCGTCGACTCCGTCCAGCACGACACCGAGTGATACCGCCCCGAGCAGGAGTTTCTGCTGTATGGGATCCGTGATAATGGAGGGCATGGGGCTTACTATTGGATGGGAAATCTCATTAACGTTCTTGAACCCTCCTGTAAGGAGGGTGAGTGAGGAGAAGAATGCATCTCAGTGGAGATGTGGCAGGAAATCCTGTACATCCCAGAAAACAACAACGGACCATAAATGTTTGATGAACAATTCGGAACTCGAAGAATGCTAACACATTTCTCTCATCTTTCGGGTTCTGACGAATTCGAGACCTTCATCAGAATGTTGAGAAAGAGAAGAGCCGCAGGCTCTTCGAACCCTCATAAAAAAATAGAAAATTATGAAGTGTCGACCTTTGCTGCGACAGGCTCGACCTTGGACTTGGTGATCTCGACCCTGCGGGTCGGATAGATGGTCTTGACTGCCTTGAAGAGGTCGCGGGAGATCTCACCTGAGACGATCCCGTTGACAAGGGTGGTTAAGTCCCATGCGGATGCCTGTGCGGCAACAGTCTTTAAGATCTCGTTCCGGATTGCGTGCTCCTGTGAGATGTTGGCACGGGCGAACGTGTACGTGCAGATGGTCAGCCTGACCTTCTTGCCGTCTTTCGTTACGATCGGGACGATGGTGTCGATGCGGGAGCTCCGGCGCTTCACGAGCGAGCGGAGGTAATCGCGGGTCACTTCGTGGCCAACGAACTCGGTGTATGCCGCGTCGCCGGTCACGGTCTCGATCTTAAAGCTCATCTTCATGTACTGCTTGGCGTAATCATTGGTGATCTCGCCGAGCGTTGCGGTCATGATGCGGCCGACAACGCTCTCAGCATCGTTAGCAATGGTATCGCCGATGTACGCCTTGCCGAGGTTGTCGGGGGTGTGCACCTTGTACCAGCTCTTGGCCTTCCAGCCTTCAACTCTTCTTCCTACCTGTTTCTTCTTTGCCATAGTATCACCTGTTGGATTTCCCGTGCAGAGAACACGTGTCCTCCGCCACTGCCAGGTTCATCAGATAATCGTCCACCGATGCGATGACCGATCGGAGCTGCGTGCCCGTTATTGTGGTCACGACCCAATCTCCCTCTGCCCGCGTCTCCATGCTGCGGAGGTTGTCGGGCGAGAGTGCCGCAGCAACACACGATGCGTTGCTGTGCAGGGTCGTGATGGTTCCCTCGATCTGCATCATGCTGCAAGCGCCTCCTGCCAGCCCTTTGCGAATGACGCAATCTGGTCGCAGGGGATCGTTGCCCCTGCCCGGAGGGTGTGCCCGCCGCCGTTTCCGCCGCAGGCTTCCGCGAGTTCTCGGACTTTTGGCCCGAGTTCGACGGTGCACCCTTTCGGGTTCCGTGCGGAGATCCGGCACAGGCTGCCACCGGGTGTCTTTGCGAAGACGAGCACGGGGCAGTGCGCCGGTATGTCGCGGCAGAGGATGTCGGCCACATCGCTTGCGACCGTTGCATCTGTTACCTCAAACACCCCGGCAATTCCTTCGTAGGGGCTGGCGGATTTCACGGCATCGATGATGCGGATACGGTGCTGTCTTGCAATCTCCCATGCACGATCGATGTCGTGCGAGGAGCGCAGGCAGAGCGTTGCACCAATGTCTCCGTTGCCGGTCTTGCCGCAGGCATCGATGACCGCGGCGAGGGCATGGGCGTCCTCGATCACCTCGCGCTGGAGGTGGAAGGTGTCGCCGTACATGCCCGTGAGGCCGGCAGGGGTTGTTTTCGGTGCAGCTTCGAGCACGATGCGGGAGAGCAGGGTATCGAGCCGGAGCGGCTCGTCTCCCTTGCTCTGGTCGCGTGACTCATCGATCATGTCTGTTACCTTCTGCTCGGCACCGCTGATCCCGTCAAGATACGGGCTGGTCGCGGTATACCAGCGCTCGACCATGTCCCGGCCCGGGAGCGTGATGCCCCGGTCGGGCACGATGATCCCGTTTGCCACGGCCTCGTTGAAGATCTCAAGGTTCTTGCCTTTGATCTCCTGCCCGTCCCCGATGATGCCGGGGATGACTAGGCCTGCAAGGTCGCGGTTGTCGCCGAGCTGCAGGGCCACGAAGTACGCAGTGCCTGCCGCCGAGAGCTCACGGTCGCCGTCAATGCCGGCGAGGCGCGGGTTTACATGGAACTCGCCTTCGAAGAGCGGGAGGTGGTGATCCACCACCATCGTTGTCTTCGGGAGGTCGGCCATGCCGGCGCCGATGTCGCAGAGGAGGTATGCACTTTCACCGGAAAGATCCGATGCGGTTATGTCCTGTCGCACCCGGAGACGGAACCGTATTCCGGCACGGAGCATCGCGTGGCAGAGGATAGCAGCGGCTGCAATGCCGTCTGCATCGTGGTGCGTAAGCACCTCGACATACTCCTGCCTGCGGATCTGTGCTGCAACGGTTGCGGCTGCGGATTCAAGCGACGTGGACATGATGGACGATCTTCTGATAAATTACCTGGAGAGGAGGATCTCGGCGTTCTCCGGCTTGTAGACCCAGCCGGCGGGCAGTTTCTTGCTCCCCGTGTAGTACTTGACGAGCCTGCGCACCTTGGACTCGACCAGCTGAAGCTGGCGCTTGTTGTGCAGGTCCTTCTTGTTCTCGGAGAGATGCTTTCTCAGGCCAAGGGCCTTGATCATCAGGTCACGGAGATCCTCGGGGATCTCGGTTGCAACCTTGTTCTCCCGTAAGATGGTTCCGATCCGCTTGCCGGTGGCAAGCTTGACGTCAGGTACGCCGTGCCGGTCCCTGAGGACCAGGCCGATCTTTGCGCTCGATGCGCCGTCCTTTCTCAGTTCCAGGATGATCTTGGTGATCGCCTCGGGGTCAGCATTTGACCACGCGGGTGCCTGGTTCCGGTAGGGGCGGACAGAGCATGACTTGCCCCTTCTGCGGGCATGCATTCGTGCCATAGTATAGCCTCCTAATCAGACAAAGTAAGTCTCCAGAAAAGTGCAGTTGCAAATGGCTGCTACTGACTCTCTGTAATCCCAAAGCCGTATGTTTCAGGCAGTGCGGTGTCGCACGTCGGACTTACATCTGTCAGCACATATAAAGTGCTATTCTACTATTGGTGGGGAGGGGTAATAAAGGGTACGGGAGAAAACCCCCTGGCCTTACACAGTCAGCGGGCACCGTTTGCCCACATAGTTCACAGCAGGGATTGCGTCCGTAAACCTCATCATGTATCGGACGTAACTTCCCGTTATCCAGCAGAGGAACATGATGAAGATCACTGATGTAGCAAAAGTTGTGTCGGGCCCGAACCCGCACCACGTGGATGCCTGGAAGATCTACGACACGCCCCATGCGGTGGCGGTCGTGATCACGCTCCAGCCCGGGGAATCGTTAAAGAAGCACATCACCCCGGTTGATGTCTTCTTCTACGTGCTCGAAGGCACGGGCATCGTTGAGATCGGCAGCGAGAAGGCAACGGTGCATACGGATATGCTGGTCGAGAGCCCGGCCAGGATCCCGCACCGGTGGTCCAATGAATCCGAAGCGGTGTTCCGCGTGCTTGTCGTCAAGGTCCCAAGGCCCACCGAAGAGACAAAACTGCTCTGAAACGCAGTCGTTCCGATACCTGTATGAGAAGGCAGTTTCATACCTGACAGGTCATACAAGCAGGATCTGATCCCATGGATATGAAGCACCGCGAACGGTACCTGAAGGCATCAGCCGTCATCGACGTCGATCACCCGGATGTTGCCGCAAAAGCACGGGATCTTTCACAGGGTTGTACAACCGACAGGGAGATTGCGGAACGCTGTTTCCTCTTCGTCCGTGATGAGATCCTGCACAGCTGGGATCATAAGAAGAACCCGGTGACCCTGAAGGCCTCGGAGGTGCTCCGGCACAGGACCGGGTTCTGCTATGCCAAGAGCCACCTGCTCGCCGCGCTTCTCAGAGCAAACGGCATCCCCGCCGGCCTCTGCTACCAGCGTCTCGTCTCCGGAGAGTTCGGCCAGCCGTTCTTCCTGCACGGGCTCAACGCGGTCTGGCTCGAAGGCTTTGGCTGGTACCGGGTCGATGCCCGGGGGCCCAAGCCCGGTCACGATGCCGCCTTCACGCCTACGGGGGAAGTCCTGCCTTACGTGGCAACGGCACCTGGTGAAGCAGAACTACCGGAGATCTGGGAAGAACCGCTGCCACTCATCACCGATGCGCTCACCCGCTATGATGATATCGAGGCAGTGCGCCGGCACCTGCCGGATATCGAGATCGCGGTTACGGCCGGCAGCGTTCCGGACCGGTACTGAAACCGGTAGTACTGCCCCCCACCTTTTTAGGCTCACAGGCAAAAACCAATGGTACGTGATAGACAAGATCCCCCTTGAGATGGAGAGTACGGAGTCGGAGATCCGGTTTCGGGACTGCTTCTCCGTCCGGTATATCCAGTCTGCGGCACTCCTCTGCCGGCTCGGGTACGGGATCGAGCATGCTGGGCGCCTTGCCCCCCTCCCGCAGGAAGATCTCCTCCGGCACGAGGCATTCATCCTCAACTCCGTGCTTTCCACCGTCGCATTTCTCGAATGCACGATCAACGAGCTCTACGCGGACGTGGCAGATGATGCCTATTTCTGCCCGGACAAGCAGCACGAGCAGCTCCTTGCCACGATCCGGGACGGGTGGAACAATGAGAAGAATTTCGACCGGTCACCGCTGATCGGCAAGTACCAGAAGATCCTCTCTATTGCCGGACGGGCACCGTTTGAAGAGGGAGACCAGGCTTATGACAACGTCAGAACGCTCGTAGAGATCCGCAACCACCTCATGCACTACCGGCGGGAATGGGTGGTGATCAATGACGGGGGGGTGCCTGGTCAGAGTGGTGAGACGACCACGGATAAGTTCGAAAAAGTCCTCCGGAAGAAGTTTGCCACAAACCCGCTCGCGGAGAAGAGCCTGCCGTTCTTCCCGGATGCCTGCCTGGGTCACGGGTGTGCGGAATGGGCGATCGCCAACAGCATCATCTTCACCGATGCCTTCTTCCGGAACCTTGACCTGCCGGTGCCCTACGATGGGATCCGGGATGAGCTGGTGACGCGGTGAGAGTGCCCGTGCAGGATACTCGTATCCTAAAAAAGATCTTGAATAAAATAATGCGAAGGGATAATCTTCCTATCTCTTCCGGCCCTTCTTCTTGGGCTCTTCCTTTGCCATCGACATCAGGTCGATGATGTAGGAGCCTTCCTTGCCCACGCTGACGATCCTCTCGTCGCTCTGGGCCATCCGCTCAAGGTTCAGTTCGTAGGAGCCGGGCGAGACGATCCGGATCGTCTCCACCCGGTCGTACATCTCCACCTGCTTCTGTGCATTTTCGGGTCCGCCGACCTCAAGAACCTCTTCGTGGGACTCTTCTGCGATCTCCTCGATCGACTTCTCTTCGAGCACGTCCCGGTTGAGCTCCTCCTCTTTGACGAAGAGGAACTTCTTGCCGCCGCAGCTCTCGCACCCTTTCAGGATCTCGGTTGACCCGTCCTTGTATTCCCGCCCGCATTTCGTGCACTTGTGCGGCATGACCGGCTCACCCGAAGTATTCGAGCATCATCTCGTAGAGATCTTCAACATTCTTTCCTTCCCGGCCTGAGATGGCGACCACCGGGTGCTGAGGAAACGCGCTCCGGATCCGGGCCGGGGCCGCGTCGGGGAGATCGATCTTGTTGGCCACGATGATCACCGGCAGGTTCCGGGCCTCGATGATCCCGATCATCATGATATTGACCTGCATGAAGGGATCGACCGTTGAGTCGAGCATGTAGATGACCCCGTCGATATCCTCGCGGAGCCAGTGCATCGCTTCAGCCACCCCTTCGGTTGCTTCGCGGGCCCGGATGATTGCCTCGTCTTTCTCCATACCGAATTCGAGGAACTCGTGGTAGTCGATCTTAGTCGTAACCCCCGGGGTATCGACAATATCCATGACGACCGTGTTGCCGTTCGCACCCGAGATGATAATATCCTCTTTCTTTCGGGCCCGCCTTGTCTCGTGCGGAATCTCGCTTACCGGGCCGACCGCATCGCCGGTCCAGTCCCGGGCAATCCGGTTTGCGAGCGTGGTCTTTCCCGCATTGGGAGGACCGTAGATACCGATACGGGTCCGCTTCTTCTTGAAAAACCGGTTGAGCAGGCCTGTAAATTTCTTCTTTACCGTACCAAAGGTCTGATAAAAGATCTTCACTATTCACCTCGATGGCAAAGCATTGTACGCGGGTACTCCTGGTTTACCATAACTCGTTACTAGTGTATTGGATACGCAGTTTATTATGTTTCTTATCCCTGACACGTCCTGTTTTCAGTGAATAACGTCGAAGAAATGCGCCATAACCTGATTTGCCGTGCAGATTCCTGTCACGGCCAAATTGTATTTATACAAGGGGAGGGGAGTATGCTAATTGTAATCATCAGATCAAAAGCACTTCAAGGAGGTGACTCATGAAAAAGACGACGAATGCAATCCAGTTCGAGACCCGTGTCCCGCTCAGGGAAGTGATGAAGAAGAACCCGATCATGATCGGCATTGAGGCAAACGCCGCGAAGGCGGCGAAGGCCATGTGCATCGAGGAGGTCGGGAGCGTCATCATCCTCAAGAACATGAAGCCCATCGGCATCGTGACCGAGGAAGACCTTACCTGCAAGGTGGTGGCAAAGGATCTCAAACCGAGTACTGTGCAGGTAAGCGATATCATGAGCACGCCACTCATTACGGTGAGTGCGGAGAAGACCGTGGCGGATGCAGCCAAGATGATGGTGAAGCATAAGGTAAGGAGATTGCCGGTGGTCGATGACACCAAGAAAGTCATCGGCATCGTCACCGTGCGGGATCTCCTTACCGTCTCCAACGAGCTCAACGAGCTCCTTACGGATCTCATCGAGATCAACCGTGAGGAGCTTGTCGAGCAGGGCGTCTGCGACCGCTGCAGCCAGATGTCTGATGATCTCAAGCGGGTGGACGGGGCACTGCTCTGCCTATCCTGTCGTGAGGAGGACAATATCAGATGAGGGCGGCACAGGATTTCCTTGTCGAGATCCCTGTGCTGAAACCAGACGACCTGATAACCAAGGCACGGCAGATCTTGAGAGACGACCGCTTCCGTGAAGTCTTTGTCGTGAACGGGAAGAAACACCTTCTCGGCTATATCGATATCACGGACGGCCTGCGGGTGACCGCAACCAAATCAAACGTGACGATCGAGGGGTTCGTACGGGAAGCGCCGGTGGCGAACCTGACGGATTCCATCGAACATGCCGCCGGGATGATGCGGCAGTTCAGAACGGACAGCGCCGCAGTGGTGGACGGGAAATCACAGGTTATCGGGGGGGTGCTCCTTGCCGATCTCTTCCCGGTCATCATCTCAAGAAACGAGCTGCATGGCCCGGTCTCCCGGTACATGACCGAAAAGGTGGTCTTTGCCGCACCCTCCGATGAACTCTCGAAAGTCTACCCGATGATCGTGGACAGCGGCTTTGTCGCATTCCCGGTCATCGAGAAGAAGCGACTTGTCGGGGTGATATCCCGGCGCGACCTGATCAGCCACCGGAATGTGCGGTCAGCGCTCGCGCAGCATGGAAAAATCACGGTCGGGGATGTGATGATCCGGGACACGGTTACCATCGGACCGGACGAACCGATCAGCGCAGCAGCGGAACAGATCGTAAAGCACGATATCAGTTTCCTGCCGGTAGTCGAAGGGGGCCGCGTGGCCGGGGTTGTGAACCGCCACGATGTCCTCGCGGCACTTGCATAAGGACGACGATACGAACGCGATACCAGAGGATGAACGAATACACCGGGGCGATGCCCCGGGACATATAGATACCTGAATTATCGGAGGTACTAATGCACCAGAATGGCCGGGGCACCAAGCAGGGTGACCGGCTCCTGAAGATGCAGGGAAAACTTGACCGCGGGCCGGTGGAGTTCAAATCCCACATCGCAGAACAGGATGGAGAGATCATGGCGATCGCAACCCGCGACGTCATTGCGGCACCCCCCACGCAGAGCATCATCGGGGCCGTCGAGCAGATGACCACGTGCGGCTTCCGGAGGCTTCCGGTCACCGATCCCGGGACCGGTAAGCTGCGGGGGATCATTACATCGGGCGACATCATCGATTTCATGGGCGGTGGCGACAAGTACCGGCTCGTGCAGGTCAGGCATGACGGCAACCTGATCGCGGCTCTCAACGAGAATGTCCGGACGATCATGACCCAGAAAGTCGAGACGCTGGATCACGAAGCGAAGATCCGGGATGCCATCGAGATCATTGTCAGCCGGAAGATCGGCGGGCTGCCGATCACCGGGAAGGACGACGTCCTTGCCGGGATCGTGACGGAACGCGATGTGCTGGGCGTGCTCAGGACGGAACACAGCCGCCTCAAAGTCGAGGATGTGATGACCACCTCGCTCCGGGTGACCGCACCGGACTGCCCGATCGCCTCCGTCACCCGCGAGATGACAAAGCACCGTTTCCGGCGCCTGCCGGTGGTGAGCGATGACGTGCTGTACGGCATCGTCACGGCAACGGATCTCATGCGGTATCTCGGGAGCCGGGAGGTCTTCAGCCGCATATCGACCGGGCAGGCATCTGAGGTCACCAGCCTCCCGGTGAGGACGCTTGTGGCCGGGGAACTCTTCACGACGACTCCGGAGAAGTCCATCAGCGAGATGGCCCGCGAGATGCTGAAGCGGAATATCGGCGCCCTCCCGGTGATCGAGAACTCCCGCCTTGTCGGGCTCGTCACCGAGTTTGACCTCGTGAAAGCACTGGCAGGGGGATGAGAAACCATGCTGGCACATGAGATCATGACCGCACCGGTCTTTGTCGTTGAACCGGGCGCGACCGTAGCCCATGCCCGGAACCTGATGGTCCGGCACAAGATCTCCCGGCTCCCGGTTATGGAAGACGGAAAACTCGTCGGAATCATCACGAAAAAAGACATTGCCTACCGGCTGCGGCAGGGTGAACCGGCCTGGCGCCGCCGTCCCCTCGACCGGATCCCGGTGGGGGCGCTCATGACGGAACGACCGTCCGTTGTTGCGCCCGATACCGGCGTGCGGACGATTGCGCGGATGTTTGTTGAACAGAACATCAGCAGTCTTCCCATCGTAGATGAGGGCGTGATGACCGGTATCGTGACAAAGACGGATCTGATGAAATCCGCTCCCGCCCGTGCCCTTGCAGGCACGGTCGGGGACGTGATGGAGGATGTACTGACGGCCAGCCGCTACCACTCGCTCGATCATATCATCGGCCTGATGAAGGTACGCGGCGACAAGGTGCTGGTGACGGACGATGATGGTACCCCGGCAGGGATAATCACTGAGACGAACCTGGCATTCTATGAAGACGAACCCAAGATATCACGGGTGATCGGAAAAGATGTAACCATACGCAGACGCGAGATGGCGAACGGACAGAGCCTGATGGTGATTCCCGCGGTGACCGCGGAGGACCTGATGACAAGTCCCGTGATCACAATTGCCGGGGAAACCCCGCTCACGGACGCCATTGTACAGATGGAGAGACACCATGTCAACAGCCTTGTTGTCATGGAGGAGAGCACGATATTGGGGATACTCAAACGCGATGATATCATAACGGAAGTGGCGAAATGACAAAAGAAGTTTTTATCAAAGACGTAATGGCAAAGCCCTCAACCATAGCAAAATCAGCCAAGATCACCGAAGCGCTCGACAAGATGCTGGATGCGGGGGTCGATCCCCTGATTGCAGTCAATAACAATACCGTTGTCGGCACGGTCTCGCGGCAGGCAATCGCAGAGAAGCTTGGGAGCAAGCAGAACTCCGGGCTCGTCCCAACTGCCATCCACGTGGCAAGCGTTGTCGAGGAGGACTTCACGAGCGTCTATCCCGACGAGAATGTCAATGTCCTGATCCCGCTCCTCCAGAAGTACAAGCTGGTGGTCGTGTACGACGCCGATCATAAACTGATCGGGCAGGTCACGGCCGGCGACCTGATCAAGAAGTTCCAGCCCGGTGACGGACTGGCGAGTGCGATCGAGAATGTGCTGACCATCGAGGCGGACGAACGCGTGGTCCACCTCCGGCGCCGGATGCTGGACGATCACATCGCCCGGTTCGTGGTCACGGAGCACGAGAAGTACATGGGCATCGTGACCGAGACCGATGTGGCGGTGGCGATGCGGGAGTTCCGCAAGCAGGTGGACGGTAACCACCAGGACCACCGGATCCGGAACCTGCTCGTCAAGGATATCATGAGCGCTCCCCTGATCTCCGTGGACCGTGCCGCAAAGGTTGCCGATGTGATCGCCCTGATGCACAAGAAGAACATCAGTGCGGTCCCGGTGACCGAGAATGGCAAGCTGGCAGGCGTCGTCACCCGGCGCTCGCTGGTCAATGCACTCTGAACCACCTCTCTCTTTTTTTAAAAACCACGGTCTCGCGATCCGATCCCGTACCGTCACGTGTATGTAGTTGTCCTGCCAATATCGCACGAACGAGGTTGTTCTGGTGATGGATGATGTGCGGTTCCGGTGCATGACCCGAGAGGACGTCGATACGGCCGTGGCGTGGGCCGCCCGCGAAGGCTGGAACCCCGGCCTCTACGATGCAGAGTGTTTTTTTGCATCGGATCCGGCCGGTTTCTTCTGTGCGGAAGCGGATGGTAGGATCGTGGGTACAGTATCGGTGGTCAACTACGATGACCGGTTCTCGTTTGCCGGTCTCTTCATCGTGGACCCGGCATACCGTGCACAGGGTGTCGGGATGCCGCTCTACCGGTATGCAATGCGCCATGCCGGATCGCGCATCGTTGGCGGGGACGGCGTTGTCGCGATGGTGGAGAAGTACCAGAAAGACGGCGGGCTCTTCCTGCACTACAACAATGCCCGGTACGAGGGCACCGGTGGCGGGGCGATGCCGGACGGGCTCGTGCCGGCACGGGATGTGGACTTCACCCTGCTCGCGGACTATGATGCCGCACACTTCCCGGCCCGGCGGGAGCGTTTCCTTACGTGCTGGGTGCAGCACCCGGGTCACTACGGTCTTGCACGGCTTGATGAGAGCGGGGAGATCCTCGGGTACGGTGTCCGGCGGCCCTGCCAGACCGGCCACAAGATCGGGCCGCTCTTTGCCCGCAACCGGGCAACCGCTGAACTGATCATGGATGGGCTCATTGCGGGAATACCCAGCGAACCCTTCTATCTTGATATCCCGGTTCCGAATGCGGATGCCGTCAGCCTTGTCAAAGACCGTGGGATGAACCCGGTCTTCTCTACCGCCCGGCTCTACACCACGCGGGATCCCGTCCCGCTTCCCTTATCGGAGATCTTCGGGGTCACCACGTTCGAACTGGGATAGACCGGCCCTGCAGCCGGGAATTCGGGGCCGGGAGGGATGATCCCCTCCTGAACACCGGAATTATCTTCAACTCATACGGTATAGGGAATATATCCCATATTCCGACCTGTATGAGCACGATTGCGGCACTCTATGTTGATGACGAACCGGAACTCCTCGAGATCGGACGGTTGTTCCTGGAGACCTCCGGTGATCTCACGATCGATACCTGCACATCGCCCCTTGAGGCGCAGGAAAAACTGAGATCCACCCGGTACGATGCCATCATCTCGGACTACCAGATGCCGGAGATGGACGGCATTGCCTTTTTGAAATGTGTCCGGTCGGAATTCGGCACAATCCCCTTTATCCTATTTACCGGCCGGGGTCGCGAGGAGGTCGTGATCGAGGCGATCAACAATGGTGCGGATTTTTACCTGCAGAAGGGAGGTGCCCCGCAGGCGCAGTTTGCCGAACTGGCGCACAAGGTCAGGCAGGCCGTCTTCCAGAAACGGGCGGAAGCAAGCATCCACGATCACGAGCGTCGGGAAGCGGACATCATCAACTTCCTTCCCGATGCAACGTTTGCCATCGATACCCGGGGAGTTGTCATTGCCTGGAACCGGGCCATGGAACGGATGACGGGTATTGCGGCCGCCGCCATGGTGGGAAAGGGCGACTATGAATATGCACTCCCGTTCTACCATGAACGCCGGCCCCTCCTCATCGATCTGGTCCAGAACCGCGATCCTGCACTGAATGCAAAATATCCCTTCATCAAACGGGAGGGAAAGACGCTCTTCTCGGAGATTGCTATTCCCCATTTCAATGACGGCCGCGGTGCAACGCTCTGGTTCACGGCCTCCCCGCTCTATGATACGGGTGGCGTCGTTGTCGGTGCCATCGAGTCGATCCGGGATATGACGGAGAGGAAACGGATCGAGATGGCGCTCCGGGAGAGCAAGGAGAAGTTCCGCGAGATGGCAGATATGCTGCCGCAGATCGTGTACGAGGCGGATACCCGGGGACTCCTCACGTATGCAAATGCCGTTGCGTTCGAACTCTTCGGGTACAGCCGCGAGGATTTCACCCGGGGACTGCATATCCCTGAGATGATTGTTCCTGAAGATCGGGAGCGGGCGGCCCGCGCCTTTGCGGAGATCGTCAGCGGAAAGAAGCCTGTGGGCGGGGGCCAGGAGTACCGGGCCCTGCGCAAGGATGGCAGTTCATTTCCGTTCACGATCTATACAGCGCCCATTGTCCGGGACGGCACGGTCACCGGTATCCGGGGGATCATGGTCGATGTCTCCGGCCGGCACCAGGCAGAAGAGCAGCTCCGGGAACGGGAGCGGGTCCTTGCCACCCTCATCAGCAACCTGCCCGGATTTGTGTACCGGTGCACGAACGACCATGACTGGACGATGACCTATATCAGCGACGGGTGCCGGGACCTGACCGGCTATGAGCCCCGCGATTTTCTTGAGAATTCTCTCCTGACCTATAACGACATTATTCACCCGGATTACCGCGAACGTGTCTGGGAGAAATGGCAGGCCCTGCTGGACCGGCACGAGGTCTTCGAGGACGAATACCCCATCATCACGAAGAGCGGGGAGACCCGGTGGGTCTGGGAGCGGGGCCGGGGGATCTTCTCAGCGGATAACCGGCTGCTCTTCCTGGAAGGCTTCATCACTGACGTGACTTCACGGCGCAGCGTCGAGCAGGCACTCGGGAAGAAGACCGGGGAACTTGAGAAGAAGAGCCGGTACTATGAGCTCCTGCTCAGGACCTCGACCGATGCAATCCATGTAGTCGACAGGGATGGCCGGTTACGGGAATGGAACCAGGCGTTCCTGTCGCACCTCGGCTATTCCGAAGAAGAAGCGGCCCGGCTGAACGTGTCGGATTGGGATGTAACGGCCACCACCGCCGAACAGAAGGAATGGATCGCCGGCCTGATCCATACCGGGGGCATGTTCGAGGCGCTTCACCGGAGGAAAGATGGCACCCTCCGCGAGGTGGAGATCACAGCAACATCGGTCATTATTGATGGAGAACCGCTACTCTATGCCTCAGCCCGGGACATCACCGAGAGGAAGCGGGTGAACCGGGTGCTTGATGAGAGTGAGACCCGGTACCGAAACATTGTCGAATCGTTCGAGGACCTGTACTATGAGACGGATAGCGATGGAATTATCCTGTACCTCTCCCCTTCCTGCCACCACCTCACCGGGTGGCCGGCGGAAGAACTGGTGGGTAAACCGGTGACAACGGTCTATTCCGATGAGAACGACCGGAATGCCCTGGTTGCTGCCCTCCAGAAGACCGGGTATGTGCGGGATTACGAGATCGTGCTGGTGAAACGTGACGGTACGCGAACGCCGGTCTCCCTCTCCGCCCACGTACTCAGAAACCCGGATGGAACACCCGCCGGCATCGCAGGAGCGCTCCGGGACATCACGGACCGGAAGAATACTGAGGAAGAGATCCGGAAGAGCCGGGAGCAGCTGGCCCTTGCCATCGAGGGTTCGGGTGCGGGAGTCTGGGACTGGAACATTAAGGATGGCAGTCTCATCATCAACGAACGATGGGCGGAGATCGTGGGCTACTCGATGAAAGACCTGGAACCGGTCTCGATCCGGACCTGGACCGGTTTATGTCATCCTGACGACCTGAAGCGCTCGGAGGATCTGGTACAGAAACACTTTGCGGGCACGATCCCGGTCTATGAGATGGAGGCACGGATGCTTCACGCGGATGGCCACTGGGTCTGGGTGCTCGACCGAGGGAAAGTTGTGGAACGGGATGACAACAACCAGCCCGTGAGGATGATCGGGACCCACATTGACATTACCCAAATCAAACAGATGGAGAGTGCTCTCCGCCAGGCGAATGCAAAACTCAATCTCCTCAACAGCATCACAAGGCACGATATCTCGAACCAGTTGCTCGCCCTCAAGGGCTTCCTCCTGCTCTCGAAAGATCAACTTGCCGATCCGGCCCGGATGGCGGAGTATATTGCAAAGGAAGAGCGGATCGCGTTGACGCTGGAGAACCAGATCGTCTTCACCCGGTATTACCAGGATATGGGCGTCAACGATCCGGTCTGGCAGAATGTCGGGACGCACGTAAAAACTGCCGCAGCATCCCTGCCCCTCGGGACGATCGCGGTTCGTACGGATTGTGCCGGTTTCGAAGTGTATGCCGACCCGCTCTTTGAGAAGGTCTTCTACAACCTGATCGACAATGCCCTCAGGTATGGCGGGGAGGGAATGACCGCCGTACGGGTAGCGATGAAGGAGTCAGAAGAAGGTCTTGTGATCTTATGCGAAGATGACGGCGCCGGCATCGGTCCTGAGGAGAAGGCACACCTGTTCGAACGGGGATTCGGGAAAAATACCGGACTCGGGCTTTTCCTTGTCCGGGAGATCATCGGGATCACAGGCATCACGATCCGGGAAACGAGCGAACCCGGGAACGGGGCCCGGTTCGAGATCACGGTGCCGAAAGGAGCGTACCGGGTTGCCGGGAAATAATGCGCATTGCATCACCGGGTCGGGTTCCCTCATCTCAATCCACAGTGCCGGTTATCTCCGGTTGTTTTCGTTGGATTCATGTTTGCCCCAGCCCGACCCCCTACATGACTTTTCCTGAACAGTACGTTCATATTACGTCGTAAAAATCCCGTTTTTTTGTAAAAAACCCGGAACTGGTGCGGGGGGTCGGGCTGGGGCAGATGATCCGACGCTTGGACTATGCGTGCGTGAAATGATAAAAAATCTTCCCGGAAGTTGGATTGGTACGGTCTTTTTCCTGCACTTATCAGGGATCTGAACAATCTATTGAATGCCCGTTCTCACTCGTAATTTCGAAGATTGGGGGTAGTGTTTACCGTTCGGGGAACTGCCAAAGGCAAAAATTCTACAAAAAGCAATTTCGCGTTCATGTGCATACGTCCGGATCATGCATTGCCCCAGCCCGACCCCCCATGTATGGATCTCTTGAAAAGAGTTACCAGGAGTACGGGGGATTTGACTGCGGTTGGAATCCTTGCGTATAACTCTCAGGTTCCATGAATGAACCCGGCATATCCCGGGAATATTTAATAAAAATTATCAAACTCTTCTCTTACATGTGGGGCATAGTTATCTTCAACCCGAAGAATCATCCGGATCGATTGGTCACGGACGGACGCGTGGGACGGGAGTGCATGACATGAGCCGGGGACCGCGCCCGCTCGTGACCCTCCGCGATGCGATCCCGATCGCACTGCAGCGTGGTGCGATCCAGCTGGCCGCACGGGGCACGGAGCTGCTGTACGATTTCACGATCTCCGGAACGAAGCCGAAGCCGGTGGCATTTGTCAGCGTGAAGTACACGGAACGGATCCGGGTGACGCTGGAAGATATCTCCCGGGACTGCGAGGACAGGATCCGGCAGCTCCGTTCGGTTGCACAGGATACGGCCGTGTCGTGCGAGCTCTGGCTCCATTCACGGTACGGCACGTGGCGGTTCTTCCGCGTTACGGCCGATGCGCTGGTGGAGATTGGGAGAGACGGGGGGCCGCTTTTTGATCCGGGGTTCCGGGACGACTACTGTTCATCCTTGTGATAGAGAGCGAGGAAGACAATCGTGTCCTTGCGCTTATCATACCAGTACGATAACCGGAATGGCGGGATGTAAACCTCCCGGGTCTGTTTGCGGCAATAGCGCATCGGTTTTCCGAGATTGGGGTTCCCGATAATTTTTTTGATCTGCTGCTTCACATGCTCCTTGAGCCGGGCATCGCTGATCTTACGGATCATCTTTTCAAAGTGCGGATCGTAAGCAACGGTCACCATGAATCCATCTCTTCGATGAAGTCACCTGCGTCTTTCTTAGTGAAGGTACCGCGAGAATATTCCACGAATGCGGCTTCGGTTTTTTCCGCAAACAGGATGTCCTCCCGCAAGGCCGGTTCAATGTCGGTCAGCGGTTTTAAGATGATCCGTTCTCCTTCCTTTATGATCAGGATCTTTTCACCTTCGGGAAGATCGGTTCGCATCGAGGCAGGAATAACAACCTGACCTTTGGAACTCATACGGGTAATTGCAACATCCATGGCTGATCAGTAAGATATGTCTTACGTCATTCCATATGAGTTTTTGTATAATTATGCCGGACCTGAAGCGGGTGGTGCCCGGATCAGTTAAGGGAGAATCATATAGAAAGCAGCACATACTTAGATACAAGGTCCGGCAACAAGTACCGCATCGTGTTCTGTTATTACAGTGCGATGCGTGAACCTGCGAGATCCGTCCTGCCATTGGCATGGAGATCTGCGTAACACTTATTACCCGAACCCTACCATATAATAAAGCACCATTCATGGAGCAGCAGATTATCTGCTGCGAGTGTCTGTAGTAAGATGCGAGATTCCTCTGTTGAGGTAGCCAAGCCTGGTATGGCGCAGGTTTGCTAAACCTGTGTCCGAAAGGACTCGGGAGTTCAAATCTCCCCCTCAGCGCTTAAAGAGACAGTCTCACAATCGAGGGGATTGGATGGCTCAGGAAGAAGACATTAAGTATTTCGTAAGGGTTGGTACCACCGATCTCGATGGAACCAAGTCCGTGAGGGTTGCCCTCACCGGCATCAAGGGTGTCGGCAGGCATACCTCAACGGTGATCTCCCGCATGGCAAAGGTCGACGAGTATGCAGCGCTCGGCCGCCTTGACGAGGATTCGGTCAACCGGATTCGTACCGCTGTCGAACAATATATCACCAAGATCCCGACCTGGATGGCAAACCGCCCGAAGGACGTGTACACCGGTGAGACCAAGCACCTGCTCGGTACCGATCTCACCCTCATCAATGATGAAGATGTCAACCTGATGAGGAAGATCCGGTGTTACCGTGGCATCCGGCACGAGACCGGCCAGAAGGTCCGCGGTCAGCGCACCAAGTCGACCGGCAGAACCGGCACGACCGTCGGTGTCAAGCGTAAGACTGCGGGAGGCTCGTAATCATGGGATACCCAGGCAAGAACCACAAGTCTTACCAGACCCCGAAGCGCCCGTGGGAGAAGTCCCGGATCGAGTCCGAGACCCGTCTCGTCATCGAGTACGGTCTCCGGAACAAGCGCGAAGTCTGGAAGGCACAGGAACACCTGCGCAAGTACCGCAAGGGTGCCCGCAGTCTCCTCGCTCTTGGATCGAGCGCCACCAACGTGGCGCTCTACGAGTCCAAGAAAGCCGAAATGATCTCCTCGCTCCAGAGGCAGGGACTCCTCGGGCCTGACGCAGGCATCGAAGATGTTCTCGCGCTCAAGATCCAGACCCAGCTCGAACGCCGGCTCCAGTCCCTTGTCTACCGCAAGGGACTCGCCCGGTCGCCGAAGCAGGCCCGGCAGCTGATCACCCACGGCCACATTGCAATCAATGGCCGGCGCACCAACATCCCCGGCTACCGTGTCAACCGTGTCGAGGAATCGCAGATCACGTACTACGGTGCATCACCGTTCCTCTCCGACTCCCACGCTGAGAAGGTCCGGATAGCCAAACCCGCAATCGCCCCCAAGCAGGCGCCCGGTGCATTTGGCGGATACCAGGGACGCGGAGGCAGGAGATAACATGGCGGCAAATGACAAGGAAAAATGGGGCATTGCCCACATCTTTGCGTCCTTCAACAACACCATCATCACCGTAACGGACCTCTCCGGTGCAGAGACCGTGACCAAGTCGAGCGGTGGTATGGTTGTCAAGCAGGACCGGAACGAGAGCTCGCCCTACGCGGCCATGCAGATGGCCTCAAACGTGGCCCAGAATGCCCGTGAAAAAGGCATCATCGGTGTCCACGTCAAGGTCAGAGCACCCGGCCAGGGCAAGCAGCGCAGCCCCGGGCCCGGTGCCCAGGCAGCCATCCGTGCCCTCGCCCGTGCCGGCATGCGCATCGGTCGTATCGAAGATGTCACCCCGGTTCCCCACGACTCCTGCCGAGCAAAAGGCGGACGACGTGGAAGGAGAGTGTGATGGAGATCACATTCGCCAGTCTGGACGACTCCCTCGCACGATTCACCCTTACGGGAGCGAGCCCGGCCTTTGCCAACGCCATGCGGCGGGCAATGATCGGTGAGGTACCCACCCTCGCAATCGAGGATGTGCGCATCTACGATAACACGAGCGCACTCTTCGACGAGATGCTGGCCCACCGTATCGGGCTCATTCCCATCAAGACCGACCTTACTACCTATTCGACCAAGGACACCTGCTCGTGCGGCGGGGCCGGATGCCCCGGCTGCACGGCCACCTACACCCTCAGCGTTGAGGGTCCAAGGACTGTCACCTCCAGTGACCTGATTCCGCAGGACCCCGGTGCAGCACCGGTGTATGACAATATCCCGATCGTGAAACTCACGAAAGGGCAGAAACTCGTCATCGAGGCACGTGCCATCCTCAACACGGGGAAGGTACACGCAAAGTGGCAGCCAACGCTCGTCTGCGGGTACAAGAATCACCCGATCATCACAATCAGCGAAGCCTGCGACGCCTGCGGTATGTGCGTCGAGGAGTGCCCCCGCGATATCCTTGTAGTGAAGGGGAAGAAAGTCCAGGTTGCAGAAGGAAAACTTCCCGACTGCTCCATGTGCAAGCTCTGCGAACGGGCCTGCCTTGCGAGTGGCATCGGGGATGAGCCGGCAATCAGGATCACCGCCGAACCCGACCGTTTTATCTTTGTGGTCGAGAGCGACGGGTCCCTGCCGGCCAAAGAGATCATGAATCGTGCCCTGTTATTTATCAGGGAGCAGGCAGACGAGCTGGAGAAACAGCTTGGCGAATTATCAGGGGATGAAAAGAAATGACAAGAATTGTAGAGAAGACGAACCCCCGTCTGACGAGTCTCATCTTGCTCTTGAAGAACAAGGGCCGCGAGAATGAGGCGAAGATCTGGCGCGAGATTGCTAGCAGGCTCGAGACCCCGAACCGGAACTACGCCGAGGTCAACCTGTCCAAGATCAACCGGTACGCCCAGAACGGCGAGACGATCATCGTCCCGGGAAAGGTACTTGGAAGCGGCGTGCTGGAACAGTCCGTGAACGTAGCGGCACTGAACTTCTCGGCATCGGCGACCAGCAAGATTCAGGACGCGAAGGGACAGTGCATGACGATTGAGCAGCTGATAAAGGACAACCCGAAAGGCAGCGGTGTCCGGATCCTGAGGTGAACAAGACATGGTTACAGTAATCAACGGTGACGGACTCCTCCTCGGGCGCCTTGCAAGCCTGGTCGCACAGCGCGGGCTTGCGGGTGAACAGATCGCGATCGTCAATGTCGAGAAGGTAGTCATCTCCGGCAGCAAGGCACGTGTGCTTGCCAACTACCGGCACAAGCGGGAACGCGGCGCATCCGGTTCCCACTGGGGACCGTTCGTCCCGCGCCGGCCGGACCACCTCATGAAGAGGACGATCCGTGGCATGCTCCCCTACAAGCGCCCCCGTGGCGTTGAGGCAATGAAAGCAATCAAGTGCTACGTTGGTGTCCCGGTCGAGTTCGTTGGTAAAGAGATGGAAGTGCTGGAAGATGCACACATGAACCGTCTGAACAACCCGGCCTTCATCACGCTCGGTGCAGTGAGCACACTCCTCGGAGCAAAGTTCTAAGGTGGCCATCATGGTAAAGATCATCAACACAAGCGGAAAACGCAAGACGGCAATCGCACGGGCGACCTTAAAGGCCGGCAAAGGCGTCATCCGGATCAACTCCGTTCCCCTCGAAACCTATGGATCGGACACCACCCGGATGAAGATCGCCGAGCCGCTCCTCCTCATCCCCAACGCGGTCAACGGCATCGATGTCACCATCGATGTAGCCGGTGGCGGCGTCATGGGACAGGCAGAAGCAGTCCGGACAGCACTTGCCCGTGGCATCGTCAAGTGGCACAACGACCCTGCGATGAAGGACATCTACCTGACATATGACAGGACGCTCCTCGTCAACGATTCACGCCAGAAAGAAGCCAAGAAACCGCACGGCTCAGGTGCACGTGCAAAGTTCCAAAAGTCTTATCGTTAAACAGAAGATATGATGAGAGGTCAGAAATCTTGATACCCGTACGATGTTTCACCTGTGGAAAACCGATCTCCACAGCATGGGAAGAGTTCAGGGTCAGGAGAGAGAAAGGCGAGGATCCCAAAAAGATCCTCGACGATCTCAACATTTCCCGGTACTGTTGCCGGCGCATGCTCCTGACGCACAAAGAGATCATCGATGAGCTCAACCCGTACCAGTAACAGCAGTTGACATGATGAACGCGGGGTCGTAGGGTAGCCTGGACCATCCTATTGCGTTCGGGACGCAGTGACCTGAG